>DAINBY010000005.1:0-192644 GCA_036732685.1 Candidatus Cybelea sp. | reverse complement strand
AGGGCAAACAGGTCAAGAAGGCCGGCCCTTCGATTCCGGTCGAGGTGATGGGTCTGGCCGACGTTCCCGCCGCAGGCGATACGCTCATGGTCGTCAGCGACGAGCGCGTTGCACGCGAGACCGCCGAGAAGCGTGCGACTCGCCGCCGCGACGTGCGCATGGCCGCGACGGGAACGCAGCGCGTCTCGCTCGAGACGTTCATGTCGATGCCGACCGAAGGCGGAAAGGTGCTCAACCTAATCATCAAGGCCGACGGGCAGGGCTCGCTCGAAGCGTTGCGTACGCGAATGGAATCGCTCTCGACCGAGTCCGTCGAGATTCGCGTCATTCACGGCGGCGTCGGCGCGATCTCGCCCAACGACGTCAACCTCGCGAGCGCTTCGAACGCCGTACTGATCGGCTTCAACATCCGGCCCGACGAAACGGCTCGGCGGCTCGCAGAGAACGAGGGCGTCGACTTGCGGTTCTACCAGGTCATCTACGAGATCGAGGACGATCTCAAGAAGGCGATGCGCGGCATGCTCTCGCCGGTCGAACGCGAGATCGTGCTCGGACGTGCCGAGGTTCGCCAGGTCTTCAAGGTGAGCCGAGTCGGCACGATCGTCGGATGCTACGTGCAGAGCGGGAAGATCTCGCGCAACGCCAAGGTGCGCGTCATTCGCGACGCCGCCGTGGCCTTCGACGGCGAGATCGAGAGCTTGCGCCGGTTCAAAGATGACGTCCGCGAAGTCGCCGAAGGTTTCGAGTGCGGCATCCAGGTCGCAAAGTTCCAAGACCTCAAAGAAGGCGACGTCATCGAAGCGTACGCGCTCGAACGCGTCGCGGCCGAGCTCGTTCGCGCATGAAGCCGCAGCGGCTAGCGAAGATCGATCACGAGGTGCAGCGCATACTCGGGACGCTCGTCGCGCAAGAGCTGCAAGATCCGCGCTTGGCGTTCGTGACGGTAACGCGTGCCGAGGTGAGCGACGATCTGCGCCATTGCAAGGTCTTCGTCTCGGTGATCGGCGACCGGCACCAAGCGCGGCAATCGCTCGATGCGCTCCAGCACGCCGGGCGGTTTCTGCGTGGAGAACTTGGGCGTAAGATCGATTTGCGTCACACGCCCGAGCTTATTTTCGTCGAGGATCGCTCGGCCGAACGAGCGATCGAACTCGCGAAGACGCTGCGCGAGGCAGCCGTCGGTACGCCCCCCGAGGAGAACGAATGATCGAAAGTACGCCGCGCCTGTCGGGCGCTCAAGAAGTCGTCGCCGAGCTACGCCGGCGTCGCGCCTTCGTGATGGTCAGTCACGTCAAGCCGGACGGCGACACGCTTGGCGCGGGGCTCGCGCTCGGCATCGCTCTCAAACGTCTGGGCAAGCGCGTCGCATACTTTCAACAGGACAGCGTTCCGCGCAATCTCCGATTTCTCCCCGAAGCCGAGTTGGTCGCGCGCGAGTTGCCGTCCGATCTACCGGAAGATACGCTCTACGTGTTCTGCGACATGAGCGATTGGCGGCGAGCCGGCGAGCATCTGCCGCCGGTGAAGCGCGAGAATATGCTCGACATCGACCACCATCTCGGCAACTCGCTCTTCGGAGCGCTGAACTTCGTTCTCGAGAGCGAGTGCTCGACGGGAACCGTCGTGATGCATCTTCTACGCGAACTCGACGTCCCGATCGATGCGCCGATTGCCACCTGCATTCTCGCGACGATCATGACCGACACCGGCGGATTCATGCACTCCAACACGAGCCCGGAAGCGCTCGAGCTCGCGGCCGAACTGATGCGCCAGGGTGCTAACAAGGAAGAGATCACCGAAGAGATCTTCCTGCGGCGGCGCGTCGCAGCGACGAAACTTTTGGGCAGCGTTATCGATTCGATGCGGTTCGAGCACGATGGGCGCTACTGTTACTCGTACGTCGACGATACGATGCTCGCTCAGACCGGCGCCGATGGTGAAGATACTGAGGACGTCGTCAATACGCTGCTCGGACAAGACGGCGTCGACGTTGCTGCGCTCTTCAAAGCGATCGACGGCGAGATTCGCGTGAGCTTGCGCTCGAGCGGCAAGCTCAACGTGCAGGCCGCTGCCCAGCGGCTCGGAGGCGGAGGACACTTCCGCGCCTCCGGCTTGACGTATAACGGACCACTAGCCGAGGCTTTTCCGGCCGTCGAAGCCGCGCTCGTCGCCGAAGGCTTGTAGCTCCGACCAGCTACGTGCTCATGCGGGGGACTCCGACGCGAGCGCCATTGACAGGATGTCATAACTTTCATCAGCGTGTGGCGCGAGCGCGGCGTAGCAGGAGCGAGCAGGACGCGAGCGACGAGCGACCCCGCGTGAGCACGTAGCTGGTCGGAGCCTGGCAGGATGATTGGGTTCGTCAATCTTTTTAAAGCGGCCGGCCCGAGCTCGGCGAACGCCGTCGCGCGCGTGCGTCGCATCTACTCGCTGTACGGGGCCGAGCGGCGCCTCGGCGCCGGGCATCTTGGAACGCTCGATCCGCAAGCCGCCGGCGTCTTGCCGATGGCGATCGGCAAAGCTACGCGACTGATTCCACTCCTCACCGATCAGCGAAAAAGCTACGCGTGTACGCTGGTGGTGGGGCGTTCCACGACGACGCAAGACGCGCTCGGAGAGACGGTTGAGGAGCGGCCGGTGCCGGCTGACTGGTCCGCGCGCTTGGAAGCGGCGCTGCCGTCGTTTGTTGGGCGGATCGCGCAGACGCCGCCGATGTACTCGGCGGTGCACCATCACGGGAAGCGGCTCTACGAGCTGGCGCGCGAGGGCAAGACCGTCGAACGGAAGGCGCGCGCCGTTACGATATACGGATTGACCCTGCTCGGAGTCGATCCTTCGACGGGCTCCGGAGAGGGCATCGCGCGGCTTCGCATCGCGTGCAGCGAGGGCACGTACGTCCGAACGCTCTGTCACGACATCGGGAGTGCGATCGGAGTACCCGCGCACATGGGCGCGCTAGTACGCGAAGCATCGGGGCCGTTCGTGCTCTACGAGGCGCGCACGCTCGACGAGATCGCACGCGAGCCGGTGGAAGCGCTGATCGCGCCCGAACATATCATTCCTTTCCCAACGATCGTGCTCGATCTTCGCGAATCGGCCGACTTTCGCGCCGGCAGAGTCGTTCCGCTCCCCGAAGGCGCGACCGGGCGGCACGTCTTCGTGCGTGATGCGTCGCGAACGCTGGTCGGCGTCGGCGAGGCACTCGGCGCGCTGCTCGCGCCGCGCAAGGTCTTCGTCGAGTGATCGTTCGTCACGAACTCGCGCGCGACGGTAATCGCCCGTTGGTGCTGACGATCGGCTTCTTCGACGGCTTCCATCGCGGCCACCGCGAACTCGCCCGTCAAACGCTGTTGCTCCGGCGGCCGCGATGGCGCTCCGGATTGCTCACCTTTGCAAATCATCCCGCAACGCACTTGCGGCCGGGAACGGAGCCGCGCTTGCTCTGCACGCCGCAAGAGCGCCTCGAGCTCTTTGCCCGGGCGGGATTTGAAGAGTGCTTTTTTATCGAGTTCGACGACCGCATCGCGACGCTCTCTCCCCAAGCATTTCTCGAGATATTGATCGGGCGGCTCGGCGTTCGCGGGGTGGTCGTCGGCGCGACGTTCCGATTCGGACACCGGCGAGCCGGCGACGTGCGGCTCATGGGTGAGGTGCTCGCCGCGCGCGGCGTGCGGCTCGTTCCGGTCGAGCCGGTTACCGAGGGCGGCGAACGGATCTCGAGCACGCGGATTCGCGCGCTCGTCGAGCGCGGCGAGCTCGCGGAGGCCGACCGTTTGCTCGGGGGTATCGGCTATGAGATTCGCGGCCCCGTGGAGATCGGGGCGGGACGTGGACACTCGCTCGGCTTCCCCACGGCAAATCTTCGCATTCCGGCAAAGTTGCTCCCGAAGGACGGCGTCTACTCCGCGATCGCGCGGTATGACGGGCGCGATTATCCGGCACTCGTTTCGATCGGTACGAATCCGCAGTTCGGCGGCGGCGAACGTACGGTCGAGGCCTGGCTGCGCGACTTTGCGCAGACGATCTACGGACGCGAGCTGAGCCTGCGCGAGCTGCGCTTCCTGCGCGAACAGCGGCTTTTTGGCGAAGTGGGCGAACTCGTCAAGCAGATGGAGCTCGACCTTCGGGCGATCGGCTATCCGAGCTATGGATAGGGGAATCGCGAGCCTCGCAATCGCTTTCATCGCCCCGCTCGCGGCGTGCGCCCACGGCGAGGCCGCGGGTTCGAACGCTTCGTCCCAGGTCGCGCACGTCGGAAAAGCGGCACCGGACTGGTCCGAGCCGAGCATTCCCGGGCCGAGACTCGCTCTGGCCTCGCTGCGCGGGAAGGCGATCTACCTAAACTTTTTCGCAACCTGGTGTCCGCCGTGCAACGAAGAGGCTCCGTCGATCGATGCGCTCGCGCGCGAGTATTCCGGTCGCGGCGTGCAGATCGTCGGCGTAGACGTGTTGGAGAACGCGAGCAAGGCCGCGCAGTTCCGCAGCGGGCACCACTTGTCGTATCCCATCGTTGTCGATAGCGGGACGTTGCGCGATCAGTATGAAGTCAATGGACTGCCGGTGCACGTCTTCATCGATAAGAGCGGGACGGTTTGCAAGATCGTCGTCGGCGAACTCTCCCCCACGATGATGCGCGACAACATCGAGCGCCTGTTGCGTTAGGCGCAGACCAATGCACGTCACGCGATACGCGCGGTCCGCACGAGCCGCCGTCGCCTTCGCTACCGCCGCGCTAGCGGCGGGATGCGCGGGGGGCGGTAGCGAGGGGAGCGTGCTCGTGCCGGCGGGGAGCGCCGGTACCGGCAGTGTCGCGGGCGTTGGGAATACGGTCGTCCGAATCTACGTTCCGGCGGGGGCAACGCTCCCGATGAGACAGCTCGCGCCTCAACTAACGCCTCCGCCGATTGGCGCGGTTCCCGGAACGCTCGCCAACCCGCAGGCACCGGCAACGCCGCCGGTCTCGACGCCGGCGCCGGCGCCGGGATCGCAGTCGCTCGCCATCAACGTGAGCGGTCCGACGACCTTCAGTCAAACCGTCTCGGTCGGTCCGAACTCCGCCGGTTGCACGCCGGCTGCGGGCGGATCGACCTGTCAGCTCGCGCTCTCGCTTCCCTCGGGCGCCTACGTTGGAACGGTCGGGAGTGCCGGGATCGCGTTTACCGTATCGCCGGGATCGAACAACGCCCTGAACCTGACGCTCGGCGGCGTGCCCTCCCAGATCGCCGTCGTGCCGGCCTCGTTCACGAGCGCGCAGACTCAAGCCGGCGTCGTCGATCTCTACGGTGCGGGCAAGCATCCGTTGCTGGTCGAAATGCTCGACGCGAATCAGAACGTCATGGTCGGCGGTACGGGCACGAGCTTTTCGCTAAACCAATCGGGCGGCTCGCTCTCGGTCTCCGTTGCGCAAGGCGCCGCTGCACCAAATCTCTTCTACGTTACTGCATCGAGCGCTCCGAGCGGTAGCTTTGCGATCCTGCACGTCGGAGCGAATTACAGCGCGCCCGGGAACCCATGCATGCAGTCGGGTGCGGTCTGTACCGGCACCGCGCGGATCGACGTACGTCAGTTACTGGGGGTTGCGAACTCCGCGGCGAACAGCGTCACGCTCTACGTTGCCGGTCAAAGCACTCCATTGGCAACGATTCAAAACGGTGTGACGAATCCGCAAGCGCTGGTTTTCGACGGCGCGGGCGACCTCTTCGTCGCGAATCAGCCCGGCACCGTTACGGAGTACGCGCCTCCGTACAATCAGGCGCCGGTCATCATCGGCGGAGGCATCAATCATCCTCAGTCCCTGGCCGTCGATGCCCGCGGCGATATCTTCGTTGCCAATGGCAGCGGCAGCAACACCGTGACGATCTACGCGCCGCCCTATACCGGCGGCACCGTCGCGACCATCGCTTCGAACGTGAACGATCCGGTTAGCCTCGCGCTCGATTCGAATGCCGATCTCTTCGTCGTCAACGCGGCGGCGAGCACCGTTGCCGAGTATACGCCTCCCTACGCCGGCACGCCAACCATTATTTCCCGGGGGCTCAATACGCCCAGCTCGCTCGCGCTCGACTCGCGCGGAAATCTCTTCGTTGCGAATCTCAACTCGACGCCCAACTCGGTCGTCGAGTACGCGCCGCCGTTCAGCGACGCGAGCGCGCCGGTCGCGACGATCACGAACGGCGTCAACGAGCAGGGTTCGATCGCGCTGGTCTCCTCGAATCTCTTCGTGCCGAATCAGGGAGCGAATACGGTAACCGAATACGCTGCGCCGTACACCAACTCGCCGACGACGATCGCCGGCGGGCAGAGCCAGCCGCTCGCCCTCGCGGTCGATTCGGCGGGGAATCTCTACGTCGCGAACTACGGAAATAATACGGTGACTTTCTACTCGTCGCCGTACGCACCCGGTTCGTGGGGAACGATCGCCAACGGAATCAACGCGCCGCTCGCGCTTGCGTTATCGCCGGCCACGGCGGGCGGTCCGACGCTGCTCCCTTAAGCGGCGCGGACCGAGAGCGCGTCGCCTTCGAGCGTTACTTCGGCGGCGCAGCCGTCGCGAAGTTCTCCTCGCAGCAGTGCGGTCGAGAGCGGGGTCGACACGTAATGCGAGACGGTCCGTTGCACGTAACGAGCGCCGCTTCCCGATGCCATCGAGACGCGCGCGAGATAGACTTTCGCCTCGTCCGATAGATTGAGCGTAACGTTTCGCGCGCCGAGGCGCCCGGCGAGGGCGTCCGCGTGGATCGTGACGATCGCCTCGATTTGCTCGAGGCCGAGCTCTCGAAACGGAACGATCTCGTCGATCCGATCGAGGAGTTCCAAACGGAACGCGACCCCCAGTTCGTCGTCTTGCAGGTTGGTCGTCAAAATGATCAAGGCGTGCCGGAAGTCGATCGTGCGGCCTTTCGAATCGGTAAGGCGCCCGTCATCGAGAATTTGCAGTAGCATCGATGCGACGTCGGGGTGAGCTTTCTCGACCTCGTCGAAGAGCACGACGCAGTAGGGACGCCGGCGCACGGGCTCGGTTAGCTGCCCAGGCTCGTCGTGTCCCGCGTAACCCGGCGGTGCGCCGATGAGTCGCGAGACGGTGTGCGGCTCGGCGTACTCCGAAAGATCGACGCGCACCAGGGCCGCCTCGCTGCCGAAGAGCGCCTCTGCGAGCGTCTTTGCAAGCTCGGTCTTTCCGACGCCGCTCGGACCGCGGAATAAGAAGGTGCCCAACGGCTTGCGCGGATCGTGTAAGCCGGTGCGTGCGCGCCGTATCGCCTCCGAGACCGCGGCAATCGCTCGGTCCTGTCCGATCACGCGCCGCGCGAGCACCCCTTCGAGATCGAGCAGCTTTCCGGCCTGAGACTCGGTGAGCGAGGACTGCGGAATGCCGGTCCAGCGCGTGACGACGGCCGCGACGTCGCGGCTCTCGACGCGCGGAAACTCGACGGAGCCTTTATTGGCGAGCGCGACCGACGCCGCGGCTTCATCGATGAGATCGATCGCCTTGTCCGGCAGAAAGCGGTCGGCGATATAGCGGGCTGCGAGCTGCGCCGCTGCTTCGATCGCCGTCTCGTCGATCGTCACTCGGTGATGGCGGGCGTAGCGTTCGCGCAGGCCGCGAAGTATCTGGATCGTATCGTCGATGCTCGGCTCCTCGACCATGACCGGCTGGAACCGGCGTTCGAGCGCGGCATCGGACTCGACGTACTTGCGATACTCGTCGAAGGTCGTCGCGCCGATGCACTGTAAGTCGCCGCGCGCCAGTTCGGGCTTGATCATCGAGCCCAAATCCAGCGGGGCGCCTTCGGCCGCACCCGCACCGACGAGCGTGTGCAACTCGTCGATAAAGAGCACGACGTCGCGCGCACTGCGCTTTACCTCGTCGAGAATGCGCTTGACGCGCCCCTCGAACTCGCCGCGATATTTCGTTCCGGCGACCAAAGGCCCGAGCGAGAGCGCCAAAATCCGCTTGCCTCGCAAGGAAGCGGGAGCGTCGCCCGAGACAATTCGCTGCGCGAGCCCTTCGACGATCGCGGTCTTGCCGACGCCGGGTTCGCCGACGAGGCACGGATTGTTCTTGCTGCGCCGCGCCAAGATCGAGACGATCCGATCGATCTCGGTATCGCGGCCGATAACGGGATCGAGCTTTCCTTCGCGTGCCAGTTCGGTAAGGTCGCGCGAAAACGCGGCGAGTGTCGGCGTACCCCCACGAAAGCGTCGGCCAAGCTCGTCGAGCGGGGAGGATTTGTTCTCGCCCTGCATTTTTTCGGCGAGGTAGGCGCTGCCCGCGATCAAGCCGGCGGCGGCGAGCGCCGCGCCGAGGAAGGGAAGCGCACCGGTCATGGTGCGCCGTTGAGCGCAGGCCGCACAAAGGTGCCGCCCGCCAAACGAGCTCGCTGCGGGGAGCTTCCCGCAGGCTTCGCAGAGGCGATTCATCATTCTCGTCTACCGCCCGCCCGGCCGCCGGGTTTCGCCGCTAGGGTTCGGCGAGGAAAACCATGCTGACCGATACGGTCACGTTCACGTTCGACTGATCGAATTGCGTCGGCGGATTTGGAGCGGCGGCCATGCGCATCATCGGCACCGGACCCGGTGGTCCCGCGCCCCCCAGCTCCATGCTCTTGATCGCGACGATCCGAAGACCGGCCGCTTGCACGAGCGCCTCGGCGTTGGCACGCGCGTCGGCGACGGCCTTGACGGTCGCCTGGCCGCGCGCTGCCGCAGAATCGGCCAAACCGAAGCTGACGCCGTTGATCGCGGTTGCGCCCGCCGACGTGCAGGCGTCGCTTACGGCTCCGGCTTTGCCGATTTGCCGAACTTTGACGGTAAAGTTCCGCGAAACCGTGTATCCGTAGCGTTCGCCAGAATTAGGCTGCGCTGCTCTCGGTGGTGGATTGTAGTTCACGTTGTAGTACGCCAGCGCGACGTCCGCGCGCGCGATCCCCAGCTTCTCGAGCGCCGCGACGACGCGCTCGTAAATCGCGTTGTTCTGCGAGATCGCATCGTTCGCGTTTGCGGCATTCGTTTCGATCCCCGCATCGACCGTTGCCATGTCGGGTGCCAAGGTGACGCTGCCCGTTCCAGACGCCGTAATTTCAGTCGTACCGGACTGCGCGGCCGAAGCGGCGGAGGTCGCAACGGCCAACGCCGCGAGCAGGCAAATGAAAGTTCGCTTCATAATGGTAAAGCTGCACCGAAGGGACATGGCGTCCCTCCACTCGGGAAGGCGGGAGGAACGTTTTGGGAATTCTGGCTTGGATCGTCTTCGGCCTCATCGTCGGTATCGTCGCCCGCTGGCTGGTGCCCGGAGAGGCGCCCGGCGGGGTTATCGGCGACATCATCGTCGGCGTTATCGGCGCCTTTATCGGCGGCTGGATTTACGGCTGGCTTGGACACACCGGCGTCACGGGCTTCAACCTTCCGAGTATGGTCTGCGCCCTGATCGGCGCTATCGTGCTACTGTGGTTGTTACGCCTCGTGCGAGGCAGGTCGGCGGCCTGAAGGGCGCCGTCGTCCAGCGAGGGAAGCTGAAAAATCTATGGCCTACGTTATCACCGAACCGTGTATCGGCACCAAGGATAAATCGTGCGTTGACGTCTGTCCCGTCGATTGCATTCACGGTAAGGATGAAGACGAGATGCTCTACATAGATCCGGAAGTCTGCATCGACTGCGGAGCCTGCGTCTCCGCGTGTCCGGTAGAGGCGATCTTCGCCGATTCGGACCTCCCGGAGAAGTGGCAGAACTATACGGGGATCAACGCCGAGTACTTTAAGAAGTGATCGCCGAGATCTCGAGTAACGCCTTCGACTCCTTTTTTGCGTGGGCGCCCTGGATCGTCGGCGGGATCATCTATCTCAGCTTTTACGTCGCCAAACGCCACGAACGCGCGACCGCTCCGGCCTCCGCGGGTCAAACCTACGCCTGCGCCGTCTGCGGCCGCCGCGGCCCCATGAACCAAATGGTTGCGCAGCAACACGGCGGCGCCGTCGGGTATCAGTGCAGCCACTGCGCCGTATCGTCAGCAACCGCGCACTAGCAAAACAAAAGCCGCCGTTACTGTTCTTGGCCGTAGTCCTTCATGACGTCGTGGATGCTTGACGCCATGCTGAGCGCTGCGTCCCATTTGCGCTGCCACATGTTGCGCCCGAAGATAAGCCCGACGCACCCTGCCGCCATCGCGATGTGCGCTTTGTGAATCGTCGCTTCGTCGCCCATCTTGCTTCCGCCTGAGACGAGCACGAGGCTCCGCCCCGCCGATTTGACGACTCTGCGCAGACCGTCGACGTCCTCGAAGGGCATCGTGTTGTACGGCTTGGGAAGCTTCGCGGCATCGTCGGGCTTCCAGACCGGCTCGTTGAGCTTGATCACGTCGGCGCCCACTTCGCAGGCCACGCGCGCGGCGTAGTCAACTGCGTAGAGCGACTCGATGCCGCCCTTCGCTTTTATCGCCGAACCGCGAGGATAGGCCCAGATCACGAGCGGCATTCCGTAGCGATCGCAATCGCGGCGAACCTCGTTGCACTGCGCGATGTCGACCTCTTGCGCGGGGCTGCCGACGTAGAGCGTGTAGCCGACCGCGTCGGCACCCAAGCGGATCGCGTCTTCAACCGACGACGTCAGCGGACTAAACGCCTCGTCGTCGGGTGGGATATTCGTCTTGCCGTTGACTTTGAGCAAAAGCGGAACCCGCCCGGCATAGTTCTTCTGATACTTCTCGGCCAGTCCTATGTGGAGCGCGATTCCCGAAAAGTTTCCGTCCACCGCCAGCCGATAGATCCAATCGGTATCGATCGCGTCGGGGTTGTCGAAGAAGTCGACCGGCCCGTGCTCGAGCCCCTGATCGATGGGCAGCATCATCAGCGTCCCGTTTGCCGGGCCGTGCTCGTACATCAGCCGGTGCAGCCGGGTGCGCTTTCCGATCGAGAGGTTCATAGCGTCGAAGGTCGGGCGAAGAATCCTTGGCGTAGCGGTTACTGTCATGATGGCCAGCGCCTTCGCCGCCCCCCGAAGGTTATCCTGAGGCTGCGCCCAAAGGGCCGCTCGTGATTGCGCGCGTCGGGTTCGTCGGATTGGGTACGATGGGCGAGCCGATGGCCGCCGCGCTGCGCCGTGCCGGTTTCGACGTGATCGCGAGCGTTCATCGCCGCCGCGACGCGCTCGAGCGTTTGCGTGCGCAGGGCGTCACCGAAGCTGCCGACCCCGCCGAGCTCGCAGCGCGTGCCGACGCGGTCGTGCTCTGCGTTCCCGATGCGCCGCACGTCGAAGACGCGCTCTTCGGCTCGCGCGGCATCTCCGCAGGTGCAAAGCGTGGCCTGCTCGTCATCGACATGTCGACGATCTCTCCGGTCGCATCGCGCCGCTTCGCGCAACGCCTTGCCGAGCTCGGGGTCGACTTCGTCGACGCGCCGGTGAGCGGAGGCCCCGGACGCGCGCGCGAAGGCACGCTCACCATTATGGCCGGCGCGTCGCCGGCGGCATTCGCGCGGGCCGAGCCGGTGCTGCGCGCGATGGGAAACCCGCACCATCTGGGTCCTGCCGGCATGGGCGAAACCGTCAAGCTCGTGAACCAGATCATCATTTCGAACGTCATGATCGCAAACGTGGAAGCTCTGGTCTTCGCGGAACGCTCGGGCGCCGATCTCGATGCCGTGCGAGCGGTGTTGGCCACGGCGACCGCTTCGAACTACCTGCTCGCGGAATGGTTGCCGAAGACCTGGCTCGCCGGCACGTTCGAGGGAGGATTCGCACTCGATCTCCTGCGCAAGGATCTCGCGGCCGCACTCGACGCGGCGCGCGCGTTCAAGCATCCGATGCCGGCCACCGGGCTGGCATATCAACTCTACACTGCTCGCTCCGCACAAGGGGACGGCGCGCTCGACTACAGCGCGATCGTAAAGGCGTATGAACGTAACAACGGAAGCGAAACCGCCGCGCACGGCGCCCGCGAAGAGCCCGGACTTCAATAAGAAGATTCTGGTCGTGGACGACGAGTCCGCGATCCTGCAGACGCTGCGGTTCAACTTGGAGCGCAGCGGCTACGCCGTCGTTACCGCGGGCGACGGCCGCAGCGCGATTGCGATGGCGCAGCGGGAACAGCCGGATTTGATCGTGCTCGACATCATGCTTCCCGTTCTCGACGGCGTCGAAGCCTGTAAGGAAATTCGCAAGTTCAGCCCCGTCCCGATCATCATGCTCACGGCCAAGGACCAAGAGATCGATAAGGTCCTGGCGCTCGAACTCGGGGCCGACGACTACGTCACGAAACCGTTTGCGCTTCACGAATTCCTGGCGCGCGTCAAGGCGCGGCTGCGCCGGCAGGCTTCGATTCATGGGGGCCACGACGAAGCGATCGCGCTCGGCGAGATCGTGCTCGATCCGTCCCGGCAGCAGCTCACGGTTCGCGGCAAGGAGGTTGCGCTCGCTCCCAAAGAGTTCGGGCTCCTGCGGGTGCTCATGGAGAATCACGGCCGCGTCGTGACTCGGCAGACGCTGCTCGACAAGGTCTGGGGATATGATTTCGAAGGCGAACAGCAAACCGTCAGCGTCCACATTCGATGGCTGCGTGAGAAGATCGAAGAAGACTCACGTTCCCCGCGCCACATCTTGACGGTTCGCAGTCGCGGTTACATGTTCAAAGCTTGACCCCGCTCGAGTGGTCGACCCTCGCGTTCGCCGCCGGGCTCGCCGGGGGAGCGCTGCTGATGCGTCTTTTCCGGGCCCCGGAAGCGCGGTCGTCTCGCTCGGAACCCGTGCCTCACATGGACTCCTCCGCGCGTTCGATCGCGGTCGACAGTACGTTCGCGCGCCTGGTGCGCGCGTTGCCGATCGGGGTCGTGCTCGTCGACCGCAGCTATCACGTCGAGTTCGCCAACGCCGCGGCTGGAACGACCTTCGGTTTCGATCCGAACCGGGCGCTCTATCTCCACGTCATCGAGGCGATTCCGAACGTCGAGGTCGAACGCCGAATCGGCGACGCCCTACGCGGCGAGGCATCGGTCGCACCGCTGCTCGTGACAGGCGCCTCCGGCCAACGCACCTATCGGGTCTCGATCTATCCGCTCACCGAAGGAGAGGAGGACTCGCACAGGGTCGTCATCTTCTCCGACGATCAAACCGCGCTCATCCGCCTCGATCGCGCACGGAAAGAGTTTTTGTCGAACGTCTCGCACGAGTTGCGCACGCCGCTCTCGTCGATCAAGTTGATGCTCGAGACCGTGCTCGAGGCTCCCGAGGTGGAAGCTCGCGATCTCTTCGTTCCTCAGGCGCTCGCGCAGGTCGACCGGCTGACGGCCCTCGTCGATCAGTTGCTCGAACAGGCGCGCGCCGAATCGGGTCAGCTCAAGCTCAAACTGCGCGACGTCGACCTCGAGGAGGTTGCCCAGCCGATCGTCGCTTCGTTCGAACAGCAAGCCTCGAACAAAGGTGTATCGCTCGAGCTGGCCGCATTGCGTCCCGTGCGCGTCGAGGCCGATCCGGATCGCCTCTCGCAAGTCTTCGTCAACTTAATCGACAACGCGCTGCGCCACACATCGGGCGGAGGTCGAATCCGAGTCGAACTCGACGCGCGCGATAGCGATGCCGTCCTGCGCGTGCGCGATACCGGCGAGGGGATCCCGTATCGCGACCTGCCGCACATCTTCGAGCGCTTTTACGTCGTCGATCGCTCGCGCACGCGCGGCAGCGGCGGAGCCGGTCTCGGATTGGCAATCGTCAAGGGAATCGTCGACGCGCATGGCGGAGCGATTTCGGCCGAGTCGATGCTTGGGCGCGGGACGGCGTTTACGATTCGCCTCCCCATCATGCGGATCAAGCGTGCCGAGTCTTAACGTTCTTAACGCGAGAACGGGCGTGACGTGAGCGGCGACGAAGTGACGGCGGACGTGTATACCCAAGCGGCCGATGCGCCCGCAGTTTCGGCGCAAGTTAGAATGGACGTTGAGAATCTCGACGTCTATTACGGTTCTTTTCGCGCCATAAAAGGCGCCTCGCTGCACGTGCCGGCGAACCGCGTCATGGCGTTAATTGGCCCGTCGGGCTGCGGGAAATCGACTTTCATCCGAGCGCTCAATCGCATGCACGATTTAACGCCCGGAGCCCGAGTCGAAGGAAAGGTGCTGCTCGACGATCAGGACATTTACGCGCCGGAGATCGATCCGGTGACGATCCGTTACCGGATCGGCATGGTTTTTCAGCGGCCCAATCCCTTTCCAAAGTCGATCTTCGATAACGTCGTCTACGGACCGCGCATCCACGGCGAGCGAAGCGCGACGGAGCTCATGGCGATCTGCGAACGCAGCCTGCGTCAGGCGGCGCTCTGGGACGAGGTGAAGGATCGACTCGACCGGTCCGCGCTCGACCTCTCGGGAGGGCAGCAACAGCGCCTCTGCATCGCGCGCTGCCTCGCCGTCGATCCCGAGGTCATCTTGATGGACGAACCGGCCTCGGCGCTCGATCCGATCGCAACCGGTAAGATCGAAGATCTCATCGAGCAGCTCAAGAAGCAGTACACCGTCGTCATCGTAACGCACTCGATGCAGCAAGCGGCCCGGATCAGCGACAATACCGCCTTTTTTCTGCTCGGCGACCTCGTTGAATCCGATACGACGGCCGCGATCTTCACCAAGCCAAGAGATAAGCGCACCGAGGATTACATCACCGGCCGGTTCGGCTAGGCCGCGCCGTTTCCGGCATGCCGCTTAAGCGGTCGTTAAGAAGACCTTAATCGCCGGGCGCTAGACTCGTTAACATAGTCCCCTCAATGCCATTTAGGAGAACCGTTATCGTGATACGCATCCTTGCGCGCGCCGCGTACGTCGGCGCAGCGATGGTTCTGCTCGGCACTTCTTGCGCACTGGCGGAAACACAGGCAACACCAGTGGCGCAGAGTGCACCGGCCGCCGACTTCGGCGCGCCGCCTTCGGGCCAGATTCCGATCCTCTACAACGACCATCACGTCTATGCCACTCCCGACGTCCTCAAGCAGGGCCGGGTGCTCGCGGCGTTCGCACGCAATGGTGCGATCTACGTGCCGCTGCGCTCGATGTTCGAGCAGATGGGCGCGAGCGTTTCCTACGATCCGTCGACGAAGATCGCTACGATATCCAAGCCCGGCGCCGAGGTCGTAGTGACCGTCGGCAAACCCGAGGTCATCGTCAACGGGGAATCGCGCCCACTCGACGTCCCGCCGATCGTCTATCACGGCGTCGTGCTGGTGCCCATTCGGGTGATCTCCGAAGGAATGGGTGGCTACGTGCAGTGGGTTCCCGACAAACGGCTGGTCGTGGTGCGCTACGTAGAAGCGACGCCACCGCCGACGGAGGCCCCGCTCCCGCCGGCGCCGGTGGAGACGGTTGCGCCGCCGCCTCCGCTAGTCACACCGAACCCCTTAACGCTGGGCGGATCCTTCCGCTCGTACTACTTCACGCGGCAGAACGCCTCGAATAATCCGGGCACGCAATTCAACTTCACGCCCGGCGCCAAGTACAACTCCAACGGTGTCAATCAGGCGACGTGGAACAGCGCGCTCGCACTCCACGCGCAATATGACTTTCCCAATGGTTGGTATGTCGGCGGGACATATCTCTACGCTAATCCCATGGACGGTCCGTGCGTCGTTCCCGCCAACCACATCAAGGGCGCCGTCTGCGTCTCGCAGACTCCTCCGAACACCAACTCCGACGACACGCTGCCCGGCTTCACGCTGAGCACGTTCTATCAGGCATACGGCGGATATAAGGCGCACGGCTTCGACGGTCAGTTCGGAAACGTGCTCTTCAACTCTCCGTGGGCTAACCCGGCGGATTCGCGTCTGAAACCCGCGGCCTTCCAAGGTGCCTATTTGAACTATACGACGCCGTCAAAATGGACGTTCGAGGGCGCCGATATGTTCACGTTCGAGAACCGGACGAGCTCGTCGTTTACGCAGCAGACGCTGTTGACGAGTTTCCCGGCCGGCAACAACGGCATGGGCTCAAACATCTACGTTGCGGGCGGACAAGGCATCAATACCAGCGGCTTCACGATGGGGAAGCTGGGCTACGGCGATGCATCGGCTCCCGGATTCAGCGCCGACGGCTACGTCTACAACGTTAGCGACCTCGTGAATATGTGGTGGTTCGACGGCAAGTATACGTTCAACGGTGCTTGGGCGCCGTGGATTGCGCTGCAAGGCGGCTGGGACCAAAACGCCGGGCAATCATATATCGGCAAGGTCAACAGCCAAGACTTCGGCGCGCAGATCGGGTTCAATTTCACCCGGAACTGGCAGTTCACGGCCGGTTACGACCAGATCCCCTGGAAGACCGACACGGTCTTCCTTCCAAAGAACGTCACCTGCAGCAACTCCAACTATCAGATCTCGGCCAAGGGCGCGACCCTAGCCTACTTACTGCCGCTCAACGCTGCGCAGTGCTTCACCAACCCCAACGGCACGACGCAGATTTACTACGGCGGCTGGGCAAGCCCGTACACCGACAACTACGACAGCGATCCGTTCTTTACGACCAGCGTCACGCAGGGCCAGGCCGACCGGCGCGCCCCGGGCGACTCGTATAAGGTCGGGCTGCAGTATACGTCGACGAACAACAAGTGGGTCTTCATCGCGACCGACGCCTGGTATAACTACGGCAACGCGCTGGCTCCGGAAAACACCAACATCTGGACCCTCGACGGACGCTATCGCTTCAGCCACTATACGGGCAAGGGACCGTACAAGGGTCTCCTGCTGCGCTACCGCTACATCCAGCGCTCGCTCTCGAACACGTTCTGCGGAGCCGCGGCGACGAACTGTCCGCCAGGTTCTGAACTCGGATCGTCCGAGTTCGGCGGCCTGCCGCTCTTTAAGTACAACCGGGCCCAACTCGAGTACGACTTCTAACGTCCCTCGGCGCCCCGTAAATCCGCCCTCGGCCCATTCGGGCCGGGGGCGTTTTGATTTTCCAAACTTTCGTCATTGACCCAGGTTATTTATTAAGGAACCAGAAGTTGACGCGAGTTGCTTTTTACAGCAGGAGGATCCTTCTCGTAATGAAGTCCCTATACGTCCTCGCTACTCTTGCGTTTGCGGTAGTGCTTCTTGGCGGCACCTTATCCGCTTCGGCTGAGTCGCAGGCTCCGCGCGTGGCGCAAGCCTCCTCTCCGCCGCCGGCCGATTTCGGCTCGCCGCCCTCGGGCGAGATTCCAATCCTCTACAACGACCATCACGTTTACGCGACTCCCGACCTTCTCAAGCAGGGCCGGGTGCTCGCGGCGTTCGCACGCAATGGTGCGATCTACGTGCCGCTGCGCTCGATGTTCGAGCAGATGGGCGCGAGCGTCTCGTACGACCCGTCGACGAAGGTCGCCACGATATCCAAGCCCGGCGCCGAGGTCGTAGTGACCGTCGGCAAGCCCGAAGTCGTCGTCAACGGCGAATCGCGTCCGCTCGACGTCCCGCCGATCGTCTATCACGGCGTCGTGCTGGTCCCCATTCGCGTAATCTCCGAAGGAATGGGCGGCTACGTGCAGTGGGTTCCCGACAAACGGCTCGTCGTGGTGCGCTACGTGGAAGCGACGCCACCGCCGACGGAGGCTCCGCCGCCGCCGGCTCCCGTGGAGACGGTCGCCCCGCCTCCGCCGCCACTGCCGACTCCGAATCCGTTAACGCTTGGCGGATTCTATCGCGCGTACTACTTCACGCGACAGAACGCGTCGAATAATCCGGGCACGCAATTCAACTTCACGCCCGGTGCCAAGTACAACTCCAACGGCGTCAATCAGGCTTCCTGGAACAACGCGATCGCGGTCCACGGACAATACAACTTTCCCAACGGCTGGTACGTTGGCGGCACGTACCTTTACGCTAATCCCATGGACGGTCCGTGCGTCGTTCCCGCCAATCATGCCAAGGGCGCGGTCTGCGTCAGTCAGACTCCGCCGAACACCAATCCGGACGACACGCTGCCCGGCTTCACGCTGAGCACGTTCTATCAGGCATACGGCGGATATAAGGCGCACGGCTTCGACGGTCAGTTCGGAAACGTGCTTTTTAACACACCGTGGGCCGGACCGGCCGATACGCGCTTAAAACCCGAAGCATATCAAGGCGCGTATTTGAACTACACCACGCCGTCGGGTTGGACGGTCGGCGGCGCCGATATGTTTGCGTTCGAGGGCCGCACCAGTTCGTCGTTTACTCAGAACACGCTCTTGACGAGCTACCCGGCCGGCAGCAGCGGCTTGCCATCGAACATTATCGTTCCGGGCGGCAACGGCATCCAGACGAACGGTTTTACGTACGGCAAAGTCGGCTATAACGACCCATCCGGACGCGGATTGGACGTCAACGGCTATTTCTATCAGGTCGCCGATCTTGCCAACATGCAGTGGTTTGACGGTCGATTTACCTTCCCGGGTAAATGGGCGCCGTTCATCGCAATGCAGGGCGGCTGGGAGAACAATAGCGGAAAGTCCTATATCGGCAAGATCGACAGTCAGGTAATCGGCGCCCAACTAGGCGCAAATTTCACGAAGAACATCTCACTCACGGTCGCCTACGATTCGATTCCATGGAAAACCGATACGGTCTATCTGCCGGCGGGCGTAACGTGCAGCAATTCCAACTATCAGATCTCAGCGAAGTCGACGCTCGCGTATTTCCTCCCGCTCAACACGGGGCAGTGTTTTACCAATCCCAACGGGACGACCTCGATCTACTACGGCGGCTGGGCCAGCCCATACACCGATAACACGACGAGCGATCCGTTATACACGACGAACTTTATGCAGGGGCAAGTCGATCGGCGCGCACCCGGTACGTCGTGGCAGGCAGTGCTTCAGTTCATCTCGACCAATCAAAAGTGGATATTCCAAGCGGCCGATGCCGGATACAACTACGACAATGCGCTCGTGCCCGAAAATACCAAGATCTGGTGGCTTGACGGACGCTATTTCTTCAGCCACGTCGGCAAGGGCCCGTATCATGGATTGCTCTTGCGCTATCGCTACGGCGAGCGTTACCTTTCGAACACGTACTGCGGGGCGGCGGCTACGGACTGTTTACCCGGCTCGTCGATCGGTTCGACGTACCTCGGCGGTCTGCCGATCTTTAAGTACAACCGCGCTATGCTGGAGTACGATTTCTGATGACACGCCGATTGGTCTGGCTTTCCATCGCGGCCGCGCTGACGCTGGCATTGGGGGTTAACGCCGGCGCGGCCTCTTCTCCGGCCACGATTCTCAACGTCTCGTACGATCCGACACGGGAGCTCTACGACGACTACAACGCCGCATTCGCTCAATACTGGCAGAAGAAGACCGGACAGAGCGTGACGGTGCAGCAATCAAATGGTGGTTCCGGAAAGCAGGCGCGAGCGGTCATCGACGGTCTGCAAGCAGACGTGGTGACCCTCGCGCTCGCATACGACATCGACGCGATCGCGGATAAGGCGAAGCTGCTACCGCAGAACTGGCAGACTCGCCTTCCCTACAAGAGCACGCCGTATACGTCGACGATCGTCCTTCTCGTACGCCAAGGCAATCCAAAACATATTCACGATTGGAACGACTTGATCAAACCCGGGATCGCCGTGATCACGCCGAATCCCAAGACGTCGGGAGGCGCGCGCTGGAACTTCTTGGCGGCGTGGGCCTATGCGCTCGCGCAGAAGAACGGCAACGCAACCTCGGCGAAAGACTTCGTCACCAAACTCTACAAGAACGTTCCCGTTCTCGATTCCGGCGCTCGCGGCTCGACGACGACCTTCGTCGAACGCGGAATCGGCGACGTCGAGATCGCGTGGGAGAACGACGCCCTTCTCGCCGTGAACTCGCTGGGGCGCGGACGCTTCGAAATCGTGCGACCCTCGCTCAGCATCCTCGCGGAACCGCCCGTTGCGTTGGTCGATGCGGTCGTGGCGAAGCGACAGACAAGGCAAGTCGCCCAGGCCTACCTCGAGTATCTCTTCTCGCCTCAGGGTCAAACGATCATCGCGCGCCACTACTTCCGGCCGCGTATGACGTCCGTCGCTCGCAAGTACGCGGCACAGTTCCCGTCGATGAAGCTCGTCGACATCGACAAGTTCGGTGGATGGCGCAAGGCGCAGCAAGACTTCTTCGCCGACGGCGGCGTCTTCGATCAAATCTATCAGTCCAATCAATGAGCGCTCGGCGGGGGATCGGATCGTTTCGACAGCCCAGCATCATCCCGGGATTCGGGCTGACGTTTGGCTTCACGATCGTCTATCTCTCGCTGATCGTGTTGATTCCGATCGCGGCGGCGTTCGCCGAGACGTTCAAGATGGGATTCCATCAGTTCTGGCACGTCGTCACGACGCCGCGAGCGGTCGCATCCTATGGCTTGAGCTTCGGCGCATCGCTCATCGGGGCGTTCCTGAACTTCATTCTCGGCACGCTCGTCGCATGGGTCCTGGTGCGTTACACGTTTCCTGGAAAACGGCTTCTCGATTCTCTCGTGGACTTGCCGTTCGCGCTGCCGACCGCCGTCGCCGGGATAGCCCTGACAACGCTCTACGCCTCGACGGGTTGGTTTGGGGGCCCGCTGAGCGCCGCCGGAATTCACGTCGCCTTCACTCGGCTTGGCGTCGTCGTCGCGCTGACGTTCATCGGTTTGCCGTTCGTGGTGCGCACCGTCCAGCCGGTCTTGGAAGACCTGGACAAAGAACTCGAAGAGGCCGCCGTGAGTTTGGGAGCGAGCCGCCGCCAGACGTTCCTCCGGGTGATTTACCCTTCGATTTTTCCCGCGGCGCTTACCGGTTTTGCGTTAGCCTTCGCGCGAGGTGTCGGCGAGTACGGATCGGTGATCTTCATTGCCGGCAACATGCCGATGCGCACGGAGATCACGCCGCTGCTGATCGTTACCAAACTCGAGGAGTACGATTACACGGGAGCGACGGCGATTGCGGTCGTGATGCTCACCATCTCGCTGATCATGCTCGTCTCAATCAACGTTTTGCAGCGCTGGAGTAGCTTACGGACGGTGGCCGCCGATGGTTAGCGCCATGCCTGCCATGGCGGCGCCGGCCGTAAGCGAATCGAGAGGCGTCCGCGGCCTGTTGATCGGAATTTCGGTCGCGTTCTTGAGCGTTTTTATTCTGGCCCCGCTAGCCCTGATCTTCGCAACGGCTTTCGGTCACGGGATTCTTCCCTACCTGCGCAGCTTTGCCAATCCCGATACGCTCTCGGCGATCCGATTGACCCTGCTGGCCGCGGCGATCGCCGTCCCCGCCAATCTCGTCTTCGGTGTTGCGGCGGCATGGGCGATCGGAAAGTTCGAATTCGTCGGTAAGACGCTGCTCATCTCGCTGATCGACCTGCCGTTCTCGGTTTCGCCGGTCGTCGCCGGGCTGACGTACGTGCTGATCTTCGGCGCGCAGGGTCTCTTGGGTCCGTGGCTCAGCGCGCACGGCGTGCAGATCATCTTTGCCATTCCCGGCATCGTCTTGGTGACGATTTTCGTTACGGTCCCGTTCATCGCACGCGAGCTGCTGCCGCTCATTGCGGTGCAGGGGAACGAGGAAGAGGAAGCCGCACTGACGCTCGGCGCCAACGGCTGGCAGACATTTCTGAAAGTGACGTTGCCGAACGTTAAATGGGCGCTGCTCTACGGTGTGATTCTCTGCAACGCGCGCGCGATGGGCGAGTTCGGCGCCGTTTCGGTGGTATCGGGTCATATCCGCGGACTCACCGACACGATGCCGCTGCAGATCGAAGTGTTGTACAACGATTACCAGTTCGTCCCGGCCTTCGCCCTCGCATCGCTCTTGGCGCTGCTGGCGCTCGCAACGCTCGTAGTGAAGAGCCTCGTCGAATGGAGAGCTGGAAACCTTCAGGGAGAGAACGCATGAGCATCGCGGTTCGGGGAATTACCAAGCGATTCGGCGGTTTTACCGCCCTCGAATCGGTCGACCTCGACATTCCGCGCGGCAAGCTCGTCGCGCTACTCGGACCGTCGGGTTCGGGCAAGACGACGCTGCTGCGCATCGTCGCCGGGCTCGAGATTCCCGATGCCGGCAAGGTGCAGTTCGACGGCGAGGACGTCGGTAGCCGCAGCGTGCGCGAGCGGCGCGTCGGGTTCGTCTTCCAGCACTACGCGCTCTTTCGGCACATGACGGTCTTCGAGAACGTCGCCTTCGGACTGCGCGTGCGCCCTCGAAAGTTGAGGCCTTCGGCTGCGCGCATTCGCGAGCGCGTCGGCGAGTTGCTCGATCTGATCCAGTTGCAAACGCAGGCCGAACGCTACCCGTCGCAGCTTTCGGGCGGTCAGCGTCAGCGCGTCGCGCTCGCGCGTGCGCTCGCGGTCGAACCGAGCGTCTTGCTCTTGGACGAACCCTTCGGCGCGCTCGACGCGAAGGTACGCGTAGAATTGCGGCGTTGGCTACGCCAGTTGCACGACGAGGTGGGCGTCACGAGTGTCTTCGTTACGCACGATCAAGACGAAGCGCTCGAAGTTGCCGACCAGGTCGCAGTCATGAATCGCGGCCGGATCGAACAAGTTGGAACGCCCGACGAGGTCTATCACCGGCCGGCGACCTCGTTCGTATATAATTTCCTCGGAAACGTCAATCTTTTTCACGGGCGAATCGACGACGGCACGACGCGCATTCACGAAGAGGAGACGGGACATCTCGTCTTCGTTCGCCCGCATGCCTTGGAGATCGGGCGGCAGCCGACCGGCGCGAACCATTTCCGGGCGACGATCAAGCACATCAACGCGGCCGGCCCGTTCGTCAAAGTCGAGACGGTCACCGAATGGGGCGCGACGGTGCACGTGGAGATGGCACAGGAACGCTTCCGCGCTATGGCGCTGCGAAAGGGCGAGCAGATCTTCGTCACGCCCCGCGACGTCGCGGTCTTCTCCGACGAGCGGCGGTCGGTCAGCGCCTAGGCCGCCGTCGATCCTCAGCACCGCGTAGCGCTTTACTGATCCTGGTCCGTATCGCTCGGCGCATTTTGTCCGGCCGAGAACTTCCACCGCGCCAAGGCTCGAATCGTCCACTCGGGTGAGTCGCTGGAACGCGCCAAGTTTTGCTCGGCTTCCAAATATGCGTCGAACGATTTGAGGGCTCCGCGAAACTTCTTTCCGATCCGTACCCCCAGCGGTACGTTGGTCCACCGGTTGAGCACCCAGTCGTACGTAAACTGCATGGTCGAGAAGCCAAGGCTCCAGCCATTTCGAAGGTCGTACTTGAGCGCCGGCGCGATTTGCGTCTTGGCGACGGCGGGAGACGAGGCAGGACCGATGATTGAGAAAAACGCTTGGGTGAAGAACCCCATCGTCCATCGGCCGGGCACGGTGACGTATCCGAGCGCGGGACCGAGTGAGTATTTGTTCGTGCCGAGCGAATCGCTCGCCGTGGGAAAGCGAAACGTCGGGCCGATCAGCCATTGGCCTTGACCCGCGTTACGCACGGCGAGGTCCCAAATCGCCAAATCGCCGGCGCCGGTTACCGATTCGGACGGGGCGGCCGTTACGATCGGAATTTTGATGCGAAGCACCCAACTTGCGTCGGCGTTCGGCAATTGAGCGCGCAAATTTAGTATATTGCTCGATCCGCTCTCACTTTGGTAGTTCGGCGAGAGCTCGTCTTCGGCCGAAATCGAGGTTGAAGGCGGCGCCGGAGTAGCCGGCGAGCCCGTGGTGTCGGCCAACGCCGGCAAAGGAAGGAGCGCCGCCACGATGGCGCAGGCCTTCAGAGTCGCGGCCACCAGGCGTCCTTCGCGCTTGGGCGTTCGACTCTCTGTGGGAGTTCGGTCACGCGCGAGTGAAATTACGGCGCCCTCATGGCTTCGACAATGAAAGCCCTCGTAAAACCGAGCGCCAGGCCCGGATTCCGCCTGACCGAGGTGCCGGTCCCCGTAATCGGACCGGCCGACGTCTTGATTCGGGTCGAGAAAACCGGTCTTTGCGGAACCGACCAGCACATTTATGTCTGGGATGCGTGGGCGCAGCATCGCGTCAAACCGCCGCTCGTCGTCGGCCACGAGTTCATGGGTACCGTGGTTGCGGTTGGAGAGGCGGTTCGCTCGGTCCGAGTCGGCGAGCGCGTGTCGGCCGAGGGACACGTCGTCGATCTCACGTGTCTGCTCTGTCGCACCGGCCAGGCGCACATCTGCGAGCGCGTCGAGATCATCGGCGTCGATCGCGACGGCGCGTTTGCAGAGTACATCGCGATCCCCGAGTACAACGTTTGGCGCCTCGATCCGGCAATTAGCGACGTCGTCGCGGCGATTTTCGATCCGCTCGGCAACGCCGTGCACACGGTCATGGCCGCCGGCGTCAGCGTGAAGAGCGTGGTGATTACGGGCGTTGGGTCGATCGGCTTGATGGCGATTCCCGTCGCGCGCGCCGCCGGTGCGACCTTCGTCTTCGCCATCGACGTCAATCCGGCGAAGCTCGAACTTGCACGGAGTCTTGGAGCCGACGCGGCGTTCCTCGCTACCGATCCCGATCTCGAGCGCGAGGTCAAAGAGCGAACGCGCGGAGACGGTGCCGACGTTCTGCTCGAGATGTCGGGGAGCGGCGCGGCGATCGATCTCGGCCTGCGGCTTCTTCGCAACGGTGGCACCGCCGCGCTGCTCGGCATACCGGCGGATACGGTGAATCTCAATCTCGCCGAGCGCATCATCTTCAAGGGCTTGACGGTGCTCGGCATCAACGGACGGCGGATGTTCGAAACCTGGTATCAGACCGAGGCCCTCGTTAAGAGCGGACGTGTCGATCCGCGCTCGATCGTGACGCACGTGCTGGCGTACACCGAGTTCGACCGCGCCTTCGAGCTGATGGCGAAGGGTGAAGCGGTTAAAATCGTCCTCGATTTCAAAGGAGATGTGGCAAAACCATGAATCAGGCGTTCGAAGCGAAGTTGCAGACCGATCTCGACGCGCTCAAGAAAGCCGGCACCTACAAGCACCTCCGCCACTTGACGACGCCGATGGCCTCTGAGGTGCACATGGAAGAGGCCGGCGACGTCATCGTGCTGTCGAGCAACAATTATTTAGGCCTTGCCGACAATCGGGAGGTCGTCGAAGCCGGCAAGCGCGGTCTCGACAAGTACGGCGCGGGTACGGCCTCGGTGCGCTTCATCTGCGGTACGTTCGACATCCACCGCATCTTGGAGCGGCGAGTCGCCGAGTTTTTGGGTACGGAGGCGTCGCTCTCGTACGTCTCGTGCTGGAATGCGAACACCGGACTCTTTCCCACGATCTGCGATGAGGGATCGGCGATCGTCTCCGACGAGCTCAACCACGCGTCGATCATTGACGGCGTTCGGCTCGCCTCGAAAGCGCGGCGCGAGCGATTCAAGCACGGCAACATGGATCAGCTCGAAGAGAAGCTCAAGGCCGTTGCCGGCTGCTCTCCGGTAGCCATCGTCACCGACGGCGTCTTCTCGATGGAAGGCGATTTGGCGAAGCTGCCGCAGATCCTCGAACTCGCAAAGCGCCACGGAGCGATCGTCGTCGTCGACGACTCGCACGGCACCGGCGTCATGGGCAAGACTGGACGCGGCACGATCGAGCATTACGGTCTCACCGGTCAGATCGATATAATCACGGGAACGCTTGGAAAGGCGCTCGGGGGCGCGGCGGGCGGTTTTGTTGCCGGAAGCGACGCCCTGATCGACACGTTGATCCAGCGTTCGCGGCCGCAACTCTTCTCCAACGCCTTGCCTGCGACGGTTGCGTGCAGCTCGCTCGCGGCGATCGAGTATCTCGATGCGCACCCCGAGCTCGTCGCCGACCTGCGCGAAAAGACGCGCTACTTCCGCGAAGGGCTCAAACGCATCGGGTACAAGCCGCTCGAGAGCGAGAGCGCGATCGTCCCGATCATCGTCGGCGAAACGGCCTTTGCGATCGCGCTGAGCGACAAGCTCTTAAAAGCCGGCGTGTTCGTGACCGGCTTCGGCTATCCGGTCGTCCCGGAAGGAACGGCGCGGATCCGCGTGCAGATCAGTGCCGCGCTCACGACGGACGAAATGGATCGAGCGCTCGCGGCGTTCGAGCGGGTTGGAAGAGAGAGCGGAGTGCTTAGCTAGCTGACTCCTACGGGCGATGGTTCCAGACGCGCACGTACTTGATCGTCATCGAAGCCGGCGACGGCGTGCGCTTATTCGGCGGACTTACCCATCCGCCGATTGCGAGATTCGAGAGCAGGAACATCGGCGTGCGCGGAAACTTTCCGCCGCGCGCCTCGATCTGTGCCGCCGTGACTTGAAAGCGATTGACGCCGTCCAGGTACCAGGTCAGCGTTCCCGGCTCCCAGTCGATTCCGTATGAGTGAAAGCCATGGGTGAGGTTCGGTCCGTCGAACGTCCCGCCGATCGAGTCGTCCTTCTTGCTCGTCGTCGAAAAATGGACGGTCATGTAGACGCGGTGCGGCAGCGCGCCTTGCTCTTCCATGACGTCGATCTCCGGCGGCCACGCGCCATTT
Organism: Candidatus Cybelea sp.; assembly: GCA_036732685.1. Classification (GTDB taxonomy): domain Bacteria; phylum Vulcanimicrobiota; class Vulcanimicrobiia; order Vulcanimicrobiales; family Vulcanimicrobiaceae; genus Cybelea. Next base: position 166,232 of record DAINBY010000005.1, on the reverse strand, counting down.
GCAGGCAAGAGCCAGAAGGCCGGCCAGAATCCGTGCCCGGCCGGAAGCTGCGCGCGTATCTCGGCATATCCATAGCGAAACGCAAAGGACGGATGCGGCGTCCCGGTGGTAAATGGGCCGCCCGTCGTTACCATTCCCGACGTCCACGAGAAGTGCGGCTTCACGGACTGACGGATGGCGACGAGATGGAGCAACCCTTGGCTAACGATGAGCTGCGTGGGACGATACTGCTCGCGCTCTCGATACCGGATGCCGGTTTGGTTGTTGGTGCAGTCCATGGAGCTGCCGGTCGGATAGCACCAGAACCATTTCCTCATGTTGAGCGTGGTGCCGTTGAAGCTATCCTGGAAGAGCAGACGCGCGACCTGGGGGGCCGCCGCCGGCCGCTCCGCGGGGAAGGTCCCGTTCGCGCTTCCACCACACGCGGATAGGGTGAGCATGAATACCGCGGCCAACCCGGGCCGCCAAACTAGCACGTTATAAATTTCACCCCCAACCGCTGCGTGCCTTCCGGATCAGCTCCTAACAAAAAAGGCTCAGATGTCTTTCGACTCTGAGCCTGACTTGGTTGCGGGGGGTGGATTTGAACCACCGACCTTCGGGTTATGAGCCCGACGAGCTACCGGACTGCTCCACCCCGCGATAGGACCGACTACAATACGACGGCTTGGGTTGCGCCCCCCTGCCGCTTGGGGACGTGCGCCGGTTGCGCGGTGCCCGCCCGCTAGGCGCCGAAACGTCCGGAGGATGCCCTCCGGTTCGCTTGCCGCGCGCCTGCCCAAGATTCACCTGCACTGTCACCTCGAAGGTTGCTTGCGTGCCTCGACCTTTGTGGAACTGGCCGAGCGCAACGGCGTTGCGCTGCGGTATAAGAGCGACGACGCCGGGGTCGATCGGGACGATCCGTATGGCTTCACCACCTTCGGCGAGTTCCTCTATATCTTTGCGGCGGTCAGCCGGTCGCTGAAGCATCCCGAGGATTATGCGCGGCTCGCGCGTGAGTTCGTCGAGGACGCGCTCGCACAAGGCGTGATCTACGGCGAACTCTACGTCTCACCGCCGGTCTGGACGTTCTTCAACCCCGAACTCGACGTCCGTTACACGATGGAGGCGATCGTCGGCGAGCTGCGCGCCGCGCGCCCGCATGCGACCTTCAAACTCTTGCCCGATCTCACGCGCAACTTCGGTCACGAACGTGCGATGACGACGGCCCGGGCGATGGCCGCGCTGACCGATCTCGACGTCATCGGCCTCTCGCTCGGCGGTGATGAGATGCGCTATCCCGCCAAACCATTCGCCGGCGTCTTCGCGTTTGCGCGCGCTGCCGGCCTACACTGCGTCGCCCATGCCGGCGAAGCCGCCGGGGCCGAGAGCGTGCGCGATGCGATCGAGGTGCTCGGCGCCGAGCGCATCGGTCATGGAATTCGCGCGCTCGAAGACCCGCACGCCGTCGAGCTGCTCGCCGCGCGCGGCTTACCCCTCGAGATCTGCCCCACCTCCAACCGGCTTACCGGCTCGGAGCTTGCGGCATATCCCCATCCCTATCTCGATTTCGATCGGCTGGGCTGCGTCGTTACGATCGACTGCGACGATCCCGCGCTCTTTAGAACCTCGATCCAGCAAGAGTATGCGCTGGTCGAAGCTGTCGCGGGGAGCGACGCACTCGAGCGGTACGTCCGCAACGCGATCGCCTCGAGTTTCGCCGGGCAGGAGCTCAAACGAGCGATGGAAGCACGGCTCGACGCGGCCGTCGCGGAACTTCCCGCCGCGGCCGGAAGTTAAAGCAGCTATGCCGGGACACTCGCACTCGCACTTCGCCGAGTCCTTCGAAATGTATATGAAGGCGATCTATCGCCTCGAGCGGGAGGGCCCGGGCGTCACAACGTCGGCCTTGGCGACCGAGCTGGGTGTCGCGCCGGCTTCCGTTTCGGGAATGCTCAAGAAGCTCGTGAACGACGGCTACGTCGAACACGAGGTGCGTGGCGACATCAAGCTGACGCGAAGCGGTCTCGAGGTTGCGGTGGGCGTCGTGCGCCGGAATCGCTTGGCCGAGCGGCTTCTCACCGACGTGCTCGGGATGCCGTGGGACGAAGTCTACGCCGAGGCGTGCATTCTCGAGCACGCGATTACGCCCCGCGTCGAAGAGCGATTGGTCGCGGCCCTCGGAGATCCGCAGACCTGTCCGCACGGCCATCCGATCCCGCCGACGGATTTGACGGAACCGGTGCGAGTCGGAGTGCCGCTCGCTCAAGTCGATGCCGGAGAGAAGGTTACAGTTTCGGGCGTTACCGAGCAGATGCCCGAGATTTTGAGATATTTGGCGCAAGTCGGAATTCGTCCGGGCGTTCGCCTCTGCGTTTTAGAGAAGGCGCCGCTCGGTGGCCCGCTGACCGTCGAGATCGACGGCGGGCGCCACGCGATCTCACTCGAGCTCGCCCGCACGGTAATGATTTCGTGATTACGCGCGTTCTGATCGCCCTCAACGTTATCGGATATCTCTGGGAGATCTACGTCGGCGGCTCCGGAATGCTGACGGGCTCGAACGAGAACGGCATGCAGCGCGTGCTCGTTGCCGGCGCGCTCATCCCGTCCGCCGTGTTGCACGGCGGCCAGTGGTGGCGCATTCTCACCGGCGCCTTCTTGCACGGCAGTCTGCTGCACATCGGCGTCAACATGCTCTCGCTGTGGTTCCTCGGACGCTTCATCGAGTACGCGATGGGATCGTGGCGCATGCTCGTGGTCTACTTGGTCTCACTCGTCGTATCGGGGTTGGGGGTCGTCTACTTCAGCGATCCAATGGTGCCGACGGTCGGCGCGAGCGGCGCGATCTTCGGGCTTTTCGGCGCGCTCTTCGCAATCGGTTTCAAACTCGGGAAGCCGGGAATGGATCTCGTCCGTGCCAACATCGGCATCCTCGTGCTGAACCTGATCATCACCTTTACCGTTCCCTCGATCTCGTGGCAGGCGCACGTGGCCGGACTCCTCGCCGGCTTCGCACTGACTTACCTGATCTACGCTCCGCCGCGCCGCGTCGCGCCGGTGGTCGTCGACGCCGCGACCGGTCGCGCACTGGAAACGGAGTACGAATCGCCGATCGATCCGCAGCCGCGCGCTCAGTGATCGCCTCGCTCGACGAGGTCTTTGGCGAGCGCGGCCCGTTCGCGCAGAGTTTGAGCGGATTCGAACCGCGCGCGGGGCAGTTGCAGATGGCGCAGCTCGTCGAGCGCGGGATCATGGAAGGGGTCCACACGATCGTCGAGGCCGGTACCGGCGTCGGAAAGTCGCTTGCGTACATCGTGCCGGCCGTGCGCAGCGGAAAGAAGGTCGTGCTCTCGACCGGCACGATCGCGCTCCAAGAGCAGCTCGTGCAAAAAGATATTCCGCTCGTCGAGGCCGCGCTCGACGTCCCGCTGCGCGTAACCCTTTTAAAGGGACGAGCGCACTATCTCTGCCGGCTAAAGTTCGATCGTATGCGGGCCGATCGGCTGCTCGCACCGTCGCGCTCGATGCAGCGCATTTGGGAATGGGCCGAGCGCACGGAGAACGGGGATCGCGGCGAGCTCGGTTTCGTGCCGCCGTCCGACGAGTGGGAGCAGCTCGATGCCGATGCCGACGAGTGCGTCGGGGAGTTCTGCGAGCGGTTCCGCGATTGTTTCTACTTCGCCAAACGCGACGAAGCGAAGTACGCCGACCTCATCGTCGTCAATCACGCGCTCTTCTTTTTAGATCTCGCCGTCGGCGGCGGGTTGCTGCCGCCTTACGACGTCGTCGTGCTCGACGAGGCGCATCAGTGCGAACGCTGGGCGACCGACGCGCTGACCTCGGCGCTCTCCGGCGCCACGATCGGGCGAATGCTGCGCAAGCTCCGCCGCGTCTACGAGTTGCCGGCGCACTTCGATGTGGAGTTCGAAGACGGACTGCGACGGTTGGAATCGGCGCTCGCGCGCGTGCCGGCGGATCGCTATCCGCTCGCAGCGAACGATGAAGCCTGGCCGCCGCTCGAGTCGCTGCGCTCCACGCTCTATCATCTGGAGAACTGGCTCTTCGCGAACTCGATGGCTGGGTTGAAGCGCAGCGTCGACGACTCCGCCGAGGCGGAACGCCGCCGCGACCTTGCGCTGCGACTGGTTCTTGCGCACGAGTCGGTGATCGACCGCGTTGAAGCCGGCGCTCCCGAATCGATTGCGTGGGCCGAGCGCGGCGAGTCCGACGGCCGCTATTGCGTCAACTCGGCGCCGCACGATGTATCGGAGTTCTTGCGCGCGGCGCTCTTCGCGCGAACGCAGAGCGTCGTGCTGACGAGCGCGACGCTCGCGACGGATCGCTCCTTCGATTTCGTGCGTCGCACGCTCGGCGTCGACGACGCGCAGGAGCTGATTGCGCGATCGCCCTTCGACTACGCGCGCCAGGCGCGACTCTTCATCGCTCCTGCCGACGTCAATCCGAAGTCGAAGGAGTTCGCACGCCGCGCCGCACCGATCGTGGAAGAGTGTCTCGACCGTACCGGCGGGCGCGCCTTCGTGCTCTTTACGTCCTACGCGCGACTGCGCGAAGTTCACGCGCTCCTCCGCGAACGGCTCGCATTTCCGGTTCGCCTGCAAGGCGAACTGCCGCGATCGCACCTGATCGATTGGTTCCGGCGCACGCCCGGTGCCGTGCTGTTCGCGACGGCGACCTTTTGGGAGGGCATCGACGTAGCCGGCGATGCGCTCTCCTGCGTGATCATCGATCGCCTGCCGTTCCCGTCGCCGTCCGATCCGCTCGTAATGGCGCGCGTGCGCGCGCTCCAAGCGCGCGGCCTCGACGGATTCGAGCATTACATGATTCCGGCCGCGACGGTCCGCCTCAAGCAGGGCTTCGGGCGTCTCATTCGGAGCAGCCGCGACCGCGGGCTCATCGCACTGCTCGATGGGCGCGCCCTCTCGACGCGCTACGGCGCGACGATTCTCGCGGCGCTTCCGCCGGCTACCCGGATCGAGCGTTTAGACGACTTGGAGTCGTTCTTTGCCACGACAGCGACGCTTCCGCAACGATCCGATCTCCGTCCATGAGCGCAAGCCGGTCCATACGGTGGCTCTTGGGGAGGTAGATCATCGCAACGTCACCGAGCGAGACGGTGCTGCCGAGCATCGTGCGCTCGCCGGCGTGCATCCACGCAAGCTGCAGCGACTTTCTCGCATTCCGAACGACCACGACGTACCAGGATCCATCGGGGGCATACATTACTTCGGCCCCGAGGGGGGCTCCGGTGCTTTGAAATCGCGCCGTACGATGCGATCCCACAGCGATCCGATCCATCGCGGAACTCTGCGCCAGCATCGCGTCGTGCAAACGGCGATTCTCCGTCCAAAGAGCGGCCGGCGGCAAGAGCCCAAGGACCAGCACCGCGGCTAGAGCGGCGGGAATAGTCCACTGGGTGCGCTGGGTTCTTCCGGATACCGGGCGACTCGGCCGGAGCATCCCGGCGATGCGACCCTCGAGCTCCGCGGGCGCTTCGTAGCGCGCTTCCATCGAAGCAACGAGCGCGACGTCCTCCTCGGCGGCGGCGACTGTCAGCGCGCAGGCCGTACAACCGCGCAGATGCGTCTCGACGGCGGCTCGCTCGGCTTCGTCGAGTGCGCCGAGTGCGAAGAGGGCCGCGCGATCCTCGACGTGTTCGTGCGTCATCGGCTTTCGTCCTCAACGTGGCCGGCGGATTTAAGAATCGATCCGAGTCTTCTCAGTCCGAGTTTAATCCGGCTCTTGATCGTACCGAGCGGTTCCGCGAGCTCGGCCGCGATCTCCGTCTGGGTCTTTCCTTCGTAATATGCCAACGCGAGCGCGGTGCGCTGTTCGACCGGAAGTTCGAGCAGCGCCCGGCGAACCCGGTCGCGTTCGATCGGGTCGGGCAACCGTAACTCGGCGTGTTCGGCCGGCATCGATGCAAGACGTTGTTGGAGGCGATCGTTGCGAGCTCGACGCCGTCGCCGCGAGATTGCTTCGTTACGAACGCAGACAACCAGAAAGCTTCGCAGGTTACCGCGCGCGGCGGAGTACGGTTTGGGCGCACGCCAGAGACGCGCGAAGGCCTCGGCGACGCAGTCTTTTGCTTCCTCGGCATTGCCGAGGACGTTATAGGCCGCCGAGTATAACGTCGCCGCGTTTCTGCGGTACGCTTCGTTAAACGCCCAGGACTCGTGCTTGCCAAATGCGGTTGCCAAGGCCTCGTCGCCATGCTCCTCTCGAAAATGAACGCCCATTGGAAGCGATCGGATGAGTACGGCGCTTAATCTTCTCGGGTGACCTCGACCTTGGCCCGCTCTTGCAGCTCGTTGACGACCGAGGAATCGGCAAGCGTGGTCGTATCTCCGAGCGTCCGGCCTTCGGCGATGTCACGTAAGAGCCGGCGCATGATCTTCCCGCTGCGCGTCTTGGGAAGCTCCTGCGTGAACGTCACGTACTTCGGTCGCGTGAACTTGCCGAGCTTTTCGGCGACGTGATCGCGCAGCTCGTCGGCGAGCTGCGGCGATCCGACCTGCGAGCCCTTGAGCGAAACGAACGCGTAAATGGCTTGACCCGTCATTTCGTCGAGCTTCCCGCAGACCGCGGCTTCGGCGACCGCGGGATGATCGACAAGCGCACTCTCGACCTCGGTCGTCGAGATGCGATGGCCGCTCACGTTCATCACGTCGTCGATGCGCCCCATGAACCAGAAGTTGCCGTCGGCATCGCGGCGGCCGCCATCGCCGGCGAAGTAGCGATGCGGGAACTTCGACCAGTACGTTTGCACGTAGCGCTCGTCGTCGCCCCAGATTCCGCGCAGCATGCCCGGCCACGGCCGCGTGAGCACGACGTATCCGCCTCCGCCGAGTGGGACCGACTCTCCGCGATCGTTGACGACATCGGCGGCGATGCCGGGAAGCGGTCTCGTCGCGCTGCCCGGCAGCAGCGTCGTCACGCCGGGGAGCGGCGCGATCATGATACCACCGGTCTCGGTCTGCCACCAGGTGTCGACCACCGGCGTTCGGTTTCCACCGATCCATTCGCGATACCAGATCCACGCCTCGGGGTTGATCGGTTCTCCGACGGTACCGAGCAGCCGCAACGACGAGAGATCGTGGCGCGCGGGGTACTCCGGGCCCCATTTCATGAACGTGCGAATCGCCGTCGGCGCGGTGTAGAGAATGGTGACGCGATAGCGCTGGGCGATCTCCCAAAACCGATCCTTGTCGGGGAAATCGGGCGTGCCTTCGTAGATGACGCTCGTCGCGCCGTTCGCGAGCGGTCCGTAGACGATGTACGAGTGGCCGGTCACCCAGCCGATGTCGGCGGTGCACCAGTAGACGTCGCGGTCCTCCTTGAGATCGAAGACGAGTTTCTGCGTCGTCGCGACGTGTGTGAGATACCCCGCGGTCGTGTGTTTGATGCCCTTCGGCTTGGCCGTCGTCCCGCTCGTATAGAGAAGGAAGAGCAGGTCCTCGGCATTCATCGGCTCGGGCTCGCACTCCGTCGATTGGCCTGCGACGACTTCGTCCCACCAGCGGTCGCGCCGCTCGTGCATGAATACCTCGTCGCCGACCCGGCGCGCGACGATGCAGTGCGCGATCGAAGGCGTCTGCTCCATCGCAATGTCGCAGTTGCGTTTGAGGGGAATCTTCTTTCCGCGACGCCAGCCGAAATCGGCGGTAATCAGGGCCACGCAGGACGCGTCGTTGACCCGATCGACGATCGACTCGGGCGAGAATCCCCCGAAAATGACCGAGTGGGCCGCGCCAATGCGCGCGCAGGCGAGCATTGCGACGGGAAGCTCGGGGATCATCGGCATGTAGATCGCGACGCGATCCCCGCGGCGGATGCCAAGCTTGCGCAGCCCGTTAGCAAAGCGATTGACGTCGTCGAGCAGCTCGCGATAGGTGATCGTGCGCCGGTCACCCGGTTCGCCTTCGTAGTAGTAGGCGATCCTTTCGCCGCGGCCGTCGCGAACGTGACGATCGAGACAGTTGACCGAGACGTTCAGCTCTCCGTCTCCGAACCACCGCGCGAACGGCTCGTTCCATTCAAGCGTGGTCGTGAACGGCTTGCTCCACTCGAGCGTGCGAGCCCAGGAGGCCCAAAACTCGATGTAATCGCGCTCGGCATTTTCGTAGACGTCGGCGGTTGCGTTCGCCTGCGCGGCAAACTCGGGGGAAGGCGGAAAGCGCCGGCTCTCCTCGAGCAGGGCTTCAATCGCAGAGCTCGTCATGCACGCAACGTTCCGAGGCGCTAGACCCATGCCTGCCGAAGCAAAGCGCGAGGTTTTTTGATGTTCGCTGCAATCGTCCTCGCGGCGCTCGCCGCCTCGTCAACGGGGCTCGCGACCATTCAATACGACACGCCGCCTCCCAACTTCGCCTTCCCAACGCCGCACGGCCCGAAGTATCTTTCCGACCTTCGCGGTAAGGTCGTGGTCATTGACTTTTGGGCGACGTGGTGCCATGTCTGCACCGCCGAGCTGAGTGACTTCGTGCGCGCTCGCGAGACCTTCGGCGATCGCGTTGCAGTGGTTACGATCTCGAACGAGAGCCCCGACGTCGCTGCCAAATACTTGCAACTTTTGGGCATCACGTTGCCGCTGGTGGAGGACATCGAGGGGTCGGTCTTTCGGATCTACTCGGTCTCGGCGATTCCGGTAACGCTCGTCTTGGACTCCAATGGAGCGGTCTCGTATGTCTCGGTCGGCGGTTTGAGCTGGAGCGAACTCTCGACGGCAATCGAGCGGGCGCTTCCCGACTCTTCGGCTAGCACTCCCGGGGCCGGAGTGCTACAGTAGAGGGCGTGATAGAGAGCGGCGACCTCGGAAAGCGCAAGGCCTATATCCTCGCGACGGTAGTCTACGAGTATATCGCGACCGCGGAGCCGGTCGGCTCCCAAGCGCTGACCCAAAAATATAACCTCGGAATCAGCTCGGCGACCGTTCGCAACGAGATGGCGGAGCTTGAGGCGAGCGGCTACCTCGTTCAGCCGCACACCTCGGCCGGGCGCATTCCATCCGATGCCGGCTATCGCACCTACGTCGACCATCTGATGCAGCCCGAAGAGCTGACCGGCGACGATCGCCGGCGCATCCATGACGAGCTCGGCGACGCCGCCCGCGAGCTCGACGAGATCATCGATCACACCACGCGCCTCCTCGGGCGTCTTTCGAATAATCTGGCCTTCGTGACGAAACCGCAGCAAGAGGCACAGCTCTTCAAGCACGTTCAGCTCATCTGGCTTTCGCCGCATACCGGCGTGGCGATCGTCGTGACGTCGCTGGGCGTCGCGGCGCAGAGCCTCTTCGAGCTGGGCGCCGAGGTGCGTCCCGACGATTTGACGCGTTTCTCCAACGCACTCAACACGCGCCTTGCGAACCGTCCCCTGCGCGACGTCGTCGACAGCGAGATCGCGCAGGCGGCACTGGAGGCCGGCGTTTCGGAAGATTTGCGTAGCGCGGTCGTCGCGGCCGCAGCGTCGGCGCGATCGAGCGAGCAGCCGACAATCGCCGCAGCCGGCGCGCAGAACCTGCTCGATCAGCCCGAGTTTCAAGACTTGCGCAAACTGCGTTCGATTCTGCGCATCGTCGAGGAACAAAAGACGCTCTATCAGATCGTCGCCGACGCGATGAACGCCGAAACGGCGAGCGTCAAGATCGGCCGCGAGCTCGGTAGCGAGGAGCTCGCCGATCTCTCGGTCGTCACGGTGCCGTACCACTTCGGGTCGCACGCGCTGGGAATGCTCTCCATCCTCGGGCCGCGGCGCATGCCGTACGCGCGCCTGCTCGCGCTCGCATCCGGCACGGCGGCCACGTTGAGTCAGCGGCTCTCGGAAGATCTACCAAGCGCGTAACATGCCCACCACGGATTACTACGAAGTCCTCGGCGTCGCTCGCGACGCATCGGGGGATGAGATAAAACGGCGCTATCGCGCGCTTGCGCGCGAGCACCATCCCGACGTCGCGCACGACAAGTCGAAGGCCGAGCACCGGTTCAAGGAGATCAACGAGGCCTACGAGGTGCTCTCCGATCCGGGCAAACGCGAGCAGTACGATCGTTTCGGCGTCGTCGGCAACGGTTCGTCGGGGGGCGCCGCGGATTTCGGATTTGGACCGGGGGGATTCGGCGACATCTTCGATATGTTCTTCGGCAACGTCCGCGGCGGGGGTCACGCGCGACGGGCGGGACCGGAACGTGGATCGGATCTGCGTTACGACGTCGAGATCACGCTCGAAGAGGCGTTTGCGGGAACGACGCGCGAGATCGTTTTCGACCGGCTCGCCGCGTGCGCGACGTGCAAAGGAAGCGGTGCCCGGCCCGGGACGATGGTCGTCCCGTGTCAGCGCTGCGGCGGAAGTGGAGCGGTGCGCAGCGCCCGCCAGACGCCGCTGGGTCAGATCGTTACGCAGACGGTTTGCGCGCAGTGCGGCGGGGAGGGCCACGTCATCGCGGATCCGTGCGAAGCCTGCGGCGGCCGTGGGCGCGAGCAAACGGAGACGCGGCTGACCGTTACCGTACCTGCCGGAGTCGACGATGGATCGCGCATTCGCATCGCCGGAAGCGGCGAAGGCGGTACGCGCGGCGGACCGCCCGGAGACCTCTACGTCTACCTGGCGATCGCGCCGCACCGCATCTTCAAACGCGACGGGCGCGAGACGTTCGTCAGCGTACCCGTGAGCTTTACCGAGGCGGCACTCGGCGCGACGATCGAGGTTCCCTCGCTAGCAGGCGAGGTGGAGATGACGCTCGCGGCCGGAACGCAATCGGGCACGACGTTGCGTTTGCGTGGATACGGCATGCCCAGCGTACGTGGCACGCAGCGCGGCGATCACCACGTTACGGTGAACGTCGTCGTTCCGACCAAGCTGACGAAGCGGCAGCGAGATCTGCTCGAGGAGTATGCACTCGAAGGCGGCGACGCCATCGAAACGCGCAGCTTCTTCGAGCGCGTGAAGGACGCGTTCCGCCCGGAGTGATCGCAGCGTGAGCGGGGCACGCCGATTCTTCGTCGAGGGCACACGCGAGGTCGGCGGCGTTGTGGAGATCGATGGAAGCGACGCGCACAAGATCACGCGCGTGCTGCGACTCCAGCGCGGCGATCGCATCGAGATCGTCGATTCCGCGGCGACCTCCTTTGAGGCGGCGATCGGCGAAGCGGGGCCAGTGGTTCGTGCGGAGCTGCTCGGTCGTGCCGGCGAGCGGGCCGTCGCGAGCGGCGTGCTGCGATGCGACGTCGCTCAGGCGGTTCCGAAGGGACGGCGCATGGAGCTGGTTATCGAGAAGGGCACCGAACTTGGCGCGAACGCGTTTCTTCCTTTTTATTGCGAGCGTAGCGTCGCGCGCGGCGTTGGCAAGGAGAAGCTTGCGCGCTGGCGCCGCCTCGCTCGGAGCGCCGCGCAGCAGAGCGGAAGGGTCGACGTTCCCGAGATACCGGAGCCGGTGCGGTTCGACGCCCTGCTCGAGCGTTTTGCTGCGTATCAGCGCGTGCTCTTTGCGTGGGAGCTCGCGCCGCATGCCCCGCTGAATCAGCGATTGCTTCAAGCGCTCCCCGCGACGGGCAGCGTGCTCGTCGTAGTTGGCCCGGAAGGGGGCTTCACGCACGACGAAGCCGAGGATGCCGAGCGGCACGGCGCGGCACTGCTCTCGCTGGGTTCGCGAATTCTGCGTACCGATACCGCGGCATTGGCGCTCCTGGCGGTGATAGGCGCCTTCGCGTCGTAGAACGAGCGATTCGCATGCCGATGCCATTTTCGATCGTCATTCCGACCTACAACGAAGCCGCCGGTATCGGCAAGCTGCTGGCCGCGCTCGACGAGACGTTTCGCGCGCGCGGACTCGACGGCGAGATCATCGTCGTCGACGATAATTCACCCGACGGCACGGGCGCGATCGTCGACGAACTCTCGCGGCGGTTGCCGGTACGTTGCCTGCACCGCTCGGGAAAACTGGGCTTGTCGAGTGCGGTGATCGAAGGATGGCGGATGGCGCGCAGCGAGTCCATCGCGCTCGGTGCGATGGACGCGGATTTCAGTCACGACGTAAACGCACTTCCGAATATGGTTGCAGCGCTCGAATCTGGCGAGTACGGGCTGGCCGTCGGAAGCCGGTACGTGCCCGGCGGCGGCATTGCGAACTGGCCGGCCCGGCGGGTGATCACCTCACGCGTCGCCTGTTGGCTGGCGCGTCCGCTCACGCACGTGAAGGACGTGACGAGCGGCTACTTTCTCGTTCGCCGCGATGCAATCGAGGGCGTCGCGCTCGACCCAATCGGATTCAAAATCGGGCTCGAAGTGATCGCGAAGGCACGGTACGGGAAAGCGATCGAGATTCCGTACGTCTTCACCGATCGGGTCGCGGGCGAGTCGAAGCTCAATCAGCGCGAGATCCTCAACTATCTCAGGCAGCTCGGACGCCTCTACGCGGCGATGCTAATGCCGCAGCCCGCCAAAGCGCGGAAAGCGTAGGGAGGCGCGATGCCGATGCCCGAGTGGCTTCCCTCCCGCCGGCCAAAAGAAGCGTCGTCGAGCGACGCCGCGCTGTGGAGCAAGTGTCCGAAGTGCGGCGAGGTTCTCTATCGCCGGGACCTCGCGGCGAATCTCGACGTCTGCACTCGCTGCAGTTATCACTTCCGCATGAGCGCCTACGATCGTATCGCTTCGATTGCCGACGGCGATTTCGTGGAGATCGGCCAAGAGGTCGTGCCGAACGACCCGCTCGGATGGTCCGACAAGAAGACCTATCTGGCAAAGCTGAAATCGGATAGCGAGCGCAGCGGGCTCTCCGAATCGGTCGTCTGCGGGTTTACCAAGATCGGGCGCTTTCAGGTCGGACTCGGCGTCATGGATTTCCATTTTCGCGGCGGGACCATGGGTCGCGTCACCGGAGAACGCATCACCTTGCTCTTCGAGGAGGCGCGGCGCCGCAAGGTGCCGTGCGTGATCTTTGCGGCGTCGGGCGGCGCGCGCATGGAAGAAGGCATGCTCGCGCTCATGCAGATGGCGAAGACGACGGCTGCCGCCGCCCAGTTCACGGAGGAAGGCAACTTCTTCCTGACGGTTCTCACCGATCCGACGACCGGCGGCGTCTCGGCATCGTTCGCATTTCAAGCCGACGTGATCGTTGCCGAGTCGAAGGCGATGATTGGATTCGCCGGACGCCGCGTCATCGAGCAGACGATTCGGCAACGGCTTCCCGACCAATTCCAAACCGCCGAATTCTTGCTGGAGAAGGGGGCGATCGACATGGTGGTCGACCGCCGAAAACTCAAAGGGCAGCTCCTGCGCTTGCTCGAGTACGTAGTCCATGAGTAACAACGTCATCGTCGAGCGGGAGAAGATCTTGCTCGAGCTCGAACGGCGCATCGCCGAACTGCGCGCGGCTTCGGCCGCGCAGCCGCTCGATATGTCGGCCGAAATCGGCGCCCTCGAGGAAAAATATCAGCAGATTCTGCGCGAGTTCTTCGGGACGCTCTCCCCTTGGGAGAAGGTCCACATGGCGCGCCACCCCGGGCGTCCGACCTCTCTCGACTACATTTCGCGTTTCGACCGCTTCGACGAACTGCACGGCGATCGCCACTACCGCGACGATCCTTCGATCGTCGGGGGCTTTGCGTTCTTGCGCTCGCGCTCGGTCATGGTGATCGGTCAACAGCGCGGCCGGGATACGAAGGAGAACCTGCGCCGGAACTTCGGGATGCCCGCGCCCGAAGGCTATCGCAAGACGAGCCGTCTCGCGCGTCTCGCGGCGCGGCTCGGGTTGCCGATCGTCACCTTCGTCGATACGAAAGGCGCCGATCCGGGAATCACCTCGGAGGAGCACGCGCAGTCCGAGGCAATCGCGACCTGCTTGCGAGCCTTCTCGACGGCGCGCGTTCCGATCGTCGCGGCCGTCATCGGTGAGGGTGGCTCGGGCGGCGCGCTCGCGCTTGCAATCGCCGATCGCGTCCTGATGCTCGAGCACAGCACGTATTCGGTCGCATCCCCCGAGGGATGCGCGGCGATTCTGTGGTCGGATGCCGGAAAGGCGGAAGAAGCCGCTGCGCGGTTGAAGTTAACCGCAGATGACTTGCACCGGTTCGGTGTCGTTGACGAGATCATCTCGGAGCCGCTCGGCGGTGCGCACCGCAACGCCGAAGACGTCGTGAGTCGTACGCTCAACGCGATCGATCTCGCGCTGGCGCAGCTCGCGCCGCTCTCCGAAGAGCGGCTCATGGAGGAGCGTTATCGCAAGTACCGCCGCTTGGGAGAATCGCAGTTCGAAGGCGTGCCGCCGGTCGTAAGAGCGTAGTGGCGCGGCGCACGCGACCCGCTCTCCGCCTCGCCGGGCGTATCATCGCAACGGCGCTCGCGGTGCTCGTCGTGACGCTCGTCTCGATTCAGTTTGCGCGCGCGATCGGCGAGAATCTCTCGGCCGCGCACGAGCTCTCCTCGATTCGCTCCGACATCGCGTCGCTCGAACGCCGCCGCGAGGACCAGCGGCGCGAGCTACGCCGGCTGCGCGATCCGCAGGGCACGATCCCCGAGATCCACGACCGCCTGCGCCTCGTGCGGCCGAACGAGGCCTTGATCTTCGTCTCACCGCAGCCCGGATCGGACGGTAAGCCGTCGACTCCGTGAGCGCCACGTCGCGCGGCATCGTGATCAATCTCAATGCGTACGGCGCGACGGTGCGGCTCGATGACGGCGACCTGGCGAGCGCCAGCGCGTCCGACGTCGAGCGCCATCGCGACGACTACCAGCGATCGCTGGCGGGGCGCAAGCGACTCGCGTTCGAGGTACGGCGGTACGGCCGGCGCTGTGCCGTCTCGCTAGCGCCGCAGCTGCGCGATGACGACTTCGAAGAACAGATCGCCTTGTTTCTCAAGAGCACCGAGGAGTGGGAGGCGGCCGAAGGGCCGCCGGCAGCCGAGCGCCACTTCCTACGGAAAAAGCGCCGCGCCGCACTCTTTGAATCGAAGCACGGTTGAGCAAACGCTACGCGATCGTATCGATCGGTACGAATTCGACGCGCCTCCTGCTCGCCGATATGGCGCCGGAGGATCCGCGCATCGACGTGGCGCGCTCGGTCGGTACGCGAATCGGCGAGGGCCTCGGCGAACGTGGACGGCTCGGTGACGAGCCGATGCAGCGCACGCTCGACGCGCTCGCGCAGTTTTCGCGCGCGGCGCATGGGCACTACGTGCGGCTCTTTGCCGTCGCGACGAGTGCACTGCGGCGTGCCGAGAACGGCGAGGAGTTCGCGGAGCGCGTTCGCGCGCTGCTCGGCGTACCGCTGCGCGTGCTCTCCGGCGAAGAAGAAGCGACGGCCGCGTATCGCGGAGGTTTGACCGCGCTCGGAACGCTGCGCGGCGAGCGCGTAGGCGTGCTCGATCTCGGGGGCGGCAGCACCGAGTTCGCCGCCGGGGATTCCGCGACGCCTGACCGCGTTGCTTCGTGCGAGATCGGCGCGGTGCGCTTGACGGAGCAGGTTCCCGCACTCGCCGGAAGGGACGGCGCCGTTGATGCCGCGACGGTTACGCGGGCGCGCGAGCTCGCGCGTGCAGCGCTTGCGCCGCTGCGTGATTGCGGGGAACTCGAACGCCTGGCGCTGGTCGGCGGCTCGGCGACAACGACCGCGGCAATCGTGCGCGCGCGGCTTACGCCGAGTGCGTCGTACGCGTTGACGCGAGCCGATCTGCAGCGCACGCTCGAGCGGCTGTTGGCGATGACGCTCGACGAGCGCAAGCGCGTTGCCGGAATGCGAGCGCAGCGCGCCGATATTCTGCCGGCCGGAATCATCGTGCTCGACGAAGCGCTCGCAATTTTGAATCTCGACCAAGCCATCGCCACGACAAGCGACTTGCTGATCGGCATTCTCTTGCAGGAGCGTGACGCCGCGGGAGGAGCGGCGCCGCCGGTGCGCGCAGGTTCGGATATGCGAAGGGGATTCAGACCGTGAACGACGCCGAGATCAAGAAACACATCGAGGAGCTCGTCGACGAGGAGCATCGCCTCCTCGAGCACGGCGAGGGCGGCGGCATGACCAACGACGACCGCCACCGGCTCGAGGCGGTCTCGGTGCAGCTCGATCAGTTCTGGGATTTGCTGCGCCAGCGCCGAGCGCGTCGCGATGCCGGCCAAGATCCGGGCGTCGCAGATCTGCGCACCGAAGAGATCGTCGAACACTACCAGCAGTAGCGGCGCGGCCCAGGAAACACCGCGGCAACAAGCGTAGCGTAACTATTGGCGTGATGGATAACCGTTTTGCAGACGAACTGATCGGTCGTTTTTCGGAGCTGCTCGCCTCATCGACGGCACGCCTCGAGTCACGCATTGACGGTTTGGGAAGCGAGATCGCGGCGTTTCGTGCGGCCACGGAATGGAACTACGGCACTATATCGTCGCGCTTCGATGGTTTGGAATCTCGATTCGATCGCCTGGATTCGCGGGTTGGAGCGTTGGAGACGCGGCTGACTGCCTTTGAGACGAAGGTTTATCGGCGTTTCGATGCGATCGACGCGCGTTTCAATGCCGTCGATGTCCGTTTCGACGGATTGGAGCGGCGACTAACGTTCGTCGAGCGCTCCGTGTCATCCTGAGACTCGTGTCATCCTGGGACTTGTCGAAGGATGGCTCGATAGCGGGATGGTGGTGGAATAGGCAGACACAGCAGACTTAAAATCTGCAGCCCGAAAGGGCGTCCGGGTTCGACTCCCGGCCATCCCAAGAGTTTTTTGGGCATTTTTCGAGGGTGAAGCGGCGACGGTTGCCATTCGGTTGCCGTGGCGGATCGAGATCGGGTGCTCCAGGGGTCTACCCGTTCGGATCAGATCAGGTGCGCGCCACGAATCTGATCATGCAAGCAGCACGTCGTCGAAGCGCCGCTCGGCCGATTTTCGTGAATCGGCAGATTTCAAAGTCGATACTTCGATGGAGGGCATCGACACGCGATATAAGTTCAAAGAGGAAATCATTCGCGGCGAGAAACTTGGTTCGGTCAAAAGTATCTTTTCTAATAATTTAATCGGATACTACCAGTTGTAACTTTTCAGCAACCCATGTCGAGGATCATTGAGGTCTTTCCGGGACTCAAGAAGCTCGATCTCGACTCGGAAGCCAGCGTGTCGGCAGTGAATAACGCTCGAGTCTTCGAGATCGGCGCGAGACTCGGATCGTATACCTTCGGCAAGGATGCGGTCGCGCACGCGGATCTCGCCGTTTCGACGCGACCAACGGTTGATGCATTCCACGTCCTAGTCGCCGAGTTTGACTGGTCATATCACATGAAAGGCGAAGCCGGCAAACAGCAGAAGGCGCATGAGAGCGCCGACGATTTCTTTAAAGCTCTTCAGGCTCCGCTTAAAGACGGTCTCTTCGACGGTACGACGAAAACGGCGCTAATTTACGGAGAACCAGAGTTTGCTGACGCCGGCAGGACGTGATGGACAAGCGGCTGCTTTTCTTAACCGGAAAAACCATCGCGGTACTTTTTGGAGCCCCGCTGTTCCTATACGTCGTTGGGCCGCTAAGCGGCTGATTTGCAAAGTTCGGAGAGGGCCAAGGCGCGCCCCGCGTAGACTTTGAACTATCAGGGATGGCACGGGCGGCCCCAATTCCAACGGGGACAGTAACGCTACTCTTTACCGATATCGAGGGAAGCACACGGCGTTGGGAAGAGCGGCGCGATGCGATGGCGCCGGCATTGCGCCGCCATGACGAACTGCTACGCGCCACGACCGAAAGGCACGGCGGTCACGTGTTCAAGACGGTCGGTGATGCGTGTTGCGCGGCGTTCTGGCGTGCGACGGATGCAGTTGCCGCGGCAATCGATGCGCAGCGTAAACTCTCAGGCGAGGATTGGAGCGCAATCGGCGGCCTACAGGTTCGAATGGCCCTGCACAGCGGCGCGACCGACGAGCGCGACGGCGATTACTTTGGACCGGTTGTGAACCGTGTGGCACGGCTGTTAGCAACGGCCCACGGCGGTCAAGTCCTCGTCTCCGGTACAACGGCGTTGCTGTTGCGCGGTCTAATGCCCGAACGCGTGGAGTTGTACGATTTGGGCGAGCACAGGCTTGCGGATCTCGCCCAACCGGAGCGCGTCTGGCAGCTCGTCGCTCCGGGCTTAGCCCAAACGTTTCCACCGCTGCGATCGCTCCAATCGATGCCGAACAACCTCCCGCGTCAGCTCACGTCGCTCATTGGCCGCGACGAGGTGCTCGCCGAGATCGAGCGGCTGGTCGGCGAGCACGCGTTGGTGACGCTCGTCGGCACCGGCGGCGTTGGTAAGACGCGCGTCGCACTTCAAGTCGGTGCGGATTTGCTCGGTCGTTGGGACGATGGTGTATGGTTCGTCGAGCTGGCATCGACGAACGATGCGAGTCTGGTGGCCGGTACGATCGCGACGACGCTGGGTTTGCGCGAGCAGCCAGGCCGCCCCGTGCTCGAGACTCTCCTGCGCTATGTCGAGAGCAAGAAGCTGCTGCTACTTCTCGACAACTGCGAGCACGTGATCGAGGAGGCTGCAAAAATCGCGGGTACGATCTTGCGCGGCTCTCCCGGCGTGCGGTTAATAGCGACCAGCCGTGAGCCGCTTCGCATCGGCGGCGAACACGTTTATCAGATGCCATCGCTGGCGTTTCCGATGCAAAGCGATGGGCTCGCGGCGGAAGACGCTTTAGGCTATGGTGCCGTCGCGCTCTTCGCGCAGCGTGCCGCCGCCTCCGACACGAAGTTTGAGCTAAGCGACGAAAACGCCCCAACCGTTGCGGAGATCTGCCGGCGCCTCGACGGCATCGCGCTGGCGATCGAACTGGCGGCGGCTCGAATAAAGGTGCTGGCACCGCGACAACTCGCTCAGAAACTCGACGAGCGTTTTCGCGTGCTGACCGGCGGCAGCCGCACCGCGGTGCCGCGTCAGCAGACGATGCGGGCGTTGATCGACTGGAGTTACGATCTGCTCTCACCGAACGAGCAGAGGCTCTTCCGGCGGCTGGCGATCTTCGTCGGAGGGTGGACGCTGGACACGGCCGGCGCGGTTAGCGGCGTCGATCAAGCCGCTGAAGACGCAATCGAGTCTTGGGAGATTCTCGACCTGCTCTCATCGCTCGTCGACAAGTCGTTGGTGCATACGGAAGAAACGGAAGGCCGAATGCGCTATCGACTCCTCGAATCGGTGCGGCAGTATGGGCGCGAACGCCTCGCCGAAACGGGCGAGTATGCCGCCGTCGCGCGGCTGCACGCAGCTGCAATTCTAGCTCTCGGCGAAGAGCTCTATCGCGTCTTTGAGACGACGCCCGAACCCGCGTGGCTTGCTCGCGCCGAGCCGGAGCTGGAGAACTTTCGAGCGGCGCTCACCTGGGCGCTTGGAGCGCAGGGCGATGAACTGCTCGGCCGCCGGCTGGCGGCGGCGCTGCGGCCGGTGTGGACGCGCTTCGCTGCGGCGGAAGGACAGCGGTGGATCCGAGCGGCGCGGGCTCGGTCCGTCACCGCGATGCCGGCTTCGGTTGAGGCCGCGCTCGACCTTGCCGAAGCGGCGATCGCCGTCGCGCTCGCTCAACGGAAGACGGCTCGCGAGCGGGCAGAACGCGCTCTGGCGCTCTACAGGGAGCTTGACGATCCCCTGCGCGTTGCGCAGGCTCAACACCTACTCGGCCGCGCGCTCGTCGATCTCGGCGACATCGAAGAAGGCGAGACCATGCTGGCCTCGGCACTGAAGGGGGCGCGAGCGGTCGGAGTGCGCAGCGTTATTGCAGACGTTTTGCAAAGCGCTGCAATCGCGCGTAGCCATGCCGGCGATGTGGCTGGTGCGCGGCCGCTCTTCGCCGAGGCATTGGCGATGTTCCGCTCGATTGGCGAGAAGCGCGTCTCCTCGAGCATTGCCGGAAATCTTGCCGAAGCCGAGTTTCACGAGGGCAATGCGGTCGAGGCGCTTCGACTGGAACACGAGGCACTTACAGCCTATCGCGCCTTCCATCATAAACTTGGCGCGGCGATTTCGCTGAGCAACACTGCGGCATACCTGATCTCGCTCGAGCGATATGACGACGCTCGCATTTCAGCTCAAGAGGGCCTCGCCGCCGCGCGCGATGCACACTGGGAGGCCGGCGTCGCATGGGGCCTGCAGCATCTCGCGGCGGCGGCCGCGCTACGGCCAGCCGCTGATGAGGAGCCTTCGCGCGGCGACCGGCTCCGCGCCGCGCGGCTTCTGGGTTACGTCGATGCGTGCTTGAATGGACTTGAAGCGTTGCGCCAGTATACCGAACAGCAGGAGTACGATAAGATGCTTGCGGCACTGCGCGATGCGCTCGGCAAAGATCAGCTTCTGAAGCTCATGGCTGAAGGCGCTGCCTGGAGCGAAGATCAAGCCGTCGGGGAAGCCCTCTCGATCTGAGCATCTGCCGGCCGGCGAAACTCTTTACCGCTCGCCCAAGCGAAGATCGATGAGTTGAGCAGGCCGGCGACCACAGTTCCAAATCGTCAGTCGGCAGTTCATCTCGAAGCGCCGGTTTGGGCGAAGATTGCCGCGATACTGGGCGCCGCCGCTGACGCAGCCGGCGTAAACACTCCGACCTTTATAAGGCAGATATTGGAAAGAAGAGTCGAGGGCCACGAATAAGGATTACTCCAAATGGCAGAGGTTAGCCAGAAGACTACCAGCACTCGCCCGCACCAGTAGGTTGGCCGCGGTAGCCAAACGGTAGCCGTCCGCCGCACCCCTCGTGATCCGGCAAGAGTTCTCGATAACCGGGAGTTCCAATAGGGACAGGGCCCTGTACCATTCATGAACTCTGGGGAGCCACGCTCGGGAGAGTTCGACTCCCGGCCATCCCAAGGAAAAGTGTTATTTTACTGCGTTCTTACCGAACTGCAACCGCACGTTTGTCACGGTTGGGCCCCATTGTAACTGGTAGCGCGACTCCTTGACGATATAAGGAATCACAAGGTCAACGCCTCGGCCACGGCTTGATCTTCCGATAGCTGAGCGCCCTCGGCGGCGAGCGATTCAATCTCGGCGTCGCTGAGTTTCTCGCGCAGCGCCGTCATCAGGATATCGTAGGTACGTTCCGCTCTGACAGGGCGTAGCGTTTCGCGGCCGCTTCAGCCTCAGCGTGAGCGCCGCAGCATCGCTCGCAGCGCGGGCCCTACCGAGCCAGCGGGGCCGCAAAGGCTGGGGAGGGCGTCACGGCTTAACGTAGAGCCCGCAACTGGGTGGTTTATGCCCAAAACGCATCGACGTGCGTGGCCGCGGAGCTGGCCGCCTACTCTGAGCGTCTGGCTTTCTATCGTTGAGCGGGCCAATGTCATGCCGCACCTCGCCAAGCGGGTTGGACGGGCGGAGAGTTTAGAAACCTTCAGGAGGAGAGCATCGACCTCGGTAACAAGTGTTGCAACAAAGGAGTCCTTCGTGTCTCGCCTTATTTCTTTATTTCTAACCCTCGCGATGGTTGGCTGTGCCCAACGCGTAACGCCGTTCGCCCCAACTGGCTCGCAACCGACGACGTCGAGCGTTGGAGCGATCGCGGTGAAACCGGCCGAAAGCGTGACAGCCTACGTGACGTACAAGAACGTGACGGGGCAATTCACCGTTGTTACTGTTGACTGGTCGTATGCCGCGAATCCGTTTTGGCATGTGGAAGTGGAAAAATGTATTCAAGGAGAGGCTGAGTTTCACACAAAGGTCGTTTATAACCACATCAAGGAGGGTCCCCAAATAAGGTTCAGGGCGGTGAGCACATTTGACGCCCACCCCCGTTGTGGCCCAAAATTGGCTACTGAAAGGACCGTAACGTTCCGCGCAATGAATTTCGATCCCGACGCGCACTTTCACGTGGATTACTTTAAAGCAGCGAAGGCGTACATACTGTGCGCTCGCGGAGGCGGGAATAAAGAAGTTTGCCACTCCCAGTGACTAGCGGTTGACGGAGGCGGAGGCGGGTCTCAAAGCGCCGCGGGTGTCGGTGGTTATGGCGAGCGCAGCATTGGATCGGCCACGAGCATTGTGATATGCTACGCCGGCGCGGGGCAAGGTCGTGTGTGGCCAGCTTAACGCCGTGAGTAATCCTCGCTCGCAAGTGCGCGCTGCGCGTAGACGGCCGCTGCGAATCGGCCATCCCAGAAAATCATGCTCGCGGAAGTGAGGCCGCGTACTCCATGTCGGCCTCGAGCCATTCGTCCTTGAGGTCGATACGGCGCATGCCGACAGGATAGCTACCCTTGGGATGCGCGGCGATCCAATCTTGCGCCATTACCGTAAGGAACTCGAACTTCTCCCAAAGCACGTCGCCTGCACTGCGTCGTAGTATTGCCACATATGGCGCGAGATGTTGCCAGGCCTGAACAGTGACGCCGTCCCAGATTTGCAACGCCAGTTCTTTATCGATGAGACCGGTCTTAACCAGCGTCCCCATACTCTCGAAGAAGTTTCCGACCAAGTTCGCCTTTGCGATCAGTGCCCGCGTTTCGTCGGTCCGTATCGAACGCATCGCAACCTGGTAACGGAACGCTGGATCTTGCAGCTTTGCCGCTAATACTCCCTGAACGAAGTGCGATGCCTCCATATACTCCCGCGTTTCTGTCGTCTCGCGAAGTTCGTTAAGCGCGGCAATCTGGTTGCTAGTTCGCGCGTGGCGGAGCTGTAGTATGGCGGCGATTGCGGTTGCGGCGATTACGACGAAGGTTCCAAGGGTGGCAAGGGTGTTGGCAAGCTCTAACGACATGAGAAAGACCCTCCCGAAAACGATGCTTTCCGAGCGGTTCGATGGCTTGTACGGCCGTACCGGCTATCGCGATCGCGCGAAGGTCATTTGTCTCATTTCGTCACGGACCCGTCGGAAGCGGTTGGAATCGGGAAGGACGGCCAGGGAACAGTGCGGCGGATAAGCGTGACTGACCGACACTTTTCTGGAACGGACGGGAGCGGCTGAATCCGCGAGTGTAGGTTCGACTCCCGGCCGTCCGAAAAACCGAATTGGCAATGCGAACGTTTGCGCCTGCGAGGCGCGGAGATAGTTCGCAAAATCCTGCGCGGGCTTTCAAGCACCGGCGAACCCGATTACATTGGCGAGTTGCGTCGACGCATGGAGACGTGGCGGAAACTGACTCCGTAAGCCGAAATGGGGGCTCTCGGAGGAAACACGCTATGTCTCGTTCGCGCCGCTGGAGCCTTTTGTATGTCGCGGCAAGCGTATTGTGGGCTGGATGCAATTCGGGCGGCGTAAACGTCCCGTCGCCGTCGAATTCTCCCGCACCACCGGTCGCGCTTGGTCGCGGCACGGTTGCGGTGACCGAGCGTACTCCCACGGCGACGCGTGTCTTGATCTTTCCGCCGCACAGCGACAAGTTCACCCAAGAATTTTCGATCGGCGGTTCCCGGCTCGTTGCCAACTCGCTGGCATTTGACCGGCGAGGTCATCTGTATGTCGGAATAAACGACCCGTCAGCTGGTGGCAAATACGAGGTTCTCGAGCTAAACATTCAAAGCCGTAAGATCGTACGCGAAATTACGGGGCTTCCGTCTTGGTCTCATAGTTCCGTCGCCACCGACGGTGAAAACTTTCTTTACGTCAACACCAAGGCGTTAGTCGGCGGAGATGTGAAGCTTTATCGGCCAGGGGACACGAAGCCGTGGCTTGAAATCAAGGATTCCCTTAGCCCCCTGACCGTCCTAGTCGCCCGCGATTCGCTGTGGGTCGGATACGAAGGGGCATTTGCCGATGCGCTGGCCCGGTATCGTCTGCGCTCCAGGGATCGGACCTGGTTCACGCACACCAGCAACTACTTGCCGCTCAAGCTCGCGGTAAATCCGGAAGGATCGTTGGTTGCGGCGAAGTTCCGGCGAAATTCGAAACTCACCGTTGCCGTGACCGACGTCAAGTCGGGGAAGCGCGAGCAGATCCTTGAAGGCAGCTCGGAGGCAATGACGAGCGACGACTCCGGGCACCTCTATATCGCCGAACTGCACGGCAAGATTCGGACTTGCACGTTTCACGGGTGCTCCCACTCCTTCGAAACGAATTTTACGAATTTGGCGCTCGCCGTGAGCCCGCTCGATGGTATGCTCTATGTCGCCTGCAGCGGCAAATCCAGCATACAGGTTTACGATCCGCGAACCGGCAGCCAGGTGATGTACATTCCGATTCCCGGCGGTTTTCCGAGCCATCTCGCAATCGAGCCGTAAGCCGCAAGCTATCGCGTGCCGCCCGCACACGCCGCACTAGGTGAAATAATGATTCCTGATGCAGCGCTCGTCGCCGCGTTGATGCGCGACAAAGATTTTCGCACCTGCGTCGAGAGTTTGGCGGAAGGCTCACCGAGTGCGTATGTTGGGAAAGATTTCAATTTCCAATCGTTGACCTTGTATTCTGGGGCACGGCTCGTGATCGTGGTCGGTAGGAATGGCTGCGGGTGGCAGGGTCAAGCCGCCCGAGTGCTGATCTATCGGCGAGCGCAATCGGGATACCGGCTCGTTCTCAGCGAGGTCTCGTTGCCCGAGCATGTGGCCGCGAAACCGGATGGCACCGTGTACCTCGCCGAACACGAGACGGTGAACACGATCGTCCAGGCGACGTACGTGTGGAACGGTACGAAATACGCGTTTTCGCCCGATCGCTCGTCGATCGATTGCATTGGGCCCGAACGGGACAGCGAGCGACCGTACGAGGTGCCGATCCACTTCGCTCGAGGTACTTCGTCGACGGTTCTGCGCGGAACCGCATACGAGAACTGTGGACAGAACTATTCGTTCGTCGCGCGCGCGGGACAGCGGGTTGCGATCGAGCGGCTCTCGCCCCAGCCGCACAATCTTCGTATCCCAGTACTTCTCAATTTCGGCAAAGACGAAATCGCCAACGTGAGTGGCGATGCGTGGAGTGGCACGTTAACGCGCTCGGGCAAATACCTTCTCAGCGTCTTCGGAATCGAGCAGCGCGGCGATACTGATTTGCAGCCTTTTGAAATACGCTTGACGATTCGCTAACTCGAGGCCACGCATGGAGCCCAAACCGGAACTGGAGATCGGTTCTGTGAGCAGTGGGGCACGAAGGCTGAGCGAACTGCGAGACCGTGACGAGAGTCGATGAGAGCGGGTCGATCGCGCACGATGCGTTGCAAGGTCTCGACATCCGGTGCGCGAATTGTTCGGTGTACTAAAGCGGCGTTGACCTTAGCATGTTGCGGGTCGTTGGAGGTTATTTATGAAGAAACCATTGCTTGGGCTCGCGATCGCCCTTCTGGTTGGCGTAGGGAGCCTCCAGGGATCGCGTGCGGACGCACAATCTGACGACAACGCGCAGATCGACGCCATCTATCAGAAGTTCGGTACCGCTCTTCGGCACAAAGACGTCAACGCCATTATGTCGCTCTACGTTCGCGGCAACACGCTCTTTGTTTTCGACGTGTCTCCGCCGCGCGACCACGTCGGTTGGCAGAGCTATTATGACGATTGGAAGGGATTCTTCGCTTCGGTTAAAGGAGGGTTGACGTTTAAGATCAGCGAGCTGAACGTCACGGTCAGCGGAGACGTCGCCTATACCCGCAGCATTCAGTCCCTCGCCGGAGATATGGGCACCTTACATGCTCTCGACGTTCGGGTTACCGATGTGTTGCGGAAGATCGACGGCAAGTGGTTAATCGTGCAAGAGCACGTTTCGGTTCCGGTTAACTTCCAAACGCTCAAACCGGACTTCACCTCAAGGCCGTGATTTTGAATCGCTCCGGCGCAGCGTAAGGGCCGTCGGGATCATCAGAGCACGAAGATTGTTGCAGGTACTCTCCCGATGCAGCTTTTGTCGGCCTTGTTTGGTGCGTCAAAAAATGACCGCGTGATCGCATACGCACAGGCGTTTGCAGGCGCAGAGGGGCTGCCAAATGCAACGTGTGCGACGTTGGGAATCGTGACGACGGTAGAGTTCGGTAACCTCCTCGCCACATAGGCACCGAACGATGCAGCAGTTTGGGCGTCGTACTGCGCGTTTATGACGAGGGTCGGTATGGTGCTTTTTGTCGCTGCTCGCACCAACGCAGATGCGGCCGGGACGTTCCAGTCGCGACAGTTCTCTCGCATAAAGGGCAAGTTCGGGGCGTCTCTCAGGATGGAGACCGGGAACGTCGGAAAGACGCGTCGCCCCGCCGCAACGACGTCTTGCTCGCTTTCGTAGGGTACCCACTCGCCGCAAGCAACCCCATTGAATACCCCGTTGCTGAAGATACCGATACTGCCGGTATCCAGCTTGGGCGCAGCCCAAGTCGCTGCAATCGGAGTCGGGTCGCCGTGGGCAAGCGCATAGACCGATGCGGGAACCTTCGCGGCCACGTGCGTACCGGGCGAGACCGCCCATTGTACCAACATGCCGCCGCTGATCTTCACGTTGACGTTCCCGGCGTGTCCGGGGACCCGAATGCTTACCGTCTTGGGAGAGGCCTCGTATTGGAGCACGAGTCGCCGGAACGTTGCACCGATGTCGCCGTAGCGTTTACGACAGGGCGCTTGATCTCGACACGCTTGGAAGACGGCATTGATTCCCTCCGCGGCGCTGGTCCATGTCGCAACTCCACCCGCAAGCGACGGCGGCAAGATGCCGTCGATGGCAACAGAGCGAATTGCGTGGGGATGCTGCCGCATGTACGTGAGCGCGAGATCGGTTCCATAGGAGATGCCGTAGACGTTCCATGTCGCGACGTGCAGCGCGCCGCGCAGATCTTCGAGGTCGTCAGCGCTCTCCAACGTGTTGTACGCGGCTAGGTCGGAAGTCCGCGCCGCGAGTTCTTGGCGGCACTTTAGCGTCGCATCGGAGTAGGCTTTGCCTGCTGCAGCGGTATCGTAGGGCATATCCAGCGTCTTCGCAGCCAAGCGATCGACCGACTCGCACGTGAGCCGCGGTTTGGCGGTATACGTGCCACGCTGCGACATAAAGATCACGTCGCGATTCGCGTTGAGTTTGCCGGCCAGCGCCATGGGAATCTCGGTGATCGCATCGTCGCCCGGACCGCCGGCGAGCCAGATGATCGGATCGCTCTTCGCCCTCGCTGAATTTGCGGGGACGATGGCCACCGCGAGGCTGATCGCCCGCGCGCTCGCCCGGTGACGGTTCTCAGGAACGATAAGCCGGCCGCAGCGCGCGTGCCGCAACCCTGCTATCGGTTGTGGTGGGACGGGACATGGGCCCGGGACAAAACTTGGGGTACTCGTGGCAGCGCGTGTAACCACGAAGGCGCTCGCACTTAACGTTACGAGCGCGTAGGCCAGGATGGCGAACCGGATTGGGACTTTCAACACGCGCTCCGGACCAGCGACGCGGCGTAACATTCTGTCGGGGTCGGTTCGTCGGCGGCTGCTTACGACTTAGTGCACGTAGTCTTGGCCGTGACCTTCCACACTCCGCCGACCTTCGCTTCGCTGAGATCGACTTGCTTGGTCATGGAAAGCATGGTGAACGTGTCGCGAATCGGCGTCACCGTGCCGTCTGTGTCATAGAACGTCCCAAGCCAATGGATTGTCTTTCCGGATTCCTGCGTCGTCTCAGTTCCGTACTTTCCGCCGGAATCTGCGTATGGCGCGTACCAGGTCTTCGTTTTTGTAAGATACGTACTGTAGCTCGTAACGTCGCCGTTCGGGCTTGCAGTCCTGATCATGATGTTGCCATCTTTGACCTTAGTCGCCGTAATCGTAGTCGACGCTAACGCACCCAGCTCCGATGGGTGCATTGGGTTGGTGCACGACCACGTTCCGACCATATAATCGTATCCATGCGGACCCGCACCGACCGCCGACACGGACATCGGTGTGTCACCTAGCGCCGGTCCGGCAAGACTAGGTGCGATCACAGCTGCGCACGCAGCAAGCACAACAATGAGCCGTTTCATAAGAGTCACCTCCGTAGTAAGAAGCAGACAACCGAGTCTTTGGCGAAAACGCAGAAGACCCCTGGCCAGGACGAGCGTGGGTTCGACTCCCTGACTCGGTGCGCCGGCATCGCAAGCGTTTCGATCTCGTCCGGCGAAAACCACTTCATTAAGAAAGGGAACCTAAATGTCCAAGGCTCTTCATAATGAAATGATTTCGATGATTCATGAAGGAAAAAGCGAATCGGAGATACGCGCAGCGATAGAACCGCGACTGGCCCCCGGCTGCAAGCTAACGACTTATACTGATACCTGTGTCACTAACTCAGGCACGAGCGGTTATAAGCGATGTGGTTATATATCGGGTTGTGACGACCCGAGCAATAACACCGATGCCGAGTGTGGCGAATGCCAGGGGTCTTGACCTAGCGCGCGTGCTTACACTCGTCATTGGTAACGTTAAAATAGGCTTTCCCCACTAGCTGATCGGCACCATTGTAGCCATAAATCACCACCGAGGCGGTTCCGCATTTTCGGTCCGGATAGACTCTGATTTCGTTGAGCTTGACTTTAGAAAACTTGCAGAATGGCTGGCATGGCTTTGGGCCCCAGGATTCCTCGTAAATCCCGGGTCCCGAGGCACTAACGGCTACATATTTCGTCTTCTTCAGAACAACCGGACACGGATGAACCTTAACGCCATGGGTGCCGCTGCAGTCAGGGTGACCCTTCGCCTCCGCAGTGGGGCTCATCGGAAGAGCCGCGGAGGGCACGACGTTCGCGACCGAGTTTCCCGGCTGGGCGCTCGCTCCACAAGCGACCAACAGTACAGTGCTAAAAGCGAGAGCAACTGAAAAGCGCAACATGAGGAGCCTCCTTAAAAACCAGAACCCGGGACCTTCGTCTCCCTTCGCTAACGGCGTTGTGGAACCTCGACGGTCATTGCGGCGCACCCCAGATCATTCGCGCCCGATGCTATCAGCGATGCAGTTCGGGGCAATCGAACGGCCCAGAGTAGATGAGTTCGCTTTCGCCGTTGCGTCCGATGCGAACGTTCAAGTGCGAGTCCAGCGGCGATCGCAGCCCTTCCGAAACGACGAACGCATCGCCTAACGGGCCGCGAACCCAAAAGGTGATGTGCTCGTAGTCTTCTCCGTTCGCAGATCGGGTACGGCCGCCGGTGAAGCCGTGCTGCGCGATGGGAGAGCCGACCAGTCTGTTCGCCGCCGTACTGCGTTGGACCAACGCCAAGCCGCAGACGTGGGCCGGCGTCCCGTCGATCAGCCGGAAAATGAAGAAAAGCAGCGCGCCCACAAATGCGACAACGAGTGCTGCAATTGCGAAAAAGAGCAGCCCGACGAGCCCGACGAGCCGTCGTGTGGGCATCCTAGGTGCGGTGCTACTCACGTGGGACGGTCAGCTCTTTGGCTCCCGAAGTCGGACCTGGCACACCGACATTCTACCAGGGACGGTAGTCCGCCACTGCCCGTTCCAGACGCCTCCCTTTGCCTTTGCGACTTCAGGGCATTTCTTCTCGGCGTCCGACTGACTCCAGATCGGACCCGCTTCTACGGCCTCGACCACATATTTGTCCCCCGCCGAACGCAGGCGAATCTCGCAGACCGACATTCTGCCCGGCACCGTGGTCCGCCACTCTCCGTCCCAGGTGCCGCCGTTCGTCTTCGCAACCTGCGGGCATTTCTTCTCCGCATCAGCCTGACTCCAGATTGGGCCGGCTTCGACGGTGACGGTCCTCGTCTGCGCGGAGGCGGCGGAAGGGACCGCCGCGCTAACCAGCGCCGCGACAACGCTGAAACACGCGAACGCAAAAGCTCTCATTCTACATCCCTCACTAGAGTGAACGGTGCCGGTTTTATTCACCGGTCTCCTGCGGAAGCGCCGCTCCTAACGATGCCCGAATGGCCCGAAGTAAGGTCGCCGAAAGGATGCGCCGGTAACGAACGGGTGGGAAGCGGGAAGCCGTCGCTTGAGCTCAAAGAGGTACGGGCTTTCTCAGAATCGGTTTCCTTGGAGGTTCGCGTGTGTCGCGCTAATGTTAGGTCGTGTTGTGCGGCGGTTGCCGCGGTCATCGCCGTTGGGATGACGGCATGTTCGAGCGGCGGATCGATCGTACCAGGCGTCTCTCAACAGTCGCTGCAGACTATGGAAAAGAGCCACACAGGGCATTTCGCTCGCATCCGCCGCCAGCCCCCGGTCGGAATGACGATGGAGTGGCTGCTGACCGACGGCTCCGTGCTTGCGCAGAGCGGCGCGAATTGGAGCAACTGGTACCGCTACGCTCCCGACGCGAAAGGCAACTATAGCGACGGCACGTGGAGCCAGGTTGCATCGCTTCAGTCGGGCTACGGGCCGCTCTATTTTGCGGCCGACGTACTGGCCGACGGCCGGCTAGCCATCAGCGGCGGCGAGTACAACTCACCGGGAAACGGCTATGACTTGCAGCTCACAAATCAGGGTGCGGTCTACGATCCGATAAAGAACGCATGGACGCCGATCGGCCATCCCAAAAAGTGGAAATATATCGGCGATTCTCCGTCGAGCGTGCTGCCGAATGGCACTATGCTTGTGGGGGACAAACTTCACATGTGGGACTCGTATCTGAATCCGAAGAGGCTGACTTGGAAGCGCGTCGGTGACGCGGGCAAGTCAGACTTTAATGCCGAAGAAGGATGGACGCTTCTTTCCAACGGCACGATTCTCACCGCCGACGTAGAGAACGCGCCGAACTCGGAGATCTACAACCCTGCTACGGGCCAGTGGAAGACCGCAGGCTCGACCATCGTAGATTTGCACTCTCCGTCACCGTACGGATGTCTTTTATATGGGCCCAACCTCTGTTACTATCCGCCCGGTGAGATCGGGCCTGCGATTCTCCGCCCCGACGGAACGGTTTTCTATACAGGATCCTACTCAACGAGCGGACCCGGCCACACTGCGATCTATAACTCGGCGTCCGGCACCTGGACGGTTGGGCCGGACTTCCCCAACGGCGACAATGCCGGCGATAGTTTTGCAGTGCTCGAACCGAGCGGAAACGTTTTGGTTTTCGGCGTGAGCGGAACCGTCTACGAGTGGAACGGATCGACGCTCACTCCGATCAATGGGATAACGTATGCAGGGCCGCCCCTCGTGCTGCCGACGGGGCAAATCATGGTGTTGGGCTATTCGAGTGTCATGCTCTACACGCCAACCGGAGAGCCGCAGGCGGGTTGGTTGCCGACGATCAAGAGGGTTTCCAAGACGCTGGCGCGCGGTCAAACCTATAAGATCACCGGAACGCAGTTCAACGGCTTTGGACAGGCGACGTCATACGGCGACGAAAACCAAAATGCGACGAACTACCCGATGGTGCGCATCACCAATAACTCGACCGGGAACGTCTTCTACGCGCACACGCACGGTCACAGCACGATGGGCGTCGCCACGGGCTCGCTCCCGGTCTCGACCAACTTCGACGTTCCAGCAAAGATGGACACCGGCGCGAGCACGCTCGTCGTCATCGCGAACGGCATCGCATCAAAACCCGTCAACGTCGCGATAAAATAGGACCCACTCGCCGGAGCTACTCGGCCCGGCAATGAATGGAGGCTCGCATGGTAAAGGATTTAGCGTTTGTGGCCTACTCGGTGCGCGACGTTCCTCGCGCCGCGGCATTCTATCGCGACGTCGTCGGATTGCAACCCGGCCAATTGTCAAGCGATCATTGGGCCGAGTTCGATCTTGGAACGACGGCGTTCGGAGTCGGAAACGGCGAGCCGCTCGGCTTCATGCCCGGGCAATCGAATGGCGCCATGTTCGAAGTAGACGATATCGACGCAGCGCGAGAACGGTTGATTGCCGGCGGCGCGGGTGACGTCAGCGAGATCAACGAGTTTCCGAGCAGTTGTCGTTCGTGTTTCGCAAGCGATCCCGAGGGGAATCGCTTCGGCTTACATCAGCGCTACTGAGTATTTTCCCAAGACGTCCGCTTCGGCATCGCATCGAGGGTCTCGCGGATTGCCTGAAGCACGACCTGCGGGTCGTCGAGCTGGATGTATTGACGGTACACGTTGTAATCGAAAATCTGCCGCGAATTCGTCGACAGGCGAAGCCAGGAGGCCTGCGCTAGCGCCGAGTCGCGCTCGAAGGCCACGTGCCAGGTATGGACGCTCGCGGGCGAGGATGGCGGCAGGCCGAAATGCCAAGTGGTCAGCACGCGAATCGGCCGCGAGCCATATGACGTCACGTGGCTCTGCAGATAGGTCTCATCTGGGGGCATCTCTTCCATCTCGGAAATCATGGCATCGTAAAGCGAGACCTGCGTTCGCGCGAAGTGGAGGAGCGAGTCGTTCAACTCGTTGGAGAAGCGCGCTTCGGGCAGCCCGCGAAAGAACAACTTGTCGCAGCTTTTTGGTGGACCTTCGGCGAGAGCGCTGCGGCATCGTCGCAGTGCGGCGATGATTTTTCGAAAGCTTTGCTGATCGCGTGCCCGCCACTTTGCAGGCTCGACGTCGCCGTCGTCGGCATCGACGAGCACTATTCCGCCTACGTCGCGCATATAGCGGTCCGCGAAGACGCGCATGTTGTAGCTGCCGAACGCATGAGCAACCAGCAAATACGGGGGTGAAAGCGAAGCGCCGTGCAATGCGGCATGCAGCTCGTCGGCGATTCGAGCGCTCGTGCGCGGCATGACCGCCGGATCGCTAAAGGCATATCCGGCGCGATCGTAGGCGCACGCGCGCGTCCATCGCGCAACCTGCGGCTGTACGCCTGCCCACGACGGAGACCAGTCGCCAAATCCGGCATCGAAAACGACGGTCGGCGAACCCGACCCCATGCAGTAGAGGTTCAAACGAGTCTGTCCGCTGGATATCCGTTCGCCCGGTCTTGTATAGAGCGTATCTCCCGGGACGGCGCCAGCCATAGGAGTCGTTCCTAGAGCGAGAAAGGCAAGGCTGAGCAATCTCACGATCCATCCCATACAGAACGGTCTCTATCGTTCGCCGGCGTCGACGTATGCACGTTCTCCGGTCCGCGGATTGTAGCGAACCTCGACGAGTTTTCCCGAGGTGGGATCGACGAATCGTTCGGCCGTACTCTGCCAGCCGCGGCCGGCGGCACGGCGCGTGCGATAGTGCCGTTCGAAGAAGGTCCCGATCAGGATCAACACGCCGAAAACGCCCAGCTCGAGCGCCGCAAACCAGACCTGGTTCGCCAGAAAGATCGCACCGGCGATGCAGCCGACGCCGATTGCGATGACGAGCGCGCGCAGCATCACGCAGGCTCCACGACCGCGGCCGTGCCATAGGCCACGATCTCGGTCATCGTCTGGCCGAGCTCGGAGGAGTCGAAGCGCATCATGATAACTGCATTTGCTCCCATCGTTTGCGCGTTTTGGACCATCCGATCGGTGGCGTGCCGGCGTGCCTCTTCGAGCATCTCGGTGTACTCGATGATCTCACCGCCGGCCAGCGACCTCAGCCCGGCCATGATGTTGCCGCCCAACCCGCGGCTGCGCACGACCACGCCGAAGACCTGACCCAACGTCTGCGATACTCGGTGTCCGGCGACGGATTCGGTAGTAGCGATGACCAAAGTGCCCTCCTTCGCGAGTGCGGCCCGCTCGAGCGAACCTAGCATAATACTACTCAACGCGGCGGCCAAAGTGTCGTGGGCTCGCCACGATAGGATGCTGCCCCGGCGGCCCATAAGGAACGGACATGCATCGCACTTGGTTCGAGCGCCGGTCGCGTTGCATCCTCATCGTTGCGGTACTCCTCGCCGGATGCGGCGGGCCGGGCGCGGGAGCGGTGCCGCCGGGTTCGCCGCGCGAGCTGGTACGCGTTGGGCGGCTGACCGATCCGATCGATAAGATCGACCACGTCGTCATCGTCGTCCAGGAGAACCGCAGCTTCAACAACCTTTTTTACGGCTTTCCGGGCGCGACGACGGTGACGTACGGCTACGACAGCAAGAATAAGCAGGTCAAAATAAAACCCGTGGACCTCGCGACGACGTGGGACCTCGCGCACAACTCGCAGGCGTTCTACGATGCTTGCAACGGCACGGGATCGATTCCGGGCACCAACTGCCAGATGAATGGTTTCAACCGGGTGACGGCCGGATGCGGTCAGCCCAGCTACCCGGCATGTCCGATCAAATACCCTTCGTATAGCTACGTGCCGCATTCGGAGACCACGCCGTACTTCACGATGGGCAAACAGTACGTCGTGGCCGATCAGATGTACGCTTCGAACTTCGACATGAGCAGCTACGTTTCGCACCAATATACCATCGCCGCGCAAGCGGCGCAGACGACAAACTATCCGGCCGCGAACTGGGGGTGTCCCGGCGGTCCCTACGATACGATACCGACGATTACGACGAACCCGCCACGCGGCTACGGCGCATCGGTGGTGGATTGCTTCGACTACCAAACACTCGGCGACGAACTCGATGCGGCGGGGCTCAGTTGGGCCTTTTATGCCAACCCGCTGGGCATTGTCGGTGCGGGGGGGACGAAGTGCGGAACGGGCGTCAGGAAAGCCTACGGGGAGCGCGGTATTTGGAGTTCGTACCAGGCAGTCAAGCACATCTGCTACGGTCCCGATTGGAATGACGACGTCATTACTCCCCCGAGCCAGTTCTTGACCGACGTTGCCGGCGGCAGCCTTCGCGCCGTCACGTGGATCACTCCGACCTGTGCGAATTCCGACCACCCGGGCTGTAACTCGGATACGGGTCCGTCGTGGGTTACGTCAATCGTCAACGCGGTCGGAGAATCGCCGTTCTGGGATTCGACGGCGATTTTCATATTCTGGGACGATCCCGGCGGCTTGTACGATCCGGAGCCGCCCGCATACCTCGATTACGACGGCCTGGGTATGCGGGTTCCCATGCTGATCATCTCGCCCTATGCAAAACGGGGCTGGGTCTCGCACGTGCCGTACGAGCACGGCAGCATTCTGCGATTCATCGAGAATCGCTTCAATCTTGGGCAGCTAGCGGCCAGCGATACGCGCGCGACGTCGCCCGAGAACGACTGCTTCGACTTCTCGAGGCGCCCGCGTAAATTCGTGCCGATCACCTCGAAATATAGCGAGGGCTATTTCCTCCACCAACCGCGAGATTATCGACCCCCCGACGCGAACTGACGCAGAGCCGCACGTCAGACCCAGGAGATCGGAGCAAGATCGGGCGCTACGTCGCGGTCGACGTCCTGCCATGGTATCGTTCCAGGTGTTGGCGTTGGTGTAGATCACCATCTTGCAGCCGAGTGATTTTTCGACCGACGTGATAAATAACTCCAGCTGCTGGACCGGCTTGTCGAAGACCCGCTGCCTTCCTCGACGTCGACCGCGGGACACAGCTTACAAGGATAACCGTTCAAACGCCATCCCCCGAATTTGTACCGTAGGAAGCGCGAGCGTATGCAAAGTCTACGAGACCCGTAGCGGTGACTTTTGGCCAGGCGATGTCCCCTGCGCCCATGAAACGTCTGCGCCGGTTAACATCTCACATCACCCGTGGTCGAGAGCCCCATATCGCTCGGGTTGCAAGCCTACATCGTACCGTATCGCACAAGAGAATTCTACTCGTAAAAAGGGTATGCTCGGCACCCTAGGAAGGTTGTTTTATGAGAAAGATTTTTGGCCCAGGCGCCGGGGTCGCACTTTTCGCTGTGGCTCTTCTTGTTGCGTGCCACGGCGTTGGAAGCGGGGCCTATACTCCAACCGTGTCGCAGGACGAGTCGTCGTCCTCGTACTCGACGATTGCGACGCCGTTGACATCAATTCAATGCACGGCGCCCAAGCGCAAGATACCGGGAAAATATCTGAGTTACTTTGCGGAAGGTAACGTCAAAGGCACTACGTTTACTGCACTGAAGACCAAGGACGCCGCCATCTGGCTGCTCGCGAATTACACGAAGCCGACGCCGACGCCCAAACCGACCCCAACGCCGAAGCCGACGCCAACGCCGAAGCCGACGCCAACCCCGAAGCCCGTGAAGGTCTACTTTTATTACGGAACCTTCACTACGAAGAACAAGCAGGCAGGGTGTGCGTATCTGCTGGCGACCGTCAGCGGCAAGCCATTCAAAGGTGGAAAGTTCAACGCCGATACGACCGGATTTCCGAACATCCAGACATTCCCGTACAGCACCAAACTCCTAGAAGAAGGGCCGATCAGCTCGATGGTGATTTCGAAGCTCTCTTCCAAGGGCGGCGCGGGATCGGCGACCTTCCAGCAGTCTAACGGAAAACCGTATACCACCGGGTCGATCAAATTGGTTGGACGCCAGGTTATTCAGGAAGCGGAGAAGCTGCAGCAGCTAGTACAGAGCCTATCGCTTCTAAAATAACGTACGCATGAATTGATAGCGGGGCGCGAAAGAGCGCCCCGCTATGGCTACCTCGACTCTCTGGCTTTGCTACGGATATTTGTACCGCATCACCGTCGTCAGGTCGATGCCGCGGATGATCCCGTTCGCGTGATAGGCGAGTCCCCAAGAATCGATCGACGACATGTCGGGGAAGATGCATGCCTCGAGTACTTGATCGATCGAGTTCTTCTTAAACCAACCGCCGCCGTTGCCGCTGTCGCCGCCGAACTGGTCGGATCCGCCGAGGAGCGAGCAGTAGCACGACGCGGGATTGCCCTGGCACGAACCCGTCGGGGGAGCGAGAATGTACGCGAGAGCCGCGAGCGACGGTTTTGTCTTGTACAGCGTGTTCAACTTAATATAAATGCGCGAAGCACCCGACGACGAACTCGTGTATTTGCAGAAGGTCGCTACGCCGGCGAGCGGGAGCGGACTCGATCCGTTCGTGCCGTACATCGCACGGCGAATCTCGACGGCACCGCCGGTCTGTTTGCAGTAGGCAGCCGCACGAGTGTCCGCCGGATCGATCGTCGTGGGTACCTCGATCCCCGCGGCGATGCTCGCTGGGATTTGCCGCGCCGGCGGCTGATGGAGGATGGACGCGGCCGAGGCGCCGGCCGCCGAGGTCGCGCCCGCGGGCCCTTGAGCGCCGGGGAGGTTGCCGCCACAACCCGAGAGCAGCACGGCGAACGCGGTAGCGATCGCCGAAAGTGAAAGCCTCATACTTCGGTCTCCTGCAGATGTAGAAGAAGCAGCGTCCAAAACGGACTAGACACGCACGAGAACGGTTTCGCATCAGCTACCTCTTGGGCCTGGCTTCCCCATAAGAATGGGGCGCGGCGAAATTTCGCCGCGCCCCGTGGAGGCTAGGAGCTGCGAGCCTTAGCGCTCGAGCACCTGGAGATTGTTGTCGTTGTCGTCGTTGAAGTAGAGCTTCGTGTTTGCCGCGTTGTTACCGGTTGCGACCATGCCGAAGAGCGAGCCCGCCGGGCCGGTATCGACGTTGCGCACTTGCATCACGTGCCCGCCTGGGTTGATCTCGATCATTAGGTTTTCGCCGTTCGGGTCGGCCGTATTGCCGATCACGAGGTTGCCGTTAAAGAACAGCGCCGAACTAATCGGTCCGTTCAACGGCGGTCCGGAGAAAAGGACGCGTGCCTGCGAACTACAGCGGCCGCCGAATCGCGTGCCGTTGGACAGTACCGTCAAGCATCCCGAGTGAAGGCTGGTAACTTTAGAGATGGCGGTGACGGAGTTGTTCTGGCCGTCAACGACGTACAGCGTATCGCGATTACGTTGATATTGCAGGCCGGATGGTCCGAGAATGCTTCCAGGCGGTCCGCCGTTAATCGGAAAGCCCGTTGCGATGACTTCCTTGGCCAAGGTGTGCAGATTGATGCGCACGATGGATCCATCGCCGGCGTTGCTCTCATAGATTGCCTGCGGACCCTGTCTCGGTTGTGCCCAGATCTGTCCGAACGGGCGATTGAACGGCGAACCCGTAAAGTTGCCGACCAACGTTCCGCCCGACGAGAACCAGGGATTGTCGTTGGATGCAAAGGCAGCGGCCCAGATCGTATCGTTATGCGTGAGGGCCAATGCGTTGCAACCAACGAGCGTCGTCGGGTCGGCGACCACGAACAGCGGTGCCGATCCGGGTTTCGGATGGAGCGCGACGATGGTATAGCCGGTCCCCTGCGTATTGGTGTTGTCGTTGAAGTTGCACACGGCGAGATCGCCCTTCGTAAAGGCGCCGTTCGTGGTCTTGGCCACGTCGAGACCGTATGGATTGAGTTGGCCGTAAATCGGATCGATCGTCGATCCGATGACGGCCTGGTGTCTGAGTTGGCCGAGGACCCCCCCGCCTGCCGGTGCAGCGCCCTGATTGCGGGTTTGGCTTTGCGCCATCGTGGCCGGTATCGACGGGGAAACGGAGCTTTGGCCTCCGTTGCATCCGGCAACCGCCAACGACACAATCGCCGCACCAAAGATGACCTTCTGATGCATACGTATGTTCATCGATTACCTCAAATGTAGCTTCGGTGAGAAACCAGGTCTAGAATGTCACCTGCGGGGATGAAAAAAGTCTGAAGAAGTTAAGATGCCTGGAAGGTGTCCGGGTGATAAAGCAAGCGCGGCCTCGCATGTGCGAGACCGCGCTTGGCTTTAGTGGCTCGGTTTTATTTTGCTAGCATTTCCTGGCATCGCCGGTGAGTACGTACTCGAGCGACGTGAGGTTCCTGTGGTAGCAGGGCCCCTGAATGTTGCGGGTCTTGTACTCCTGCGCGCTCTTGCCGTTGGACGGCGTGAAACCGGAGCTGGTGAAGGTGAGCGTATCCGACGAGTGGATCCGGTTGAGCAGCGCCCACGGTATTAGGCCGTGCTCTTCGGGGTTCACACCACTTTCGTTCTTTATTTGGACGATATCGGCGGTCTGCGTTGCGCTGCTGGCGCCCGCAACGTAGTTGTAGTTAACCGTCAGCGGCCAGTTGCGCTCCTCGAGCGACGCCGTGCTGTGCCCCTTGGCCGTCGTGGTCGTCTTCGACACGACCGTCGTATCTTGCGTAATGTCTTGGAGGAACTGATTCGACGTGAGCGCGATCTTCTGAACGTTCGAGAACTTTATGCTTTGCGACACGTGCGTGTCGACGCGTCCGTGCGACGTCATTACGTAGCCGTCGAGGTGAACCGGATGCGTGGCGGTTACGCCGATCGTTCCGCGAGCGCCTCCGGAGGGCAGGCTCTTAACGTGCTCGGTGACGTTCTCGTTGGGCGTGCCCGAAGTGCTATCGCTGACGAGCGCACCCGTTACTTGCGACGAGCCGTGATCTTCGTAGACGAGCAGGGCGGCGTTGGTTGCAAAGTAGTTGCCGTCGTTGAAGACTGAAACCGCTATCGTATGCGGGTTTCCGTCGTCGAGCTGCGCCGCAAAGGGGGTGAGGTCGATGCGGTACGGCGCGAAGTTCAGCGTCTCGACGCCGGGAATCGGAACCCAGAGATACGGGTCGATACCGCCGCTATAGATCCACGGATAGACGGGAACGACGCCGGCGGGTTGGTTGTCGACCAGCACCTCGCCCTCGCGGAACCCGGTGTTTCCGCAGTTGTTGAACTCTGACGCGAGGTCGTTGGGGAAGCACGTGTACCAGAATTCGTCGTTCGATTGCGATTCGAGGAAAACGTCGAGATAGGCCGCTTCGACGTTGGTTGGAAACGTAAACGTGCCGGTCATTTGGGCGGTGGAGTTATCGAGGTAGACGTAGCCGCCGCTGGGGCCGCCCGAAAGCGGGTAGACCGCATCGGCGGCATTTGCCGCGGCGTGCTGCGAATTCGCAGGATAGAAGTCGAGCTCGGCGGTTCCACGGATGACGCCCGTGTATTGCGAGTTGACGATGTTATAAACGGAGGCTTGGCCGACCGACGGCTGCGCGAAGATCGGCGCGTACTCGCTGACGTCGCGCTGAATCTCCCACTGCGGGCTCGCATTCGAGCCCGGCTCCGCCGTGGTGCCGAAGAAGATGTTCGTCGCGCCGACCCAAATCGCGCCCGTGCGGTCGTACTGCACGCCGGCGGTAACGTTGAAGTGCACCGTGAGAACGATCTTCGCGTAGGGGCCGGGACAGTTCGCGGGCGGCGTGTAGTTGAACGGATGGTCCGAGTAGTCTCCAAAATCGCCGACCGGAAGACCTGAAGGGTTCAGCGGCGGCGTGTGCGGCGTGAAGAGCACGTCGACGCAGGGCGTTTCGTTCGGGACTCTCACGCGCGGCGTCGCGGCGACCGGATAACCGGCACCGCCGTGCGCGGGCATGATGCCCGAAGAGTGACCGCTGCGCATCAGCGCGCGAATGCGCTGCGTGGCGCGTTCGATCGAGAGCGGGCGAGTCGTTTGAGTGCTCTCCGACGAGCTCGCGCCGGGCATGCCTGGCGTGATTCCACCGTGACCGCCGCACGCGGTCAGTAGTGCAAGAGAGAGCATCGTAGCGACGCTCGGAAAAAGACGAGTTACGAGACGCATTATCGGGACCTCCTCAGCAGCAAATCGTCGGGGCAGCTTCCGCGACGAATCCGCCTTTTCCCCGCGGCTACGGCAGCTCGTCGTCGCCAAGCCCGAAGTAATGCCCGAGCTCGTGAATCACGGTTTCGCGCACTTCCTCAATCGCCTCGCGCCGGCTTCGCACCACGCGATTGATCGGGCCGCGGAAGATGGCAATCTCGTCGGGGAGCAGCGGCATGTCGTGCGTCCGTTCGGTCAGGGGCACCCCACGATAGATGCCAAGGAGCTCCGAATCGTCGTCGAGACCGCCCTCGCCGATCTCGAGGTCCTCCGCTAAGGGCTCTTCCTCGACCGTGATCGCGACGTTCTTAACGAGAGCCGCGAACCGCTCCGGCAGCGATTCCAGCGCCTCAGCGACGACGCGTTCGAACTCGTCGCGCGTCATTTCCCTCACGCTGGAGCCTCGAAGTTCATCCTCGCCGCCCGTTCGCTACGCAGCCTACGCCCGCCCGGAAGGAGCCTCCAGCCCCGTAAGGAACCCAGCCCTTCTGCCGCTCGCTTATACGAGCCGGCGATCACTATTGTCCAAAAGTAAGCCTCTTAGCTGACAGAATCGGAGAACCAAAATCTGATGCGGAAACAGTCAATTTTGCTAAGCGCGGGAAGCGCAGTCGTCGCAGCCGCGCTGCTCTCGGCGTGCTCTAACGGCGTCTCGCAGGGCACCAGCGCCGGCCTGCCCTCGACCGGCGCAAGCCAGAGCCGCGGAAACTTTGATCCCGCTCGCTCGGGCATCGCACCGAAGTTCCTGGGAATGATCGGTCACGCGCACGCGGCCAAGCGTGGCGTCAGCCCGGCCTTTACCAACCACGTTGTCTACATCGATGACTTCGGCACCGGCAACGCCCAGGTGATTAAGTACAACCACTGGACGATCAATGAAGGAACCATCTCTAGCGGCATGAACGGCCCCGATGGAAACTGGGTCGACAAGCCGGTTGCGGGAGTCCGTCACCTCTACGTTGCCAACTACGCCAACCCGAACATCACCGAGTACGATACGGCCGGGAATCTGGTCTTCACGTACAGCACCGGCATCGCCGACTCGATCGGCGTAACGACGGATAAGAACGGAAACGTCTTTGAAGCCGACTTGAACTACACCGTCTCCGGCGGCGGATACGTCAACGAGTACGCGCAGCAAAGCAACACCGTCATGGCGACCTGCTCGCCCGGCGGTAACGTCGAGGGCGTCGCGGTCGACAAGCACGGCAACGTCTTCGTCGATTACAACCTTGCGTCCGGCGGCGCAGCCATCACCGAGTATGTCGGTGGGCTAACCGCGTCGGGTTGCACCGGCACGGTGCTGCCGATCACGCTCGGCTACGCCGGCGGCATGGTCCTCGATAAGCGGGGCGAACTCGTCGTTTGCGACCAGATTGGAACCGGCTCGGGAGCCGTGGTCGATATCATCCCTTCCCCCTACACCAGCATTACGGGGACGCTCGGATCCGGCTGGGTCGATCCGTTCCACGTTACCATCGACATGGCGGGGTCGCGGGCCTACGTGACCGATCTCGGCGCGGCCGACGTTTCGGTGCTCACCTATCCGGGCGGCTCGCCCATTGCCACGATCAACTCGACCGAAGGTCTCTCACAACCGTCGAGTACGGTCGACGAGCACAACTTGGTTGTGGACAGCCAAGGCCCCTAACCGCGGAATATAACCGCTAAAAACCAGAGGCGGCGCGTTTGCGCCGCCTCTTTTCATTCTTTCTTCACCTGCGTTGCGTAGCGTTTGAAGTGCTATGCGGAGCATTTCGGAGCGAATCGCCGCAGCCGTCGCGAGTGCCGCCCTTGCGGGTTGCGGCTCCTCCAACTCGCTAGAGCCGCCGTCATCAGCCGGTGCCGCCGCTTCGGTGCGAAGTGCGCACGGCTGTCACGGCTGGCGCGTCATACCGAGCGCGAACGCTTCGTCGACGAATAACCAGCTCTACGGCGTGACGCGCAGCGGCGCCAAGACGCTCTGGGCAGTCGGCGGCTATCAGCCCGCAGCGTATCAGAACTTCGTGACGCTGACCGAACGGTGGAACGGAACCTCGTGGAGCGTCGTGCCGAGTGCGAACGCCGGAACCGGCGATAATCAACTCTCCGGCGTCGCGGCGATCTCCGATCGCGACGTCTGGGCAGTCGGCGTGCAGAATGCGACACCCGCGGCACAGACCAAGCCGTTGATCGAGCATTGGAACGGATCGGCATGGCATATTGTCGAGAGCCCGAGCCCCGGGCAACTCGGCGCACTCGCAAGCGTTGCCGCGGCCGCGCCCAACGACGTCTGGGCGGCGGGCGGGTACTTCGACTTCGCCGGTAATCAGCAGACGCTCGTCGAGCACTGGAACGGATCGAAGTGGAGAGTGGTCGCGAGTCCCAATCCAGGCGCCAGCTACAACGCGCTCGGACACCTCGTCATCGTCTCCGCGAAAGAGATTTGGGCGACCGGATCGTCGTCGAACGATGATGGCAGCACGTCGCAGACGTTGGTCGAGCGCTGGGACGGCAAAGAGTGGTCGCTCGTCGCAAGCCCAAACGTCCCAGGCGCCGTCTACAACGGCCTTGGCGGCATTGCCGTGGTCGATGCAAACGAGATGTGGAGCGTTGGCGATTCCGAGAGCGCTCCGACCTACGCAACGCGCACGCTCGTCGAACGCTGGAAAGGCTCGCAGTGGAGCATAGTTTCGAGTCCTAATGTGGGTGCGGGGGGAAACTCGCTCGCCGATGTTGCGGCGGGTCCCGGTTCGAATCTCTGGGCGGTCGGCTCGTACTTCGACCTCGCCTCCGGCATCGATCGCACGCTGACCCAGCGCTGGAACGGCACGGCGTGGCAGATCGTCAAGAGTGCCGATCCGGGTACGACGTACGATGAACTCCGCGCGATCACTTCGAACGCCGCCGGATTTTGGGCGGTCGGAGCGCAGGCATCCGGAAAGGCCGGCGAGACGCTCGTCGAGTTTCACTGCTAGGCCGTACGCCAGCGCCGCTGCGCGGCTCCGCTACAGGATGACACCGCAAATCTGATCGAGAAGGCGGCGGCCTTGAAGATTTGCGCTGCGGTCGCCTTGGCGATTCTAACGGGCTGCACGACATTTCGATCGCAGCCGCCGACATTCGTTTCTCCGGGAAGCGCCGGCGCGAGCCTGCGCGTTGGCTCGTTGACGCTGCGCCCCTGTTTGGGCGGCGAGTATTATTGCGGAAGCGTGCGTGTCGCGCTCGACCCTTCAGGAGAGGTGCCCGGCAAGATCGACATCGCATTCGCATGGTTGCCGCATGCAAACCGTTCGGCTAGGTCCGCCGGCACGATCGTCGCGGTCGAAGGCGGTCCGGGGTATCCGTCGATCGGCTCGCGCTCGCTCTACCGCGGGCTCTACCGGCCGCTGCTGCAAACCCGCGACCTGCTACTAGTGGACAACCGCGGCACCGGCCGCTCTGCGCCGGTCGTTTGCGACGCGTTGCAGCAAGCATCGATGATGAAGCTGTGGCAGGCGACGCGCTGCGGCCAACACCTGGGCAAAACGTCGGATCTCTTTGGTACGGCGCTTGCCGCCGACGACATGGCGATGGTGCTCGCCGCCATGCGCATCCGCAGCGTCGATATCTACGGGGATTCGTACGGTTCGTTCTTCGTCCAAGCCTTTGCGGGACGCCATCCCAAGCTCGTGCGCTCGGTCGTGCTCGACGGCGCGTATCAGGTGATCGGCGGCGACCCGTGGTATCCGAGCACGGCGCCGACGTTGCGCGACGCCTTCGATAACGTTTGCACCCGCTCGCCGGTCTGCGCCGGCCTGGCCGGCTCGTCGCTCGAGCGCATCGAACGACTCGTGAAGAAGC
Source organism: Candidatus Cybelea sp. (assembly GCA_036732685.1). Classification (GTDB taxonomy): domain Bacteria; phylum Vulcanimicrobiota; class Vulcanimicrobiia; order Vulcanimicrobiales; family Vulcanimicrobiaceae; genus Cybelea. Next base: position 122,165 of record DAINBY010000005.1, on the reverse strand, counting down.
TGCGCGCGGAGCGCGGGCGTATTACGCCTTCAAATGTCGCGTTCGTGATGGATTCGGCCGGTCTCGATCCGCTGCCGTACCGCGATTTGGATGCTGCCGCACGCGCTTACGCCGGTGCGCACGACGCCGTGCCGCTGCAACGACTCGTGTCCGAGGCCTATTCCGAGGAAGAAGGCGTGAGCGGCCGCGCGCTATTCTATAGCCAGGGGCTCTTCGTCGCCGCAAGCTGTTCCGACAACCCGCAAGCCTACGATATGCGCCTGCCGCAGCCGCAGCGGCGGCTCGTATGGCAAGATGCACTCGCGCGAAAACGCACCAACGATCCGCAACTCTACGCGCCGTTCACGATCGACGAGTACCTCGGCATCCCGCTCGACTACGCGTACGTCCCTCTCTGCCAAACCTGGCCCGTTGCTTCGCCGCAACATCCCGCGGGCCGGCCCGTACCGCCCGGAACGCGCTTTCCCGATGTACCGGTGCTCGTGCTCAACGGCGATCTCGATACGATCACCACGCCGCAAGAGGGTGAAAAAGCCGCCCGGCTCTTTGCGCGCGCATCGCACGTGATCGTTGCCAATACCGGCCACGTTACCGCACTCGACGACTTCGGCGGATGCGCCGCAAGTATCGTCCGCCGGTTCACGCAGACGAAAATCGTCGACGCGCAATGCGCCTCGCAAGTTCCCGCACTGCACCTTGTGCCGGCTTTCTCGCTCACGGTTAAAGAAGTCGCGTCGGCGACGCCGCTCTCGGGCAACGCAGCACCGGTCAAAGAGCGGCGCGCCGCGGCAGATGCCGTGCTGGCCGCGGCGGACGTGCTCGCGCGTTCCTACGAGTTTGGTTTCACTTCCGGTTTGGGCTTGCGTGGTGGAATGTACAAGGCGAAGCCCGCAAACGCGCACGATCCGGCGAGGCTCGCGCAAATTCGCTGGACGAACGATCTGGCCGTCTCAGGCACCGCCGATCTCGACGTGCGCCGCGCGCACGCAAGCGCCCATCTCGAGCTCACGGGCGCCTCGACGGGAACGCTTGACGCTACGTGGCCGACGCTGGGAAGTTCGGCGCTGGCGGTTCTCGACGGAACCGTCGACGGCTATCCGCTCCACGCGACGATGCCGGCACCCTAGATCACCTCGCGGCGACTACGATTTCCAAACCTGTTGGCAGGCGTTGATTCCGGCGGCGATTCCGGCGGTGATGGCCTTGGAGTTGTTCGGCGTCTTCGTACGCGATTCGAAACCGCTATCGTCCCATGCGTACCAGCCGATATACGTAGCTCCGAACTCACAAAACGCCGTCGCCTGCGCGAGCATCTCGCCGCGCGTCAATCCGGGCTGATAATAGCGTTTGTTGAATGGACCGCCCCAGGCTTGTCCGATGCCATACAGCGGAGTATGTGCGATCTGCCAGCCCTTCTTTTCTAAGCTGTGCCGCATTGCGGGCAGCAGCGCCTTCATGCTCCAATCTAGGCGCATTCCGTTGTTTCGATGGCGGTTGCCGAAGGGCGAATAGTTATACCACCCAACGATGTCGCAGCCGCCGTTGGAATAGTTCGCGGCGGTGCCCGGATCCCAGTGAACTTTGCCGGGGCGTGCGACGCCCGCACCGAAGCCGCAAATCGCAGGCAGGCCCGGCGTCGTCTCGGCGATCAGCGAGTGGATCTTCTGCAACAATTCGCGCCCGCTTCCCGGATCCCACGGCGCCCAGTCGTCGAGCACCCAATACCCGGTCACGTAGGAGCGCTTGGCATCGCGACTGAGAATCTTGCCGACGTCGCGTAAGACGACTCGCTCCGAGTTGATGTGGGGATTCTCGTCGGTGCGGCAATATGGGTTGTAGCCGTAGCTCCTGGGCGGCGGCTTCACGGTGTGCGTGCGATGGCACTCCCAGTAAAAGAGTACGCCTGAGATGCCCGCATCGACGACCGAAATGCCGCGACCCTGCAGCGCTTTCTGCAGCGCGCTCCCCGGCGGCGGCGATCCGCTGTAAAGGATCGTTGCGGTGATGCCTTGGCCGCCCGCGGTTGCCGCGCGCTTGGGCGTATCGACGCTGAAGCCGATGATGGCGTGCTGCTGCAGCGCCGCCGGAACTCCGAGGTTGCCGTCGCCCGCTAACGGGACCGCCGGTGCCGAGAGCCGCGCGCCGCAACCCGCGATCGCGAGCGCTGCGGCGAGAGAAGCGATTCGCCGGACGTGTCTCGCCACGCTACTTTGCCTGCGGGGCGGCGATTGTGGCGAGCATGTCGGTCGTGCCCGGAATTCGTTCCAGGTGCGGAAAGCGAATGCCGTCGTGATAATCGAGCGAGAGCGTTTGATACCAGCCCGTCTGCGTCGTAATGAGCGCGATCGGCGCGCTCGAGTGTTGCGCACGCTCGATCGCGTACTCGAGTACGTCGGGTGTGAACTGCTGGCCGTTGACGGCAAGCACGTGCATATCGGGCGCGAGGCCCGCGCGCCACGCCGCCGAACCCTCGCGGACGTCCTTCACGACGCCCTCATCGGTGACGTTGGCGCCGTAGGCGTACCATCCCACGACCGCGCGATCCTCGGCTCGCTGCGACGAGACGAAATCGTTCGGTCTCTCGGTGTAGACGATGCGCCAGCCCGCCCGTGCTAACTCGTCGCTCGGCGGATGCACGGCGACGTGATAGACGTACTGCTCGAAGAAGGCGTGCCAATCGTAGGGCGCGACCTCGTCGAGCAGGCTCTCGACCTGCTCGCGGGTGTACGTCTCGACGATCGGTCCCGTCACGGCCGGCTCGGTGAACCGGTGGAGAAACGTATCGAGCGATCGCGCGCCATGCGAGCGTTCGCGAATGATCGTGTCGACGTCGAGCCAGAGAAGATCGCCTTCGCTATAAAAATCCCCAGAACTGCGGCGAATGTGCGGATACGCGCCATGCACGAGATAGTAATATGGAGCGCCCGTCGTGAGGTCGATCAGCGGCGTCGTTTCGCGCCCGGTCTCGTAATCCATATCGGCATAGACCGACGCGATGTATTCGGGAAAGCGCTTCGGATCCCGAATCCCGGAACGGAACGAGAGCAGATCGCCGAGATACTGATTCATGCCTTCGTAGACCCAGAGAAGATCGGTGAGCTGCGGTACTTGATAGTTCGGGGTCGTAAGATCCGCCGGCCGGCGGTACTTTCCGTTCCAGGAGTGCGAAAACTCGTGCGTCACGAGATCGAGGTCGTTGAGCGATCCCTCGGGGTCGGTGAGAAAGTCGGCCGGCGCCCGGTCGTCGCTCGATTGATGGTGCTCGATACCCTGGAAGTCGATCGTATCGCTGAGCGTGAGCAGCGCGTGATAATCCTCGAAGTGGCGCGAACCGTACATCGCAAAAGCCTCCGCGGGCACCCGCCTGTAGGCGCGCAGCAAGCTCTCGGGGATCTCGAGGCTTTGCGGGTAATCGGCGAACGCGTCGAGTTCAACGAAAGCCGCACCCTCGCGCCAAAGTTCCCACTTTCTTACGTATCTGCCCATGTCGAGCGGCGAATCGACCAGCACGTTCAGCGGCGTTACCGCGAAGTCGATCCGATTGCCGCTCGGTAAGGCTCCGCGCAGCGCCGTTGCGTACTCCCAGCCGGCTGGAAGCACGATCGACGGCTTGACGAAGTACTGGTGCGAGTCGACGCCGTCTTGATAGAGCAGTGCGCGATTCCAGTTGAGGATGGCAATCGAATGCGTCGATAGGTCGTCCTGCGGTGCGTTGAGCAGCACGTCGAAGGTCACGTCGACCGCGTCTGCCTTTTGTGGAACGTCGACGTGAAACGTATAAAGATCGTTGGGGTCGCGACGCCAATCGAGCGGTACGCCTCCTGCCCAGACTCGCAGGGCCGCGAGATCGTTGAGCGGACCGGTCGGGCCGTGCTCACCGGGAATCCACTTTGGGTAGAGGAGCGTGAAGCTGCCGGGCGGTGCCGGAATCCGCTCGCGCACCTCCATCATGCCGTCGGCGGCTCGCGAAGCATCGACAACGAGCGTGGCCGGGCGTTCCCGCGTCGCGTACGGGGGCGCCGCCACGAACGTCGCGGCCGCAACGATGAGAGCAAGCATCCCGTCGGGTTCTGACCACAGGGAGCGCGCCCTTCCCCCCGTACCGGCAGGTCCGGCGCTGCCGGACCACCAAAAGCCAACGGTTCTTCTGTGCAATCCCCCGCTTCCGATGGAGGTCGCTATAACCACGTGAAGATCGTGGTGACGGTTAAGCTCGTTCCGGATCCGAATGCCGAAAAGCGGATCGACCCGCAAACGAAGCGGCTCGTGCGAACCGGAGTCGAAACGGTTCTCAACCCCTACGACGAGTACGCGCTCGAAGCCGGCCTTCAGTTAAAGGAACGCGCCGGCGGCGAGGCCCGCGTGACGATCTTCTCAATGGCGCCCGAGCCGCTGAAGGAGACGCTGCGCAAGGCGCTTGCTATGGGCGCCGACGATGCCGTTATCCTTGCCGATCCCGGGCTTGAAGATAGCGACGTCTGGGCGACTGCATACGCCATCGCCGGTGCGCTGCGCAAGCTCGAGTTCGACCTTTTGATCGTCGGCGGCTTGACCGACGACAGCAGCACCGGCGCGGTGCCCGGCGCGCTCGCCGAGCATCTGGGACTGCCGTGCGTCACGAACGCGCGCAAGGTCGAGTTCGCCGACGGGGCCCTCGACGTAGAGCGCGAGACCGACGTGGGCTATCAAGTGGTTCGCACGCCGTTGCCCGCGCTCTTGACCACGGCACTGACGTTCGGCGAACCGCGGTACGCGTCGCTCAAAGGCATCATGGGCGCCAAGAAAAAGACGATCGCCATCACGACACTCGCCGATCTCGCCCTTGAGTTACCGGTCGGTGCGGCCGGCTCGAAGACCGAGCTGCGCGACTTCGCTCCGCCGCCAGCGCGCGGCAAGGGGCTCACGGTTGAAGCCGGCGACGGCCTTACCGGCGCGCAAGCGATTTTCGACTTCCTTCACGAGAAGAAGCTGGTTTAGCCGTGAAGCACGTCATCGTTTTCGCCGAACATCGCCAAGGCCAGACGCGCAAGATAACGTTCGAGCTCGCTACCGAAGCGCGGCGGCTTGCCGATGCGCTAGGCGGCAAGGCGTGCGCCGTCGTGCTCGGCGAGGGCGCGGGCCGAATCGCGGAGCAGTTGAAGAGCTACCCGCTCGATACGATCTACGTCTCCGAGGACCGCGACGTCGATACCTATCTGTTGGATCCAAGCGTCGATTATCTGCAATCGGCCGCGCAGATCGTGGGTCCGTCGCTGATCCTCATCCCGAATACGCTCTCCGGGCGCGACGTTGCCGGACGGCTGATGGTGCGCCTGGGCGCCGGCGTCGTGGCCGACGTTGTCGACGTGCAAATCGCCGGCGGCGAGGTCGTCTGCGTCTCGCCGAAGCTTGGCGGCGTTTTGATTACGAGCTGCGCGCTGCGACCTAGCGAGTACGGCATCGCAACGGTTCGACCGAGCGCGTTTGCCGCGGCGCCCGGCGGCCCGGGCGCTCAGATCGTCTCGCTCGAGAAGCCGGCGAAGACCTACCCGGCCGCCATCGAGCGCGACATCGAAGAGGGTGCCGGCGAGCTAGCGCTCGAGGAGGCACCGGTCGTCGTCGCGGGCGGGCGTGGGCTCGGTGGCCCGGAACCCTTCGAGACGTTGTTGAAACCACTAGCGCGAGCGCTTGGAGGCGCAGTCGGTGCGTCGCGCGCCGCTGCCGACGCCGGCTGGGTACCGTACAACCTGCAGATCGGGCAGACCGGAAAGACCGTAACCCCGAAACTCTACATCGCGGTCGGGATCTCGGGTGCGATCCAGCATAAGGTTGGTATGCGTGCCTCGGGAACGATCGTCGCGATCAACAAAGATGCGGCCGCACCGATCGCCGAGTTCTCCGACCTGCTCGTCGTGGGCGATGCATTTCGGATCGTCCCCGAACTGACGAAATTGATCGACACTGCCAAAGGAAATCTCTCTTGAAACGAATCGGACTTCTCGTATTGATCGTGTTCGCCGTCGTCGTCGGCGTGGCCACGACGACGCCGAGCGCCCAAGCCGGCCTGTTCAGCGGAAAGAAAACGGGGACGCCGAGTCCCTCGCCGTCGCCATCGGCCCTACCTACGGCGAGCCCGGAACCGCCGGCCGTCGCGATTCCGCGGTTGATCGCCAAGCTGAAGGCCAACCCGAACGACCAGATCGCGCTCGCGCAGCTAGCGGCCGAGTACCTGCAAGTGAATCGGCCGGACATCGCGCTGCAATATACGCAGCACCTGCTGCAAATGGGCGATAAGACGTCGCAGGTCTACTATTACGACGGCTTCGCTTACGAGCAGCTCGGGCAGCTTGCGCCGGCGACCTACGATCTCGAGCAAGCCTCGAACCTCGATCCGACCAATCTCGGCGTGCTCTCACAGCTCGCGGACATCTATCTGCGCGAGAACCGCTTCAACGACGCCGAGCGGATTGCCAAGCGCGCGGTGACGTTCAATAAGACCGATCCTGGAGCACTCGAGACGCTCGGCAGCGTCTACGCCGCGGAACAGCATTTCGACGACGCGCGCGCACAATTCGAGGCCGCTTTCGCGCTCAATCCAAAGGATACGGGAGCCCTCTTTCAAATCGCGACGACCTACGCCCAACAGGACAACATTCCGATGGCCGTGCAGTCGACCGCGCGCATACTAGCGATCGACCCGCGCAACATTCAAGCGCTGGTTTTCAAGGCCGATCTCTACGCCCGCCAGCACGACGATGCCCACGCGACCGCAGCCTACGACGACGCGATCGTTGCGGCGCCAACCGACGACGAGAAGGTTGCCATCATGGTCCGTAAAGCCGCGTATTTCATGGGCGAAAAGAAGGACGCGCAGGGCGTTACGGTTCTGCAGCAAGCCACTTCGCAGTTCCCCAAGGTTGCGGCGGGTTTCGTTGCGCTCGGCAACTACTACGCCGGGCAGCGTCAGTTTGGCCAAGCGATCCCGCAGTGGCAAGCCGCGCTCGCACTCGATCAAAACAACTCGGGTGCCTTGCTGGGACTCGGTGAGGTCTCGATGCAGACCGGAAGAGTGAACGATAGCATCAACTATCTGCGCCACTACACCCAGGTTCAGCCCGACGCCCAGGGCTTCGCCCTCTTGGGCCAGGCGTACTCGCGCGTGCACGATTATTCCGGAGCGCGCGACGCTTGCGGCAGAAGCTTCGAGATGCAGCGTTCGCCGATCACGCTGAGCTGCGTCGCGGGCGCCGACTTCGAACTGAAGAACTATAAGGAAGCGGCGCAAATCTTCGACGCGCTGGATAAAGCGGCCAAGGGATTCCTCGAGAGCAATCCCGAGCTACTCTACATTGCCGCGAAGTCGTATGCCGGATCGAATCAATGCACCAAGGCCGGTGCCACCTACAAGCGGCTGCTGCCGCTGATGAAGAAGGGCACGAAGGATTACGACAGGGTCCGCAAAGCCGCGTCGGACCCGTGCCACTCGGGAGCGAAGCACTCCGGCTGAAGTTCGTTACCGATCCGCTCTACGCGCAACACCTTCGCGGCGTCGTACATCCCGAACGGCCGGAGCGCGTCGAAGCCGTCGCCGCCCGGCTGCGCTCCGCCGGAGTTCTCGCGCAGACGTTGAGCGCCCGCGATGCGAGCGACCTTGAGATCGAGCGCGTCCACACGCGCGCCTACCTCGACCTCGTAGAGCGTGAAACCGAGCGGTTGGAAAATGCGCGGTATCTCTCCACCGGCGATACGGTCGTCGACGCGGGCTCGTACGCGGCGGCGCGGCGCGCCGCCGGCGGCGCCATCGCGGCTGTCGAGGCCGCGGCGGCCGGACACGAAGCGATCTTCGCGCTCGTTCGCCCGCCGGGACACCACGCCGAGCCCGACCGCGGGATGGGCTTCTGCCTCTTCAACAACGTCGCGATCGCCTCGCGCGCCTTTCAGGCCGCTTGCGGCGGAGGCGTCTTGATCGTCGACTTCGATTACCATCACGGAAATGGAACCGAGGCGATCGCCGGCGACGGGCTCTCGTATCTGTCGACGCACGCCTATCCGGCCTATCCGGGCACCGGCGCGGCGAGCTATCGTCGCGGCAGCGACGTAATTGCCAACGTGCCTTTGCCGCCGGCCGGCGTCTCGACCGAGACGTTTGTTGCCGTCTGGGAAGAGCTGCTGCCGGTCGTCGCAGCAGCGGTGCGCCCGAACATGGTCGTTGTGAGCGCGGGCTTCGATTACGTCGCCGGCGACGAAGTCGGCGATCTCGGCGTCGGCGCAGAAGCGGCCATTTCGGTCGCCGCGGCGATTCGCCGAGTTGCGGAGGAGTACTGCGGCGGCGCGGTTGCTTACGTGCTTGAGGGTGGCTACGGCCTCGATGCAATTGCCGCCTCGATCGCGTCGATCGCGCAGGTTCACGAACGTTCCGCAGCACCTGAGCGCATCACCGCTGCGGATGCGATTCCCGCCAGAATTCGCGAGCACGTCGCGCGTGTTGGTGAAATGGTCAACAGCGTTCCAGGAACTCCTTAAGGGACTTCGAAGCAGCCTCACGTAAGCGCCGCACACGGCGCCCTTCCCCTCCCGGCTTTTTTGAAAACTTCAGGAGGTACAGAATGAATCGGAGATCTCTCCGGCATCTCGGTACCGCGCTGTTGCTGCTCGTCGCATTCGTCTGCCAGGGAACATGGGCACTGGCAAGCGTCACGGGTGGCCTCGCCGGAACCGTCGTCGATGCCGATACCTCGGCTCCCATTGCGGGAGTGCAAGTTACCGCCACCAGTCCGTCGCAGTCGGCGACCAGCACGACCGATGCGGGTGGCCACTTTACGTTTCTGACCCTGGCCCCTGATACGTACACGGTGACCACGAGCAAATCCGGTTACCAATCTACCAGTACTCCGGGCCAAGTCGTCTTTGCCGATACGGTGCAATCCGTTTCGGTCCGCATGCTCAAGACGCTGCGTACGATCGCACACGTGACGGCGGCAGCCGCCGGCGCGCTCGTGAAATCGGGTACGACGGCCGACGTCTATTCGATCAACGCGTCCGCTCAGGCGGCCACCTCCGCGCTCGGCGGCGGCGGCCTCATCAATCAAGCGTACTCCGCCATCTCGACCGTTCCCGGCGCCTACGTCATTCCGAACCAAAGCGGATACTATGCGACCATCAACATTCGCGGCGGCGATTACGACCAAGTTGGCTATGAGTTCGACGGTGTTCCCGTCAACCGTTCGTTCGACAACTACGCCTCGGGATCGGCGTCATCACTCGGAAATGCGGAAGTTCAGGTATATACGGGCGCGAACCCGGCAACTTCCCAGGGCCAAGGTCTCGCGGGCTTCATCAATCAGGTCATCAAGAGCGGCACCTATCCCGGGTATGGAACCGCCTCGCTCGGGATCGGGACGCCGGCCTTCTACCATCGTGCCGCGATCGAAGTCGGCGGCTCGACGCCCGATCGCAACTTCTCGTATTATGTCGGCATTGCCGGATTGAACCAAGCCTTCAACTACGTCAACAACAACAACGGTTCCGAGTACGACAACTGGCTCGGGCCGGTACTCGGCATCGTCGGCAGTCCGTCGGGCTACGGCTACGGTCCGAATCCATACGCCCAGCCGTTCGCTCCCGGCTGGTCGCTCTTTTACGGCAACTCCGGGAATGCGTACTATCCGCTCGGCCCGGCGGGCAACTACCCCAACGGCCAGTCATCACTGGGTACCAACACGATCTACGGGCGCGATACCGTCGTGAACTTCCACATCGGAATCCCGCACCGCAACGATTCCGGGCGCGACGACGTGCAGCTGCTCTGGGACGACGAAGCGCTCAAGAATCAGTTCTACGCGGCCAACGATATCGCATCGCCATTCTGCACCGGGCCAAACGCCGCCTCAGGTGCGGCGTGTATGTACGCCATCAACGGCGAAACGATTTCTACGTTGACCGGCGGCGCGGTTCCATACGGTACTTCCCTGCCGGTGACGTGGACGAACACCTATACGTGGGGTTGCGGATCGAGCGTCGGCGGAACGTTCAGCGCTGCGGGCCTCAACGCGCTCAACGGCTGCGTGCGCCCTTACAGCTTCCCAAACGGCACCAACGTGGGCTCGCCGGCCAATCCGAACGTCGTGCCGGCCAATGCGCGGGACAATTCCTATAACGACACCGCGATCACGAAGATTCAGTATACGAAGAACTTCGGGTCGACCGCGTTCCTTCGCGTCTACGGCTTCACGTTCTATAGCGATTGGTTCCTCAACGGGCCGTACAACACCGGGTTCTGCTACTTTTTCTGTCCGCTCGCACCCGATTACGAGCTCAACACGCACACGCGGGGTCTTAGCCTCGAGTTCCAGGACCAGATCAACCAGCAAAATCTGCTCAGCGTCGCCGGGTCGTACACGACGGCGCGCATCGTCCGCGACAACAACGGCTTCTATAACCTCGGCGGCGAGGGCAGCTTCGCCAACATCGTGAACGCGGCCGATCCGTACTCCGGCTACTGCTACAATCCGGGAGCGACGAGCTATCCGTCGGGAGCGGTGGTTAACTGTCATGGCAACACGGTCGCGTTAAGCCCGCAATATACCGTCCCATCGCTCGCGGGCGCGAAATGCTCCATTCCCGGCCGGCCGCAAGACGGAAGCGCTTGCACCTACATGATCTCGGAGAACGGTCTCAACGGAACCTATAGCGGAACCATACCGAACTTTGCGGGCGCCTCAATCACCGACCAGTACCGCCCTACCGACAAGTGGCTGCTTAACATCGGCGTCCGGCTCGACAGCTTCAATTTCGTCGGCCAGAACACGCTCGTTCCGCCGCTCGGCGGCTCGGCCGCGGTGCGCCAGTTCTGGTTCAACGCCTACAACCTCGACAATTGCATCATCAATCAGACCGGAGCCCCGCAAGCAAACCCAAATCCCGGTGCGCCCTGCCCGGCGGGACAGCATGCCGCGAACGTGCAGAACGTGCCGTCACAGACCTATACCTATGATATCTATCAGCCGCGTATCGCCGGCACGTATACCTCGAATCCGGACGACGTCTTCCGCTTTTCCTACGGTCGTTACACGGAAGCGCCGAATACCGCCTACGAGCAGTACAACACGCGTCAGGAAGATCTCGCCGATTATATCGGCTCGCACTTCCTCGCGTTCGGCCGCAACACGCCCGGGTATCCGATCCAACCACCGACCTCGATCAATTACGACTTCTCCTGGGAGCACCGGTTCAAGAACACGGACTTCACGTTTAAGCTGACGCCGTTCTTGCGGCAGACCCAGAATCAAATCCAGCAATTCTTCCTCAACGCGCAAACCGGATTCGTTTCGGGCTTGAACGTCGGCAGTCAACGCAGCGAAGGTCTCGAGTTCCAGCTGCAAAAGGGCGACTTCTCGCGCGACGGCATTTCCGGATTGCTCTCGTTCGCCTATACCAACTCATACATTCACTACGGTCCGATTGCGGCCGGAGCGTCGGGCTCGACGGTGCTCGCGCCGATCAACGCCTCGATCGCGCAGTATAACGCCTACACGAAATATTGCGCGAACCATCCGAGCTCCAACCCGACCAACATGTGCGGCGGTACGACGACCAACGGACTCACCGCCAACGCGTGCTACAACAAGAACGGAAATCCAGTGGCGCCGCTGCCCGGCGGTGGGTGTCCGCGCAACGACATCGCCAATCCTTACTGGGACGCGCCTCCGCAATCGCTCATCAACACCGCGCAGAACTTCCCGACGTACGATACCTTCCCGGGCTCGCTCGGCCTAGCCGCGCAAGGCTTCGGCTCGCCCTACGTCGGCACGCTGATGTTGAACTATCGGCATCAGAAGTTCGCGATCACGCCGTCACTACAGTTCCAAGGCGGCGGCAAGTATGGCATTCCGATCACCGAAGCCGGCATCGACCCCGCAAGCACCATCGACTCGGCCGGAACGGTCGTATTGGGCGGATGCGGTAAGCCGCTCTTCGGCGATCGCTATAATGCGTCGGGCTGTGCGAACGTCGTCAACATTCCGGACCCGTTTACGGGAGGCTTCGATCCGATCGGCGCCTTTACCCAACCCAACGAGCTGATCGGCAACGTACAGTTCTCCTACGACGTGAGCCCGCGGATCCAACTTGTGGGCCAGCTCACCAACATCGTGAACTACTGCTGGGGCGGAACGCAAACGGCGTGGACGTTCAACGACGGCAACATCTGCTCGTACGGCAACGTGGAGGGAACGGTCTTCCCGGTCGCTCCATTAAGTACGCCGGGTGCCATCGTCAATCCGCCGGGTTACGCCGGCTCGCAAGTCCAGCCGTTCCGCAGGTTCCCGTACGAGCCGCAACTGGGGCCGGCGATCGTCTCGGCGCTCAACGGTTCGTATAAGATGCCGCTGGAGTTTTACCTAACGGCGAACATCCGAATCTAACGACGCCTCGGTAAGAGAAAAGCCCTGATCGATACCGATCAGGGCTTTTTCATTGATTCGGCGATGCGTCGAAGGTCGACGAGTCCGGTGTCGCAGACGAGCGTGTAGTGCAAGCTCCCGTCGCTCCACGCCAGGAGCGCGCTCGGCCCGTCTTCGGCGTAGAGCGCGCTCTGGTTGCCGACGAGCACCGTTTGCGGCCGCAACCGCGCGGCGTCAAGCGTCGACTCTTGTGCGTTTTCGAAGAGTGATAGAGTGCGCAGGCCGTCGGAGTAGAGTAAGTGGAGCGTGCGGATGCCGTGAAACTCGACGAGCGTGGCGTTGACGGGCGTGAAACCGTCGGCGAGCGTGCGCGGTTCGCGAGCCGCGAACCCGGCATTCGGTACGACTCGGTCCGGCCGCTCGAAGGGCTCGCCGAACGTCGCTCCGCGCACGAGCGCGTAGCCCGCGGGAAGTGCGAAGTCGCCCGGCGGCAACTCTGCAACGTAGCGGATCGACTCGAATCGAACTTCGCTGATGAGGGCGCCGTTCGCCGCAAACTCCTGCCGATCGAGGACGACCTTCGTCGCCGCATCGATGCGCAGAAGCATCGTCCGTTTACCCGAATAATCGTTGATCAGCGCCACGTCGGTCGTGCGGCGGCCGTCGAAGACTTCGCTGCCGGTGCTGCTGACGCGATAGTTGCGGCGCAGCAGCGCGTAGTCGGCACCGAGCGTCGCGCCGTCGCCGGCCGGCTCGCTGCGGCGTTCGACGATCCGCCGGCGCTTTGGATCGACCGAGAAGATCAGCTGGCCCTTCGAGATGACCGAATCGCCATAGAGCGCGCCCGGCGCGGTGTACTCGCGTCGAGTAAAGTCGGGGGCGCGATGCTCGACGCGGTAGATCGTCGCCTCGGCGGAGTGCGTTCCGATGCGAAGCACCTCGACGGTTCCGGTATAGGAAACGTTTGGCGACGACGTCATCGCGGCGACGAGCATTGTTTCGAAGCGATCCGGCGCCGGCCGGGCGGCGGCAAACGCCAGGCTTCCGGCGGCAAGGGCGAGTACGGCGGCGCTAGCGCGTTTCATCGTTCGCCGTCAACACGACCGGTGTGCTCTCTTGCGCGAAGGGTTCGCTCGCGGCCATTGCCGCATGGTTCTCGACGTAGTACGAAGGATCGATCGCGGTTACGATCGGTGCGGCATGCCGAGCCGTAAATCCGAAGTAGGCTACGACGGCGATTGCCGCCGCGGCCGGAAGAAGGATGGCCGGCCGTAAGAGCGCGCGCACCCAATCCCAGAGCCCGGCCGGCTGCGGCCGCGTCGCCGCCTCGCGAATCTTCGCGACGAGACCCGGCGGCAGCTCGCGCTCCTGAGCTCGAGCTTGCAGTCGCAGGCTTTCCGTGAGCGCGATCTCATCGGCGCGCACCTGGTCGCACGAGCGGCAGCTCGCGAGATGCGCGTGCATAGCGGCATCTTCGGCTGCGGAGAGCTCGCCGTGCAGGTAATCGACGATGTGATCGATGCTTGGATGCGTTTCGTTCATGACGATGACTTCATGTAGCGGTTGACGAGTTTGCGAAGCTGTCCTCGGGCACGATGCAGACGCGACCGAACGGTTCCTACCGAACACCCGACGATCCGAGCGATCTCCACGTAGCTGCACTCTTCGATGTCGGCGAGCAGCACGATCCGTCGCTGCTCGGGCGTCAGGTCGGCAAGGGCCTTGGAGACGGGTTCGCTGAGATGGCCTTCAACGTACTCCTCGATGGGCGCGTGAGCAATTTCCGGGATTTCCTCTTGATAACGTCCTTTGCGGCGCCGAAGTTCGTCGCGGTGGAGATTCGTCAGGATGCGATAAATCCAGGAGAGGAAGGAGGTTCCGGGTTTGAAGCTCTGCCACGCACGATAGACGCGAATAAACGCTTCTTGCGTGAGATCGCTCGCGTCGGCGGCATTGCCGGTCAAGCGATAGGCGAAGTTATAGGTTGCTTTGCCGTATTGCTCGATCGCATGCTCTAAAAAGGCCTGCTGTTCCATGCCCTGCGCTCCAGCTTCCTTGCCTCGCCCTCCAGGTCATCCCGTGCGCCGCGGCCAGAGGATGCGGGCAACTCCCCACAGTGCGGCCACCGAGACGAGTGTGATGAGGGTGAAGAGTGAAAGCTCGAGCAGCGCGATCCCGGCGAACTGACTCCCCCCGCACAGCGCGATCGCATTGGCAACGAGGGCGAGCTTGAAGCGTTCGAACGGATTGTTCGCGAGTCCGGAGACGGCGCGCGCCTGCGCGAGGACGCCGCTCGGATCCCACTCTCCGGTCTCGACGATGTCGGCTATCCGTCCGGAAGGCGTCACGATAAAGAGGCGGTCGCTGTGAAGAAAGTTGCTCTCGCTGACGCGCATCGAGCTGACTCCGAACTCATCGAGAAGCCGTTTGATCGTGGAACCCGTACCGGTGAGGAGCAGCCAGCTCTCCGGCCGCGCGCCGTATGCGGCGCCGTACTTGCGTAGTACCGCCGGCGAGTCGTACTGCGGATCGAGCGAAATCTCGGCCAGCGCGAAGCGCTGGGGATCGAGGCGCTGCTGAAGGTACCCGAACTTTGCGCTGATTGCCGGACAGAGCGTCCGATCCGGACAACGGGTGAAGACGAACGAAAGCAAGAGCGTCTTGCCGTTGAAGGCGCGGTCGAGCGCGAGGGCGCGCTCTTGCTGGTCGACGAGGGTGGCAGAAGGAAGCCGAGCGCCAAGCTGCACGGGCACCACGCGACCCGCGTCGGGCAACCCCGGTGCGAACTCGGCGGCGGCGGAGGCGGCGTAGAGCGTCGGCGGATGCGATGTTTGATCGAGCAGTGCGTCGATCGTCGTGCCGGCGCGCAGCGTCACGGCGGGTGAGAGGCGATAGCGGCGCGTCTGCGCGGGAAGCGTGCCGGCGACCGGGTCGGTGCGGACGATTGCCGAGCGGTCCGGGAGATTCGCAATAAGGAGGCCATGGACCGGAATTACCGCGAGGAGCGCGGCGGCGAGCAGCGCGATCATTGGCCGGCCAACGGTGGGTGCATGGGATTATTCTACCAGGGGTTGAGGAAGGTCGGGGCGCAAGGACTCTTCCAGAATGGAGGCTGCGGTCTTAATCATCCGCGTTCTTTTAGGTGGTCTGCTGGTCGTTGCAGGCGCGCTCAAGCTCGGACACCCCGCCGAGCTTGCAGCAAGCATCGCCGGCTTTCGGCTGCTTCCGCCGCAGGTCGTCGGACCTCTTGCTTTGGCGTTGCCGTACGTCGAGCTGATGCTCGGCGCGTACCTCATCGCCGGCCTCTTCACGCGCGTGGCAGCGTTTATCGCGGCGGTGCAGTTCTTCTGCTACGCCGGAGCCGTCGCGTCGGCGGTGCTCCGTCACCTTGCGGTAAACTGCGGGTGCTTCGGGCCGAACGATACGGCGGTTGCGGATTGGCCACACGTCGCGCTCGACTTTTCGCTCGCACTCGCGTCAGTCTTCGTTGCCTACGGAGCGCCGGGCGCGCTCGCGATCGACCGGAAGCTTCGCAGCGCATGAGCCAACGCAACGCCGCGACGATCTCGATCGGCCTCCTGGTGCTGATCCTCGTCGGTGCATCGCTCTATTATTTCTTCGGACCGGGACACCGGCACGTGGAGAGCGCCGCGCAACCACCGGCCGTAGGAAAGGCGCAGATCGGGCAGCCGGCTCCGAACTTCGAAGTCGCAACGACGTCCGGGCTCTTCGATTTGAGCAAGACGACGAAGCCGGTTTTCTTGGAAGTCTTTGCGACCTGGTGCCCACACTGTCAGCGAGAGACGGTCGTGATCGACCGGCTCTACCGAGCCTACCGCAGCCGCGTCGACTTCGTCGGCGTGTCGGGAAGTCAATACGCGATGGACAGCACCACCGCGGCTTCGGAACTCGACTTGCTTGATTGGGTTCGCCGCTTTCACGTTGAGTATCCGGTCGCCTACGATCCGCTCCTCAACGTTGCGAACCTCTATCTCCAGGGAGGCTTTCCGACGATCGTAATCATTGCCCGTGACAAAAAGGTCACCTATCTGAATAGCGGCGAGCTCTCGTATCAAGAGCTCGCCGGAGCGATCGAAAAGGTTCTGCGCTAAGCTCTAGACGCCGGGCGGGAAGGCGTAGTTCGGCGGCGGGACGAGCGGCGTTCCGACCTCAAGCACGATCTGCTGATGCGCGCTGATCGGAATCGCGCGCAAGTCACCCGTGTACTCCGCGCCGTTCACATAGGCCGTGACCGTTCCTTTGAGTCCTGCGACGTTCGCGCGCTCGAGCGGAACGCCCCAAATGTCAAAGAGCATCCCAAGCGTGTACGGACCGCCCTGCGGCGGATTGAGATCGGGGGCTTCGATGTGGATGATACCGCTCGCGTCGTGCGTGTGAATCCAGTAGAGGCATCCGCCGGCGAGGCTCGGCGCGAAGCCGATATACTGCGGAATCTGCATCTGCTTGCCGTCGAAGAAGAGCGCGAGATGCGTGTGCACGTGGAGCGTCGCGTACTCCATCGCGCCGCAGCCGACGCCGTCGACGGTCTGACCGCGTCCGCCTTGTAGCGTATCGGGATTCTTATCCTTATCGAACTTCGTTCCGAGATTCTCCCCGTTGGTGACCTGAATCGGCTTCGCGCTCGCGTTCGGGCCCGGCGTCGGCGTCGCCATGGCCTGTTGCGCGGCGCGATCGCGAGACCAATTGAAGGCGGCGAAGACCAGGACGATCGCGACGACCGCTGCGCCGATGCCGATGTAGATCGGTCGCATCGGATCGCGGCGCGGTGGAGGTGCGGCGCCGCCACGTTGGTGACGGCGGCGCTCGGGGCGAGTGGGCTGTGGCATTACGGTGACGGTACTTTCATTGGAGCGGCGATCGGAGCGTCGGAGAGCTCGAGCGGCCGTTGTGGCGTGAGGTAGTTGGTAACGTAATCGGTTACGGCGTCGGCAAGGGGCGTGATCGGACGATCGTAACCGGTCGCGAGGAGCCGCTCCATACGCGCGCACGTGTGGTACTGATATTTGTCGCGAAGGTGGCGTGGCATTTCGACGAACTCGATCCGCTCGGGAAGTTCGAGCGCGTGGAAGATCGGCCGCACGAGCTCGAGCCAGGTTTGTGCATGGCCCGTGCCGACGTTGAACAGCCCGGTTTCACCCGACTCCGCTAGATGCAGCGTCATCGCGACGGCGTCTTTGATATAGATGAAATCGCGCCGCTGCTCGCCATCGCGGTACTCCGGGCGATGGCTTTTGAAAAGGCGCACACTCCCGCTCTCGCGGATCTGCTCGAACGCTTTCTGGACGACGCTGCGCATCTCGCCTTTGTGATCCTCGTTCGGTCCGAAGACGTTGAAGTATTTCAAACCGCAGATCTGCTGGTCGAGCCCCGTTCGCGCGGCATAGAGATCGAAGAGATGCTTGGAATAGGCGTAGGCGTTGAGGGGACGCAACGCGTGCAGGTCGGCTTCGTCGGAGAGCTCGGCTTCGAGGCCGCCGTAGGTCGCGGCCGACGAGGCGTAGACGAAACGCGCTTCTTGCTCCATCGCCCATAGCGCGAGCCGCTTCGTGTACTCGTAGTTGTTCCTCAAGAGAAAGCCGACGTCGGTCTCGGTCGTCGACGAGCAAGCGCCGAGGTGAATCACCGTTCGAACGTCGCCGAAGCTCCGTCCGGCTTCGGCTGCGCCCTCGAACTCGTCTGCATCGAGATAATCGGCGAAGCGAAGGGGAACGAGATGCTTCCACTTCTCAGAAGCGTCTAAGCGATCGATGACGAGGACGTCGTCGAGCCCCCGCCGGTTGAGCGCCCAAAGGACCGCGCTGCCAATCAGGCCAGCGCCTCCGGTGAGGACTATTCTTCCACGGCTAAGGTCGTGCATCGCTCCACAATTTCTAATCTCCCCCCACGACCAAAGGTCCTGCCCGGAGGGTGCCTATGGATGCCCGACCTGGATTCCGAGCGTGAAGGTTCGAGGCGCAGCGAAATGATTGCCCTGCGCGTTGAGGAGCGTCACGTAGTATCGATCGTTGAGGAGATTCACAACTCCCACCGTCAACGCGGTGTGCGATGCTACCGGGATGCCCTTCGAGACGTTGAAAATGGTGTGCGGCGTCACCTCGCAATAGCCGGGCGCACCGGGGGGGCAGATTCCCGACGAGAGCCCGCTCCCGTACTCCGCGTCTGCGGAGAACCAACCACCGCGGGCATCGTTCGTCAAAATGCCGCTCGCCACGCTATAGGCTTGGTTGTGGTCGGCCGGCGTAAAATCGGCCGGCGAGCCGAAGCACGGCGCGAGCAGTTGCGTCTCGCACCCTTTGTTTAGGGAAACCGTATGTGCGACCGATACGTAGGCTCGGCCGTTGCGCGGAAGCGGCTGCACGTAGCTCATCGCCTCCTGCGAGAGACGGCCGAGGACGTAGTTAATGTCTTGGTGCAGGAGCGTTACGCCGACCTGGGTATCGTCGATGAGATCGTTGGCGTTCTTCTGCCACACGCGAAAGCCGAGTTCGCCGGGTCCAAGCGGGACGTGGCCCCCGAGCTCGAGTTGCGTATCGCGTTCGGGCTTGAGGTCGAACTGCGCGGGCGCCGGCTGAAGCGGGAGATTGAGCAGCTGCGCGGCAGCCGGTGAGACGTTCTCAAACGAGAACGGTTCGAAGAATCGGCCTACGTACGCATAGACGTTTGCGCGCTTGCCGAAGTAGCGCGTCAGCTTGACCCGGGGACTGAACGCGCCGAAGCCTTGAGCGAACTGCGTCGACCTGATGGTAAAAAAGTCGTATCGAAGCCCGTAGTCGGTCTCCCAGAACGGCCCCATGCGCCAACTGTCTTGGACGTACGATTGGTAGGTGTTTCCGACATTGGGCGCATCGTCGACGACTGTCGCTGGCGCATTTGGATTGCCGGGCGTGAGGACGGGAGCAAGGAAGTTATTCGGCTGCAGCGTGATCGCATAGTTCTTGTTGATTCTCGCCAGATCGTACGACAGGCCGGCCCGCACGTCGTGCGCGCCGATTCGCTCGGAATAGTCCCCCTGCAAGATGTAATCGGTCGCCGTGCGGCTGTCCGTCAGCGAATAGGCGCAGGTCGTCGGACCGAAGATGCCGGTCCGCAGCGCCTGGGCACAATCCGTGGCCGTCCCGCCGTTTCCGAACGGCGGGGGACCCACGTTAACCGCTTCGCCGTAAATCCAATCGTTGACCGGGTCGCCGAAATCGGCGATGTGCGAAACCTTTACCGCGGGTCCGAACGTAATGCCGCCGTTTTCCCCCAGGCCCCGCCGAAACTGCAGGCTGACGAACGTATCCTCTTGCGTCTCGTTATCGTCGGTCGTTGCGGGCTCGCCGTAGGCAACGTCGTTCGGTATCTGATACGTACTATAGCTGTGAACGAACGTCGCGGTCGTGGAATTGTTTCCGCCGGCGGGAAGGGTGACGTTCGCGTACTCGTTGACGTCGCTTGCGTTGTTATGGGGCGAGCTGAAATCCGGCGGGTCGAGGCCTCGACTCGTCTTCCAGCCCCCCAGCGAGATCATATAACCGCCGCCCCCAGCGATCGGCGCATGATAATCGAGCGTCGAATTCACATCGGTATACGAGCCGAGCGTCGAGTTATTGTCGAAGCCGGCGAGCCCAGCACCGCTCTTAGTGGTCAGGTTGAGAATCGAGCCAAACTTCAGGCCGTACTGCGCGGGGTATGCGCCTTCGATGACGTCGACGTATGAGAGATCGTTGAGATCGATCTCGCTGCCGATATCGCGGTTGAGGCCCTGCGGAAGCGCCACGCCGTTGATTTGGTAGTCGATCACACCGTGGTCCCCGTTGATGTGCACCACACCGTTGGCGCCGCGGACGGCGCCGGGCAGTTGAATCAGCATTTCGGAAAAGCTGTTGTTGTATGGCAACCGCGTCAAATCGGTGCTGTTCAGGGTGACGTCGCTGCCGCTGCCGCGGATCGGCAACGCGCGCGAAACAGCGACCGCTCCGATCTCCCTGAGCCGCTGGAGGGAGAGCGCCACGACCGCCCCGTCGCCACCCAGATCGACGCGAAGCAACGCACGCAAATCGCCTTTACTTGCCTCGACGTCGTACGTGCCGAAGGCCAAAGGCGGAAACGAAAAGCGGCCTCGTTCGTCGGTCACCGTCCGTACGGTGAAATTGTTCCCGGACGCGGTGACGACGACGTGCGCGGCGGGAGTCCCCGAGCTTGAGACCGTCCCGCTGAGAAACGCGCTCGCACTGGTCGCGCGTGCCGCTGGAGGGACCGCCAGAACGAGAGCCAGCGTGAGCGTAAGCCCGCCAATACTGCGAAGCAGCCTTGCCATGGTAAATGATAATAGCTTATCATTATCAAATAGTCAAGAATGCGGGAGGTACGGCGCGTTCGCGTCTAAAGGGAGAGGACCGTGTTGAAGGTCAGTGATGAGCGAACGGAGTCGTAAGACCAAGCAGCGCAGTGCGCTTCACGCAATATTCGAGCAAGCCGGCCGCCCGCTGAGCGTTGGCGAGTTGCACGAAGCAGCCGCGAAGCGCGTGCACGGTCTGGGCATCGCAACGGTCTACCGAGCCGTCGGCGCGATGCTGGACGCCGGCGAGATCGCCGCGGTGGAGATTCCCGGCGAACCGGCTCGCTACGAGCGCGCCAATACGGAGCACCACCACCATTTCCGGTGCGAGCGCTGCGACCGCGTCTTCGATATCGCGGGCTGTCTCGACAACCTTCGCAAGCTCGTCCCGCCCAAGTTCCGCGTCACCGAGCACGACGTGACGCTCTACGGTCTCTGCGCGGGCTGCGCGCGCTAATTTAGAACGGCATCGCCTTTTCCCGTCCTCCTAAAACGGCGCCGAGAGGCGCAACAAGAACGTTCTGCCATTCGCAATCTGCGTGGTGTTGAAGCCGTTGGCTACCTTGATCGCGTACTGGTGGTTGAGCAGATTATCGACGATGAGCTGGATTCCCAGGCCGGTATCCTTACCGGCGAGCCCCGGCGTGAGATTGCGGCCGGCGGCGAGGTCGAAGGTTGTGTGTGCCGGCAGACGTCCCGAGAGATTGGTGTTCGCGGTCTCGAAAGCTACTGGAAACCCGCTGCCGTAGTTCCCTTGCAGGGTCGTAAACCAGTTTCGCCCCGTCCCGAATCGCCAGGTATATGCGGCGCTGGAGACCACCGTCTCGTCGTGATCTTCGGGCGAAAGCTGCGCGGCGCACGAAACGCCGGGCTCGTTAGTGTTTGGGGGAAAGAGAAACGTCGATCCCGAGACGCATGCTGCGTACGATCCCGAATAGGTCATCGTCAGCCACCAAAGGTTGCCGTTCTGCAAACGGTCCTGCAGGCGAAGCTCGGCGCCGGTGTCGATGCCGATGGCGTTGTTGAAGACCGCGAAGAGCGGCGTATTGAGCAGCTGCGTCGTGTCGAGAATGTTGACGACCGTCTTTCGAAAGACGTTAATCGACCCGCTCAGCGTCGGATTGAATGCGTGAAGCACCCCCATCTCGTAGTACGCGTCGCGTTCTGGCTGCAAGTTGTAGACCGGCTCGGCGGTGCATCCTTGCAGCACGACGCAGTCTTGCCGAACGTCTTCCAACAGGGGTGCCGCGTAGAATCGGCCGTAGAAGACGTGATAGGTGTTCTTTCCGCCGTCCCAGAGATTGAGGCCGAGCCGCGGGCTGAACATCCACCCGCTGGTATAGCCGGTCGAGTGGTCGTAGCGCAGCCCATAGTTGAAGAGGAGGTTGTTCGAGAGGTGCCAGCTGTCTTCACCGTAGATGCCGATCTGTGACCCGGCCTGCCCCTGCTCGGGCGCAGTGGTAAGATAATACGGCTGATCGTGCGTGCCGTCGGTGGCGCCGCAGCCCTCCGCGTAGTAGCACGCAAATGCCTGGCTCGCGACGAGAAACTCGCGATCGACGTCGACACCGACTTTCCATGCGTGATTTTCGGTCGCCCGGAAATCCGAGAGCCGAAGGCCGATGTAGCTGGCGTTCGTGTTCGAAAGCAGGCCGACGTTGTGTAGCTGGCCCGAGCTGGAACCCGAGCCATCCGGTGGCGCTTCGCACGTTATGCAGATTACGCCCGAGCCGAAGTTTGGCGTGACGCCCAGTACGTCGTTGTAGAGATCGCCGTCGTAGTTGATGCGCGTCGAGCGCCACCACGGAATGACTTGGAAGACGCCGTTGCCGTCCTTCGATGTGAGCGTGTAGTTGAGATTCGAGAAGCGGTCGTACTCGCGCTGGACGTCGTCGGTGCCTGCCGGCGTGTAGATTGGATCGTACGGGTTGTTCGGATCGGTGTTGATCGGAATCTGGAACTGCGCGAGCTGGTTCGAGTAATCGAACGCTAACGTGCTGCGCGGCGTCAGCTGCGTTATGAAGCGAAAGAACTCGTCGCTTTGGGACGAGTTGTCGTGTATCGCATCGAACGTCGGGGCGTCCAGACCGCGCGCGGTGCTTTGGGTGTTCGCGTCGAGGAAGGCTTCGCTGGAACCGAATCGAGCCGAGGTTTCGAGTTGCCCGACCGCTTGCGATTGGTTTCCGGCGCCGCCTTCAATCACGCCGTAGATGCCCGGCGGTACGTCGGTGGGACGGCTGCTGATGATGTTGACCACGCCCCCCATCCGGTCGCCGCCGTACTCCGCGGGAATCGCGCCGGTGTAGAGTTCGAGCGAGTCGATGATCTTGGGGTCGATGATCTCCGCGAAGTTCGAGGTCGTTGCCAAGGGCAGCGGGGCCCCGTCGATGTTGTAGGTGACGCCGTGAAAGCCGTTGATCACGGGTTCGTTATACGAGAACGGCACGACGCCGGGGAGCGTTGCGAGGATTTGATTGAGGCTGTTTTGCACGGGCGACGTTTGGATCTGCGTGCGATCGATCTGGTGCACGGACGGAGGGTAGCTCGTGAGACCTGCGTGGGCCGTCACGGTCGTCTGCGCGATCTGCTGGAGCGTCGTGAGCGGCAGGTCGACCGTGGCGACCACGCCGCTCGTGACGGTTACGTCAACCTGCAGCGGAGCGATTTTCGAAAGGGTTGCGGTCAGGTGGTAGTCGCCGAACGGGACGTTCGAAAAGACGTACTCGCCGTTTTGCGCGGACTTGGTCGTGAACTTCGAGCCCTCGCCCACGAGGGTCACCGTCGCGGCGGCGACGGGCTTGCCGTCGAGCGTGACGGTCCCGCGGACGAGCCCGCTCACGGCGGCGGCGGCCGGAAGCGCGTACAAACACATGAAGAGCGCGGCGACGAGCGCCGCAAGAGAGCGAGACATGGAATCCTCCGATCGGAGAAGAGGTGTTTACAGCGCGATTACGCGCGAGTCAACACCGCGATCGGAGGTGGACGAGCGAAGCGCCGGCGTACGAGCGGCGCGCGCCGGAGAAGCGGCCGTCGCGCGGGACGGCGCGCCCAAAAAAACGTCCGAGGCGAGAAGCGCGTGCGGCGCACGGCGATGACCGCGCCGGCGACGAGCGCGACGAAAGCGCGCGCAAGGCGCGAGAGAAGCCACGCGGCGGCGGCGAGCGCGACTCCCGCCGCGAGCGTGCTCGTGGGCGAATGGTGCGGCTCGATCGCCTCGGCGGCGACGTACCAGAGCAGGGTGCTTGCGAAGAGCGCGCCGGCGCCGGGAAGTCGCGCCTGCAGACGAGTGGCGACGACGCTGCCGTCGGCGATGCCCTTCGAGCCGTTCCAGGCGAGCGCGCCGAAGAATGCCAGCAAGCAGAGCGCGCCTGCGAGACCGGCCTGCACGAGCACCGCGTGGTAATCCCCGCCCATTGCATGGCCGCTACCGTAAAGCGCGGCATGCGCCGCCAAGGAGGCAAGCAAGCCGAGGATCAGGGCACCCGGAACCTTCCGCAGGGTCACGGTGGTCTTTTTCAGGTGCGGCCGAGGGGAGACCTTGGCACCGCGTCGTACGACCCTCCCCCTTGGCGCACGTGGCCCTCGGGGGATTGGAACAGGAAGAAGATCCAACAATCATGAGCACGCGAGCACCGGTCGAGAACGCCGATACCGTCAGCCTGGTTTGCGCACTCCTCGTGCGTTTTCCGGAGCTGGCCTCGATTCGCTCCGGCCCGGCGGACCGAACGCTGCGGTTGACGTTCGCCGTGCGCCAGCGCATCGATAGGTCGGCGCAAGCCGCGCTCGCCGAAGCCGTCGAGGATCACCTCCGCAGCTTTCTCGCGCTCGGCAAGGAAGAACCGGCCGTGCTGCGCGTCGAGTGCGAAGTGGATCGGGCCCTAACCTTCGTCCACGTCACGCGCGATCTGGAGACCGTTTCAAAGGAAGAGCTCGAACTGCTCGTCGGTTTCTTCGGCGATCGCTACGGGGACGCGGTGGTCCGCAACCCGCACCCTGACGATCATCTCGACGTGGATCCGGCGGCGGAAGACGAGGCCGCGCTCTACGCCGTCGAGGCGTTGCGCGATCCCGCGCAGTCGAAGAGTTTGGTGGGATTCAGAGAAGAAAAGCGCGTGCTCGTTTACTTCCTAAAATCTCAAAAGAAAGCGAAGGCCTCGGCTCGCCGATAGAAAGCCCCCTCAACCTCCTGATCATCGGGGACGTCGTGGGTGCCCCGGGCCGCGAGGTGTTGAAGCGTTGCGTTGCGCTGCTTCGCGAACAGCACAAGATCCATGCCTGCATCGCCAACGGCGAAAACGCCGCGGGCGGTTTCGGTTTGACCGCTCAGACGGCCGAGGAGATCTTTGCAAGCGGTATCGACTTCATCACGGGCGGGAATCACATCTTCGATAAGCGCGATTTCTCGGCGTACCTGGAGACCAGCGGCCGCGTGATCCGTCCCGCGAATTATCCGCCTTCAGCCCCCGGCCGCGGCGCGGGGACATTTTCGGTCGACGGCACGACCATTGGCGTCTTGAACGTAATGGGGCGGACCTTCATGCCCCCGGTCGACGATCCGTTCCGCTCTGCAGACGCGTGCCTGGTCGAACTCCGCGCCCGCACGCCCATCGTCGTGGTCGACGTTCACGCCGAGGCGACCTCGGAGAAGGTCGCCCTCGGGCGCTATCTGGACGGTCGCGTCTCCTGCGTGTTCGGCACGCATACGCACGTTCAGACCTCCGACGAGCAGATTCTGCCGGGCGGCACGGCGTACATTAGCGATCTGGGTATGACCGGCCCGACGGACGGGGTTATCGGCATGGACGCCGGTGCGGTGCTCGAACGCTTCCTTACCGGTATCTCGGAGCGCTTTAGCGTACAGAAGACCGGGCCGAAGCAATTCTGCGGCGCCGTTGTCTCCATCGACCCCGCCACGGGTAGGGCCCATGAGATTAAGCGCATCTTTTTGAAGGGTATCGCATGAGCGTAGCAACGACGCTAAAGGTCTCGGCTAAGAGCAATCCCAACGCGGTGGCTGGAGCCCTTGCCGCGGCGTTGCGCGAGCGCGAGAGCTCCGAACTACAAGCGGTCGGCGCCGGCGCGATCAACCAGGCCATCAAGGCGGTCGCGATCGCGCGCAGCTATTTGCGCAGTGCGGGAGTCGATTTGGTCTGCACCCCGTCGTTTGTGGTGGTTGCCATCGGTGAGAGCGAACGGACGGCGATCTCGCTCTTCGTCGAGCGCCGCAAACTAGAGGAGAAGGTCGCCGAAGTTGAAGGTTGATTTCCATTCCCACACCCGCATGAGCGACGGAACGCTCAGCCCGCAAGAGCTCGCCGATTTCATGGGCGAGCGCGGCGTCGAGATCTTCTCGATCTCCGATCACGACACGCTCGGCGCCTACGGTCAGTTCGAGCCGCCTCCCGGATCGCGCGTCATCCCGGCGATCGAGATCAACACGACCTGGCGGCAGAATGAAGTCCACGTCCTCGGCTACGGCGTCCCGTTGGGGCCCTCGGCGATCAACGAACTGCTCGAGTACAATCAGGAGCAGCGCCGCCTGCGCGCGGTCACGATGGTGGAGCGGCTGCGCGAGGCCGGCTATACGATTACGATCGAAGACGTCGTCCGAGAAGCGGGCGACGCTCACTCGATGGGGCGGCCGCACGTCGCCAAGGCACTCGTGCGCCTGGGTGTCGTCGGAAGCGTCAGTGAGGCCTTCAGCGAGGCGCTCGTGCCCGGCAAGCCCGGCTACGTTCCCCAACTCTATACCACGCCGGAACACGCGATCGAGCAGATTGCGGCGACCGGCGGCATTCCGGTGCTGGCCCATCCGGGGCGGCTGAAAGACCGCGTGCTCATCGACGAGCTCGTGGGCCATGGATTGCGCGGGCTGGAGGTTTTCTATCCGCTCCACACGCCCGAGGATACCCGCGAGTTTCGCGAGACGGCGAAGCGCTACGGCCTGGTCATGACGGCGGGAATGGACTTTCACGACATCCGCTATCATACGAAGGGCGTCGGAATGGACGTCGACTCGGCCGATCTCGAGCCGTTTCTTAATTTGGTGGAAGAAGTAGCGGCATGATCCTTGCCGCGACCGCCGCGCTGGCGCTCGCGATCGACGCGCCGACGCGCACGCCGCGCCTGAAGAATTCGGTCGTCGCCGGCGAAGTCTACGACCTCGATTCGCATCGCGTACTCTACGCGCGCAACGGGGCCACGCTGATGGTCGCCGCATCCACGACGAAACTGCTGACCGCCGGCACGAGCCTCGCGCTCCTTGGCCCCGGCTTTCGCTGGACGACGCCGGTCTATCGCACGGGACCGATCGACGCAAACGGCGCGCTCACCGGCGATCTCGTGTTGGTTGCGAGCGGCGACCCGAACCTTTCGCAGCGCATCCAACCCAATGGAACGCTGGCCTTCGAGAATGAAGACCACGCCTACGACGGCTCGCCTCAGACCAAGGCCGTGCCGGGCGATCCGCTCGCCGTGCTGCGCGACCTTGCGGCGCAGGTCGTCAAAGCCGGCGTCAAGACCATTCGCGGCAACGTGATCGTCGACAGCTCGCTCTTTCCCGATCAAGGCGCGGAAGGCGGAACGGGCGTCATCGTCTCGCCGATTGTCGTCAACGACAACGTTGTCGACGTGACCGTTACGCCCGGCGCACATGCCGGCGATCCGGTTTCGATCGCGGTCTCGCCGCAGACGCCGTACGTTCGCTTCGTGAACCAGGCGACGACCGGCGCGCCCAAGAGCGACGCGACGATCGACCTGAGTGCCGACGCGCGAGCGAACGATGGATCGCACGTCGTCACGATCGCCGGGTCGCAGCCGGCCGGTCCAAGCGTGCTCTACGCGTACCGCGTGCCGGAGCCGAAGCTCTTCGCGCAAGCCGCCTTCACCGTCGCATTGACAGACGCCGGCATCGTGGTCGAGCCGCCGCAGACCGCACCAGCGCCGCTACCCGCGACCTACCCGCCGTCGGATCTCGTCGCCCAGCACGTCTCGCCGCCGGTCTCGGAGGACGTCTACATCACGCTGAAGGTCAGCGATAATCTCCACGCGACGCTCATGCCCTACATGTGGGCGATCTATAAGAAGCAGGCAACGAAGGATTTCTTGACGACCGGCTTCTCACTTGAGGCGCAGTTGTTGAAATCGGCGGGGCTCGACGTGAATCAAGCGGCGCAGCAAGACGGCGAGGGGAGCAGCGCCTACTTTACGCCCGATTTCATGGTGCGATATCTCGCCTGGGCGCAGATGCAGCCATGGTACTCGGATCTGCTACGCGGCCTGCCGATTATGGGCGTCGACGGTACGCTCGTGAACATCCAAAAAACGTCGCCGGCACGTGGCAAGGTCTTTGCCAAGACCGGGACCGACGGCAGCACCAACTATCTCAACAACGGCGGTGTCGTCGAAAAGGGGCTTGCCGGTTACATCACGACCCGCGACGGGCACCACGTCGCCTTCGCCTTCTACATCGGAGCGATGATCGGTCCGCACGACGAGGACACCGGCGAGGTCGCCGGCCAGATCCTGGGCGGGATGGCGGCCGCGACCTACCTGAATCTGTAGCGACGGCTCCTACCTGGGTAGGCTAACCGTCGTGTCGATCGCACCGTAAAACCCGCCCGGAATCGTCTGCACCGGCGATCCGCCGGCCGGATACTCCCAAATGCCGATGTTGCCGGCATCTCCAGCAACGATCTGCTGCCCCTGGATCCAGAAGCCGCCCGCGCCGCCTCCGTTAAGGGGCGTCGTATTTTCCAGCGTGCCCGTCGTGCCGCGAATCTTGTATTCGTAGACATTCGACGTATCCTGATCGCCGATTGCGAGCAGACCGCTGTGCCACTGAACGCCTCCCGGGAATACGAAGCCCTGATTCGGCGTGATCGAATCGAACGACGTCGCGCCTGGGCGCAGCCGTCCGATCATGTTGCCGCTCCCATCGATGTAGAGGTTGCCTCTCACGTCGTAGCCGGCGAAAAACGGACCAAAGGGTGTCACGTACGGGATTCCATCGATGCTGCCGCTCTTATAGACGATGACCTTGTTCTCGGTAACCATCGTGACGGCGAGGTTTCCGGTCGTCGGGTCGACCGCGCAGCTCCCGGGCTGGTCGTTCACGGTGTTGATCGTGAGAATGGGCGTCGTGCCGCCGTGGGCGAACTCCATCACCTCGTTACTTCCCGTCGCGACGACCCACCAGTTACCCCCGCTTTCCTTAGAAGTGCAGAGTCCTTGCGCCTCGGGGATGCCGGTGACCATTCCGACGGCTTCTCCGTTTGGATACTTATAAGCGAAGACGTCGTTACCGTAGAAATACGAGACGTACAAGATCTTGCTGCGGATCGCTTCGGGAAGCATCCACGATCGCGCGTGGCCGAGCGCACCGGTGGCCGGCTCCCGCGAAAGCGTCCCCGACGGGGCGCTGCACGCGCCGAGCGCCAGCGACGCGCACAAGATTACCGATGCCGGTTGTAAAGAACTCTTCACCAACGATTCCTCCCAGTTACTACCGCTTTGGTGCCCGAGCGACGGCGTCGCGGGCGCGCTGCAATACTCGCGTAGCCGCGCCTTCATATTGGACGAGTTGCGCGGCTTGGTCGCGAATTGCGGCTTCGTCGCGCATGTAGCGATGGTTGATGCGAACGTTGTAGCCGAACGCGACGACGGCCGCGTGCGCGAACTCCGCCGCGCTGCCGGCGTCGCTTACCAGCGCTCCCATCGGTACCTTCAGCAGCCGATCGACGAGCTCCAGAACGCCCAGAGCGAGGGCCGCCGCATCGAGCGGAGTCTGCGCCGCATAGCGCAGGGCGTCCTCGAGTGCACGTCGTCGTGCAGCTCGTTCCGTCTCATCGCCCTTGGGAAGTCCTTGCGCGGCGACGACGGCGGCGTACGCCCCCTCATCGCGAAGCCGGGCTTCTTCGAGTTGTGCGCGCAGCAGGTCGGCATGCTCGGCGAGGCCTTCGATCGGGGTTGCAACGATCCGCCCGACCATTGCAACGAGCGCGGCAGCGAGCGCCGCAACGACCGCCGCGGCGCTGCCGCCGCCCGGCACCGCCTCCTTCGAGGCGAGACGTTCGAGGTAGGCGTCGAATCGTTCCACGCACCAGGGGTTGGCCGATAGGTTCCGAAAAGCCCGCGAGCCTTTTTCCGCCCTGCAGGAGTTATAGTAAGCAATGCCCCTTTTGGAAGGTAGCGTCAAAGACCCGAGTCTCGCCGAAGCCGGCCGCGCCCGGATCGCTTGGGCCGCGGCCTATATGCCCGTGCTCACGCAGATCCGCGATCGGTTCGAGCTGGAGAAGCCCCTGCGCGGCGTGCGCATCGGCGCATGTCTGCACGTGACGACCGAGACGGCGAATCTGATGCTTGCCCTTCAGGCGGGCGGTGCGGAGATCGCGCTCTGTGCGAGCAATCCGCTCTCGACCCAAGACGACGTGGCGGCCGCTCTCTGCGAGTACGGGATTGCGACTTATGCGATCAAGGGTGAGGACAACGAGACCTACTACTCGCACATCGAATCCGTCATCGCAACCCATCCGCAGATTTCGATGGACGACGGCTGCGATCTCGTGACGACGCTCTACACAAAACATCCCGATCAGCTCGGCGAGCTCATCGGCGGTTGCGAAGAGACGACGACCGGCGTGATTCGGCTGCGTGCGATGCAGCGCGACGGCGTGCTGCCCTATCCGATCTTCGCGGTGAACAACGCGCTCACGAAATACATGTTCGACAACCGCTACGGCACCGGACAGTCGACGCTCGACGGCATCGTTCGCGCGACCAACGTTCTTTTGGCGGGACGCACGCTCGTCGTCGTCGGCTACGGCTGGTGCGGCCGGGGAATCGCGTCGCGGGCGGCTGGGATGGGCGCGCACGTGATCGTCACCGAGGTCGATCCGCGCAAGGCGATCGAGGCCGTGATGGATGGCTACCGCGTGATGCCGATGAGCGATGCGGCGAAGCTCGGCGACATCTTCGTAACCGTTACCGGCAATTTCCACGTGATTCGTGAAGAGCATTTCCACCTGATGAAAGACGGCGCGATCGTCTGCAACTCCGGCCACTTCAACGACGAGCTCGACCTCGAGGCGATCGGCCGCATTGCGATCGGAAAGAGCGAGCCGCGTCCCTTCGTCGCGCAGTACGTGCTGCACGACGGCCGCAAGGTCTGCATCCTCGCCGACGGACGGTTGATCAACCTGGCCGCGGCGGAGGGTCATCCGGCTGCCGTTATGGATATGTCGTTTGCAAACCAAGCGCTCGTCACCGAGCATCTCGTCAAGCATCACAGCGAGCTCGAGCATGGACGCGTCTTCGACGTACCGGTCGAGATCGACGAAGAGGTCGCGCGCCTCAAGCTCTCCTCGATGGGCGTGGAGATCGATACGCTCACGCCCGAGCAAGTGAAGTACATCGCCTCCTGGAGCGAAGGAACCTGATGGCCTACCAGCGGCTCTTCACGAGCGAGTCGGTAACCGAAGGGCACCCCGATAAGCTCGCCGATCAAATCTCCGACGCCGTACTCGACGCGTTGCTGCGCGACGATCCGTACTCGCGGGTTGCCGTCGAGACGTTCGCAATTACCGGTCAAATCCACATCGCCGGCGAGGTAACGACCAAGACGTACGTCGACATTCCGCGGATCGCGCGCCAGGTGGTCCGCGAAGTCGGCTACACCCGCTCGGCGATCGGCTTTGACGCCGAGACCTGCGGCGTGAGCGTTTCGATCGACGAGCAGTCTCCCGATATCGCGCTCGGCGTCGACAAGTCGTTCGAAGCGCGCGCCGGCGACACCGACGAGTTCGAGCTGCTCGGCGCCGGAGACCAAGGCATGATGTTCGGGTACGCGTGCCGCGAGACCGAAGAACTGATGCCGCTGCCGATCGTGCTCGCGCATAATCTTACGCGCCATCTGTCGGCGATGCGCAGGAACGGCGACATTCCGTATCTGCGCCCCGACGGCAAATCGCAGGTGACGGTCGAGTACGAGGACGACCGGCCGGTGCGGGTCGATGCGGTCGTCGTCTCGACGCAGCACGATCCCGAGATTCCGCTCGAAGAGATTCGGCGCGAGATCTCCGAGCGCGTGATCGATCACGTAATTCCGCAGTCGATGCACGACGAGCGAACGCGCGTCTACGTCAACCCGACCGGCCGGTTCGTCATCGGCGGCCCGAAGGGCGATGCGGGGCTGACCGGGCGCAAGATCATCGCCGACACGTACGGCGGCATGGCGCGCCACGGCGGCGGCGCCTTCTCCGGAAAAGATCCCACCAAGGTCGACCGCTCGGGCGCCTACGCGGCCCGCTGGGTCGCCAAGAACATCGTGGCGGCCGGCTTGGCCGATCGCTGCGAAGTCCAAATCGCCTATGCCATCGGCGTGGCGCATCCGATGAGCGTGATGGTCGAGACGTTCGGAACGGGACGCCTTCCCGAAGAGCGGATTGCGAAGGCCGTGCTCGAAATCTTCGACCTTCGGCCGGCGGCGATCATCCATCACCTCGATTTGCGCCGTCCGATCTACAAACAAACGGCGGCGTACGGTCACTTCGGCCGTCCGGATCTCGATCTACCGTGGGAGCACGTCGATCGCGTCGAGGCGCTCCGAACGGCGACCGCATTCAATGGGGAGCAACTCCGTGTTCCGAACTTTGCAAGCTAAGCTCTCGGCCTTCGCCGTCATGGCGGCGATCTGCGCCGTCGCGTTTGCGCCGGCCGCAGCGACGACGTTCGTTCCCTCGCAGACCTACAAAGCGGGAACGAAGATCAACACAACACTCGATGAGGCGTTTAACTCGACGACCGCCAAGTACGGCGATAAGTTCAAGCTGAAGGTGGTCGATCCGTCACACCCGGCTCTAGTCGGCTCGGAAGTCGTAGGCTGGATTACGGAAGTCGATCAGCCGTCGGGAGTGAACCGCGCGAAAGTAGGTTTCTTTATCACGTCGATCCATCTTCCGAACGGCACGAAGAAGCCGATCGTCGCCTACGTGGTGAGCAGGCGAGTGACGCAGATGAACCCTGCCGGACAGAGTGCCGCACGCCAGCAGATGATGCAGGCGGGAACCGTGCCGAACGGATTCGTCACGCCCGGACCGATCGCGTGGCAGGCTCGCGTCGGCGGCGGGAACGGCGGCGTTTCGGTTTCGAACCGCCCGTCAACATCGGTCGGCGGCTACATCTACGCACAAAGCGCGCACGAGCCGATCGTCGTTCCGCAAGGCCAGCCGGTCACGATCGAACTGCAGCAAGACCTAACTATTCCATAGTACCTGCGCCATCGTGCACTGTCGCGGCGCTTTATCGGGGCGCCAGCGCAATAGCCGCGTCGCGTGGCGGAAGCGGCGTCCGGTGACGTGATCGAAGGCAACCTCGACGACGATTTCCGGACGCACTGGAAACCAGGGTGCCTCCGCTCCGCGCCGCCAGCGGCTCGATCCGGCGGGCGCGTTTCCGGTAAATCCCGGGGGCTCGACGATTGGATGCAGCAGCTCGCCGGCACGCTTTCGTTCCGGCGCACCCATGGAGCCGACAAAGCCGACGTGATGGAGCAGGCCGTCATCGTCGTAAAGCCCGAGTAAAAGCGAAGCGATCGACTCGTCTTTTGCGATCCGGAATCCGCCGACGACGCAATCGGCGGTGTAGCTGCGCTTGATCTTCGCAACCGCATCGCGGCTACCGAACGCGTACGCAACGTCGCGCTTGGCGATGACGCCGTCGAGCCGCGCCAAGCTTCCGTCGAGCCAGCGCTTTGCAAGCGCCGCATCCGGCGTCGCCGGAGAGAGCCGTATTGTGTCGCTTGTCGCGAAGTTCCGCTCGACGAAGACTTCAAGGAGTTCGCGCCGCGCGCGCAGCGGCCGTTCGTAGAGTCCGGTGCGCCCATCGACCAGCAGATCGAAGAGCACGTAGGTTGCCGGGGTCTCAAGCGCGAGTCTGCGCACCCGGCTTTCGGCTGGATGAATTCGCTGCAGCAGTGCGTCGAAGTCGGAGGCCGTTTCGCCGGCGATGAGGATCTCGCCGTCAGTAACGAACTCTTGCGCGCGCGACTCGGCGAGCGCGGCAACGATCTCGGGAAAGTAGCGCGTCAGCGACTCGCCCGATTTCGATTGGAGCTCGATCTCGCCGTTCTCGCGAAAAGCGATGCAGCGAAAGCCGTCCCACTTTGGTTCGTACGTCCACTCGCCGCCCTCGGGAAGCTTCTGAAGCTGGCGCGTCTCCATCGGCTCGATCGGCGGATGTAAGAGCAGTGCTTTAAAGCGCATCCAGAACGAACCGGCCGCGGGTGGCCAGTAACGGTTTCCATAAATCACCGATGCGCGCGATCCGCTCCGGCACGTTGAAGACCGTAAAGTCGCCGATATCGCAGCCCGCTTCGAGCTCCTCCCAGGTGACCGGCGTCGAAACCGCCGCTGCTTCGTTCGCCCGCACGGAGTAGATCGAGGCCAGCGTCTTTCCCCAGGCGTTCTGGTTATAGTCGACGAGCACGCGATTGTGCGGGCGCTTCGCGATGCGATACTCGGCGGTGAGCACGTCGGGGTGCGCGCGCGCGATCTGATGACCGATCTCCTTGGCGACCGCCCAAACTTCGTGCTGAGTGGGGCCGCGGCGGATGGCTACGTAAATGTGCACGCCCTTGCTGCCCGTCGTTTTGACGAACGGCGTCATGCCCATGCCGCGCAGCACGTCGCCCACGATTAGCGCGCCTTCGCGCACCACGGCAAAGGGCGTCTCGGCAGTAGGGTCCATGTCGAAGTGGATGTAGAGCGGGCGATCGACGTCGTCGCAGAGCGAGTACCACGGGTTGAGGTCGATGCAGCCGAGGTTGATCAGCCAGAGCAGCGACGAGAGGTCGTCGATGACGGCAAAGTCGATTACGTTGCCGGAGCGGTGCTCGATCGCGCAGGTGCGGATCCAGGGAGGCCGCGGCGACGGTGTGCGCTTCATGTAGAAGAAGTCGCCGGTGACGCCGTGCGGATAGCGCTTCATCACCATCGCCCGGTCGCGGATATGCGGGAGCAGCGCGTCGGAAACGCTGACGTAATAGCGAAGCAGATCGCCCTTCGTCAGCTCTAGCTTCGGAAAGTAGATCTTGCGCAGATTCGTCAGCGCCACGTGGCGGCCGTCGACCTCGACGCTGGCGTCGTCTACGCCAGCCGGAATCTCCACCACAGCGCTGCCGCGCTTCGTCGGCTCGGCCATCGTCAGGTTATGGCGCCGAATTGGGACGCCGTCGATACAACGGCGTCCCAACGGGGTCGATTCATTACGGGACTGAAATCAGAAGTCCCGTCGGCAGATCTATGCCGTTCGAGAGCGTTGCGAAGGGCGTGTACGCCCCCGGCTTATATGCGTAGACGTCGTGCGTTCCGAGGTCCGATTCCACGACTTCTGCCTTTGGCTTGCCTTGGTTTTCAAGACTGATTGCGTACGGCTCGCCGTTGCCGGCAATCGTTTCGACCGGACTCTTCGAACCGGCAAGGTTATAGACGTTGACGTTGTTACCGGAACCGTCGGTCTCCCAAAGGTAACCAGTCTTCTTATCGAGCGCGAGTCCGATCGGTTCGCCGAGGCCTTGAAGCCCGAGGTTCGTAACGCTCGATCCTCCGGCGGGAAGCTCGAAAACTTCATCTGCGCCGAAATCGGCGATGTAGAGATTTCCGCTTGAATCCAACGCGAGGCCGAAAGGATCGGTCAATCCCCCGCCGGTGACGGTCTTAGAGGGCGAAGTGCTGCCGAGCGGATATTCCGTAATGGAAGGCGGGTAGTTGCTCACGTAGAGCGTTCCGGTCGCGTCGATCGCCAGACCCAACGGAAAACTGATGCCGGTGGTGATCGTCGTTTTGAGCGTGGTCGAACCCTTGGGATACTCCTCGACGTCGCCGGAGAAGCAATTATCTGCGACGTAGAGCGTGCCTTTCTTGTCGGTTGCGAGACCGTACGGACAACCGTTGGCAACGTGGATCGTGGCGATGGGTGCGGGGTTACTCGAGACACTCTTCGTCTTATAAATGTTGACGGCCGCCTCGTCCTGATCGCCTTCGAAAATCAGTGACTTCCTCGTTGAGTACGTCGCTCCGGCGCTACGCGATACGACGGTGTGCCGAAATCCGGGGACGAACGGAACTCCGCGGTGAACGAATGCGGAGTTCGCCTGGAAGGTCGATGGCGTTTGCCCTGCGCTTCCGCTGCCGCAGCCAGCAATGGCAACAAGTGCAGCAACGGTAAGAATGCGAGGTGCGTAGTCGGACATACGAGTACCTCCTGTAGCAGTGGATGGGTCGGCAGACGTTCCCCGAGGCGCTTGATTTTTCCGCTGAAGGCGTCGCATAGGCAGGGGCTCGAACCTCTCTCGGCAAGATGACGCCCTCTCGATTCCTTAGCGCGTCCGTTGCCGCGGCCATTGCCGGGCTGATCGGAATTACCGTCTATCTCGCGGTCGAGCGTTGCCTCGTGGAGCACGTGCGATTGGTGCTCTCGTTCCTACAACTCTTGCAGTGGGATGCCTCTAACTTCTACGGTGCCGCGGCGTTCCGCGGAGGCTGGGACATGGCACTCCGGGGCCTCGGGGCCGACTTCGTGGTCTCGTTGATCTGGGCGTTCCTCTTTACTACGCTTTACGTCACCCTCCCGATCGTGCGCCGCTATCCCGCGCTTAGCGGCCTCTGTTACGGCGTTGTGGTAATGATCGTGATGATCTTCGGCGTCGTGCCGCTCGGCCACGCTGTCCCCGTCGAAATGTCGACGCCGCACCTGATCAACATTCTGGTCGCCCACACGCTGTTTTTCGGCGTCCCGGTGGGCATGATGGTCGACAATTCCTTGTCCGGGCTCCACTTCGGCCGTTAGAAGGGGCCCCGCCGGACCTGTGGAAGCCGGTCCGCCGGTCATTCCGACCGCCGGCACGTTCCGGATTAGCTCAGTTGGTAGAGCAGCTGACTGTTAATCAGCGGGTCGTTGGTTCGAGTCCAACATCCGGAGCCATAAAACAAAGGCCCGTTTATGAAGCGGGTCTTTGTCTGTACAGCCATGTGCGGCCTAGGAGAGGCAGCGAAGGCTCAGGGCCGTGGCATCTGCGGTATCGCGATATGCGGTTTCGGCATCATGGGCGCGTCGGGGAGCCGCTCGTACTTTGCGTCGAAAGGATGCGCGACGATGCGGTAGTCGAATTCGACGTTCGAACGTCCGTGCTCGTTCTCGCGCACTTGAAAGCCCGAGGCCGTCTTCATGCTCACGTAAAGTCCGCGCGTATCGCCCATCGGCGTGAGGAAGATGTAATACCAGCGGTGATCCATGACGGAAACGAATGCGGGATCGATTCGCACGTTGGCGACACCGTCGGACATGCGAGCGGTCCCGACATCCTCGATGGTCTCGGTGGCCGACTGTGACGCGTAGGCGAGCACATGCCGTCCTTCAGACGTTCGATGGCGCATCGAGACATCTGCGCCACCTTGGATCGTGCCCGAGCACGTAAGATTCGCATCCGGGTCGATAACGCAGTTGCCGCCAGTATTGGAATTCTCACCCGCAAAAATATTGGTGTGCACTGAGTTGGCGCTAATTAGGATTGCATATCCCTCGTATGCCGTCGATTCGGCGTACATGCCGGCGCCTTCCGTAGCGCTGCCGTAGAGGCCAAAGGAGGAGCCGTATCCCGCAACGCCCGCAACGCCGGGATAGCTAGCATGTCCTTCGATGCCGTTGCGGACGCTTGACGTCCCGTAAACTCCAGGCCCGTTTGACGAGCGCCCGTATACGCCGTAACCGGTGCCGGAGGTTGCGGTGTTGACGCCGGCAACACCGGAGTTCTTGTTCGTCGCCGTTGAGTCGCCCTGAACGCCGGTGCCCCCCGATGACTTGCCCCAAACGCCGAAGACGTTCTTTCCGCTGGCGGCGCCCTCGACGCACGAGGGTTGCGCACTGCACGTGTAGACTTGGTTGTCGTGCGTGATGTGAGCGCGCTCGGCCCGAACGATGGTTAGGCTCGAGACCGCGACGGCGATACCGACGAAAAGCGCGCTGATCACGGCACTCCATCTAATGCTGATCGTAAGATTCCACATTCGAACGCTCCTTAATGCGTTGCCGCTGGTTGTGTGGAATCGCCGTTCGCTCGCTAGGCTGCCTACCCCTCGGTCAGGCGCTCCGGTCTGGAGTTCAGGATTCTGGGGCGTTTGATTACTGTAGCCAAGCTTTAGCCGGGAGGATTCACTTGAGTGCAATTCCTTGCTTCTGAGTTCCAGACAAAATCGGGGAAAGTGATTGGATCGCGCGTGATTCGCGATGCCTGTTAATCAGCGGGTCGTTGGTTCGAGTCCAACATCCGGAGCCATTTGAAACCCCGAGCACATCGGGGTTTCTTCGTTCGCCTTAATTCATCGGAAGACGCCCGTAGGGCCAGCTTAAGCTACTTTAGAACGAGGCCCCCCTGGCTAGGCGGAGCTCGAAGGCTGTTATGCGATCGAGCTAAAGCCTTTTTAAAAAGAGGTTCCCGTGCGCAATGCAGCACGGCTTCGCGTTGCGAAGCCGTGTGCGGACTAGTGCGGTCAGTTGCGCCAATCTCCACGCGGGCGCCGTCGCGTGCAGTCAGATGTTACCGCTTGATAGCGGATTGGCGTGCTGGATATTGGAGCGCAATACCTTCCGGATTGGAGAAGCCCGAACCGAGCATATTGCTGGTGGTGTAGCCGGTGGCCGCTAGGAGCTCGTCAACCGTGGTTCCATGGTAGAGCGGACCGTAGAGGTTGTTCTGCGGATCCACGGCGAGGCCCATAATAGTGTTCCCCGACGCGAGGGTGCTGACGCTGCTGTAGCCACCGGCCGCCGGAATCTCGTATAGTGTTTCGCCAGCGGAATCAGCAACATAAACATTGTGGTTCACGTCTAACGCAATACCCTCAGGACCGTCGAAGACGAACCCACTCCCTAGCGTAATGACGGTGGTGTAGCCGCCGGCAGCCAGGATTTCTTTTACGGAGCTGTTTCCTACGGGCGCCGACGTGTCGGACACGAAGACGTTGTCATTTTCGTCAAGTGCAACATAAGTTGGATAACTGAATCCCGAGCCAAGCGTTAGGATGGTGGGGGACTGCGTGATGCTGCCGTTGACCGCCACAATTTCCTTTACCGCGTGGTTACAACTGTCGCCCACGAAGACGTCACCTTTGGCATCGAGCGCAACGCCGTATGGGGTGCAAAATCCTGAGCCGAGCCTCCTCAGGTGGGTGAAGCCGCCAGCCTTGGGGATTTCATACACCTTGTTGTCTGATTCACCGCCCACGTAGAGGTTTCCGTACTCATCTAGCGCGACGCCACCCGGCTCGTTAATTGCGGTGTTGAGGGTCTTGACGGTCGTGTATCCGCCTGACGCCAGTATCTCTTTGATTGCGTGATTGCCGGTATCGGCCACGTAGATGTTTCCGCCGGGGTACTTCGTTGCCGGCCTTTCAGCAGCCCCCGCTCGTCGCGAGAACGGAGAAACCGCAGCGTTAAATTGATTCAGCCCAGCCTGCGGCGCGACCGACAAAGGCATTGATGAAGACAGGCCGCTGTTGCCGCCGCACGCAGCTAAAAGCCCCGCGCTAAAGCACGTGCCGACGAGCTTGTATAATTGTCTCATTTCGATCTGACCCCTTAATGGAGTACGCGCCTGCGACGCATCATCCAAAGCAAACAATCGCGCCCGAGCTTACCAAGAGCCCCGCAGGACTGACGCGAAGGGCTGGGGCTGCCCCGATGCAGCACCGCCCCAACTGGGAACATGTATCCATGATGGCGCTACGGCGCGATCAGCGGAACGGACACTTGGACAACCGACTTGGACAAGTGAAAGCCTGGCCGACGAGCGCGGCGAGGCGCGCAGTCTCGGCTAGGTTTTAGAGCGGTCGGACCCCGACGGCCTATTAGCCGACTTCGTTCGGAAAAGGCGAGATTGTAGGCGTTTGGCCACCTGCTACGTCCGCAACCCACTATGGGCCTATGCTACTAGAAACTACTTCTGCCCATTAAGCGAGAGTTATTGACGGCGATTCTGTCGGGCCACGAAAGCGTGAATCCACCGTGATCGACCGATCCGTCCCGTAAACGAGCGGTTTCGGGACGAGCCCAGAGCGGATGCCAGCCCTCGCACCGAACCCTCGCGCATGACCCTGAGGATCGACGTAGCTAAGGTTTACGCTGTCCTGCTTCCCGACGGTTGGCATAACGTGGTCGACGACTCTTTCGAGCTCGAGGCGTATGAGTACATACGCGAGCCGAGCCGGGCCGGCGGGCATGTAGATATTCGCCTTGGTGGTGGCGCCGGGGAAAGTGGGGTTCCCACGACCGGCTTTATGTTCATGGAGCGAGTGGCGGAGACTGCAAAGCTTACCGGCGGAAGTGTTTGGATCAAGGGTCCGATCACGGCGGTCCTTGCTGTGCGCGAAAAGATCTCGTCGACGTCTGGCTTGGATGAGGCGGCGAAGATCCGCAAGCGCGCGAATGAGGCGGCCCAGAAAAGAGAGCGATACCATATCGCGGCCGAGACTCCCGAACACGAAAGCGAAGGCCAAGCGCTCACCGAGGCATCGCAAAGGGACGATTAGCCGCCGAGTAAAAACGGGCAAAGGAGGATGCTTCCGGCATAGCCTGGACCCCGGGCGGTCATCTGCCCGCGTGGCGGTGCCGGAGCTTCAGCAGCCGCCCTTCATACCAAACGCCAACGCACCGAAGTCGAAGTTTGACCCGCCTTGGATATCTTCGAAGAGGCCCTGGTCGGGGTGGCCGCGGTTGGCGGAAGCGGTGAACGTCAAGGCGCCGTTTTGACTACCCGATGGTTTTATGATGGTGGCCATAAGGATGCGGTTGACAACTACGAATGAGCCGTAAGGGTACTTTTGGCCGTTAGCAACAAGCGAAGCCGATCCGCTGCTGCCATGTCCGGTCAGCGTCAGGCAGTACGTACCGTTGTTGAATTGCGAACCCGTCACGGTCACCGGCCAGTTGCCGCTGTAACCGTGCGAATCTGGCATAACCATGGTGCTGCCGTTCATACTGTGCGCCATGGCGGCACCGGCAGGAAGCACCATCGCCGTGATTGCGACGGTGGCGACTAGAATACGTTGAGAAAAGCGCATAGGGTGGTTCTCCTTTCGGACGTGAGAACGACGATGCTGCAAAGGCTAGGTTAGGTTGATGAAAAAAGTCTGAAGTCAAGCAGCATAGCGCGATGGCTGCCGGTTTACCATGCGCCGAAAGGCACGGAAAGGGTGCGGCGCGACGATCTGAGGGAATACGTCGAGTCCGAGATGGACGCATGACGGGGACCTGATGAATGTGCAGGAAGCTCGCTTCATCCGCGCGTACAAGCTGCGACTTGATGCGTTACGAAGAGGTATGGACGTGAAAGTACAACTTGGCGCGGTCTGGCATTTCAGCCTTGCCGTCAAAAACCCGGAGAAGAGCGCGCAGTTTTGGACCAAGAACTTCGATCTGCATGAAATGTTTCGGTCCGATGAGGCCATCGCGCTGACGAACGACGCAATTATCATCGGGTTCTTCAAAGGCACACCACATCCGGATGCGATTGACCACATGTCGTTTTACCTCGACAGTATGCGCGCGCTACACGAAGCGCTCGAGATGCTGAAGAAAAACGGCGTAGAACTGGAAGATCCCGGCGACGAGATTGGCCCCACATCGCCGGGCTCGCCGCATATGGGCCTGTGGTTTCACGATCCGGACGGGTATCGCTGGGAGCTCTCGGTTCAGAACGGTGCCCGCGAGCGCTGACCGCGCAACGCTAACGAAGCGATATGTCACTAAAATGATACCTGCTCGCAATTCCTCCTTATACTAAACACCGGGCCGTCGGACACGGTTGAGCCGTAGCAGCAACCTCGGCTAAGACCGCTTACAACGCCAGCGGCGGTCGTGACGTTCTTAGCGGCCTTAGGGTTCTTAGTCCAGCGCCCCGAAGATCTAGGCGATTACGCAGTATGAGGAGCGCGTCCGGGCCGGGTCGCCTTTCGGGATTCTCCTGCGGCGATACCGACTCGCCGCCGGACTCTCGCAAGAGGCGCTTGCCGAGCGCGCACGGATAAGCGTCAACGGCGTTAGCGCGTTGGAGCGAGGCTACCGGCGTACCCCACAACGCGACACGCTCGCCCTCTTGGTGGATGCCTTAGCGCTCACCGAGGTCCAACGCAAGGAGTTCGAGGTCGCAGCGAAGCGGGTGGGCGTCATCGGACGAAGCCCCGTTACTCAAGGTCCTTGGCGGAGTGCCCGGCCATCGAACCTGCTGCTGGCGTTGACGAGCTTCATCGGTCGCAGTGCCGAGGTCGCCACCCTGGCCGCGCTCATCGCGCAGCATCGGCTCGTCACGCTAGTCGGCTCGGGCGGCGTCGGCAAGACGCGCCTCGCTTTAGAGGTGGCGGCTAGTCTGCTCGACGGCTGGAGCGACGGCGTCTGGTCGATCGAACTCGCGCCGCTGACCAAAGGCGAATACATTCCCACAACCGTTGCACAAGCGCTCGGCATCACGCTGCCGTCCGAGGGCGATCCGGTCGAGAATCTCTCGCGTGCGCTCAGGGGCAAAGAGATGCTGTTGATCTTCGACAACTGCGAGCATCTCATCGAGCCTGCCGCACACGCGATCTCCGCGATCCTGCACGCCGCTCCCAAAGTCAAGGTGCTCGCCACGAGCCGCCAGGGGCTGCGACTTGCCGGGGAGGCAATGTATCAAGTGCCGTCGCTCGACGTTCCGAACGGCGTCGCGCTCTTCGGCGAACGCGCGCTGTCGGCGACCGATGGCTTCTCCTTGACCGACGAGACCGCGCCGATCGTCGCGGAGATCTGCCAACGGCTCGACGGTATTCCGTTGGCCAT
The DNA here is from genome assembly GCA_036732685.1 of Candidatus Cybelea sp. Classification (GTDB taxonomy): domain Bacteria; phylum Vulcanimicrobiota; class Vulcanimicrobiia; order Vulcanimicrobiales; family Vulcanimicrobiaceae; genus Cybelea. The sequence continues at coordinate 79,583 of DAINBY010000005.1, read as the reverse complement.
CGAGCTTGCCGCCGCGCGAGTGACAATGCTCAGTCCACCACAACTCCGCGACCGGCTCGACGAGCGCTTTCGTGTACTCACCAGCGGTAGCCGCGGCGTGCTGCCGCGTCAACAGACGCTGCGTGCGCTCATCGATTGGAGTCACGACCTGCTCGATGAGCGCGAACGTATGCTTTTTCGGCGGATGGGGATCTTCGTCAACGGCTTTTCGTTTGAGGGTGCCGTCGCCCTGACCGGCGAGGATCTCGACGAATTCGGCGTCTTCAATGTGCTGGGGTCGCTGGTCGATAAGTCGCTGGTGCTGGCCGAGCCGCAGGGCGACATGATGCGCTATCGGCTGCTCGAATCGACGCGGGCCTACGCGTTGGAGAAACTCGACGCTAAGGGCGAGCGCGATCTGCTTGCAGGCCGCCATCTGTGCTATCTGCGCGACTACTTCGCGGCGCTACGCGAAGAACGCGAGCGAACTGCACGACATGCCGATCTTAATACAGCGCTGCAGCTCGAACTGGAGGACGTGCGTTGGGCGCTCGACGCCGCGTTGGCGCGTTCGGACGTCGTCGACGCCGCTGAGTTGCTCGCCAACATTGGCGGGGCGTGGCGAAGCTGCGGGCTCGATGCGGAGGGCATACCACGGCTTGAGGCGTATCTTGCGGCGCTCCCAGCGAACGAGCCGCGGTTGCGCGTACGGCTGTCACGCATGTTGTCGTTCTTCCTTGTAGTATCCGGCCGCGCCATACCCGCATTTGATGTGGCGACGGAAGCGGTCGACCTGGCGCGAAGAAGCGGTGACTCCGAGCTCTCCGGGGCGCTGGTCCAGTATGCGCTTTCCGCGACGCATCTCCATCGGTTTGATGAAGCGGAGCAGGCGTTGGCGGAAGCCGAAGCGATCGCGGCGACCTCGACGACGAGGCATACGGCGCTCAACGCGCGCGCACACCTCAGCCGCGCTCGTGGCGACCTTGAGACGGCAGCGCGCACGTGGGAGCAGCTCCGCATAGAGCACCGCCTGATCGGAAACGCCCACAACGAGCGGGTTGCGGCGTTAATGCTGGCGGAGCTCGAACACCAGCGCGGTCAGACGCTGCGCGCGATTTCCATCGTTCGCGAGATTCTTTCGCCAGCGCGGGCTGGTGCCGACAAGCACCAACCCGTCGTCCTGCTCGGAAACCTCGCGGGCTATCTCGTCGCCGTGGACGATCTTCCCGAAGCGATCGCAGCGGCGCGCGAGGGAATCGGCGTCTATGCGGCGAGCGAGTCGGCCAATCTCTACGCCACAACTGCGATCGAACACTTGGCGCTCGCCATGGCGCTGCGCGGCGATCCTGTGCGCGCGGCGGCGCTCGAAGGATACGCCGACGCCGCGTTCAAGCGACACGCATACCCGCGCGGGTTCACCGAGACGAAGACCTACAACCGCCTCACCGCAGTCCTGTGCGAAGAACTCGCGCCCGACGAACTCACACGCCTGATCGCTGAGGGCGCTGCACTCGCACCCGAGGCCGCGACCGCGCTCGCACTTACGGAAGACGAACCGACATAGAGCAGCCGTGCCATCGCCAGGTCTGAGGGATGGTGAGTGTTTCAACTATCTAAGGCCGCACCGGTGCCCGAGAAATCAGTCGCGCGAGCGATCGGCACACTCCGAGAGGAGTGGCGCATTGCGGCTCGTGCGCGCGCGCGTATTCGGGGCGGTATACGGCGGAAGAGAAGCGCGTGAGGGTCCCCCTCGCAGCGAGGCCAGCAACTCAACGGCAGCAAATGCGGATCTAAAGTTCTATTCACGTCCCGCAATTCTTTAGTGAATCGTGAGCCCGCTCGGACCGTCGAGATCCGTGTTCGTTCCCGCGATCACTCTGATTGGAGCTACGTTGCCGGTCGCGCCGGAGGCATAGACGGCTATGAAGTTGCAGCCCGAACACGAACGTACTTCGCCGGCGCCGTTGGAGGCGTAGATGTTGTGGGAACTGTCGACGGCGACGCCGTGGATATCCGTTAGCTCGGTCTTGCGGCCCTTGATGCGTTGGATGGGGGCGACGTTTCCGCTTGCGCCTGAGGCATAAACCGTGATGCTGCTGTCGCCGCCCCCGTTGTTCGCGGCGTAGACGTTGGAACTAGAGTCGACCGTCACCCCGAAGGGCAGGTTTAGTTTGGTGCGAGCGCCCTTGATCTTGCGCGTCGGCCTTTTGTTGCCGGTAGTGCCCGCGGCGTAGACGTTGATGAAATTGGCGACGTCGACATCGTAGATGTTTGCGCTGCCGTCCAGCGTAAGATCGACGGGGTCGGTCAGCCCCGTTTTTGAACCTTCGATCACTTCAGCCGGGCTGACGTTGCCGTTTGAACCGGCGGCAAAGACCAGGATGCTGGGGTTGCCACTTGGACCGTTTAAGCTCTGAACGTAAACGTTCCCGTTGCTAGGATCGATCCCGATGCCCTCGGGGTCGAGCAGTTTAGTATTCGAGCCCATGATGGTCGCGGTTGGCATGACGTTGCCGTTAGCACCGGCGGCATAGATCGTGACGGAGTTGTCGTCAAAATTTGTCACGTAGATGTTGCCGCTTGCATCCAACGCGACGCCGTACGGGAGGTCGATTCCGGTCTGAGGACCAGCGATGACTGCTATGGGTGCTACGTTACCGGTAACGCCGACTGGGTAGACGGTAATCGATTGCCCCGCCCAGTTGGTGACGTACAGGCACGGACATGAAGACGTCGTGTGTTTCGCTCGGACCTCGTTTTGCTGACCGACGATGGCCGGCTGCGTACCATCCTGCGCGCAGCCCGTAATCAAAAACAGCGCGAGCGTCGAGACAGCCGCGTACGTCATGTGTAAAAAGCGCACGATCGCGATCCCTTTCTAAAGTTGCAAAGCACCGCAAGCTAGGCCGCCCCGGTTCGACGGAGAAGCGACGGTTCCCGTTCGTGCCGAGCCCAGCGCCCGAGCGTAACCTGCAATGCGCGGAAGACGACGGCCCGCGACCGCGTAGTGCGGATAGAGCGGCTGGCGCGCGGTCACCAACACCATGCCCAGGAGCGCACCGTGCGGCAGCGCGACGACGAGATAGAGCAGCCGGCGTCGCCCTCCAAGTTCGAATCAAATGTGAACCGGGACATGCTGATCCGAGTGACACTCACCTCTGCCCCCTTCGCTCTAGCAGCGGGTCTCATTGGTGCAGCCATGACGTGAGGTGGCATCTTACGCAGGATGGCTTCGCGATTTGCGAGGCAGCCCAGACAGAGGGGGCCTCGTCTTGAAAGCCGTTGGCTCCTTCCCAAGGGTGGGGGTCACCACTCTAGTGGATGACGTATTACTTCACGAGCGCGAGGTGACCCCGTATCGTATTGCCGCTTGAAGTATATCAATGTTTATATCTTTTAGCGTTTTGAACCTAATGCAATACCCCGTCACGCTCGCCTTTCCTAATTTTTTTCCATACGTTTTGGCTAAGTACGTCTTATCTTTGATACCGAGGATATAGACAGAGATTCCGGTCTTGTTTGCACTCAAACCAATTTGAAAAAACTCCTTGGTCTTTCCATCAGCATATTTTATGGTGTAAGAGCCATAGCCCATCGTAGGGTTACTAACAGTTTTGTTTTCGCTGTTCTTACCATTGTCGAACCATAATTTACAACCTGGTAAAACTTGAAGTGTGAGGCGGTGCAACTCTTGCATATCACTACGCTTTGGTTCAGGTTGGCTGGTAATATACTCTTTGATTTGTTCTTGTACGTTCATATTAACTCGAGACTTTCTCCGGCCTACGACCGCGGCCTTGCCGACCCGGAACCTGGCCTTGCGATCCACCAGGTGTGGCCATCGAGCGATGTTCGGCTGCGATGTCGGAACAGGCCAATACCGGTATGATATCGACAAAATCGGGTTTGCAAAATTTCTTCCCCATTCGTTTACGGAACTTGCGCGATCCCCTGGACGCCGTAGCTAGCCTTCAGGCCGCCGCTGTAGCTGTATTCGTACGTAAAGTGCGGGTAAGTGTAGACGTCGACCGAGTCGTTGGCGTAGTCGGTTGCTTGAAAGTCGGTATTCGCGGCGTTCAGCGAGCCAAAAAGTGAGCCCGCCTTAAGCCTGTACGTTTTCGACTTGAAGCACGTGGCCTCGTAGACGTCGCACTGATAAACGTAGACTTTCAAAAACCGCGTCTGGAGTCACCGACAACTCTTTCTTAAGTGCTCGCGCCCATGCTTTTTTCGTTATCGGTATTTATGCCGGACGGAAGGCGGGTTCCTAGGCCGTAGGTGGCATCGCTGCCTGCAGGGGAGGGCAGCCTTTAGCTGTATACTCGTTGCCTACGCTAGCAACCGGGGCTTTTGGGTGTTCTCTGATGTCGGATCGAACCCGATCGGGCACTTCTCGACGCGGCGCCAAGCCAAGGTATGAGGCGTAGCTCGTTGTTGCTTCTGAAAGGGGCTCGCGAATGAAGTATCTGTGCAGCGTGATGGGAGCGTGCATTACAGTAGCGCTTTTGGCCGCGTGTGGCGGGATGAGCAATACGCTGTCCCCATCGGACTCCGTTCCTCAACAGCACCACTTAATGGGGAAGAGGAGCACCTCACCGTGTCCGTGTCTGTACGTCGCGAATACCGGAAGCAACACCGTAACCGTCTATCCGATCGGCGCAACCGGCAACGTCGCGCCGATACAGACGATCGGCGGCAGTAACACGGGACTGATCGATCCAACCGACGTCGGCCTCGATGCGAGCGGCAACATCTACGTCGCCAACGTGAACGGGGAGTTCAACGATTCCGTCACGGTGTATGCCGCGGGCTCGAACGGGAACGTCAGCCCGATTCGCACCATCGCCGGCTCGAATACCACTATGAACTACATAATTGGCGTTGCGCTGGACTCATCAGAGAACGTCTACGTCACGAACGGACCCGGCGGCCCAAGCGGACAGGGGGCCATCACCATCTACGCCGCCGGCGCGACGGGCAATGTAGCCCCGGTCAACACGATCACCGGCTCCAATACCGGGCTTGACGTCCCGTACCGTCTCGCGTTGGATACGAGCAACAATATCTACGTTCCCAACTTCAACAACCAAACGATCACCGTCTACGCCGCCGGCGCGACCGGCAACGTCGCTCCTATACAAACAATCGGCGGCCACCGAACGCGTCTCTACGACAACGAGCAAGTCGCTGTGGGCGGCGGAAGCATCTACACAGCAGGTCCGGCCTGCGACTGCGTTACATCGTTCCCAGTCGGCGCGCACGGGAACGTCGCGCCGAGTTTGAGAATCCAAGGCAGAAAAACGAAGCTTAGCAGTCCTGCCGACGTTGCAGTCGATGCAAGCGGGAACGTCTACGTCGTCAACGGCGGTCCCACCATAACAGTCTATGCTCCCGGCATCGGAGGCAACGTCGCGCCGATTCGTACGATTAAGGGCGCGAGGACGAAGCTCAACTCCCCGGGAGGCATCGCGATACAGTAAACCCTGGCCATGGCTGAGTTTCCCGCCATGGCTGAGTTTCTGTTGGTGGTCGCGGCTCCGCAGCGAAGATGAAGGCCGAGTAGGTGTCAATCGTTTGACGATGCTAGCGTGGCCGAGGCGCTCCCGGACAATCTTTGGATGGACGCCGTTTCTCGTTAGTGGGCGATGATCGCCGCCAAATATATCTGAAAAAGAGAAAGCACCAAGATCAGCGCCTTGTAGCGTGAAACGGGAGTACGCTCGAATCGTCTAAGGGCTGATATAACGAGCAGCGAGGAAATTGGTCCACCAAACAATTGCAGAAACGGCGCATATAGCAAGTAACGCGGCTCGATTGGTCCATAGATAAACAAAATGCCGAAGATAGCGATCGACAAAAGGATGCACCATGCTATCGCAACCCCGTAGGCCGCAATACTTACGAGCATCGATACCTTTTTCGCAATGGTTCTAGGCCGGCAAACGGCGACGGCGACGGCGGCGAAGAGTACCACCGAAACGACTTCGTATGTTCTAGGCGACCGGCCAAAGAAATAGAGCATAAGCAAAGTAAAGGTAAGCGTCGCCGACAATATGACGACAATCGGGAGTCCTGCTTGGCTTACCTGGCGCTGGAATCGTTCGGCGAAGGATCTCCAGGTGCGATGATGCCCATTTCGGAACTCGCCTGATCCGTGAGTCATAGCGATCGACTCCGTAAGTTTCCACTTTGCTCAGCGCTAATTCGCCGAGGCTTTAGGGGGGATTTCGGCGTCTCCTGCGCCGGATGAGTGCTCGGCGCCGGCGACCTCGTTAGCGCGCGCCTGGCCGCCAAAGGCTTCCACTTGTCCAAGTCGGTTGTCCAAGTGTCCGTTCCGCCGATGGCGCAGCAGCGCCATCATGGATACATGTTCCCACTTTCGGCTGGTGCTGCGTCGGGGGTAACCCCAGCCCTTCGCGTCCGTCTGCGGAGCTTTGCAAGGTTCGGACGCGATCGTTAACACTGAGCTTTGAACGATATGGAGAGAGTACTTTTATGAAGCAACGATGCAATCTCGTCGGAGTCTCGGTCACTGCGGCGCTCCTGGCTGCGTGCGGAGGGCCGAGTAACCTCGTCGCTCCGTCCACACCGACCGGAGCAGCAGGTTCGCAAGCACCCCTTGCGCACAGGGCCCACAGATTAGGCGCCCTTGAGTACGTCTACGTTACCAACGCCGGATCGAACAATGTTTCCGCTTACGTGGTCAACGCAACGAGCGGGGCGTTAACTCCGGTGCGAAGATCGCCATTCCGAACGCGCGCCACCCCCTGGGGCGTCGCGGCGCTCTTTGGTGAGTTCGTCTATGTGGCCAACGGAATCGGCACCAATCAATACGAACGCCGCCGCAGCACCGTCACCGCCTATAACGTCAATGCAAGAAGCGGCGTGCTGACGCGCATGGCGGGGTCGCCGTTTGCGGATACGGGCCGGGGCGCCGCCGACATGATCGTGGATCCCACGCGCCCGTTCGCCTACGTCGTAGACATTTATTCCGATGATGTCTCCGCTTACACGATCAACGCGACCACCGGCGCGCTGACGCCGGTGGCGGGGTCACCGTTTTCGACGGGCGGTGAGCCCGAAACCATCGCGGCCGATCCGACCGGCAAGTTCATCTACGTACCCAACACTGAATCCAACGATGTCTCCGCTTACACCATCGACCCGAACAGCGGTGCACTGACGCAGGTCTCCGGATCACCGTTCCGCGCGGGCACGACTCCCGCCGGCGCAGCGGTCGATTCGACGGGCAAGTTTCTCTATGTGACGAACGCCAACTCCAACAGCGTCTCCGCTTACACCATCCACCCGAAGAGCGGCGCGCTGACACCGGTACCTGGGTCGCCGTTTAGCTCTCCGTCGCCATCCCGCGTGGCAACCGATCCCATGGGAGGGTTCGTCTACGTGACAAACGCCGGAGCCAACACCGTCTCCGCGTATGCCATCGACTCGTCGAGCGGCGTACTGACGCCGGTAGCCGGGTCACCATTTGCCGCAGGCACCACTCCCTCAAGCGTGGCGGTGGATGCCGCGGGCAAGTTTGCCTATGTGGAAAACAACGGATCCAACAATGTCTCTGCATACAGCATCGACCCCACCGATGGGGCGCTGACGCCCGTGGCCGGCTCGCCTTTCGCCGCGGGCACGGCTCCAGTAGCAATAGCCGTGTCGGGGCCATAGCTACCAATGCAGAAAGAGAGGGTGACCATGCGCATCTCACTTGAGAGGTACGCGGCTGTTTTTGCGACCGGGATCGTACTTCTTACAAGCTGCAGCGGATTTGCTCTCGTTTCCACACCAAACGCGGGTCGGCAAAACCAAGCCCGGACGATTAAGCACGGTACGAGGTCGTGCCCGTGCCTCTATGTCGCGAACAACGGCGGTGGACCGAGCGGCGCCGGCAGCGTGACTGTTTACCCGTCGGGCGCGATGGGCAATGCGAAGCCGATACAGGTTATTGCCGGCTCCAACACCGGGTTGACCGAACCGGAAGATGTCGCAGTGGACGCCGGCGGCAACATGTACGTCTCAAACGACGGCAACAACTCTGTGACCGTCTACGCCGCGGGTACGACCGGCGACGTCGCACCGATGCAGACCATCACTGGCTCTTACACGGGGTTGAGCTCCCCCTTTGGCGTTGCCATAGATCCGCTAAACGAAAACATCTACGTTGCAAACAAAAAGGGGAAGAGCATCACGGCCTATGCACCCGGCTCAACGGGGAATACTGCGCCGGTCGCAACCCTCAAGGGTCGAGACACGCTGCTCGACAAACCTGCAGGACTCGCATTCGATGCAAAGGGAGATCTCTATGCAACGGTTCTCGAGTTTGGATTGATATGCATATTTGCTCCCGGAAGCACTGGGGACGCTTCGCCCATCGGGGGCTTCGGAGGTCGTGGCAGCAAACTAAGCGTGCCATACGCCGTCGCTCTGGACTCGAGCTCGAGCGCGTATGTCGCTAACGATCAGGTGTACGAGGATCATGACAGCCTCCTTGTCTACGCCGCCGGCACAAACGTCCCAGTGCAGCGCATAAAGGGTCGCGGAACGCAGCTGCGTTTCCCCGATGGTATAGCCGTGGACGGCAGCGGAAACATCTACGCCGCCGATCACAATTACGATCGGATAACGGTCTACGCGGCGGGCTCTAACGGCGCCGCGGCGCCCGACCGGATTCTTAGGGGGTCGCGAACCGGTATCGTTCGGCCTGCAGGGATTGTCATACGCTAGATTCGCGCTGTTCTCGTCGGCAAGGCTTCAACTTGTCCAAGTTAGTTGTCCAACTGTCCGTTCCGCTGAGCGCGCCGCAGCGCCATCATAGGTACCATGTTCCCGTCTGGAGGGTGTGGCCTTGAATGACCCCCTGCCCCATGCGTCAGTCTTGCGATCCCTTGCTATAGCTTTGGAATGACGTTGCGCACTCTCAGAAGATATGTCGCAGGCGTGTCTTCGATCTCGGAGCGGCAGAACGACTTCGGGAAGGACAAGGTTTAGAGCACCATGCGTTTTACGGTTTTGGCTCACTGCGCGTTCGCCGTTTGTGCTGCGGTCTCGATACTCGCCGGATGCGGCGGTGGGTCGACACCGGTCGCGCCTTCCGCCTTATCGAATACTGGCGTTGCGCCACCTCCTCGGAGGAGTGACGCGGACGTCATCTACACGTTCCAGGGCGGCGCCGACGGGCGTACCCCAGTTGCCGGTTTGCTCTACGCAAACGGCCAGTTCTATGGTACTGCCGCTGGAGACGGCGTTAATGGGGCCGGCACGGCGTTTAAGATCTCTCCGTCCGGTACCATAAGCACACTCTACAGTTTCGGGTCGTTCCAAGATGACGGAAATAATCCGTATTCTGCCCTGATTGCTGGCCCCGGTGGCGTGCTCTATGGCGATACGGTGAACGGCGGCCCAATCCCATGCCGTTGCGGCGTCGTGTATGAGCTAGTGCCGAGCGGCTCGGGCTACACCGAAACGGTCATCCACGCCTTTCAGGGCGGCAGCGACGGTGAAAGCCCAGTGGGGAGCCTACTCTTAGATCAGAGTGGAGCGCTGTACGGTACCACACCCGGCGGTGGCGCCTCTCCGGCCTGCTCGAATCCTTCCTATGCCGGCGGATGCGGCACGGTCTTTAAGCTGACTCCCTCGGGATCCGGATTCACTGAATCGGTTCTCTACAGTTTTCAAGGTGGAAACGATGGCGCGTTCCCCCGGGGTGGCGTTATCGCAGACGGGACGGGTGCGCTCTACGGTACGACCGTATATGGCGGTGGCACGAGCGCGAGCGGGTGCGCGTCGGGCTCCGGTTATGAATCGGGTTGCGGGACAGTCTTCAAGTTGACGCCGTCGGGGTCCGGTTATACCGAATCCATCCTTTACCGCTTTCAAGGCGGAGCTGACGGTGCGAATCCATACTCGGCGTTGGTCGCGGGCGGCAACGGCGCGCTCTTTGGCACGACCTACAAAGGCGGCGCGGTTGGGTCGTACACGGACAGCCATGGCACTGTGTATGAACTTGTGCCTTCCGGCTCGGTGTATTCCGAGCACATAATTCTCTACTTCGATCGTACGAACGCGGCTTTCCCTAGGGACGAGAACGGCCTGTATGCCGACAGCAATGGCAATCTTTACGGCACGACATTCAACGGTGGCTCTGGGGTCAGTTGCGGAACCGTGTTCAAATTGGCACCCTCTAGATCGGGCTTTAAATACCGGGAGCTCTATCGTTTTGGAGGCACGCACGTGTACGGCGTGCAGGACGGCTGCAATCCAGCCGCAAGCGTGGCGCCTGACTCGTCTGGCACCTTGTATGGCACGACCAACTTCGGTGGCCTTCATAGAGCTTTCGATCATCATCACCATCTCGGCTTTGGAACCGTTTTCAAAGTGTCGCCTTAATAGCTGGCTAGGTGATAGACTAAATCTCAAGCATCGTAACGAGCCCGCTGAAAGCGGGGTCATCGCCGATCACAATTACGATCGGATAACGGTCTACGCGGCGGGCTCTAACGGCGCCGCGCCGCCCGACCGGATTCTTAGGGGGTCGCGAACCGGTATCGTTCGGCCTGCCGGGATCGTCATACGCTGAGAGAGTCGGGGGATGCCCGACCCTCTCTTTTCTTGATTGCCCGTATGGACTAGGGAGCGCTACGGCTCAATAGCAATCCCAAGCTTTAAGGTGTAGTTACCATAGGTGCCATTGCAGTCGGTGCTTGGCGCGAACCCGATGCAGTAGTAATCGGTGAACTTGACCGGCTTGTCGCGCCTCGGGTCCGCGCCGGTATAGGTGATGTACTGGGAAGTCGGGTTACCGGGATCCGGAGAGAAGTAAGTGCTGAACTTTTTGTCGACCTTGCCCTTGGCGTTGCTGTTGGCGACGATCCAGGCGTCGTTTTCGAGTTCGTAACTGGGGGAGGTTGAGCTTGTGACGTAGGGTCCGGGGTTGTTCGGCTGTACGTAGAAGCAGAAGGCGTACTCGCTGTAGTCACATCCGATCGTCATCGGCTTGACCCCGGGCGCCAAGCGAACTGTGTACTTATGGCCATGGGACTGACCCATCGCGATGCCTTGTCCCCCCGATGACGGCATGGCCGACGACGAATTCGCACCACTGGAACACGCTGAAAGTGCTAGGCCGGCGGCGAGCGCGGCGCTAGCGCAGAGGAAGCTTGAACGCATGTTGTGAGCTCCTTACATTAGCAAGTTCTAAAAAGCCCGATTCTGAACAAAACGTGCCCGCCTCATGGCGGGTACGGTTCCGGGAGAGTGCGAGCCCACGCTTCCATTTCCTCCCTGGTAAGCGTAGAGACAACGAAGGCCCGACCGCAGTAAAGGCCGGCGCAGCCGGGGAACCCTTAGGCGCTTGGAACGAGCCGAAGGAGCAGCACCGTTGAGTGGTCTGCGTTTTGCCCGTAGCGTCGTGAAGGCGTGCGTGGTGGCCGCGGTGCTTTCCGGCTGTGGCGGCCTTCAACCAGCTCAGGATGAGAGGGTGCCGAGCGGCACGCGTGGCGCGGTGAGCCAAACACCGCAATCGGGTTCGGGCAGCTCGCCGATTCAGCACGTGGTCTTGATCGTTCAAGAAAATCGAAGTTTCGATAATTTGTTTGCGCTCTTTCCAGGCGCCGATGGTGCTACACAGGGCGTGATGAAGGTGCGGCGCCATCGCCAGTGGGTGGAGAAACAGGTGGTGCTTCAGCCGCACTCCTTGATCATGAATGCCGACCTCCAACACTGTCACGCCTCCTTTGAAACGGCATACGATCGCGGGAAGATGGACGGGTTTAACTTAGTGCATTTCGGCGTGTGCCACCACCCGGGCGAGACCGTCGGCGCGGTGCCATATCAGTACGTCAGGCAAGATCAGATTCAGCCGTACTGGGATATTGCCGAGCAATGGGTCTTGGCAGATCATATGTTCCAGACGCAAGGCAGTGGCAGTTTCACCGCGCATCAGGATCTCATTCGCGGCGCAACGAGCATCGACCCGAGCGAGAGCATCGTGGACAATCCGGGCCAGCAGCCGTGGGGTTGCGACGCGCCGCCGCAGACTCGGACCACTCTCATCACGTCTTCGGGTCAGGTTCGCCCCGGCAAAGGGCCGTTTCCGTGCACCAATCGGTTTCCGTTGCCGGGATATTACCAGACGATTAGGGATTTGCTCGACGCCAAGGAAGTCTCGTGGAAATACTACGTCCCATGCTTTAGCGCGTCGGACGGCTGCACGCCCAACCAAAACTGCCCCGAGTGTGGCGGCGATGAATTGAACGCGTTCGACGTGATCTCTTCCGTGCGCTTTGGTTCTGAATGGGGCACGAACTTTGGGATGCCGGAGACTACGATCTTCAGCGACATCACCAACGGCGCGTTGCCGGCCGTTTCCTGGGTCATCCCCGAGGACTACGAGAGCGATCACCCCGGAGAGCGCCGCGACAGAGGCCCGTCGTGGGTCGCAAGCGTGGTCAACGCCATCGGCCAGAGTACGTACTGGGACTCGACGGCGATTTTCGTTGTGTGGGACGATTGGGGCGGCTTTTACGATAATGCCGTGCCCCAACAGTTTGGAGATAACCTAGGCGGCCTGGGCTTTCGCGTACCTTGCCTGGTGGTTTCACCCTTCGCCGTCCCAGGACAATCGAGCCAGGGCGGCTACATTTCGCACACGCAATACGAGTTCGGCAGCATCCTGAGATATATCGAGGACAACTTCGGTCTGGGCAGCCTCAATACGACCGATGCCCGCGCCGCCAGTATCGGCGACGTTTTCGATTACGCGCAGGCCCCGCGAACATTTAAACCGATCGCGTCGCCGTACTCGATACGGGACTTTCAAAATGAGGGGCCATCGCTTCAGCGAGGCGACCCCGAGTAGCGCGTGCCCGGGCCGGCGATGGGCAGAGCAACCTACCGCTCGTCTATCCTGGCCCCGTCTAAGGAAGGCCCGGACCGGCGAAAAAAAAGTGACGGGGGGCGGCTTTTAGCAGGAGATTTTTGGCCTGGGCAGCATTGCATGCCAAGCAGCGCGCCGTTTGTACGGAGCGCAGCTTATACACCTAGCTATTGAAGGAGTTCAAACGTGCGTTTCACCCTTCTATGTGCGAGCACTGCTCTCGCAGCTAGCCTCATGCTTTCGGCGTGCTCCGGCGGAGCCGGTGGCGCCGGCGCGTCGGCGATTCCGGGCGGCGGATCGACGCAATCAATGGGGCACCACAAGGTAAAATTGGAAGCCATCGCTGTGCATCCGGCTCGCCGTCCGGCGTGCCCCAGCACGGCCATCGCCTGTTTCGCTCTGAACTACGGTTCGGGCCCCTACACCGAGTGGTCGGCGTGCCTCAGCACGTATGACTGCCCGCCGACCTACGACATCGTCGCCTCGGCAACGTTCACCAAGTACAGCAACGGTGGCAGCGTAGGACGCGGCCAAATCGCCGGTAGCGACTACTATCCGTCGCCGGGTAACCCGACGTACCAGTACATCGCCCCCGGACGCCGCTATGCAGCCCACGCCCGCGCCCGTTTCCAGGACGCGACCACGGCGTATCTCTACTACTACCCGAGCTCGACGGGCTCAGGAGACTTCGGCATCTACTAATCTCGGCGGCAACGCTTAGAATAGAAGATCGGGAGGCCCGGCATTGCGCCGGGCCTCCCGTTTGCATTTCGTGCCTCTCGCTTAGTCGTCGCCGAGGATTCTCGGCGCTTCCCGTTGCGCGCTGCGGCGATCGAGCTGCATCCAGTACCACAGCGGTCTGTTCCCCGCGATTTTCTTGAACGTGCGCGGCTTCTGCGAGTAATCGAATGCCGCCGGATCGTTCGCGGGATCGTTCGCGCGGGCATCGGCCTTCGCGAGTTGCCCGAGGCCGAAGTTGTCCTCCATGAATCGAACGACGCTTGCGGTCTCGTATTGAACGTGCGTCACCGAGCCTTGCTTCGCGTACGGCGAAATAATGATCAGCGGAACGCGGAACCCCAGGCCGTCGTAATCCTCGAAGACCGGCTTGACCGGATCGAACATGCCGCCCCAATCGTCCCAGAAGAGAAAAATCGCGGACGAATTCCAAAACTTGCTCTCCCCGATCGCGTCGACGACACTGGCCACCCACGCCGGGCCTTGTGCGTTCTTGATGCCGGGATGGTCGGAGGTTTCGAAGGTCGGCGTTATCCAGGTAACGTTTGCGAGCTTTCCCTTCGCGACGTCCTTGAGGAAACGCGATGGCGGACTCACCACGTCCGCTTTCCAATCGGGACCGTCGGCGATCTTCTCGTCGGCCTGGTACGACGACCAGATGCCGCCGTCGCCGGTGATCGCTCCGGCGTAAAAACGCCAGCCGACGCCGGCGGCATCGGCTTCCGATGCGATCGTCGGATTCGTGAAGCAGGGAGCGATCGACGGCCCGGTCGCGCGTTTGTCGGTCAGGGTGGGGACCTTATCGCCGCTGCCGCCGTTGCAGCCCCATATTCCGAAGGGAAAATCGACCGCGTGGCTCGAGAACGCCGCGACGATGTATTGGTGGGCGACGAAGCTGCCGTCGAGATTCGAGGCAAAGGTGTTGTCGGCTAGCACGTACTGTGTGGCCAGCGTCCAATACGGCTTTATCTCGTCTTGCGGTACGTACGAATAGGGGGGATTGGGCGGAGCACCCTGGCCGGCGCCCTCGCGATTCCAGCCGTCCATCGTGCAATCGGTGCCGGGCAGTTTTCCGGTTCCGTCGCAGGCGGCGAAAAATGCATCTGAGGCGTGACCGACATCCCACGGAGCGTCGAGATCGCGCGGACGAATCTTGATCTTCTTACCGTACTGGTCGTGGCCGTACTTCGCCGTCGTCGCGCCGGGGAAACCCTCAAAGAGATTGTTGAACGACCGGTTCTCCTGCACGATGAAGATCACGTGCTTGATCGGGGTCTTCGTCGTGTCACCCTGAGCCGGTCGAGTCTCACCCTGAGCCTGTCGAAGGGTGGCCGCGCCGGGCGGTGCGCAGCCGGCCAAGATGCAAACGGCAAGCGCAAGAACCATTTTCGTCGTCATAGTCATATCTCGATCGCGTCCTAATAGGCCTTGATGCCGAGCGGCGTTCCCCAACCCGCCGGCCCGGAGTAGTTTCCGAACTCTCTCGTGCCGGCCTGGCAGAGGTAATCGCCGCCGCAATCGCCGTCGGCGCCGACCGTGATGGCGTTGAGCTGCTTAGCGCGTTTCTTCGATCCCTCGTGCCAGAATTTGCGGGCGGCATCGCGGTCGGTCGCATTTGCGGCCAGCCCGTATATTCCGGCGGTGAACGATGCTGCGATGCTCGTGCCGCCGATCACAAACCAGCCTCCATACCCGTAGGTGTCGTACTCGGCGACGTCCCATGCTACGGCCGAAACGTCGCTGTCCGTGCGCCACGTACAATCGGGGTCGCTCTGCCACAATGGTTTGGCGATGCCGGACGAGCCGCCGTTGGACGAACAGCCGCCGCCGGCGGCGTCCCAAACCATCTCGCGGTAGGTCGAGCTCGACTTCGCGAGCACGGTTCCGCCGACCGAAACGACGCTTGCAAACGACTCCGGCGCACCGTTGTTGTCGTAGCCGAGATCGCCGGAGGCGGCGAGATAGATCACGCCAGGCGCATCGAAGTATTTTGGATCGACGCACGAGTTCGAGTCGTAACAGATCCAGCTGTTGCTCACGACATGCGCGCCGAGACTCACCGCTTCTCTTTCGGCCGCTTGCAGGTCGCGGCCGTCCGCGCCGTCGGCCTCGACCAGATAAACCGTGCACTTCGGGCAGGCGGCGGAGACCATTTCGACGTCGAGATCGATCTCGAGGCCCCAGCCGGTACTGCCTTTCGGATAGCTGCCCTGCTCTCCGCGCTGATTGTACTTGCCCAACGTTGCCTTTCCGAGCTTGAACTTCGCGCGATAGGCTGCAAGATCCGAAGCGACGTTTGGATTATCGTAGGCGTCGACGACGGCGACGATTTGACCGGCGCCGTTGGTTGACGACGGAAGATGGTAGCGCGCTTGCAATTCCCTCGGCGTCCAGCCGGCAACGGTCCGGCTGACCGAGCCGTTCGATTCGATCAGCGCAAGACAGGACGGCGTGCCCGCGACCTGCGGACAGGCGGCCGTGGCGATTCGTTTTGCCATCCACTGCGGGGCTACGCCGCGAACCGGCGCCGGCGTGCTGGAGATCACATTCGAACCGCACGAAGTGATCGCAAGCGTTGCAAGCAGTAAACCAAACCGCCGGGCGGCCTTGCGCGGCATCCCGCTAGAATGCACCGATGCCGTTGGGTGTGCCCCAGCCGGTCGGCCCATCATAGCCGGGTCCCGCCTTGCAGAGGTACCGGTGCCGGCACGTGCCGTTGCTGCCGCTGATGATATCGTGCAGATCTTTGGCGCGCGCTTTTTTGCTCAGCATCCAAAAGTGCTCGGGTTCATCGAGCGATGTCGCATTGCCGGCGAGCGCAAAGACTCCCCCGATGAGCGGCGAGGAGATGCTCGTGCCTGCGACGGTGAACCAGCCTCGATACCCGTAGCTGTCGTACTCAGCGACGTTGCGCGCGACCGCCGAAACGTCGCTCATCGTTCGTGATTTGCATCCGCCATCGTGCTGCCATGAGGGTTTGGGAATGCTGTGCGCACAGCCCGATCCCGTCCACCGCCACGCCGATTCCGTGTAGCGCGCACCCTGCTTCGCCAAGTCCGTGCCGCCGACCGCAACGACGGTGTCGAGTGCCGCGGGCTCTTGCGTGCCGTAGCCGTTGTCGCCCGCCGACGCTACGTAGACGACCCCTGAGGAATCGAAATACGAACCGTGCAGGCAGCCGAGCGCAGCGCAACCCCAACTATTGCTGACGACCTGCGCGCCCAGCATTACCGACTCGGCTTCGGCCGCTTCGAGGTCGCCTGGGGCCTCGCTGTTTGCCTCGATCAAATAGATCGTGCACTTGGGACAGATCGCCGACACCATTTCGACGTCGAGATCTTCCTCGAGTCCCCAAGATTTGCCGGGTTGCGGATAGTTTCCAATCTGCCCCTCTTGGTTGAACTTGGTGAAGCGCGCTTTTCCGAGGCCGAATTCCTTGCGATACGTTTGCAGATCGGAGGCGAGATTGGGATTATCGTACGCGTCAACGATTGCGACGATTGCTCCCGCGCCACGGGTCGACGACGGAAGATTGTAAGCCCGCTGAAAATCGTCCGGCATCCAGCCGGCCGGACCGTTGGTCGCGTCGCGCAGAATGAGCGCATCGCAGCGCGCGTAACTTGCCTGCACTGCTGGGCAGACCCGCCGTCCGACGCCGGCAATCCGTTCGGGGTCCGTATTATCCGCCTGCGTCGAGCGCTCGAGCGGCGCGGCGGGAACGCTCCCGCCACCGCCGGCATTACAAGCCGGCAGCGCCAGCACCGCAAGAAGCGGCAAAAGCATGACCGATCTCGTCACGTCCATACGTTGCGGCCAAGTTCGCTCGGCGACCTGCCAGGGAGAGGGGCTCGGCGCTCGGCCCCCGCATTTACTAAAGTGTGAAGCTGCTGCTTTCGGTCGCGGCGCCATTAGCCGCATGCGCGCTTGCCGGCTGTTCCGTCTCCCTTCCGCAAGCTCAGGATGCCGGCGTGCTGCCGGTGCCGTACATGGCGCGCGGGGCCGCGTTGCGCGCGCTCGGCGGAACCGGTGCCGGCAAGATCGCGCACGTCGTCTACGTCGTTCAAGAGAATCGCAGCTTCAACGACATGTTCGAAGGATATCCCGGCGCGCTGACCGTTTCCAGCGGCAAGGATGGCGAAGGACACACGATTGCACTCCAACCGATCTCGCTCAAAACGATGTACGAGATCAATCACTCGGCGATCGCGATGTTCGAAGCCTGCGACGGCCAAGGGAAGCTTCCCGGAACGAAGTGCCGGATGGATGGATTCCAACGCGAGCAGGGCTATGGGGGTCCCGCCAATCCGCAGTTTGGATACGTGCCGCACGTCGAGAGCAAGCCCTATTTCGACATGGCGCACGAGTTCGTTTTGGCCGACCACCTCTTTGCATCGCAGGTCGATGAGAGTTTCGTCGCCCATCAATACATCATTGCGGCACAAGCGCAGTCGAGCGTCGACGTGCCGGATTCCTATTGGGGCTGCCCCGGCGGCAAGACCGATTTGGTCGCGACCCTAACGCAAGAGCGCACGTACGGAACCTCTCAGGTGCCCTGCTTCGACTATACGACGCTCGGCGACGAGCTCGATGCCGCGAAGCTCTCGTGGCGTTTTTACACGAGCAAGTTCACCAAACCGTACAGCGGATTCTGGTCTTCCTATCAGGCGGTCACGCACATCTACAACGGCCCAGATTGGAAAAAAGACATCATCACGCCACAGAAGAAGTTTCTCACCGACGTGGCCGCAGGCAAGCTCGCAAACTTCACGTGGATCACGCCGACCTGTCCGGATTCCGATCACCTCGCCTGCGGCGGCGGCTTCGGCCCGTCGTGGGTCGCGTCGGTCGTCAACGCGGTCGGTAAGAGCAAGTTCTGGAACACTACCGCGATCTTCGTGCAATGGGACGACTGGGGCGGTCTCTACGATCCCGTCCCGCCGCCTTTCAAAGATTACGACGGACTTGGCTTTCGCGTACCTTTGATCGTCATCTCGCCGTACGCAAAGAAGAACTACGTTTCGCACGTGCAGTACGAAACCGCTAGCGTCTTGCGCTTCGCGGAAGACCTCTTTGGTTTAGATCAGCTATCGGCTGCGGATAAGCGCGCAAAGTCGCCTGCGCCCGATTGCCTCGATTTCTCGAAGCCGCCGCGTAAGTTCGTGCCGATCAAAGCGCCGCAGGATGCAACGTTCTTCTTGCATCAGCCGGTCGATCCGCGAATTCCGGACGAGCAATGATTCGCATCGCGCTCGCCCTGACGCTTGCCGGGTGTTCGCTCGCCGTTCGACAGCCCTTCGACGGAGCTTATTCCGAGGGTGGGCCGGCGCTGCGCGCGCTCGATTCGACCGGTGCCGGAAAGATCAAGCACGTGATCTTCATCGTGCAGGAGAACCGCAGCTTCGACAACTTGTTTGCGGGCTATCCGGGCGCGGACACGGTCTCCAGCGGCAAGAATTCACGAGGGAAGACGATTGCGCTGCGGCCGGTCGGTCTGGCGGAAAAATTCGACGTCGGCCATACCGCTCAGGCCATGTTTGCGGCCTGCAACGGCACGGGCAAACTGCCGGGGACCGATTGCCGCATGAACGGCTTCAATAAAGAAGGCTCGCCCGGGAGCATCAAAGATCCCGCGTACGTTTACGTGCCGCACGGCGACTCGAAGCCATACTTCGACATGGCGCACCAATGGGTGCTCGCCGACAAGATGTTCCAATCGCAGCTCGACGAGAGTTTCGTGGCCCATCAATACGTCATCGCCGCGCAGGCGAAGTCGACCGTCAATCTGCCGCTCTTCAACTGGGGCTGCAGCGGCGGCAGCCACGATACGATTCCGACGATCACCAAAGACCGTAATCCGGAAGGGACGCCGATTCCGGCCTGCTTCGATTATCGAACCCTCGCCGACGAGCTCGATAAGGCCAAACTTTCATGGCGCTTCTATGCCAGCGGATTTCGAAGCGGTTCGGCACTGGCATACGACTGGTCCGGGTTCCAAGCCGTCCAGCACATCTACCACGGCCCGGATTGGAAGTACGTGATCACGCCGAACTGGACGTTCATCACCGACGTGCGCGCCGGTAAGCTCGCCAACTTTACTTGGATCACGCCCGTTTGCGACGATTCGGACCACTCCAGTTGCGGCGGCGGCTATGGGCCCTCCTGGGTTGCAGCGCTGGTGAACACCGTGGGCAAGAGCAAGTTTTGGGATTCGACGGCGATCTTCGTGATCTGGGATGATTGGGGCGGTCTCTACGATCACGTTCCGCCGCCGTACGAGGATTACGACGGTCTGGGTTTCCGCGTTCCGCTGCTCGCGATCTCGCCGTACGCCAAGCACGGACACGTCTCGCACGTGCAATACGAAACGGCGAGCGTGCTGCGCTTCGCCGAGGATCTCTTCGGACTCGATCGGCTTGCGGCGGCCGACAAGCGGGCCGCGTCGCCGGCGGCGGATTGCTTTGACTTTTCGCAACCGCCGCGGCCATTCGTAAGGATCAAAGCGCCCCACGGCCCGAGTTTCTTTATGCACCAGGGGGAGAACGACGACGTTGCACCCGATGACGTGTAAGGTCTTCGGATCGATTTTGGCTGCGCTGGCACTCGCCGGCTGCTCCGGTCACGACCAGACCATGCTGCCGTACATGCAAAACGCGGCGGCGCTGCGCGCGCTCGATTCGACTGGCGCCGGCAAGATCAAGCACGTGGTCTTCATCGTGCAGGAGAACCGCAGCTTCGACAACTTGTTTCAGGGCTATCCGGGCGCCGATACGGTTTCGAAAGGAAAGAACTCCAAGGGCCAGACCATCAAGCTGAAGCCCAGGGGCTTGGGCTACCTGCAATCGATCGACCACTCGGCAACGGCGATGTTCGAAGCTTGCAACGGAACCGGAAAGCTGCCGGGAACCGATTGCCACATGAATGGTTTCGACCTCGAAGAAGCCTTTCCGGCGTTCTTCAACCCGCAGTACGTCTACGTTCCGCACACCGATACGAAGCCGTACTTCGATATGGCGCACCAATGGGTGCTCGCCGACAAGACGTTCGCGTCTCAGATCGACGAGAGCTTCGTCGCGCACCAATACACCATCGCCGCGCAGGCCGACTGGGCCGTCGACCTGCCGACGGGCGCTTGGGGCTGCGGTTTCGGCAAAGGCGACACGGTCGGGACGATCACGGCGGAACGCGACGTTAAGACTCGGCAGATGAAGCCGTGCTTCGACTATGAGACGCTTGGTGACGAGCTCGACAAAGCCAAGCTGACGTGGCGTTTCTACTCCAGCGTCTTCGGCCAAACTTTCACGACGGCCGGCGCCGCCTGGTCGGCGTATCGCGCCGTCAAGCATATTCGCTACGGTCCCGACTGGAAGAACGTCATCACGCCGAACTGGACGTTCATCACCGACGTGCGCGCCGGCAAGCTTGCGAACTTCACCTGGATCACGCCGCACTGCCACGACTCCGACCACACGAACTGCGGCGGAGGCTTCGGGCCGTCGTGGGTGACGGCGCTCGTCAACACCGTCGGCCAGAGCAAATTTTGGGATTCGACGGCGATCTTCGTAATTTGGGACGACTGGGGCGGTGTGTACGACCACGTTCCGCCGCCCTATCTCGGACGCGACAGCCTCGGCTTCCGCGTGCCGCTGCTGATCATCTCGCCGTATGCCAAGCACGGCCACGTTTCGCACGTACAGTACGAAACGACCAGCGTCTTACGATTTGCCGAGGATCTCTTCGGTCTGGCGCAGCTCTCCGATGCCGATAAGCGCGCCGCGTCGCCGGCCGCGGACTGCTTCGACTTCACGCAAAAGCCGCGCCCGTTCGTGCACATCGAAGCTCCACTGCCACCGCGATTCTTCCTTGGTGGCCGGCACGACGACGAATACACCGCGCCGGATTACGAATAATGACGTTTAGGTGCGCGGCGATCGCAATTACGGCACTCGCGCTTGCGGCTTGCAGTTCCGCCGGCGTCATCCCTTACGGGATGCGCAGCGAACAGGCGCTGCGGGCGCTCGATCGCACCGGCGCCGGCAAGATCGATCACGTCGTCTTCATCGTCCAGGAGAACCGCAGCTTCGACAATCTTTTCCAAGGGTACCCCGGAGCCGATACCGTTACGAGCGGAAAGAATTCGCTCGGAAAGACCATCGACCTTGGCCCGGCGAGTCTTGCCAACAAGTATCAGATCGATCACTCGGCAACGGCGATGTTCGAAGCGTGCGACGGCCGGCACATTCTTCCCGGCACCGACTGCCGCATGGACGGTTTCGACAAAGAGGTTCACTACGGCGGACCGAAAAACGATCAGTACGTCTACGTTCCGCATCGCGAATCGAAGCCGTATTTCGACATGGCGGCGCAGGGGGTGTTGGGCGACCGAACGTTCCAATCGCAGCTCGATGAAAGTTTCGTCGCGCATCAATACATCATCGCCGCGCAGGCGGCGGCGAGTGTGAATCTTCCAGGGTTGACTTGGGGCTGCGGCGGCGGGCGGCGAAATTTCGTGTTGACGATAACGAAAACCCGCATGACCGACGGGCCACGGATCCCCCCGTGCTACGACTATCAAACGCTCGGCGACGAGCTCGACGGCGCGAAGCTCTCGTGGCGCTTCTATGCCAGCGAGTACGGAAGCGCTTCGAGCGGCACCGGCGCCTTGTGGTCGAGCTATCAAGCCGTGCGTCACATTCGCTACGGGCCGGACTGGAAAAAGGTCGCCTCGCCGAACTGGAAGTTCATCACCGACGTTCGCGCGGGCAAGCTCGCCAACTTTACCTGGATCACGCCGGTTTGCAGCGATTCCGATCACGTCAACTGCGGCGGCGGCTACGGTCCCTCATGGGTCGCGGCGCTCGTCAACACCGTCGGCGAGAGCAAGTTTTGGAACTCGACCGCGATCTTTGTGATTTGGGACGATTGGGGCGGCCTCTACGATCACGTGCCGCCGCCGTACGAGGACTATGACGGCTTGGGTTTCCGCGTTCCGCTGCTCGTGATTTCGCCGTATGCGCGTCACGGCCGCGTTTCGCACGTGCAGTACGAAACGGCAAGCGTGCTGCGCTTTGCCGAGGACCTCTGGGGCTTAGGACGCCTGGCAGCGGCCGACGCGCGCGCCAACTCTCCGGCCGGCGATTGTTTCGACTTCACGCAAAAACCGCGTCCGTTCGTGAAGATCGCCGCGCCGCACGGCCCCGGCTTCTTCATGCACCATTTCGACAGCGACTACTTTGCGCCGGATTATGAATAGGATTGTGCTGCCGCACGCAGCGAGCCTATATCTTCGGCTCCCGCGACGGTGGTCGGGGCACCTTCGGCACATCAAGGAGTTTAACGAAGCGCGGATCGTAGATCTTGACGTCGGCAATGCTGATGAGCTTATCCGCAAGCGCCGTCGCTTCAGGGCCGATTTGCTGCTCCTGCAGTAGCTCCGTAACCGCGGGCCCCGCGCTCGCAAGCGTCGCGTTTTTCCCAAACGACGCGCGATGGGCGTCGAAGTACTCCTTGACTTGCGCGGGGGTCACGTTGATGTCTTGGGCTACCGCTTTGTTGAGGATTAGCTGGTCGCGGAAGAACGGACGTACGTCCGACTCGGATAGGTTGCGGATCGCTAGCATTTGATCCCAGGCCTTGCCGGGAAAGTTCACCTTGACCAGCCGTGCTTGCTCGTCGGCCTCGGCATCGGTGACGACAATGTTGTTTTTCCGGGCGTACTGCTCGACAACGGCCTGCGAGACGAGCCAGAGCAGCACGGGGTGCGACTTCTGCTGGTCCTCGAGCCGTGCGTCGAACTGCGATTTTGTGATCGGTTGACCGTTGACCGTCACGATCGCAGGATCGTTCGAGCACGCAGCAACGGCCACGCCAAAGAGAAGGCAAGCAAAACTCGGGATGACCTGTACGGCCTTTGACAATCTCATTGCGGCTGCCAGCTTCGCCCGAGAAAGGCACGAGCTCCTCCAACGGCAGGGGCTGGCGGTCGTCACGATCGGCGTGCGTATCGGGTGCTCATCGGACGTGGACGTAGATTAGCTCAACGGCATTGTTGCCATATCCCAAGCGGTTCCACCGAGGGGATTCGGGTTGCACGTTGCCGGCCGCGTCCGTCGCACGGACACGTAACGTGTGCCGGCCGGCGTCGCGCAGGTGCCAGTCGAACGACCAATCCTGCCACTGATACGCTCCGTGGGCCGGCTCCAACTTCGCTGCGTACCATTCGCCCTTGCCGTTGAGGCTAACGTCTACCTTTGTAATTGGACCGCTACCGGACCAAGCCTTTCCGCGAACCGTATAGGAGCCGGGCGATAGCGTGGCGCCATTGCTCGGCGTAAAAGTTTTGGCCCGGGGAAGCATCAACGTTACGGGCTCGGCTTGGCGATCGTTCCAATGATAGACATAGCGCTCCGTTTGGAACGTGCCTTCGAACGGCTTCGTCAAAACATCGATCCGCGCAAGCCACTTCACCGATGCCACGGCGTACCAACGTGGCACGACCAACCGGAACGGCGCGCCGTGGTCGGCGTTGAGCGGTTCGCCGTTCATCTCGTACGCGATCAGAATCTGCGCATTGGGATCGGTTGTAAGCTCGAGCGGCAACGAACGCGTAAAGCGAATGTCCCGATGCTGGTGGTATGGGCCATGATCGGCGCCCTCGAAACTGACCGCGACGGCGTTAGCCGACGGCCGCGCCTCTTCCAGCACTCTGTGCAGGAAAACACCCGCCCAACGCGCCGCGGAAGCGGCGTTGCCGTGCCAAGGTTCCCCGGCGGGCAGCGGCGTCTGTCCGAGGCGCGCGTTGCCGGCGCACTCCAGCGTAACGGCGAGCTCTTCGCGGGGCATTGCGCGTAAGTCGTCGAGCGTTAGCGTAAACGGATTCTCCACCTCGCCGCCGACGGTCAGCCGTCCATCGTGCACGGGAAGCGCAAAGTTGCTCCGCACGAAATGGAGATGCGTCGGCGTAAGGGGCGTCTCGAACGCCTCGGGCGGCGCCTCCGCATTGAACGGCTCCGAGGTAACAACCGTTAGCGCGCTACGAGCTTGTTCGAGGTTCATGTAGGCCGGTGGAGTTTCGCCGCGCTAGGGCGTTAATCCGTTAACGCGTTGCAACGCGCCGTTAGAGTTGCCGACACTTGATGAGAGTCACCAGGAAGCGACGCAGGCGACGTTCTAAGGAACCTCAGACCTCTGGCGCGGCTTCTCCAACACCCGCGACAGCGGCCTCGCAAGCCAACCACTCCTTACAACACTCTCACAACATCAAGCACGCGAGGCTCCTATGAATTTCTCCCCCTCCACCCACCGTGCCGTCCTTCTCAGTTGCGCTGCGTTCGCGGCGGCCGCTCTCCTGGGCGGGTGTAATGGCGGCGCATCACTTCCCGGCTCGACCAGCTCGAACTCGGCAGGTGCCGGTGGTTCACCCTCAACCGATCCGTCCTCGTCGCACCGCAAGCGTCGCCGCCACCGCTCGGCGCCCAACGTAACGGTTACGATTAATCCGTCGCAAGTCGGACCGGCGATGAACGTTTCCGATCTTGGCGTCGGCATGGGCGTATGGTACAATTTCACGCTACCAGGCATCGCGCAAGCATTTCAAAATGCGAACTTAACCACCACGCGATTCCCCGGCGGCGCTCAAGCGGACATCTACCACTGGCAAACCGACACCGACGGCCCCTCCGGTACGCCCTGCGCCGGCAGCGCCAAACGGGCTTCGACGTTCGACGCGCTCATGCAAGATATCGCGATCCCTGCGAATTTGCGCGTCAACGTTACGGTTAACTACGGCAGTAACGCCGATTGCACCGCGGGCGCCGATCCCAGCGAAGGCGCTGCGTTGATCGCGGAGGCACAACAAAAGGGCTACAACGTCGTCTATGCGACGATCGGCAACGAACAATACGTACCCGGCGCGATCGACTGCCGCCAGCCCGGTTGTGTCTCCTCGCGCGACCCCTACCAGTACTCGGCCAACGAGCCGGCTTTCTACGATGCCGTTAAGCAGGCGAATCCCAACGTCAACGTTTGTGTCGATGCGAATCTACAGAACAGTAAGAGCAAGTGGAACCTGACGGTATTTCCAAATGCAAAATATGATTGCATCGAAGTTCATTACTATCCGCAACGGCTCACGACGAGCGATTCGTTTCTGCTCTACGACGCCATTCCGCAGTTCACGACCGACCTCAATGCCATTAAAACCGGACTCGCAACGGCCGGCCATCCCAACACGCCCATCTATCTCGGAGAGATCGCGTCGCAACTGGGTCCGTACGGCAAGCAGTCGCAGTCAATCGTGGGCGCGTTGTTCACCGGGATGGCTATCGGCGAAGTCGAGCAAGACGGCCTTGCAGCGATGACCTGGCATATCGGATTGGGGTCGTGTAACGGGCCGAACCGCGGCGGCGACTTTGGCCAGGACGTATACGGATGGCAAGACTACGGCGGCGCGATGATTTTTTCCGATGGTCATAGCAGCAGTTGCCCCGCTCAATCGGCAGCTAACACGATGCTCGCGACCGGCAGTGCCTTCTTAGCGGGCTCGTACTTCGTTCACGCCGGGGAGAACATGCTCGGGGCATTGGTCACGGGATCGGGCGACGTTCGTGCCTACGCCGGAACGTACAAGGGGGGCTACGCCTTCATGCTCTTCAATCTCAGTCAAACCGACACGCAAGACGTAGCGGTCAACATCACCGGAAAGACCTCGGGAAGCGGCGGCACCGTCGTGACGTACGATAAAGCAATCTACGACCAAAGCCAAAACAACGTCTGGAATCCGCCCAGCGTCGCGCCGTTAGGGGCCTGGAACGGCTACGTTGACGTCAGCCTACCGCCCTGGTCGATGGTCGTCGTCCAAACCCAATAAAAATGGTCTGAGTCCGCCACGCGGAGCGCAAGACCACCCCAACAAAGGGGTGGTCTTTGCATTTTTCAGTGCTAGGGCCCCACGGCGAGACCAATTGGTTGCGAGAATCCTCCACCGATCGGTACCATGCACGACGACGACCGGCAGCCCTTTGGAATCTCTCTGACCGAGCCATTGCCGGTATCCGAAACATAAACATTATCTCGAGCATCGACTTTCGCTGCGACCGGGTCGGTAAATCCATCCATTACTACACTTACGCACGACGCCGATTTGCAATTCGGCGGCATTTTCTTGACTTCCTTATTTCCGCGATCGTCAACGTAGATATTACCGTGACGGTCCAGTGAAACGCTCCATGGGGTGCTCCATCCGCCGCCTAGGCGGGTCACGCATGACGCCGACTTGCAATGTCGCGACATCTCTGAAACGTAATAGTCGGAAGCAACGTACACGTTGCCGTCCTTGTCGAGCGCAACGTCGCTCGGTCCATAATCCCACGGAACGTATCCCGGACCGACGAAAGCGTCACCGCCCAATGTCACCACGCACGCATTGCGCTTACAGCCGGCGGGGACTTCTTTGACGTACCCGTGGCTATAGTCGGGGACGTAGAGGTTGCCGTGCTTGTCGGAGACCGTGCTGAACGGATTGAGGTAATCGCCCGGCACGGTTGAAGCACATTTTTTGTCGTTACATCCGGGCGCCATCTTATAGATCGCCGTATGGTAGTCGCACGTGTTGCTCACATAGACGTCGAGTGATAAATCGGAGCTCACGAATGTCGGACACGAGAACCCGGTGCCGACCGTTAGGACGCAACTTGCGTAGCGGCAGGCTTTCGGAATTTCCTTTACGACCTTGCTGGCGTTATCGGCAACGTAAATGTCGTGCATCGGCGCATACTTGCCCAGGGGCGCGGCGTTGGCCGGCGCCATGTCCGATGGAAGGGCGACGAACGGGCCGGAAGCGCCGCGCGCGCCGCAGGCCGACAGGAAAGCCGCCGTTAAGCACGCTGCGGTGATGCGGCTAAACTCCTTTAAGATGCTTCCTTTAATTGTTCCGACTGATGTGTAGCCAGGTGTATTCGGAATTCGCATTGGTTCCAATTTACTCTCTCCGAAGTGATTCGGAATGCGTACAGGGTGGGGAGGCCTTAGTAGGACAGGCCTCCCACAGCCCTGGGGTGATCAAAGCTGGACCTTCATTGGCCTAGTGGACGGCAACGCCAAACGGCCTACTGAATCCGGCGCCGAGCATATTGATGGTGTGGTATCCACCGCTCTTGATGATTTGGTAGACTTCCCCAGAGGCATAATCAGCCCCATAGACGTTGCTTTGCCGATCCACCGCAACGCCGGTCGGACGATAGAAATCATTGGTAAGCGTTGTGACGCAGCTTGTTGAGAAGCAGTTCGGAGTCATTTTCTGCACTGCGCTGGGATTGTAATCACCAATCATAACGTTGCCGCGACGATCCACCGCGAGGCCGTACGGATTTAGGAATTCGTCGTAGCCGCCACCGAGCGTATTGACGGTTGAGTAGCCGGGTGCGAGCATTTCGAAAATCTCGCTGGTGCTTGCGGCCGTGCCGACGTAGAGATTATTCGAACCATCGATCGCCAGGCCCACCGGACCCTGGTAGAACGACCCGATCGTCTGGACAGTCGCGTAACTGGGCGCCAGGAGTTCGTAAACTGGGCTGTTAGCCATGTACCCGCTGCCGTTGAACCCGTTACCGTCGTTCGTGACGAAGAGGTTGTTGGAAGAATCGAGCGCGAGGCCATATGGCCCGTCGATCGACGTGCTGAGCGTCTTGATCACAGGGTTCCTAGGAATCCCTCCATTGACGGCTAGCATCTCCTTGACCGCATTGTTTCCGTAGTCGGCGACGAAGACGTCTCCATTTGCGTCTACAGCGACACCGGTCGGTCCATTGAATCCGGAGCCTAAACTGAGTATCTGCGTGAAACCGCCGGCCCACAGGATTTCATATACCGCATTGTTACCGGAGTCTCCAACGTACACGTTCGGGCCGGTCCTTGCCAGACGTTTGACCGAGCCATGAGGGCTTTCGGCTTTGGCGTTCGGTCGTAAGCCCGGCACGCCACGGGCTATGTCGAACAAAGGCCCACTGGAGCCGACGTTCGGGGACAAGGTGCTCGGTGCCGAATTGCCGGCGCTGCAGCCTGAGAGGATTCCAAGTACTGAACAAATGCTTAGCACATGCCAAGCAACGTTTGAAGCTCGCATTTCATCTCGTTTCTCCGAAGTCTCGCTTCGGGCAGTGGATGATGCCACCACAAGTGGGAACATGTATCCATGATGGCGCTGCGATGTGATCGGCGGAACGGACAATTGGACAACCGGTGTGGACAACCGACTTGTACAACCGATTTGTACAACCGATTTGTACAAGTGGACGTCTTGCCGGCGCTTATTGTAGGTTAATACGGAGTCGTAATGGCGATAGCGCCGCCGCTGCCGACAAACGGCGACCCCGCCACCGGCGTAAGCGCGCCGTGCCTTCCCACTTTATAGGCGAAAATAGTGCGCGAATTTCCGCAGGGGACGTAAAGGTACTTACCCGAGGGATCGACCTCCAGGCCACCCGGGCCGTCGCCCGTCTTGAATGGTGAACCCGCGATTTCGGCCAGCACGCCGCTGTTTGGGTTGATGTGATAGGCAGAAACAGTGTTACCGGGGTAGTTCGTCACGTAAAGAAATCGGTCGTTCGGATGGACCGTCACGAAATATGGATGCGTGCCGTTCCCGAACGGCGATCCCACGACCGCGCTGAGAGCGCCGCTGGTTGCGTTGATTTTGTAAGCCGAAATATCGCCTGAATCGTAGTTTGTGACGTAAAGGAACTTGCCCAGGCGGTCGATTGCCAGTTGATACGGACCCATACCGGCTGGGAACGGCGATCCTTTGACGGCCCTTGGTTTTCCGCTGCTCGGGTCGATCGTATAGGCAGAAACATTATTGCCGTATTGATTCGAGACGTACAGGAATTTGCCGCGAGGGTCGGTGACGTCCCCTTGCGGGTGTTCTTGCGAGCGACCACCGATTGATGTTAGCGCTCCACTCTTCGGGTCGATGGAATACGCGGAGAGATAGTCTGCGTTACCGGGTACGTAGTAAAACCTGCCGGTAGGATCCACCGCTCCCAAGACGGGATGGTGACCTTCTCGAAACGGTGATCCGGCAATCTGTGTTAACGCACCGTTTCCGGGCTCGATCGCAAATGCCGAGACGTCATCTTCGTTCGCGTTGGGGACGTAGAGAAAGTTGCCGAGTGGATCGGCTGCCGCTCCGGAAGCGCAATCGCCCGAGGGGAATGGTGACCCAGGCACCTTTGCTAGTGCCCCACTCTTCATCTCGACCTTGTAAGCGAAGACTTCGTTGTCGGCGCAGTCTGCGACGTAAACGAACTCCCGATGCCCAACGCCGTGTCGGCTCGCCGTCCGTTCCGCCAAGCCACTGCTCCCGCTTAATGGCGCAAGCGCGCTGCTGCCACACCCGATTAGCAGAAGAAAAACCGGAACGCAAAGGACCACAGCTCGATGTTGCATGGAACACGCTTCTTTCTGTCGTGCGCTTTAGCGACGGCGTTTCGCGAACGATGGTACCGACAACGAGTAGACCGTTCCCTGGTTGTACGTGCCGCCGTTGACGGTCGTGCCGTATAAGGTGCCGTTGACGACGATAAGATCGGCCCGCGGCTGTGCGCCGTCCGACTGGCTGCCGAATGCCCAAACGGTTGTGTACGTGACGGAGGGCGTGGGCGTGATCGAGTAGAGTGTTCCTTTGCCGTATGCGCCGCCGGACGAGGTCGTACCGTAGAGCGTGCCGTTGAGCATCACGAGGCCCGCATACGGATTGGAGCCGTCTCCCGAGCCGCCGAAGTTATGAAGCACGGTCTCGGCACCCGACGACTCAGAGATCGCGAAAATGGTTCCGCCGCCGTACGCGCCGCCGGACTCGGTCGTGCCGTAAACCGTGCCGCTTACGTCGAGCAACGCGGACATTGGGTTTGTGCCGTCCCCCGAGCCGCCGAAGTTGTGGAGCACCGTTTCCTTACCGGATTTGGTAATCGCGAACACCGTTCCGGCGTTGTACACGCCCCCGGCTTCTGTGGTGCCGTAGAGCTTTCGACCGACGCTGATGAGGCCGGCATACGGAGTTTGGCCGTCCGAGCCCGCGTAGAAGCTCTGAACCACGCTTTCCGTGCCGGCGGGCGTGATCGAATAGACCGTCCCGGCGTTGTATGCGCCGCCTTGTGGCGTGGTTCCGTAAAGCCGGCCATTGAGCGAAGCGAGACCGGCATAGGGGCTTTGTCCGTCCGGATTGCCCGTGAAACCGTACAGCGTGGTTTCACTGCCGTAGGGCGTGATCGAGTAGACCGTTCCACCACCGTTCGCCCCACCGGAATGGGTCGTGCCGTACAGCGAGCCGTTGAGACTGACGAGAGGCGCATACGGCTCACTGCCGTCACCAGAGCCGCTGGGGAAGCCGTGCAGCAGAGTTTCCGTTCCGTACGGCGTGATCGAAAAGACCGTTCCGCCGCCGCTTGTCCCGCCGGAATTGGTCGTGCCGTACAGCATACCGCCAATGTCGACGAGAGGCGCATACGGGTTGGAGCCGTCCCCTGAACCGCCAAAACTATGGATCACGGTATCCGTCCCCGGGGGTGCGATCGCGAAGACCGTCCCGCAGCCGCACCCCGAACCGCCCTGCTGCGTCGTGCCGTACAGATCGCCATTTATGCTGGTCAGGCTCCCTGATGGGAACTTGCCGTCCGCCCCGCCTGCGAAGCTGTAAAGGACGGTCTCCGTTCCGGAGGTCGTGATCTGAAAGATGGTCCCGCTGTTTCTCGCACCACCCACGCTGGTGGTGCCGTAGATCGTGCCGTTCACATCGAGCAGGTCTGCTAGAGGGATTTTGCCGTCCGCCCCGCCTGCGAAGCTGTAGAGGACGCTTTCCGTGCCACCCGCGATGGTGAAGACGGTACCCTCGTCATAGGAGCCTCCTGAGGAGGTTGTCCCGTATAGCGTGCCGTTGACATCGATGAGACTCGCGCCCGGATCCGCGCCATCGCCGCCGGAGGCAAAACTGGTGAAGAAGTGGACGACCGCGTACGTGCCTAAGGCCGTGATCTCAAAGACCGTTCCGTACCCGCCGTTACCATGGTTTCCCATTCCATATCCGCCATCGATGGTGGTACCGTACACCGTTCCGTTGACGTTGAGCAGGCTCGCCTCAGGGTTGGCGCCGTCGTAGCACGTGCCCCGGCCGCCAAATCCGCATCGGTACTTCCCTCGGAAATTGTAAAGCACGTTGAACGCGCCGGAGGTGGTGATCTTGAAGGCCGTTCCATAGCCGTACCCGCCCCCGTAATAGGCAGTGCCGTAGAGCGTACCGCTCACGTTGGTCAGGCTCGCCCGCGGATTCTTGCCGTCGACCCCGCCTGTAAAACTGTAGAGGACGCTCTCTCCACCGGACGTCGTGATCGCGAAAACCGTGCCATCGCCGTTTGCACCGCCGCTATAGGTCGTGCCATAAAGCGTGCCATTTACGTTGGTCAACGCCGCCTGTGGGTTGGCGCCGTCCGAGCCGCCCGCGAAGCTATGGAGAACGCTTTTCGTGCCGGACGCCGTGATGGCGAAAACCGTGCCATCGCCGTTTGCACCGCCGCTATACGTCGTGCCATAAAGCGTGCCGTTTACGTTAGTCAACGCTGCCTGTGGGTTGGCGCCGTCCGAGCCGCCCGTGAAGGTGTGGAGAATAGCCTCCGTCCAGCTCGCAGCCTTCTTTACGTGGTGCGATCCGTGCCGCCCCAGCAGCGACTGCCCGACCGACGATGGTACCGATGGAGAGAGGCCGTTGCCGCCGCCGCACGCGGCTAACAGCACCGCACTAAGGCACGAGCCAACGAACCTTTGTAAGCGTCTACTCATTGGTCTAACCTGCTTTCTGAAGTCGTCGGCAGAGTGCAGAGCGGAATCGGATGGTCTATGCTGCGATGATCGTTTTCAGCGCAGCCGTCACAACGACAACAATGAGAAGACGGTTCCCCGGTTGTTGGCACCGCCGAAGAGGGTCGTGCCGTAGAGCGTCCCTTTCACGACGATGAGATCGTCTGACGGTGCTGAGCCACCGGGCGATCCTCCGAAGGCCCAAATGACCGTTTCCGTGCCTGAGGGAGTGATCGAGTAGATCGTTCCGTGATTGTACGCGCCGCCGGACGTGGTCGTGCCATAGAGCAATCCGTTATTGACGACGAGCCCCGCTGCCGGATAAGCGCCGTCCGTTTGGCGTGCGAAGTTGTGGAGGGTCGTGTATGTGCCGGATGGCGTGGGCGAGATCGAAAAGACGGTTCCGTAACCCTGCGCGCCGGCGGAGGAGGTTGTGCCGTAGAGTGTGCCGTTGAGTAGGGCGAGCCGCCCATATTGCGGATTACTGCCGTCGCCCGAGCTGTAAAAGCTGTGGAGCACGGTCTCCGTGCCGGACGACTTAGAGATCGCGAAGACGGTACCGCCGCCGTACGTGCCGCCCGAGGTGGTCGTGCCGTAGAGCGTGCCGTTCGAGTAGAGCAGCGGAGCCTCAGGGTTCGTTCCGTCCCCCGCGCCGCCGAAGCTGTGAAGTACCGACTCCACACCGGAGGCCGTCATCGAGAACACCGTTCCCGCGTTGTACACGCCGCCTGCCTCGGTCGTGCCATAGAACTTGCTACCAACCGCAATGAGGTTGGCATATGGGGTTTGGCCGTCCGAGCCGGGGTAGAAACTCTCGAGTACGCTTTCCGTACCGGAAGGCGTGATCGAGTAGACCGTTCCACCACCATACGCGCCACCGCCGGTAGTGGTACCGTAGAGGACGCCGTTGAACGCGAGGAGGCCGGCGCGCGGGCCCACACCGTCCGGGCTGCCGGTGAAGTTGTACAGCAGGGAGTACGAGCCGGAGGGCGTGATCGAGTAGACCGTTCCGTTATCGTTTGTGTTGTCGTCTTTGGTGGTGCCGTACAGCGTGCCGTTGACGTTGACGAGAGGCCCATAGGCATTGTAGCCATCGCCCGAGGCGCCGAAGCTGTGGAGGTAGGTCATCGTCTCGACCATCCTTCCTACGCGACGCGTCTCGGAACGAGCCGATGCGGGCTGCAAACGGGGTGACTGCACTCCGCTTTGTGACGCGACGGATGCAGGCGCGGAAGAAGAAAGACCGCTGCCTCCGCACGCGGCTAAGAGCGCCGCACTAAGGTAGGCGCCGGCGAATCTGTATGACTGTTGCATTTATACCCTCTCCCGGAAACAGGCGGTGGATGATGCCACTGCCTTAAACCATGCGAAGTAGGAAGCTACGTCCAACGCAGCACCATCCCCAAGTGGAACATGAATCCATGATGGGGCCGTGGCGCGAGCAGCGGAACGGACACTTGGACAACTGACTTGGACAAGTGGGAGCCCTGCCGGGGCGGAGAGCGCCGCCCGGCCTGTTTAGATCAGCAGCGCCTCGGAAGAAGCCCGAACCTCGGTCCAGGTGCTCCCTTCCCCGATCAAAGCATCTGCTTCCGCGCCGAGCGCGGCGCGAGCGGCCGCTACAATCTGCTCGCGTTCGCTGCGCTCGGTGAAATCGGGACGCAACCCGTACTCCGCGACGCGCGCATCGACGAAGCCGAGCAAACGTGCAGCGCGTCGCCGCTGTTCGGATGCGAGGGTGGCGTCGGAAACGGGTCGGAGCGCCGCGACCGCCGCGAGGTGCTGGATCGCCCACGCGACCGCGCTGGTCATGCCGCGTTCGCGCGCGAGAACAAGCGCTTCGCGCGCGTGCGATACGCTCGCTTCCCAGCGGCAGAGCGCGGCTTCGTATGCTGCTAGGTTGCACAGATCGTAGGCGACGGCATCGCGGTCGTTCAAGGCGCCGTCGGCTTCGAGCGCTTCGTTCGCCAGGCGTAACGCCTCGATCGGGTTACCATTCTTGTATTCGAGTTCCGCGAGGTTCAGAGCTACGTGCGCTGCGGGTCGCGCGGCGCCGAGCGTTTTGAAGAGCGCTAGGGCTTCTGCGAAAAGACGCCGTGCCGAATCGGCATCTCCGCTCCCGAGTTCCAATGTGGCGAGATAGAGCAGAGCGGCCCCGACCCCGCGGCGCGCACCCAATGCGCGGCATTCGTCCAACGCCGCGCGCAGGTCCGATTCCGCCTCCTTCGTCTCTCCCAGCATCCCTCGTGCTGCGCCGGCGAACAAGCGCGCCAGTGCGCTCCCCCGCCTTTCACCCAACTCGGAAAAGTCAGACAAAGCTCGCTGCGCCGACGCTGAAGCACTCCCGTACTGCTGCGCGACCATCGCAAGGTGCGCCGCCGATAGGTCGAGCCACGCTCTGATGCGGTCCGGTCGCGTTCCATCGCACGCGTCGAGTCCGACGCGCACCCAAGCGAGGCCCTCGGCCGGCGCCAGCGTGAACCAAACGGGGCGCAGAGCCACGATCAATCGCAGGCCGACGCTGAGATCGCCTCCGGGGGCGAAAGCCCAACTCAAGGCGGCGCGCCAGTTTTCCAACTCCGGCTCGGCCTCCGCCTTCCATGGGACATCAGGAGTATCGTCCCACTGCGATTCCAGATCTTCTGCAAGCGCGAGGTATGCTTGCCCATGTGCCAAGGCCGCCGCGTCGAGTTCGCCGTTCGCGATTAACTGCTCGCGCGCGTAGGCGCGCATCGATTCGAGCAAACGAAAGCGCGTGTTGCCTTCGATGGCCTCCGCATGCACGAGTGATTTCTCAACGAGCGAGGCCAGGAGGTCGAAGGTCACTTCATCCGTATTCTGCCTGCTTACCGCAACGACGGAGTCGAGCGAGAAGTCGCCTGAGAAAACACCCAAGCTCCGAAATAGCTTACTTTCACTCTCCGATAGCAGGTCGTAACTCCAATCGATCAATGCGCGCAACGTTTGTTGGCGACGGATCGACGTGCGGCGGCCACCGGTCAGTACGCTGAAGCGTTGGTCTAGCCTCTCGGCAATCTCCGTCACCGAAAGCACCGTCGTACGGGCGGCGGCGAGCTCGATTGCCAAAGGAATACCATCGAGTCGCGTGCAGATCTCGCCCACGACCGGAGCGATCTCGTTCGTCAGCCTAAAGCCGGCTTCCGCAGCTTCCGCGCGCTCGGCGAACAATGCGACTGCACCGTAACGCTGCGCTTCTGCGGCGCTCAGCGTCTTGTTTGGAGGTACCGCCAACGACGGCACCCGATAGACGTGTTCCGCGGAAATGCCCAGAGGCTCACGACTGGTCGCGAGTATCCGGATATTTGGAGTGCAGTGTAGAATCGCATCGACGACGCGCGCCGCCTCTTCGATAAGATGCTCGCAGTTGTCGACGATCAGCACCAAACGGCGGGGTTGCAGATACTCCAAGACGACGTCGAGCAGCGGATGTCCTTGATGCTCTGCCAGGCCGAAGGTCGACGCGATGGCTTGCACCGTTGAAGCGGCTTCGTTAAACGCCGCCAACTCGACGAGCCAGACACCATCGCCGGAGCCTTCAAGTAAGGCTTCACCGACGCGCAACGCGAGACGCGTCTTTCCGATGCCGCCGGCGCCGACCAACGTCGTTAGGGGATGTGTCTGTACCAGTGGTGAGATCTGGGCGAGTTCGCTCTCGCGTCCAATTAACGGAGTCACTTGCCGCGGCAGATTATTTGCAATGAGCGTCGCCGGCGCGGCGGTCCACGGACCTACCGTTACGGCTTCCAAACGGGCGTGTGCCGACCGCGCCGCGGCTTCGAACTGCGCACGCTGGTCGGCATCGAGTGCGAGCGCCTCAGCTAAGAGCGCGAGCGTCTTAGACTGAGGCTTGCGTCGGTGACCGCGTTCGAGCGCACTAATGGCGAAAGCGCTCATCCGGGCGCGCTCGGCCAAGGCTTCTTGCGATAGTCCGGCAGCAAGCCGGTAGTGGCGCAATAGCTTCCCGAAGTCGGGAGATAGGGATAAGCGTCCGGCTTCCTGCATTCCCGCAACAAGCTTCGCTCCCGCCTGATTAGCTCCCGTATCGAGCCTTTCCGGTAATCGCCGTTTATTGCCGCAGTTTGATTCCCGTTCCGAGGCCCTTCTTGCCGCCGTACGTGGTCGCGCCGTAGAATGCGCCGTGCGAATAGAGGAGCGCGTCGCGCGGGCTGTTGCCGTGGGTTCCCGTTGCTTTAAAGTTGTAAAGCACTTTATATGCCGGACTCGAGGTCGACGGCGCAAAGCTGAAGATAGTCCCGCAGCCGTTGCCGCTAAAACAGGAAGTCCCCCCACCGATACTGGTGGTTCCGTAGAGAACGCCGCGCACGTCAAGTAAGGCGGCCACCGGTTGGGAACCATCCGGGCCGTTACCAAACTTGTGCAGCACTTGTTCCTTTCCAGTCGAGAGATCGATGCTGAAGAGCGCTCCCTCACAATGAGGACAGTAATATCCTCCGCCGCAACAGGTCGTGCCGTAAAGCGAGCCATCGACGGCGATCAGGCTTGCGAACGGGTTACAGCCGTCGCGCGGGTTGTTGAGGAAACTGTGGACGACCCGTTCGCCGCTACCGTCGGTACCAATGCTGAAGACGGTGCCGCAGCCTGAAAGCGCTCCACCAAGATCGGTCGTGCCGTAGAGCGTGCCGCCGACATTGAGCAGCGCGGCAAAGGGATTTGCGCCGTCGGGGCCGGGTTTCCCGAAACTATGAAGCACCTGCTCCGCGCCCGTAGCAGGGTTCACGCTGTACACGGTGCCGCACGTTCCGTTGGGCGAACCTCCGTACGTTTTACACAAACCCGTATTGGTATATGCGCCACCGCCGACTGTCGTTCCGTACAGAGTTCCCTTGACTTCGATCACGCCCGATATCGGGTAAGCTGCGTCCTGGCCGTAGCCAAAGCTGTGGACGATCGACTCCGTATAACCGGAGGAAGTCGGATGGAGTTTGAAGAGCGTTCCACCGTCGTATGTGCCGCCATAGAACGTGGTGCCATATAGATTGCCGCTCTTGTCTGCGAGCAACGTCGCGAACGACGCCGCGCCATCCCCAGGGGCTCCTTCGAACTTGTGGAGAACGTCGATCTTATACGTCGGCTTGCCCGTATTCGGAACCAGACGATAAACGATCCCACATCCGCTCGAACTCGTGCCAAACGGTGTCGAGCACGCCGTATTTCCACCTAACACGGTAGCACCGTAGAGCGCCGCCTCGCTGCCGATAAGGCCACCGTTGCCGCCAGGTCCCTGCCCATCGTAACCCGACTTTCCGTAGTCGTAGAACGGAATGACGTGAACTGTCTGCGGGATCGAATCGGCGTTAACGACTGCAAGCGGTATCCCGGTCATCGGCGTCACCGCAGTATGGCCGCACGACGCTGCGAAGGCTAGGCTAACCATCGCAACAAGACGGAGAAGTAGCTTCATCGGGGGGACCTCCATTTGCTCCAAGCCTTCAGCGGAAGCCGCTCAGACAAGCAGGTCTTCGTTTGGAAGCTTTAGCTTTTATCTCCGCGAGATGGCGGCATTCCTCTGAGCGGATGTTGCATTAAAGCATACCAAGCTTGGCGGTCGTTCCACGCGAAGAGCAGTGGTGCGTCGGCGGTTTGCAGGGCTGCCGACACGGCGGGCTGGGGAAAGCTGCCCACGTCAAACCGCGATGCTGTGATTCGTGACACCCGAACACACGTGGCGGTCAACGTCGTAGGTGCGCTGGTCGGCCTGTGCTTGGTCGCTCTTTGGCGATCAGTCCGCCGAGGCATACGCGCCGTTATCGCCGTGCATTCGACCACCAAATAGATAACGAACGACGCGCGATTCAACTGTAGTATAAAGTGTAACACAAACTGTAGCACCGCCACTTCGATGCGAGATATCCGCTAGGGCAACATCGCGCTACTTCGCATTTCTCGTATCGAACTGACGCGACAATCGTGATATACTGCGGCGATGAAGCACGCACATCTCTTGAGCCTTGCGTTGGTCGCCGGACTTAGCGGCTGCGCGCAAAACTCGGCGACAAACGGCGGCCCTCCCCAACTGCCAGGGGCTTCAGAGGCCGACAGCCATCGAAGCGTTCGACATGCCACGATGCAGACGCAGATACAACACGTCGTGATCATCGTTCAAGAGAATCGAACCGTCGACAACCTCTTCCAATTTCTTCCCGGCGCCAATACGCAGTCATACGGATACGGCTCGCACGGGAAGCAGAAGATCCAGTTGCAGTCGGAGTCCCTCACCGCGCCCTACGATTTGGGTCACGCTCATGTAAACTGGTTGACCGAGTACGATAACGGCGCTATGAACGGCTTCGACGAGGAGCTCTGCAAAGGCACCTGCCCAAAGGACGCAGCCTTCGCCTACGTTCCTCAAAGCGAGGTGCAACCATACTACTCGTTGGCCGAAAGCTACGCGTTTGCCGATAACGCGTTCGAGACCGATCAGGGGCCAAGCTTCCCCGCGCATCAATACCTGGTCAGCGGTACGTCGACGGTGAGCGACGGCTCGCCAAATAAGGCAGCCAACAACCCGGCATCCCCGAGCGGCGCGCTCGTAGGAGGTTGCGATGCTCCGACGGGATCGCTCGTCACGGTCATAAATCCGGCCGGCGGCGAACCGCCGTCGCTCAAAGCCTACCCATGCTTTCAGCGTCAATCGCTCATGAACGAACTGGATGCGGCGGGACTCACCTGGAAGTATTACCAGGCAACTCCGGGCTCCGGCATCTGGAACGGGCCCGATGCCATTTACTCGATTTGGTCGAACAAGGCGGAGATGGCGGCCAACGTCGTCACGCCGCCGTCGCAGGTACTCACCGATGTCGCCAACGGTCAGCTCGCGAACGTGGTTTGGGTGACGCCGACGAAGGCGGCCTCGGATCATCCCAAAGGCACCGATGGTTCCGGCCCGTCCTGGGTCGCCTCCGTCGTAAACGCGATCGGGCAGAGTCAGTACTGGAGCAACACCGCAATCTTCATCACGTGGGATGACTGGGGCGGTTTCTACGATCACGTGACTCCGACGATTTACAATTCCTTCGAGCTGAGTTTCCGTGTGCCGCTGATCGTTGTCTCACCGTATGCGAAGACCGGCTACGTTTCGCACACTCAGCACGAGTTCGGCAGCATTTTAAAGTTCGTCGAGGAGACCTTCAGTCTGTCCTCGCTCGGAACCACCGATGCTCGGTCCGACGACCTTTCCGACTGTTTCAGCTTTTCGCGCGCGATGGTGAAGTTCAAGCCGATTCGCGCGAAGTACCCGGCGCGCTACTTCTTCACCCAGCGCTCCGAGGAGTCGGTGAAAGACTAGCCCAGGCGCGGCGGTGCGCGCTCTTTGATAACGCCTTTCGAGCCCTGCGGTGTTTGCACGCTGACCGAAACCAGCCCGGGAGCCGTGGCCGTTAGCTGCACGCTGCACGGCGTGGCGGTTACGGCCAAAACAACGACAAAGTCGCACCGTGTGAGAAACTGTGTGCTGGTACAAACGTACTAAAATTCGCTCGCGGGCTGCGGGCGCATCTGCCGCTACCCAGTTGCTAAATGCCGAGAAATCGCTACAGCTGCAGGTCGCGCGACTGCGCCACCTCGTAAACTCGAATGCTCGGCGGCCCTTGTAGGCACTCGGTGAAATCCTTGATGAACTCTCGAAAGTGCTGGGTTTGGAAGTGGAAATCAAGAGCGTCCTGGTCGGCCCACTCCTCGAAGAACAAGAACTCGTTCTCTCCCGAGATTCGCTCGTGCACGTCGTACGCGATGCAGCCCGCTTCCGACTTGGACGGGGCAGTCACCGCGGCTACTAAACGGAGAATGTCGTTCCGGCGCTCCGGCTTTCCGGAACACTTTGCGGCGAGAACCAGCATCGTTGCGCCTACTTGAGTTCGACGAGAATGACGTCGATGGGTGTGCTGAGTATGTTTTCCGGCTGATGCTCGACCGAGGGCGTCCACATGACCTCACCGGCCTTCATTTCGGCATCCTCCCACGTTCCATCCGGATGGTGAAACCGCGCTCCGGCATCGGCGAGCGTGACCAGCACGCAGTCCGGGTGCCCGTGCATCGTAGACTTCTCACCGGGATTGTAGTGAACGCGAAGAACGCGTACACGGTCGTTCTCGAACTCCACCTTGTAATGGTTTGGGTCGACGGTTACGGGATCGGCAGCCATATGGATCTCCATTGAAATAGGATTTGAAATAGCATTGTAAGCAATCAAAGGCTCTTCCGAGCTTGCCCGCTTTAACCTGCGCTCGGCGATCGAGTAGCGTTCAAGAATGGCTTCTCAGCCTTTCCAAGGGAACGCGTGCCATGCTGGTTGCGTTACTGGATTGCGAAAGGAACGGACGAGAGTGCGCTTCACGATCGTTGCCGCGGTGGCGGCAGTTGCTGCGTTAACGGCCTGCACTGAATCGAACTCACTGCCGGCGGCAACGTCGAGCGCATCATGCCGGTCGCGCGCTCCGCAAAGCCTTTCAAGCGTGCCGCAAAATTCGAGCGTCCAGCAAAGCGGTACGGCCGCGCCAAAGCGAGCGACGGCCGCGCAGTTAGGACTCTGGCCGCGCCAAGGTCCCGCAATCCGCGTCTGCGGCGATGTGAGCGCGGGTTTTGCCCGCTGCCAAGCGTGGCGGCGCACCGACATTCAAGGGGCCATTGCGCCGAATACGCCGGGCGGTTACGCTCCCGGCGATCTGCAGACCGCGTACGGATTAACGTCCGACAGCAAGAATAGCGGCGCCGGTCAGACCGTCGCAATCGTCGACGCATACGACGATCCGAACGCGGCCTCGGATCTCAACGCCTACCGCGAGCAGTACGGGCTTCCGGCGTGCCCCGTCTCCAATGGATGTTTTACCAAGCAGGCCTATACCGTGCAAACGAATACCGGTTGGGCCGCGGAAGAATCGGTCGACGTCGATATGGTCTCTGCAATCTGCCCGAACTGCAAGATTCTCTTGGTAGAAGCAGTGTCGGCGAGCATCGATGATCTCAGCACCGCGGAACAATACGCAACGGCTCATGCTGACTACGTCAGCAACAGTTGGAGCGGCAACGAGGGAACGAAAACGTACGACGACGACTACAGCGTCAGTTGCGGAGCGATTACGGCCGCGACCGGCGATAGCGGACATAATGCCACAGCGCAGTGGCCCGCTATACTTCCAAGTGTCATCGGCGTCGGCGGCACCAGCTTAACGTCGGTCAGCCCGCGCGCCGAGACCGCATGGTTACATTCGGGGAGCGGCTGCAGCAAGATTTATGCCAAGCCCATCTTCCAGAGCGCTCTGAATGCTGCGTGCTCGATGCGCGCGCAGGCTGATGCCTCGGCCGATGCCGATCCTCACACGGGGGTCGCGGTTTACGACACGTTCCACCAGCGCGGATGGCTCGTCTTTGGCGGCACGTCGGTCGCCACGCCGATCGTCGCCGCGGCCTTCGCGCTCGCGGGAAACACCAGCGCGAGTCCTTTGGAAAACTTGTACTCCCATACCTCGAGCTTGAACGACGTCACGTCCGGGAGCGACGGCGCCTGCGGCGCGCCGCTCTGCACTGCCGGTCAGGGGTGGGACGGTCCCACCGGACTGGGCAGTCCTAAAGGGACGGGCGCCTTGTAAGTCTTCGTCGAATCGCCTTCATCTGGGAAATCCCGACTTCGACGCAGGGGAGAATCGGATGAAGACTTCATCTTTTTGCCGCTCCGCAGTAGGCGTCTGCGCAGCCGTTGCGATGCTCGCCGGCTGCGGCGCCCTTCGACAAGCTCAGGATGACACGCAGTCGGCCTTCAACCCGACCGCGCTCGGCGCTTCCACTTCCGCACAACGCAGCGCTACCGGCTACGGGTTTGTGTTCAGCTTCAATCGGAGGGACGGCGCGTATCCCGACGCGGGCTTGACCGGCGTGAACGGCACGCTCTACGGCACGACCTACCAAGGCGGCCCCAATCGTGACGGAACCGTCTTTAGCATCGGCGCCGGAGGCCACGAGCACGTGGTCCATGCCTTTGGCAGCAGCCCCGACGGCACTCATCCCAACGCGGGTTTGACGAATCTTGGCGGGACGTTGTATGGCACGACCAACACCGGTGGCACGAACGTCTTCGGAACGATCTTTAGCGTAACCAGGGATGGTACCGAACGCGGGCTCTACAGCTTCAAAGGCGGCAGCGACGGCGCTTTCCCCAACGGGGTGACCGCTCTGCACGGCGTGCTCTATGGCACGACGCTTGGCGGCGGCACAAACGGCGACGGAACGCTCTTCAGCATAACCGCCGCCGGCACGGAGCGCTTGCTCTACCGGTTCGGAGGGGCGCCCGACGGTGCGAATCCGAGGGCGTCTCTGACCGCTATGAATGGTACGCTCTACGGCACAACGGTTGGAGGCGGGGCGAACGCTTGCGGAACGAGCGGTTGCGGGACAGTCTTCAGCGTCACGAGCACCGGAACGGAGCGCGTGCTCTACAGTTTTAAGGGCGGCAGCGACGGCGCGAGCCCCTCTGCGGGTTTGACGGTTGTGAACGGTTCGCTGTACGGCACGACGTACCGTGGCGGCGCACACAACCTCGGAACGGTCTTCACCATAACTGCCGCCGGAAAGGAACGCGTCCTCTACAGTTTCGAGGGTGGAAACGACGGCGCGCAACCTTTTGCACGGGTTACGGATCTGCACGGTACGCTCTACGGCACGACCGTTTTCGGCGGCCCGAGCGGCGATGGAACGCTTTTCAGCATAACGACCGACGGTACGGAGCGCGTGCTCCATGCCTTCGGCGGAACGCCTGACGGCGCGAA
Source organism: Candidatus Cybelea sp. (assembly GCA_036732685.1). Classification (GTDB taxonomy): domain Bacteria; phylum Vulcanimicrobiota; class Vulcanimicrobiia; order Vulcanimicrobiales; family Vulcanimicrobiaceae; genus Cybelea. Next base: position 36,338 of record DAINBY010000005.1, on the reverse strand, counting down.
CCCTCAGGCGGATTTGACCGCTCTGAACGGCAGACTCTATGGCACGACGTTGAAGGGCGGCACACACGGCGTAGGGTTGGGGACCGTTTTCACGCTAACCCCATAGCAGCTTCGGGACCCCTCAAGCCTACGTCGACGACGTCGGAAACGGATTCGTTCGCGTACTCAACTATCCGAGCGGCACCCTCGTTGCGACGCTGGGGAGTACGTTCCATAGTCCGTCAGTGTTGCTGAAAAACTGACGCCGGGATCGGCTGATTCAACTCGTAGGTTCCGTACGTTATCGTGGCGCTGCCGCTGTAGCTGGGGAACCTGGCGAGTATTTGAGCGGTGCGCGGCAAGTGATACTGCGTGAAACCCGGATGGTGGACGAAGGTGACTCGCAGCGTTGCCCCATTGGTGTATGCGAACAAGATCGATTCGATTGCGTAGGTCGTCGCACTCACCCACATGGTCATGTTCTTCACGCGGCTTTCGCGCTTTGGCGTTCCTACAAGCATCCACGACGTATGACGACCGTGCGGCTGCGCAACGGGCATTGCGATCGAATAGTCTCGTAGCCACGTCTGCGGCGTTCCCATCGTGGAGAGTGTGTTGCCAAGGCCGGCGGCTAATCTCGGCGGATTGTTGAGGTGCAGCGCTTGTTGGTCGGGCGCTTGATAGTACTGCGTGCCGGTCATCCTCACGGGTAGCGACAGGATGCTGACGCGCACGCTGCCGCTGATCGTCACGGGAACCTGATAGGAGCTCAGCCCCTGCCAGGCACGCTCGTTACGTTGCAGGATCGTTTCGGCATCCGGTGCCGCAGAAGGCGCCGGTGCGGTGGCGGGTGCGGTGGCCACGGCGATGAGCAGGACGGCGCCGGCGAAGCTCATGCACCGACTGTTGGCGCCTCGAGGCTCCGCCGCCTATCGCCGTCGCTAAACCGTGCGAGGGATGCGGGCCGTTCGGCGATCTTCGACGAACTGGGAGCGAGCTATGAAATGGGTTTTTGAGCCAGGTCACACCGCCGCCGAGTTCCGGGCGCGGCATATGATGGTCACGTGGGTGCGCGGCTCGTTCAAGAACGTTGCGTGTACGTTAGAGTTCGATCCGGCCGATCCGCGAAAGCTCGCGGTCGAAACGGTAATCGACGCGTCTACGTGTTGGACGGGCGTCGACGCGCGCGACAATCATTTGCGGAGCGCCGACTTCTTACACTGCGAGCAATTTCCGCAGATCCGCTTCAAGAGCACGGGCGTCGATGAAGTCGGGCCGGTCGATTATCGGGTTGCCGCAGATCTTACAATTCGCGACGTCACGCGGCCGGTGATACTGCGCGTGCGCTATCTCGGCACGTGGGAGACGCCTTGGTGGGAAGACGGCGTCGACAAGGGTCCCAAGACGCGCGCGGGGTTCACCGCTCGAACGGAGATCGACCGTTACGACTTCGGCGTTAATTGGAACGACACGATGCCTGGCGGAGGCGTCGTCGTGAGCCCACGCATCGACATCGCGATCGACGTCGAGGCAATTCGGGCTTGAGAGACCGGCTTTAGCTCGCCGCCGAGCGGCGTTATCGAACGGCGATGGCCGAGTTATGGTGGCCGCTCAAGAGCGTTGCCTCGAGAAGCACCAATCTTCACAAAATCTTGACTATTGACGCGTACGTACAGGCCAGCCGTAGGCTTTTGAGGAGGCTTCCCATGGTTCGAAGAGTCGTCACACTAGCGCTGGTCGCCGGTCTCTCGGTGCTGGCCGCGTGCTCGTCTGGAGAAAGTACATCTCAAGCAGGTCTCTCCGCCGTACCGCCCGTGCAACAGGGACGCGTTCCCTTAGCGATCGCGCCGGATAAGAACTGTGGCGGGGTGAACGGCGTCACGGTCACGCCGTGTCCGCTTCGGCTGACCCGGCACACAAAAGCGGGAATCGTCGTCACGGTCAGCGGGCCGGGCGTCGTCAATTCGTATTTGGGCCGGATCAACGGATGTTTTAATGGCCACCTTTGCTACAATGCCGAACGTGTCGGCAGCAGTGAGACGCAGTGGCTGATCACTTCTGGGCCGTCGTGCGGCGGCGCCGACGTCGAGTTCGAAGGAGTCAACGCGAGCGGCGGAAAGGTGGGGTACTTTTTCTTAAAGGTCGCCAACAAGTACTGCTAGCGGTAACGGCGTGACCGTTACGGCTTATTAATGTGGACGTCGTACTCGCATACTTTAATCTTTGTCAAGATCTTCGATTGACCGTTGGCAAAGATGAGCTTCACGTCATGTAGCATGCTCGGACAGTGCGCGTACGAATTCTGCTCAAACTTGATATAAAAGTAGTGTCCGGGCGCAACGGGAGTCGATAGATCGTTGATGCCCCAGTAGTCGTGGCGCGAATCCTTGTCGTACAGCTCCTTAATCGGCACCGTGGTGTCGTTCCAGATCTTGAACACAACCGAATTCGCTGCATCCGAGCGAGGGGCGCCCAATAGTTCGGTCGCCCCGACGATCGCCACAGCCGCTAAGACAGATTTGATGAGAACCTTAGCCATAGGCCGAAAAGTTCGACGCCGATGCGAAAAGCTCTTCGGCCGCCCCTGCGGTGCGCTTTTAGGGCTGCTGCGTTGACGTCGACGTCGTGCTGCTCTTTTGCTGCTCCGTGCCGGCGCCCGGCTGCGTGATCGTCGTCGTGCTGTTGGTGGTGGACGTCGTATTCCAGGGATGCCAGTAAAAGAGGACGATCAGAACCGCGACGACCACGATCGCAATGCCGACCACCCATGCGACCGGTCCCGACGGGTCGCCTTTTTTTACAACTACCGTACGTTCTTCATTCATAAGCTAATCCTCCGGAAGCTCTCTTACCATCCTTGCGCGCCGCCAAAACATCGCGAGCCGCCTGCAGGCTTCCGAGCATAGGGTCCGAGCCCCGCAAGATTGAAGCCTAGCACGCTTCGTTGAGGGAGGATCCGTCCGTGGCGCGCAAGCCCAACAGGAAATCACCCAAGCGCGTTCGTTGTTACACTCGGGCGCTCAAAAACGCTCGCTACCTTCAGCGCAATGGCCCAGCGGCTCTTCGGCAACGAAAAGACGCCGTAGGCTTCGGAACCGGCGTCCCGATCGCGCTGCTGCAGCGGTTGCACAGCATTCGCCAGGACTCGGCAGCAGTGGCTCATCACCCCGCTGTTTTCAGGTTTCTCAAGCGGAACACGATTCCGCAAGTCGGAGCGAGGCCGCTATCGACGCCCCCGTTCAGCGGGACTATTCATTTTGTGCAGGTTGCCTTCCAGACTCCGACTGGAGAGTTTACCTTTTCGACCGCCGACATGAGAACCATGGTCGGCTATGCAAAGCACGCAATCGTCCCGATCTCCCAGATGATTTGCCAGTACGGTTCGAGCTCGGTATCGATATCGGCGAAGCTGCTTCGTTTTACCGCGCGGATGTCGTCGCGGCGCTTCTCCGATCCTGAATTACAAGGCTGGATCCGCGAGATCGTCAAGGTGAATGGGCTCTCGAAAGATTCATGCGTGATCGTCCCGTGTCCACAACACGTCTCCGGCGGCGGAATCGGCGCCAACGCCGGCTATCACGGCTTTTCTGCGACGGCAAGGGCGCCGTATATCGTTTTTGGAGTCCACGGTACGAACCTCACGCTAGCGGATAAGCCCGACGTATACGCTATGGCGTTAAGCCACGAGATTGCCGAAATGACCGTCGACCCGCGCGCAGATGAGGTGAATCCCGAGGTTTGCGACCCGTGCTGCGGCAACTGCTGCGACAAGTTTTACCGCGCATATTTCGCCCAATCGAACAAGTATCTCGGAACCAATCAGCGGACACCGCCTGGAGGGCTCCCGTTCGGGTATTACACCGCAGTCGTCGTGCGCCCGTCCGGCATTACCACGCCACAGGGATGCGCTCCTAAGGCCGACTGCGACTACGCGCCAAAGCGCCCCTAACACCCGCAGCATCGAAGTGCGGATCGATCCTCTTTTCGAGGTCGGACTGGAGCGTCTCGAATGCGCCCGGATCTTTTCCGTAGATGTATTGGCGCGTGTTGACTAAGAACGCGTAGTTGCTGCCATTCGGGAGCTGCTCGGCCCACGTATTCGTGCCGGGCATCGAGCCCTCGCGCGCCCAATCCGCTCCGGGCTGGGGCGTTCCGACTCCCCAAATCAAGTATTCGTTCATGAACTTGAGCATCGAGTCGGCATTGGTTGCCAACGCTGCGGCACCGCCCGCGACTTCGAGCACCATGTCGTCGCCGCCGTACGGGTACGGGTAGTCTTTTTTCGAACGCACGTAAACCGCCGACAATCCCTTGTAGGCCGAGTAGTATTCCTCGACCTCGTCTTTTAATCGGCCGCCGACGGTCGGCGATACCAGCACGTTTCGTACGCCGAGTGGACCGGCAACGTCCTTTGCGACGTAATCCGCAAAGCTCATCCCGGATGCCTTTTCAATAACCATGCCGAGCACGGTGTAGCAGAAGTTGCAATAGGCGTAGATCGTTCCCGGAGCCTCCTGCAGCGGCTTCGAGAGCTGGTAGCGCACGTAATCGACCTGCCCGACGGTCTTTGTGAGGTGGAGCGCCAACGAGATCTGGCGCATGTTGAAGGTTGGATCGTAATGGGGCGGTTTCGTGTCGTCCCAACCCGACTTGTGCGCGATCATATCCTCGATGGTGATATCGTAGACGCGTTTATCGACGTGCGCACCCTTCGGAAGCGGTTTCGTGATGCCCAGATACGCAAAAACCTTTGCGTTGGGATCCACGCGTTTTGCCTCGATCAGGTTGTAGAGCGCGCCGTCCACCCAAGCTTTTGTATTGCTGGCGAGCCGCATGATGGTGCCGGGCGTCGTCGTCGACCGCGCGAGGCCGCGATAGGTATACGCATGGGAAAGCGTCGTCTTGCCCTTGACTGAGACGGCGAGCTGCGCGTTGGGAACGTGCTCGGCGATCATGAACCGTACGACGAGATCGTCGAGCCTGGAATCGCTGCCCGGCCCCTGAATCGAGATTTTCGAGTCTTGCGCCGAGGCTTCGAGCCGAGCAAGCGGCGGTGCGTAGGCGTTGCCGCTCAGACCGCGCCCCGCGTTGCATCCAACCAAGGCTGCGATTGCCGCCATGCTTATGATGGGGACGCGCACTTTCACGACGGCTACTGCGTCGAAACGCGGGAGGATGCCTTTCACGCGCGCCGGAATAGGCCGAATCGCTTACATAAAGGAGGCGCAATGCACGTATTTACTCGGCGCGGGATTCTTGCTGTTCTCGTCCTCGCGCTTGTCGGATGTTCGAACGGCGCTGGGAGCTCGGTCGCGCCTTCAATGGTATCCGGCGGGTCACAATCCGTTCAATCGTCGATCGATCAGGTGCTCGACTCCGCACCCGAGGTTGCCGGAGGCCACGCGGTAATACACCCACTTTCGATTCATGCAGGCCCGAATACGCCGGCAATCTTGATCAACTTCGTTTCGGACGGTCCGGCTCAGGGCGGCGTACCGTGCATCGCTTGCGTCTACGGCGCGTCGAGCAGCGACACGATCGGGCTAACTGGGCCGTCGAGCTACGTTCCAGCCGGAGCGACCGTCACGTGGCAGTACTCGTTGTCCTTCACGGACATCAACTACAAGGGCAAGTGCAAGGTCGCGTGGGCGATCACGTCGCCGAAGAAAACCCTCGATAGTTTCGCCGCTTCGTTCAATCTGACGAGTACGGGCGGCTTCGTTCTCTACGCCCTCAATCGCGTTCGCCCGAAGTATTCTGGGCCGGCAACTTTGACCGGCAAGGCCACCTGCGGCGCGGAGCACCCTTCGCTAAAGGCGCCGCTCGAGTTCCAGTAACGTGCGGAAGTTCGTCGGCCGGCCGCTCGTGCCGGCCGGCGATGGCTTCCTAACGGCCGCAAACGGGAGTGAACCGCCGGTCCCGAGAGCATTTGAGTGGGATGGCCGGGAGTTCGAAATTGCGTCAGTGATTCGAAGCTGGCGCTCGACCAAGACGGACCGCGGCGATGCCTATCTCAAACGACACTGGTTCGCGCTTCGTACCACCGAAGGCCCGACGATCGAGGTCTATTTCGACCGGCAGTCGCGGCGGGGCGCGCCGCAATGGTGGCTCTACACGATCGACGAGTGAACCGTCGGCCCGGCCACGCGCTGGGCTCACCAGCGCCGCGCGCTGAGCGGCGCATCGGAATCATCGCCGCGCGGCACGAGAAAGTAGATAACGATCGCCAAGTACGCGCCGAAGCTCACGATGGGGAGCACTAAAGCCAGGATCGTCGCTGCGGTATAGACGATCAGCCCTAGACGGTAGCCCCTTTCCGCCTCGGCGATCGCACTCGCCGGAACCTCGGGTGCAAACGCGGCCGAGCGCGCGAGATGCGTAAGCATCAAGTTGAAGAAGGCCGCCGACGTCGAGAGGACGAGACCGTAGAGAAACGTCGACGCCGGCATCGTCGGATACGATCCGAGGGTCTTGGTAGCGAACGGAATCAATACCGTCGAGGCCAGCAGCAGCAGGTTCCAAAAGACCGTCTTGCGATCGATGTGGCGCACCACGCGAAAGAGGGCGTGGTGATTCTGCCACACGAGCCCGATCACGGAAAAGCTCAGCGAGAAAGCGAGCAGATCCGGCCAGAGCCGCAGCAATGCACCTGAGAGCGCGCGGTTCGTTTGGAAACTGAGTTCCGGCAGTACGAAGCCGAGCGCGAGCAGCGTGATCGCAAAGGCGAAGACGCCGTCGGAGAACGCTTCGAATCGGGATTTATCCAACCGGAGGCTGCTACTTCGAGAAGCAAGAGGTCACCTGGTGGAAAGGGTTCCTTGGCCAGGTGGGCTACTAAGGCAAGCCTAATCCTTCGTCCGGAGCGCAACCCGACCATACCGACTCTCCCGACCATACCGACTCTATAGATAAGGAGCAGCTGTGAACGGAACTATCAAACTCGTCGCGCCGCTGTTGGCGGCGCTTGCCGTGGCAGCCTGTAATGCCGGCGGCAACTCCAACCTGCCGGCTACGGCCGGCCAATCGAGCACCCAATCTCAACGCTCGAACCTGCCCGAGTGGCAGGCGAAAAATCTCGCCACCGCCGCGTGTCCGCAGGTGAAGGGCGTCCCGGCCTGCATGGCGCTGATCCAATCGAAGAGCGGGATCAGTCCCGACGTCGCCGGTTGGGCGCCCGCGGATTTCCAGGCGCGCTATCACCTGCCGTCGTCGACGAACGGCGCGGGTCAGGTCGTTGCGATCGTCGATGCCTACGATAATCCGAACGTCGCCTCCGACCTCGCTGCGTATCGCTCGCAGTTCGGGCTGGGAACGGCCCCATTCACCAAGTACAACCAGAACGGCCAACAGAGCGGCTATCCGCGAGGCAGCACCGGCTGGGGCGTCGAGATCGACCTCGACGTCGAAATGGTCGCGGCCGCATGTCCCAAGTGCAGCATCGATCTCATCGAGGCGAACAGCTCGGCGAGCAGCAATCTGCAAACTGCGGAAGTCACAGCGGTGAACCTCGGCGCGCATATCGTCAGCAACAGCTGGTCGTGCTTGGGCTCGGATAGCTGCGTGAGCACCTCCGACTTCGATACCCCGGGCGTCGTCTATCTCGCGGCCTCCGGTGACTCCGGCTACAATCAGATCGGTGCACCGGCTGTCTTCGCGAGCGTCGTTGCGGTCGGCGGCACCGTGCTATCGAAGAGCGGCGCAACCTACCACGAAACCGTTTGGAATGGTGCGGGAGCAGGCTGTTCGGTACTCACCAAGCCCTCGTGGCAACACGATCCTAGCTGCGCAAAACGCACGGTCACCGACGTTTCGGCGGTTGCCTGGCAGGTCGCAGAGTACGACACGTACGGCTATAGCGGCTGGTTCACCGTCGGCGGAACGAGCGTCGCGACGCCGTTGAACGCGGCGGTCTTCGGGCTTGCCGGCAATGCGAGCACGCAGAGCGATCCTTCGGGATTCTGGACCGCGACGCAGCCGACGCGCCGGGCTGACCTCAACACCATCAGCTCCGGAAGCGACGGCTCGTGCTCGGGCAAGTACCTGTGCACCGCCGGGACGCACCAATACAAGACCTACTCCGGCCCCGCCGGATGGGGAACGCCGAACGGCATCGGGCTCTACTAGCGTCAATCCCGTTCGATAAAAAAAGAGGCGGCGTTGTAAGCGCCGCCTCTTTTTCGTGCGTGCGTTTCTTTAGTCGATTTCTTGTGCGGGTAGATGGAAGAAGTGGCTCGGTGGGAACTTCGTCGGGATCGGCTTGAAGTGCGGGCGCACGGAGCCGAAGTCGAAGCAGTCCATCAGATCGCTGGAACGCGCGTCGGTCGTGCCGAGCGAGGGGAGGCCGAAGATCTCCTCGGTCGTCTTGAGGATCGAGCCGAACTCGTACGGGACGTGCGACACGTAGCCGGTCTTCGCGTACGGTGAGATAACGAGGAGCGGGACTCGGAACCCTAGCTCGTACGGATTGAAGACCTTGGGCGGGACGTGGTCGTACCATCCGCCCCAGTCGTCCCACGTGACGAAGATCGCGGTGTTGCTCCAGTACGGGCTTTGGCCGATCGCGTTGACGATCGAAGCCACCCATGACGGTCCCGATCCGTCCGTGACGCCCGAATGATCGGAGGCACGAGCGGTCGGCGTGATCCACGTCACGTCCGCGAGCTGGCCGTTAGCGATGTCGGTGAGCACCTGCGCGGACGGCGAGATGACGTTCGCGTTGTACTCCGTTTTGTTCGACCAGATCGATTGAATCGCGTCGACGGCGTTCCATAGACCCGGACCCGGCTTGGCTTGGTAATAGCGCCAGCTCAGACCGGCGGCGTCGAGCTCGTTCATCAGCGAAGACCGCTGGAAGCACGGGTAGGCGAAACTGTTTCGATGTCCGCCGATGTCGATGAGGCGCGTCGTGGAACCTGACGGCGAGTCGCATCCGCCGGTCGTGCCGCCCTCGGGCTGGATGGGATTGTTGATCGAGATATAGGACGAACCATCGGCTACCGCCGCCGAGCCGCTAACGAGGTATTGGTGGCCCGGGAAACTCGGTCCCTGATTCGTCTGGAAGAACTCATCGGCGAAAGCGTAGGTCTCGGCGAGCGTATAGTACGGTTGAACCTCGCTCTGCGGCACGTAGCCGAACGCCGCGTGATGAGGACAGGCGCCCCGGCACTGCTCGGCCTCGAATCCGTCCATCTTTCCGGCGTGGTATTCGCGCAACCAGTATCCGTGAACGTGGCTTAGATCGTAGGCTGCGGTCATCGAGATAGCCTTCAGCTTAATGTGGTGTTTGCGCGGGTTGAGCCCGTGCGACTGCGTGTTGGCGCCGGGCAGAAACTGAAAGAGATTGTCAACCGTGCGATTCTCTTGGATAACGATGACGACGTGCTGAATCGGCGTCAGCGCCGGCTTGGTGTGCTGCCGGTCGGGCGAGGAATCGAACGGGAGTGCCGATCGCTCCAGGCTAGATGAGCCTCCACTGCACGCAGCAAGCGCGGTGAAGGCGATAGAGAGAAGTAGGAGCCGTCTATAGCGCTTCATTGCCACATTATGCCACGCGCCGGCGCGTTAATGCGTCAACGGATCGAATACGTTGAGTTAGATTTCCTTCGCGCGGCGTTTGTTAACGCGCGCAACCTCATGACGGCGATGTACACTCTTGGCACGCTCATTCCCGCGAGGTTATATATGCGTAAGGCTTCTTCTTTTTCGTACGCCGCTCTGGTGGTCCTCAGCATCGTGCTGCTCTCGGGCTGCAGCGGAGGCTCGCATTTCGTGCCGGGCGCGCCCGCCGCGCCGCAGGGCCGAGCGAGAGCATCCGGGCTATTCGTAAGCGCGTCGAAGGGCTCCGATCGCAACGACGGCTCGTTCGCACGCCCGTTTCGGACGGTCCGACGGTGCGCGACGAGGGCGCACTCCGGCCAGACGTGCTACGTCTCCGGCGGCGTCTACCGCGGAACCGTCAAGCCGAACAGCGGCATCACGATTCGCCCGATGTCGGGCCAGAGAGTGACGATGATCGCGACGGTCCCGGTTACGAATTGGAAGGTGTACTCGGGCAGCATTTACGTCGCGAGCGTTACGCTCGATCCGACGTTGCCGGCGAACCAGGTCTTCATCGGCCCCGGAACGACGATGCTCAACGAAGCGCAGTACCCCGCTCCGAGTTCCAACCCACTGCAGCCGAACTGGGCCGTGGAGGCTGCGGGGAGCACCTCGACACAGATCGTCGACCCGAAGCTTCCATCTGCAAACCTGCAAGGGGCGATCGTCAACGTCTGGTCCGGAACCGATCCGTGGGCACACATCGAAGGACCAGTGAGCGCGTCGTACGGCGGCAGCCTCAGCTTCACGCCGAACGGCGGCGTCTGTCCGCCTTCGAACTGCTACGTGGAGTCGATGCCGGGCGGATTCTACTACGTCACGGGCGCGTTGGCACTGCTCACGGCTCCCGGCGAGTGGTGGTACGACGCTACCAATAAGCTGCTCTACTTGTGGGCGCCCAACGGCACCAATCCGAACTACCTCGACGTCGAAGCCAAAAACAATCAGGTACTCGTCGATCTCTCGGGTAAGAGCGACGTCACCGTCTCGGACGTTACCCTCATCGGCGGCGGGATCATGATGAACTCGAGCAGCTCGGGCAACACCATCGACGGCATTACCGCTTTGTACCCGTCGCAGGTGCTCTACAGCAGCAATATGTATCGCACGTTCTACTCCTATCCGGAGGGGAGCGGCCTCGTCCTGGACGGCAGCAACAACACGATCGAGAACAGCACGATTGCCTACAGCGCGACCAATGGCGTCCTGTTGCGCGGCACCAACAACTCGGTAACGAACTCGCTCATTCACGACGTCGATTGGATCGGCGACTACTCGGCCGGGGTGCTACCAATCACCGGCCACAACTCGATCACCCACGATACCATCTATAACACCGGGCGTTCGGCGGTCGAGGACGATTACAGCGTCAAAATGCCCACACCAAATCTCGTCATTGCGAACAACAACTTCTTCAACACCATGTTTTTCTCGGTGGACGGCGGGGCGATCTACACGACCTCGGCGTACGGAAACGTCGCGACCGGGACGCAGATCTACGACAACTGGCTACATTCCGAGATCAATCCGTACGGCCACCTTCCACCTTCGAACACCTGCAAGTGCCCGTGGGCCGGACTCTATATCGACAGCGGCATGGGCGGCATCAAAGCCAATCACAACGTGATCTGGAACTCCTTCCCCGACATGTCGGTCTTCCCATCGAAGGAAGTCCACGTGAACGACAACACGCTCTCCGATTCGGGAACGAAGGGAAGCATGTGGCTGGGGTGCTACGGCACTTGCGACGATAAGTATCCGCGCACGGGCGTTGCCCACAACCTCATCTACGTGGGCTTTTGGAATCGCGGTCAGAAGCCGGTGCCCCAAAAGGACAACTCCTCGACGGCGCCCGGAGCGGGTTCCATTCCCACGCCTGGGTGCACGATCGCAGGCTGCAACGTCGGTGGGTTACCGCCCTTCCGGTAACGCGAAGCGTTGGCTCCAGTCGATTCGCCCCGTCGCCTGCATGACGACGAAGAGCGTGACGATCGCGCCGATCGTAATGGTGAGACCGCTCCATCCTTCGTTAAATAATGCGTACGAGAAGAGGACGAGATAGATGAGCTGCGCGAGCCCACTCTCGAGCGCGGCGAACTCCCAGCCGACGACCAGTCGCAGGTAAGAGATGGTTAGGAAGAGCGTGACGGCCGAACAGATCGCGAACGCGGCCTCGATGGGAATGCGATCGACGAGGTACGCAAAGAGCAAGTGAAACGCGAAGAACGCCGCCGCTAGGAAGAAGTAGTTGATCGGATGTAGGTCGACCCCGCGCAGCGTCGTGAGAACGAGCATCACGAAGAAGTAGAAGAGCAGCGCAACCGGTGCCCAAAACGTGATGCGCTGCGCCACCGGTCCGGGTTGGAGCGGATACGGGAACGCCATGCCGATGCCATTGCCCGTGACCAGCGTCGCGTAACGCCACTCGAGCCGCCACCCGTTCTTTAGCCGCTCCTCGGCGGTCGGCAGCAGCGTCTGCGGTGGAAAGTCGATCGCGTCGAAGTTCGTCGTCATGCGCAGCGTGAGATCGCTCGCCGACTGGACGCCGTCGCCGAAGCGATAGATCCACGTTCCCATCCCACGCGACCGGTACCCCACGTCGAGCGTCGTTTCGCGCCCGGGCGGGAGCGAAAAGGTGAGGCATCCGCGGTCGAGCGCGGTTGGATCGGCAATGCGCCGGCCGCCGACGAGGGCGCTGAAGTCGGCGTAGGTTCCGTCGGTCGATGGAAATGGGAAGTGCACGGAGAGCCGGCGGCTGTTCGTCACGTTTCGAATCCGGTAGTGCCCAATGAACTTTACGTCGTAGAGGTTGTACCAGAGCAATCCGTCACGGCGCTGTTCGAGATCGAGGCGCACGTCGATGCGGCTGCTGCGGATTGGAACGACGGCGTAGGAGTTGCCGGCCGCCTTCGCGGTGACTTCGGGCGCCGATTGCGTCTGCGCGCTGCCCCACTGAGCGATGAGCCGAGCCCCCTGCTTCGAATCGGAGTCGCTGGTTCGCTGCACCAGCGTTCCGCCGAGAACCATCCAGGCGATGCTCGCCGAGCAGAAGATGAAGGCAATGGCGATGAGCCGTTTGAGCATGCGGATTCCCTCGAGCCGTTGGGGGCGATAACTTTGCGGAGCAAAGTTAATAACTTTGTATCACAAAGTTATTGGCGGCGCAAGAGGGCAAAAGAAAACGGGGTGGCCGGCCGTCCACCCCGTTAATACCCGCTTCGCTAATGAAGCGTCGAACGACTTATCCCGGCGGCGGTCCGTGATGGAGCCGCTGGTTCGTCGGCGAGAAGATGCCCGACTCAACGAGGTTTCTGTGCTTGAGACCTGCGTTGAAGCTGTAGCGCAGCGTAAAGGTCGGCAGCGTGTAGTTGTAGACGTCGACGGAACCATTCTGCTCGTCGCCAACGGCGAGCTTGTGGCCCGATCCGTTGAGGTTTCCGTAGAACGACTGACCTTGGAGCGCGAACTTACCGACCAGGCCGCAACTCGGATTGCAGCCGCTATATACGAAGAGCATGCTGTTGAAGGCATCGAACGAGCCGATGTTCCCGTCGTTGTCGATGAAGAGGCCGCCGTACGACGACTGCCCACCCGGGACGCTTGCGACTGCGCCGTTTCCGGTGCAGCCCGCCCAATAGATCAGCCGGAATCCAACTGGAATTCCATTGCTGATCCGCTTGGCGGTCGAGAGCCAGCAGTTGCCGCCGGCATCCATCGCAACGCCCGCGCTGTATCCCGTGATGGCCGAGCTGGTGATCGGCGCGCTGCACGAGAGCGAGGAGAGCGTGCACAGAACGACTTCGCCGAGCTTCGTCGTGAAGTTGATTTCACTGACGGCGATCGGTGCGAGGATTGCATTGAAGGAAGCGGCGTCCACCGGCTGACCGGTCATATCCGGAATCGTGCCTAGGAGTTGGCCGCAGATGAGGGGCATCGTGCTTCCCTGGAAGACCTGGATCTGCCAGTGCTTGGTGCTCCTGCCAGATGCCGTCGACGATCCCGGAACGATCAAGTTCCCTTTTTCGTCGGAAGCGATACCGTTGACGTTGTACCGGGAACCCGGCGGCGAACACACCGGTGGGTTATTAGTTTTGTTCGGCTTGGGGGAGTAGCCGTAGACATCAACCGACCCGCGGAACACCGAAGCGTAATTTCCGCCGCGCGTTCCGGTTTGTGGGGGATGGGCGCCGCCCGAGTGGGGGCCCGCGTCACCCTTCCATCCGGCCGAGTTGATCGGCATCCAGTTGGTAACTGCTTTGTCCGGCGCGGCGGATTGGCCGCCGGCGTTCGGCAACGACGAACCCGAGGAGCCGGAATTCATAACAGAGCAGCCCACCAAGCCGATCAGGGCCACCGCGCTTAACGCTGAAGTGACGTAACGCATGTGATTAGGCTCCTTGAAAGCTTAAGCTTTAGGGAAGAGCCTACGTCTTGGGAGTGAAGTGGGTGTGTAGGCGAGACTGAGAGGGGCGCGTCCTAGGCCGTAGCCAACGCGAAACGAGCCCTTTCCGGCCTCGCACGCTCAGTCCGGCTTACGAATGCTTGAATCCTGCCTCGCCAGACTTTTTCAGGGGAGGGGTGATGATCTCCACGCGCATCCTCTGCCGGCCGTTCGTCGGTCGTCTCGAGGAGCTCGAGCACCTGGTCGTCCGGCGCCGGGCGGCGGGCGAGGGGCATGGGGGGCTGGTCCTGGTCGGCGGCGAGCCCGGGATCGGGAAATCGCGGCTGATGCGCGAGTTTCGCGAGCGGCTCAACCGCCGCACGTCGGCGATAGCCTGGAGCGCCTGCCGGGCCTTCGCTCAGAAACCGCTTGCCCCGCTCTTCGATGTCTTGGAGCAAGTCGCCGGCGAGCAGCCCGGCGACCTGGCCGCCTCCTCGAAGGAAGAGTTGGTTGATGCCATCGCCCGTCGGTTCGAACTCGTCGCGTCGAAGCGCGTCGCAATAATACTGCTCGAGGATCTTCATTGGGCCTCGAGCGACCTGATTCAGAGCCTGCTCGTGCTCGCGCAGCGAGCGGCGACCAAACGTCTGCTGTTTGTCGCCACCTATCGCGATAACGAGCTCGTTCCGTCGCACCCGCTCTTTAAGTGGTTCGGAGAACTGATGCGAGAGCCCGCGGCTTCGGTGGTGACGCTTTCGCGTTTCGAGGAGGACGAGACGAATCGGCTGATGCTGCTCGCGCTCTCCGATACCATCAAGCTCCCCTCGCCGGTCCTTCGCGCGGTTCGAGAGCGGTCGGACGGCAATCCGCTCTTTACCGAAGAGCTGCTGCGCAGCGCCGTCGACTCGCAACGCGCGCGTTCGGCGCCATCTCTTGCGCCGCTGCCGATCTCGTTGCACGCACTCATCCGCGATCGATTGCAGGATTGCTCCGACGAGGAACTGGCGCTGCTCAAGCGCGCATCGGTTCTGGGTCGAACCTTCGGAGTCGAGATGCTCTGCACGATCTTCGGGGGAGACGCCACCGCGGTCCAAGCGATGCTGGAGCGGCTCGGCGGACTGCAGTTGATCGATCCCGTCGATACCGTCGCCGGAACGCATCAGTTCCGTCACGCGTTGACGCGCGACGTCATCTATGGCGATATGCAGCCTGAGGCAGTCCGCCCCTTCCATCTCGCCATTGCCGAATACCTCGAGCGATCGCCCGATGCTGCGGGCGCGCCTGAAGATCTCGCACACCATTTTTGGCAGGCCGATCGTCCCGATCGCGCCGCCTCATACTACGAATCGGCCGGCGATGCGGCAATAGCGATCTTCGCCTACGAAGACGCGGCCGCGTTCTACACGTGCGCCGCGGTCGGATTCCAAAGAGATCCCGCGGCCAGGGCGCGCGTCGGCGCTCGGACGGCGCAAGCGCTGATCTTTGCGGGCGACCTCGACGACGGCCTCGCTCACTACGAACGTTCGGTCGAGGCCGCACTCGAACTCGGCGACGTCGCACGGGCGGTTCGAAACCGGGCGTTGATGGCCGGACACCTCTTCGACGGCGGCCGTAGAGAGGATGCGATCGCATTGATCCGCGCGACGCTACCGCTCGTGGCAGATGGCAATCCGTCGCTTCGGGCGCGTTTACTGACGCGTCTCACGATGATGCTGGCGCGCGAGGCGCGCTTAGACGAAGCGTGGGATTCGCTGCAGCAAATCGACCGAGATGCGTTGGAGCCCGGTGCCGACGCAACGGCGGAATACTCTCTGGGCGCTAGCGAGCTGCACGCCCTCCGCGCCGACATCGACGAATGGAAAGCGTCGTTCGCAGAGGGTCTCGCCATCTACGAAGCGCGCGGTCATCCGGGACCGATCCAGATCGCGCATGCGAACTTCGCCGTGCAAGCCCTCTGCATCGGTGAGACGACGCTCGCGCGAACGCATCACCGGATTGCCTGCGAACTCGCGCGCAAGCTGCGCTTCGAAGATCAAACGGTCCTACCGGCTCAAGTCGAGCTTTTCGCAGGGAACCTTGCCGAAGCGCGAAGGATCGTCGTAAGCATCAAGCCGTCGCGAAAATTTCTCATGCGCGCGATGCAGACGCAAGTTGCGATTCCGCTCGCGCTGGCATTGGGTGACGACGCGCTGCTCGAGGAGTATTACGACCCGGCATTCTCGGTGCAGGCCGGGTCGCAGCCTCTGACCGCGACCCTTGCTCGCGTCGCCGCCGCACAGGCGCTCGCCCTCGCTTCCAAAGGACGGCGGCGCGAGGCTCGCGCCGTGCTCGAGGGCGTGCTCGATTCCATGCAGAGTTCGTTTGGTATGACGCTCGCAATCGCGGCGATTGCGGCGCTATTGCCCGAACGCATCGAGAAATTGCGGCCGCTGATTCTCGGCGGCGCGCAACGGCCGGGCGATCGCGTCAACAAGGCGCTGCTCGCGCTGCTCGATGCCGCGGCGGCAGCGCACCACACGCAGGCCGGGGCCGCGCGGGAATCGGCGCTGGAAGGCGCGCAGCGGTTCGGTTCCTTGGGATGGCCGCTCTTGGAAGCCCGTTGCTTGGAGATTGCCGGTCGCCGGGACGCTGCGCTCGCGATCTATCTGCGATGCGGTGCGACCGGAGAGGTACGGCGCCTCGAAGTACTCGAGATGCGCGAGGAGAGCGGCGGAGCGTTGGGCGTGCTCACCGCTCGCGAACGAGAACTCGCGCTGCTGATCGCCGCGGGTAAACCGAATCGCGCGGCTGCAGCGGAGCTCTCGATCAGCGAGAAGGCCGTAGAGAAATACTTGACGTCGATCTACGCGAAGTTCGGTCTGCGGTCGCGCGCGCAGCTCGCCGCACTCATCGCATCGTCCACCATTACGGAGTAAACTGGACGATACCGTTCCCGGTGTAGTCCGTAATCCACAGCGAGTTGTGCGGTGCGCCGGCCGCGAGATCGGCAGCCACGGCCGCCGGCATCGGGTACTCGACGATGCGGCCGCTCGTGCTCACGCGGCCGATTCGGGTGTTGTTGAGTTCGGTGAACCAGACGTAGTTGCCGGCGTTCATGATCGAGCCGGGGCCGGAGTTTGCGGTGATCCCTTGCGAAAACTCGGTCACGACGCCGGAGGTCGTGATTCGTCCGATCTGATTGGCGGAGTTCTCGGTGAACCACAGATTGCCGTCGGGGCCTGGGGTGATGTCGACGAGTCCGGCGTTGGCGGTGATGCCGTTGGTAAACTCGGTGATCGTGCCGGCCGGCGTGATGCGGCCGATTCGGTTGCCGAACTCTTCGGCGAACCAGACGTTTCCGTCGGGACCGGTCGTTATGTCGTGTACGGCAACGTCACCCGGCGAAAGGCCGTTTGTGAAGAGCGTAACCACACCGGCCGTGGTGATGCGGCCGATCGCATTGGTGCTCGGCGAGCGAAACGTAAACCAGAGATTGCCGTCCGAGCCGACCGTGATGTCCCACGGGCCATAGGCTTCGTTCCCGACCGTAAAGGTTCTGACTCGTCCGGTGCGCGTCATCCGCCCGATGCTGTCCGCGCCGCCCTGCGTGAACCACAAGCTTCCATCGGGACCCTCGACGATGTTATTCAGAGTCGTGGCCGGTGCCGGGAACTCGGTGACGACTCCGCTCGAACTAATGCGCCCGATCTCGTTGGCGCCGGGTTGCGTAAACCACATGCCCCCCGGGCCGGGGGCGATTCCGCGCGGATTGCTGTTGGCGGTGATGCCGGCGAAGAACTCCGTGCTGGTCGGTGCGGGTGCCGGGGCGCGCCGCTCTGCCGGCGCGGGCGCCGCCGCCGGCAGGCTGCCGGCCGAGTTGGGTGCGCCGGTGCATGCGGCGAGTGCTCCCGCCAAGACGAGCCCGGCGAGGGCGTACGGCAGAAAGCGATGCGGCTTCAGAGTCATCAAGGTCTCCTCCTTATGGTCCTTGCCATCGTAGCCCGCCGGTGGGAAAAGCCTAGTAGGGGAACCCCCACAATCAGCCGATCGAAACGCGCAGCAATTCTAACTCAACGTCCGGACATCGTTGACGCATTAACGTGCGACAATACTGGTGGAGCAAGCCCCCTTATGGGGGCTGCGGGTGCGCCATTTTGGATGGAAATTGGCAAGGAGGCTGCATGATACCGTGCGATTACGGCCGAGAATGGGAAGACTCTAACGTGCGCTCTCAGGGCGAGGCGGCAGAGCTCGCCGATCGGGTCGAGCGAGAACTCCAGGCAATCGCGCGGCGTCGCGTGCGGAACGTCGACACGCTTCCGCCGCGATTGAACGAACGGGCCAACGCAATGGCGCGACGCCTGAAATACGCGGTCGAGCTCTTCATTCCCGAGCGCATTTCACCCACTTCGCCAATCCGGCTCTTCGCCAAGTGGCAGGATCCGATTACGCAGAGTCTCTCCGAAGGCGTCATTTCGGAGCTGCAAGAGGCGCGCCACTGGTAGCACCTCGACGGCCACATTTTGAATTCATACTTAGGAAGGCTGACACACATGAGGACCATCGCTCTTCTCGCCGCGCTTACGTTCGCCGGCGCGCCGGCAGTAGTTCAAGCCGATCAATCTGCGGACAAAACGCTCTGTAAAGCGGCGATGCAGACCCAGAATTGGTCGAGCATCGCCGTGAGCTGCCGCGCCGTCGCCGACGATTACGCGTCAAACGCCCAAGGCGACAAAGGGCATCAACGCGCGCTGGACCTCACGCTCGAAGGCACCTGGATGGCAGAAGTCGGGTTGGCCTATGACAACGTTGGACGATATAATGACGCCGCATCCGCCAAAGCGGCCGCCCGATTTTTTCTCACCGACGCGCAGACGCAAACCGACGATCCCAAGTTGTTGGACCTGATCGAAACGTCCCTCAGCAGACTCTAGGGACGGTGCGGTAAGCCGGCCCTCGCAGCACGGAGGCCGCGGGGCCCGCTTACCGCGTAAGCGCGAGGTACGCGTGGCATCGTTCGCAAACGATTGCCCACTATGCGAATCTTGCTTGCGACACTCTGTGCGTTTGCGTGCATCGGCGCGACGGCGCCGACAACCGTCTCGTCGGATACCGCGCTCGTCGGATGGGCTGCCGGATCCGCCGTCTCGACCGAGCTCGAGGCGGAGAAGACGATGATGGCCGTGCCGACCGGCGCCAACGCGATGGAGATCGAGCGGCACATATCGTCCGTTCCGCATCGCGCGGGGTCGGCCGCCGATTACGCGACCGCCCTCTACGTCAAGCAACGGTTGGAACGCGACGGCTTCGTTACGCGCATCCAAGAGTATCAAGTCGAGTTTACGGGTCCGCTCGAGCAGAGCTTGACCCTGCTTGCGCGGCGACGTATCGACTTCGATATGCTCGAGGGGGTGCCGGGGCATCACACCAAGTGGGAGATCATGGCCGGGCCGCCCTTTCTCGAAGAATCGGGCGACGGCGATGCCACCGGTCCGGTCGTCTACGTCAATACGGCGAGCAAAGACGACCTTACCGAAATCGACGCCGGCCACGTGAGTTTGAAGGGTGCAATCGCGCTCGTTCGACTCGGTGCGCCGGGTGCGGGCGGCTTCCGGAACGTCAATCGGAGCTGGATTCCATATAACGAGCTGCGCAAGCGCGGCGTCGCAGGCATTTTGGAGTTTTTCGAGCCGGCGACGAGCGGCTTCGGCGGCGGAGCGATGTGGCCGAACGGTAACTACAAGAACACGCACATGGCCGAGCGCATGAGCGGCATGTCCCCGCGCGGTTTCATGATGTTTCCGCCCGGCGATCCCACCATGAGCGGGCACGCCCCGACCGTCGGTGCCGCGCACAAGAGCTGGAATGAAATCCCCCATGCCACGATTCCCGAGCTGAGCATTACGCAAAGCACCGCGCGCACTTTGCTCGCCGGCATGAGCGGCAAGGTCGTTCCGCAGACCTGGCATCCGATGTTCGAGTTCGTGCAGCACTTCGGCGGTAACGAGACCGTGCGCGTTCACGCGAAGTTCGAACGCAGACTCAAGACGATCTGGCTGGTCTTCGGCGATATGAAGGGCGCCGAGCAGCCCGACTCGATCGTGATGATCGGCAGCCATCGCGACGCGATGACGTTCGGCGCGATCGATCCTGGAAGCGGCACGACCGTATTACTCCAAGACGCCGACGCGTTTGCGGCGCTGGCGCAGCGCGGCTGGAGACCGAAACGCACGATCGAGATGGCGTCGTGGGACGGCCACGAGCTCGGTCTCTTCGGATCGGCCGCCTACATCTATCAGAACGGCGACCAGCTTCGCAAGAACGTCTTTCAATACATCAACACCGATCAGCTCACGACCGGCAATCCATTCGTCGTCAGCGCGTCGCCGGGACTCTACGCCTTCATGAAGCAGATCTGCGACGTCGTGCCGTCAGCGGACGGCACGGGAATGCTCGGGGCTCGCGACCAGCGCGTCGATCCGCTGCTCAATCCGATCACCGGCGGTTCGGACCATCAGAACTTCTCGTATATGCTTGGCGTGCTCAGCACGTCGAACGGATACTACGGGTATTTCGGAGCGCATCACACCGCCGAGGATAATCTCGACGGCTTACGCACCTACGATCCGGGCATGCGCCAAGCCGTCGCCACCGCGCAGGTGACCGGCATTCAAGCGATGCGGGCAGCGAATGCGACGGTCGAACCGCTGCGAATCGAGGAGGTGCCCGCGCAGATGCTCGACGATCTGACCGCAGTTGCGACCGCGGCCTTTCAAAAGAGCGACGGAGCGGTGACGATGATCGAGTTGCGCCAAGCGTTGACGGCTTACCGGCAGGCCGCGCATCAAACCGATCTCGCCATGCAGCAAGCCGAAGCGAAAGGCGACGTCGCTGCGATGCAGGCGCTCGCCGTCCGCGAGCAAGCCTCGCGCGACGCGTTCTTCATTCCGGGCGGCCTACTCGAAAACTCATATTACCACACGATCGATCGCATCTTCACCAGCTTCCCGGAGCTGGTCTTCGCGAGCGGCGACGATGCGCTTGCGAAGAAAGGCTACGAGCGCATGGTGCAGGCCGTCCAGAACGCGATGGCGGCGTTGCAGCAACCTTAGGCGACCGCGACCGAGCTCGCCAACGCTTCGAGCGCCCCGTCAATTGCCGCGATGCGCGCATCTAGCCCGGCAACGCCGTAGCGTGCGGCGATCTCGGACATCGATACATAAGCAACTCTGACGGCGTCGGGCTCTTCCCAGACGAGCAGCTTCAGCGGCAACTCGAGCGCCACCGCGGGAAAGGCTTCCATGAACGGCGTCCCGCCTTTCGGATTTCCAAAGACGATCAGCGTCGTTGGACGCAGGATCATTCCAACCGAGACGGCTGCAGCGGATTGGTCGATCGTTGCAAAGATCGTGTTTCCGCCGCCGGCGATCGCCGCGGAGAGTTTGGCCAGGGTTTCGGCGTACGAATACCGGCTGATCTTTGTCACGGGCGGCGCGCCATGAAGTTGATCGCTCGCATCGTCGCGACGACTTCGTCTCGCGCATTGAGAACCTCGACCAGCGTTTCGACCAAGCCGCGGTCGGGTTTCGATTTCGAAACCCGGGTTTGTACGACCGTCACGCGGATGCGCAGCGCGTCGCCCGGGCGTACGGGCTTGATCCAGCGCAAGTCCTCGACGCCCGGCGATCCTAGGCTCGCCCCGTCGGGCAGAAAGTGATCGACGAAGAGCCGCATCGCCGTCGACATCGTCTGCCAGCCGCTCGCGATGAGACCGCCATAGGGGCCGCGGCGCGCGCGTTCCGGATCGACGTGAAGGTACTGCGGGTCGTAGCGCCGTCCGAACTCTACGATCTCGTCCTCACTCAATGGAATCGGACCGAACTCGTAGGTGTCGCCCGTGGCGTAATCTTCGAAGAAGCGCTCTCGCGCCGGCGTCTCCATGGTTCATCGCGAGTACGAGTTCACCGGGCGGGTTCCTTGAAGGCTACTGCAGCACGATATCGAGCGTAACGTCCACGTTCGAGCCGATGGTCGGATCGAGACGCGTCACCGCCATCCCGAACGCGTGGCGGTCGATCTGCGCGGTCGCATGATAGACGGGATGCGCGGGGCTTCCGCTTGCCGTGACGTTCAAACGCTCCGGCTGCGTGACGCCGTGGATCGTCAAGTTGCCGTCCATTTCGAAGAGGTTCGCGCCGTGCGGGATGATCTTGGTGCTGACGAAGCTCCACTGCGGGAAGTTCTTGACGTCGAAGAAGTCGGAGGATTTGAGCGATCGGTCGCGGTCCGGCTCCCCGGTCGCGATGCCCGTTGCGTCGAGCGTTGCCGTGGCGGCCGTTGGAATCATGGCGCCGTCGGCCAGCGCGACGGAGCCGCCAAGAACCGGAACGGTTCCCGCGACGCGCTCGACCCAGATGTGCGTGACGCTGAATCTCGCGCTCGAGCGCGCGGCCTCGATCGTGCGCGGCGCCGGCGAGGGCGGTGCGAGCGTCGACGCGAAAAGCAGCGCAGCAAGGGCGTTCTTCATGTTAGTAGGCCACGGTGAGCTGCGCGTTCATCGTATTGGTGGTTTGCGGCGAGTGCGCGATCACGTCTTCGATTGTCACGCGCGTGTTTTCGGTTGGGCCGTAGCCAAGCAGGATGACGCCGTCGCGCGTGAATCCGTTCGCCGGGTCGTTCGTCCCTTCGTATCGCGCTTCGGCGAAGAGCCGCCGGTTGAAGGCGTAACGCAGTTGTTCGAACCCGCCGCTCGACCTGCATCCGACGAATCCCAGCGTCGCGCAGTTCGAATCCCAGCCGTTGATCAGTACGAACTCACTAGAGAAACGGGACCATTGTCCGTAGGTGAAGCCGACACCGAGACGATCGAATCGATCGTCCGGACCGCCGGCTACCGGACGTAAACCGTCGTAACGAAACGCGCTGAGCGTAAACGGCCCCATCGCGTCTTGCGTGTAGAGATAGGTGTCGACGCCGGTGACTGCAAGGCCGCTCTGACGCGTGTACCCGGGTCCGGCAAAGAGTTGCCCGCTCACTCCGCGCAGTGGATCGCCGACGCCGAGCCGCATGCCCAGCGCCGGATCGAAGAAGTCGAACGGGTTGGCGCCGACGGTTTGAACGTATGGCGTGTAGGCTTGATAGGTGTCGCGAAAGGTCTCCGGATCGACCGGCAGCGGAAGCGTGAACTGACCTCCCTGCAGATAGACCGGAATTCGCGCATCCCATGGGTTAACGCGATCGTTGATCCACGCATCGCGCAGCAGGCCCGGCTCGCCGCCGTCCACGACGTATTGCTCGACAAAGAAGTTTGCGCGCGATCCGATCGTCGCCGACGTAAACGCCTCGACCTCGTCGACGATCGCTTTCGGAAGGCCTTGACCGGTGGGCCCGTCGCCTTGATACTCGCTCGAGTCGACGGCATTGACTTTCACCGAGAGCGGGAAGGCGGGGCCGGAGGAGATACCCGGGAAGCGCTCGCCGTAGGCCAAGAAGGCGGCGCCGAATTCGTTGAGATGCGGGATGACGGAGTGGCATTTCTCGCACGTCACGCCGTACTGGTGCGCGAACAGCGGAATTGCCGGCGCGGCGGCCGGGCGCGTGACGGCAACAAGGAGAAGAAACCAGAGCGCCGCCCATTTAAGCATGCCTCACGGTGTACTTAGGCATTCCTAATATCCCTGCTAGGCTTTCCAAAGGACTGGCCGATGCGGTTTTTTGCGCGGTAGCGCCGCCTGCTAGGAAAGCTCGGCGAGGAGCTTGTCGTACTCTTAAGGCCGCATCACGGACTTGCCAAGGCCCGTGGTAGCGAGGGGAGGGGATCGGCCCACGCCGGTCTCCTCTTTCTATTTCAGTCGCTCGATCTGGTTGCCGCGTCGATCTCGCCCTGATATCGGCGCTTCGCCTCCGCGTCGATGAACGAGGCGTCGAACGAATTGCGCGCGAGCGAGATGAGTTCCGTCTCGCTCAAATGCAGCGCCGCGGCTATCTCGCGGAAATTGTCGCCGACGTAACCACCGAAGTAGGCCGGGTCGTCGGAGTTGATCGTGCACATCAGCCCCGCATCGATCATACGTTTGAGCGGATGCGCGGTCAGCGTGCGCACGACGCGGAGGCGCAGGTTTGAAAGCGGGCAGACCGTCAGCGGAACGCGCTCGGTGCGCAGTCGGGCGACCAAGGTCGCATCTTCAAGGCTGCGCACGCCGTGATCGACGCGCGAGACTTTGAGTAAGTCGAGCGCCTCCCACACGTACTCGGGTCCACCCTCTTCGCCGGCGTGCGCCACGGTTAAGAAACCGTTCGCTCGCGCGCGGTCGAAGACCGTGCGGAACTTCGAAGGGGGGTTCCCTACCTCGGCCGAGTCGAGGCCAACGGCGATGATTCTTCCGTGAAATGCCAGCGCGCTCTCCAGCGTCGCCATCGCCGCTTCCGCCGAAAGATCGCGCAAAAAGCACATGATCAGATGCGAGCTGATTCCGAGATTCTGCTCGCCATCGGCGAGCGCGCGCGAGATACCGTCGACGACGACCGCAAACTCGATGCCGCGCTTCGTGTGCGCTTGGGGATCGAAGAAGATCTCAGCGTGACGGACGCCTTGCGCTTGGGCGCGGTGTAAGTACGCCGTCGTCAAGTCGTAGTAGTCTTGTTCGACGCGCAGCGCCTCCATGGCGTGATAGTAGACCTTAAGGAACGACTCGAGGTTGGAGAAGTTGTACGCGTCACGCAGCGCTTCGATGTTCGGATAGTCGAGCTTCACGCCGTTGCGTTCGGCGATCGTAAAGATCAGCTCTGGCTCGAACGTTCCCTCGATGTGAAGGTGCAGCTCGGCCTTCGGCAGCGTCATCACGTCAGCGCGTCGCACTTCGCGGCAAAGATAAAGTCGCTCTCGGTCAATCCGCCGATCTTATGCGTCCAGACTTCGACGGCGAGCTTTCCCCAGGCGACGTAAAGGTCGGGATGATGTTGCTGCTCTTCGGCCATCGCGCCGATCCGCACCGCGGCCGCCATGGCTTGCGCGAAGTTCTCGAAGGTATACGTGCGGGCGAGGATTTTGACGCTGCCTCGTTTGGAGTCGTTCCGCTCGACGACGCGCCAGCCGTCGCCGAGCTGCGCGAGAAGCGGTGCGATTTGAGCGTCGTCGAGCGGAGGCACTCCGCCCCGGCACGGAATACAGGCGCGCTGCGCGAGTTCGTTCATGCGTTCCTCATTGCGGGATTTACGCCGCCGATTCGGCAAAGAGGCGCCCGATGACTTCATTGCCGCGCAACGCCGTGTTGCTTGCGTTCGAAGGGCCCGATCCGTATTCGATGATCGGTGGACTCGGCACGCGGGTCACGGAGCTCGGCGCAGCGTTCGCGCGAGCCGGCGTGCGCACGACGCTGCTCTTCGTCGGCGATCCGTCGCGCCCGGCGGTCGAGCAACCCGCGCCGAATCTCGAGTACCGCCGCTGGTGCCAGTGGATCTCCGCGTACTATCCCGACAGCGTTTACGACGGTGAGCGCGACAAAATGAACGATTTTACGAGCAGCGTGCCGCCGTTCGTCGTCGATAGTATCGTCGAGCCGGCTGCGGCGTCCGGCGAATCGGTCCTCGTGATCGCCGAGGATTGGCAGACGGCACCGTGCGTAGTTGGACTCGACGCACTCTTGCGCGAGCGCGGATTGCGCGACCGCGCGATGTTGACCTGGAACGCGAACAACACCTACGGCTTCGATATTATCGACTGGAACGCACTCGTGGCCGCGGTGCAAGTCACCTGCGTGAGCCGGTACATGAAGTTCGAGCTGCAGGAACGCGGCGTTGAATCACTCGTTATCCCCAACGGCATTCCCGAGCGTTTGCTCGATGGAGCTCCGAAGAAGCTGGTGCGGGCCGCACAGCGCGCCTTCGAAGCGCGCCGCCCGCTCTTTGTCAAAGTCGCGCGCTTTGAAGAAGAGAAGCGGTGGATGCAGGCAATCGAGGCGTTTGCCGGCATTGCGGCCGCGCATCGCAATGCGACGCTCGTCGTACGCGGCGGACGGGAAGCCTACGGTGAAGCCGTCTTCGCGCGAGCGCGCGAGCTGGGGCTGGAGGTCAACGATCTCGTCATCGGTTCGCGCGAGCCGGATGCCACGATCGAAGCGATCGCGTCGGCCCCGGGCGGCGTGATAAACGTTCGAAGTTTCGTGCCCGAAGAGGCGCTGCTCGCGCTCTATCGCGCCGCCGACGCCGTGCTTGCCAACAGCGGACGCGAACCCTTTGGACTCGTCGGTCTCGAGGTCATGGCCGCGGGTGGAGTCGCGGTGACGGGCTCGACCGGCGAAGATTACGTGCAGCCCTTCGAGAACGCGATCGCCTGCGATACGGGCGATTTTCGCGAACTCGAGGCATATCTCACCGAGCTCGTTGCGAATCCGAAACTTGCCAGCGCTATTCGCGAGGGCGGGGAATCGACGGCGAAGCGCTACACGTGGCCGCGCGTTCTCAAGCTGCTCGCGCGAAGACTCCGTTACGTCAGTTCGTAGTGGCCGCCGCTAGCGCCATCGGTTATGGCGGCGTCGGGCAACCGCGCCCCGTGGTGTCATCCTGAGCGTAGCCCCGCACCCATCGTCTCATCCTGAGCGTAGCGCCGCAGGCGCGTAGTCGAGGGCTGAGCGTAGCCCCGCACCCAGGTTGTCATCCTGAGCGTAGCGCCGCAGGCGCGTGGTCGAAGGACGACCGACGAAAGACGAGCGAGCACAACGCCTGCTCGTCTTTCCTATTGACCCAACCATAAACTGTCCGATAATGCAAATAAGCTAGCCGCTTGAGCTAGCTGACAGTGCATTTGCCGCGCGCCGTCGCGCGGTGGAAAGGACGATCTCGATGTTCCTATTCCTTCACGGACTCGCTCTGATGTTTGGCTTTCTGATGGGCCTTTCGGACGGGTCTGGTATCTCCATCCACACCGCTGGAGGAGGCGTCAGCGCTCCGATGGATGGCGGTGGCGGTACTATGCCGGGCGATGGCTCCGGCGGAGGCGGCCATTAGAGACTAGCCACCTAGCCTAGGCGGCGGCGGGGGGTCGACCGCCGCCGCCTAATCCTACCGCCTATGCGGAAAAAACAAGCCATTACGAGCGGCTGGCGCGATGCGATGCGCCGGCACTTTACTAGCGCGGAATTCCTCGCCGCCGGCGAGGCCTACGATGCGGCGATGGCGGAGGGCGCGTCGACTTCCTACGAAGACGATCTGCTCCGGGCACGCATTCTTCTGAAGCAGGACGAGAATCGTGCGGTCGCTTTTCTGATCCGTCGTCCGCCTAAGGGGCACACGGCCAGCCAACGCGGGCACTGGGCGTTGCTCCTGGGGATCGGGTACTCGCGCATGCGCGATTTCGAGCGTGCCGACGACTATTTCGAGCTGGCGCGACGTTTGCTTACGTCATCAGCGGATCGCGCTCAGCTCGCCTATCAACTCGGTCGGCGCGCGATGCTCGAGGGAAAGACCGACGAAGCGTGGCGTTTCGCCGATGAGATGCTCTGCGACAAATCGCAAGCAACGAAGATCACTCGCGAGATGCTGCGATCGTTCATCTTCTGTATCAACGAACGGTATCGAGATTCGGCCCAAAGTCTGATTGAGGCGATCGCCCTGATCGGCAAACACCGCGAGCTGTACTTGGAAGAATGGTGCCACGCCGTTCAGAACCTCGCGCTACTCGGGCGAGAAGTCGCTTTTGACGAAGCGGCTGTTCTCGCACGCAGTGAAGTCGATCAACCCATCGAGTGGCCGGCCGACTTTACCACGCTGCGTTTTCAAGCGCTTGTCGCGGTTGGATGGTCGTGCGCGCTGCGCGGCGATATGCTCGGATGTTTTCGGTATCTACGTGCGGCAGAGCACCGAATCCCAAGCGACCCGTTCGAGGTGATTCTCTTGCTCGATCGCGCGCACTTCGCGCGCATCGTTGGCGAGCCGAACTGGGCGCTGGATGAGGTCGCAAAGGCCGAAAGCATCGCCGAACGCATTGATTGGAACGCGCTAGCTGGCGAGGAGCGAATGGGTTTGTTGTTGCTGGCACGCGCGACGGCGAAGATCGATGCGGAGCGAGGGCGTTACTATCTCGCACGGTACAAGGGGCTCGATCGGATTCGATCGCCGCTGCATCTGTTCGCCTTCGACC
Source organism: Candidatus Cybelea sp. (assembly GCA_036732685.1). Lineage (GTDB taxonomy): Bacteria > Vulcanimicrobiota > Vulcanimicrobiia > Vulcanimicrobiales > Vulcanimicrobiaceae > Cybelea. The sequence continues at coordinate 8,265 of DAINBY010000005.1, read as the reverse complement.
ACCGACTTGAAGCCTACGCGTCATATACGGAAGGCGTCGTTCGACTTGCCGGCCGTGGTACCGGCGTCGGCGCCGAAGAGTCGTTTCGCAACGCCTGGGTGATCTTCGATCGCATCGGCTTCGATTGGCGCGCCGCACGAACGGCGCTCTATCTCCTACAGATAACAAACAAGGATCGGTGGCGTCATCTCGCCGAGGACAAGCTCGAGCCGTTCCCCAATTCGTGGCTCGCACGCGAGCTGCGTAATCGCGACAGCGCTGCCGTGCCACCAGTGAAGCTGCCGCCGATGCAGGGTAAAGTCTTCGCGATGCTGTGCCGAAAAATGACGACCGCGGAGATTGCTACGGCGTTGGGCCTAAGCCAGCATACAGTGAGGAACCATCTCAAGGCTGTGTTCCGAGCATACGGTGTGAACAATCGTGCTGCTCTGGTCGCCGAAGCCGCAACACGGGGAAATCTTCCCGGCAGCGTATGATGCTGGCGGCAGTTCTCCAGCCGCCGAGTTGACAGGCACCGCTTCGTTCTCGTTACGCAGGCGAAGGGTCGTATCGGAAATGCGGCCGCACGACGCCAGTGATCTCGACGGGCCTTTACAGGCCGTGGTCGGCGGTCTGAAAGCCGAAGCTGCTAATCGGGTTTACGCGATACTCCGCCGACGTTGAAACTGCGTCTCGCTGCGGCCTGAGAAGGGGGCTCATGCACCCCCGTCCGGAGGGGTCACGTTCGGAAGCGATGTTTGCTGCGGTCACCGGATCGAGGGGGAGGGCGTCCAGGTCACCCCGCAGCTGAGCAAAGTCTTGTTTGCGGTCGCTCTGGCGACTCGACCCATCCATCATTCGGTCGGTGATGGTTGATCAAATCCTGGAGTTCAGAGAGCTCCAGCGGACATGGCCCGCGCAAGACCCAGATTGGCTTCCACTCGCCTGACGCGCGGTAAAAGGCGTCGACCTCAACCGTCTTGTCCGCGTTCTCGGTGCGCTGGTACTCGAGCAAACACACCCAAGTGCTACAGGCGGCGAGGCGGAAAGTAGGAAAATTAGGGTCGGTGGGTGGCATTGGTTTGGGGATCTCCGCGAGGCTTCTCTTCTTAAGACCGTCATCAACGGCGTACTTGACTTGGGGCGGCACTAAAAATGCGTACGTCTTGCACGTACCAACTTTAGCCCCGACAAGAGGTTCCGTCTCGTTAAAACCTGGGATCGTCCTTTCTCGCGCCTCCTCGATCCCGACATTGTAATACGCTGTTTGTTGAGTTACGTAGGGTTTTGCGATGATCCTTACATACGCGGTAGCAGTATCGTCCGCGGAATCACTATCGGCGGTAACTTCGGCGCACTCCGGCGCAATCTTGCATTGGTCAGCGATGGTAAAGCAGTTATTTTCACGGCGGCAAACCGGGGCGTCGTAAAAGTATAAGTTCGAGATCGCGGTAGTCAAGTTGTTGTCTGGAGTTGACTGCGGCACCGGCGTTCCCAAGCTGGGAAAACTCAGCGGAATAGCTGTAGCGAACGCTCGCGGATCGTCTTGAAAGCCGCGCTGATCGTACTCGATCGACCCAACGCACATTTGACGCGGGTGGTTCGGGTAATCCTCGACGAAACCAACGGTAATATCCAGGTCTCGGGTGGTAAATTTTAGCGTCTTAACGCAGTGCCCTTTGGGGTGCCGTTCGCGCCCGCTTACGATGTTGTCAGCGTTCTCGTCCAGACACTTGATCACCTCAGGATCGAATTGGCCGTGTTTGTCCATCTGGTCGCGCAGCTTACTTAGTGCGCCCTCCGCATCAGCGTAGGACTGCCCGATATGTAACGAGTCTATTTCATAAGGCATCCGGTCTGCGCTAAGCTGGGGCCCAGCATCGGCGGCTGATGAGGTTGCCGATATCGATGCCGTCAATGTCACGGCGAGGGTGGCTAGGAGTCCGAAGAGAAACGCAAGGTGCAAGCGTGAATGCTGCATGCGCGTAACCCTAGATTTGGAGCCCGTAGACGATGCCGCCACCATATACGCCGCCGCCGCTCGTCGTCCCGTAGTAGGCGTTACCGACGTGGATCACTCCACCAATCGGATGATTTCCATCAGTACCCTCGCCAAAGTCATGAAGAATCGTTTCCAGCCCAGCAGGCGTAATGTCGAAGACAATGCCTCCGCCATTAGCACCGCCGTTATAAGCGGTTCCGTAAAGCCGCCCATGCTCCGCAGTCAGCGTGTCGAGGGGATCGTAGCCGTCGGTGGTTCCGCCACCGAAAGCGTGGACGACGTGTTCAGCGCCACCGCTGCTCAACGCGAAAATCGTGCCGTCGCCGCCCGATGAACAACCCGAAGTGCCACCTACCGAAGTAGCGCCGTAAAATGTACCACCCATCTTGACCAACGCGGCGACGGGCACCGCGCCGTCGGTGCAATTGAATGCCACAATCACGCGCTCGGACCCGCCGTGCGAGACGCTAAATACGGTCCCGAAAGATTCACTCGGCGGTCCACCGCCGGAGCTGGTCGTTCCGTAGAGCAAACTGCCAACGGCGATCAAACCGCTGGCTGGCGCCGAGCCGTCGTTGCCATAACCAAAGCTATGGAGAATCTTGTCAGTTGTGGATTTGCTCGGATTAATGCTAAAGATGGTGCCACCCCCATAGCTCCCACCTTTGAGAGTAGTCCCGTAGAGAACGCCTTTTACAGCAGTTAGGTTCGCTACGGGCATTGCACCGTCGCCGCCCGAACCGAAACTGTAGACCCAGTTTTCTTTTCCGGACGTGCCTACGCTGAAGACCGTGCCCATTCGATACTTACCACCGCTTTGGGTCGTGCCGTAGAGTTGTCCTCCCAACTCGATCAGACTTGCCACGGGCTCGGCACCATCCGGCACCTTCCGAAAGTTATAGAGGATCCGCTCCTTGCCGACATCGCTGATCTCAAAAATTGTACCGTTGCCGCCAGTCCCGCCGTACTGGGTCGTTCCGTAAAAGCGCTGATTGTAATACAACAGGCCAGCTTGTGGTGCATAGCCGTCGTTGCCTCGACCAAAGTTGTGCAGGGGATTTAGCGAAACGTCTCGCCGGGCGCCTAGGTCCGAAAGCGCGACCGGCATTGCGGTGCGCCCGGCTTGGGGCGCGGAACATGCCGCAACCGCAGCGATCATAACGATACCACCCAGGGTGCGCGCCTCTCGCCGAACCAACTGTCTCATAAGCGGCCTTTCAAAATTGAGCTAAGCCTTGCTTACTTCGGTACCTTCAAGCAAGCGAAAATCTAAACCTCTTGCAGGCTAGCTCAGCCTCAAAAAGTAGCAAGCATACCTCAACAAAGTAGCAAGAATAACCGTAGGGGAGCCTAGCGCCTGGCTCGCTTGGGATGCTAGATTGACAAAGTAAGCTCGTTTGTGGAAAAAATAGGCGAGGTGCCGGTTGTTTCCCGCATCCGAAGGAGGCCGTTCGATGCGACGCTCTTTGGTGAGGATCGTCGTCATGCTTCTTGGAATACTCGCCGTCCAGGTTTCGCTGGCGCCGACGGTCGCGCTATCTGATGGCTCAACCTCGCCTCTGCCTGCGAGCCCGCCCCCGGGCGGCAGCCCTCCGAGCCCGATCCCGTTCGCCCTTGGCGCACCGCCCATACTATCAGCAGCACGTAATGTTATCGTTCTACTCGGCGCTGGAGATCCGGCCACGACCGGCAGACTCACGGCCACGTTGGCCAACAGGTTAGGTAGCTACCGCCTCGTCAACAACTCGTACGTCGTCCCGGAGCCAACATGGACAGTAAACGATTTCGTTGCCAGTTGTAAAACCGATCCGACCGTGGCAGGCGCGTTAATGACATCGCTTGTCGCCGCGTCTGCCGTACAGAAGGATTCCTTGGCTTGGCGGACCTTTTATTTTCAGCTGGCCGCCGCAACTATTTGGATTGCCTGCGCTGCGCCGAAGCCAAAGCCGTTAACTAAGAACGGCGACGATTCGAAGTCTCTTACGTACATCGTTCCCTGCATTCAAGATGCGCTTCGCCATCTGCCACAGGCGACGATCCCGCAAGCGACGCTAAAGGCCTGCACTCTGTCTACGCCAAAAGTGATCCCGGACACGGGCACACCAGAGATCGCGTGGGTTTCACCGGTGGTGTATGCCTCGGATCGCAAATCGGTGTTAGAACCCATTCAGATTCTAACCACCGGCCTCGCTCTATTTAGCGTATACGAGACCTTTCGCCCTTCGATCGTCACGATGAGCGGTTCGACCACCGTATTTCCTACGACTGCACCAATTCCACGTACCGGCGAACTGTCCACGGTAACCACGGGCGGACAAACGACAACGAACCCTACTGCGGGTTTGGCGACGCTTGCTACCGCCCTATATACGAATGGATTTAACTACACGAATGCCGTGAACGCGCTTCCACTCACGGATGAGCAGAGCTACCGCGCAGCGAGCGGTGTAATATCCGGCGTCGTTACCGCGATGAACTGCCCCTTAAAGAACAATAAGCCTCACCCATCCGCTTCGCCAGTCGATTCTTTTCCAGCCTACAACTTCGGCGGGGTTTCCTACCCGCGGCAAAATCCAGATCTCCGATCGGCGCCGTTTTGCGATCAATCATGACGTATAAACCAGTTTTTTTTAACGGGCTAACTTGCGGCCGGGCGGTTGTTGCTGTCATGGCCGCAATTTGCGCGGCTTGCGGAGGCGGCAACGATGGCGCGTCACCACCGGCTGCCCCAACGAAGTACTGCTCCACCGGAACGCAACTGGTACTCTTTTATCCGGTTCCGGGAACAAAGGTCGCGTCCAGTACCAAATCGATTTACGTTGCATCAAACTCTCCGCTTATCACGGAACAAGGCCTAGCGGCGCGGCCAAACGATTATAAGGGCGGCAAGCTGTACGCAAATCCGCTCGCCGGACCAGTCGCGGAACCAACGCCGACGCCACCTCCGACACCGATCCCAACCCCGCCCAGCGCGACCCCGACGCCGTCAGCAAAGCCGACAGCGACGCCGACGCCGTTTCCCACGCCGCCCTTTGCCAATGCGGTTTACTACGTGGCGCGGGGTTTCTCTCTTAAACCTCAGCAAATGTACCACGTCGATCTTGCCAGCCTAACCGGTAACTGCCTCAGAACACCGATTCGAGGCGGCATATTCTATACGTTCAAGTTTTAGCGACGTACGATGACTCTTAAGTTAAAAGTATTGCTAATTGTCGTGCTCGGGTTTGTAGCCGCGGGTTTCACCGTTCCACGGTTTGCTGGCGCGCAAGCCAGCTATTACACGTGGAACCTCATAGCAGGCTACACATACCCCTATCAAGATCTCCCATCGAGCATCCAATACCCGTTCAAGATCATAAGCGTATCGGTAAAAACACGGCCCAAATCAGATAGGAACGCTAAATACTGCCGGCTCTACCTGGAGGTGTTCGCTGAGCAGACTATGCTCGCAAATAACCAGGTAAATTTTGACATCGACCCAAAAACGTTCTGGAGGACGGACAACGGATGCGTCTTGTCACTCGTTGGCGAGCCCGACCTCAACGCACGGGTAGCGATCATAACGGACGATAGCGCTACGCCACAAGCCGTGCGCGGGACTACGATGGATGCGTTGGTGTTCCCTGACTTCAGCTCTCGCGATTGCCGCAAGGCGCTAATGATAGATCCGGGGCTTCAAACGTATACTCAGTTCTTGTTTCCTACGCCGACGCCCGCGCCGACGCCGAAGGTTGCGCCGACGCGAAGCCGGTACGCCGTGGACGAGTCGAGTGACTCATCTGACGGGCCCCCTCTTGGCATAGACGGTGACTATCGGCAGCCGTTGGCGGTAACAGTGCCCCGAACGACGAGCCTCAGAACCGTAACCTTTCCCCACAGTTACGACTGCAAGTCGTTGACAGTGTTCCGCCCCTCGAACGAGTGACGTGTTCCTTTTGGAACCGCGTGCCTCCTGAAGATAAGTCGAAGCAGGCTGCGGTGAAAGGAAGCTGGCGAAAAAGACTTTGAAGCGCAGTTTTTCCCCCGCCGCTGGCCAAAGGCCGGCAACCCGGAGAGTAGCATTGTCAACCGGGAGGGGTCCCGAGCGATGAGTTCTTTGGGATTCTTGCGCCGCGACGATAGCGCCGATTAGCAGTCGTAGCGGTCAATTTCGTCGCAGTGCGGATCGGCGGCGCTCGCGGTGCGCACATCTACGCAAAGCTAGGCGACGCAGCCGCGGCGCCGCAATTCGGCTGTTCGGCCCTCCCACAGCTATCAACCCGTCACCACCTACGTTGTGAGGTGCCTGAATGGCACCCTCAGGTCAGCAGGTCAATAGCTCAATGAGCTTCCATCTGCACGCTTCGCTCTTGTTATGGGTTGATATTTTGGAGGTACCAGGCGCCCCGACCATGGGTTAGTGCGACAAGCGACTGAGGCGGTATGAACAAAAGAGCCGTGACCGGAACTACGGGGAGTCCCGAGCCGACGGTGATCCATTGAAAGGGCCCAACTCTTTCATAAACGGAGCGTGACGTCGCAACAAACAGTCTGCCCTGAAATAGTGCCAGGGTCGTCGCGTTACAGTCGAGCGTGTCCGATTTGATGCTATTCCACCTAGGTGCGGGCTGATCGAAGCCTTGTGTCTCCATTATGTCGCATTTTGTAGTTCTCGGATCTATATAGGTGTTCCCAACGCTGATAAACGCATGGGCATAATTACTGGGATCCACCACCACGCTGTCGATAACCCCCTTAAAGCTTTCCCTAATCCACGGAAGAGAGTTGCCGTCGGAAAAAACCTTTGCGAGCTTACCATCGGTTCTCCCGGCAACGATGGTCTTGCCATCACCGCTGGCCCAAAGCGTCGTGACGTAGGGGGCATTTGTCTCGTCTGGGCCGGGCGTAGGCCAAGGCCCCAGAGACGACCACGGTTCGTCGTTGGGGGACTGTTTCTTCCCACCCCTTGTAGTCCGATAAACGTTATCGCCGCCAGCGATGATCGTATTCCAATCATCTGTTACAACATATGGCATTACCCAGCCGACCGCCAAAGTTGGGGGCCTAATAGAAACCCAGTTATTGATACCCCCGCCAACGTCGGTCGACTGCAGGTTTCCGCTGTAGTACTCGGCATAAATCCTTGAAGGCTGAGTGGGATTAACGATAGTGTTGCCACCATCGCCTTCCATAATTTGCGTCCAGGTCGGCAAGGTACCGTCAGACCTAACCGTAAGCGCATCGTTGAGCTTGCTTGTGCCATTGTCTTGTGAACCGGCAAAGATCGTTTGACCTGAGAACGCCCCGTTACCGTAGAATTGAGTGATAACTAAATTTTGATTTAACTCAAGCGGGGACGCCCCGGCTGGAAATTTAATAATGCCGCCATCCTCGCCCACATAAAGATTACCAGATTTATCGTACGCAAGCGCATGAATGTCCGGATGAATATTGTAAGAGGTGCCGAGGTTTTGCCAATAGGTTCCTCCGTCCACTGACCGCATGATTGTGATTCCGCCGACAACAATCTCATCGGGATTAGTAGGGTTTATTGCGACGGCATTATCGTACCAGCCTTGGCACGTCGCGTTGAGAGAATCATGCTGGTAGCCGTTAACGCTTGAAAAGTAATCGTCAACGTTGATTTGGGTCCAAGTATCCCCAGAGTCACGGCTGATGTAAAGGCCAGCAAGGCACCCGTAATCGTAGTTAGTATTTGTGACGGAAAAACTCGCTACTATCTCGGACCGGCCGCCGGAAATAGGAGCTGCCGCGAGCGCACTCACCGTGCCCGTCGGCTTGTACGATTGCTGCAGGTCTGCCACCGGATTGACGTTGAGGCGCTCCCACGTGGTTGCATCCGCCTTTAAGCGATAGATACCTCGGGTATCGCCAACGATCACCGATTTGTCGGTCGGCAGCACAACTAACGCCCGAGGGTCGCAGAAAGGTACCATGTTCGGTGCAAGTGGCGACGGAGTAGGAGTCGGCTGATACGCTTCAGGTCGGCAAGGTACGCCGTCGTCGGCACGCGTCATTAGTGTCCAGTGTTCTCCGCCATCTATTGATCTTGAAACACCAGCCGAGCCCGCGAGCCATACGACTCTTGCGTCCTCCGATCCAATTCGAACAACGGCGGACTGCTCTTGTGGTGACTTCGGGAGAGGCGTCCATGATTGCCCGCCATCGGTACTTCGAAATACACCGGAACCCCAAGCGCAATCAGAGCACCATCGATCCTCGCCCGTCGTGGAGTGACCCCCGCCGGGGCTAGACATCCGATAAGCGAAATGATCGCTAGGAAG
>DAINBY010000004.1:0-215578 GCA_036732685.1 Candidatus Cybelea sp. | reverse complement strand
CGTGGGGGCATAGCTCAGCTGGTAGAGCATTACGCTGGCAGCGTAAGGGTCAGGAGTTCGAGTCTCCTTGCCTCCACCAAAGAACGCTCGTTTTACGGGCGTTGTTCTATCGATTGCGGCGCGTTGCGCATCTGTGACGAAGGTGCATATAGACCATTCAACCAAAGGCGCTCCCCTCGCAGACGTGGTTTTGAGCGGGAGGAAACATGCTCGTTGCCACCGAGCGAAATCACGCCTGCAAACGCGTTGGGTTTCCCTGCGCCGATTCGCGAGGATTGACGGTTTCCACCGGCAGCTAGCCGGGCGTAGCCATCGGCCTTCAGAAACCTTGACCGTTGCTTAATGCGACGCCCTCGAGTTGGTTCGGAATCTGGTCGAGTGCGGTCCACTCCGATGCTTTCGTCAGCGGATATGGCGTAACGTAGAGATCATTGTTCTGAAACGAACCGGCGAAGAGTTCACTTTCGTCTGCGGTAATTGCAATCTGAGTTGGATCGCTCCCGGTTGGAAGCTTGAGGCGTAGCGTCGGACGCGTTTTGCCCGGTCGAAAGAGCGCTATCGCTCTCCACCGCTGAGAAGTCTCGGCTACAAGAATGTCACCCTCATTGTCGACAATCAGCCCTTGCGGCTGGTGCACCTTCATGCCGATAATCTGGCCCTGCGTCGAGCCGGGGGCGAATTTTTCAACGCTGCCCAATCCGTCGCGCTTCATTCCGCCCCGGTATGCGACGTAGAGATTCCCCTGCTGGTCGAAGTCCATGCCGTCGACTTCCGTCCCGGGCGTCTTCAGCACCTCATGGACGCTGCTGCTGCCCGCCAAGAACTCGACGAGCGTTCCGCCTTTGGTGCCGTTACCATTACCCACGAAAACATCGCCGGCCTGATCGGCGATCACGTACAGCGGCCGATAGAGGTCTTTGGAATACGTGGCGGATGGATCTACAGAACCCGGAGGATAAACGGTTACTTTGCCGCTAGAGTTAGCCACGTAGAGATTGCCGTTCTTGTCAACCCACAAGCCCCATGGCGCAGAGATGCCGTTCGTAATCTTCCCGATCGGCGCTTGATTCGTGCCGACCTCGGGATAGATCAGAACCTCGTTGTCGCCTTCGACCGCCGCGTACACCACCGGGCCGCTCGTGCCGTTACGCACCGCGGGCGAAAGCCACCCCGGACTGATCGGCCCCATCCGGACGGTCGGGATTGGAGAACCGTCGACCATCGGGACGGACGCCGAAGCGACGGTTCGGCCTTCGCTGGGAAGCGCGGAGTTTTGAGAAGCTTGATTGCCCGCTGAGCATCCGGCGACGAAGGCTGCCGCAATGGCAATCCACAGAATCGGAGTAAAAGGACGCATGATAAAATCGCTCCTTTCTCGCTATTATCTTAAAAGACGGCGGTCGTGACACGCAAGGTCTCGATCCGCTTCTGAGCCTAAAAATGGCGTCTGCCCCAGACGACTTGGTCGCCGTGCTCAGGCCTTACGAAACACGGAGACGACGGGTTGCGGGCGTTCTTAGAAGATCGCCGTTGCGATACGCACGGTCGTGACGTGATGATGCGGCCAGTCCACAGTTTGGGCCCTCCAAATCGCGGTTGAACGATCGGGAGTGCCGAATATCCACCCGGCTTCGGTGCACGGGTAGTTTAAGCGCTCGCCTTTGAAGACGTCGGTCGCACCCTGGACCTCCACGCACGTGCCGCCCTCTACGAGGCGCACTCCCCAGGGCGCACCGCGCAGCCGGAGACCCCAAAGCTCGCCGCCGAGCTTCATGTCGGCGAGCGGCTTCGTCAGCCTCAACAAGGTTACGTGCTTTGAGAACGGACTCTGCGCGCACGCAAGCGTATCTTTGTCAACCGAGCCGGTGAAACACGGATCGTACATGTCCTCGTCCGACGAGCACCGCCACGCATCCGCACGCTCCGACGCGAGAGAGTGAATTCCGCACGATCCTTTCACTCGCGCCGAAACGGTAAAGCCACGCGCAAGGGTACCCGACACCCATGGGGAGTAGATCTCGATGCTGGTCCGCTCCGCAGCCGTCATCGGCGCCGCGACAGCCGTCGCGAGCACGCACGTCATGGTGAGTATTCGTCCGACGCGCAACATCAAAAGACCGCCGCAGCGATCGGCAGCGTTACGAGATGCTTTTCGCCCGGCGCCGAAACGGTCTGCACTGTCCAAAGACCAACGGCTCGATCCGGTACCCCGGCGACCCAACCCGATCGTTCGCACGCGTAGTTCAATCGTTTTCCCGCAATCAGATACGATGCGCCGGTAACATAGACGCACTTGTCGCCGCCGGCAAGGCGTAGTCCCCACGGCACACCCTTGTGCTCCAGCCACCGAGCAAAGGATTTCGAGCTTGCAGGCAGCGGCTTCCCGAGACGAATGAGGACAATGCTCGTCGAGAAGGGCGTTTCCGCACACGCGACCTCGTCAGCCCGTGCAAGTCCTTCAAAGCACGGGTCGTAGACGTCGTCACGGGCCGAGCAACGCCACGCATCCGGACGGCTCGTGGCGCGCGAATGGGCCCAGCAGCTCCCTTTGGCCTTTGACGCTATGCCGAAGTGATGGTCGAGCGCGCTCGTAGTCCACGGCATGAAGATCAGCGTCTGCGTTTGTGTCGCTGCCGCTGCCGGCACGAGGAACGATAGAGCGAGGGCAAACGCGCCAGCAATTCGGAGCACAGCGCTCGCCTGGTTCGCTTACGAAAAACCGTCTCCTCGGCCGGAGGGTGAAAAAGCGATTAGCGCTCGTAGAGCCAGCGCATGACACCGCTGCGAACGACGCCACGTTCCAGTTCGTGCACGCGCGCCATGAGATGCTCTTCATCTTCTCCCGGCTCGACGCGCAGCGGCCTGCGGGCGAAGACCGGCCCGCGATCCGTCGCGCCGGTGACACGATGGATGGTCGCGCCGACCCAGCCGCTCGAGGCCGCAAGCGCATCGCGAACGGCCCGCGCCCCGCGAAATGCAGCTGTTGTTTGGCCGTCGGGCATCACGACGTCGTCGCGCCGGGGATCGAGCGGCAGAAACGACGGATGCAGGTTGAGCATCTCCGGGAAGGCGTGCACGAACGAGTCGCCGAGCAGATGCATCCACCCCAGGAGCAGCACCAGGTCGGGAGCTTGCGATCGAGCCGCTTCGAGCAGCCGCGCGCCGTACGCCGCACGATCTTCTACCGCGCGATTCCAGGAGACGATCTGCACCGACCCGATGCCGGCATTCCGTGCGCGCTCCACCGCATAGGCGTGGGGGTCGTTGCTAATAAGCCCGCCTACCTCTATGGGCAGCGCGCCGGCGACGGACGCATCGAGCACGGCTTGAAAGTTGCTGCCGTTTCCGGAAGCCATGACCAACGCCCGTCGAGCGGGGCGATAGAGCGAGGCCTGCTCGAAGCGCTCCGCAACGTGCGCACCGCAGACATCGGCGTAGTAGCGCATCAATCGTTCGACGGTCACGGCGGGAATCAAGGCGCGCACGAATCCCCGTGCGCGCATCGCATCGAGTGCGCGAAGCAACAGCAGACGGCCCAATCCGCGATTGCGCTCTTCGGGTGCCACACCGAAGGGCCCGAAGATGCCGGTGCCGGGTTCGCGCCCAAGTGCGTCCAGCCACGCAAACCGGAGTCCTTTTGGATCGAACGCCGCAAACCCGATCGGATTGCGGTCACGGCGGGCGATGATTACCTCGCCGGTATTAACTTCGGAGCTCCAACTACCGCCAAAGATATCATCGATCCACGCCAGCGTCCGTTCGTCGGCCCGTGCGGGCGGCGCGACCTCGATGCCCGGGAGCGAATCGTTTGGAAAAGGACGGTCGAGCTCGACGACGAGGTTGAGGAGCTCGGTCACGCTAGTCAATCGTAGAGCGGTCGCAGAACGGCCGCGCACTCCTCCAAGAAGTCGAGCCTCTCACCGGAGAACGCGTCGGCAGGATCGCTCTCGACGTTCAACGTGCCGATAACGATGCCGCTCTCCGCGCCGAGGATCGGCACGACGACGCTGCTACTGGCGACCGTCGTCTGCGTGCGCGCCGCTTCGTCACCGCTCGCCGCGCCGGTCTGCGCGATCAGCGCGATCTCGCCATCGCCAACGTCGTAGATTCCAACCCATCGATACTCGCCGGCATCGCGGATAATCTCGGCAGCAGCGCGAGCGCGGTCGTCACGCGGCGATTCCGAATCTGCTGCGCGCGCGAGGCCGCGGACGACCTCGTTCATCGATCGTCGCGCGCGGGATGGACGACGACGTGCGGGTCGCCCTCGGCTCTCGACTCGACCCAGCCGACGACCTTCGCACTTGGGACGGCGGCGAGCGCGGCCGGAGCGTCGGTCACCGCCATGACGAGAGTGAATCCTACGCCCATGTTGAGAACGCGATAGCGCTCGTCGTGGCTGAGATCTCCGCGCGCGACGAGCTCGCGTTCGATCGGCGGAACGCTCCAGCGCTGCTGTTCGAAGATCGCCTTGCAGTTCTCCGGCAGCGTACGCGGCACGTTTTCCAACAGACCGCCGCCGGTGATGTGCGCCATCGTCTTCACCCTCGCGACGGCTTCGATCGCGCGCACTTCGCGATAGTACGAGGGATGTTCGGCGAGCAGCGCCTCGCCATAGGTCGTCCCGGCAAATGGTTCCTTCCATTCGAGCGACGGGATCAACGCGCGCGCGAGCGAGTAGCCGTTGGTGTGTAATCCGACCGCGGGTAATCCGACGATCGCATCGCCCGGTACGACGTTCGCAACGTCGGGAATCTCCTCGACCGGCACGACGCCGACGATCGTGCCCGCCAAATCGAAGTGATGGCGGGCGTAGAGTCCGGGCATCTCGGCGGTCTCGCCCCCGAGGAGCGCGCAATCGTGCGCCCGGCACGCTTGCGCGCAGCTCCCGACGATCTCGGCGGCAATCGCCGGATCGAGCTTGCCGACGGCCAAGTAATCCAAAAAGAAGAGCGGCGTCGCATTACAGACTAGGATGTCGTTGACGCAGTGATTGACGAGATCGCGTCCGACACCGTCGTAACGCTCGAGCTCAGCGGCAATCAAGATCTTGGTGCCGACGCCGTCGGTCGAGGCGACGAGCGCGCGGCTGCCATCGCCCGGCAGGCGAAAGAGCCCGGCAAAGCCACCGATCGCGCCGAGTTGCTCGGGATGGCGCCACCGCGTGAGGAGGCTGCGATAACGCGCAACGGCCTCGTTACCCGCCGCAACGTCGACCCCGGCGTCGGCATAACGGTCGGAAACGGCCGCTTTGAGGCCTGAACGAGGATTCTCCCAGCTTCCCGCCATAGGCTGGCAGTACTTCACCGTTCGAAAGGTGCACCATGCAAGTCTATCTCTCCGCTGACGATCCCAGCGACGTCAGCGCCGCTGCCCTCGTCGTCCCGTTCTTCTCCGAGAGCCCGCTCGAGGGCGTCACCAAAGAGATCGACGCGGCAAACGGCGGCGTCATCGCCGAAGCGCTCGCATCGGGCGAGATCCGGGGAAAGGTCGGCGAGCACGTGCTCGCCTACGCCAAGGACCGGCCGTACCGGCGCGTTCTCGCGATCTCGCTCGGCGATCGCGCGACCTTCGAGCCGTATCTGCTCGGCCGCTTCGCGGGGAGCGCGGTGCGCTATCTCGGTCGCCGGAACGTCGAGAAGATCGCGATCGTTCTGCCGCCGCAGGCAAAAGGGCGCGAAGCGATTTGCGCCTCGTTTGTCGCGGAAGGCGCGATTACGGGCAACTTCGACACGACGATCTACCAGGAGAAACCGGAACGCCGCCTCGCGACGAGTGAAGTCGTAATCCTTGGAAAGGGATTCGACGCAGCCGCAGTCGACCGCGGCATCGCGCGCGGCGTTGCGCTCGGCGAAGCGGTGAACTTGGCTCGGCGCTTAGCAGTGACGCCGGCGAACGACATGACGCCGACGCGGATGGCCGAAGAGGCCTCGAAGATTGCGAAAGCGACCGGCTTGGAGATCGACGTCCTCGACGAAGCGCGCGCCCGCAGCGAAGGAATGGGGTCCTTTCTATCCGTGGCCGCGGGCAGCATCCAGCCGCCCAAGTTCATCGTCCTGCGTTACAACGGCGATCCGTCGAGCAAAGAACTCCTCGCGCTCGTCGGCAAAGGGATCACGTTCGATACGGGCGGTATCTCGATCAAGCCGGCCGAGCGAATGGAGGACATGAAGTACGACATGTCCGGCGGCGCGGGCGTGCTTGCGGCGATGAGCGCGATCGGAACGCTGAAGCCGAAGCTCAACGTGGTCGGCATCGTGCCGGCGACCGAGAACATGCCGGGTGGAAAAGCGACGAAGCCCGGCGATATCGTTAAGGCGATGAACGGCAAGACGATCGAGGTGATCAACACCGATGCCGAGGGACGCTTGATTCTCGCCGACGCGCTCTGCTACGCGAACAAACTTGGCGCGACGAAGATCGTCGATGCGGCGACTCTCACCGGCGCCTGCGTCATCGCGCTCGGCCACGCGTCGTCGGCCGCGGTGACGAACGACGATGCCTTCGGCGCACAGTTCCTCGCTGCGGCGAAGCCGACCGGCGAACGCTACTGGCAAATGCCCTATTACGACGATTACACGACCCAGATGAAGAGCGACATCGCCGACCTCAAGAATACCGGCGGCCGCGCCGCCGGAACGCTGACGGCGGCGGCTTTCTTGCGGGAGTTCGTCGGAAGCACGCCGTGGATTCATCTCGACATCGCCGGAACGGCGTATCTCGACACCGAGTTTCCGTGGCAAGCGAAGGGTCCGACCGGAACGCCGGTGCGCGCCTTCCTCTCCTTAGTGGAAGCGCTGTCACATCCCGAGCGCGGCACGGACTCAAAAGACGCGGCCGGAAACGGCGCGCGAACCGAAGAGCTGCGCGTTTGACGCTTCGACAAGCTCAGGGTTACGCCCGACAGGCTCAGGGTGACCGACGCAACGGCGTCGAGAGCGCCCGCCCGTACGAGCCCGAGAAGAATCCGGCGATCCGCCGCATTACGGCGGGCGCGATCAAACGACGTAAGGGCAAAACGGTCTTTCCGGTGGCGACGGCCTACGACGCGCCGTTCGGGCAGTTCGTCGAATCGGCCGGCATCGACGTCGTCTTGGTCGGGGATAGCGTCGGCAACGTCGTGCTCGGCTTCGACGAAACGACGCCGGTAACGCTCGACAACATGATCTATCACAGCCAAGCCGTTGCACGCGGAACGATGCGGGCGCACATTATGGCCGACATGCCGTTCGGATCCTACCAGGTCAGCAATGAAGATGCGCTGCGCAGCGCGATTCGCCTCGTCAAAGAGGGCGGCGCCTGTTCGGTGAAGCTCGAGGGCGGCCGCGACCAGGCCGAGCGGATTCGCGCGATCACCGGCGCCGGCATTCCGGTCGTCGGACACATCGGCGTCACCCCGCAGACGGCGGGTCTCGGCCCGGGGTTCAAGATGCGTACCCACCGCGACCGGCTGATCGACGATGCCCGGGCGGTTGAAGCCGCGGGCGCGTATGCGATCGTTTTGGAAGTCGTCGACTACGAAATTTCGCGCGAAATTACAGAGCTGCTCTCGATTCCCACGATTGGGATCGGCTCGGGCCCGCAGTGCGATTCGCAGGTGCTCGTTCTCCACGATATTCTCGGCATGTATCCGCATTCACCAAGCTTTGCGAAGCGGTATGCGGAAGTCGGCAAGCTCGCGACGCAAGCGCTCGAGGCCTACGCGCGCGACGTCCGCGAGCGAACATTTCCAGCCTAACTCTCCGAAAGGACACCATGAGCGACTACCACCAGCACGCCGATCTCTCGCTATTGCCCGAACTGCGAAAGCTCGACGGCCCCGGATTCGAAGGCTTCGTCGCACTCGATAAGACCGTCGGCCGCACCGACGGCGCGATCCCCCAAAAGTACCGCGAGCTGATCGCACTCGGCGTCGCGATGACGACGCAGTGCCCGTATTGTCTCGACGTTCACACCGCGAACGCCAAGAAAGCCGGCGCAACGCGCGAAGAGCTTGCCGAGACGGTTCACATCGCGGCTGCATTGCGCGCCGGCGCCGCTTTGACGCACGGCTTGCTCGCGCTCAAACTCTACGATAAGGCCTGAACCGATTGCAGCGCCTGGTAGGCGCGTTCCGTGCCTACCAGTTGGCACTCCGCCGCTTTAGGCTGGCGGTATGTTCGAAACGAGCGATTCCTCCGACCCGCTACTTATCGCGATGCGCGCTTTCGAGCGCGTGCTTCTTGGGTGCGACGCCAGGCCTCGAGGGCTTCGAGGCGGCGCCGCACCGCCTGCATCTCGTCGACTAGAGCAAGGCCGCCCGTCGCCAGATGATCCGCCTCCGGCATCGAACGTGATTCCGCTTCGTCTTCGCCCGCGTTAGGCGAGGCATCCCTAACGCGAGCGCCGGCTCGCTCGAGCGCGGCCGTCACAAAGGTCTGCGCCCGCGAGCGCGCAGCCTCGCTGAGCTTGCGGCCGAGGATGCGGACATCAACGATCATCGCGGCCTTGTTTGCTTCCACGAAGAGCCGCGTCTGCTCGCGCTCGACGCCGTACAGCACTTCAGCACTCGTTCCCAGAGCGCGCGCGATGTGCACGATGACGCCGACCGAGGGGTTGAGCCGCTGACCGGCTTCGATCTTGTAGAGGGTGGGGTGATTTACTTCGGCGCGGCGAGCCAGCTCGTTCTGCGACCAGCCCAACGCGAGCCGGCGCGCGGCGATTCTCTTTCCCAGCGTCACGCATCTGGACTGTAGCGAGCGGGCGCGAAGGCCCTTGAACCAGATGGTCTTGGCGTCTGGTTACGCCATCTGGCAGCCCGGCTCTGTTAGCGCGCTAGAACCTAGGCGGGTGCTGCGTGGATTTGGTGCGCGGCGGGCACGTTTGGATATTCGCCAATCAGGCAGCCGAGGCACATTTCCTCGCGCTTGCGTCCGACCGCGGAGATCAATCCGTCGAGGCTAAGGTATCCGAGCGAATCGGCGCCGGTCTTTTGACGGATCTCTTCTACCGAATAGTTCGCCGCGATGAGCTCATCGTAGGTAGCCATGTCGACCCCGAGGTAGCACGGATGCTTGATCGGAGGTGACGTGATTCGAAGGTGCACCTCGCTGGCTCCGGCTTCGCGCAGCAGCGCGACGATTCGCGGTGTCGTCGTTCCTCGGACGATGGAGTCGTCGACGACGATCACGCGCTGGCCCTGCAGGTTCTCGACGATGGGATTGAACTTGAGATGCACGCCGCGCGAGCGCATGCGCTGGTCGGGGCTGATGAACGTCCGCCCGATATACCGGTTCTTGATCAAGCCTTCGATGTACGGTAGGCCGCTCTCAGTTGCGTAGCCGATGCCTCCGGCGACCGCTGAGTCGGGGACGGCCATGACGACGTCGGCGTCGGCGGGATGCTCCTTTGCGAGCTGACGGCCCATCGCGTAGCGCGCCATGTAGACGGAGCGTTCGCTGAACTTCGAATCGGGACGCGCGAAGTAGATGTACTCGAACATGCAGAGCGCCGGCTGCGCTCGCTCGACGTCGGTCCGATACGACTCCATGCCGTCCGGGCCGATGCGAACGATCTCGCCACGCTCGATCTCGCGAAGGTACTTCGCGCCGACGGTTCCGAGCGCGCACGATTCCGAAGCGACGACGTACCCGTTCTCGCCCAAACGGCCGATGCAGAGCGGACGCACGCCCCACGGATCGCGAAACGCGTAGAGCTCGTTCTGGGTACAGAGCACGATCGAGTACGCTCCGCGCGCCTTAGCGAGAACCGCCTTGATGCGGTCGAGCATCGTTCCTTTCGACTCGACGATCAGCTTCGCCATGACCTCCGAGTCTGACGAGGCCTGTAAAACCGTTGTCGGCGCGAGCGACTGGCGCAGCTCGTCGGTGTTGGTCAAGTTACCGTTATGCGCGAAAGCGAAGTCGCCGAGTTCGGTTCGCTCGAGCAGCGGCTGCGCGTTGACGACGATCGACGAGCCGGTCGTCGAGTAGCGAGTATGACCGATCGCGATATGGCCGCTCAGATCGCTGAGTATATCTTCGTCGAAGATGGCGCCGAGCAACCCCATCTCCCTGTGCGAACGGATCGTCCCGCCATCGGCGGCGGCGATTCCGGCGGATTCCTGCCCCCGGTGCTGTAGCGCGTAGAGCGAAAAGAACGCGAGGCGGGCGGCGTCGCGCTCGGGTGCGAAGACTCCCGTTATCCCGCACATCCTACGTTATTATACCAGACCCCGCCCTGTGAGCGGCGCGCGGCCTAATTCGAGGACCGCCTGCCGCCAAAGATTTGGAGCAAGGCAAGGAAGATGTTGATCGCGTCGAGGTAGATGCTCGTCGCCATCATGACCGGCGTCAGGCCGTCGCCGCCGGCTCTGAGCCGCGCAAAATCGATCAGCACCAGCCCGGAAAAGATGACCAGCGTAATCCACGCGTACGTTTCGGGGTGAATGAAGCGCACGAAGATCGAGATTACCCCGACCACGACTAAGCCGAGCAGGGCGATCATGAAGAGGCCTTGGAAGCGTCGCAGGTCGAGGCCGGTCGCGTAGACGATGGCGCCTAGCGCGAACATTCCCAGCCCCGTCGTGAGTGCCGCGTTCACAACGACGTCGGGACCGAAGGCGCGGACGTACTGTCCGATGACCGGAGCGATGCCGACTCCCTCGCAGAACGTGAACGCGTAGAAGAGCAGCAGCGAGACCGCTTCGTTGCGCCGGGTGGCGTTGATACAGAGCAATAAGACGAACCCGGCAATCATCGCGAGGAGTCCGACGCCCGGCGCCAATCCTTGAAAGAACCACGCGGCCATCGCCGTAACGCATAAGCCGAGTGCGGTAATGCCGAGCACCTGCGCGAGCAGCGAATTTGTCGGAATGGCCGGAGCAAGCGGTGCGCCGTATTGGTTCTGCGGTTGAAAGCGAAAAGCCATGACGTTCTCTACTAACCTCCCTCTCGGCGAGAGGTTACACCGGCCAAGCCGGGCTTTCCGGCCAACCCGCGCCGTTTTGCCCGATTCGGCTCCCGCTGCTAGGCTATCGACCCGATATCGGTGCGATACGTCAGCGCACCGGTTCCGAGGCGGCCGGCTAGCTGTTTCACGCCGCCGTAGGCTCTCGACCGGGCCTGCGCGAGCCCGTCGCCGAGCGCAGTCACGGTCAGCACGCGCCCCCCGCCGGTGCTCACGCTTCCGTCAACGCACTTTGATGCGCCCCAGAACGCTCGGCATCCGTCATCGAGCGTAACGTCGGGAGTCAACCCTGCCAGCGGCGTGTTGCTGCGCGGATAATCGGCCGTCGCCAAAACGACGCCGACGCAATGCTGTGACGAGGTCGACGCAAGCGAGAGATCCATCGCGCCGAGCGCCACCGAGTGGAGCAGCGCCGCGAAGTCGCCGCCGATGCGCGGCAGCAGTACCTGCGTCTCCGGGTCGCCGAAGCGCGCGTTGAACTCGATCACGTTCGGGCCCGCGTCGTCCCACATCAAGCCGCAATAGATCACGCCGATATACGTCTCGCCTTCGGCGAGCAGCCCGCGCAGCAGCGGTCCGAGAACACGCTCGCGCACCCGATCCTCCAGATCGTCGGGAAAGGCGGCAGGGGGTGAGTAGGCGCCCATGCCGCCGGTGTTCGGCCCGGTGTTGCCGTCGCCGGCTCGCTTGTAATCGCAGGCCCCGCCGATCGGAACGATCGCCCTGCCGTCGCAGAGCGCGAAGACGCTCACTTCACGTCCCTCCAAACGCTCCTCGAGCACAACGTCGGAACCGCCGCCGGGTATATGCGCACCCTCGTACCACTTGCGGAGCAGCGCGCGCGCGGATTCCGGGTCGGGTGTGACGACGACGCCCTTGCCCGCCGCGAGACCGTCGGCTTTCACGACAACGGCACCCTTCCACTCGTCGAGCGCCTTCTGCGCGCCCTCGAACGAGTGCGCGACGCTCGCGCGCGCGGTCGGGATTCCATGACGTTCCATAAACCGCTTCGCAAAGATCTTGCTCGACTCGAGGCGCCCTCCCGACCGGTTGGGGCCGAAGACCGCGACACCCGCGTCGCGCAACCGGTCGCCGACTCCGGCCGCGATCGCCGTCTCCGGGCCGAGCACCGCGAGGTCGATGCGTTCGTCGATGCAGCGCTGCGTCAGCGTTTTGCCGTCGGTCGCGGCGATCTCCCAGTTCTCACCGCGCGCGGCGGTCCCGGCGTTGCCGGGAGCCGCAAAGACCGCGTCGCACGACGGCGACTCCGCGAGCCGCCACGAAAGGGCGTCTTCGCGCGCGCCGTTACCGACGACGAGTATGCGCACCGGCTACTCCCACTCGACGGTGGCGGGCGGCTTCGTCGTGACGTCGTATGCGATGCGGTTGACACCACGCACTTCGTTGACGATGCGCGACGAGATGCGCTCGAGAAGCTCGTGCGGCAACCGCGCCCAATCGGCCGTCATCCCGTCTTCGCTCGTGATCGCGCGGATTGCGACGAGGTTCGCGTACGTCCGTCCATCACCCATAACGCCGACGCTCTTCACCGGCGTGAGCACCGCAAAATACTGCCACGGATGCGGATCCAAAACGGCGCCGTCGATCTCCTCGCGCACGATCGCATCGGCCGCACGCACGACAGCGAGCCGATCGTCGGTGACGTCGCCGATGATCCGGACCGCGAGCCCGGGACCGGGGAATGGTTGACGGTTCACGATCCGCTCGGGGAGACCAAGCGCTCGTCCGACCTCGCGCACTTCGTCCTTGAAAAGCGTTCGGAGCGGCTCTATGAGCGAGAGGCCCATCTTCTCCGGTAATCCACCCACGTTGTGGTGCGACTTGATCTTATCGCCGGCCTTGCTCGCGGGCGTCTTCGACTCGATGACGTCGGGATAGAGCGTCCCCTGTACGAGAAATTTTACGCCGGGAATCTTCGCCGCCTCGCCTTCGAAAACGTCGATGAACTCGTGGCCGATGATCACCCGCTTGCGCTCGGGATCTTCGACCCCACGCAGTTTTCGGAGGAAGCGCTCGCGCGCATCGACCGCGACGACGTTGAGGTGAAGCAACTCCCGAAACGCCGCGACCACTTCTTCTCCCTCGCCCTGCCGCAGTAGCCCGTGATCGACGAAGATGCAGGTCAGCTGTTCGCCGATGGCGCGAGCGACGAGCGTCGCGGCCACCGCCGAATCGACGCCGCCGGAGAGCGCGCAAATGACCTTATCGCTGCCGGCGCGCGCGCGGATCTCTTCGATCGACTGCTCGATGAAAGAGTCCATCTTCCAGTCCCGGCGCAGTCCGGCGATCTTGCCCAAGAAGTTGTCGAGAACCGTTCGTCCGTGCTCGGTGTGTACGACCTCCGGATGAAACTGCACGGCGTAAATCTTCCGCTTCGCGTCGCCCATCGCGGCGACGTTACAGCGCGCTGTCGATGCCAGCGCGCGATAGCCTTCCGGAAGCGTGACGACCGAATCGCCGTGCGACATCCAGACGCGCGACTCTTCCGGCACGTCGTCGAAGAGCGGCGTCTCGCGATCCGAGACAACGAGCCGCGCGGGGCCGTACTCGGCGTGATCGAGCTTCACCAACTCGGCGCCCACGTCGCGGGCGACGAGCTGCATCCCGTAGCAAATTCCCAGAATCGGGACGCCCGATTCGACGATCGCCGCGTCCATCTCGGGCGCGCCGTCGATCATCGCGCTCTCCGGTCCGCCCGAGAGCACCAACGCGGCCGGATCGCGCGCGCGAAGCACGCTCCACGGCGTGTCGTGCGGAACGATCTCGCAGTAGACGCCGAGCTCGCGGATGCGCCGCGCGATGAGCTGGCCGTACTGCGCGCCGAAGTCCAGAACGAAGACGGTTTCGGGCATCGGCCCTATGCCGCCGCTGCGGCCGCCTTCAGCGCAGCGTCATAATCGGGCTCGCTCGCGACGTCGGGAACGATCTGGACGTACTTCACGGTGCGATCCTTCCCGATGACGACGATCGCCCGGGCGAGAAAACCGAGTTCTTCGATCAGCAGGCCGTAGTTCAGTCCGAAGCTGCGATCGCGATAGTCGGAGAGCATCTCGAGCTTGATATCTCCCTGCGCACTGCACCACCGCGCCTGCGCAAAGGGAAGGTCCATGCTGACCACGGCGGCGCGCACGTTCGGCGGCAACTCGCCTAGCCGTGAGTTGAATTTCTGCGACTCGAGCGAACAGACGCTCGTATCGAGCGAGGGCACGACGATGAGCAGCGCCGCGTTCTTCCCTCCGTCGAGCAAGGTCTCGGGGGTCAGGGTCGAGAGATCGCCGGACGTCAGCGTAAAGGCAGGCGCCGGGTCGCCGGCGTTGAGTGCTGGGCCGAGCAGCGTTACCGGCTTTCCTTTAAATAGCAACGCGCCGGTGCGCTTTTGCACTTGATCGACGGTCATGAATACCTCCAGCGGTGTTTTTTGGAATGCTCTATGTCAACACGTCTTCGAGACGATTGGTGTCGCGCGCCATGACGATCTCCATCGCGATTCGCTCGCCGACCGAAACGTCACGTCCCCACCGGTACGCCGAATACGGCGTGTAGCGCGTCCCCGGCGAACCGGGAATCCGCAACGAAACATCGTAGCAGACGAGCTCCTTGGGCGGTCCCGCGGCGATGACGCACTGCAGCGCGAACGGACCGATCGCGCCCGGAGGCCACAGATCGCGCGCCGCGTGCACGAAGCGCTCGCCCATCGCAAAGGCCGGTTCGAGCATCGACTCCAGCACCGTCGCGGCGATGTGCCCGGCCTCCTCGAGGCGCATCGGCACGTCGCGCACGGCGTCAAGCGCGCTCGGCGGCAGGTTGCGAAAGCCCTCGAGATTCGTTTGGCGTCGCGTATCGGTGCCGCTCAGCTCGAGCTCGCAGAGCAGCGGCGAGTAAAAGAAGTTGAAGTTAATCGATGGGCCGAGCGCGTACTCCTCGATCCGGGCCGACCCCAGGCCTTCGGCCGTGAGCGAGCCCGCTTCGATCAATCGCCGGCCCGTTTCCCGATACTCTTGCGGCGACGACGCCAGAAAGAAGGCGCGCTCGAAACCGACGCGCGCGTGTGAGGCCTTCACCATGACGAGGCTGTCGATCTCCTCCGGCGTCGCAAACTCGCGGGGATGACGAATTCCGGCGCGCTGCAGCAGTGCGTACTGGTTTCCCTGGCCCTCCCGCTCCTCGGCCTTCAGAAGCGCGCGATTGCCGAAGAACGGAACGAGCATTCGTCGCTCGATCTCCTCGTACTCGTACTTCTGGCGCAAATAGACTTCGAACGATCGGTTCGGAACGAAGATTACGTTGGCGTCGAGCAGCCGGCGCTGTACGTCCTCGCGCAGGATCTCCGGAAAGGATTCGAGCTCCACGATCGCATCGACGCAGCCCCGCGGTACGGGCTTCTCCGAAACCGCGAAATGCCGGGCGTAGGTCAGATCGCGCCCCTTCGCGGTCACGATGAGATTGCTTAGCCCCTGCACGCGCGCGCCGTACGCAACGTCGAGTGCCGAGTGGCTCCCGATCGAGCACACGGTTAGGCGAGACCGATCGTAACCTGCGAGCGCGGCGGCGACCTGCTCCTTACTCACCGGCGCGTCATTCGACGCGAACCTTATCGCCCATGCGCCGCCATACGATGGGAGCGTAGATCGCGACGAGAAGGATGCCCAACCCGTTCACCACCAGCGCACAGGTCAACGCGGTCGCCGACGGAGCCGCCGAAAAGATCGAAATGCCGGCGCGCCCTCCCGGAAACGCCGGCAGTAGATAGGGAAAGATCGTCCCGGCAAACGCTACCAGCAACGATACGACGAAACACGACGTCGCAGCGAAGGCGCGAACCGGCCGGCCGTTGCGCGCACTCCACCACGAGAACATCAATAGCGGCAAGGAAATCACCGGCATTGCGATGAGCCATGGTGCTCGAACCGGCATCCGCGTCGCCAACGTCAATGCGGTAACCACAACGTAGAGCGCCGCAACCGCCCAGGTGCCGATTCCGAGCAGACGCGTCGCGCGGACGGCCGGTTTCCCGTCGATGCGCATGGCGGCGAACGCCGCGCCGTGAACTGCCAGAGTCGCCACGGCGAGGACGGCCACGAGTAGCGCGTAGGGGTTGAGCAGAAACGCAAACGTTCCCCGAAAGTATCCCGCCGAATCGAGCGGAAGGCCGCGAAGCAAGTTCCCAATCGCCAGACCGAAGACGAAGATCAAGAGCGCGCTCGAAAGGGAAAAGGCCGTATCCCAGGCCTGATGCCAGAGTGGCGAGGCAAACTCCGATCGCAGCTCCATTGCCAGGCCGCGAGCCATCAGCAGCCACAGCACGATGATAAACGGCAGATAGAATCCGGAAAACGAGGAAGCGTAGGCCTCCGGAAAGAGCGCGAAGAGTGCGGCTCCGGCGGCAATGAGCCAAACCTCGTTACCGTTCCAAAATGGGCCGATGCTCGCCATCGTCGCGGCCCGCTCGCGATCGTCCCGCGCAATCAGCGGCGCGATCGCGGCGACTCCGAGATCGTACCCGTCGAGCACCACGTATGCCGTCAGCATAAACGCGATCACGATGAAACCGGCGACGCTCATGCCAGCGTAGCCCGGCCCTTTGACGGACCGTCGCCGATCTCGCGCAGCACCAGGTAAATGAAGATCAAACCGATCAAGAAATACATTCCGACGAAGCCGATCAGCGTGAAGATCGTCTCCCCTGGTGCCACCGTCGGCGAGCTTCCCTGTGCGGTTTTCATGAGTCCGTAGATGATCCACGGCTGACGGCCAACCTCGCTAACCACCCAGCCCGCTTCGTTGGCGACGTACGGAAACGGCATCAAGAGCATCAAGCACCATAACATCCCCGAGGCACGCCACAGACGCCCGGCGAGCAGCAAGAGTGCCGCCAGGCCGGACGCGGCCACGAAGATCGTGCCGAGGCCCACCATGATGTGATATGCGTAGTAGGTGAGTTCGACCGGAGGCCAAAGCTCGCGCGCATATGCGCTGAGCCCGCCGACGTTTGCGTTGACGTTGCCGTAGACCAAGAAGCTGAGGAAGTCCGGTACGAAAATGGGATCGATAAGACGCCGCTGCGCGACGTCGGGCATACCGATGATCGCCAGCGGCGCACCGCGGGTCGTGGCGAAGAGCCCTTCCATCGCCGCCAGCTTTACCGGCTGAAAGCTCGTAATGCTCTTGCTGTTGCCATCCCCCGTTGGAAAGATCGTGAGCACCGCGAAGATTAGCCCGACTACTACGCCGGCGCGCACGAATCGGCGACCGATCGAATCATCGCGCCCGCAAAGCACGTAGTACGCGCCAACGCCCGCAACGATAAATGCGCCGGCAAGAATCGCCCCCGCGAGGACGTGGGCGAACTGCCAGAACAAGAACGACGACGAGAGCATCAGCCAAACATTCTGCAGCTCGATGACGCCATCGGGGCGCAGCACGTAACCGACGGGATGCTGCATCCACGCTTCGGTCGCGATGACGAAAAAGCCGGATAGCCACGAACCAGCGCAGACCAAGACCGCAGCCCAAGCGGCGAACATCGTGGGCGGTCCGCTGCGGCGGTAGAGCACGACGCCGAGAAAGATCGACTCGAGAAAGAACGCGAACATGCTCTCCATCGCGAGCGGCTGGCCCACGACCGCCCCGCTGTGTCGCGCAAAGGCAGCCCAGTTGGTGCCGAACTGAAACTCCATCGGGATTCCAGTGACGACGCCGGCCGCGAAGTTTATCGCAAAGATTCGCGTCCAGAACCCAGCAATACGCTCCGACTCCGGATCGCCGGTTCGCGCCGCTTTCCACGTATACGCCGCGACGAACGGCGCCAGTCCCATCGTTCCAATCGGAAAGAGGTAGTGGAACATGACGGTGAACGCGAACTGCAGGCGATCGGCGAGAACTGCGTCCACTTCAAGACCGCGTCGCTTAGGTCCCGAGCAACTTTCGCGCTTGGACGCTGTCCTGATACTCGACCGTGAGAATCGCTTTGATCTGCTCGGCGACGAGGTGCGACTGGCGGTCCGTCATACGCTGGAGGGTCGTAAAACACCAATAGAGCAGCATCGGAAGGTCGCGATCGCGCGGATAGACTCTCTGCATCGCGACGATGGCCTTTGCGACGTCGAACGTCGGATCGCTCTCCTCGTTGCCATAGTTATAGTCGAGCATGAAGTTGATGTGCTTGAGGCGATTCTCGATCTCGAGTATCGACATGCCCATCGGGCCGAAGTACTCGTCGGCCGGCGCGAGCGTAGAAAGGTAGGCGTCGTGTGGCATGGCATTGACCGTGGCGATGACCCGGATCGGATCGACCGCCTTCAGGTGCGCCAGAAAACGTTGCGCGTTCGACACGTCGGCCCGGCTATAGCCGCGGTCGGTCGAAGCGCCGTTGGCGGCATTGACCAGCTCGTTCCCCCACGTCGTCGGCAGGTGCGCGACGGGGAAGTTCGCCGCGGCCGCGCGCGAGAGCGCGAGCGATCGCCACGCGAGATCGTGCGTCAAGAGCCAGCCACGCCAATCTGCCTCGGCCACGATCAGCATTGCGTCGATGTCGCCCGGATACGCTCGTGCGTTCGCGCTCGCATCGGCGTCGGCGAGGCGCACCAACTGCTCGGGATCGTCTTCGGAGTTCACGCGCCGCAGCAATCCCTGCGCTTGCCCGAGCAGCTCCAAATCCTCGGAGTGCTTCGAAACCCAGTCGGCCGCTTCGCGCACCCACCAGACGGCCCCATCGTGATTGGTCAGCGGATTGTAGTGGAGGCCCGTTCCGATGCGAACGGTCAGGATGGCCAGCTCGCCGTAATTCGGGTCGTCCGGATACTGCAGCGAGTAGGCGCGGCCCGCATTGAAGATCGTCGAGAGATAGATCTCTTGCGAGCGGAAGTCCCAGCCCGCCGCGGCCCCCTTCGCGTACGCATCCTTCATTTGCGCGTAGAGAACCGCCGGATCGACTTCGAGCGTCGCGCGCGCAGGCGGGGGAGCGACGATCGGAACGAGCAAGGCGGCTACGAACGCCAACGCGCTACAGAACGCTCGAGTCATCCAGCACCAAGTGAAGATTGTTCGTCAGCAGCGCGTTCTTGATCTCGCGCGCGATGCGGCGGCCGGTCGACATGGGTTCGGAGTAGTTGAGATACGAGTAAGGCGAGCCGTCGATGAAGAGATTCGTTCCGGCGACAATGCGTGCGCTGATCTCCATAACGTAGAACTGGATGTCGGGCGTGATGATCGTCTCGATGCAGAACGCGCCGAAGAGTCCCTTCGGGCCGCAGATCTCCTGGCTCACACGCACCACGTCGTCGCCCATTCGAAGCGCCTCGGCAAGCATCGATTCGCGCAGCGAGACCGGCTGATTTCCGACGACGACGTATGAGGGGCTGACGTCCATGCCTTCCTGCGCCGCGGCGGGGATGCGTCCGAGCGAATCAACGTTCGTTTCGTAGCGGCGGTCCATCGACATGATCTCGAGCTTGCGCTGCAGCGGCGAATAGAAGTAATGAATGTAGAGCGGTACGCCGATAATGTACTCTTGTATCGTGTAGGCTTCTTTCAGGTGGGCGGCCCGGGCCTCGAAGTCGTGGGCATCCCTAATGAACATGTAACCCTTGCCGCCCGCTGCCCCGTAGAGCTTGACGATGACCGGCCGGTCGATTTCCGCGCCGCTGCGAAACTGTCGCGGAAGCGTGAGCCCCGCGCGGGAGAGCCACTCGCGCTGCAATTCGCGGCTCGCCTCCCAGTCGAGGACCGCCTTATTCCCAAAATAGGGAATCGTCATCTTCTTGTGTTCGTCGAGCGAGAGGTACGCGACGAACGACCCGTGGGGCACGATGATGACCTTGCGCTTCTGGAGGTCCTCGATCTGCGTCATGAACTCCGAGTAACGCTCTAGCGCGATGACTTCATCGACGAAGGCGAATGACTTATAGAGCCGCTCCGTATCGCGGTTGGGGAGGGCGAGGGTTCGGAAACCCTCGTCGTGAGCCCCTTTGAGGATCTGCAAGGCAGAATGCGAGCCGAGCGTCGCGATCGTATACGGCCGGTCCATGCCGCGCTAGTTACTCGTTCCCGCTGGAAATGTCCCGGTCGCGGCGCTGTGGCGTTATGGCACGATCGATCGCGGGATTGCACAACAGACGCTCGATCGCCGCATCGAGCACCGCACGGTCAACCGGCGCGCCCTTCGCATCGAAAAGGCGCCAGCTCACCGCTTGTGACTCCGCCGCTTCGAGGCTACCCGGCGGATGCCGCAACGGTACGATCCAGACTTCGCCCGCGCGCGGAGCGCACTCGTCGAGAACGGTGAGGCGGTGCTTGTTCGGATTGAAGATCGTTTCGTCGGCCATCACGCGAGCCGTCAACGCGGCAACGTCGCCATCTTCGTAAAAGCGGATCTCGCCGCGCTCGACGCGCTCGACGTCGACGCAGAGCCGGCGCAGCGTGACGAGCGCAGTATATGCGGTGTTATCGGGTATCTTGAGCGCGATCGAAACGGCGTGCATCAGGACGAGACCGCCTGCACGAAGCTGCGGAACAGGCTCGCGCCGCCCGACGGCGCGAGCGCGTCGCCGTCGCTGCGATCGAGGTGGTTGAGGTTCCAGCCGTCACGCTCCGGATGCGGCATGATCGCCAGGACGTTGCCGGCGCGGTTCACCAATCCAGCGCAGCCAAGCGCCGATTCGTTGGGAACGGCAGCCGCATCGACGCTTCCGTCTGCGTGCGCGTAGACGAAGAGCAGATGGCCGCCGGCAACGATCTCGTCGAGATGTTCGGGTGTGGCGGCGAGGCGTCCCTCGGCATGCGCCGCCCATGCGGGCACGAGCGCATTCTCCGGTAATCCGGCGGTGATTGCACAACGCGTCGGCCCGGTCGCGAGCTTCATATAGATGTGCCGGCAGACAAAGTGCGGTTCCGGCCCGTTGCGGGCGAAGGCCGCCGTCGGCTTGCGGACCTCGCCGGTGCCGGGCACGAGTCCCGCCTCGAGCAGAATCTGCGCACCGTTGCAGATTCCAAAGACGAGCCTTCCGCGTTCGGCGCCGTCAATCACGAAATCCATCATCCGGTCGTGCGCGGCGATCGCGCCGGCTCGCACCCGATCCTCGTAGGCGAAGCCTCCGGAGAGCACGTATGCGTCGTACTCGCGCAGCCGCTCGGCGGCAGTCCAATGGACGAGATCGGCATCGCCGCCGCAATCGCGAAGCAGACGCAGCGTCTCGTCTTCGGAGTTCGTTCCAGGAAAGACGAGAACGGCGATGCGCGCGCTCACGGATAAACCTCCGCAAGTGGTTGCGACCAGGTTGCATACAAGCGCGGGATCTCGAAACGAACGCCGTTGACGACTAGCTGCGCACCGGCAACGGTTCGGCCGATCCGAAGCGCGCCGGTAAGGTCGATCTCGCGCTCGTCGCTTACCTCGCAGAGGTACCCGCCTGCCTCGCAGAGCGGATTGCCGAAATCGATCTCGGCGCCGAGCTTTCTGCCCCGCTGCATTGCGTCGAATGCCAGACGCGCGAGCGCAGTCAACATTCCGCCGTTCCCGATCGCGCGGCACGAACGCACGATGCCGCGCACGTTCGCGTCGTGGAGGATTCCCAGGGCCGCACGTTCGCCGGCGTACGAGATCGACGGGAGCGTGCCTTCGACGCCGAGCACTTCGGCGAGCACCGAACCGCCGACGGCAAGTTCGCGGCTGCCGATCCAGAGCAGTGCCGATTCCACGCATTTCAAACCCGGCGTCACGACGCAGCCAATGTCGTCGAGCACGCCGATGCACGCCACGATCGCCGATGCGGGTATCGGCCGCTCGTCGCCCGACTCGTTGTAAAAGCTGACGTTGCCGGAGACGAAGGGAAGGTCGAGCTCGGTCGCCGCGCGCGCCAGTCCGTCGACGCCTGCGACGAACTCGCCATACTGGTCGGGCTTGCGCGGATTCCCAAAGTTCAGGCAATCGGTGAGTCCGACCGGCCGCGCGCCGACCGCGGCGACGCTGCGCATCGCTTCGATCACCGCGCGTTCCGCCGCGTATGCCGGATCGATGCGCCCGTAGCGCGGATTTCCGGCAACGGCGAGCGCGACGCCGAGCCGCGAACCCGGAATCGGCGCGAGCACGCCGGCATCCGCAGCGCCGCGTGGAATAACCGTGCAGCCGCGCACCACCGCATCGTAGTTATGATAGAGCGGCTCGCGTGAGGCTACGTCGCGATGCGAGAGCACGCGCGGAAAAAGCTGCTCGACGTCGACCGCCGCCATCTCCTCGGCCGGCCCCTCGTGACGGATCACTTCCGTATAGGGCAACTCGTCCCGGATCGAGCCGGTCAGAAACTCGCTCTCGACGTCCATGACGATCTCACCGCGGTACCGCAGAACGTACCGCCGTTGCGCGGTCACGCGACCGACGATCGTCGCGCGGGCATTGAAAGCAATCTCGGGCAGCGTGAACTCTTCGTTATAGATGCGCACCGCCTCGAGCGCGAGATCGGTCGGAAGAACCCAAAGCAGACGCTCTTGGGTCTCGCCGATCGCGATAACCTCGGGCGTCATACCCTCGATGGCCACGTTGACGTCGTCGAGATCGATCTCCGCACCGTAACCGCCTTGCGCGGTAATTTCTGCCGAACAGCCGACCAGACCGCCGGCGCCGAGATCTTTGAAAGCCGCCGCGACGTTCTTGGAGCGCAGCAACTCAAAGACGCGATAGCTCGCGCGCATGAGAACGTTCTTCAAGAACGGATCGGGAACTTGGACCGCGCCCTTGTTGAGCTCCGCCTCGCCCGCGTCGAGCGTCAGCGATGAGAACGAGGCACCCCCGAACCCGCTGGGATCGGTAGCCTTCCCGACCAGCACGATCGCCCAATCCGCCGCGCCCTTGGGCGCATGCGAATGGATAATCTCCGACTCTTTGACGATGCCGAGCGCGACGACGTTGACGAGCACGTTCTCATCGAAGCCTTCGTCGAAGTAAACGTCGCCCGCGAGATTTGGAACGCCGATCGCGTTGCCGTAGGATGCGATCCCGTCGACTACGCCTTTGGCAACGTGACGCGCGTGGCCGTGCGCGTCTTCCACGCGTCCAAAGCGCAGTGGATCGGCGACCCCGATCACCTCCGCACCCATGCAGAGCACGTCGCGCACGATCCCGCCGATTCCGGTCGCGGCCCCTTCGAACGGTACGATCTGCGATGGATGATTATGCGATTCGTGGGCGACGACGATCGCGTAGCGCTCGCCGTTGTGGACGCCGAGGTGGAGCGCACCGGCGTCCTCGCCCGGCCCTAAAACGACGCTGCCGCCCTCCGTCGGGAGCCGCTTGAGGTGATGGCGGCTCGACTTATAACTGCAATGCTCGCTCCATTGTGCGTCAAAGGCATGCAGTTCGACGATGGTGGGTTCGCGGCCGAGCCGCTCTTTGATGCGCTGCAACTCGTCGTCGCGCAATGCGACGTTCGGAGCTCCGGAGAGCCCACTAACCAAGGGCGTTTCCTTGGGTCATCGGCGTCTGCTGCTGGAGTGAGGCATCGGCGTGGAGCACGGTCGATCGCGCGTTCGCCTGCATCAAGAGGCTCCGCCCGTAGAGCACGGTGTCCTCTAGTCCCAAAAGCTTCGCAGATTGCATCGCAAGCTGGGGGGGGCCGAGCGCGCCGTCGAGGACGGGAGCCGAGGAGGTCTCGTCGAGCATCGAGCGCAGCAGATCGTTCTCGCCGACCGCAATCAGAATCAGACGAGCGAAACTCGCTTCGAGCTGCTGCGTGAGCTGCAAGACATAGGCCGGCGTCGACGACGGGCTCGCCACATGGCGAACGGTCGGCAGCCCGAGTTGCCCCAGAATCTTGACGACCTCGTTCGCACGGTCGACTTGCGACGGCGAATCGGCGATGACCGCGGCCATGCCGGGACGCATCACCGGAAAGGTTCCGACGAAGTCGGCGACGCGCTCGTAGGCGCGCTTGACATTCTCCAGCGCCGCATCGTCGACGGTTTCCAGGTTCCGGTAGATCTGCTTGTCGAGCATCAGTTCTTCGCGCGCTTGCGGCCAAATGCGCCACGAATCGTTGTCGATGACATCGGCGATGACGAGCTGCCCCTGATTCTCGCCCCCGGCAAGGCGCCCAAACTCGATCTTCAGATCGACGAGCAGCACGTCACGCTTGCGCCAGGCGTGCGAGAGAATGTCGAAGGTCAAACGCGCGAGCTCGGTCATCACGCCGATCTCCTGCGGACCCGCGATGTTGCGAGCTACGATTTGGTCGGGTGTGATGAGCGGATCGTGGGCGGCATCGTCCTTGAAAAAGAACTCGATGACGCGCGGAACGAGTAGCGCGCCACGCTGCAAGCTGGGATTTCTTTTGACGAAGGAGCCGGCCGCGACGCCCCGCGTGACGACCTCGAGCGGAATCATGTTGCACCGGCGCACCACCATCTCGTTCTCGTCGTCGTCCTCGCCGCCGTTGAGATAGTGGGTCGGCAACCCGCAGAGGTTGAGCAGGCGAAATACTCGCGCGGTCGTCTGAGCGGCGAGGCGCCCTTTGCCGGCAATCTCGTTGCGCCGCGCGCCGTCGCCCGCAGAGATGCTGTCCATCTGTGCGACGACGAGCTGATGCGGCTGTCCGGGATTTTCGTAGAGAACCTTGGTCTTGCCGCGCGCAATCTCGATGCCCTTGTTCATACGCGCACCTCGATTTGGCGCGGAAATGGCGCCAGGTTTTCGATTCGCCCGGCAAGCAACCGCGCGCGCTGGGGTGCGGTCCCGACGTGCGTGTTCGGATCGAGCAAGCGCCTGATCTCGGCCGGATCGAGTAACGCGGTCAAATCGCGCTCTTCCGTGAGGAGGCGTGAGAGCGGATTGTCCTCGCCACGTCCCACCGCAGCCCACGCCTCCATCGATGCACTGCGCAGTCTTTCGTGCAGGTGCTGACGGTCTCCGCCGGCGCGGACCGCTTCGAGCATCACGGCTTGCGTGCCGGTGAACGGTGCGTAGGTGCGCAAGTTGACGGCAATGCGCCGCTCGTCAACCCGCATGCCTTCGACCACCGTCCGTGCGAGCGTAATGATTTCGTCCGTACAGAGCAGGGCCTCGGGCAGAACGATTCGCCGGTTCGCGCTATCGTCCAAGGTGCGTTCGAGGAAGTTCGTCGCCGCGTTCTGCCACGTCACGTCGGCATAGGCAGGAAGCAGGCGCGCGAGTGAGCCGATGCGTTCGCTCAGAATCGGATTCTGTTTGAAGGGCATAACCGAGCTTCCAACCTGACCCTTGCCGAACGGTTCCGAAACCTCGCCGAAGCCTGGGCTCGCCAAGATGCGCAAGTCGGCGGCAAACTTGGAGAGCGATGCGCCCAGTCCGGCGAGCGCCGAGAGCAGCATGTAATCGAGTTTGCGCGGATAGGTTTGCGTGCTGATTTCGCGCGCGATCAGGCCGAAGCGTTCGAGAACGAAGGCTTCGATCTCGCCCGAACGCCCGCTCTGCCGAAGGAGCCGCTCGTACGATGCGGCCGTGCCGACGGCACCACGCAACCCCTTCGTCGTGAGGTTCTCGAAAGCGAAGCGCAGCGTCGCGTCGTCCACGAGCAGGTCTTGCGCGTAGGCGGCGAGCCGATAGCCCAGGGTCGTCGGCTCCGCCGGCTGCAAGTGCGTATAGGCCATGCAGACGAGATCCGCATAGGTTCGAATCTTCGTGCCCAAGGCCGCGAGCAGTTCGCCGAGGTTCTCACCGACGTACGAGAGCGCGAGGCGGAGCCGGTACGTCTCGACGGTATCCTCGACATCCATCGACGTCGCGCCGAGATGCAGCTTTCCACCGCCGCGCCGCGCTTGCTGCGCAAAGACACGGATCTCGGCCATGAGATCGTGGTGGATTTCGCGTTCGATCTCGATCGCCGCCTCGACGTCGATCTCGCCCGCATGCTCGCGAAGGTCGGCAAGCTCGGCTTCCTCGATCAGACCGTGCGCCGATTGCGCTTCGGCCAGCGCCACCCAAACCGCCCGCCATAGCCGTCGCCGCATCTTCTCCGAAAAGAGCGAGCGCAGCGGCGCGCGGCCGTATCTCCACGAGAACGGCGACGCGTAGGTTTCATAATCCATGCAGAACGGTGGCCTTCGCCCCGCGGGAAGCCGCCGCCTCGTCAGCGTAGAGCAACGTGAATGAAGGCCGTCACCGCGCTGCCGCTCCTTCTTGCGGTAGCATTTTCGGGTTGTACGAAAACGGGATACCAAGCCGCTGGGCGCCATCCGTGGACGCAACCCGGCGTGCTGCGCATTGCGATCAGCGAGGAGCCGAAGAATCTCAATCCGCTGCTCGTCGGGACTACCTACGAGATCTTCATCGACCGGCTGATGTTCGAGCCGTTGATCTCGGCCGATCCACACGGCAACGCCGTGCCGATGCTCGCCGAGAGCGTGCCCTCACAGACCAACGGCGGAGTCAGCGCCGACGGTCTCACCATTCGCTATCATTTGCGGCACGACGTGCGTTGGACCGATGGCGTCCCGGTGACGGCTCGCGACGTACTCTTCTCCTGGCAAGCGATCGAGAACGCCAACAACAACATTATTTCACGTCACGGCTACGACGACGTACGCTCGATCGACGCACCCGACCCGCAGACCGTCGTCGTTCACCTCAAGCGGCCCTTCGCGCCGTTCGTGAACACGTTTTTCGCCGAGAGCGATCAACCGTACGAAATCGTGCCGGCCCACGTCCTCGACCGCTATCACGATATCAATACCGTCCCGTTCAATGCTGCTCCTACGGTCTCCGACGGTCCCTTCCGCTTCGGACGCTGGCAGCGCGGCGACCGAATCCTGCTCGACGCGAATGCGGTCTTCTTTAAAGGACCGCCCGGCCTCACTCGCATCGTGCTGGAATTCATTCCCGATGAGAATTCGGCGATCAGTCTGTTGCGCTCGCACTCCGTCGACTACATCTTCCAACCGACGATTCAAACCTATCCGTTGCTGCGCTCGCTCTCCGACGCGCGAATCGTCAAAGTCAATGTGAACGGCTATGAGGGCATGGAGCTCAATACCGCACACGCCGTGCTCGCAGACGAGCGCGTACGCGGTGCAATCGCAGCCGCGATCGATAAGGAGGCGCTAACCCGGCAACTCACGTTCGGCCAGGAGCGGACTGCGACCGAGGATCTTCCCGATTGGCTCTGGGCCTTCGATCCTGCGGTAAAATCCGCGCCGTTCAATCCGGCCGCGGCCAGGGCGCTGCTCGCGAGCGCCGGCTGGATCGCCGGCTCCGACGGCGTGGTGCGAAAAAACGGGCGTCCGATGGAACTCTTCCTGGCGACCAATTCGTCATCGGCGACCGAACGCTCCGGGAGCTTGCTGATACAAGCGGCCCTGCGGCGTATCGGCATTATGGTCGACGTAAAATACTACCCTCCCGATATTCTCTACGGACCGGCGGAGATGGGCGGCATCCAGCACGGCGGTAGGTTCGACCTTCTCGCCTTAGGCTGGTACTCGGGAACCGACCCCGACAATTCGTCGCAGTTTACCTGCGCCAATCTTCCACCCAACGGCTACAACGATACGCGTTACTGCAACGCTGCGATGGAAGCGGCGCAATCGGCCGCGCTCGTCCATTACGACCGTCGGACGCGCACGCGCGCCTACTCGAGGATTGAGAATCTGCTCGCGCGCGACAACCCCATCGTCGTCTTCTGGTGGCAGCGTCAGTTAGAGGCGATTTCCGTCGATTTCCGCGGATTCGCCCCTAACCCCGTAATGGAAGCGTGGAACGCTTGGGAGTGGAGTATTTAACGCGTTTCGTTGCGGATAGCGGGCGTCAGTGCCGCGCCGGCCGCAACGACGAGGAACCCGAAGGCGGCAACGACCATCGCGTCGTGCGGTGAACGGTGGTCCGCGACCCAGCCGAAGAGCAAGACCGCCGGCGCGATGCCGGCTAGCACGAAGAGACGCACCGCTCCCATCACACGCCCCACCATGTGCTCGGGCGTCACGCGGATGCGAAACCCGATCACTTGTGCGATTTCGAAATTGGCGAGCGCGTTTGACGTCGCCCAGAAGAAGGCCGCTGCCCAGATACTCTTGACGAAGACCACCGGCACAAAGATCAGCGTGTCTAACAGATAGCTAACTACGAGAACGCGTCCGAACGGCCAGCGTTCGGGGAAGCGTGCGGCCAGAACGGCGCCGGCAAGCGCTCCGGCCGCCGAGATTCCGAAGAAGATGCCGACCTGCTGATCGGACGCGGCGAAGGTTTTCTTGAGAAACGGGATGAGAATCGAGTAGCCGCCGAAGCCGAAGACGTTGAAGACGAATGCGTACGCGGCCTGGGCGCGCATTCCGAGATCGCCCCAAAGCTGGCGATAGCCGAGCGCAACGTCGGCGAGCAAGTGACGCAGCGTCGGCATTCCGGCGGCGCGGTCGGGCCCGAGCGACGGGATCGTCGCAAGTGAAATCTGCGACGCCAAGTACGTACAGGCGTTGATCGTCAGCGCCGGAAGCGGACCGAAATAGGCAAAGATCGCGCCACCGATCGCCGGCGTGATGAGATTCGAGGCATTCTCCGCGGCGATCAGCACGGCAACCGCTTTGGTGGCCCGTTCGCTTCCCAGCAGGTAGGGAATGCTCGAGGACTGGCCGCCGAGGAAGCCGGCCGCGCAGATCGAGACGATCACCAATCCCCCATAGATCATCGGAAGCGTCAGCACGTGGAACGCATAGCCGATTGCGAAGAGCGCCATAATGGTAAAGCGCACCGCATCGCAGGCAATCATCAACCGCCGGCGATCGATGCGATCGGCGAGCGATCCGCCAACGAGCGCGAAGATCGAGAAGGGTGCGATCTCGCAGATCAGCGCCGTGCCGGTAGAGAGCGCCGAATGCGTGAGATGGTAGGCCAAGAGCGGAACCGAGAGCAGGCGTAGCCCGTCGCCGACGAAGCTGAGCGACTGCCCGGCAAAGTAGCGCCGAAAGGCCGACGATGCGAAGACGCTGGGCGCACCGGCCGCGCTGCCCATCGCCGCTACCGGCGCGAGAGGCCGGCGAGCTCGGCGGTGATCCGGTCGACGAGCGTACGGTGGTCGTCGGGATCGTTTCCGGCGCGCCCCGTCACGATCGCCTCGATTCCGCGAATTGCGCGCTCGTACGCGACGCGCGCGCGCCGTTCCCCGACGCGCTGCGCGACCGGGCGCAGCATGCGTTCGCGCCAGCGTGCACGCGGCGGCAACTCACCCCCCGGCCGTGCCAGCTCCCAGAGATTCATGCATTCGCTAGCGAGCGCCGAGAGCAGCGGAATCGCCGCGTTGCGCGGTTCGTTGGCGAAGAACTCGTGCGCGATCGCGAGTGCCTCGCCCACCTTCCCTTCGGCAAGAGCGCTGGCATACCGATAGGCCTTTGGATCTTCGATCGAGATCGCTTCGCGCTCGAGATCCTTCAGCGTAATCTTCTTGCCGCCTAGCGCCAGCTTCTCGAGGTCGTTGCGAACGGCGGCGAGCTCCGCGTTGCTGCGCGCAAGCTCGTCGATCGCTCGCGGCTCGGCCTTGACGTTCAGATTCTTCAGCGTTTCCTCAACGAATCGCGCGCGGCTCTCCTCGCCGGCAGTCGTATCGACGCGCAGCGCCGCACGCCCCGCCTTGACGCCGAACGACTCGGGGCCTTTGCCGCGCGGCGCGAGGAGATCGACCAGCACTAACGTGCTTCCCTCCGGAACGTTCTGAGCGACCTCCCAGAGATCGCGCCGCGCGGCCGCGCGCATCGTCTGCGTCTCGGAAGCGACGACGACGCGCCGATCGGCCAAAAACGGCATCGCTTGCAAGGCCTCCGCGACACGTCCGGCATCGCCCGCCTCCTCTGCGCTGAAGCGTTCGAGATTTAAGTCGCGGACTTCCGGAGGCAGCAGACGGTCGAGTAGGACCTCGAGCGCCCGCTCCGCGAGCACGCGTTCGGTGCCCTCGATCACTACGAGCTTGCCGATCGCCGGCTGTTTGTCGAGAAAGTCGTAGAACTTCATCCTTCGACAAGCTCAGGGTGACAGAGTGAGTGCGGGGCGAAACTCGAGGGCGGGAATCGACTCGACGTACGGCGGGCGCAGTATGCCGTACTCGGTGATGAAAGCGGTCACGAGATGCCCCGGCGTCACGTCGAAGGCCGGGTTGTAGACGGCGGCGCCTTCGGGCGCGGTACGGTTGCCGCCGAAAGCGGCGACCTCATCGGCGGCGCGCTCCTCGATCGGGATCGCGGCGCCGTTCTCGGTGCGCAGATCGAACGTGGAGCGCGGCGCGGCGACGTAAAACGGAATCCCGTGATGCGCGGCCAGAATCGCGACTCCATACGTGCCGATCTTATTGGCGACGTCGCCGTTGCGCACGATCCGATCGGCGCCGACGATCGCTAAATCGATTCGCTGCTCTTTCATCGCTATAGCCGCGGCAGAGTCGACCATCAGCACCGCATCGACGCCGGCGTCGCGCAGTTCCAAGTAGTTCAAGCGCGCGCCTTGGAGCAGCGGACGCGTCTCGTCGACAAAGACGCGCGGCTTTTTGCCCCCACGCTGCGCGGCGATAATGACGCCGAGCGCCGTGCCGCCGCCCGCCGTCGCCAGCGGTCCCGTATTGCAGTGCGTGAGTATGCGCGCGTTTTTTGAAACGAGCTCGAGCCCGTTGGTCGCGATTGCCGCGTCGATCGCGATCTGCTCCTCGTGAATTCGCCGCGCTTCCCCCAAGGGATCGTTCGCCGCAAGCACGCGATCCACGGCCCAGGCGAGATTTACCGCCGTGGGGCGCGCTTCGCGCACGCGCCGCGCAGCCGCCTCGAACTCACCGTCGGTACGGATGGCACGTCTGAGTAGCGCGACGCCGTATGCCGCGAAGACGCCGATGCAGGGTGCGCCGCGCACCGCGAGGCTCTTGATCGCGCCGACGATCTCATCGACGGTCTGCGCGCGAACGTAGCGAACCTCGTGCGGAAGCAAACGCTGATCGAGATAGCGCACCGCGTCGCCATCCCACTCGATTATGGTAATGACGGGTTAGACGCCTACCGGAACCTTCGTCGCATAGCAGGTGCGGCAGTAAATGGGCCGGTCGCCGCGCGGGCGGAAGGGCACCGTCGTCTCCACACCACACGCCGCGCAAACGGCACCGTAGCTCGGCCGGCTCGGCGCGCCTCCGGGCCGATCCCCGCCTTGGGCTCTTCGAGCCTGGCGGCAATCCCGGCAGCGTTGCGGCTGATTCGCGAAGCCCTTCTCGGCGAAGAACTGCTGCTCTCTCTCGGAAAAGACGAACTCGTTCGCGCAGTCTTTACAGGTAAGAATCTTATCTTCCAACGCTCTACTCCCCGTGCAGTTCGAACTGCGCTAGATGCGACCACGGGTACTCAGTTCCTGCGAAATCCCGCACGGGAAGCGCCGGCTGTAACGCCGGCGAGCGCGGCGGCCGCGATCGCCGCCGAATATCCCTTATCGCCGCCCTTGCGGCCGGCGCGCTCCTGTGCTTGCGCGAGATTCTCGGTGGTCAGCACGCCGAAGCCAATCGGCACGCCAGTCGCGAGCTGCACGTCCATGATCCCGCGGGCACATTCGCCGGCGACGTATTCGAAATGCGGCGTCTCGCCGCGAATGACGACGCCGAGCGCCACGAGGCCGTCGAAGCGATCCTGCTCGATGAGATTGCGGCACATCAGCGGAAGCTCGAAGCAGCCGGGAACGTCGAAAAGCGCGATATCTCCGTCGCGAACGTTGCAGTCGCGCAACGCACGCCGCGCTCCCTCGGCGAGCATCTCGGCGAGATCAGCGTAGAACCGTGCCACGACGATCGCGAATCGCCGCCCGTTGCAATCGGGAGCCGAACGCGCCGGGCCTTCGCGTTTCACGACGCAGCGACTTCGTCGAGGATGTGGCCCAGCTTCGAACGCTTCGTGTTGATGTAATCTTTGTTGTGCGCCGTCGGGGTCGTCTGGAGCGGCACGCGCCCGACGATCTTGAGGCCGTACCCTTCCAGGCCGAAGATCTTGCGTGGATTGTTGGTGATGAGCCGCATCTCTCGAACGCCGAGATCGGCGAGAATCTGCGAGCCGATTCCATAGTCGCGCTTGTCGATCGGTAGACCGAGCGCAATATTCGCCTCGACCGTGTCGGCGCCGCGGTCCTGCAACTCGTACGCCCGTAGTTTATCGGCGAGGCCGATCCCGCGACCCTCCTGGCGCAGGTAGAGTAGGACGCCGCGGCCCTCTTGCGCGATCATCGCCATCGCGCCGTCACGCTGCGCCGCACAGTCGCAGCGGATCGAATGGAGCGCGTCGCCGGTCATGCACTCGGAGTGAACCCGAACGAGCAGCTCCTTGCCGCTCCCGACGTCGCCCATGACCAGCGCGACGTGGGTATTTTCGTCGATCGTCGTCGTGTAGGCAACGCCATGCCACGTTCCAATCGTCGTGGGGAGCTCGAACTGCGCAATTCGATTGACGAGTTTCTCAGTGCGCATTCGGTAGGCGATTAAATCCTTGACGGTGATCAGCTTGAGCGAGTGACGATCGGCGTAACTGCGCAAACCCTCGAGCCGCTCCATCGTGCCGTCGTCGGCCATGATCTCGCAGATGACGCCCGCCGGATAGAGTCCAGCAAGGCGGGCGAGATCGATCGCCGCTTCGGTCTGTCCAGCCCGCACCAGCACGCCGCCTTCGCGCGCGCGCAGTGGAAAAGTGTGACCAGGACGCAGAAAATCGGACGCGCCGGCCTCGGGATCGAGCAGCCTCTTGATCGTCGCCGAGCGATCGTACGCAGAGATGCCGGTCGTCGTAATCCCGCGCGCTTCCACCGAGACCGTGAAGGCCGTTTCGTGCACCGCCGTGTTCTCACGCACCATTTGCGGGATGTGCAGCTCGTCGAGCCGCGCCCCGACCAGCGGCACGCAGATGAGGCCGCCAGCGTGCTTGCGCATGAAGTTGATCGCGTCGGGCGTGACCATCTGGGCGGCCATGACCAAATCGCCTTCGTTCTCGCGGTCCTCGTCGTCGAGCACCACGACCATCTTGCCTGCGCGTACGTCGGCGACCGCCGCTTCGATGGAATCGAACGGCCCCTCGCCTTCGGCGAGTTGCTCGCCGAGGGAGGGAAAGAGCTGGGTCAGCCGCTGAAGCGTGCGGTAGGAAGGCTCCCGCCGTCCGGCGCGCAGCAGCGAGATTGCGGACTCGGTGAGTCCGGCGCCCTCGGCGACCTCGGCGGCGCTAAGCCCCGCCTCGTCCATCGCCGAGTTGAGCAAATCGGCAAAAGCACTCACCCTCTCAGCCTAGGCGCCCGACTTTACAAATGTCAAGACAATATCGAATCCTCACCAGGGCTTTAGCCCGTG
This sequence comes from Candidatus Cybelea sp., assembly GCA_036732685.1. Taxonomy (GTDB): domain Bacteria; phylum Vulcanimicrobiota; class Vulcanimicrobiia; order Vulcanimicrobiales; family Vulcanimicrobiaceae; genus Cybelea. The sequence continues at coordinate 182,318 of DAINBY010000004.1, read as the reverse complement.
AGGCGGCTGGGGGTCGCTCGTCTTGGAGAGCGCAATAAACGGGTATGGCTGGCAAAGGCCGCAAAGGGGTTCCCCCGAGCGAAGTCTATTCGCGGCTGCAAGAGTCCATTCGTGGCCTTATGGAGCCTTATATGGGGACCGACGCCTACGAGGAAATCGTCGGCAACCAGGCATCAGGAACGCATCCGATCTCTAGGCTCCTTGCTTGGTATTCTGATTTATCCCCGATCGCCAAGTTCTGTCTTGGGGCGCTAATCATTTTCGCGCCGCTGCTGCTCGCGTTAGGTATCGCAGTGTTCCCCGCAACGGGGGTGCGGATTCTTTTTGCGGTCGTCTACGTCATAGTCGCAATTCTTATTTGCCTATTTTTATGGGAAGTCGCGTGGGCGCGTTTGGTAACAGTTCCCCTTGCAATAGTAGCCTTGCTGGCTGTTTTCATAGGCAGTTTAAGCTACTTCATCTTAAACCCAGTCCAATAGCAAGTGGCCTTTAGACCAATTCCAGTAGCATCGCTCGGCCCTGGCAATGACCCGTTGAATCAGCAAATAAGTTTTGAAAATCCAGAAATGTCTTGGTCCCCGCCGCTTTGGGCCCTTCCCAATCGGAAGTTTCGGGAACTGAGTATCGTAGTTTCTTTCGGCAACGAATCGAACTGGGATATGTCAGAGGCCAAGACGTTTTACAAAACGATGAGCAGCACCCAAAACCGAGAGATTTTCCGAAGCATTCAGGAAGTAAGGGCCAAGGCCCACAGATGGTACAATCAAGGGAATGGTAAATTTGAACGTTTTGTAGCTCACCAAATTTACCAACTATACATTGTGCAGCCCTTATTTGGCGACGAGTTACAGAGGGTCTTGAGCGGGGATGAGGCGCTCGTCTTTAGTGGTTATGTATTGGTTAAGTTTGGCGCGCTTGAGAGGCCGTTACCTTTTTGTGGTATAGCTACAGGTAAGGACGACTTAACCGGGTGCTAACTTAAATGACCGACGCTAAATCCCCAATGGAACGATTCGAGGATCTTGCTCGCAAGCTGTTCTCTATCGCTAAGAAGGACGTTCTGGAGGCAGAGGAATCTGTTGAGGAGGCACTTGAACCGGAGTGTCCTGAACCCGATGAATAGGGCCATTCTGCCCAAGTCGGAACGACGGGTTCGCGCAGATCAACTGCTGATACGAGAGCCGCTTTCCCTCGGTGTTCTTCACCGTGGCGATGAAGCGGTCGGAATCGTTCTCCTCGCGGGCGTTGAATCGGAACACCTGCTCGTCAACGTAGGCGTCCAAGTGGAACGGACGCGGAGCGATATAGGTTCCGTGCAGCGTCCGCTTCAGGCACGACCAGAAGTTCTCGATAGTGTTCGTATGAACGCGGCCCTCGCAGTAGGTCACGGCGTGGTCAATGAAGCGGTGTTGGTAGTCGGGCAGGTTCCGATACGAAAGCAGCGCGTCGGTATAGATCGCGGAGCCAGGAAAAACGCTAGAACGGATATGCGGGACAAGCTCGGACCGCTTACGCCCGCCAACGACCATCGCTTTGACGCGGCTCTTGCCCCGTCCGTTACGCTCGGCCATGCCGAACACCATCGTCTTGCCTTCAGTCGGCCCATGCTTCATTTTCTTGAACCCGAGGCCCGTAACCATCGTGGCCTTGCGGCGACCGCCGACGAAGGTTTCGTCCGCTTCAACCTCGCCATCGAACATACGGTTCTCGGTCGGAGCCATCGCCTCGCGGATGCGGTGGAGCATAAACCAAGCGGTCTTTTGGGTTACTCCCAGCGCCCGTCCAAGCTCATGGCTGGAGGTTCCGTTCTTGGTGTTGGCGAGGAACCAGATCGCCGGGAACCACTTGGTGAACGAGATATTCGAGGACTCGTAGATCGTGCCGACCTTGGCCGAGAACACCCACTTGCACTCCTTACAGCGCCAGGTGCGGCGCGTCTTGATCGCCTGAACCGAGGCCGACCCGCAACCCATCTTGGGGCAGGCCACGCCGTTCGGCCAACGCAGCCAAACCGCGTACTCATGGGCGCGGTCGGGGTCGGAAAAGTAGGTGACGGCCTCTTGCAAAGTCGTGGGCGTTTTCATGCCCTAAATCTACCGAAGGAGAGTGCCAACTGTATGGCATTGGTGAGGACTGTATATCATTCCCACAAATGTCAAGACGATACCTATTCCTCACGTCGGGGTTTCCTCTCGTGAGGAGGTTAGCAGCAGCCTGGTTGTCAGCTGTTGTAGCCACTCCATCGAGCGGCCATGCCATTCCCGTCACGGGATGAACAGCCTAATGGTGGGGTTTCCGGCGCGCCCGCGATGCGCGCGCTAAGGGCCAACCGCTACCGAAGACACGTTCGAAAGGGGCAGCGAATAGAACGGGCTTTGGCTGCCGTTCTTGTCTGCTTCATAGAGATCGACGCTGGAGTAGTTGTTATCGACGTACAGCACGCGTTCGCGTGCCGCAATCGCCGGCAAGAGCTGCACTCCGGCTGGAAGGGAGATCGTGCTCGTTGGGGCGCCGCTGCCGTTGGCATCCGTCGCATAGCGCTCGATGCTCGCCGACTTATAGCTTGAATCAGTGCTTGCAATAAATAGATCGCCGTTGCGGCCGGTTGCGACCGCGTGCACGTATCCGATGTATCCGCTTTGGAATACGCGCATTTTGTGTGGATGGAGGATGGCATTCACAAATTCGTCGACAAGGGGGGCAGGCTCAGAGTCAGCGACATAGGCGTCATCGCTTCCATCTACGGCCACACCGATCGGCGTCGCGTCCTGCCGAATGGCTTGCACCGGTTGCGCCTTGCCGCTCGCACCTGGAGCGTAAGCCACCACGCCGGCGCACGGCCAATGGAAATTCGGAGAGGCGCGCCTGGCCTTAGCTTTCACTCCCGCATACGTAAGGAAAGCGACAAAGAGATAGCCGTTAGCGTCGGCTGCAACTCCGTCGACCACGCTGCTGCCGCCGCTGATCAGGTGACACCGCCTGGTGAGACTCGGCACGATTATCTGGCGAGCTGGCGTGTTGTCGTGCGAACCAAAAACGTCGATAACGTTTGAAGACGTCACGACATATAACGTGCCGTCACCGGCGACGGCAATCAATCCCCCGAAGCCTGAATAGACGCGATCCGGCTTGGCGGCTGGAATCCCGTTGGCGAGGCGAAATCGCTCGATGGATGGATAGTGCGATTTGGTCGCAACCGATACATAGAGGTGCGCACGCTGCGAGTCAGCCGCGCGTGCCGAAGGATCAGCCGATCCGATTGAGGCAGACGGCGCGAGGGAAGCCGGCTGGCAGGCCGCCAGGGCCAAGACGATGCTTGCTGCCGTTGCTTCCATGAAGCGCCCGCGCACGGTGCTGTTCCGGGAGAGTTTCGTCAGTTTGGCAACCGGTTGGGAATGGTAGTGAAGCCGCCGGTATAGGTGTAACCGCTACTGTACATTCCGTTTCCCCTCCCGGAGGGATACGACCGCACGTCGATCAGCGGGTAGCTCCCGTCGATCGTCCAGTCGGAAACGTAGAGGTGCGTCGAAGTCGCATCCAAACGGAAGGTTCCGGCGCAGTCTCCCGCGTGCAGATTATGCTGGTGCGAGGTGCTCGCGCTGTACGGCTTCGGATAGATGATCATCCGGCCTTCGAATCCGCCCGCGCAGAGCCCGGGGTTATCAACGACGATGAGATCGTCGGTTTTTGGGTCGACGCCGACACCGCCTAGATAACCATGCGGCCGTCGAAGCTGCAGCTCGGTACACGTGCTCCTCGAGCCGGCCGGAATCTCGACGACACCGGTAAAGCTCCCGTAGCCCGTGTCGACGAAAACATCGCCCTCGTTATCCACGGCGATCGATTCAGTTTCGTTGAACTCTTTACACGTGAGTTCGTAAGGTTGTGAAGATCCCGATGGAAAGACGCCGACTTCGTGCGCGCTGAGCGCGTAGATCGTGCCGCTCTTATCGACCGCCACGTCAAACGGCGCGCCAAACGTGTCTTGCAGCGCGGTCGTCTTCTCCGTCTTGACGTTGTATTCGACAATCTCGGCAGGTGAAGAGCTCGATACCACGACGGTGTTGCCCTTTGCCGCCATCGCGCCACCTTGGTACGTCCCAATTCCATTTGAAAACGTGATGGGCTTGTCGCTCGGTCCCTTTTTGATCGGCCAGTAGATCAAATCTCCGGTCGCAATTTCGATGGAAATGAGTGCCGGTTTCCTTAGCGCGGTCGCTCTTTGGATTCCGGCAATCGGCTCCCGGACGGCCGACGGCGATGAAGAGATCGCTCCTCCAGCGCAGGCCGGAGCACATAAAAGGCCCAGCACTGCCATAAAGCGCGCCGATGCGAAGACGACAGACATAGGAGGCCCTCCCTGGGAGCGATTTTGATGCGCTCGGTCGATAACCCTCGTCACCATTTGGGGACAGAGCGCGAAGGAATGATGACTTGGCGCATTAAAAATAGGCAACATTCCCCCAAAGAAAGCTGGGTTCGAATGCGCACATTCTCCCCAATCCTCCGAGCGGCGCTCACCGGCGCCGCGCTCTTGCTTTCCGCTAGTTGCGGCGCCGCGACGACCCCTACCGTCGCCACGCCGGCCGCGTCGCAACAGGCCGCCCATCGGCCACCCGCGCCCCTTAAGGAGCCTGCGATCGTCGCGTTCGACACGCAGAACGGAACGCTCGAGTACTGGCCGATCAAACACGGCGGCGGCCAAACGCTGCAACCGCTCTCGGGTCCGCTCGGGATCTACGACGGCTACGGGCTGGCTTCTTTCGACAAGACGATAGTCATCGCAAACTATTCACCGCCCGAAGTCGTGACATACGATCTCAAGACGAAGGCCGAAAAAACAATGGCCGATCCGTTCGGGCAGCCGTACGATATCGCCGTCGACACAACGGGCAATCTTTACGCGCTCTCTTCCACAAACGTTGCCGTCTACAAGATCGGATCGTCGCAGCCGACGGAATTGACGTGCTCGAAGATTACGACCGCTGAAGGAATCGCCGTCGATCGGGAAAGCGATGTTTTCGTCACCGGCTACGGCCCGAACTTCATGGGCGTCGTTGAGTTTCGCGAGCGCTCGACGCAGTGCATCGTGCCGCATTTGCGTGCGATGCGAGGCTACATCGGCGGAATCGGCATCGATCCGACGACCGATGATCTCATCGTCGTCGACGATCCCGATCTTTGCGCCGGCGGCATCGAGGGCCGAATGATCATCTATCCCAAGCCATACGAGCAGCACACGTCGGTCCGACGGGTTCTAAATGCGAATTATTGCTCCGGAATGATCCGCCTCGACGCGGGCGCGTCACACATCTTCTACGCCGACGCCACCGTAAGCGACGGATACCCGCTCATCGAGCAGGCTCGATATCCGTCCGGCAAATGGGAGGGAACGTACGAGGACGGGTACTATTCCGGCGGCAATTTCGCCGGCTTTACCGTAATGCCAAACGGCGTGCCCAACTAAGCGCACAACCGAAAACAAAGCCCCTAGCATACTTGAAACGTTTGTTTCAAGTATGCTAGGATAGGTCGTGTCGAGAACTGCGGACGAGGCGCGGCGCGCCGACCTGCTCGACCGGGCCGTCGACTACGTCTGCAGCCACGGATTGGCCGAACTTTCGTTGCGGCCGCTCGCCAAGGCGGTCGGCTCTAGTCCGCGCGTCTTGCTCTACTACTTCGGGTCGAAGGAGGCATTGGTTGTCGAGATCGTCCGGCGCGGCCGCGACCGTCAGCGCGCGATGATGATGGAACTCAAGCTCGCGGAGCGTTCGCCACGCGAAGTGGCCCGCGCGCTGTGGCGGGAGTGGAGCAAGCCGGAGTGGGAGCCGCTCACGCGGCTCGCGTTTGAAGTCTACGCGCTCGCCCTGCAAGATCCCAAACGCTTTCCGGGCTTCTTGGAGGGCTCCGTCAACGAGTGGCTCGGCGCGCTCAAGGGCTGCACGACGACGCAAGGGACGCTCCTAATCGCGGGCTTCCGGGGTTTTCTGCTCGACCTTCTCGCGACCCACGACCGAACCCGAATAAATCGCGCCGTCGATCGTTGGCTGGACGCCGTCTACGATGCTTGAGCGGCCGCGTCGCGCGGCAACGGCCTTCATCTTTATCACGGTGCTGATCGACATGCTGACGTTCGGCATGATCGGACCAGTGCTGCCGAAACTGATTGCGAGCTTCGTCGGCAACAACTACGCCTGGGCTGCGGAGATTATCGGACTCTTTGCGACGGTCTGGGCGCTCATGCAGTTCTTCTGCTCCCCGCTGCTCGGCATGCTCTCCGATCGCGTCGGGCGACGCCCCGTCATCCTCATATCGAATGCGATGTCCGCGATCGACTACGCCATTATGGCGCTCGCTCCGAACCTTTCGTGGCTCTTTGCCGGACGGATTCTCTCGGGAATCGCCACGTCGAACATGAGCGCGGCGAGCGCTTATATCGCCGACGTCACGCCCCCGGAGAAGCGCGCGGCTGCTTTCGGCATTCTCGGCAGCGCCTTCGGGCTCGGCTTCGTGCTCGGACCGGCCATCGGAGGCGTGGTCGGAAACGTCAATCCACGCCTTACGTTTTGGGCCGCGGCCATCTTCGCGCTGCTCAACACGCTCTACGGGCTCTTCGTGCTTCCCGAATCGCTCCCGCGCGAACGCCGCACGCCGCGGCTGGAATGGAAGCGCGCGAATCCCGTCGGCTCGCTGCGCCTGCTGCGTTCGCACCACGAGCTTTGGGGTCTGACCTGGGTGAACTTTATCACCTACCTCGCCCACGAGATCTTCCCGAACGTTTGGGTGATCTATTGCATCGCGGCCTTTGGTTGGAGCACCGGGAGTATCGGACTGACGCTCGCGCTCGTCGGCATCGTTTCGGCGATCAATCAGGCGACGATGGTCGGCCGGGTCGTCAAACGGCTGGGCGAGCGGCGGACGCTGCTTGCGAGCTTAATCGTCGCGGCCGCCGGGCTCGCGCTGATGGGTGCGGATAACGGCATCCTCTTTCTCGTGGCGGCCGTCATGATCGCGTTGCCGATGTATCAAGCCTCGTCGCAGGCGTTGATGACGCGTCACGTCGCTCCCACCGAACAAGGCGAGCTCCAGGGAGCACTCGGTTCGGTGCGCGGAATCTCGATGCTGATCGGACCGGCGCTCTTCACCCTGACGTTCGCACAGTTTGCCGGCCCGTGGCGTTCGCTTGGATTGATCGGCGCGCCGTGGCTTCTCGCGGCGTTGCTCTACGCCGTCTCGCTCTTCGTCGCGTGGCGCGTCACTTCGCGCGCCGACGACGTGGTTCTCCCGGTTCCGGAACCTTCGCCGCCGATTTACGCCGAGAGCTGAGCGATTACTCCGGGAAGACCACGATTGGTTTGATGATCTTGGATTCGGCGAGCTGCCGGTAGGCGCGTGGGACTTCGTCGAGTGAGACCAGATCGGCACCGATCTTCGCGGCCGTGACGGCACCGCTCGCGATCAGCTCGAGCGACGCACGCGTGTCGTCTGGACCGCACGAGTAGCTTGCTAGCAAACGCAGGTCGCCGAAATACATTTTCTGGGAATCGATCGTTACGGGCAGCTCGGGTGGAAACGGCGTGAACATCACAATGGTACCACCAGGTGCAACCGCTTCGACCGCGGCCTGCATCGCGGCGGCAGTTCCCGGACCGCAGATCACGACATCGGCGCCACCGGGCAGCGCGCTCCGAAGCTCGTCGGGATGGAAGGCAATCGCGCCGTTACGCTGGGCGACGTCGCGGCGCGCGGCGATGAAGTCGCCGCCGAAGACTTCGGCGCCGAGCGCGCGGGCCGCAAGAACGTGCAGCAGTCCCATGACACCCAGGCCGATAACGTAGAGGCGGTCGCCGGCGCGAACGCCGCTGCGGCGCAGCGACTTCACCACGCAGGCGAGCGGCTCGACCAGCGATGCATCGGGAAAGCCGACACTCGCAGGCAAGAGTAGCGTGTCCTTCAGATTCGGCGCCGCGACGCGAAAGAATTCGGCGATACCGCCCGGGTCGATACCGGCTTTGCGCCACGCCGCGCACTGCACGTAGTCGCCGCGCGCGCAGTGGCGGCATTCAAAGCACGGCGCGTGATGGTGCACGAAGACGCGATCGCCGGCCTTAAACGGTACGTCGCCGCGCGTTTCGGCGACGACGCCGGCCGGCTCGTGACCGAGCACGAGCGGCGCCTTTCGCCGAATGTACCACGGCAACACGTCCCCGCTACAGATACCGCTCGCCATGGTGCGCACGAGGATTTCTCCGTCAGCGAGTTCGGGTATGGCGCGTTCGTCGATGCGAAGATCGTCGACGTCGTAGAGCACGGCGGCGCGCATAACCGGCGCGCTCATGGCTCGATCAAGGCTTTGAGCCCGACGCCGGCATCGAGATCTTCGAAGGCGGACGCAATACGGTCTAGCGGATAGACGTGCGAGATGAGCCGTCCCAGCGGCAGCGCGTGTGCGGCGATGCGTTCGAACGCCTCGCGCACGTCCCTTGGGGTAAAATGAAACGGGGCGAGCAGGCGTACCTCGTCGTAGTGCAGCCGCGCGGCGAGAAACGAAACGCGCGCGTCACCGGGCAGCCCGGCAAAGAGCGAGACTCGTCCGCCACGCCGCACCAATGACGGCGCTTGCTCCCACATCTCGAGCGTTCCGGTGCATTCGATAACCGCGTCGGCGCCACGCCCGCCGGTGCGCTCGAGGATTGCTTGGTGAATTGGCATCGCGCGCGCGTCGAGACTCTGCAAGCCGAGTTCGCGCGCTAACTCAAGACGCTCGGCATTTCGTCCGAAGAGCATGACGTCGACGCCCTGACTTCGGAGCAGCAGCGCGTGCAGGATTCCGAAGCCGCCGTTACCGACGATCGCGAACGTTTCGCCCGAAGCGGGCGCGAGCATCGCAATCGAATGCACCACGCAGGCGAGCGGTTCGAGAAAGGCCCCCTCGGCGTAGCTGACGCCGGCCGGTTTGGCGAAGCAGTTCTGCTCGACGATTCGCTTGGGAATGGCAATGCAATCGGCGTACGCACCCAAGAGCATCGACGGCATCAGCTCCTCGCAGAGCTCTTCTTCCCCCCCGCGGCACCAATAGCAACGCCCGCATGGCGCGGTGTGCACGCACATCACCGCATCGCCGGGTGCGAAGGTCGTCACGCCCTTCCCCGCCGCGACGACGTCGCCCGAGAACTCGTGTCCAAAACGCGTCGGCATCGACATCTTCGGGTGCCCGCGGCGATACGTCTTGAGATCGGTTCCATCGGTGAGCGCCGCCCGCACGCGGACAACGATTCCGCCATCGGGTGCGGTCGGGGCGGGTTCCTCGCGAAGTTCGATCTGCCCCGGCGCGACGAGAACGGCTACACGCACGAGATCAGCGCGCTGCGAACCGGCTCGGGCAGCGGGTGGCTCTTCTTCGTCGTAGCATCGATCGCCGCCACGATGAAACGCACCGCCGCCCCGGCTTCGCCGGTGCGTTCGTTGAAGAAGACGGTCTGCCAGCGCAGGCTCGATGCGCCGACGTGCTCGACGTGCGTGCGCATGCGCAGCCAATCGCTCATCAGCGCGGGAGCGTGATACTCCGCCTCGACGCGGATGCGCGGCAGCCAAAAGTTAAATGTCGTGAAGACGCTCTCGTACGGAAAGCCGAGTTCGCCGAAGAGCTGCATTTCGGCGTATTCGGCGAAGCGCGAATAGGCCGCAAAGTACATGATGCCGGCGACATCGATGTCGGCCCATTGCACCTGTAGCCTCGCCTCGAAGATCCGAGCGCTGGGGGAAATCGTATCGCGAAATTTTGTCACTGATCATCCTTCGACGGACGCAGGGTGAGACGATCCGTGCCGAGGATGTGATGCGCGTAGCGGGCCAGGGGATCGGCTTCGAGGTTGACGCGGCTGCGGGGAGCGCGATCGCCAAGCGTCGTGCGCGAGAGCGTTTCGGGGATGAGCGCCACCTCGAACGCGTTCTCGCCGGCTGCTGCGATCGTGAGGCTCACTCCGTCAACCGCAACAAATCCTTTCGGCGCGATCATGGCGGCCATCGACGCCGGCGTCTCGATCCGCATGCGCTCGCCCTGCCCCTCGGGCCCGCGAGCGAGCACGCGCGCGGACGCATCGACGTGGCCATAGACGATGTGCCCTCCGATCCTATCGCTCAGCCGTAGCGCATACTCGACGTTGACGCGATCGCCGGCAACCCGTTCGCCCAGCGTGCTGCACGCCAAAGTCTCCGGAACGACGTCGAACGCGACGACCTCGCCGTCGATCGTCGTCGCGGTGAGGCAGACTCCGTCGATCGCGATCGAATCCTTCGGTTCGGGTCGTTCGCGCTCCACGCCCTCGCATCGGATCTTCAGCGCGATCCCGCCCGCGCGCGATTCCACCCCAACCACGACGCCGCAATAGGCGATGAGCCCGCTAAACACGCGCGACCGTTCCGGAGAGTATCACATCGGGACCGATCTGCTCGACGCGATCGAAATGCAAGCGCACGCCGGCGACGTCGGCGCCGGCGAGAACCGGCACCGCGCTCGTTCCGCCCAGGAAACGCGGTGCGATGGCCCAGTAGATGCGGTCGACCTCTCCGGCTGCAAGAAGACTCGCGCCCAGCCGAGGCCCGCCCTCACAGAAGACGCTGAAAATGCCGCGTTCGCGCAACGCCGTCATCGCCGCCCGCAGATCGAGCTCGGCGTCGTCCGGCGAACCGATCTCGAGCACCTCGGCGACCTCGTGCAACGATTGAAAACGTTCGCGGCGGCCGGCCGGCACGAGTGCGATCGTCTTGGCGTATCCGTCGCCGGAGGCGAAGACGCGGCGATCGGCGCCGAGCATTTCGCTTCCACACGCGACGATGCGCACGTACGGACGCACGCGGTCGTGCGGCGGCCGAACCGTTAGTTGCGGATCGTCGATGCGAATCGTGCCGGCGCCAACCATCACCGCGTCGTATGCTGCGCGAAGCTCGCGAACGTATCGCTCCTCTTCCACGGAGCCCAGCCGCTCGTGCGCGCCCGGGCGACTCACGACGGCACCGTCGAGCGACATCGCCATCTTCAAGGCCACGAAGGGGCGCGCGCCCACACTTGCTCGCGCGAAGATCTCGATCAGATCGCGAGCAACCGGATCGCCCGCGACGCAAAGCTGGACCCCGCGTTCGCGTAACTCGGCCGCGCCGCCGTGTCCGGAGGGATCGAGCGTTCCGGCAACGACCCGCGTGACGCCGGCTTCGACGAGCGCCTGCGTGCAGGGCGGCGTGCGGCCGACGTGGCGGCAAGGCTCGAGCGAAACGTAGAGGGTCGCGCCACGCGCCAGGGGCCCGGCTTGCGCGAGCGCGTTGGTCTCCGCGTGCGCATCGCCGGCACGATGATGATACCCTTCGCCGACGGGACGTCCGTCACGCACGACGACCGCGCCGACGGGCGGGTTCGGCGCGGTATTTCCGATTCCGCGGGCGGCGAGCTCGTAGGTGCGCTGCAGATAGAGCTCGTCGAGCGGCGTTAGCTGACGATGGGCAGACTCCACGGGGAATCGCTCTTCGTCACCGCGACGACGACGGCATCCTCGACCATCCCTCCCGCCTCGCGCACCGCATCGGCGCAGTCGCGCAGCGTCGAGCCCGTGGTACAGACGTCGTCGAAGAGCGTGACGCGCCTGGCCGCGACGGCCGCCGGGTCGCTCGTGAACCGCCCCTGGGCGGCGAGACGCTGCGCCCTCGAACGCCCGCGTTGCGCATCGCCCGAACGTTGTTCCAAGGCCAGCACCACGCGGGCGCCGGCAATCTCGGCGGCATGGCGAGCGACGAGCGCGACGCCGTCGAAACCGCGCGCACGCCGACGCCGCAGCGTCGTCGGAATCGGCACGAGCACGCAGTTGCGCGCGACGAGCGGCGCAACGCGGCGTCCCAGCGCCTCCGCGACGTCGCGGCGACCATCTTTGAGCGCGAGTACCGCCGCGCGCAGATTCCCTTGGTACGCTCCGAATGCGCTCACCCGCAACGACGGAAAACGAACATGAATTCGTTCGCCTGCGCCGGCACAGGCGTCGCAGAGGCCCGAACCGAGCGCGTTGCAGCCCGCGCATTGCGGGGGAAATAACAGATCGAGGAGCGGCCGCAATACCATGCGGCTCGATCACGACGGCGAAGGCGAGCAGCTAGTGCCTCAAACGCCGGAGGCAACCAGCGCGTTGTTGATTACGCTCGAGGGTTCGACGAAATAACCGTTGCCAACGACCGCATCGCACAGCTCCGCACGTGCCCCGATCGTCGCACCCTGCCAGCAAATCGCGCGCTCGAGCCGAGCACCGCTCTCCACTCGCACGCCGGCGTCGAGAACGCTCGGACCGACAATGTGAACGCCGTCGGCAAGAACGACACCCGGGCCAACGCGCACCGGCCCTTCGACGCGGACGTCACCGGCGAGTCTCGCCGACGGGTCGATTCCGTTGGGCGTCGTCTGCGGAATCCGCATGACGCCGCGCACGACGTCATAGCTCGCGCGCCGGTACTCACTCGGCGTGCCGATGTCGGCCCAATAGGCGCCGCGCGCCTCGAACCCATAAAACGGCGCTGCAGTGCGTTGAAGCGCGGGAAAGACCTGATTTCCGAAATCGTAGAACTCGTTGGCGGGAATGTGGTCGAAGATCGCCGGGGAGAACGCGTAGACGCCGGTGTTGGCGAGTTTGCTCAGCTCCGTGCCCTTCTTCGGCTTTTCTTGGAAGCCGACGATCTTGCCCCGCTCGTCGAGTAGCACGACGCCGTACTGATCGACCTCGTTGCATTCGACGAGCCCGATTGTCGCGATCGCGTTGCGGTCGCGATGGAAATCGAAGAGGCGATCGAGCCGCATATCGGTGACTTCGTCGCAGCCGATCACGAGGAAAGGCTCGTCGTCGAAGAACGACTCGATTTTCTTCACACCGCCCGCGCTGCCCAGCAGCTCCGGCTCGTACGAATAGTGAAGCTTGACGCCGAACCGCGAGCCGTCGCCGAGCGTCGCGACAATGGCGTCGGCGAGATAGTGCGTGTTGATCGCGATCTCGTCGAAGCCGTACGCCTTGAGATAATGGAGCAAGTGCGCGGCGTTGGGGACGCCGGCAACCGGGACGAGCGGTTTGGGAACGAGCTTGGTCAGCGGATAGAGCCGCGTCGAGAGACCTCCGGCCAAGATCATCGCCTTCACAAACTTACCATTCCCTTTCGAGCGGAGCGAATGCCGAGTTCGTCGAGCGCGACGAGCCAGACGAAGAGTGGAAGCGCGAGCTGGCGGCGCCAGCGCCAGGGTTCCCTCACCAAGCGGTAGAGCCATTCCAAACCGAAGCGGCGGACCAGCCGCGGGGCTCGCTCGATCCGTCCCGCGATGACGTCGAACGATCCGCCGACGCCGACGCCCGCGCCGCAACCCGTTTCGTGCAGGTGCTCGGCGAGCCAGTACTCTTGTCGCGGCGAACCGAGTCCGGCGAAGAGCAGCCGCGCCTGACTTTGCGCGATCGCTCGCACGATCGCGGGCGTTTCGTCGTCGCGAAAGTATCCGCTTCGCGCGCCGGCGATCCGCAGCGCGGGGTGCTGCGATTGCAGTTTCGCCGCGGCATCGGTCGCGACGCCCTCGGCGCCGCCGAGAAAGTATACCGGCAAGCCCTCTGCCGCGGCGCCGGCGCAGAGGCACTCGATGAGTTCGACGCCGGTGACACGTTCGCGCAAGGCCGCGCCGCGACGACGCGCGACCGCCAGCAGCCCGACCGTATCGCAGAGCGAGAGCACCGAATCGTTGACGATCGCCCGAAATCGGCCGTCGCGCTGCGCGTGCACGACCATCTCGGTTCCGAGGGTCACGATCTGCGAGCCGCTGCCGCCTCGAGCGAGCTCCAAAATGCGCGCGGTAGCTTCATCCGCGTCGATAGGATCGAGCCGGCATCCCAGAATCTGCACGCGTCACCGGGACTCGACGGTTTGCCGTGCATACGGCGCGATGAGTGGCCGTAACCGCTGCGCGATCGCCGGAGGCAACGCGTCGAGCGGCAACCGGCATTCACCGACCCCAAATCCAAGTTGCCGCATCGCCCACTTCACCGGAATCGGGCTCGTCACCGCAAAGAGCGCGTCGATCAACGGCAAGAGTGAGGCATGAATCTGCGCCGCTTCGCCGGTGCGCCCGCCCCGGTATGCATCGAACATTGCTCGATATTCGAGCGAACAGAGGTGCGATGCGACGCCGACGACGCCGTCGGCACCAAGCGCTAGAGACGGCAGAAAGAGATGATCGTCGCCCGCCCAGACGATAAACTCGGGCGGACGCTCGAGCAGAACCATCCCGATCTGCTTGAGATCGCCGCTCGATTCTTTGACGCCCACAATGTTGGCGTGGCTGCGCGCCAGCTCGAAGAGCGTCTCGGGCAGCATATTGACGCCGGTACGCCCCGGGATGTTGTAAACGACGACGGGAAGCGCCGTGGCCTCGGCGATCGCACCGAAGTGTGCGAGCATGCCGCTCTGCGTCGGCTTGTTATAGTATGGAACGACCGCGAGAATCGCGTCGGCACCGGCCGCGGCGGCCGCTTCGACCACACCGACCGACTCGCGCGTGGAGTTCGTCCCCGCGTTGGCCACGACGACGGCCGTATTGCCAACCGCCTCTTTTACCGCTTTCCACACCGCAACGCGCTCGCGCGCGTCGAGCGTCTGCCCTTCACCGGTCGAACCGGCGACGACGAGCCCGTCGTTCCCGCGGCCGACGAGCCAGCGCGCGAGGCGCTGCGTTTCACGTACGTCGAGCTCGCCGCGTTCGTCGAACGGCGTCACCATCGCGGTGAGAATCGCACCGAGATTCACAGGATTGGCTCTCCTTTGTCTAGACCGAACTGTTCGTGAACCGCGCGCTCGGCGCGCGTCACCTGATCGGCCGGCACCAGGACGGAAACGGTGACGTTGCTATCGGTGCAGTGAATGATTTCCACGTTCGCTCGTGAGAGCGCGTCGACGATGCGATGCACGACGCCCGGCGTCCCCCGCATTCCGCTCCCCACGATCGAGAGCTTCGAGCAATCCTCGCGCATGCGCACGGCCAAGTTCAAGTCGCCGAGCAGCCGCCGAATCTCGTTTCCGCGATCGCCGTCGATGACAAACGCCACGCCGGCTTGATTGATCGTCACCTGATCGATCGAGATCCCCGCCTCCGCGATGCGGCTAAACATTTCGAGTTCGGTCTCCATGCGCCGTTTCGGCGATTCGATATCGCCGCGAATGATCCTGACCCAGGTAACGCGCCCGGTCGACGTCACCCCCGTAATCGGCGATTCGTTGCCTGCCCGATCGTCGACCAGCGTGCCGCGATCGGTACGTAAATCTTTGACCGAGTAACGAGTGCCGGTGCGGTGGGCATACTCGGCCGCTTTGTCGTGCACGACCTTGGCACCGTGGTTGGCCAGCTCGGTCATCTCCACGAGCGAAGCGCGCGGGATGGTGCGTGCCTCGGGAACGCGACGTGGATCGGCGGTCATCGCGCCGCTTACGTCGGTGTAGATATCGATGCGCTGCGCGTCGAGCGCTTCTCCGATGGCGATCGCGGAGAGATCGGTTCCACCTCGACCGAGCGTCGTGACGAGGCCCTCTTCCGTCGCGCCCTGGAATCCCGCCACAACCGGCACGGCACCGCAGTCCAGCGCATCGAGAATGGCGCGCGGTTCGACGCGGAGAATTCGAGCGTCGCCATGCCGGGCGTCGGTGACGATACCCGCCTGCGCGCCGGAGAGTGCAATCGCGTCGACGCCGCCGGCACTAAGCTCGTCGGCAAAGAGGGCGGCAGAGATCAGTTCGCCGGCCGAGAGCAGCAGATCGGCGTTCGGGCTGCCGCTCCGATCCGCGATGAGCCCGAGCAGCGTATCGGTTGCGTATGGTTCGGGAGAGCGGCCGATCGCCGAGACGACCGCGACCGTCGCGAAACCCGCATCGAGCGCTTCGCGGACGCGCCGATAGGCGATCGCGCGCTCCTCGCGATTGGCGACCGAGGTTCCACCGAACTTTAGCACGGCGATTTGCGCGAGTGCCTTCATGCGGCGACGTATCCCTTTGCGAGCAGCAGCTCGAGAATCTGCACCGCATTGGTTGCCGCGCCGCGTCGCAGTTGGTCACCGACGCACCACAACGCAAACCCCGTACCGTCGTCGTCCTGTCGAAGGGCAGTATCACCCTGAGCCTGTCGAAGGGCGCGGAGACGCGCGACGTGGACGTCGTCGGTTCCTTCGACTTCGCGCGGCGTGACGATCCCGTCGCGATGAAAAACGACGCCCGGCGCAGCGTCGAGCGCCGATCCCAGCGCGTCGAGCGTCGCGGCGCGCTGCGTTTCGAGAAAGACTGCCTCGCTGTGCGCCGTGAGCACCGGCACGCGGACGGCCATGACGTTCACGGCCAGCTCGGGAAGCTCGAGCAGCTTGCGCGTTTCGTCGCGAACCTTGCGCTCCTCGCCGCTCAATCCGCTCGCGTCGAAGAGACCAATCTGGGGCACGACGTTACGCGCGAGCGAACGCGCAAAGACCACCGGCGACGGCTCGGTGTCGCCCCGCGCGAGTGCTTCTTCGCCGGCCAAGAGCTCCTCGATGCCTGGCCGGCCGGCGCCGCTTGCGGCCTGATACGTAGCGACGTGGACCGATCGCAATCCGGCGACGTCGCGAATCGGCCGCAGGGCCGTGCAGAGCACGATCGCGGTGCAGTTTGCGACCGGAAAGAGGCGGTGCTCGGCGCGCAGCACCTCGGCGTTCACGTCGGGAACGATCAACGGCACGCCGCGCTGCATCCGGAACGTCGCGCTGTTGTCGATGACGACCGAACCGCGCTCGACCAGTGCCGGGGCGTATCGCGCGCTGGCATCCTCGCCGCTTGCAAAGAAGACCACATCGAAGCCACGCAACGCGTCGTCGGAGGCCACACGCACGTCGAGCGAGGCGCCGCGAAAGCGAACGGCATCGGAGCGGGCGCGCGAAGCGAAGGGAGAGAGCCGGGCGATGGGCAGATCGCGCTCTTCGAGGAGGCGCACGATCGTCTCACCGACGGCGCCCGTTGCGCCGACAACCGCGACGTTCACGTGCCGCCCTCGATGACGGACTCGAGCCCGATCGAGAGACCGCGCCGGTGCACCACCGCACGAACCGCGGCGAGCATTCCGGCGACGAACGATTCGCGCGCGAAAGAGTCGTGACGAATCGTGAGCAGCTCGCCGGGAGCTCCGAAGAGCACCACCTGATGCGCAAGCAAACCCGTTAGACGAACGCTGTGGATTTCAGGCTTCTTACCCGCGGCGCGCTCGATGCGCGCAGCCGTCTCGCGTGCCGTTCCCGACGGTGCGTCCTTCTTTTCGGGATGGTGCAGCTCGAGGATTTCAGCATCAGGGAAAAAGCGGGCCGCTTCTTCTGCGAACCGCATCATCAGCATCGCGCCCATCGAAAAATTCGGCACCAAGATGGCGCCAACGTTGCGATCTTCGGCCAGCGCTCGTAATTCCGCTCGCTGCTCCAAGGTCCATCCGCTCGCACCGACGACCGTGTAGCAGCCGCGCGCGACCGCGCCGAGCGAGATTTGGTAACTTCCGGGCTGCGTCGTGAGATCGAGGACGACGTCGGGTTCGGCATCGAGCATCTCATCGAGGGAATCGAAGACGGCGAGCTCCGGATCGCGTCGCCGCGCGAGCCCGCAGCAATACTCACCGGTGCGCTGCAGCGCTTCGCGCGCGACCGCGCCCATGCGACCGAACGCACCCGCGACGGCAACCCGTAACTGTTGAGCCACCCTGTACCTCAGGCGGGGACGACGGGACTAGATCTTCTCGAGCGGCGCGTACTTGAGCATGAGCATTTTTTGGCCGACATTCGGAAAGTCGATCGTAACGAGTCCGTCGCCGCCCGCGCCGACGATACTCTCGATGCGCCCCTCGCCCCACTTGGGGTGGCGCACGCGATCCCCCGACTTCAAGCCGAGATGGACGCCCGCACCCGCCGACTCGTGAATCGCGACCTCGCGCCAGCGTCCTCCGGAAGGACGCGGCAGCGGGACGCTGCCGCTCTCGAGCACCTCGAGCGACGGAATCTCGTCGAGGAAGCGCGACTTCGGATAAGCGTAGGTGTTCCCGAAGAGCGCGCGGCGTGCGGCGTACGTCAGAAAGAGCCGATCTATGGCACGCGTGATGCCGACGTAGGCGAGCCGACGTTCTTCTTCCACCTCGGCCGGCTCGGTAAGCGTGCGGCTGTGCGGGAAGACGCCCTCTTCGAGGCCAGTGAGAAAGACGCTCGGGAATTCCAGGCCTTTCGCGCTGTGCAGCGTCATGAGCGTTACGTACGATGCGTCCTCGTCGAGCGAGTCGAGATCGCTCACGAGCGCGACGTTGGCAAGGAAGCCCGCGAGCGAGGGCGCGTCGTCGGTCGCTTCGTACTCGCGCGCGACGCCGACCAGCTCGGAAAGGTTCTCGAGCCTACCCCGCGCTTCGTGCGTGTCTTCGGCTTGCAGTTCGCGGACGTATCCCGAGCGCTCCAGAACGGCGACCAGGACGTCGGCGACGCTGCCGCTCTCGGCGACTCGGCGAAGCTCGTTGATCAGCTCGGCGAAGCGTTCGAGCTCCTTGAGCTTCTTCGGCACCGCCGCGCGCAGCAGATCGCTGCTAAAGATTGCCTCTCCGACCGAGACGCGCGCCGCATTGGCGGCCTGCACCAGCGCCGCCAGCGTCTGCTGCCCGATTCCGCGCCGGGGCACGTTGACGATGCGCTTGAACGCCAGCGCGTCGGACGAGTTGACGATATACCGCAGATAGGCGACGACGTCTTTGACTTCGGTGCGCGCGTAGAACCCGACGCCGCCCACGACGCGATACGGAATGCCTTCGGCGAGTAAGGCTTCTTCGAAGACGCGCGATTGCGCGTTGGTGCGATAGAGCGCGACGAAGTCGCGATAGGCCGAGCCATCGCGCACCATACTCTTGATTTTCTCGACGACGTAGCGGGCTTCGTCGCGCTCCGTTGCGGCGGGATAGAGCGTGATCGCCTCGCCCTCGCCGCGCGTGGTGAAGAGCCGCTTCGGCGCGCGGGAGCGGTTGTTCGAGACGAGATTATTCGCGGCTTCGAGAATGCGGCCGGTGCTACGATAGTTCTCTTCGAGCTTAAAGGTCTTCGCGCCGGGAAAGTCTTCTTCGAAGCGCAGGATCATGCGGTAATCGCTTCCGCGCCACGAATAGATCGATTGGTCGTCGTCGCCGACGACCGTCACGTTTCCGTGATAGCCCGCGAGTAGGGCGACGAGCCGGTACTGGGCCGCGTTGACGTCTTGATATTCATCGACCAGCACGTACTCGAACCGGTGCTGGTACCGCTCGCGAGTCTCTTTGTCGCGCTCGAGCAGATCGATCGTGCGGACGATGAGATCGTCGAAATCGAGCGAGTTTGACTCCGCGAGACGGCGCTGGTATTCGGTGTACACGTTGGCAATGCGCTCGCCGGTAAAGGACGTTTGGGTCTGCGCGTACTGCTCGGGCCAGATCAGCGCGTTCTTCGCCTTGTCGATCTCGGCGAGACATGCTCCGGCCGAGAGTTGGCGCTCGTCGTAATCGAGATCTTCGAGAATCTCTTTGACGAGCTGGCGCTGGTCGGAATCGTCGATCACGGCGAAGCTGCGTCCGACGCCGATGCGCGATCCGTCGCGACGCAAAATTCGCACGCACATCGAATGGAACGTCCCAACCCAGAGGTCGCGCGCGGTCGGACCTACCATCCGGTGCAGGCGCGACTTCATCTCGCCGGCCGCCTTGTTCGTAAAGGTAACGGCCAAAATGCGTTCGGGCGCGACGCGAAGGTCTTCGAGCAGGTAGGCGATGCGGTGCGTCAGGACTCGGGTCTTACCGCTCCCGGCACCGGCAAAAATCAACACCGGGCCATCGCTTTGCCTAACGGCGGCTAACTGCGCGTCGTTGAGAATTTCCGTTTCCAGGAGCATTTATAGCGGTTCGCCGAGGGGCTCTCCCTCGCCTGTCCTTAATGTGTCTGCCTAAGCCTGTCGTGTCGGCCTTAAGCCTGTCGTGTCACCCTGAGCCTGTCGAAGGGTGCGACGTTTGGCGTAGGGGTTTAGCGCACGGCGCGTAGTACCCGAGCCTGCCGAGCCGCCATCGCATAGGCCGCGGAAAGGAATGAGAGCGTCGATTCGGCGCCCATATTGAGATTGACGCTATCTTCGCCCAACCCGTCATAGCAGCCGCCGCCGTTGGCCATCGCCACTCCCCGCGAGTTCTTGCCGTAGTACCACTCTAAGGCAAGCTCCGCGGTGGCGACGTTTCCGGGATCGCCGGTCAGATCGAAGGCCGCGAGCGCGGCGTCGACCAATGCACAGGTCTCCAGCGGCTGCTGCTCGTACCTCGCGCGCCGCTCGCCGCGATGGTACCAGCCGTCGTTCCCAATCGGGACGTGGACGCCGTTTTCAATCGCGATCTCCTGATAGAAGCCGAGCGCCTCGAGGCCGGCCTCTCCGTATCGCGCTTCGCCCAGCACGTGACCGGCTCGAATCAGGGCTTCGGGAAGGCGCGCGTTGTCATAGGTCATGACGTTCTCGAACCATTGCCACTCGGGGGTTGCGTTCGCATCGTAGACCGCGAGAATCTCGGCGGCCAGGTACCGCAGCGCATCGGCATACTTGGGTTCCTGAAGTGCCGTGTGCGCGTGGGCAAACCCGATCGCGGCATACGCACGCGACCGGATGTATTCCAATTTGTCCAGCGACGGAATCGTGCGGTCGAGCAACGCCGTGCAGATTCGCCGCCAGGTCTTCGACGGGGCGTTGGCGGCGCCGTATCCGAGCGCCCAGATCGCGCGGCCGCAGCTGTCGTGCGTACCGATCTCGTCGATCCAGCGGCGATCGTAATCCATGAAATTGTGAAAGCGTCCGTCGTCCAGCTGCGCGTGCTGCAAGAAGGCGAGATAGATCGAGGCGAGTCGCGCGCCGAGCTTGTCCGAGGGTGCGAGGCGCAAGTACGCGAGGGCTACCATTAGTGCGCGAGAGACGTCGTCGGTGCAGTATCCGAACTTGCGATTCGGTACGTTATAGAGCGCGTGCTGAAGGATGCCGACGTCATCCGAGAGCACGGCCACATGATCGAGCGGCGGCGGCGCCGTGCCGGCGCGGGATTTAGGCAGATGACACCAGTTCGAGCGGATCGCGCGGGCAGAGCTCGCTGAAGAGCGCCCCGTATTCGGCGGCTACGTGCGGCCACGTCATCTGCCGGCCAAACCGATACGCACGCCGTTCGGTCGCGCGCCGCAGCGCCGGATCGTCGAGCAGCATGTTCAGCCGCGTCGCGATCGAGGCGGCATCGCGAAAGTCACACAAAAAGCCGCGATTGTGCGCGAGCAGCTCCTGGGCGTACAGATACGGCGTCGACACGATCGCTTTGCCGCATCCAACCGCGTACGCGAGCGTACCGCTAACGACTTGCACCGGATTGAGGTATGGGGTCAAGTAGATATCGGTCGCCGCGAGATAACTCACCACTTCGTCGAATTCGAGGTACTTGTCGACCAGTTGGACGTTGTAGTGCAGTTTGAACTCACGGACCATCGCGTGGAGCGACTCGCGGTACGACTCGCCCTCGTGACGGCGCACGACCGGATGCGTCTCGCCCAGAATGAGATAGAGCGTCTCCGGATGCCGTTTGACGACGCTACGCATCGCCTCGATCGCATACTCGAGACCCTTACCGCGGCTGATCAGCCCGAAGGTAGAGATAACGGTCCGCAGACCGATTCCAAAGGACGCCTTCGCCGCGTACGTATCTTGGAACGGAACGTCGGGCACGCCGTGGTGGATCGTCTCGAGGCGCTGCGGATCGATACCGTAAATCTTTTCGAGTAACGTGCGTCCCGTCACCGAGAGCGCCACCACCTTCGCCGCCTGCTCGCAGAGCTCGCGCGTCACCCGCAAATAGGTCTCGTCGGGTTCGGGTAAGACCGTATGCAGCGTGAGCACGACGGGCTTCTGGAGAGCCCGAATGAAATCGACGAGCCACTCGCCGCGCTCTCCGCCGAAGAGCCCGTATTCGTGTTGAATGTTGACCAGATCAACGGGATATTGGTTGACGAAGCGCGCCGCTGCCGCGTAACCTGCCCGTTCGTCTTGCGCGATCCGGCCGACGACTTCGGCGGGATACCGGCGGACGTCACCGCCCGGTTCGTCGAGCGCGATAACCGGACTCGAAACGCCAAACGCGCGATCGTATGCGTCGACTACATCCTTCGTAAAGGTGGCAATTCCGCACTCGCGGGGCGGGTACGAACCCAAGAATAAAGCTCGCGGGGGCTGCATGTCGGACAACGGACTCCCTTCCACTACAGGACCTCAGTGTACCCCGCGGTAGATGCGTCGTAAACCGAACGGCCGCTTGCTAGCTAGTTACTTCCTCAGCAGGAGAACCCAAACGAGCCCCCGGTTCCAAGACCGCCCCGGGCTCGACGCTGACGTCGTGGCCGATGACGCTTCCCTTGGCAATGAACGCCTGCGGACCAATCGTTACGCCGCTGGCGAGAATTGCTTCTTCAATGATAGCGCCGGTGCCCACGCTGACCCGCTCCCAGAGCACCGATTCGCGAACGGTCGCATCGGCGCCGATGCTGCACGACCGACCGAGCACGACGTTCGGACCGATCTTCGCGCTTGCGGCGACTAAGACGTCGGCTGCGGCGTGCACTGGTGGAATGATGCCGGGATGTCCGCGCAGCGCATCGCCGCCCTCGCCGCTGATTCCCGGCTCGACCGCAAGCGGCATCGCGCCGCTCAGCACGTCGCGATGCGCCGCGAGATACTGCTCGGGTCTCCCGAGATCGAGCCAGTAATCGCTGGTGGTGTAGGCGTAGAGCGCTTTGCCCTTTGCGATGATTTCGGGAAACGTCGCACGTTCGATCGAGACGTTCTGTCCCGGCGGAATGTATTCGAGGATCTCGCGCTCGAGCAGATAGGTTCCGGCGTTGATCTCGTCGGTCGGTTCTTCACCCTCCGGCGGTTTCTCGACGAAGGCACTCACCCGACCGGTTGCGTCGTGCACGACGCAACCAAAGTGCGACGGATCTTCGACGCGAATGAGATGGATCGTACCGATGCCGCCCTTTGCCTCGTGGTATTCGCGCATCGCCCGCAGATCGAGACTCGTGAGGATGTCGCCGTTGAGCACGAAGAACGGACCGTGAATGTGCGGCTCGACGTTTTTGATCGCGCCGGCCGTGCCGAGCGGCGTCTCCTCGATCGCATAGGTCACTTTCATGCCGAGCTGCGTGCCGTCGCCGAAGTAGTCGACGATCGCTTGCGGCATATAACCGGCCGCCAGGATGACTTCGCGAATCTCGGCGGTATAGAGACGTTCGAGCGTGCGCGCAAGGAACGGCACGTTCATGATCGGCACCATCGGCTTCGGCGTACCGTAGGTCAACGGACGCAGCCGCGTCCCCTCGCCCCCCACCAGCACGACCGCCTGCATGAGCGGTAGGTTTTCTACCGCATCGCCGCGAGCCTGCAGCAACGGATGTCCAGAACGCAGCAACCGCGGATGGTAGCCTGCGAAGCGTGCCGAGCAAAGAGTGTGTCATCCTGAGCGTAGCGTGCGCAGCACGCGGAGTCAAAGGATGTAGCGCATATCGTCGTTGCATCGTGCCATACAGTTGGCACCGCAGTCTTGTAGCACCGATGCATGGCAAGAAAATTACACGACTGGAACGCCGTACAAGCATATCACGACGAAGGCCACGGCTTCGTCGAGTGCTCGCACCTCTTTGGATTCACGCACACCGCTTGGATCAAAGCTGTACAGCGCGGAAAGCTGAAGGCCGAGCCTACTCTGTTTCCGGATCGACGACGTAAGCATAACTGGACCGAAATTCAAACTTACTACGATGACGGTCACAGTTATCGGCAATGCAGGACAAAGTTCAACTTCTGTGCCGCTTCGTGGACTAATGCCGTACGTCGCGGTGAGGTCAGGCCGCGACGATTCGGCATGTCCATCGCCGAACTGCTCAGTGACCCTAAGAGAAACCGCAAGCACGTCAAGGCGAGACTTGTAGGGGAGGGACTATTGAAGAACCGCTGTCAGTCGTGCGGTCTTGCTAGTTGGCGAGAAAAGCCTCTCAACATGCATCTCGATCACATCAACGGCGTCAGGAACGATAACCGCCTTGAGAATCTCCGCATGCTTTGCCCAAACTGTCACAGCCAAACGCCGACCTATGGTGGCCGGAACCTAAAGCGGGCCGGTGTTGCAAGGACGGAGCCCGGCGCTGTAGTATAACGTTTCGACCTTTCCCGGGTAGTTCAGTTGGTAGAACGGCAGACTCTGAATCTGCATGTCGGTGGTTCGAGACCATCCCCGGGAGCCAGGGCCCCATCATCTAGAGGCCTAGGATGCCGCCCTCTCACGGCGGTAACGCGGGTTCGAATCCCGCTGGGGCTATTTCAAATCGCTTTATTCTACTGACTTTTTTTGCACGCGGCTTCTCGATTGACCCACCTTTGGCCCACGAACCTTGTGCAACGGCAGCTGCGCGCTTCGTTTCCGCGTCGTCGAAGATCGCATCGAGGCGATCGGCAGCTTCAGCCTTGAGGTTCCCCAGCACGTGCGTGTAAAGATCGGCGGTGATCGCGACGGTCGTGTGGCCGAGCATTTCCGACACGACCTTCAACGGCGTGCCGGCGCGCAGCGAGATCGACGCGTACGAGTGACGCAGCCCGTGGAACGTCACCTTCGGAAGTCCTGACGTCTTCACGCGCGCAAAAAACTCGTTCGAGAACGTATCGGGCTTCCACGGCTCGCCCGTGCGCGGATTCGGGAAGACGAGCTCCTCATCCCCGAACGGCCCGCCGAGAAATACATGCAGCTTGCTCTGCTTTGCGTGATGCGACCGCAGCAATACGATCGCCCGCGCGCTCAGGGCTACGTCGCGCCGGCTCTTTTCCGTTTTCGGAACTTTGAACCGCACCGTGCGATCGGCGCCGCTCCCGACGACTTCCAAGGATCTGCGCACGCGGAGCAGGCGATGATCGAAGTCGATGTCCTCCCAGCGCAGCGCTAGCAGCTCGCCGCGACGCAGCCCGGTAAAGACCGCCAGCCGCGTGGGAGGCCCGAGCGCCGTTCCGTCCAGATGCTCGAGCAGCGTGATGATCTCACTCTCGTCGAGCGCGTTCACCGCCGCGGCGCCTTTCTTCGGCGTCATTCTCTTACCAAACGGGAGCACCGAGATCGCACCGTCGTCGAGCGCGTCGTGCATGGCCGTGCGCAGCGTTGAAAAGACGTGATGGACGGTGCGTGGGGCGATCTTCCGATCGCCGACCTTGCGCTCACTCCACGTAGAAAGCGCCTGCCTCACGTGTTCTTTGCGCAGCGCCGAAAGGCGAAGCTCGCCTAACGCCGGCTTCACGTAGAGATCGACGTGCGTGAAATAGGCCTGATAGGTCTTAGAGGCGAGCGATGTGCGCTTGCGTTCGAGCCAATCGTCGAGATATTCCCCAACGGTCCGCTTGTGATCGCGCACGAGCGTTCCGGTTTTTATTTCCTGAATAAAGGATCGTAGTGCGTCTTCGGCGTCGCGTCGTACACCGAAGAACGAGCGAACCTTTTGCCGGCGACGCTTTACGCCATTTATGACTTCGATGGCATCGTCGACGACGAGCTGGAAGGTCTTCTGCGGCCCTTTGCGCTTGCCGGGCGCGCGCCGATCGCGCTCGCGTAAATAACCTCTCAGTTGGGACGCTCCCCTCGAACGTCGAACTGTACGTCACGAGTTTCTTGCTCCAACCGCGTAAAAAGGCTCGGGGTCGTGAATGTCGTGCCTTTTCCGTAATCCTTGGATCGAGAGAGCTTCCACATTGGAATGCCGCGGTGCCGAGACTGAAAGCTCCATATCGCAGCACGCAATTCAGGGTCTCTGTTGACAAGCGACTCGTACCGTTCGAGGTAATTGCGCAGATCGTCCCGGCCCGCTTCATTGATAAGGTTGCCGCGACTTTCCAAGCGGTCGATGAGATGGTCGGCAACCGCATTTGCCTTCCCCTGTGGCAGACAGACCAGCTGCTCGTCCGTCGTGTCGATGAGCATCCGAACGATGTTGTCGTTTGCGGCCACAATGCTGTGCCGCCACAGACGCAAGCAGATCTCGAGCGCTTTCTTCTTTCCCAGCGGTAGATCGGGGTTCTGCGCTCGCATGAAGAAGTCTCGATCGCGCTCCGGGAGCTCCCCTTCTCGGCTTCCGTCGGTTCTACGACGGCACGGCGCAGGTTCTACGAGCGTGCCGATCCAGGACTTGCCGTGGCCTTCCCATTTCTGGCGAACTCGGCCAAGCCAGGCTCGGAATGCCGCCGCGTCGGCCTTTGACAGGTAGTCAGTTTTCCTTCCTCGGCTCGGCTTTTTTTGCAAGACGGACCCTCATGTAGCGTAAAAATGAAAACTAACTACACGCTAGCACTCGGCTTTAACGCTGTCAATAGTGTACGCTCGCCCCAACAAAGCCTCGGAGAAGGGAGTGCACTTTGGATAATCTTGCCGTGGGCATAATCGAAGCGGCGGTGCTGCTGAACGCACATCCAGAGACTATTCGGCGTCACATTCGCAAAGGAACGATCCCCCACTTTCGGCTGGGCCGTAAGATCGTCATTTCGAGATCGACGATTAACCAGATTCTAGCCGGCGCACCGCTACGGGCGGCCGTATGACTGAACGCCTATCGCCAGGGACGGTTGCCGAGCGCATCTCCGAGCGATGCGTGAACTTGGAAAAGCAGATCGGCGAGACGGCCGCTGCGATCGCTGACTTGAACGAGAAAAGGGCTAAAGCGGAGTCCAAAGAGATTATAACGCTCGCAGCGCAGATCGAGTACGCCGAGCGCGCCAAGCTAGCTTTGAGACGCCAACGTGAGGATCTGGAGCCTGCCCGGCTCAAGGAGGTCGCAGACGACGCCGGCCGCGTCTACGCGGACGCTGCGCAGCGTTTCTCAGCTGTGGTTTCGGAGTTCTCGACGCTTGAGCGTAAGATCGCTGAGCTTGAACCGGAAGTGAGCCGCCGGCAGGTCGAATCGCAAGAGGCATTTCGCGCAAAGCATGCGGCGGAGGCTACGGTTCGGCTCTTTAGCTCTAACAGTGCCGCCGATCGAACAAGGCTCCAGACGCATATGGCCGAGCTGCGGGGGCGGCTCGAGTCGCTGGGATCCACCTCATGAATCGCTCGATTCAATCGACAGACTCGACCGCGCAGGCTCGAGCCGACGGACTTCGAGAGGCGCGACGCTCCGTTGCCGACGGCAGCGCCGGCAAGACCCAAGCGTATCAAGAGGCCTACGACGCTGGATTCCGTGAGGGTCTGGCGCGGTGGGGACGGCTGCACGGTCGCAGTGACGCCGCGAAGGCTGCGCAGGACGAACACCTGCGGCGCGACCGTGCGGCCGATCGAGCGAATCGAACGTGACGACGACGCGGGCCGATGACGCATGGTGACGACGAGCGCCCGGCGCGTGACCGGTTCGGGTGCGTTCCGGTCTTCTGGCTGCGTATGATCTCCGGTAACGAGCTCAAGGTCGGGTGTGCGCTCATGGGCCGCGCAGACGCCAACGGCGGGGCTCATGCGTCGATCTCTCAGCTCGTCGACGACACCGGCCTCGAGGCTCGCAGCGTCCGCCGCGCTCTGCAGGAGCTCGAGAGTGACGGGATCGCTATGCGCTTGGCGATCGGCACCGGTCGGCGGTCGAGTTCCTACGCCATGAAGCTTAGTGTGCGCTCGGACGCGCAGGCTACGGTCCCTAGTGTGCGCGTGGACGCGCAGGCTACGGTTAGTGTGCGCACCGACGCGCAGGCTAGCGATTCACAGAGTGCGCAGGATGTACCCCCAGGGTGCGCACCAGCGCGCACCCTAGAGTGCGCACCAGCGCGCACACATACAGATAACAGAATTATTACAGACCTGGCGCACGCGAGCGCGCGCGAGGAAGTTCAAAAAACGACGGACGAGGAGCGAGCGGATCAGACCGCCGGTTACGAACACTTCCGCCAGGCCGGCAAGCGTCTCGGATTCGTCGACTCTCAGCCGAGCGCCGAACTCGTCTCGGCATTCGAAATGATAGGCTTCAACGGCGACGCTCGGTATCGCGCCTGCCGTTCTCTTCGGCGGCTTCCGGCCAGGGAATCGCTCCTGCGCGCGTGGCTGCTTCAGGCACACGCTGACGGCTTGCGGGGCGATGAGGCCGTCGCGTTCGCGGAAGGTGCCGTGCAGCGCGGCGGATCGCCCTGCCCCGCGGGAGACGCTAAGTGAACGCGCGGCGGAACTCCTCCGCTCATCGAGGCTCGGTCATGGGGCGAGCGGGGGGCGAACGGGGGGCGAAAAACGCGACGCGCAGGCAGATCTCTTGGGATGACCTTCGGTCGCGCTATGTCACGGGTGATGACTCATACGCGAAGCTGGCGGCGCACTTCGGCATCAGCAAGAAGACCGTCGAAAAGCGCGCGCTGAATCGGGCGCGCAACGGTGGCAAGACGTGGTCCGAATGGCGCGATGAGTACCGCGCCGATCTTTGCAACGAGCGCACCGCTCTCACCCGAAGAATCAAGGCTCAGGCGTCGGCGATCGTCTCGATGCAGCACGCCGAACTGCTCGCTAACCTCGCGACAGAAGCCCGCGCGGCAGTCAAGGATGTATTCGCGGAGCTTGAGCCGCGAGATCGCGTCAAGCTTGCCCTCGCGATCATCGAGCTCGAGCGGCGCGTGCACGGTCTCGATCGCGCACCGGTGCAGCTCGAGATCTCGGGCCGCAATGGAGATCCGATCGAGCATGAGATTGCGATCGAGGTCGACGATGAGTTTTGCGGCTTTGCTGGTCGCGTGCTCGAGATGCTCTTCGGCGATAAAGCCTTAGCGGACTTGGAAGCGCTGGACGGTCAGCGATGACCGTCGAATTTCCTGTGCAGTCCGTTTTTCAATGCTTTGAGCTGTCGAGCGAATCGCCGGGACGTCTCCGGTCGCCGTCCTGCGCAGCTCGCTCGCCACGACCCGCCGAGTTTACGGCCGTTGCCGGTACCGTCATGACGGCAACAGGCGTTTCTCGGCGGGTCAACTTTTCAATGCACCGTCATGAAAGGATGGTCTGAATGCCTACGAAGACGATCGAAGAGCGCCTTGCACGCGCCGAATCGATGCTCTGCGTTCTCGTAAATCGCTACAACGGTCATATCACTAAGGGCGACCAAGAGCTGCTGAACGCTGCGGTCGCCGCGATCGGCGCCGAAGACGCCAAGGGATCTCCGACTTAGGTGCCCCGACCGGAGTCGCGAGAGTCGCGCTTTCGTCGCGTGTCGCGGCTCGCTGGCGGATCTGCACACCACTACACGTGCGCGTCGAAGTCGCAACGTCGGCCGTCACCGGAGGCGGAGCCGCAGCCGAAGTCGGAACCGCCGCCGATAAATCTTCCGGAGTGGATCCGCGTTCTCGGCGTTGCTAAATCGCTCACCGAAGCCGAGCGGCACTACCGAGAGCTGATCAAGACGGCGCACCCCGACGTCGGCGGCAGCCATGACCGCGCGCTTCGCCTAAACGCAGCAATCGCCGCGGCCCGCTCTCATTTCAAGAGTGCAACGTGATGGAGGCCACAGGTGCAGACGCCCGCCGCCTCCGACCGGTGCCCGCGTCATCAGAACGCTGTCAGATGCAGATCTGGATCGGCGAGGGCGTCGGCACTATTCGATCGGTTCACGACGGCTGGATCAGCCACGGTCGACTAGGTGACTCTTGCAATCCGCTCACTGTCGTGCGCATCTACCGTCTCGAAGGTCTCGGTAACGGCCTTGCTTCCTCCGCGGCTCTTCGTGTTGTCGCGTGTCACCGATGCCGCGATCGGTTCGAAGGCAGGATCGTTGACAAGATCGCCGTGCGTATTCCGCCGGCGCGCGAGCAGGCAGCGTACGACTTTCTTGTCGCCGCCCATCAACGCGGCGAGCTTATCACTCTGCCGGCTCGAGCTGAGCCGTGCTTGCGGCCTCCAAACCCAGGGCGATTCATAACGGCGCGCAGCTTGCTAGAACAGGGAGATCCATTCGATGCGAACACGGATTACTGACCGCGAGCTTCTTCTTGCGGTCATTGCCTTTGCGCTGGTCACGGTTATCGGACTGCCGGCGATCGCGCAGACCTACGTGCCCGGGGGCAACCCGCTTCTGAACACGCCGACCTACGACTCCGCGATTCTCGCAGAACCGAGTGCAACGCACTATTGGGAGATGAACGATAAACCGTCGTCGTGCACGGGAACGTCGTACTGCACGCCCGGTCCGTGTCCGTCGACGATGGCCGACTCGATTGCGTCCGGTGCAACGGCGAACCCATCGCCGGTGCCGCTCGTCGTCGCAACACCGACCGCCTCGCCGTTGCCGCTCTGCGGCGTTCCCTCTCCCCTCAAAGACAACGAGACGTTTGCGGAGCTGAATAATAACAACGGGCAGCAAGGTGATGCGTTCCTGATCCCGTCGGGTATCATCGGAACGATGTGCAACGGCAATGCTGGAGGCACGTGCTCGCACGCATTTTCCATCGAGTGCATCGTCGTTCCCGATTTCGCGACGACGAATAACGGATTCTTTTTCGGCGACGATACGACAAACAGTAACTTCGCCATGTTCTTCAACTTGACGTCAGGCGGCGGCTCGCTCGTCTATGAGCACGCTGGATCGACGACGTCGATCAACGGCACAACGGGTTCCTTTGTTCCGTACGATGTGGTCTATTCGAACACCGGATCGACCGGCGCGCTCTACGTCAACGGAAGCAACCTTCTAAACGCGCTCACCGTTCCGACGGTCGCCGCGAACGTCCAGAGCTCGTTCGGCTTATTCGGCAACAGCGCGACCTATCGCGGCCGGATCGGCAAGTGCTCGACATATAACACGGCACTTACGCAGATCCAGGTTTGGACGCATTACCTTACGAGCGCGCTGCCGTAGAGTTCGGGAGCGACATAGATGGCCACCTATTATCACGACACCGTCTTAGCGGATGGTCCCGAGTTCGTTGCCCTCGGCGTTGTCGGCGGCGGTGGAACGGTCGTCGGATCGCCGACGGCGATCGCTGCGCCGACCGCCGATACGGGCGACGCGGGCTATCAGTTCGACGGCTCGACCGAATATGTCATCACGGGCTACGCCGGCTCGCCGGCGGGCTCGGGAGCGTTCTCGATCGAGTTTTGGGTGAAGCCGGCGGCCAACGGCGGCGTGCTCGTCGGAGCCTCCGGACCGAGCGGCCACGCCGACGACCTTAACATCGCGCTTTCCGCGAGCTCTGGCAACGTGGCAACGGTTTCGGCCACTCTCGGCGGCGGCGGAACGAACTACGCGATCTTTGGGCTAAACACCGTAGTCCTCGGCCACAACGTGCGGGTGGGCGTGTGGAATCACGTCGTCGTCACCTTTAACGGCTCGTACGCGAAAATGTACGTCAACGGCGTGCGCAGTGCCATTCAGGGCGCAGCCTTCGCGTTCGATCCGGCTGGCGTCTCGGCGCTCTGCCTCATGGCGCTCGGTCAGCCCGGCGCCGGCGCTCCACTCGACTTCTGCGACGCGGCGATCGCCGACGCGGCGTTCTATGCGTTCCCGCTGACGATCGAGCGCGTCATCGCGCACTACGCGGCGCGCGCCGGCACGCCGGCGTATCCGAGCGCTGGATCGTTCACCGGCGACTGACGCATTACCTTACGAGCGCGCTGCCGTAGAGTTCGGGAGCGACATAGATGGCCACCTATTATCACGACACCGTCTTAGCGGATGGTCCCGAGTTCGTTGCCCTCGGCGTTGTCGGCGGCGGTGGAACGGTCGTCGGATCGCCGACGGCGATCGCTGCGCCGACCGCCGATACGGGCGACGCGGGCTATCAGTTCGACGGCTCGACCGAATATGTCATCACGGGCTACGCCGGCTCGCCGGCGGGCTCGGGAGCGTTCTCGATCGAGTTTTGGGTGAAGCCGGCGGCCAACGGCGGCGTGCTCGTCGGAGCCTCCGGACCGAGCGGCCACGCCGACGACCTTAACATCGCGCTTTCCGCGAGCTCTGGCAACGTGGCAACGGTTTCGGCCACTCTCGGCGGCGGCGGAACGAACTACGCGATCTTTGGGCTAAACACCGTAGTCCTCGGCCACAACGTGCGGGTGGGCGTGTGGAATCACGTCGTCGTCACCTTTAACGGCTCGTACGCGAAAATGTACGTCAACGGCGTGCGCAGTGCCATTCAGGGCGCAGCCTTCGCGTTCGATCCGGCTGGCGTCTCGGCGCTCTGCCTCATGGCGCTCGGTCAGCCCGGCGCCGGCGCTCCACTCGACTTCTGCGACGCGGCGATCGCCGACGCGGCGTTCTATGCGTTCCCGCTGACGATCGAGCGCGTCATCGCGCACTACGCGGCGCGCGCCGGCACGCCGGCGTATCCGAGCGCTGGATCGTTCACCGGCGACTACTATCCGACCATCATCGGTGACAACCCGATCGCGTACTATCGCTGCGACGAGACCGCCGGTGCGCTGGCGGTCGACCGATCGGGCAATGGCCATCACGGCAGCTATGGTGCCGGCTCGCATACGCTCAACGAACCCGGCGCGATCTACGACGGCGACCCGTCGATCGCGCTGCAAGAGACGCCGCCGGGCTATTGGGACGCGACGTCGGCGAACCTCTCGACGCCGATCACCTCGGCTTCCGGATCGACGCAGTTCTCGGTCGAAGCGTGGGTCTTCGTCACGACCTTGCCCGACGTCGGCGTGATCTGCGCAACGATGGGGCAGACGCCAACGCACGACGGTCCTGGGTTCTCGCTGACGATCGGCACGAGCGGCAAGGTCACCGGCTCGGTCTATGCGTCGCCGTCGGCGACGTCCAGCGTGACTACGCCGAGCGCGCTACCCTCGGGCCAATGGAACTACGTCGTGATGACGTTCGATCTGACCGCGATCATCCTGTACGTTAATGGCGCACCGGTCGCGTCGACGGCCGCGGCGTTCGCCGGCGCGGCGTGGAACTCGAATCTGACCTGGGGCGTCTTCCCGGTGAACTACAACGCCGACGCTGGGCAGCTGCTCGCGACGCTCGACGAGCCCGCGATCTATAACTACCCGCTCACGCCCGGACAAGTCTACACGCACTACGAGGCCGGGCTTGGACCGCTGCCTGCTCCGATCCCCGCGGCGGTCGCGAACGACGACCAGCACTACTTCGACGTGCGGATCTACGACAAGCGCGGGCAGCTCGTCGACGTTCCGAAGGCCGATATCGACTCGCTCTCGCTGCTTGATCAGCTGAACGGCGGCTCGACGACGTCGACCATGAGCTTTATCCGCGACTTCAACAATATCGGTGCGATCGAGTACCTGTACTCCGTGCTCGTTTGGATCTGGAATGGCCGGATCGCTAAGCCGATCGATCCGACCTGGAACGGCTATTACGTCGATATCGACCAAGAGAAGACGCGCACGCTCGGCAAGATCACCGTGCACCTCGAGGGCGACGCGAAGCAGCTCGATCGAGCTGCCGTCTACGAAGACGTGAATCCGCTCGTCGACGGCAACCCTCCGCTCGACGCGGCCGACTACATGCGGCACCTTTACACCGTCTACGCGCCGCCCGGGTATTGCGCGCTCTCCTGTCCGCCGACGCTCTTTCCGCTGCTGCCCGGGCAGTACGAAATGATGCAGCTCGGCGACGTGATCGACACGGTGCTAAAGACCGGTCGCGACGATCTCGGCAACCTGATAATCTGGCGCATGAATCGGGCGCTGAATCTGCAGCGCACGCTGCTCATTGAACCTGATCAGAACCCGAACACCGTCGTCACGGCGAAGTTCCATCACGTCTTCGTCAACGAAATGTGCGCGAAGTATCTCATCCGCACGAAGTACTCCGACCTGTGGAACATCGCCACGGTGCAAGGCGGTCAGGATTACATCACCGGCCTGCCCGTCGTCGGCAGCTACAAAGACGTGGACTCCGTAGCGGAGTGGGGACCGTGGGAGCAGATCCTCTCGGTCTGGTCACTTATCTCGTCCGATGCTTGCACTAGCTACGCGCAA
The DNA here is from genome assembly GCA_036732685.1 of Candidatus Cybelea sp. GTDB lineage: Bacteria > Vulcanimicrobiota > Vulcanimicrobiia > Vulcanimicrobiales > Vulcanimicrobiaceae > Cybelea. The sequence continues at coordinate 148,255 of DAINBY010000004.1, read as the reverse complement.
GCCTGGCTCGACATTCACGGCAACCCGCAAGCCAACGGCGAGATCGAACTGCACGCGCCGGACCCGACGATCCGATCGGGACAGTGGGTGCAAGTGTGGGAGAACGCGTCCTCGATCAAGCAGATGCGCATCGCTTCGGTGCGATGGGAAGTCGGGCGCACGCGGATCAAGCAGACGCTCTATCCGACCGCCCCGACCCCCTATTTGGATCTCGCGCTGTATAAGCTCGGCATGAATAAGGTGCGCCAGAACGTCGTCTCGGAGCTGCCGGTGAACACGCAGAACAACTTCGTGCGCTCCGGCGGCACGGCCTCGAGGTCGTAGTATGGTGCAGATCGCCGTCTCAGTTTTCCTTGGGGGATGCTTCTACGCGATGGTCGCATTCGGCGTGTATGTTCGCATGCAAACGAGCTCTCTCGGCGAGCGAACCGGCCTAGACGCTCTCCTGAGCGCGGCACTTTGGCCGATCGCATGGGGATACGCGATCGGCAAGCCGGAAGAGGAACAATAAATCGCTCCTACTCTTTCGCTGCGTTCCGCTTTGATCCGTCCGGACGGAAGTAGCCTTCCTCGATGACTTTGCCATCGTGCACGATTTGATAGTGACAACCAATCGCGCGATCCAAGACTAGGCAGTAGTCCCCTGATGGGTTATCGGCTTCGATCACGTGAACGTCGTTCTCGGGCCCGTATCCGTAAGACTCCGCCGGCCGCCCTATTCCGGTGTCGTAGCTAAAACGCGATAGCACTCCAACGCTGCAGCGCGCGTCCGGCCGCACCCGAACTTGACTGTACTCGGGCAAGTAGATCTTCCGGCAGATCGGCTTGAAGGTCACGGTTCGGGTCCGTCATCGGGAGCCTTGCGCACTTGCACTGGCGGCTTGATCACGTCTTCTTCCAGGACCACCTCGAGCTCGGTGTTGCCTGCGACCTCGGTGAACACTTCACGCATTCCGATCTCTTCGACGCTGGGCGCCGACGCGCTGCCGAACGCCTGTTACGGTGCGGCTGACGGAGTGGCCGGAACGAGGCCGCCCTTCCTATCCTGGCGCGTTCTGCGACGGAAAGACGTATCAGACGTCGGCTCAGGCTATGCGAAAGCTCTGCGCGCCCGCATTCGGCTGACCTCAAACGGGATAATGTCCCGCTGGCGGGAGGGCCTAAAAGCTATATGCGAGCTGCCTTCTCTGCAGTAACGCCGCGTAAGTGGCCCACATTTGGCCCACAGGAGCGGCCTTTCCGGTGCCTAACCTGGCCCGCTGTGCTTCCCATAGACGAACCGCGCCGGCCGATCGCGTTTATTTCGCACTCCGAGTGCGACGATGCGTTTTGTCATGATCTTTATGAGGCATTGTGTGACGAGGGCGTTCGTCCCATCATGGATAAGCGCGATTTCCAGCCCGGCGATGATCTCGTTCGTCGCATCTTTGACAAGGGAATCGGCATATCCGACGCTGTCATTTTCGTGCTGTCACCCGAAAGCGTTGATCGCCCTTGGGTTCGAAAAGAGATTAGCGTTGGCACCGTGCAGGAGCTGCAGCGGCGCACACGGCTCATTCCACTCCTCATAAAGGGGCTGCCTGATGAGCGCGTTCCAGAACCTCTAGCGGCCACGTATTGGATTCGAGTAACCGATGGTGACTCGATGAGGTCCGTCGCAAAGAAAATTGCTGGCGCGATGTTCTCGGACGCGGGCCTCAACCCGACCGTCGCGCCGCCACCCGCCTGGACACGTCGCGCTGTAAACGGGAAACTTGGACTCGACCGACGCGACGAGCTACTTTTAGCGTTTGCTTGTCGCCGCCGACTCGAGAGCACGTTTCCCCGCGTTGATGTGTACGAAATCCTAGCGTTTGCCGAAACGGAAGGGATGACTGAAGACGACGTACGCACGGCGATAGCGATGCTTATCGCTAAACACTTCATCGATCAGCCAGCAGCGCGTGGCGGCCTGCTGCCGTCCTCTATTCAGCTCAGATCCTATGCGCTTGAGCTCTACGTGAGAGTCTACGAGCCTGAACGCTACGCGAGCGCGTGGAGGCAGACGGTAGCGGCGATCGCTAACGACCGCGCCTCGGACATGCCAACGCTTGCGGGTATAGTCGACGAACCTTCCGTGGCGTTGCTCGAGCTGATCGTTGAGAAACTGCACGCGCGAGGAGCACTCTCATCCTTGATAAAACCGCTGGGGCCGATGAAATGGAAGGCGTCGCCGGCGATCGAGCGTTTTCTGAACGACTACACCAGCTAGAGCTTTCGGAGACACGCAGCGACCTAAGAACGCTTGCGCCGCGCGGACTCCTGTAGTCGAGATATCGGACTGTCGTGAGGAAGCCGAACGCTTTCAAAATGCTTGCGCAGGTCCCCAGCAAAGATCCGCAGCTGGGAACCCGCGCGGAATGCTCCGACGATCTGACCGGTCGCGCACAGCTCGCCGGCTTTCGTCGACGACACGTCTAAGATCGCACCAACGTCGCGCATGTTGAGTACGTAGCGATCGGAGACGTCATCAAGGCAGGTGACGAGCTGTCGCTGATGTTTCACTGCTTGGCTCGCGGTTAGGCTGCTTCGCGGCGCGTCCGACGAGCTTCGTCACGTGATCGGCGCGCACGCGCAAGACAACGCCCGCGCTCGAACTCGCTCCCTGCGACTTCGGCTAGGCGCTCCCACACCTGAGCCGAAAGCTCGGCGGCGCGCGCCAATGGCGCTTGCGATCTCGCGCGCCGCCGACGTTTTGTTGACCGGCGCCGCTGAAGACGCTTCAGAAGGCTCTGCTCGTTAAAGGGCTGTGCCAATGCGCTCAGGAGGGCCTTCTCGTTCAACGGAGGCCGTTGCGCGCCGGCCGGCGACGCGGGCGGCTTCTCGTCGCCCGACCCGCTGCGCGAAAGGCGATAACCGGCGAGATCGATCACCTTTGAATCGTCTGGTTCGTCTTGGTGTAGACTATGATCGTTCATTCGGAACCTCATATTCCGGATGGGCAGGCTGGGCGTCGTTTGCGCGGCGCCCGGCCGCTTAGAGTGATTTAAGACCGACGCGCGCGTTTTTTCTCGTCGTCCCAGGGGCGTTGCAGCCACCGCTCGACTTCCTCGAGATCCATCCCGCCGTCGGGATAGCTGCCGGTGGCCAGCGGTCTGTCTTTGGCCGGGTCGACGATCCAATAGACGCCGAAGTCGCGAGCTAGCGGATCCCGCCGGCGCGACCGGCGCAGGGCGAACCCCTGGCGCTCGGCCATTCGGCGTAACCGGTTCTCGCGAACCTTGTCGGTCATGCCTAAAAGTAATACTCCAAGTGATGCTGGAAGGCAAGCCCCACGGCGGGCGTGCCGCCGCCGGCGGCGCATGTTCAGATCGGTCTAGCGCGTCGTCGCCTCCTTCGAGCTTTTCGGGTCGCCAGCTCGTCTTTCATAAACGAGGGGTCGAGCTCGAGCTGCCAAACCACTTTGTGATCGCCGGCGCCGATCGTGACCGTTGGGCGCCCCTTGGCGGCGCGGCGCGCGGCAAGCTCGTCCGTCATGATAGGCTCGGAATTGGCCACGCCGGCAATGTCTCGGCCGTAGCCGCGGCCAGGGCAGCGTCGGCATGTGCACACGCTCGCAGATCTAAGTCCGCGACGACGACTCCGACGTTGGAGATGGAAAGCTTTAGTCGGGTAGCTGACAACGTTACCTGGCCGGTTGCCGCCGCCACCTGCGCTAAGGGCCATTCCCGCACATTCGCGCCTGCGAAAATCAGGATTCGGCGCGTCGTGATAACGAGCCAGCCGCTCTTCGCATCGCCAAGCACGATCTTGGAATCGCTCGTCCCAGCCGCAAAGCCCGCGACGAAGCCATAGCTCGAAGTTTGGACGGCGGGAAGCGAAATACGAGCGCGGCCCGAGAAGAGCACCGCCTCGCCGCCGCGAGGGAGAAACCCCTGTGGCAGCCTTTCGGCTTTATGAGGCACCCAAGCAGCCCTCAACGACGCAAAGGTTCGGCGCCTTCCAGATACGCCAACGTAGAAAAGGAGCCAGATCAAGGCGACCCCGACGACGACTATCGCGATCATGGGTGCCCTCCGAGTGCCACAGTGCTGGCAGAGGGCGTTGCAAAACTCAATTGCATGTTCGTACTCAATTCTAAATACGGCCGCTGTAAAACGGCCTCTGAGCGGGTGTAGAGCTGTCTCTTGGTTTCATGGGTGACCGCCTGAAGTCTTGCAATATCGGGAGGTCCGCGCCCGCCTTCGCAAAAGCGCACTAGCAATGACGGATGCCGAAGCTATCTCAAACGGGATCGCTGGGCTCAGCCTCGTAGTCGCCGCCGGGAGCGCCGCGATCGCCGGGCTCGCTCTACGACGCACAGCTGCAGCCGAGAAGCGCGAACGCGAGGCGATCGTCGCTATCCGCAACGTCTGGTCCGGAACGCCGGGCCTTGATGACATGATCATTCCCGGCGTGCGCGGTAGGCAGACGCAATTTATCCGCCACAACCCTCAGCCGGCCAAGCCTGAGAAGCGGCTCGTGATCGCAATGGAATCGAGCGGTCACGCCGGTGTTCTCACGAGGCAGTCCGACAAAGACGTCGTACTCGTGCTGCGAACCGCGACCGCTGCAGATCTAGCAGTGCAAGATGGCCCAGGCGGCCGCAACACGCATTACGCGCTGCTCGAGATCCGTAACGTCGGGCGGTGGGCCGCGACCAACGTGCAGCTGGTGTGCACCCTAACGGCTCCATTCGCACGGGATTTCGAGGAAGGTACCGACGATCGCGACTTTCCGGGACAGGTCATTTCGTTTGAGGCGCTGGCCCCGAACGAGCCCCGCTACGTCCAAGTTCGCAACATGACAGGGCTCCCTGTAATGTTCGACTTCGACGACGTATCCGCTGGCAACGACCAGCCGATTAGGCTCGCACCAGCGACGACAGTAACCTTCGAGCCGATGGGCTACCGATCGTAGCCGCGTATGGACTTTTCAGCCGACGTCCACGCGTATGTGCTCTCCGCGCTTCCGTACGACCCCATTGAGGAGCCAACTCTCAAAGCAAAGTCGGCTGCCGAACTCCTTGTCATCTATCTGAACTGGTTGAATCGCCTTATACCTGCGCTCCCTCGGACCGCCCACCAGTCGAAGGCGATTGCGAGCAATCCGATCGTGACGAAGCGCGCCGGGGAGCTCTCTGCGTTGATCGCAAAGATCGAAGCTGGCGGCGATCTCCGACCACACCTGAGTAAGGACGTGCGCTGCGGCTTTCAAACAGCCCGAAAAGGCAAGCGCCAGCGCGACCTCGACTTGATGCTAAACGACTGGCAGGTCCATCACCTGCATCTCTCTGGCTTGATTGAAACTGACGGCTTTGTGACGCGCGACGAGCCGTTGCTTTTCGCGGTATTCACGGGTCGCGACGCATACCTGATCGACGTCTACGACCACCGATCCTGGACGAAGGAGTCGGTCGTACACACGCTTATTGACGAGTGGCCCACAGCGCCGTTCGTCCGCGAAATCAAAGGAATCCGTCTCACCCACGGGGTTACGGAGCAAGAGCGTGGTCAGCGCAGAAAGTCGGGCATCAGTTCCTTGATGCTCGAGTATAAGGGTAAAGTCTGGGCCGTTGGATACGGAGGTGTCACATCAGCGGTGACCCCCGTTTTCGCGACGCGACGCGCCAATTTCATCCTCTCCAGCTTGCGAGAGAGAGAAGCACTGCTGACTAACAATCCACATTTACTGGATGCTCAGCTAGTCACGAACGGAATCGCTCCTCCATCGGCTCCAGACTTTCATTTCACGGTCGTACCCGAGGGCGTGTGCGGCATCATGGAAAGGACGTCCTCGGCCTTCTGGCCGATCGCCCGGCTCTGGTAGCCGTAACCGGCTGCCTGGCCCACTATTGGCCCACATACTCTTGGCAACTAACGACAACCCGCGACAACACCTCCGGCGATCTCATCCTTAGAAGCGCCTAGTTTTTGTCGTCGTCAGTTGTCTCGGGTTGCGCTGCTGTATCGCTTTCGAATCCCGCTGGGGCTATTTCAACGCGCTTTATCGCATAAGCGTTTTTCTTTTCCACTTCCCGAATTGGCGCACAGTTGGCCGTCGCGCCCTAGTCGGCGCCTAGCGCGCGACGCATCTCCAATTCATAGTTCGCATCGAGGCGATCAGCCGCCTCCGCTTTGAGATGGCCCAGAGCGTGCGTATAGAGATCCGCAGTATTGGTGACGTCGTATGCCCGAGCATTTCGGAGACGACCTTGATCGGGGTACCGGCGCGCAGCGAGATCGAAGCGTACGAGTGAAATCGTAAAACGTCACGTTGGGCAAGTCTGACGATTTCACGCGCGCTGCGAACTCCGACGAGAACGGATCGGGCTTCCACTTACATGGCAGCCACAAGACGACGCTTCTCAGCGAGGCGGATGCGATCGGACATTCGGCGTTGCCGGGATTCTCGTATGCCGCGCAAGCGCTGTTCGCGGTCTTTCGTCGCTCTCAGGTCTGAACAGGCACGATCATTAGTCAAGGGTACATCTTCCAGACCCCGCTCCTAGGTCGCGTTTTTGCCTTCCATGGCGCGGTAGCGGCCGGCTAACGACATCCGGCTGCTCCAATCGATCCGCTCGATCGTACCCACTAAGAATATCCACGCCGCTCCGCTCGATAAAGTCAGCGCGGCGGCGATCGTAAACGGCAGCGTGAAGCTCCCGGTTCGGTCGACGAGGATTCCCGTCAACGACGGCGCGATCAGACCGGCGATGTTGGCGAGCGTATTCTGGATGCCGACCCATCGGCCGGTCGCCGCCGGACCGGCCATCGTTTGAGCGACGACGAAAGTGTTGACGTACAAGAGGCCGCTGATGCCGGTAACCATCAGCCACGCGGTTGCAGCGGCACCGTTCGAGTAACCGCAGCCGATCAGCCCGATCGCCGCTCCGACCGCGCCGATGCCGCAACTCGATTTGCGAACGAACGTCGGCGACGCGCCCGCGCGAATGAAGCGGTCTGCAATGGCGCCGCCGGCGATCATGAACAAACCCGTCAACAAATACTGAGTTCCGGCGATGGTGGCCATCTGCGGTACCGACCAGTGCCGCTCGGTGACAAGATAATACGGAATCCACGTTAGCAAAAAGTAGAGCAGAAAGTTCGAGCAAAAATGCGCGACGGAGGCACCCCAGAGCGACGGCTCTCTCAGGACGAGTGCCGTCGGTGGAGCGTCCGAGGCGCGCGCCGCGTCGCTGTGAACCACGTGCCGCTGCGCGACGGCCATCCACGCGGCGATCCAGAGCAGGCTCAAGAGCCCGAACCCGATGAAAAACGGCCGCCACCCGTAGGCGGCGATCAGCATCCCGCCAAAGAAGACGCCGAACGCGGGACCTAAGGCGAGCCCCGCTTGCATGATCCCATTTGCCAAACCGCGCTGCGCTTCGGAAACGTTTTCGGCCAGGATCTTTCCCAGGGCGGGAAACGACACTGACTCGCCGACTCCGAGAAGCAGACGGCACGCAAAGAGCGCGGCGAACCCCGCCGTAAATCCGCTCAAAATCGTGGCCAGCGACCAGATAAAGAAACCTGCGACTAGTACGCGGCTTGCAGTGAAGCGATCGACGAGCCAGCCGATCGCCGGTTGCATGGGCATATACGTAATGAAGAACGCGGTCAGCAGGAAACCGAGTTGAGTTGCGGAGAGATGTAGCTCTTTCTTGACTATCGATGCCGCCGTGGAAAGGTTGCCGCGATCGATGTAGTTGATGAAGACGGAAACGCCAATCAGAATAAGGATCGCAGCGAGCCGGCGCGACATCAGAACGCCATCCTAATCGGCACGAAGTGCAATAGCCGGAAGAGGTTCGGCATTCCTCCGTCTTGACGCTACGGTCAAAAAGGCCGGCCGCCGCGCCTCGTGCATCGTGCCGAATGCGGTCGAGTGTCGGCAGCCTAGCACGGCTTCGACGTCCCGACCTTCACCCGATCCAGTAGCGCCACGGGGCTGCGCCTCGCATGCATAACGCTCGACGCTACGCTTCTCCGGCAATTGGTCTTCATCCCGATCGCGACAGCCCAAGGACGAACGGGCCCTTATTTTCTAACATTTTCTAACGGAGCGGTCGGGAACGGCTGGGAATGGACGGGATCAGTCGGGAGCCGAGCGACGAAAAAGCCTTACAGAATAACGCGGATCGGTAGCGGACGGGACTCTCCGGAACCCCCGAGAGTGGTTCGAATCCCGCTGGGGCTACTTGAATCGTCCTGATATGCTTTCAGCTCGGACGCTTTTCGGACGCTGCTGCCCTACCCTCAAAACATGGAATCCCTTGGCGCGACATCGATGTTCATCGTCCGCATGTGGTCGGAGCCGGCTGCGAGCGGTGAATCGGGTTGGCGGGGTTCGATCGACGACGTATCCCGCAAGCGGCGGCTCTACTTTACCAATATTGGAACGATGTGTGAATTCATCGTAGAGCAACGCCGCCTTCCCGCGCGGCGCCGGGAGACCGTCGGTCCACCCGATGCTTAATGGGGTTTTTAGTTCGGACGCTTTTCGGACGCTCACGGCTTAGATTGAAATGGCGCTCGGGCGCATAGCCCCGGGGGCGACTTCATAAGGAGAACTCACCATGAATCTCAGTCTGGCCTATGAATTGCGCGTGCCGCAGCCCGTCCGGCGTGTGAGCGCATTCGGCATGATGGCGGCTGTCGCTGTACTAAGCGGCTGCGCCGGCGTCTCAGGCGTCTCGCCTACGTCGCCGACCGTCGTGTCCTCCGCCCAGGGGATATCACGTCAGCCTCTGGCCCTCTCAAGTCAAGTCGGCGCGCCTGCAAACAAAGGGAGCTGCACCGGCCAGAACCTTATCCAAGACGGTGACTTCGAAACGCCTGTTGTTCCGATGGGTGGGTATACTGGGTTCGACTCTGGCAGTGCGCTCGGTCCCTGGACGGTGATCGGCCCATATGGCGATGGAGTCGCTCTGCTGAGCTCGTCCCTCTCGGAGGACGGCTACACGTACAATGCACAGAGCGGCGTCCAATCGCTCGACCTGACCGTTCCGCCGAATGGCCCCGCCGGTGTGCAGCAAACCGTGTACCTCGAAGCCAACCATGCCTATAACCTCTGCTTCTGGGTCGGCAACATCCACGATCCTAAAACCATATTCGGCAGAAGGAGCACCGTTATCGTGATGGTAAACGGCCAACAGATTCTCGAGGCGAAAAACGCCCGCGGCACCGCCGGCTCGGGAGTAGTCGTTTGGAAGCAGTTCAAGACGACGTTCTCGGTGCCCGGCGGGGCCACGACGATTTCCTTCAACAACGGGGATCCAGTTAACGACAACTACAACGGACTGGATTCCGTCGAACTCGTATTCTAGCGTGCGCACGGTGTAGCGCCTCTCTGATCGGCTAGCCGAGTAAAGGTCGGGCCCGCTTTGCGGAGCCCGATCTTTGCTCTTCCGCGTCGAGTACTCGCGAGCACGAAAGGGGGCCGCAGATGCGGCCAGGCAGTAAGCACATGTGGAGGCATCCGTCACAATACGGCTCTTCGGGCGGCCGCGCGTCGACCAAGGCGCCGCAGCGTTTGTTTTTCGCGCGCCACCGAAAGTGGTCGAACTCCTCGCGTACCTGATCGTCCATGCGGCCGCACCAGTCTCACGCGAGAAGGTGCGCACGGTGCTGTGGCCGGACCTGGACGACGAGAGCGCCGGCGGGAATCTACGCCGGCACTTGCACTTACTAGCGCGCGCCCTGCCGCCCGTCTCAGACGGAAGGCCGTATTTGCTCAACACATCGACGACGACGCAGTGGAACGCGAAATCGGCTTGGGTGGACGTTCTTGTCTTTGAGAGGGCAAGTGCGCAGGCGACAAGCCACCGCGAAGCGATCGATTCCTACACCGGCGACTTCTTGGAGTCGTTCTACGAGGACTGGGTCCTCATCGAGCGCGAGCGCTTTCGCGCGCGTCAGCTCGAGCTCTTGCGCGGCGTGATTCGCCGCGAGCGCGGCGAGCGCGACTTTCCGGGCGCCCTCGCCGATATTGCTCACTCGCTCGCGATCGATCCATGGCAGGAGGATGCCGTTCGGGCCGAGATGCTCGTGCGCGGCGAACTCGGCGACCGAAGTGGAGCTCTCGTCGCCTTTCGGACCTTCAGTGAGCGGCTGCGCGCGGAGTTGGATACGGAGCCGATGCCCGAGACGCGCGCCGTTTACGAGCGTCTCTTGCATGACGGTGACGTCGCGAAGGACGAGTGGCACAGTACGCATCCCCAGGTGCGGGAGCGCATGGCGCAGGGTCGGTCGCTGCCGTTTCACGGTCGAGAGCATCCCTTCGAGCAGCTCACCGCCGCGTGGGACGAAGCGGCGCGCGGGCGTGGCCGGATGGCGCTCGTCGGCGGCGAGGCTGGCGTCGGAAAGTCACGTCTCGTCGCAGAGCTCGCGCTGCACGCTGAGGGGCAAGGCGGGCGCGTTTTCGTAGGGACGACCTCCTCAGGAGAGCCCCAACCCTATGAAACCATCGTCGATGTTTTGCGCGCCGCGCTCCCGCTCTTGCTGAAGATCGCGCCTGATCCGCAGGTCCTCGGCGCGCTCTCCGCGCTGCTTCCCGAGCTCACCGCGCGCCCAGAAATCGTCGAACCCAAGCAATTGAGTCCCGACGGCAATCGCACGCGGTTGTTCGAGGCAATCGTCTCGGCCTTAACGGCGCTCGCGCGTGGGCGCCCCCTCCTGATCATCCTCGAAGACGTGCACTGGGCCGGCTCAACGACAATCGCGCTCATCGAATTTATCGTCAGGCGGCTCATCGGGTCGTCGGTCCTCGTCGTCGCAACCTACCGCGACGAGGACGTCGGCAGAGCACACCCGCTTCGCGCGGCTCGGCGGCGTCTGGAGTTAGAAGGTGCCATGACGCATATTGCGCTCGAGCGCCTCACGCCGGAAGCGGTCGCGAGGATCGCGCGCGACGTCGTCGAGGAAGGCGTCGACGTAGAGGCGACGACGGGCGCTTTGTACGCACGTAGCGAGGGGCTTCCACTATTTCTGGAAGAGGTGATCCGAGATCCCGAACAGGCACCAAGCATGGCTCGGCTCGCGATTCCCTCGCGTCTCGAGCGCCTCGAGGATGCCGCACGGACCCTCGCGGAAATCGCCGCAGTAGCCGGTGTCGGCTTCGACGTGGAGGTCGTGCGCGAGGCATCTGGTTGGAGCGAAGCCGCCGTACTGCGTGCACTTGACGCGTTGGTAGCGGCTCGCTTCGTGCGTGTGCCGCAGCGCCTTACGCGAAACGACTTCGTCTTCGTCCATCACCTCGTCCACGCTGAAATCTACGGAAACGTCGATCCCGAGCGCCGGCGACAGCGGCATGCGGTGCTCGCCCAGATTCTAAGCGAGTTCGCGACCGGCGATGACGAGCGTGCGGCAGAGATCGCGGCCCACTATGAGGGCGCCGGAGAGCGCGAACGCGCGGCGCAGGGCTACGCGGCGGCGGCACGGCGCGCCGAGCGGTTGTTCGCCGGTGAGGAAACGCTCGCATACGCTGCTCGGGCGCTCGCCCTCTCGTGCGCGCCGTCCTTGGTCGTCGAGATGCGCGTGCTGCGTGCGAAGGTCGCGCACCGTCTCATTCGCGACGATGTGGAGCGCGAGGAGTTGGATGCGCTCGAGGATCTCCCCAAGACCACGCTCGAGAGCGCTGACCTCGAGATCGTGCGCGCCGGCCGCCTGATGGAACTCGGCGAGTTCGAAGCGGCCCGAAAAGCCGCCGAAAAAGCAATTCGCCTCGCTCGCGAGGAGCGCGACGTCGCTCGCCAGGCCCAGGCGCTACTGCAGGCAGCAGTGATCGCGGTGTGGGCCGGTTGGTACGATGCCGCCGAGGTAGCATTCAGCGCGGTCGCCGAACTACGCTTGCCGCCCGATCATCCGTCCTCCGTCGGTTTGTTGCGGCTGCGCAGCCTCCATGAAGCCAAACTTTTTCGCAGCGTTGAGGCGACTCGGCTTGCCGTTGAGTTTCTCGAAGCTGCGCGGCGCGTCGGCGACTTGGATGCCGAAGCCGAAGCCGAAGGTCGCCTCGGATCCGTTTTCTACGGCGCTGGGGACTACGAGAAAGCTGAACCGCATCTGAAGCGAAGCGCCGAGCTTAGCGCGCGCATCGGCAACGCCCGGGCCGAATGTGCCATGCGCATCCACTTGGGCAACGTTGCGGTGATGCGCGGGCGCTTTGCGCTCGCCGATAACCTGTTTGCCGCAGCGGCGAAACTCTGTCGCGAGATTGCACACGCTCCGTACCTCTTGCCGTCTACGCAGTGGCTTGCCCGCTTGGCTCTGTGGCGCGGCGACCCTCAGTCAACGCTTCGCATCCTGGATGAAACTCGGGAGATGCCGCATGATCCGGTGACGACTTCGCTAGGACACTATTTGAGAGCGCTCGCCTTCGCAGAGGTAGGCGACGATAAAGCGCCAGCGTTTTTCGATGAGGCACTTCGCGTCAGTCCTACGCCGGCGCTTTTCCAGCATATCCTCGCTTTCGCGACGCTCGCCGCGTACGACGCGGGGGACGACGACCGTGCACGCGCCTTAAAATCGGAATTGGCAAAAGAACCCACGCAAGAGTGGCAAACAGTCGACGACTTCCCCCACGTTGTATTCTGGGCGCACGCCGCAGTCGCTCACATCACCGGCGATCGCGCGATCGCTCAGGCGCATTTTCGTAGCGCGACTGCCTGCTTCGCGAAGGTAAGTGCTACGTTGGCGGATGATGAAGCTCGCGCCGCGTACGCAGCGATCCCATGGAACGCCCGCTTTCTCGCCTGGACCGATTGAGCCGCAGCTGGTTTTTGCGTGGACCTCCGTCGCAGTATCAGTGATGCGCCACTCCTACTTAAGACGCACCAACCCAGAGGCGCGAACCAAACCTTCCAATCTCGAGTGGTAGCCACCTGACGCGCACACGTATCTTCCGAAAAGGACAGACTCCGGCAGTACCGGCTAGGAACGGCCGCATCGAAGCCGGCCGTGCGAGGAATCACACCGCTCGGCCACGGTTTTCTAACCTTTTCTAACGGAACGGTCGCGAATCGACGGGATCAGTCGGGAGCCTGAACGACGAAAAAGCCTTGCAGAATAACACGCGTCGGTAGCGGACGGGACACTTCGGAACCCCCGAGAAGTGGTTCGAATCCCGCTGGGGCTATTTACTTCGTCCTTATACCATAAGGGTTTTCACGACACTTCGAGGGCTCTGTGCATCAAACGTCATCAAACACCGCCAGAGCCTTTTCCATTTTAGACTAGCCGACCAGGCGACCGAAGGCGTCAGCCGCCTCGGTGTCCCCCCTTCGTAGACGTGCAGATAGCGCTCGCCGGTGACGCCGACTTGCCACTCACTTAATAATTGGACTCCTACCTTTGAGGATTAGGAGTTCCAGACTCGAACACCCCAGAGGCGCGCGCCGAACGGGCCAGACGCGCTGGACTAGACGCCCGTGTGACGGAGAGCAAACATGAATCAAAAGGATCGCGTAGAGATCGATCGTCTCGCTGAGGCGCTAACTGCAGCGTGGAATGCTGCAGACGGCGTGGCCTTCGGAAAAATGTTCACCGAGGACGCGGACTTTGTCAATATCCGTGGCGATCACTTTGTCGGTCGCGATACGATCGCAGAAGGACACCAGAGGATCTTTGACAGCATCTATCGCGACAGTCGGAACGTTTTTGCGATATCGAAGATCCGGGAAGCTACCGGTGAAGTTGTCGTTGCTCTGATGGAGGCTCATTTGCATTGCCCGCAGGGACCTATGGCGGGAGATAACGAAGCGATTGCGACGGCCGTGCTCTGGCGTGAACCTTCTGGTTGGCGCATTGCTTCGTTCCACAACACACTTAAGCAGGGTCCCACAGGCGCCCGACCCACTCGCTAGAGAGCTCGGTTAGCGGCTACCGGTTATATGAACCACCTCCCTCGTGAGCTCGGGATCCGGACGTTTTCTCCCATACACGTCGGCCGCGTTGGCAGGCGTTACGAGGAAGCCGGCGTTCGGCGATCGATGGGCTCGGTCGGCGATTCGTTTCGATAACGCGATGAACCCGATCGCGATAGCGCAAGCGGGAACGAGCCCGCGGCAGATTTTCTAACATTTTCTAACGGAGCTGCGATGGCAGTGGCAACACGTACGTCGCGAACGGAGCGAATGCCAGTGACAGGTGGATTACCGTCTATCCTCCCGCCATCCGCTGATTCCGCGCCTCGACCACCGGTTTACGGAATGCGGACCGCAATCGGGGATCTTAGCGCGCATATCCCGGCGGGTGCAGATTATCTCTTTGCTGCCACCGTGCCGAGCGGCAGATCGAAGTTGCCTGTAAAAACCGCAAGCGGCGAACCGCCGGCTGGGTACTTGAAAACCTCGCCGTCGTCGTTCCCCGCGTCCGCGCAATAGATCACGTCCTTGACGATCCACGTCTGCGCACAGTCGCTGGAACCGGTGAACTGTATGGTGTGCTTCAAGGTCGCCGTCGTTCCACTGACCGTGTAGCGATACGTCGAATTTGCATCCTGATCGAACACAGTGAGGTACGTGCCGTCCCACTGCACGGAGCCAGGGAACTTCACTGTGTTGCTCGTTGTGATCGGTTCGAACGTACTTTTGCCCTTCGGCAGCTCGACGAGCTTGAAACCGCCGTCGCTCCAGCCGTCTGCAAAGAGGTTTCCCTGGTTGTCGTAGCCATCGAAGTACTCTGCAGTCAAAGGAGTGGTCAGCAGGGTGCCGGAGCCGCTCGCGTGTTTGTAGATCACGACGTCGCCGTGGGTGCGTGATCCAGCTAAGATCCCCACCGCAAGGTCGCCGCTGGTGCTCATCGCGCAGCTGGAGGGCTTACCGAAAGAGTCCGAGAGCTTCCTAATCGGCTTCTTCGGAACCTCGTATTCCGTGATTCTGTTATGAGATGCGACGATCCAGAAGGTGCTCTTCCCGTAGCCGTATAGCACGTTCGTGCACCCTTGGCCACCGACGTTCGTGATCTGCCCAATCTGTTGATCGCTCGTTGGATAGTCAAAAATGCTCGCGTAGCTACCGTAGTTGTTGATAATGTACTCAAACTTCTTCGAACGCCGCTCACGAAGAATCGTCTGCGGCTCCGCAAGAATCGACGCGTAACGGGGTATCGGGCTCAGACGCGCTGCTGTCACCAGTCTTCCGTTCACGGACAGCGTCTTACCGATGTACGTGACATCGGGCGTAGTGGTTGACGGCGCGACCGCCGAGCCGCCGCCGCACGCCGAGATTGTCGCGAGCGCAGCCAGAGCACCGACGGATTTTACAAAACCAGTCGCGCCCAAAGCCTTACTTTTCTTGAGTAGCCACATAACGCCGCCTTTCGCGACCGAGCGGGGCTTCCTTCGGTGCCGGCTGCCGCTTCAGCGCGCCTTCGGTGCCGGCTGCCGCTTCAGCGCGCCTTCAGTCACCTCGGCGGAAGGCGCCGTACGATTTCTTGTGGCGATCCCCCGAGATTGACGTTATCCCTTCGCGCCCGCACCGCTTCGAGTACAACTCGGTCGCGCAATGGCGGCTGTAGGAAATAATCTGCGCAGACCGCCGCCGCACCGGTTCGTCTAACGCATCTCCTCGTCGTATTGGTTGAAGAACCAAGGTTGGAGCGTTCGGGGCAAGTCCAACTCACCGACGGTCCCTCTCGGGCTGGGTTAGAAAACGGCATAACTTTGGGATACCCATCAGTACCCGTCAGCCCCGCGTGGGGGCGCAGCCTTCGAGAACCTAGGCCGCCGGACCTGATTTTCTAACATTTTCTAACGGAGCGGTCGGGAAGGGTCGGGACTGGACGGGATCAGTCGGGAACTGAGCGACGAAAAAGCCTTGCAGAATAACACAGATCGGTCGCGGACGGGTCTCTCCGGAACTTCCAAGAAGTGGTTCGAATCCCGCTGGGGCTAAACTTTCCGGCCTTATAGCATAAGCCGCCTTCATTGTCGAGCTACGCTTGTGGGCTCGTTGTGGGCCCGAACCCGCTGCGAGTGCCTCTGTGACCGAGCCGCCGACCAGGGAATCAGGCTTCGCCGCGTGCGTTTCTTGCAGCGATGCGCGAGGTGCAAGTAGATGTTCGCAATCGTACCGATCGCGCTACAGCCCAACAAACTGATAAGCTTTAGGTCGGCCCCAGCAACAGCGAGAGCGCCGCGAGACAATGCCGCAACCCGCTGACCGAAATTAACTGCTTTCTGCTTAGTTTCGAGGTCTTGGGCGGCAGCACAGCGTTACGTTGACGATACCCCAAAGGAGATGTCATCTGCCAATATCAGTGGCGTTGTCGTTTTCGATGGGAAGACCACTCTTTACACAACGACGTGGAAAAGCACATCACCGTCGATCTTGCCCTGAACACTGCAGCTTTCACGCTTAGCGCCACCGCTACTCCTCTGGCGGCTCCTGCGCCGGGAGTTGCGGCAGCCAACGCGAAAACATATAGGAAGGGAACCTACGACTCGCGGGTTACGGGCAAGTCGGGGAAGGGGGCTGCTATGATCGATTGGACTTTCGCTCGCTCAGGACTATGCGCTCTGGTCATCGTGGCCACGCTCTTGCTCGCAGCCTGCAATGGCTCGACCGCGGGACGTTCGTTGCTCCCTTCGGATGCGCAATCGAGTTTGGCTGTGAGCGCCAAAGTCGCTAAAGGTCCGCTCCTTTATGCCACCGATGCGGGCAATAATATTGTCTACATCATCTCGCTCCCGGGCGGCAAGCTCGTCGGTAAGCTCACTGGTTTCGATCAGCCCCAGGGAGACTGTGCGGATGCCAAGGGCGATGTATTCGTGACCGACACGCAGGCTAAGGAGATTGTGGCGTACCATCACGCGGCTAAAGAGGCTTACGAAGTCTTGAACGATCCTGACTTCCTGCCTGTCGGCTGCGCGGTCAATCCTGTGACGGGCGATTTAGCCGTCGCAAACTGCTGCTCGGCTTCGACGGCGACGCAGCCGACCGTCGCCATTTATAAGCACGCCAAGGGCAGCGCCAGCGGCTATATAGTTACCGACTTTGATCAACTTGGTTTTTGCACGTACGATGGCCACGGTAACCTTTTTGTGGACGGCATCAACAGCTATGAATCGGCGGTCGCGGAGTTGGTGGCCGGCAAGCACAAGTTCCAAAACATCACACTGAACCAAAGTTTGGGTGGGCAGAATATCTCCGGGATCTTCTGGGACGGCGACTACCTCGCTGTTGGAAGTCAGAGCGCGGGGGCGATCTATCGGTTTGTAATAGGCGGCACAAAAGGGACAAAAGTCGGGACTACGAGATTAAACGGTGGGCAGTGGCCAGGCGGCTTCTGGATTCAAACGGTCGATAGCGTCCGCAGCGTCTACACTCCATTCTGGAGCAGTAGCTCCGCTGGCGTCGGCGTCTATCGGTATCCCAAGGGCGGCAGCCCAACGAAAAGGCTCTACGCGGCGCTGCATCCCTTTGCCGTCACGGTGAGCCTTCCGGCGCAATAACCGCGAGCCGCGCCCCTTGCGCTACAAGTCGGTAGGTTTAGCGTTCGTTGAAGTTGTCGCTGGATTGTCTGAGTCGTGATTCAAGTTCGGTCATCATAGATTAGAGTTCACAGGGCCAGGAACGCCGAAGTCTTGCTCACCGTGCCCGGCCTGAGTGGTGCGCCACGAGATAACGCCTCCGTCAAGAGGCTCGAGCTGTCGCGCTTTTCTTGTTCCTCCTTTTGGCGGTATCAATAGCTGCTTGGGCTTTCGACGTTGCCATTCTGCCGAGAGCCAAGGACGCTGATCTCGAAGGCGCCTACTATCTAACCCTCTTTGTCGGCATCCTTAGCTTCATTGCTACTGGGTCTTTAATCGGGGTTGTGCTTCAGGCGCGCACGATCAACGCTTTGACCGAACGCTGCCGCCGCCTGCGCTTTGCTCTCGTCGCGTGGCGATGTGGCGCATCGTCACGCTCGTATGCGACGAGTGGCCGAGCAGTCGCTGCGTAACTCCCGCGTCTGCCATAATGGTTGCATACGTTGCACGACAACAATTCTTGAAGCTGCTACGCGGCAAGCCGATTTTCGCCACGCGAAAATAAATGCGCCGAAACTCGTCCGGGGATCAGGGCGCTCGCGGGTCCCAGGGCAAGCCCGGCCCCGCAGTCATGCCCGCCGCCGTGTTACCCGAACTTCCGTTTTCGCCGGGGCCGAGCGACGCGGCGGCGAACTTCGTCAGCCGCTACCGTTCAGCTACCGGAGGCATCGCACATGAGGGCTTTAGCTTGTTTAGCGCTTACCATCAGCGTTGCGTTACTTCCGGGGTGCGGGGGATCGCAGTCGCCGATTGCCGCGCCGGGGGAGAGTCTGCAGTTACCTCTGCCCCCGTTTGACGACACCGGCACGTCGCCGCTGACGCTAAAGACCTGCGCGACCACGCCACCGCAGTATGAATGGATCTTCAAGGGCGCTTGCCGGATATTCTCTGTGACTTCGACCGGCGGCCACTTCAGCCTCGGCGATTATCAGAGCATTACGGTGAAGGGCTCGATCGGGAGAAACACCGCGAAGGGGACGGTGCAGATCGCGCTCGCCGACGCAATCGATAAGAACGGCGACATCAAAACGTATAAGGGCAACGACTTCCCATCGTTCAAGGCAAACGGTATAACGTACTTCTACGCTTCCGCGACCAATCAGAGCACGCAATTGGTCAAACCGATTATGGTTAAAGGCGAGCCGGTACTGCAGTACACGGTAACAGATGCGAACGGGTTCGGCGATGCTAACAGGTGCGGCGCTGCCCTGCTGACCTTCAGAAAAGACCGCAAGCCCGCGTGGACGGCGTTCCCCACTAGCGGCAGAGTGAAGGGAAAGACGGTGACGATCACTCAGTACGCCGCGCCCCAGGGCTTCGAGCTACCTCCGAAGATACCGGTCTACTTCGCGGCTAACTGCTATAAGAAGTAGCGGTGGGTTAAGCGATCCGGGAAGCCCACTAATTGGCGAGGCTTCCCGTTTGTGCGTGGTGGCTCGTTTGAAAAACTTACCCGGATTACACCTTCGCAGCGGCCGTTGACGCGGGACATTGGGCGGCGCGCGAGAGCAGAAACGTGCGGTCGCGGCTGTTTCGCGCGAGAGCGGCGGCGTGTTCGAATTCTGCTCGGGCCTCCGTTGTGCGCCCGAGTTTGAAGAGCAGATCGGCGCGGACGCTCGGCAGTAGGTGGTAGATACGGAGCGCGGGCTCGTCGAGAAGTCTGTCAGCGATGTCGAGTCCGGCTTGCGGGCCGTATGCCATTGCGACCGCCACGGCTCTGTTCAATTCCACAACCGGTGTCGGCTCGATTTGCGCGAGCGCATCATACAGCGTGGCGATGCGTTTCCAGTCGGTTTCTTCCGCACTCGCGGCGCGGGCGTGGCAGGCGGCGATTGCGGCTTGTAATCCATATGGGCCCACTGCGCCCGGGAGTTGTTCGGCCTTCGCCAGTTCTGTCAGGCCACGGTGGATGAGTAGACGGTTCCACTTGCCGCGATCTTGGTCGGGCAGGAGGATCGGTTCGCCCGAGCGCCCGATGCGCGCTCGCATTCGAGATGCTTGAATTTCCATCAGCGCGACGAGTCCGTAAACCTCACTCTCGTTCGGCATGAGGGCCGCAAGCATGCGCCCCAGGCGCAACGCGTCTTCGACGAGGTCGGGGCGCAGTACGTCGTCGCCGGCCGTTGCCGCATAGCCTTCGTTGAAGATCAGGTAGATGGTCTCGAGGATCGAGGCGAGGCGTTGCCGGCGCTCTGGGCCGGAGGGCACTTCGAACGGAACTCGCGCTTCCATGAGCGTGCGCTTCGCGCGGACGATGCGTTGCGCGATCGTCGTTTCCGAGGTAAGAAAGGCCCGCGCGATTTCTGCAGTGGTGAGGCCGCCGAGCAGCTTGAGCGTCAGGGCTACGTGGCCTTCCTTCGAAACGACCGGATGACACGCCACGAACATCAGGCGGAGCAAGTCGTCGTCGATTTCTTCGTAAGTTGCGGCAACGTCGGTTTCCGATTCCTTAACCGAGAGGTCGCGAATGAGTTCTTCTGACTTGCGCTGCAGCGTCTCGTCTCGGCGGATCTGATCGATCGAGCGCCGTTTGGCAGTCGTCATGAGCCACGCGCCGGGGTTGCGCGGGATGCCCCCTTCCGGCCACTGCGAGAGGGCCGAAACGAAGGCATCTTGCGCAAGATCCTCGGCGCGTCCGACGTCGCGCACCATACGCGACAGGCCTGCGATCAGCTTGGGCGATTCGATGCGCCAGATGGCCGCGATTGCAGCGTGAAGGTTGGACGTCACTCCGGTGGTGGGTAGACCTCGTGGAGGTAGCAGGTGGCGTCGTGGCCGAGGGTCTCGAGAAAGCGCGTTGCTGCGGCTATTCCGGCCTTGCGATCCTTCAGCTCGAGCACGGCGTATCCGCCGACGACTTCCTTCGATTCGGAAAACGGCCCGTCGGTGACGGTCGTGCGGCCGTTCTTGCGGGTGAGGCGGAGTTCCAGCAGCTCGTTGCTGCGGCCGCCCGTATCGACCAGCGTACCGTCGGCGCGCATTTCCTCGACGAGCCTGCTCATCCGTTCCGTCATTTCGGGGCTTTCCTGCGGATGCGCGTCGCGGTCGAGCATCAGGATTGAAATAAATCTCATTTGAGTTGCTCCCGAAGGCGCGCTTCAGAAGCCCGGACTTGCGGTGTGAGGTTTTCGCCGAAGTCTTCGGCTTCGAAGATCTGGCGAATCTCGACGACTTGGCCGCCGTCGAACGGCGCGTGCGTGAATCGCTCGACTACCTCTTCCTTCGATTTCCCCTGAACGATCCAGAAGCCGGCGATCAACTCTTTTGTTTCAGTGAACGGGCCGTCCGTGATCGTCGTGCGGCCGCCGTCGAAGCGCAGTCGCGCTCCCTTCGACGAGGCCTGCAGGCCTTCGCCCGCCAGCATCACGCCGTCTTTGGCGAGTTGCTCGTTGAACCTGCCCATCTTCTCAAGCATCTCGCTCGATGGCAGCACGCCTGCCTCGCTCTCTTTATTGGCCTTAACCAGGACCGCGAATCTCATTGGTCTCTCCTCATAGTGGATTGGGGTCTTCTGTTGATACGTCGGATGGGAACCTGCAAATTCGACAATGGGAAGTCAGGAGAAGAGGCGGGGCTCGGCGAGACCCTATTACGGAATCCGGACCTTTACCAACCCTAAGTCGTAAGTCATGGCGTAGAGGTACACCGTCACGAACGCGATCACGCCGACGCCCAGGATTCGAAACACCCATTGAGTAGTTCGCGACTCCGGGTCAAGCTTGGGAGTGAACGGCTCCAGCCATTTCGGCGGCGGGTATTTGACGCAAGCTGCAAGATAAGACCGCGGAGAGCGGACGAGCCAGAATCCGAGCCATAAGCCGATCGCGGACATGACGAGGCTAACCGCGATCCCGAAATAGTCTCTATGCACTGCACGCCAGATTCGAGAGTGGTGCTTCCGATACTAGCCATCCCTCGACCGCGGCCCGCTCGCGGCATCGTAGGGGTCAGCAGTCTTTGTTGATGACCTCTAGCCTTCCGGTGCCGACGGTGCCTCCGCCCGAATCGTAGCCATATGCGTAAATCGCTGCTTTGCCGCACTTTGCAAGGGGATAGACGTAGTAAGCTAACGGATTGGACAAAAACTGCCCGAGGCTGCAAATGCCCTTCTTCGTGCACGCCGTCTCCACGAAGGCCGAATCGGTAACGTTTGGACCGCTAACCGTGACCACGGGCATCGAGTGTTTCTTCGTTATGGTTACGGGGCACGGCCTAACCCTAACTTTGCCGGTCCCACCGCAGTCCTCGGCTCCCGGTTTCGCTTGCGAAAATATCGCCTCTCCGTTTGAAGGGTTCCCCGTCTGTGGCATTTGTTGCCCGTCACACCCCGCCAATACTATGACAAGAAGTACACCGGCGAGCGTTAGTATCGATGAGCGGAAGTTTGACATTCCTTTCCTCCTTCAGTTTCATGGCAGTCGCTCCACCGAAGTGCCGGCACTCCAGCGCGCCTCGCGGCAATCATTCTACGGCACCGCCAAGAAACTCCCGCAGCGCGACTGACGGGTAACCGCCAAATGCCACCGGGTGCATGTGGAACGCCAGCACTCCTCGGGGGTTGTCCGCTCGTGTCATTGGATCGTAGATAACGCTCGCCGATCATCCCCGCCGAAAAAAAGCGAGATTCTCATCTCTGTTAAGGGATTTTCATTCGTTTTAAGGGTAAGCATATATAGTAATGAAA
This sequence comes from Candidatus Cybelea sp., assembly GCA_036732685.1. Taxonomy (GTDB): domain Bacteria; phylum Vulcanimicrobiota; class Vulcanimicrobiia; order Vulcanimicrobiales; family Vulcanimicrobiaceae; genus Cybelea. Next base: position 126,024 of record DAINBY010000004.1, on the reverse strand, counting down.
CCGCAACGGAGACCTGTTCAGTTGATGTGTGCGTTGTCGCAGACTGCCGCGTTCGTCGGAATGAGTTGCATCGCAGCAAGCGCTACCATAGAGTCGCCCGCGATCGCGGCGTTCGACCGGACGTTTGCGGGTGTAAACAATTACACGTGCGTTTTGCATTCTTACGAAGTGAACGGAGCGAAAACGCAGGACCGCATTTATCAATATTCGTTCATGAAGCCCCACTACCTCAAAACGCTGATCCTCGATGGCAATGGCAAAGGTTCTGGTGCGGTATGGGTCGGGGGCGATCAAGTGAGTGCCCATCAAGGCGGTATCTTTTCCGGCATCCACGTGAAGATCAACGTGGACGACCCACGCGCCATTTCGCTTCATGGCGTAACGATTCCGGATGGTTTACTGCCGGGCATCATCGACGACTATCGGACTATTCCTGGGACGCTCACGCAGACCGACGGCGGGAAAATCGGAAGTGTTGATACTGACCGTCTGGACTTAAAGGTGGCCGATCCGCCGTCGAACCACAACATCACCGAACAGATAGTCTATCTTTCGAAGGCGACACATTGGCCGATCAGGCAGATCATGTATTCAGGGTCACAGATCGTGCTCGATGAATCAATCCGCGACCTAAAGATGAACGTGGGCTTAACGCAAAGCGACTTTCCGTTCTAGACATTTCGCCATATACGGCGACGTCCACGTCACATTAGGTGTGCGCAGAAGGCGGCGGTCCGATAATCGGCACACGTCGCCTTAACCGTAACGACGTTTGTTACGATGCGCCCTTCAACGCAAAGGAGATATATCGGTGGATCAAATCGAGCAAAATGAGGATTTACGTGAGGCGCGCTTGCGCTATTTCGAAACGTATGCGTTTCCGCTGTTTAGCCACATCGATCTGCGCGTTAGCGACGCGGATGCCGTGCGTCCATTTTACGACGCGCTCATGGCGCTCTTCGGTACCGAGCCAACGACGCCACGAGTGGTTCGTTACGGCTATACCCGCCGCTATGGCAGCATCCGGGCGGACTTCTTCAATATCTTCGCCGATTCCAACGCTCGCCCGACGGCTACGCGTATTGCCTTCGCCGCCCCAAGCACCGCCTTCGTTGACGAAGTGGCGGCCGTAGTTCGGACGCATGGTGGTCAAAATATTGAGGGCCCCCAATATTTCGAGCAGCACCACCCCACGTTCTATGCGGTGTTTTTTGAAGACCCTCTGGGCAATCGCTTCGAAGTTTGCCATCACCGCATGGATAAATAAGTAGGGCCCTCGCGCGTACCATCGCTACCGGAGTCATCGTCCTCGGGCTCGTTTCCGTCGCGATCGGTGCCGGGGCGCCATTCCTCGATCGGTTCGTTGGGATCGTCCGGAGTCGGTGTCGGTCCTGGTGTGGACATTTGTCCCCCTGCGGAAAGCTCGAGTGTTGTGCGGTGGTTCTTACCCAACTCTTGTCGAGCGTACCGGTGATGCGCTCCGACCGTTGACTTAGTGCCGTTCCGCGAGCATATCGCCCGTTTCCATGTGCAGGTCGGCGTCGCGCCAGCGGACCGCCTTTCCGCCCAGCCCGCAGGCCCATACGGCTATGCCGAAGAGATCGCGCGGCAGCACGAGCCACGTCGAGGCGGGTACGACGCCGAGCGCGCGCGCGGAGACGCGCTGCAAGACGATACGTGCGAGCACCGCAACGCAAAGCGCCGCGAAGCGCCGCGGTCCTGGCGCGAGCACGAAGGCTAGCAGCGCAAGCGGCACGGGGTAGGTGAGAAACATGCCGGCGTAACCAGCCGGCTGCACTCCGCGAATCGTCCGATGCCAGCGCAGCTCGTGGTTCCAAAGGGTCTCGAGACTCGAGTCCGATACCATGGTTCGCACGACGTAACGTGGGATTACGACACGGAGGCCTCGGGCAGCAATAAAATTCCCGAGCATGAAGTCGTCAGCGAGATGCGGTGCGAGCGCCTCGAAGCCACCGACCGAAGAGAGCACCGGCGAGCGTACCGCGTTCGTCGGACCCAGGCAGTGTCGCTGGGGGCCGAAGAGTCGATTGACGAGCACCGATGGGATAAACTGCTCGTTCATGAACATCGCCCCGAGTCTGGATGAAAACGAACCGTCCGGAACGCCGGCGAAAAGACAAGTGACCACGCCGACGTCCGCCTCGTGTAAAGGCGCCGTAACGGAGCGGATGTACCTCGGATTGACCCGAGTGTCGCTGTCGGCCAGGATCAACATCTTGTGGCGCACGAGCCGCATCATGGAAAGCACGTTCGCGATCTTGGGGTTACGCGCGCCGGGAAATTCACCGACGTCGATTTCGATATTCCGATCGGGAAGGTCCGCCGCCACCCGCTGCGCAATTGCCAGCGCGCTATCGTCGGCGCGCGCAACGCCGAGGACGAGCTGGTAACCAGGATAGTCCTGCAATGCGAACGCCCGCAGGTTCTCCTCGAGGCCGGGTTCGGCGCCATGCAAAGGCACGAGCAAACTGACGTCGGGCAGGTGGTCGACCGGATCCGGATCAGGTTCGCGCCGCCCAAAGCGCCCGATGGACGCGATTGCGACGACCGCATAACCAATCGCCGCGAACGTCGCGACATCAAAGGCGGCGGCGAGGATACGCGCAAACTTCACGCGACGCGGTTCGCTAACCGAGAAGGCGGCCCTTGCTTCTGTATGGGAAGAGATCTTTACCGAGATGAACGGGGATGGAACGATTTCGACGCGCGACCACGTGGCGATCAACGCGCTGTGGGTAGGCGTGCACTTCCAAGACGCGGCGTTGATGTCGATCATCGTGCCGGCGCTGTTGCTGCAGTTGGCCCCGGCCAAACACACCTACGTCCTGGCGGTGCTCTCGACGGTTGCCGCAATTGGGACCGCAATCGTGCCTCCGTTCGCGGGTGCGCTCTCGGACCGCCTACGCCGGCGCGGCGGCGACCGGCGCCTTCAGACGGCAATTGTGCTTGCGATCGACGCCCTCGCGCTCCTCGCGATGGCCTACGCCTCGTCAGTCGTTGATCTGGGCGCCGCTACCGTCGTGGCGACCGTCGCGTTGATGAGCGGCTCGGTCGTCTATCAGGTGCTCGTGCCGGAAATCGTTCCGCGCAAATTTTGGGGAACCGCTGCAGGCCATCGCGGCGCAATGACGCTGGTCGGAACCATCATTGGCCTCATGCTGGGCGCGCTATTGCCGCCGCGTGAGGCACTCTTGGCCGCGGCAGGCGGCGTCGTCGCCAGCGCGCTAACGCTGCTGTTCGTCCCGGCTTCCCCGGCGTTCGTAGCGACGGAGCGCCACGAGGGCGCGCGCGTCCGCGATCGTCACGATCTCATCGTCACGCTGATCGCCCGCGCCTGGATCATCATGGGAATGACGTTACTCAATACCTACGTGCTGTACTTCTTCCACGACGTGCTCGGCATCCGCAACGCGTCGTTGAACACGGGACTCGTTGCCGGGGCTGCGATGGTTGGGGCGGTCGTGTCGAGTATAGCGGCCGGAATGTTATCCGATAAGTTCGACCGCCGGCTGGTCGTCTGTTTGTCGGGCCTGCCGATGACGCTGGCCGCGCTCGGCTTCGCCCTCGCTCCGGATTTGCGCGTGATCTTCGTCTATGCCGCGCTCTTCGGCGTCGGTTACGGCGGCGTGTTCGCGGTCGGTTGGGCGCTTGCCATGGACTCGGTCCCCGAACTGGGCGACGTCGCGCGCGATCTCGGCATTTGGGGAACGCTCTCCAATCTCCCCACGGTCATCGCGCCGGCAATCGGCGCCGCAATCATCACGGGCGGGGCTACCGTGAGTGACGGCTATCGCTGGCTGTTCGCCAGCGCCGGCGCGTGCTTTCTGCTTGGCTCCCTGACCGTGCTTGCGGCCCGCAAGCCGGCTGCAGTGGCTCGATGAAGCCGAACTGGACGGTAACGGCGATCACCTACGTCGTACGCCAAGCCTACCTTTCCCTCAACGTTCGCGTCCGCCAGTGGGGTCATCTGCCAGCCGAACGTGGAGCGACGGTGCTCATCACCAATCACCAGCACATAGACGAAGGGGAAATGGTCACGGCGCGCACGTTTCTGTTGCACCCGTGGAAGCCATTGGTCATGTGCAATTCCCGACGTACGTTCGAGACGGGATTCATCGCGACGGCATTGCCCTGGACCGCATGGTTTACGCGCGGCGTGAATCTGAGCGGACTATGGGGCGCCTACAGCATACTGCCGATCGAGAACCATCTCTTCTCGCGGCCGCTCATTAGCCTGGCCGAAGAGTTGCGCGCCGCGCATGGCGATCTTCCCTTCGAAGCGATCTTGCCGCCCGAGACACTCGAGCCCTTGGGCCTCGAAGGACGCGTGCTGAGCGACCTATGGAGCGCGGCCAACTTCATGCGGGCCCGCGCTTGGGTGAAGGTAGCCGCGCTCAAACAGCCTTACCGGCGGGAAGTGCTCGAGAACCTTCGCGCCGTGACCGAACGCGACATCGCCGCGATCGTGGAACGCGTGCGGACGGGCGCGACGTTTTACATCACCCCCGAAGGCGACTTCAGTCGCGATGGCCGCATGCATCCGATGCGTGGGGGAATCGTCGAGGCGCTCGCGCCCTTTGCCGACCTCTGGCTCTGCGCAATCGCATACGACCCTTTCCGGGGCAGACGGCTCTCGATGCTCTACCGGGTTCTTCGATATGGCGGTGCAGGCGATATCGGGACGTCGCTCGCCGGCGCGCGGCCGATTACGACCTCGGCGCTTCTGGCAGCGTTTCTTCTCGGAGGCCCGGAGACGTTTGCGGCCCAAGAAGCGGTGCGGGCTGTACGCGAACGGCTCGATTCGCTGCCCGGGAACGTCTTCGTCGATCCCGAGTTGCGGCACGCCCCGGAGGGTGCGGTCGTCGACGCCCTAGAGACGCTACGAAGACGCGGTACGCTAGCCGTCGAGAACGAACGCTACCGCGTTACCGCGTACCGTAGCGATCTAAGGTTCCCGCACGTCGCCGACATGATCGAATTCCAGCGCAACATGCTCGACGAGACGCTGGCGTCGGCCCGGCGGCTTGGGCGAGGCTGACGCGGATTCTCAGGACGCCGCCGCTTCGACTCGGCGTTCGCCGGCCTGTACTCGCCGCGACCGCAAGTAGCCGAAAAACTCGCCGCCTTCGCGCAAGCGGCGGACCATCATCTGGCGGCTCGTGACCATCTCGGCGACGATCTTGGCGATCTTTTTCGGCCGGAAGTAGAACTCGCGATACATCCGTTCGACCGAATCTTCGATCTCGGCGGTCGAGAGCGTCTCGTAGCGCAACGTTGACGTCTGGATACCCGTTCCGGATACCAAGTCGTCGCGCGCGAACCAGCCGTTCGCCAACGCTTGAGCGTAAAGCTCCGTTCCCGGGTACGGCGATGCAATCGAAACCTGAATGGTGTGGGGATCGAGTTCCTTCGCGAACTCGATTGTCTCGCGAACGGTCTCGGGAGTGTCGACCGGCAAGCCGATGATGAACGTGCCGTGAACTTTGATCCCGAGTTTGTGGCAGTCCTTCATGAACTTGCGCGCCATCTCTAGCTTCAGACCTTTTTTGATGCGGTAAAGGATCTCTTGGTTTCCGGACTCGAAGCCGACGAGCAAAACGCGTAAGCCGTTGTCGCGCAAAGTCTTGAGCGTGTCGTAGTCGACGTGCGCGCGGGCGTTGCAAGCCCAACTGAGGTTCAAGCGTTTCATGTGCTTGCTCAGCGCAATCGCGTAACTTTTTTCGTTCGTCAACGTGTCGTCATCGAACATGTATTCGCGCACTTTCGAACCAAAGATCGCCTTCGCTTCGTCGAGGTCGCGACCGACCGCCTCGGGGCTCTTGTGGCGGAAGACGTGGCCGCCGATCGTTTGCGGCCAAAGACAGAACGTACACTTTGCCGTGCAGCCGCGGCCGGTATACCACGAGACGTATGGGTGCAGAAGGTAGCCGTTGTAGTACTTCGTGACATCGAGATGTTTGGCATAGACCGGCAGTACGCTCGGCATCGCGTCCCAATCGTGGATCTGGGGGCGTTCTTCCGTGCGCTGCAACTCACCGTCGGCGTCCCGATATGAGAGTCCTAGAATCTCATTCCAGGGCCGCCCTTCGGCGAGCTCCTTGCACGTATAGTCGAACTCGTTCCGGCAGACGAAATCGATGATATCGTGCTCGCGCAACGTCTGCTCTGGAAGCACGGCAACGTGCGCACCGATGAAGCCGACTTTTATCGAGGGGTCTTGTGCCTTGAGCCGGCGAGCACACTCGACGTCGTTGGGGAGCGACGGCGTACTCGTGTGCATGATCACCAGCTCGTGGTCCTTGGCGATCGCCAGCACGTCATCGATCGTCTGCCCATGAGGGGCCGCATCTATTAGCGTGCTGCCCGGCACGAGGGCGGCGGGCTGGGCCAGCCACGTCGGATACCAGAACGAGGTCACCTCTCGCTTTGCCTGGTATCGCGCGCCCGCACCGCCGTCGAAGCCGTCGAAAGAGGGCGGGCTCAGGAACAGGGTCTTCAACTACAACTTCCTTCTGCGGCTCAAAGTCGCAACGGTTACAATAAAATGTGCTCGAGTCGGGCGCAAAGGACTCCCTCGCGTCCGCACCCTATCCCTGCTCGAAGCATGCATCCGCCCCGCCTCCGGCGTCTGCCCCTTGCGGCGGCGCTCGTTACCCTGGCAGTCCATCTTGCCGGCAATCCGCATTACGGCTTCTTCCGCGACGAACTCTACTTTATCATCTGCGGCTTTCATCCGGCGTGGGGATACGTCGACCAACCGCCGGTTGCGCCGCTTCTGGGGGCGGCCACGCAGCTCTTCGGCCACTCGCTCTTTCTCCTGCGTCTGGTTTGCGCGGTGTTTGCCGCAGCATCGGTCTATACCACGTGCTTGTTGGTTGCCGAACTCGGCGGTGGTGCATTTGCGCAGTTCTTCGCGGCGCTGATTGCGGCACTCACTCCGGTCCTCATGGATTTTGGAATGAAGCTGTCGGCCGACATCGTCGGATTGTGGCTGTGGCCGCTGGCGGCGCTCTACGTGCTGCGCATCGTCAAGGGAGCCGACCCGCGCTGGTGGCTGGTCGTCGGCACGATCGTGGGGATTTGCCTGGAGAGTAAATACACCGTTATCTTCTTCGCCATCGGCATGGTCTTTGGGCTGCTCGTGCTTCCGCAGCGCCGCGTTCTCTTTACGGCCTGGTTCGCGGGAGGCGTTCTGGTTGCGACACTCATCGCGCTGCCAAACTTCGTGTGGCAAGCCGCGCACGGCTTTCCTATGTGGACGCTGTTGCGCGCCGCCGCGCAGTATAAAGACGTCTCGCTCACACCGCCGCAGTTCCTCGTTACTCAGCTGTTGATCACCTATCCGTTGCTCGCGCCGGTTTGGCTGATCGGCTTGGCGACGCTGCTGCGCCGCGCGGACGTCCGCTTTCTGGGCATCGCGTATCTCGCATTAATCGTCCAGATGATCGTTCTGCATGCAAAGCATTACTATGCCGGCGACGTCTACCCGATACCAATTGCCGCGGGGGCGATCGCCATCGAAGCTTGGACGGCACGCGCAACCCTCTGGCGCCCCGTGCTCGCGCTCTACGCGCTGATCGCCGGCATTGCGCTCGTTCCGTTGCTGATGCCGATTTTGCCGGAGCGCACGATGTCCGAGTACGACCGCACGCTGCAAACTTTGCTCGCGCAAGAAGTGAATCTGGCCGTCACCGAGCACACGCAGATCGGCAACTTGCCTCCCGATTGGGCCGACATGCACGGCTGGCCGGAACTGGCGCAAACCGTCGCACGCGTCTACGACTCGCTGCCCCCGGCCGAGCGCGCTCAAGCCGCAATCCTCGCGAGCAACTACGGTGAGGCCGCTGCGCTGGATTTTTTTGGGCCGCCCTACGGCCTGCCGCCGGCGCTTTCAGGCCACAATCAGTATTGGGTCTGGGGCCCGCGCGGCTACAGCGGGAACGTCCTCATCGACGTTCATGGAGATTGTGAAAATCAAGCGCATCTCTTCCGAGTTCATCGCGTCGTCGCCCGCTTCTCCAATCCGTGGGGGCGACCGTTTGAAAACGGTTTTCCGATCTCGTTATGCCGCGGAATCAGCATGCCGCTGAGCGCCTATTGGCCAAAGCTTCGCAGATTTATATGAGGGGAACCGGCTCCCCACGAAGGCGCTCGGGAAGGGCATTTTATGCCCGCCAGCCTGTGGTCCGCGGCGACGATGGAACGGAGCGTCGTTGGTCGAAACTCAACCGCTCGTCGATCCGCGCTCCTTTAGGTGGAGGATTATGTAGATGAGGACTTCAGTTTTCGCGCCCTTTGCGCTCGGCATCTGCGCGGGTGCGGCCGTGCTGGGAGGCTGCTCGCTTGGCTCGCAAGGTTCCCTGCCATACATGCAAAGCGGCAACGCATTTCGCGCGCTCAACGCAACCGGCGCCGGCAAGATCACGCACATCGTCTACATTATCCAAGAGAACCGCAGTTTCAATAACATGTTCTACGGCTACCCAGGTGCGTATACCGTAACGAAAGGCATGAACTCGCAGGGCCAGACGATCACGCTGCAGCCGTCGAGGCTCGGCGCCTATTACGACATCGATCACTCCGTCGCAGCGATGATCGAGGCGTGCAATGGTACCGGCAAGCTTCCCGGCACGCACTGCCGGATGAACGGATTCGACAAAGAGTGGAGCGACGGCAATTTTAGCAACTCGCAATACGTGTACGTGCCGCACGATCAGTCGAAGCCGTACTTCGACATGGCGCACGAAGGCGCGCTCGCCGACAGAATGTTTCAATCGCAGCTCGACGAGAGCTTCGTCGCGCATCAGTACGTCATCGCCGCGCAGGCCGCTTGGAGCGCCGATTTGCCGGATGGCTACTGGGGCTGCCAGGACAACGAAGCCTCTGTGGTAGCAATGATCACCTCACAGCGGGTCGTCACCGGCTATCAGAAGGCTTGCTACGATTATCAAACCCTAGGCGACGAGCTCGACAAGGCGAAACTTTCGTGGCGTTTTTACGCGAGCCAGTACGGTAGTAAGTCGAGCGGCACCGGTGGAACGTGGTCCAGTTATCAGGCCATCAAACACATCTACAACGGACCCGACTGGAAGAAAGACGTCATCTCGCCAAACTGGAGGTTTATCACCGACGTACGAAACGGCCAACTCTCAAACTTTACGTGGATCACGCCCGTCTGTGACGACTCGGACCATACGAACTGCCCGGATGACTACGGACCGTCGTGGGTCACCGCGCTGGTAAACACGGTCGGCAAGAGCAAGTTTTGGAACTCGACCGCGATCTTCATCCAGTGGGACGATTGGGGCGGCCTCTACGATCCGGTGGCCCCGGAGTATAAGGACCGCGACAGCTTAGGCTTCCGCGTTCCGCTGCTCATGCTATCTCCGTACGTCATTCACGACCACGTCTCGCACATTCACTACGAAACCGCCAGTGTGCTGCGCTTCGCCGAAGATCTTTTCGGCCTCGGTCAGCTTGCCAAGGCTGACAAACGTGCGAACTCACCTGCCGCCGATTTCGACTTTTCCCAGAGCCCCGCAAAGTTCGTTCCCATCAAGGCGCCGTATCCGCCGAAATTCTTCATGCATCAGTTCCCCGACGATTATCTTATTCCCGACAGTGAATGACCCAGCCGATCCCCTTTCTACGGGGTGAGAAGCCCGCGACCGCGCTTCGTGGGCTTCTCTGTTTGTTTAGGCACTGGCTTTAGCGTATCGTAGGGTAGAACGCCTCGATCATCTCGACCTTCGAACCGGTGATGTTCTCTACGGGCTTGACGTTGCCGTTGGCGGTTGCCTTGAAGGCAAGCATCGCCTCAACACCCTTCCCATTAAACGCAAAGGTCGTGACATAGATCTTGCCCGCCGAATCGACGCCCGCCGTCAGCGTATTCGTCAAGTGCGTCTTGCTACCCGAGATGCTCGCCGCAGGCGGAAACCACTGAAGTAAAAAACGCATGACGAACCTCCTCAAAATAAAACCTCGGTGGTCTCAGCTTAGGAGGAGGCCATTCCCGAAACATTCCGGCTTAGCCGGGCTTGCGACACCAGGCAGCCACGAGGCCAATCCACGGAACGACCGTCTTTGATGTCGCAATTTCGTTTTGCAGGCGCTCCTGGAGCGTATCGAGATCGCCGAGATGCGCGTAGGGCAGATCGAGTCTTTGGACGCTGGGCAGAACGCTTCGGATCGTATCCACGAGCCAGCGGGTAAAGTCTGGTTCATGCCCGAGTTCCATCTCCAAACGCATCTCCGGCGCGGGTAGTCCGGCCTCTTGAAAGGCTGCGTGCAGCGCCGGCCCCATTTCTAAATTGACGCCGGAACCGGCACCGGCAGCGTGGAGCAACGAAACGCCTGCGGACCAAAGCGGCGGCCGCGACGAGAGCGCCAGGAACGGAGCCCAAGAGCCTTCTTGAAAGGCGACGGTTCCGCCGGATCGTACGTACGCGAGGACTGAGCGCAACGTGGCGACGGGATCGGGAAGAAACTGCAGAACATATCGGCCGATCACCGCGTCAAACGACGAGTCCGTCGAATACTCCGCAATATCCGCGTGCACGAACTCGATGTTTTCAAAACCTTCTTTTGCGGCGCGAATCCGAGCGCGATCGATCGTACGAGCGTCGCGCTCAATCCCCACCACCGCTCCTGATGAACCTACGAGCTTAGCTGCGAGCATCGCGACGTCGCCCACGCCGGAACCGATATCCAAGACGCGTTGTCCAGTTTCAATCCCCGCTTCGCGAAGAAATCGTTCGGTGACGGGGGCAAGCCGAGCGGCTTGGCGGATAAGGCGCTCGTGCTCCGCGTCGGTATTGCCCAGGTGGTATGCCGGATCGCGCCTGCTCCGCGTCATGCGGTCTGGTTATTGGGAGGTTGCATTCATCCCCCCACGCGCCACGCCGACTTACGACGGTGGCCAGGTTTGGCGGGCGCTCTTTTCGAAAGCGAATCGACGATGCAGATCCTTCGCCCATCAGTTCTCACGATCGCCTTGACGTTCGCGATCGTCGTCGGATTTGCGCTTCGCGCAACGGCGTCCGACAACTGGCTAATCGGCACGTGGACGAGCGCCACGGGCTTGACTTACATCTTTACCACCGACGCGCTGACGATCGTGGGACCCGAAGGTAAGGTCGGCCCGTTGAAGGTTACGAGCTACACCGTTGCTGGAAACACGATCACCGTGACCGCGGACGGGCTCCCCGCGAAGGCGATCGCCAAGAAGACCGACGACACCCACGCGGTCTTCGACAACGGGGTCGACCCTCCGATCGCCGTCACAAAGAAGTGAAAGGCATCACCCTATCGCGTTAATTGGGTACGATACTTCCGTGAAGATTGCAATTCTTGGCTCTAACCCTCGCGCGGAAGCCATCGGGCGCCTGCTGGCCGACTCGGGATACCACATCTGCTTCGGCGACGCCGAGGGCCTCACACCGGGCACCCAATGTGACATGCTGATTTTTGCGGGCCCCCGGGAGCGCGTAGACGACCTGCTCGCGCAGGCAGGCGGTATCTCACCCGAAACGATCGTCGTCGATGCGATGGAGGGCACGCTGCCTGGCAGCGAAAGCGGTTCCGAACTGCTGGCTCGCAAACTCGATACGCGACGGGTCGTTCGCGCCGTGATTATGGCCCCACAGACGGGCGCCAACATTCTATGTTGCGGCGACGACGCCGACGCCACGACTACGGTTGAGGAAGTTTTCCGCGCGGCCGGATGCTTAACGACGAATCGGGGGCCGCTTGCGAATGCTGCGAAGATCGAAGCCCCTCCGAATGCCACCGGCGAATCCTCGTTCGAGACCCTCAGGTCCGCCAATACGGTCGGCTCCTCATAGCGATCGGCCGAATCGAGCCCTGAAGAACCCGGGGGGATCCGGCGGAACGTGAGCGATCCTCAGGTGATTGTCGTCGGGGGCGGCCCGGCAGGTCTGATGCTTGCATTGCTGTTGAGCCGAAGCGGAATACGCGTGACGGTTCTGGAGCAGGCCGCGACGTTCGCGCGCGAGTTCCGCGGCGAACTGCTTCAACCGGGCGCAAACAGGATACTCGGCGATCTGGACCTGCGCGAGCGGATCCTCGCGCTGGGCTACGTTTTCCCCTCGGGGATCGACATCCGGGACGGCCATAAGAGCACCTGCTTCGAACTGCCGCCGGTCTTCGACTCGAGACGGGGCGACGGTATGATGATCGTTCCGCAGCAAAAGCTTCTCGAACTGCTTGCGGCCGAAGCGTCGAAGCATTCGAATTTCAGCCTCGTCATGGGCTGTTTCGCCCGCGAGCTGTTGCGCGGTGAGGATTGCGTCGGCGGCGTTCGAGCGCAGCTGCGCAGCGGCCAAGAAATAATCGTGCGCGCCCCCCTCGTCGTAGCATGCGACGGTCGCTTTTCGGCGATTCGGCGCGCAGCGGGAATTGGCGTACGAGAGAGTGCCGTGCGATTCGATCTGGTGTGGTTCTCCGCGCCCAATCCAGGCACTCTGCCGGATCGGATACACCTCAGGATCGCCCGAGATCAAATGTTCGTCGCATTCGCTAGCCGCAGCGATCAACTGCAAATCGGCTGGTTCGTTCACAAAGGTAAATACGCTCGGCTACGCGCGCGGCCATTTGCGGAAACCGTGAATCACATTGCGGGACACGTGCCGGTTGAGCTGGATCGCACGGTTCGGCAGGCCCTGAAGGGCTGGCACGATTTGTCGCTCCTGCCCGCGGTCAGTCAGGTTGCGGAGGCGTGGTCACAACCGGGCCTGTTGCTGCTTGGCGACGCCGCGCACCCGATGTCGCCGTCGATGGGGCAGGGCATTAACGTGGCAATCTATGACTCGGTCGTCGCGGCGCAGCGCCTCGTCTCGGCCTTTGCCACCGGGGCATCGCTCGATGAAGCCGCCCGCGCGATCGAAAAGCAACGGCGCCCCGCCATCGCTGCGACGCAGCGGACACAAAATATCCTCACCGGCATCATGTACGCGCTCGGCCCGGATGCGACGTTGAAGCTCGCGAGCGCCCTGATCGGCATCGGCAAGTGGACGCGCTGGTGGCCGGGGTGCATGAGAAGGGAGGCCGACCGCCTTTTATGGGGCGACCCACGGGTACGCGCCAATCACGGCCCTTGGGCGCTCGCCGGCAACAAATCTCCGCGACCTTAAGACGAGCTTGCTCAGGAACGCGGTCCTTCCCGACATAATCGTTCCGAATCAGCGCATCGTCACTGTGACAATGCGGGCCACAGCGGACCCGTTGGCAGCGCGAACCAGATCAGTCCGTTCCAGGTCGGCTTCTGCCCGACGCTAAGCGCCTCTTCGCCGTAAAGGATGATGAAACGCGTAACGTGGTAGGAGGCATCGATGTTGCCGATCTGCGTGTGATTGCCCAACCCATCGTTGGTCAACTGTTCGCCGATAGAGACTAGCCCGCGCTGGCCGATGTTGTCGTAGACTTCATATGAAATGCCGTTGCTGCCCGCTGGGGGAGCGCCCATACCGGGATTGCCATCGTGATTCATCTGATAGGTCGCGAGGAAACCGGGCACGCCGTTGACCGGGTCGCGCTGAGCATAAAACCCATTGCTGTAGTATTGATCGAATCCGCCTTCGGCCAGCGGCCAGGAACCACGCGCACCGTAATAACCAAACTCGAGCGGATTGCTGCGGTTTGCAAAGGCCAGCTTGTATTGCAGCGTCTTGTCCTGCGTCCAGTCGTAATCGTTGAATCCGTTGAGGTCGGCGCCTGAGGTGACGTATGCAATCTCGGCATCAAGGGAGCCGCGAGTATACGCAAACTTCTCTCCCCACCTATTGGCGTCCAGCTCGTAGGTGTGTTCGCCGACGGTAATCTCCGCCTGAGAGTTGACGGTAAGGCCGCTAACGTCAAGCCACTGACTAAACTCCGATGGCCCCGGCACTTCGAGCTTCCCCACGAAGATATGACCCGAGCCATCGAAGAAGTTATTGTAGGCAAACCACGCGGTGTCGAGGCCTCCGGCTTGGCTCGCCTGCCAAATCCACTGCTGCACGTGGTACGTCCACTCGCTGTTTTCGGTTCCGAAAGCGCCATCGGCATGGACTCCGAGACTGCCGATGTCCCACGAAGCCGCACTTGGCGACTGCTGCGAGTAGCTTACGGGATAGTCGACCCATATTGGAGACTCACGCTCTAGCACGTGCGGATTCAAGCCCGCGTAGCCCGTCCGCTGAACGTAGCGCCCGTAGGCGTTGAGCGCCGGAATTTGAATGTGGCATTCGGAGCATTTAATGCCGTACGCTTGCGCGAAGTTCGGCATCGCCTGCGCGGAGCTACTCATGGCGAGCACTATCGTAGCGAAGACGACAACGGCACCGCATGAAAGAAAGCCGGTTTTGCCATCGATTCGCATGGTAGTACCTCCGTTAAGGGCGAGCTTCCGCGGCATACCGCCGCGACCTTCGTGGCCCCCTTTATTCTACTAACTACGTCGGTCGTAAGAAAATCGTAGGAATAATCGGGGAACAGGATGCCAATTGGGGTCGTCGAACGGTAGCACTCTAAGCGGCCTGCGCGCCGCTGGACGGAGGCCGCGCTTGAAGATCAACGTGAAGCTCGTCTTTGTCGCCGGAATCATCCTCACGGCACTCATCTTTGCAGATTTCCAGCACAGTCGGGTTATGGGCGCGCCGGCGATCGACGGCAAAGCAATCTTCCTCGTCAACTGCGCGGCCTGCCATCAGGCGACCGGTCATGGCGGCGGCCCGTATCCGCCGCTAGCGGGGAATCCCGACGTCAATCGCGTGGACAGTGCCGGCCTCATTCAGACGGTTCTCAACGGGCGCGCGGGGCCGATCACGGTGAACGGCGCGCAATATGGCGGTAACATGCCGTCTTGGCGCGACCAGCTCTCGGATGCCCAAATCGCGGCAGTGCTCACCTATGTGCGGACAGCCTGGAGCAATAGCGCGCCGGCCGTCTCCGAAGATCAGGTCGCGGTCGCGCGTTCGCCGGTAGCCCTGAGCGGCGCCGAACTCTTCGCCGCGAAGTGCGCGACATGCCATCAAGCCGCGGGTCAAGGAACCAGTGTGTATCCGCCGCTTGCGGGCAACCTCGTCGTTACCGCCGCAGATCCCAACACCATGATCGCAGTAATCGTCAATGGGCGAACGGGTCCGCTTACGGTCAACGGCAAGACGTTCGATAACCAAATGCCGACCTGGAAAGGACAGCTCTCGAACGCGAGCATTGCGGCGGTGGCAACGTACGTGCGCTCTGCCTGGGGCAACAATGCCTCACCTGTGACGGAGGAGCAAGTCGCCGCCGCCGGTTCGCCCGTCTCGGTGCAGGTCGGAGCTTCGATCTTTGCCAAGAATTGTGCCGCTTGTCACCAGGCTAACGGAACCGGCGGAATTGGCCCTGCGCTCGCGGAAAACCCGCACGTCAACGTCGCTGACCCCACCGCGATGCTGACCACGATCTTGCAAGGTCGAAATCTGATGCCCTCATGGCGCGGACAACTCTCGGCCACTGACGTTGCGGCGGTGGCGACCTTCGTACGCTCCTCCTGGGGCAATAGTGCCGGTCCAGTAAGCGTGCAAGAGGTCATGGCGATCAAGTAACCAAGGGTTGACAGCGATGAGTTTTCCGTTTGCCTCCCCGTCCGCGCGGGCCTCGATTGTAGCAATCTCGATAGCGATGTTCGCTGGATGCGCCGGGGGTGGAAGCCGCTCGGGCAGCTTCGGCGCGGTGCCTTTAATGTCGTCGCAGACGAGGCTCTTGCGCTTCGGCTCGAGCGCACCGGTGCTCCAAACGCTCGACGTTCCGCTCTGGCAGTTTCCCAACGCGGTCGGGACCCTGCTCACCGGAATTCGCGGTAATCTCATCACAGGCTTCATCGACAACCGCAACGGGTCGAATCTGGGAGTCGTATACGATCGGAAAACGGGCGTCTGGACCCCGATTAAGTATCCACGCTCGGCGAAGACCAGCGTGTACGGCCCAGCCATCACGC
This sequence comes from Candidatus Cybelea sp., assembly GCA_036732685.1. GTDB lineage: Bacteria > Vulcanimicrobiota > Vulcanimicrobiia > Vulcanimicrobiales > Vulcanimicrobiaceae > Cybelea. The sequence continues at coordinate 110,021 of DAINBY010000004.1, read as the reverse complement.
AGACGGGCTATCGCCTCGTCGGCAGCTACGCAAAAGAGGGCCAGACGAACGCCAACGGCTTCGTCTACGACTCGACGACCAAGAAGTATCTCACGCTCAACGCTCCGCCAAACCTATGCGCACCCAAGTCGTGCAACTACACGATCGTTCACAGCAACTACGGCAATGCAACCTACAAAGCCGTAGGGAACTACGATGCGGTGAAGTCGGGCGCCACCCTGACCCCCCCTGCAGATGCGTACCCGGCTTCGGGGCATGCATTCATCTACGATTCGACCACCGCGACCTTCGCGACACTCGAATTTTCCGGCTCGGTCAGCTCGACGGCCTACGGCATTTGGATGGATGGAAAGACCGTCGCCATCGCCGGCGGCTACACCGACAAGAAAGGTACGCACGCGTACGTGCGCAATCTCGCCGGGACCAAAATGCTCGTCTACGACTGGCCGAAGTCGATCCTCACCCACTTCGAAGGGATCACCGGAGCGGGCGGAGCCGGCAACTATAATGTGATCGGCGACTACTTTGACCTCAAAAACAAAACCCTCGAGTATGGTTTCTTCCTGCCGATTCGCAAGTGGACCGCCGGCACCGCCACCGTCATCGGCCCCGTCAGCGCCAACTCCGTATACCGCCGCACCGTCATCGGCGTCTACGTCGGAGCCGGCCTAACCAACGGCTACATCACGAAGATCCCGTAAGACCGCCGCATTCGTGGACGCGGAGCCGTGAGAAGGATCGCAGCAGCCGCACTGCCGTTAGCGTTTTGCCTTATGCTGGAGTCGAGTGCATCTGCAGACCCCAGTGCCTATCAAATCTTCGAGCATGCTAAACGGGTTCTTCAGGCGCAGTCGTACCCAGATCCAATTTATTACCGTACCACCGTTCACGTGCGTGAGGGCGGCAAGGACGAACTCGAACACTTTCACGCCGAAGCATTTTCCAGTGGGGACGTTCGAGTTGAGGGAATCAGCGACGAAGAGCAGGCTGTGCCCCACAAAAGCAGCGGTGCGAACTTCAAGCTCTCTTTTTCAATTGGCTGGAACACCGGCGCTGGTGGCCAGACCGGGACTGCCACCGCGGACGCTCACCGCAAGGAAGCCTCTCCCGACTACCTAGGCGTACCACTCATTAGCCCGAGTTATTCATTTGGCTTGACCTGGGAGCACACCGGGAACCCAGCGCCAAGTCCGGGCAACGCGTCTACTTTACCCACAATCGCTACGGTTACGGCGATCGACCACGTGTACGACGTCTCCTTAATTGGGACGGAGACCATCGGTGGATCGTACGCCTATCATTTGAAACTACAACCGACGAGTCATCCCGATCGCTACAGAATCAGAGCACTCTGGGTTGATGCGTACACCTACCAGGTTGTGCAGCTCCAAACGCAGGGTAATTTCACGATCGCACCCATGTCCAGCATTCCCTGGCTCGTGACGTTCCAAAACGTCGATGGTGGCAGTTACATCAAGGACGAGGTTGCGCTCGAGCCGCTAATATTCCATCACGACAGAGCCTTTTCGACCGCGAGCATCAGTTTTGATGACATTCACGCGACCGATGACTCTCCCCCAATCCTGCCAACCTCCGACAAGAACGCGGCCGTCAACTTGTGTGAACCGAAGCACGAATAACGAGGCCACCGGCTCGAACCGGCCCGCAGAGCTCAGACTTCTTTCATGAATATCGTCAATAGTATAAAGCCGATAGAAAGAGGTGACCATGCGCCGCGTTATCACGATCACCGCTATACCACTATTGCTAGCGGCGTGCCAGGGGACAAATCCGGTTCTCCGAGCCCAGCAACCTTTTACCGGCGAGCAGATTACGGTGCGCGCCTACTTCTCGAAACCCAATGCGAGCGATGGAAAAGGGCCGCCGTCGGCAACCTGGATCTTCGCCTCTAACGGGGAGGTGGGGAATGTCGACGTCTATAGTGCGAAAACGCTCAAGATGATTTCGCAATGTTCTTGTACCGGCGTCGGCCTTGCCGTCGACCCGCAGTCCGGCGACCTAGCAGTTGGGACGAGATCGTCGACGGTCACCGTTTGGCACGTGGAGAATAAGGCGATCACGCTGTTTGCCACGCTGAATCTGTCACAAGGTCCGTATGCAATAGGCGTTGCCTTCGACAAGAAGGGAGACTTGTACGCGGCTAATGCCGGCGACAACGTCATCGACTTCTTCGAGTCAAGCGAGATCGAAGCGGGTGGCGGAGGCCCCACCCGCACGCTCGTTACGTCGCACTTGAACGAGGCGGAGTTTTTAGCCGCCGATGCGCACAGCCTGGTGGCTGACGGCTACAACAGCTACGGCCAACCGCTCCTGGTCTCCGTAAACACGCATACGGGCGCCGACACGATTCTTCAGCAAATCGAGTCCGGTCAGTTGCCCGAAGGCATCGTGTTCGATCGCCAACAGAACCTCATCCTGAATACCGTAGGCAACGACAACACGCTTGCCGTATTCGAGAAACCCTGGAGCGGGCCGCCCACGTCGACTTTCGTATACGGTTCCGGGGCTGAAAATGGCTATTATACCGGCATTTCACTGAATAAATCGCAAAACACGCTTTGGGCAGGCAGCTTTACTTTGCCGGTCCCTTCGCACGGCTTCGGGAGCGTGCAGGCCAACAGCTACCCGCTCGGAACCATCGGACGTGCTACGACTGGTATCGAGTCCGAATTCTACGACAGCATCGCGGTCGACCCTCAGGCTCGGTGAGGTCAACACTCTTGGCTGACTTGTTCGCCTGAATAGACCTCGATGACTCCGTATCCAGCGCCTGTGATGGTGGCACCGCTGAATAGATCCCCTAGGTTTGGAAGGACGCCACCGTCCGGGCCTTGTGTTGCGATGGAGTAGCAGGGCGGGAACATGAGCTCGAGATGGCCGACTGCCACAATACCGTAGGCCGTGTACGTGTCTCCGGGGTGGATGGCTTGGGAAGTCAGTCCGCCCTTAGATTTTATATGCGAACCAAAATGCGTTCCCGCATGGAAATGAAGGTTCAAGTACACAATTGACGTTCCGCTGCCCAGTTGCGGCTCATCATAGATGTTCTGCGTGCTGGTACGGGCGGTTAGCTTTACGGAGCGATCGACGCCCGGGTACTCCATCGAGCCGCCGAAGCCCCCAAACGCCGGGACGCAGAGCGAGCCGCCCTTGGTCTTGAGGTTCACCGTGATACTGCCGTAGTTCTTCGTCGTCCGTTGGCCTTTGCAGGCGGGCGGTCCGGTCGTAGCCCCACCGATCGTCGCCGGCGCGGCCGGCGTGCCGCTCATCGTGGCCTGCGAACCACCGCAGCCCGCCAACATGATGACGGCTGCGCCAATGTCCAAAGTGCGCCGACCAACGTGGAATCTAATCATTGCGCCAACGTTCGCCGTGCCCGAGCCGTTCCCGGCCGAGACCTTGCGCGAGGCCTTTTGACCTGCTCCGTTCTACACTACAACGATGGCAGACTCGATTCCGGAAGGATGGCACACCGTTACACCTCGGCTGGTAGTACGCAACCCGGCCAAGCTTGTCGATTTCCTTAAGCATGCGTTCGGAGCGAGTGGGGAGTTCGCGGCGGACGTACCGTCCGTTATGAGAATCGGCAACTCGATCGTCATGGTAAGCGGTGCCGGTCCTCGCGATGCAATGCCGGGTTTTCTTTACCTATACGTCGACGACGCAGATGCAACGTACCAGCGTGCATTAGAAGCGGGCGCGACGTGCATCGAGGAACCGGCCGATATGCCGTACGGAGACCGGCGCGGAATGGTCAGGGATCCGTGTGGCAACGATTGGCAAATCGCTACCCGCGCTAAAAATGCAGAAGCGTGAGAATCCCGATCACAACTTCGACGGCTACGAGCACGATGATGATCACTTCGAGAAACTCGTCCCGGCGGCTGCCGGCCTGGTCGCTAAAGAAACGGTACATCTCGCCGACGCTGGCCAGCTTGGTATCGATTTGGCGCTGCCAATCGGCGAGACCGAGGCGCGTCGCTGCGGATCGGTAGATCCGCGCGTAAAAGGCGTCGCCTACCACCTTCAATGCATTGCTCGAACGGTCGGTCAACTCGAGCACGTCGACGATGAGGTAGCGCAGCGTTGCGGCCTGCTCGGCCTCCCGCCGTCCGCGCAACGAGCGCGGTGGGCCCGCGGGCTGCATCTTATAGATCACATCGAGCTCCCGGTCGAGCAGTGCGTCGTAGGTTCGCAGCTCGAGCAGCTGGGAGTTGGCAAATTCTAAGATGTCCTCAATCGCGCGCGTGCTCTCTCGACGATCGTAGACAAAGGCCGTATCCCACTGCACGATGGTCAGATCGTCCTCGTGGTAGGAAAAGCGCATTCGCAGGGCCTCTTCGGTTTCCGTCGCCGATAACGACTTGCGCTCGCCTAGCAACAGGCTCGCGAGCGCCGCAGAATGATCGTCCAAGAGCGTCTCGGCATCGACGGCACCCCCGAAGCGTTCGATCTCGACAATCAGATAATCCTCAATCAAAGCCGGGTGACGTTCGTCCAAAGCATGCGCGTATTCGTCGCAGATTCGCGCGACGATTGATTCGGCGGAGCGTATGATGCGCTCGTCGCTGCGCACGCGTTCGGTTAGCGTCGTCAGGTCGTTCCACGTGCCGGCCACAAAGAAGGTAAATCGAAGCGAAACGACGCCGTAATCGTAGAGTTTCAGCCGCGCCGAACAGCTCAGGCCGTCAAAATCGACATCCGGCAGACTCGCTACCAGAGGTGGAACCGGAAACTGTAGGTAGGGGGGAGCGTGCGGGCGCAACGAAAGAGCGGCCGGCGCGCGCGTATCCCCGGCGAGCGCACTCATCTTAGCCAAATCGATCGTGTCGGCCACGTCGAATAGATAGTACGCTCGCACGGCGCCGCTAGTAATTTCGAGCATCGCCGCCGCCTTACGACTTCAGGTCGCGCCTTCCCTAGCCTCGGCCGCCGTCACCGGCAGGATCCGCTAGCGGACCGTTATGCCATACGGAGCCTCAAGCTGCGTATTGCCGCCAACGATGAGTTTGGCCGGGGCGATGTTGTTGTTGCCGGTCACGAGACTGCTGTACGCCACGAACGTGCTTACGCTTGGGCCTCGCACGTTTGCTACGTAGATTCTGTTGTTCGTCGGACCGACGGCGACGCCGACTGGACTGCTTAGTTGCGTACTCGATCCCGAGATACTTCTTGTGGGAGCAACGTTGCCATTCGCGTTTTGCGGAAAGATACCAAGCTCGCTGTTGATGGGTGAGTTGCCCGAGGTCACGTAAATCCTACCATTGTGCCAGGCGACGCCGTATACTCCATTGGCAAATCCGGTATTTGCGCCCGTTATGGTTCGGATCGGTGCGACGTTACCGTTGGCGCCCGCGTTGTAGACGGTAACGATGCCGTTGAACGATGGGGAATTCTCATTCCCGACGTAAATACGTCCCGTCGGATCCACGGCGATGCCGGACGGATCCGCGAGGCCCGTATTCGGACCGGCAATTGTTGCGATGGGCGCGACGTTGCCATTCGAGCCCGCAGCGTACACGGTGACGCTCGGGGTCGTCGTGTTGAGTCCGTTGGCAACGTATATGCGATTGCTGCTATCCAGCGCGACACCAAACGGGTTCAACAGCCCGGTATTGGTGCCGCTGATCGTGGCTATCGGCGTGACGTTTCCGGATGAACCGGCTGAGTATACCGTCACGCTCGAGTTGCCTTGGTTGGTGACGTAGATATTGCTGGAGGAGTCGAGCGCGATGCCAGCTGGGTTCAGGAGTCCCGTGTTGGAACCCACGATGATGTTGGTCCCGGGGTTGTAGTTGCCGTTCGCCGATATCGGATAAATGATGACCGTGCCGGGAAAGGTCGGGTTTCCCTTGATGTCGGCGACGTACTCGCAAGGGCAGGCGGGAGTATATGCCCGCCGAGTCGCGTGAGTCTGGGCATTGGAAGCCGCCGGCTGATTCAGTTGAGCCGGCGGCCCCGCCGTTCCGGCATTACATGCGCTAAGGCCGAGCATTAAAAGCGTCAGGCCGGCAACCGCTACGCCTCGGAACTTGCAATCCATGTGGGTTTCCCTTTCTGTAGAGGCAAAATGTCAATCGTCTAAAAGCCGTAATTCGTCCACTCGACGGCGCCGCCCGGCGCGCTCAGGCCATCCGCGCTACCGAGGGTGTGTATGAGCGTACCGCTGGGATATTGGAGCACCCGGATTTGTACGTGACCGTCGCTCACGAAGGCCAGGGCGTTGTTCGCGTTGATCGAGAGGTCTTCCGGAGACGAATAGCCGGAGCCAAGCGTTCCGGATATGCTGCTGTACGGCGGGTCGATCACGTCCACGGCTGGGGGATTGTCTTGGCAAATTACAAGCCTTCCGGCGTTGTCGAGCACCATTCCCAGCACGTAGCCGAATGTTATAGGTAAGAGCGTTCCATTGCATCCACCAAGGCCTCCTACGTACTCAACGATGTGCCCCAAACCCATATTGTCATCATAGGCAACGAACACGCTCCCATTTGGGGCAACGGCGACGCCAAAGACCTGGGTACCGCCTGGATAGCACGTAGCTATGACGGTGTTTGTGTCGCGCTTGAACTCCTTAACGAAGCCGGCAGAGAAGCCCGTAACGAAAACGTAGTGCACGTTACTCAGCACCTGGGTCGAAACGTCCGCGACTTGCGTCAAGCCGTTCGTATAAGTAAAAATCGGCGTAGAGTAGTTGGGTCGGTACTCCGCTACGTTGCCGGCATTGCTGGTATTATTGGCGACGTATAGGTATTTCTGATCGCTCCAGTTGCCCCACGGATGGCTGACGCCATTATTGAAAGATCCGTTGGCGACCCACGTCGCGTTCGTGAAGAGCTTGACTGAATTAAGATTTTCGTCGTTCACGAACAAGCTCTGCTGCCAGGGCGTCAGCTGTATCGGTACCGGCGTCGGTCCCGGTTGTGGTGCCCGCATGATGCCCAAGGGCAACGCCGAGTTTCCCGTCTGCAGTTGCTGGCTCGAGCAACCAGCGAGAAAGACGGCCGCGATGGTCGCACTCAAAAATGTCACGCGAGACTGCATGAAGCACTTCTCCCAGGATTTCCGATCTAGATGCGCGCTCGCCCAAAAACTGCCGCCGTTACAATGCGCCTCCTTAAACGGTACGGCGCAATAGTCAAGAAATAGACAAGATGCGCAATTACTTACTTTGCCGATTGCGGAAAAGGTATACTAAAGACGGGGCTGCGTTTTCGCAGTCACATGCTTCTTTCGGAGGATTTCACCAAGCATGAAGGTTCTCTCTATTGGACTTGCACTGGCACTCCCGGCCCTTGCCGGCTGCGGCCAATCACTAAATCAGAGTTCGCTCCCCTCAGGCGGCGCGCAGCCGTCGATGCAGTCGGCCGTGAGGCTCGCTCACGTTCAGCCGGACAACTGCAACTACGGCAGCTATGGAACGTCATCGGCCGGCGGCTTTATAAAGTGGAAGACGTGCGGCGGATATATCGGGCATATGACGTACGGGCCCGGAACCAGCGGCGGCCTGAAGATTTCGACACAATCCAGCACCACCAACCCGGGTGGCGTTCCCGTGCCACCGGGCGAAACGCCCGTCCTATTCACCCAAATGCAAGTATTGCCTCAGGACCCCGGGCCCGCAACGTTCACCGCGCCCGTGGTGCCGCCGGGCGCAAACAAATCGAGGATCACCGGTGTTCCTCCCGGCACCTATCAGCTCTACGCGTACAACGGCGCCGTCTTGCAAGGCGGCTTTCCAATCGTCCTTGGATCACCGGTAGGCGGCATATTGTATTTCCCTGCGCCGTACTCGCCGCTGCCGCTCTTGCCGACGCTCCCCGTCGGTACGACGATTTCATTCGAGCTTGTTAAGCCGTAGACGAACGCCTATGGTGGGCTGGGCTCGGGGAAGCAAGGGTAGGAGATTCTTTAGGCCAATCTGATCAGACGTATGACTCCCGCGGCCGCCCCTACTATGATCTGCGCGCGCTGCAACAAGGCGAGCGACGAGCGCGATCGATGCTCGACCTGCGGCACTGCGCTAAAGACGCTGGCGAGTCAGCAGCGCCGCGGCTGGCTTGCATTCGGCGCGGGAGCATTCTTGGCGATCTTCATCGCCGCGATTGGGATTTGGGTCGATAGACTCTTTACGGCGAGCGGCGCCCCGCAACGCGACGCCGCGGCAGCCCAATTCCTCGGTCGGCTCAACGTCGTTTTTGCATTGGTCGTGATTGCAGGATTGCTTGGGTGTGCAAACGGCTGGCTGATGGTGCGCTCCGGCCGCCGCAACTTCCCGCTCATGCTCGGAATGGTCGCCGTTTTTGCTGCGGCGCTTTTTCTAGGCTTTACCGCATCGAACGGATATCATCCGCAGTAATGGGGACGTCGCGTCAGTAGGGCGCGCCCGCGAGCGAGGCCGGCCGTACCGCTATGCCGCTGCCCGCGCCGCCTGGAACTTGAATCTCGACCCGCGGGAGATGGTTCGGGCGATGCGCAGGGCCGGGATACTCCCACTCCGTCAGCGAGTCGGCAGATACGAACGCCCGGCGTTCGTCGCGCTCCAGCGCTAGCCCGTTGGGATGCAGAAACGGCGGCTTGTCGGGCCCGATCCCGCCACGCCTCCCCATGTGCCCAAAAACGTTCGACATTTTGGTCGAACCCGGCGCAAAGATTCCGCAGCGGAACGCAAATGGGTCGCAAATCGCGAGCCCGCCGCTCTTCGTCGTGACGATCGCTCCCGCCGAGATTAGCTGGAGAGCGAGATTGCGCGGCGTTCCGGTTCCGCCGATCCACTCGTCGACCTGTGCTTTGTTGCTCTGAGTCATGAACGTAACGTAGAGATTTCCTTGATTGTCGACGGCAGCGAAGCCGCCGTTTCGCGCGCTGGAATCGCCGAGCGTTGCGGTCGGGAGGGTGCTACCCTTCGCATAGACCTCGACAAGCGTCTGCGCGTTGAGATTGTTCTGATACTCCGTTACGTACGCGGTCCCGCTCGTTTCGTCGATCGTCACGTCTGACGGAACTCCGTCGGGATCGCTCAAGGTGAGTCTCGGGCTCTTCGCACCCGGCACGAATTCGTAGACGCGGGCATCCGCCGCATCGGCGACCCAAAGATCGCCCTTCGAATCGACGAAGAGTCCTTGCGCGGAACCGACGCCGGAGATACTCCCGCACGGGGCGTGGCGAAGATGATCGCGGCTGTAAATTGCGATCGTGCCGCCGCCTTTGACGACGTACACCACGGCGGCGGGGCACTGCGCGGTATCGGCGCGGGCCTGAGTTCGGGCCGATTGCGCACCGGCGAGTGGCGCCGAACCGAGCGACGAGCACGCCGGCAGCGCTGCAATCGTAAAGATCGTCAAGATTCGCCAAATGCTCGCCATTTCAAGGTACCTCCGAGAACGTAATTCTAACACATCGCATGCAGCGGCGCCATAAATCAAACCGCATTTCGCGTCAGCTCGAAAGCGACACCCGCTCCCCTAGTAGCCGCCCGGGAACTGTTTGCTTGTCAGATGCGAGAATCGCGCTGCCGTGCCATTGCGCGCTCGCTCTCGTGCGATTTGTGTTTTTTGGCTCTCAAGTGACCTTGCGAGCGTCCCCAGACCGGCATTCAACTGCGCGTTCTTACTCTGCCAATCCGCCTTACTTATGAAAGCAACGTGCGGATAGATCGATTGCACGTCGGGCACACTGCGATTTTCGCTTCGGACTCTTTGGATCGTCTTCACGAGCGAGTCGATGTCGCCGAACGCGCAGCCGTTGATGTCGGGTCCGGCCAACTGAAAGAATGCATCCTGTGCGTGGTAGAGTTCGAAACCGGGGTCGCCGATGCTACCGATCGCCTTCTCATTGACCAACAGCGCGAACTGGCGACCGCTGTATTGCGCCGCGTAGAACCAGTACGTCGCTTCCCGGCGATACCCCAGATCGTAGAGACGAATCGCCGCGACGTAGAGCTCGATGAAACTGAGCCGGTTCCACTCCTTCTTCATTTGCGAAATGGTGGCAACGAACGTAGCGTCACTTGCCGATGCAAGTCCGGAGCTGTACTTCCCGATCCGAATGACCGGCCCGGTCGAATTGTAATACGGCGTCACGTATGCATCGATGCGTCCCGCGTCGGCCGCCGCCGGCGCCGGAAGCGAGAGCACGCACGCGACCGCCAAGGCGCCGGCGAAGAGCGCCCTCAAAACTGCATCCGCAGAATCTTTAAATCCGGGTTGACGACGGCTACGGGCCGCGCACGAGCCGACTCCAAATAGATATACCGGCGGTCATCGGGGCCGAGGCCGCCGTCGAGCTCCCACTCGGTAACGCGCGCGTCGGAGTAATTCGACTTCGCAATGGCTTCACGCGCGGTATGCGCTAAGCGCGCAAAGTCAATCGCCTTTGGATTGAAGGCTCGCTGATCGACGGTCGCAACGGTGATGGGGCCGCCATCGAGCGAGACCAGCTTGACCGGTGTTGGCCCGGTAAGGGTGCCGTCGGGCGCTACGACATAGTGGTCGACGTTGATGTGGTGAGCCGGCTCCTGTACGTCAACCATCAAACCGTTGATCCGATCCGCGGATATCGACGTGACGCGCAGCGGCCGCCCCGAATCTGCCGCAATGGCGTCAAAGGCCGAAAGTACGGCTTGGCCGTCGGTCAAAAACGGATCGATCACGCCGCCACCCGGATTTGCGGCTGCAAGGTTAGGATCGCCGGAGCCATAGGATCCGTGACCACCCGATCCGCCGGAACAGGCCACAAGCGCGAACGCGATCGCGAGAAGAACGGCTTTGCGCATATTAAACTCCACGCTAAGCTAGGTCTGCAGCGAGGCCGGTTTCGGATAGCGCAGTAAGATATAGAGAAAGAGCAGCGCGATTACCGGAAGCATAAAATAGCTGGCCTCCGTCCCGAGCGGGCCGCCGTTTGCCCACGCGGGACCGGGAAAGGTTGCGTCGAGCAGATGCCCGACCGGCGTCGCGCCCCCATTGCGCGTTCCGATCACGAAGAATTGCATGTAATCGAAGCTGCAGTGAAAGCCGGCGGCGAGCCACAGAGAACCCGTGCGCTGCAGCGTCAGGCAGAGCAGTAGGCCCAAGAGAATGATATTCGCAATGTCGATTGCATTCTCGTCGGATTTCGTGAGATGCGCCACGCCGAAGAGCAGCGACAGCGCAATCGCTGCCGGCCAAAACCCCATGCCGCGCGCGAGTGCCTGCAGGGGATAACCCCGGAACATATACTCTTCGTTTAATCCCACGAGCACCATCACGGCCAGCCAAATGCCGGCCTGCGCGGCGATCGCCGTCCCTTGCAGGGCGAGCCCGTGAACGACCATCGCACCCGATGCGATCATCGCGACGCCGACCGCGCCGGCGCCGGCCACGCCGATCGTAAAGCCCTCCCAATACTCTCCGCGAAAGGCGAGTCGCACCGGCAGTCCGTAGGCATCGATGCGGCGTCGCTCGCAAGCGGCCATTACGCCCGTCGCGACGAGCACGGTGATTCCCTCGACGATCTCGGCTATCAGAAACGCGAACGAGTTCAGGCTCTCCGGGACGTGCAGCGCCTTCATCAGCGACGGCAAGAGGAAGGCCTGAGCCGACAGGTTCACGCCGATGAAGATCGCGGCGTAGGCCAGAAATCGCCAGCCGGCTCGTACGCCGTTGGGTCCGAAGATTAGTGCGCGCATCGATTGCTCTACGCCGTCGCCGGGGCTGTGGTTTCAAAAACGAGGCGTGCGGCGGCGACGTCTTCGATCGCGAGTCCGACGGATTTGAAGACTGTGGTCGCAGAACGTGGCGGGCACGCGACCGTACCAGCGAAGATTTCACCGGCCTCCGCGTAGATCGGTGCGCCCGCGATAAGCACGTCGCCGGCCTCTACGGCCGCCGCCTCGCGCGAATCGACGACCACGAGGTTGCCCATCGCGGCATCGTCGAGCTCGCGCCAATCGGGCCGCGACGAGCCGACGGCGTTGACGTGCGCGCCGGGCTTCAGCCACGCGCCTTCGAGAATTGGTTCGTGAGCTCCAGTCGCCGTCACGACGATGTCGGCTCCACGTACGGCCTCTTCGGCCGAATCCAAGGCCGTCGCGCCGTGCTCGCGCGCAAAGCGCTGAGCATGCGCGGCAGTTCGGCTCCAAACGCGTACCTCCGAAAAGGTTCGGACGCGGGAGAGCGCGCTGAGGTGCGCGTGCGCCTGCACGCCGCTGCCGAGCAGCGCGAGCACGCTCGATTCCGGCGCGGAGAGATACTTCGTAACGGCGGCCGATACCGCGGCCGTCCGCATCTCGGTGATCAGCCGGCCATCCATCGCCGCGAGCGGCAGACCGTTGTCGGTGCGATAGAGCAAGATGGTGGCGTTGTGGGTCGGGAGACCGGCTTGCGCATTGACCGGATAAAAGGTGACGTACTTTAGGCCCATCACGTCGCCCACCACCGCCGGCATCAAACCGACGTAGCGCCGTCGCTCCTCGAGCGTGAGAATGGTGCGCACCGGATGCATCGAGTCCCCCCTGGAAAAACTGACGAGCGCCTTCTCCATCGCAGCGATGAGCGCGTCCCAATCCAAGCGTTGCCGGACCGCTTCCTCGTCCAGATAGACCATCGCTTGAGGCGCTTGCGTCAGTTGCGTGCGAAGCGCAACCGCGAACGTTCCCGAGCCTTCGCGGCTTCCTCGTCGCGATCGCGAGGCGGAGCGTGCGTGACGAGCGCCGCAAGCAGCTCGTCCGCAGCCGCCATAACGCGCTCGACCGCGCGCTCGAACGCGGCCTCGTTGGCCTTCGACGGCCGCGTGAATCCGCTCAGCTTTCGCACGAACTGCGTAGCCGACGCTCGAATTTCTTCCTCGGTCGCGGGCGGAGAAAAATTGTGGAGGGTTCGGATGTTACGACACATCGAGTCCCCCGTTCGCCCGGGGCGCGGCCCGCTCTTGCCCGAGAGGACCAATTGGCGCGCCCGGGCAAGGTTCGTGCGTGCGATGGCGCGCCCTCGGCGTTACGGCGCTTGCCGCGGCCGCGTTGGTTGCCTGCGGTGGCTCCTCAGTCCCGGCACGACAGCAGATGGCGCCTGATCGCCGCGCATCGAGCTCGGCCACGCCGATCCAGCACGTCGTGCTGGTCATTCAGGAGAACCGCACCTTCAATAATTTCTTTGCGACGTACCCCGGAGCCGACGGAACCACCAACGGCGCCGCGCGACGCGATCGGAAGTGCCATATCGGCAAGAACGCAACGATTGCGTTGACCCAGACGGGTCTCGTCGACTACCGCGATTTCAACCATAGCTATCAGAGTTATCGCGCGGCGCGTAACGGCGGAAAAATGGACGGCTTCGACGGAATCCTTGCTTCCGACGGCCGGCCGGAGTGTACCTATCCGTATCAATACGTCGATCCGTCGCAAATTCGCCCCTACTGGGATATCGCCAAAGCGTACGTACTGGCCGAGCACATGTTTACGACGCAAGGGAGCAGCAGCTTCACGGGACACCAAGATCTAATCGCGGGCGGCACGATCGTCGCGCCGAACGAAGCGATGGTCAACCTGCCGTCCTGTTCGGGCCACACGTGCCGCTGGGGATGTGATGCACCGCCCGGCACGCATACATCGTTGATCAGCTCGACCGACTCGTTTGCTCCGGGCAAGGGTCCCTTCCCGTGCACGAACGAGTTCGCGTCAAACTATCCGACGCTCCGCGACCTGCTCGACGCCAAAGGCGTCTCCTGGAAATACTACGCGCCGCCGATTTGCTGCAAGACCGACGGCCGGCTCTTCACCGCATTCGACGTGATCGCCGCGGTCCGCTACGGCTCGGAGTGGAAGACGAACATGTCGAGCCCGCAGACGAAGATCTTCAGCGACATTACCTACGGCAAGCTGCCGGCGGTCTCGTGGCTAATTCCCGACGAGCCCGATTCCGACCATCCCGGCGAGAAGATCGATACCGGGCCGTCCTGGGTAGCGAGCGTCGTCAATGCGATCGGCACGAGCCAATACTGGGACTCCACCGCAATCGTCATCGTCTGGGACGACTGGGGAGGCCTCTACGATAATCTGAACCCGCGCCAGGTTGGCTACGGCGGCCTTGGCTTTCGCGTTCCCGCCCTCGTCGTCTCGGCGTATGCCAAGCCGGGATTCATTTCAACGACGAACTACGAGTTCGGGAGCATCCTCAAGTACATCGAGGAGAACTGGAACCTCGGATCGCTGGGAACGAGCGATCAGCGGGCCAAGAGCATCATCGATTGTTTCGATTACTCCCAACCCCCGCTTCAATTCACGCCGATTCCGTCGCAATACTCCAAGGCGTACTTTATTACGCGAAGACCGTCGTTCTCGCCGCCCGATACCGACTTCTAGGAGCGCTACAGGCTCCTAGGGGAAGGCTTTGGCAATGCCGGCCTGTACGTCCTGCGGCGTCATCACCGGCATCAGTTGACACTTCGCGCCGAGCTCTGTGAAGAATGGCTCGCAGATCGACGGAATATCGCTCGGCTCCGCAAGATCGAAGACGATGTATCCGCCGCGGTCGCCCTCTACCGTCGTGAAATACGCGGCTTCGGGCTTGAGACGCTCCATCGTCGACGCCATGACCTTTAACAACCTGCCATCTTTGATTGCGGCGTTCGAGAAATCGACCGGAAATTGCACCTTGAGCATCATTCGCATGAAATCCAACTTTCTTAGACGTTCGAGTTTGTAGCGCGTAGAGGCGGGCGCTATAGCGCCCGCCTCCTCCGCGTTTTGATTACGAGGTCTGCTTAAAAGGTCTTGATCCCGTTCGGGGTTCCCCACCCGGCCGGCCCGGAGTAGCTATGGAACTGTTTCGTACCCGCTTGGCAAAGGTACTCTCCATTGCACGAGCCGTCGCTGCCGGTGGTAATGGCGTGCAGGTCTTTGCCGCGTTTACGTTTCTTCAACGACCAGATCTTCTTAGCGGCATCTTGACTGCTCGCGTTTCCGGCGAGCGCGAAGATGGCGGCGACCATCGGGGTCGCCACGCTCGTGCCGCCGACGGTAAACCAACCACTGTACCCATACGTGTCGTACTCTGCGACCTGCCACGAGATCGCCGAAACGTCGGAGTCCGTGCGGGAGGTGCAATCCGGGTCGTGCTGCCACGATGGTTTGGTGACGCCCGTGGCACAGCCCGCGCCGGCGCCGTTCCAAACGCTCTCGCTATAAGTGGAGCCGTTCTTCGAAAGCACGGTGCCGCCGACCGCGACCACGCTCGATAGCGCCGAGGGCGCCCCGATCGCGCCGTAGCCCGCGTCGCCCGAGCCGGCCGTATAGAGGACACCGGGCTGATCGAAGATCGACTGATCGACGCAATCATACGAACCGTAACAGATCCAACTGTTGCTCACGATATGCGCACCCAGCGTGACGGCTTCGGCTTCGGCCGTCTGGAGATCGCCGAAGTCGGAGCTGTTCGCCTCGACGAGGTATATCGTGCAGAGCGGACAGGCCGCGGAAACCATCTGCACGTCGAGGTCGATCTCGACGCCCCAGCCGGTGCTCCCGCGAGGATAGTTCTTTTTCTGCCCCTGCTGGTTGTATTTCGTGAAGTTCGCCGTTCCGAGGCCGAACTGCGAACGGTAGGCTGCAACGTCCGAGGCCACGTTCGGGTTATCGTAGGCGTCGACGATCGCGACGATCTGTCCCTTTCCGTTCGTCGACGACGGCAGGTTATACCGCGTCTGAAAATCGCTCGGCGCCCAGCCGGAAACGGCGGGACTGATCCCACTCTTCGACTGGATGAGCGCCAGGCACGTCGCTTTCCCGGCGGCCTGCGGACAGGCGGCCTTTGCCAGGCCCTTCGCCTGCCATTCCGGCATCGTCGAACGTGATGATGACGGGGAAGACGCCTCACCGGCCGTTCCCGGCACGTTGGAAGAGCCGCCGGCATTGCATGCCGCGACTGCCAGCGCTGCGACCAGCGGCGCTAAGAGTTTAACGGATCCGTTCACGGAGATCTCCTTTTTCCGGAGTTGGTCTGGGAAGGCAGAAATTACATCTGAGAGGCGCCAACTCCTCGACGCGCCAACAGAACGCGTATGAATCTCACGCGTATCATCGCTCTTACGAGCCTCGCGACCGCCCTCACGAGTTCAGCGCTTCCGGCTGCGACTCAACAGTCCGCGGTGATGGCGACCGTCAACCAGTTCATCGATGGCTTCAACCGGGGCGATACGAAGGCGGAGCTCGCGACGTGTGCCGCAGAGGCCTCGATCATCGACGACTTTCCGCCGCACGAATGGCAGGGACCGACCGCGTGCGCCGATTGGGCGGCCGCGTATGCCGCCGACGCAAAGAAAGGCGGCGCGACCGAGGGGACCGTCACGCTGGGAGAACCATGGTATCTTGCCGTCACCGGTGATCGGGCCTACGTCGTCCTCCCCGCGACGTTCCGCTGGAAAGACCACGGCAAACCGGTGACGGAGCGCAACGCGGTGTTCACCGTAGCGCTGCGAAAGTCGTCGATGGGTTGGCGCATAACCGGTTGGGCGTGGTCAAAACACTAAAGGAAGACGACAGCCTCGCCGCGTTCGGCTACCGGCAAGAGCTTTCACGGGTTCTCTCCCTCTTCGACAATTTCTCGGTAGCTTTCAGTTACCTTAGCCCGATGGTGGGCATCTACTCGCTCTACACGCTCGGCCTGGGCACGGGCGGTCCGCGGTATATCTGGACGATTCCGGTCGTCGTGGGACTCATGATGCTCGTCGCGCTCGTCTTCGGAGAACTTGCCAGCGAGTATCCGCTCTCCGGAGCGCTGTATCAATACGGGAAGTTCAGCGTGGGGCCGCGCTACGGATGGTTCATCGGTTGGATCTACGGTTTCGCTCTGCTCGCGACGGTGGCTTCGGTCGACTCGGGCGCCGTCGGCTACGTGACCTCGCTGGCGAACGCGTCGTTCGGGAGCAAGTGGGATCCCGCGAATCATCTAACGATCTTCGCAATCGCCGGCGGGATCATCGTACTCTCGGCGATTTTGAACTGGGTCGGCGCGAAGATTCTTGGGCGTGTCGCGCGCTTCGGCGTTTACGTCGAAACGATCGGAACGTTCGGCGTCTTTGCCGCACTCGCAATCTACGGCTTCCACCAACGCTTCGGCTTCGTCTTTTCAACGCAAAGCGTCGAACACTTCAAGAGCAATCCGCTCGGCCTGGACTTTGGCGGGAACTGGTGGCTTGGGGCGGCGCTCGTCGCAATCCTCGCCAACGTTTACATCTTCTACGGATTCGAATCGGCCGGCGACATTTCGGAAGAGACGCTCGACGCGCAGCGTCAGGTCCCCAAAGCTATGCGCAACGCGCTCCTGTATGGAGGCATCGCTTCGTTCGTCCTGGTGCTCGGTTTACTGCTCGCTACGCCGGCAGCCGGCATCGGACCCGTGGTTAACGGCGGGATCAATACCGTCCTCGACGCTTTGCCACGCTGGCTACAGCTCTTCTTTCTCGTTATGGTCATCGTCGCGTTCTTCAGTTGCGGCACGGCCGTGCAGGGCGCGGGAGCCCGGGTCGCGTTCGCGCTCGCTCGCGACGGCGCCCTTCCGTTCAGCAAAAAGATCGAGGCGATTTCTCGCCGTCATCACACTCCGGCGAACGCCATCCTCGTTGGAACGGTCGTTCCCTTTCTCTTCTTGCTCCTCGTGCTGATCAATCCGAGCAAGCCGGTTCATCTGCTCTGGTTCGACTACCCGGCGCACGTCAACGCGCTCTACGCGCTGGTCTCTTTTGCAACGTCCGGAATCTATCTCGCCTTTCTGCTTACCGTAATCGGCGCGCTGGTGGCGCGACTTCGCGGTTGGATGCCGAGCGGCGTTTTCAGGTTGGGCAAATGGGGAGTACCCGTCACCGTGGGCGGCGCGCTTTATCTAACGCTCATGCTCGCCGACATCGTTTGGCCGAGCCCGTTGTCGAGCGGCCGTGCGGTCTTCAACTATGGTTGGGTGACGCTACTGGTGATGGCACTCATCGTGGGAGTTGGGGCGATCTACGAAGCGATTGCCCGACCCGACAAGAGAATACGAAGCGCCGCGCCTCTGCCGAGAAACTCGGAGTGACGCGGCGCGCGAACGGGAATCAGCAGGAAGTGCTTAGCTCGACTTGGTGCAATGAATCGTCGTGCTCGTCTTCTTGCCCTGTGCATCGGTAGTGCTCGACGCATCGCTCGTCTCGGTGTCGCTAACTTTCGTTATGACGTCGGTGCCGCTGCTGCCGTCGAGATTCTTGGTCGTCCACGTTATCGCGTTTCCTTGCCAACCTGGCGACGTCGAGGTCCCGTAGCCGCCGCTGTCATCGACGACGATCTGAATCCACTGCTTCACGGTTGGATCGTACCCGGTGTAGATGGTGCTATTGATCGCCGCCGTGCGGTACTGATCGAAGGCTGGCGCCGTATCTTGGGTCACCATCCACGCACCGCCCATCCCCATCGTCGTGGTGCTCGTGTCCGGGCGGCTCTTGCCACGCAGCATCTGCGTGCAGTTCCACGGTCCCATCAGAAACATCAACGACGAAAAATCGGGCTTGGTCATCGGTACCATCGTGGGTGCCGGCGCCGGTTGTGCCGACGATACCACCGGAGAGGCTAGGAGTCCCAAAAACAGCGCGCCGGCGCTGAACGCCAGCAATGCTGGGTGTTTCATCTATCTTTCCTTTTCGTGCTTTGCAGGTGGAATCCGCATCGGGCATAGCCGAATGCCGCTTCACTTGCTTGATCGCTATTCGACCAACTGGAAGACCGCGCCTTCGGAACGCGATCCACCCGCCGAAGCCGTGCCGTAAAGCGTTTTCCCTCGCACGATGAGACCGGCCTCGGGCGCCGCCCCGTCGGGTTTGCCGCCAAAGTTGTGAATCACCAGCTCCGAGCCCGCGGGTCTGATGCTGAAAATCGTGCCGGCGTTCGAGGTTCCGCCGTAGCGCGTCGTTCCGTAAAGTACGTCCCCTACGTGCGTAAGGCGCGCGAGCGGATACGATCCGTCGGTACGCGTCCCGCAACAACTGAAGGCATGCAGCACGCGCTCTGCGCCCGATACCGGATCCGTTACAAAGACCGTTCCGTCGCCGAACCGGCCGCCGGCCGGCGTCGTGCCGTAGAGCTTTCCGCCAAGCGCCGCCGCGCCGGCGGCCGGATAGGCGCCGTCGGTAGATTTCGGCCCGTAGGTAAAGGAATGGAGCGTCTTTTTCGTTCCGTCCGTACTCATCGCAAAGAGCGTGCCGCATCCGGTCGCACAGAGCGCCGTTTCGAGACCGCCGTATTGCGTCGTTCCGTAGAGCGCCCCGTTCGTAGCGATCAGGCGCGCAATCGGATACGCTCCGTCTTTTCCGCCTTTGAAGCGATAGACGATTCGCTCCGTCCCGCTCGCCGTCACTGCGAAGACGGTTCCACAGCCAGCCGCACAGAGCCGCGTCGCCGTGCCGCCGAGTTGGGTTGTGCCGTAGAGCGTCGCGCCGATCGAGACCAAGCCCGCAGCGGGCGAAGCACCGTCACTGCCGCCGGCGAAACGATAGAGAACGCGGTACGATTTGCCGTCGGTACCGACCGAGAATACGGTGCCGCAGCCGCCGCCGCACCCGCTGGCGCCGCCGCCGCTGGTCGTTCCGATAAGCGTTCCGTTGACGATCGCGAGCTCTCCGAGCGGCGCGGCGCCGTCGCTGCCGCCCCTGAAGCGATAGAGAACTCGTTCGGTCCCGGTTGCGGTCACGGAAAAGACGCTTCCACATCCGAGATTGCAAAACGCGTTACTCTTCCCGCCGTGTTGGGTGGTGCCGAAGAGGAGCCCATCCGACTCGGCGAGACTTGCGACCGGGCGGTATCCGTCGCCAAACTTGCCGTTCTGACCGAAACTGTAGATCGATCTGTAGCCGCTTACCGCGACGAACGGCCGCGTCTGCGCCGGGAGCGGCGGCGCGCCGCCGGTTGGCGAACACGCGGCTGCCGCGAAACCGAGAACCAGCGCGAGCGAGATGCTGGCGAGGCGGTCTGCGCTAATCGTTCGGCTCCGTCGAGAGTTGGCTCGCAAAGTAGCTCGGAGGATACGGCGCCGGAATGTGCTTGAACTTCGTTGGCGGCTTCGAAAAATCGAAACAGTCGAGGAGATCGTCGGCGCGCTGGTCGGTCGTGTGCAGCGAGGGCAGGCCAAAAACTTTCTCGGTCAGCTTGAGGATGCTTCCGAACTCGTGCTGCACGTGGGAGACGTAATGATTCTTTGCGTACGGCGAAATGACGATCAACGGAACGCGGAAACCAAGCTCGTATGAGTTATAGAGCGAGGGGCGGACGTGATCGTACCAGCCTCCCCAGTCGTCCCACGTCACGACGATCGCCGTCGAGTCCCAGTACTGGCTTTCGCCCACCGCATTGACGACGGCGGCGACCCAAGACGGTCCCGTACCGTTGGTCGATTGTGCGTGATCCGAAGCGAGCGCGGTCGGCGTTACCCACACGACGGAGGCGAGCCGTCCCTTCGTAATATCGGTGAGCACTTGCGACGGCGGGTTCACGACCTCGTTGGAAAAGTTGCCGCTCGTTCGAATCCGCAAGACGGCGTCGGGACCGTTCCAGAGGCCCGCACCGGAGGTCGCCTGATAGTAACGCCACGTCAATCCCTTCCGATCGAGGAGCTCCATCAGCGAGATCCGATCGTAACACGGAAACGATTTCCGGTTCTCGCTCCCCGCGGAATTAATCAGCGCGACGAGCGAGCCTGCGGGCGAGTCGCAACCGCCCGCCGAGTTTGCGTTCGCGTGGAACGGATTCTCGGCGGCAAGCAGCGAGGATCCGTCGGTGACGGCCGAGGTGCCACTAACGATATACTGGTGCGCCGGGAAACTCGGTCCTTGGTTCGTTTGAAACATGCGATCGCCGAACGTATACTGGGTCGCCATCGCGAAGTACGGCTTTACTTCATCGTGCGGGACGTATCCGTATGCGCGGCGATCCTTCGGAACGCACAGCGTTGCGCCGAGGCAATCCGAGTTCTCCTGATCGAATCCGTTCAACTTCCCGCTTGCGTACTCGGTCTGGAAACCGGCGTGGGAGTGGTCGAGATCGAAGGGGGCGGTTAGCGCGATCGCCTGCAGGCGGACGCGAGCGCCCCTTGAGTTCAGGCCGCTGCGCACGGTATCGGCACCTGGAAATCCGTTGAAAAGATCGTCGGTCGTCCGGTTCTCTTGAAAGACGATCACGAGGTGCTTGATCTTCGAGATGGGTCGCGCCTCGAAGTTTGACGTGGAAGGCACCGAACCGGCGGAGTTGCCCGAGACGCATCCCGCCATTGCGGCCAGGAACGCTATGGTCGCGCAACGCGAGCCGCTCATCAGCGCCCGAGCGCTACGGCGCGATGCCGATTGCCACCGGACCGTCGAGTCCCTTGCCGATCGTGCGAACCGGCTTGCTTCCCGACGCCGAGTAGACCGAGAGCGAGCTTGGGCAGGTATTGGCGACGTAGAGCAGGCCGGAGGAGCTGCGTGCCATCGTCGTGGGACAAGCGATGCCGGCGGAGATCACGCGCTCCAACGTCAGCGTAGACTCCGAGTAAACGGAGACCGTGTTGTTTCCGTAGTTCAGCGCGTAAAGCTCGTTTGAGGAAGTCGAAATCAGCGTTAGCGGCTGGCTCACGCCTTTGGTGATCGTGTGAGGCGTGTCTTTGTGGCCGGGGTGATAGACCGTCACCGAGTTGTTGCCGCGGTTGGCGACGTAGAGATTCTGCGCCGCATCGATCGCCAGCCCATCGGGATGCAGAACGCCCGTCTTAATCGTCACCATCGGTTTGAGCTTTCCCGGAGCGTAGACGGTCACGGTATTGCTCGACCAATTCGCGACGTAGAGGTTGCCGGCTTTGTCGAACGCGAGTACCTCGGGTGAGCGTACGGCGTTCGAAATAGTTTGAGAGACCGAATCCGACCCCTTGGCATAGATGGTGACGTTGCTCGCACCGTAATTCGCAACGTAGAGTTTGCCCGAGGCGCCGAAGGCAAAGGCGTACGGCCCGCGGACGCCCTGCGTGATAGTGCGCGTCGGCTGACCTGCGCCTCCACCGTAGACCGTAACGTCGCTCGTAATACTTCCGCTCGGACTGCCGTAATTGCCAACGTAGAGGCTGCCGGTGCCGTTAAATGCCAGCGCGTTTGGGTATTCGATACCGTTGGTAATCGTGCGAAGCTTCGATTTGCCGCCGGCCGAATAGACGGAGACCGTGCTGTCGTACCAGTTGGCGACGAAGACGTCACCGGCTGCCGATGGGAGGACGGATCCCCCGCCGCGAGTCGCGTCCGCGACGCCCGCCGGAATCGCTGTATCGCGACCGGCAGAGCAAGCGGCAAACGCCAAAGCAATGAAAGCCGCGCCCAGGAATCGATTCACGGCAACCAGCTTCGAGTGCGCGGAGGGGAAGCCTGCCGTGGGGCCAATCTCACGAGCGACGGGAGGTTCGCACGTTGAAGCGATTGTTGACCGCATGTTGCCTCACCCTCGCCGTTTCGTCGTGCGTGATCGCCAAGGATACGTACGCTCCTCCGACCTCAACGCAAGCGCGTACGGCCGCGAACGCCGAGGTCGTCCGTTTCGAGAGCGAGCGCCGCTGGGGGACGTCCGCCGATACGCGTTGGGAGCCGGTCGTTGCTGCGGAGCCCAACTCGAGCTGGGTCTACCAGATGACGACCAATCAGCACAAGGATTATTTGCTCGTCCGGGCCTCGAGCAATGGCGGCCGAACGTGGGAGCCGACGCGTCTGGTTTGCCGCCGCGGTACGCGCGTGCCTTTCCAGTACGATCCGCAGATCGCCGCCGTCGACGGCGGCATCGTCGACGCGGTCTGTCTAAACGGTTTCCTGCCGGGTGTTGCCTTCGCGCAGTCGCGCGACCACGGTCGCACGTGGAGCCGGTCGATCCGTCTCGATCGCCCGCTGCGCTATAGCGACAAGCCGATACTCTCAGTTTCGTCCTCCGGCCGTAACGTCTACGTCGCATTCAATTCCTACAACGCGCTCTTCGTCGCCGCATCACACGACGGCGGTGCGACGTGGCACGCGCCGGTCAAAGCGACGCGCGAAAACCGATGGTACTACCCGTATAGCGCGGCGATGGCTCCAGACGGCTCGGTTTGGTTTGCCGTCGGCGGCGAGAGCGGGCACGACCAAACCGGAAACGACCACGTGGAGCTCGTTACGTCGGCCGACGGAGGCGTGACGTGGCGAACGATTCTCTTCGCCGTCGCGCACGAGGGCGCGCCGTGCCGTCTTCACAACTGCTACCCGGACTTCTTCACCGCACAAGATGCCGTTGCGGTCGATCGTCGCGGTCACTACGTCTTCGTCTTTGCAAAGAACGAATCGAAACAGGGACCGAACGCCCTCTACGTGAGCCGGTCGAACGACGGCGTCGGGTGGAGCACACCCGCACTCTTCAACGGGCGGGGCAACAGCACGAGCCCCGCGATCGTTGCAGGGACTGCCGATGGCGATTTCCGCCTCGTCTGGCAAGATAACCGAAACGGCGTTCACGCTTGGAACACCTGGTACGCACGCACGCGCGATGGCGGCGAGAGCTGGAGCCGGGCAGTCCGCCTTTCGGATCGCGGTTCGGGCGCGCCGTATAAAAGCGCCGCGGGCTACTACTTCCCCTTCGGCGACTACCTCGGCCTCGCCGCCGATACGAAGGGAGTCGACTACGTCATTTGGGGCGAGGGTTCCGCGATCTACTATCCGGGCGGCACGTGGTGGACGCGCGACTGACTCACCACGTGCGCGGCGCGTGTTCGAGAAGCTGCCCGAGCGTGCGCGTCAGCTCGGCGCGATCGGTTAGCTGCGTCGCAGGCGATGTAACCGTCGGGATCTCGCTCTGCCGCTCGTACGGAACCATCGCGCTCAGCACGCCGATGGGGGCCGCCGAATAACCGGCGACGGTTCGAAAGAGTAAGTCCGCCCAGAACGCATTCGCCCACCCGAACTCCGGGCGCGTGAACTCTTGTGGATCGTTGGGATTCACCGATTCGTGCATCAGACCATTGAGCGTGTCGCTGCGATCGAGCATGTCGATCGCCTTCACGATCTCTTGCGATTTCGTCGCGGTTAGCGCAGCGTCGATGATACCCAGGGGCCATACCCACCCCTTGGGCGTATGCGGGCTGCCCAGCCCGGTCGCATACTTTCCGGTGTAATAGTATGGATCGTCGAAGCTCAGCGTGAAGCGGCGCGTGTTGCGATAGACGGGATCGAGCGTCGCGCACCACCCATACCACGGCAGAGTGGTCAGATTCGGGATATTTGCGTCGTCCATCAAATTTTCGTGGCCGTCGCCGTCGGTTTCGTAGACGTACATCCATCCGTACTTCGGGTTATAGGTCTTGCCATAACGCAGCACGCCGGTCTCGACCGCGGCACCGAGTGCCGTCGCGCGCTGTGCAAGCGGCTCGTCGTTGAAGGCCTCTCGAGCGAATCGCGCGAGCAGCTTCATGGCGACGACCGCCATCGCGTTCTGCGGAACGTTGTACCGGTACGTCACCGGATCGTCGGAGGGACGGAAGGCGCTCCAGATCATCCCCGCGTTCGGGTTATACGACTGGTGGGTCGGCACCGCCGACGGCCAAACGTAGTGGCTGCATGTGGAGTGATGCTGCTCGCACTCCAGCGTCGTAACGATCGTCTGCATCGCACGGTGAAGCGTTGGCGTAAAAATCGTGCGGTCGTGGGTGTCTGCATAGTAGACGAAAACGAGCAGAACCGGCCACGCCAGCGAGTCGATCTCCCATTTGCGTTCCCAGACGTGATAATCGGCGCTGAAGGCTTCGGCGTATGGGTCGGTCAGGATATTCTTCGCGTCGCGCTGGATCACGCCGAAGAAAGCGGCGTGCAGCGATGAATATCTGCGAACGAAGCGGACGTACGGAATCGTCTGCGCGGCCGAATCGCGCAGCCACATCGCGGGTATATCGCCGGTTTGAACGTAGGTCGTTCCGTCGGACTCTTTGAAGAAATCCGCGAAAAGCTCGTGAAAGAGCGTCTCGGTTTGGATCGGCCGGATTCCTGAAGCGACCGGTACGTTAAGGGTCTGTGCCGCTCCGGGAATCGAGAGGCCGAGAGCGGCGACCGCGGCCACTGCTGCCGGCACGAGGCGGCGTCGCAATCCGTTCACCGAAGCGCGGCGCCCTCGAGCGCCGCGCCGGAGAATTGACGCAGCGCGTCGGCCGAGACCGTCGTGCAGGTGTGCGCATCCTCCGGATCGGTACAGATCCTCACGCCCTTAAAACTTGCGCCTTCGACGCGCGCCCCCTGCAGGTTGTCGCACTTGATCGACCGCTTCGCGCCGTCGAGTACGTACCAGCAGAGCACGGCTCCGTCAAATCGCGTGCGACGAAGATCTGCCTTCGCAAAGTCTACACCGGCCAGCGAGCCGCCGGAGAGATCGAAACCGGAGAGTGCGGCCGACTGGAAGTTGCACGCGGCGCAGCGTGCCAAGAGCGCACGGAGTTGGTCCCCGGCAATCGCCGCCCGAAAACCGCTAAAGTTTGCCGCCGTCATGCGTGCTCCCGAGAAGGTCGCTTCGTCGAGCTTCGCTCCCTGGAAGTTACACGCCGTGCATTCGACGCCGTCAAACGCGACGTCGCGCAAGTCGGCCCCTTCGAAGTTCGCCGCGACGAGTTTCGAGCCGCGAAAGGAGCTCCACGCCAGCGACGCGCCCGCGAAGTTCGCGCCGATGAGCACGCCGCCGGAGAAATCCGAGTTCGCCAGTTGCGCTCCGCCGAAATTGCACTCCATACAGAAGCGCAAGCTGGTGGCGCCGGCCGTCGGGGCGCAGCATAGGACGAACAGAAGCACGGCCGGTAGGCTTCGGAACGTCACGGCTAACCTAGAAACGCCGGGGCCGTGTGAAGTGCGCCGCCGCTGCCGTTTTGCCAGAGGGCGCATTGCAATGACTGCTTGGAGTTCATTGAAGCTGCGCCGGTCTCACCGCTCGGGTTGATGGCGATCACGCAGTACATGTCGTCGTGAAGATTCGGTGCGGTCTTCGCCATGAAGCGCATGGCCTCGTTGCAAGCCTCCTGTGGATGCGCGCCTTGGGCCATGCGCTGCACGATGAAGATCGACGTGCAATAATTCGCCATCACGTCGCCGTTGCCGGTTGCGGAGGCGGCACCCGCAGCATCGTCGGCATAGTAGCCGCAGCCGACCAACGGCGAATCGGCGACGCGCCCCGGGATCTTCCAGGCTAAGCCGCTCGTCGAGCAGCCGGCGACGACGTGCCCGGCTCCGTCGACGCCGATCATACCGATCGTGTCGTGGTGATCGCGGTCGATCCAGAACGTTTGATGGTTCGGATCGTTCTTCCACTTCAACCACTCCGCAAGACTGTGCGGTGTCAGTAACTGCATCGGCTGGAATCCCATCTCGATCGCAAACTGCAACGCACCCTCGCCGGCCATCGTCGTGTGCCGCGTCTTCTCCATTACCAGCCGGGCGACCGAGATTGGGTTTTTGATCTTGTGCAGGTTGCAGACCGATCCGGCCCGGTGGCTCGTTCCGTTCATGATACCGGCGTCGAGCTCGACTTCACCCTGCGCGTTAGGAAGGCCGCCGTAGCCAACCGAATCGACCGTGGGATCGTCCTCGGCGGTGTTGATGCCTTTCTCGACCGCATCGATCAGCGACCCTCCCGCGGCGAGTACCTGCGCCGCGCGCGCGTTCGCCGCGGTGCCCCATTCCCACGTCGCAAGAAAGACCGGTCCGCCACTCTGCGCCGGCGCGGGCGAGGGAGTTCCCGCCGCAAGCGTCGCAGCCGTGGCGGCGGTCGTCGTTACCAGAAACTTACGCCGGTCGATGGAAACCATCGCTCGCCTCTCCTTTCGCATTCGCGCTCACCATCCAAATGCACGCTCAAGTCAGCGTATACCGCGCCAATTCGAAGAGCTCGTCGGGATCAAAGCCAAGCCTCGCGTAGAATGCCTTTAAATGCGGCTCGCGCCGCGGAAGCTCCACCATGATGCTCGATGCTTCCGTTTCGCGCGCGTGCCGTACGATCCGTTCGACGAGTCGCGCGCCGACGCCGCGCTTGCGGCTCGACTCTTTGACGTAAAGGTCGCTCAAAAACCAGATTCGCCGACAGTGCCACGACGACCACAGCGGATAGAGTTGAATGAAGCCTTCGGCTTCGCGATCCGCCCAGGCGATGAATATCACGGAGTCATCGGCGGCGAAGCGCTCCGCCAAGAACTGTTGCGATCGCGCGATATCGGGATGGCCCGCGAAGAACCCGCGATAGGCATCGAAGAGGGGCGCGAGCGCCGTCAGGTCGTCTTGCGCGGCGCGCGCGATCGTCGAGTGCGGTGCCGGCATCTACCGTCCGCGGCTGACGGTTACGCCGACTGGTTCCGTGAAGCCGGTGATCGTCTTGCGCGCGGACCCGCCTGTGGGATACTGCCAGATCATTACATTGGGAGAGCTCCCGATGTTGGGCGCGATGATCCGGTCGCCCTCGAGCCAGAACGCAATGGCGTCCGAGGATCCCCCAAGCGTAGTCGTCCCGACCTTCGTGCCCGAGCTGCCGGCGATCGAAAACTGATAGACCGTCGAACCGTGGTACCCGGCGCCTTGATCTTCGACCGCGACGTATTTTCCGTCCCACTGCACGCCGCCAGGCACGTTGATCGACTGGTCGAGCGTGATATTCAAAAACGACGTTGCGCCGGCGGCGATCTCTGCGAACTTGAAGAAGCCGTGGATGTCGCCTCCCACGACGTATAGGTTTCCCTTGTCGTCGTACGCGCAGTCGTAGTCAAAGAAGATCGCGGGATCCGCGTACATTTTCGGCGTTCCCTTCGCGTGCTTGTAGAACGCAATGTTGCCGCCGGCGCTCCCGGAGACCTGGCCGATGTTCGCTACCGCGAGCGTTCCGGTGACGGGATCTACGGAACACCCGGTCGGTCCGTAACCGGCGTCGACGAGCGTTCGAATCGGCTTCGTGCCGCCATGAGCGAACTCGTAGATGCGCTCGCTGCTGGTGATGAAGACGTTGCCGTGGGGGTCGACGCACCCGCTGTGGACGGCTTGGAACCCGGAGAGGGATCCTTTGAGCTTGCCCTCCGGATAGGAGTAGACGTCGACCAACTCGGTCCCCAAATCCGAGACGTAGAGGAGATCGCGGTGCTTTACGTCGGGTGCCATCCACCCATGCGGCGTGCGCGAGTTCGAGAGCGCACGCTGCTGTGCGTCCGGCGCCGTGGGCGCGACGGCCGCGCCGCTGCATCCCGCGGCGAGCGCTACCGCCCCCAGCACGATCGAGTGCAGACCCCGAGCCGAAAGGTGCATGATTCGATACCCCTCCTTAGAGTTTGACTTGCAGCGAGAAATAGAGGTTGAGCGCGAGCGGATAATTGGCCGAGTTCGTATCGCCGTATGACGCCGCGAAAGACTGGGCGAAGTATCGGTTCTCGGCAACGCCGTTCGCTTTGACGTCGGAGGGACTCGCTCCGTTATAGAAATATCCGCCGTTGTAGAACGTGTTCGACGTATAACCGCAGACCGCGCTGTTGGGCGGATAGGCCCGCGACCATGGTTCGCTCGACCCACCGAAGCATTGATTGAGGAGATTCGTTACCATCACCCGCCCCGAGACGCGCGGCGTGAAATCGTACGACATTTGAAAGCCGAGATTGAACTGCCAGGGCTGGCGAAACTGCCCGAACGTATCGAACGAGCCGGTCTGCGGGTTGGGAATGTAGAGGTATCCTGGCGAGGTGCCGTCGCTGGTCAGCGCCTTTCCGCAAGACGTGTAGTCCGGCATCAGCGGCGTACTGGTCGGGACTCCCATCGAACCTTGATTGGCGAAACAACTCCGCGGATCGAGGCCTTGAACGTCGGCGGGGGTGCCGTAAGTCGTTCCTTCGAAGAGCTCCATCGCCGGCGTTACGGCGAACTTGCCGTGACGGTAGTTTAAAACGAACGCGAACGTGTTCGGCGAGACGTACGGAAAGTCGAGGCCCGGCGCGTACCAGCCGTGCGAATCGAGCGTCGCCTCGGGCGACATGTGGTAATAGGGGTTGAGAATCGAGTTCGACCGGCACTTTGGGTCCGGCGTTCCCTTGCCGTTGGGTTTGTAGCAGGGAGCGCCGCCGCCGGTTTGCGTGAGCGCGTTGAACTCCTCGATGTCCTGACTATATTGATCGACCGGTCCGACCGTGCTGTTGGAGTAGTTATTCCACTTCTCTGCCGAGTTCGTGTACGTGTAGGAGAACGTCCCTGAGAGGCCGTTGCGGCTAAAATCACCCTTCGTGAGCAGCAGTTCGATGCCGTCGACGCGTAGCGTGCCGGCGTTGAACGAGGGCGAAACGTTTAGGCTCGGAAGGTTCGGCGTCTCGTAGAGCTGGTCGGTCGCATAGCGATAGAATGGCGTCACCTTCATCGCGACGTCCGTTCCTTTGAGGTGGTGCTCGAACGAGAAATCGTAGTTGTCCGAGTACTGCGGTTGCGATTCGTGCAGCGGCGAACTGAACCCGAACGGGATGAACCCCAGCAGCGTCGACGCGAGGTTCGGCTGCAAGGTGTTGTACTGGATCTCATAGTTCTGCGGCTGCTGCGCATACCGTCCCGCCGAAGCCCGCAGCACGGTGTCGGGATTGACGGTGTAGGTCGCGGAGACGCGCGGAAGGACGTAAGAGACGGCGTACGACGACGGATAGACGTTCGTGAGCAGAATGCCGTCGGTGCCGTTGGGATGAACGGTCCGCACCGGCGTTCCCGTCGACCGGTCGATCGGGCAGTTGAATGCGACGTACGGCGTGTAGACGAAGATGCTCTGCGGCGGCTGGGGAACAAAGATCGGCTGGCGCGTGACTGGGTTGACGCAGAACTCACGCTGGGCGGCCGCGAACCAGAAGTTCGTCGCGGGATTATTCGTATCGGCCAAGTCGTAGGCGTCGTTTTCAAAGCGTACGGCCATATTCACGTTCCACGCATCGGAAGGCCGCCATTGGTCGCTTAGCGAGGCGGTCGTGATCTTGGGCGCAACGGCGTTGGCGAATCCTTGATTACCGAAGTAGGTCAGCAGCATCGTTGCGCCGGCGGCGCAGGCCGGCGCATTCGAGGAGAGCTCGCCGTCGCTGCACGGGTTCTGGCCGTTGAACCCACCGTACGGAGCCTCAAATTGTCCCTGCGAAACGAATTTGTTGCACGGCGCCGGGTCGCCGACGTGATATTTGGCGCTGGTATACGTCGCGAAACACTGCGACCCATTCGTAAAATTGCTGACCTGCTGCCCTGGGGTGTTGTAGTAGTTCTGATTGTAATAGCGCAGCGTGCTCGACGTGATGTACGAGGCCATGCCTTCGAGCAGGTGCTCGCCGGAAAGCTGATCGGCGAACTGCAGCTCGAGCCCGCCGGTATGTGAGTCGACTTCGTACTGGTAGTTCGTCACGCCGAGCGTGACGTTGTTTCCCCAGCCGTTCGGGCTTGCACGGTTGGTATTCGAGTAGAACGTGTATCCGAAGAGACGCACGTAGGCCGTCGAGCCGAGATTCTTTTGATACTGCAGCTTCGCGATGCTGGCGGTGTCCCAGCGCGCGTCGCGGAAGTTGGAGGGAACTAGCTGGGCGATCTGATTGCCGTGCCCGTCCAACGGGCAGGCGTTTGGAACGTCGGTCACGTTCGCGCAGCGGCCCGTCGGCGAGCCGGGATAATAGTAGGCGATCTTCGGCGTCGAAGCGGGAGCGAGCCAGGGTGTGTTGGCTGGAAACGTATAGAAGTCAGGCCACTGGTTGATGTTGCCGCCATAGAAATCGTGCGGCGGGTAGAGCAGGCCGTCATTCTCGATGCCTTGACCTAACGGCCCCGCATCGTCGAGGCTGGAATAGTATTGGGTATAGTTCGCCGACGACATGTAGAGCAGCTGAACGTCGTCGCGCCCGGCATCGTGACGATGCGGGATGCCGACGTGAAGGTTAGCGACGATGTCGCGGCTATTGAAGGCGGACGGTTGGCCAAAATTGGAAGGGTAGGAGCCGAAACAGCCCGGATCGTTCGCGAGGAGCCCTTTGTTGTAAGCCGGATTGTTGTAGGTCGTGTTGTTCTGGCAGCCCGGATAAACGGCCGGCCAAAAGGGCAGGAGCGTGGTGACGTACGAGGGCCAATAGCCGTACGGAATCGTATCGGTCAGACTCGCGCCGTTATACTGATCGAAATAACGAAAGGCTTGGTTCGTGCCGCTGACGCCGACGTAGTACGAAAACAGGCGATCCGGGGTTGAGCCGCCGGCTTCGATCCGCGCATCGTGGTAGAAGGTAGGCGTCCCTAGCGCGAGGCCGCCGACCGCAAAGCCCGGATACGTTCCCGTCTTGATCACTTGGTTGATGAAGCCGGCAAGGCCCGTCGCATTGGCGTCGGCCTCGCCGCCGCCCGCATAAATCTGAAGCTCCTGCTGGCCGAGCGTCGTTTCGGCGTTGCCGGGATAGTTATCGAAGGACCGGTTGATCGGGACGCCGTCGTATTCGTATCCGATCTGGTCGGGGTATCCCCCACGAATGTAGACCGTCTGATTGACGCCGACTTGATTCGGCGGAACGTACGAGCCCGGCATTGCCGCAATCGCGGAGTAGGCGCTGTTCAATCCGCCCCCGCCGCCAAGCGTCGACGCGGCACTGGTCAAGCCCGGATTGACCGAGTAAACGTCCGTACCCGTCCCGGGCCGAACCGGGCTAAGCGAGGAGCGCGAGGTTACGCGAGCGATCTGTTTGAGGCTTTTCTGGAGCGCGATCGGAATCGATTGACTCTGATCGGCGAAGACGGAGACGCCTGTGATCGCGACGGTATCGAAACCGGCGTGTTCGATCGTGATCGTATACGTTTCGGGTGCGAGCGAGAGAAAGGTGAAACGGCCCGCGCCATCGGTCGTGACCCGTGCGACCTGTGACGGACTCGTCGCGCTCACCTCGGCACCGGCTATCGGCGCTCTCGTCGACGCGTCGAAGACCGTGCCGGTGATCGTGCCGGTCGTCCCGGCGCTTGCAACCCTTACCAGGCAGAACGACGATGCCAATACGAGCAGTACGCATCGCGCTCCAAACGATGAGCAACCCCTCATGAACTCCTCCGCAGCAGCAACTGCTGGGAAGGCACTTAGCAGTTTGGAACTGTATCCTCCTTCATTGCGTTTGTTACCCGGAGGAATGATGAAAAGTCTTTTTATACGCAAGGCGGCCGGCGTAGCGGTCGGACTGCTCTTCTTGGCGGGCTGCGGAGGCGGGGTGCCAAGCGGCGCAACCGGGGCCGCGGGCGCCGAGGCGCCATTGCAGCACCGCGCAGCGTCGCCAAACTTCAGCGGCGAGTACGCCGGGCCGTTCCACGACAACGTGTACGGTAAGGGGAAAGGCTCGGCGTTCTATGCCGAGCAAGGCGCGAGCACGGGAGGCGTCCTTACGATCGCCTACCCATCGATGACTCTGTCGGCATCGGTATCGCAAGTCGCCAGCGGAAGCAGCGTGAGCGGTACGACGGTCGGCGGCGCCGGCAGCCTGTATTGTAGCTTCTCGACGAGCGCCACATACGATGCCGCGAAGCACGACTTGAAGGGAACGTTTACGGCGGTATACGGATGCACCGGCGAACACGGAACTTTTAAGCTCCATCAAAAGTGCTACTTCAAGGGACAGGGCAGCGAAGACATCCGTCCGGACGTCGGCCCTCACCCCTGCTAAAATGAGAGCGCGTGGGCGACGGCTTGGTCGTCGCTCCACGCCGCACCCTCCGAGAAGAGTGGGCCGAGCTCAGTTTCGCGGAACCGCTCTCTAAGGCGCTCGCGAAGGTCGCGAACTAGCGCGTCTTCCGGCGCCGAGAGTTCCCAGCCCACATCCGCGAATCGTCGCTCCGCATAACCGATTAAACGGGCAGCTCTCTGCAGGTCGGTTTCACTTACGATAATCGCCAAATGCGAGATTGCGAGAGAGACGCTAATCGCGTAACCTGCCTTCGCCGCGGCGACGAGACCCTTGCGAGCAAACGGCTCAGCGCGCTCCCGATCGCCGATCGCCAGATAACAGCCCGCGACGTCCACGCTATAGAACATTGTCGCCGAGTCCTCGATATCGAGCCGCGCGGCTTCGAGTAAGCGATCGATGGCCTGTGGATAGTTGCCCACGCCTGCCTCCCACTGCCCCCACCAACTCAGCGTACGGGTCGTATCGTCGTCGCGCCCTAGCCCTTTAGAAAGCGCAATGCTCTCGGCGAACGTTGCGCGGACTCGATCCGGACCGTCGTTTGCCAGTGCAACCGCGCATCGCCGCAACACGTCGGCCAGCAAACGGGGATCCCGCGTGTCGCGCGCCAAGCCGAGAGCTTCTTCTGCAGCCACCTTCGCCTCGGCGTTTCGGGATTGCCAACCGTAGCGCGAGGCGACTTGCGAGAGCGCCCGCGCCAGCCCACGGATGTCTCCCGCGCGGCGGAATAGCTCGACGGCTTTTTCGGCTTCTGCGAGACACTTCGCGCTCTCTCCCAAACTGCTGTAGAGCATCGACATGCCATAACGCAATTGCGCTTCGAGATCGTCGGAGAACGGCGATTCAGCTTGAAGAACCGCGGTAGACCACGCGATTCCTTCGGCGAGAAGTGCCAGGCGCAAGAATACGATCGTGGCATAAGCGGCGAGTTGCGTGCCGAGGTGCAGGTCGGTCGATTCAGCAACGCTCCAGCGCAGAGCCGCTCGCAAATTGGCGAGATCGCGCTCGAGCCGCGCGAGCCAATCCGCCGCGGGGCCTCTATCCCATTCTTCGTACCACCCGCGTGCGAGCGATGCAATGGCGGCGGCGTGCTTGCGCCGAGTGGCCTCCACTTCGCCCGATTCCGTCAACTTATCCCACGCGTACTCTCGAATCGGTTCGAGCACTCGATAACGCTGACCGCCCTCTACGTCGTCGACGAGGACGAGGGACTTGTCGACCAGCGAACCGAGGAGATCGAGGACGCGCCACTCGTCGGCGGTACCGGATCCGCAGACGGCAGCCGCCGCACCAGGCGTAAAACCACGTAGAAAGACGCCGGCGCGGCGAAGCGTCTCCTGCTCTTCTTCGGAGAGAAGATCGTAACTCCAATCGATGAGCGCGCGCATCGTTTGCTGGCGCGGACGGCGGTCGCGGCCACCGGCCAGCAGGCGCAGCTCCAGATGCGACGCGACGTTTTCGACGGACATCGTGCGCGTGCGCGCGGCCGCAAGCTCGATCGCCAAAGCGATACCGTCCAATCGGGTACAGATGTCTTCGATCGCGGCGGCTTTGGAGCCCGCGACGAATGCAGGATTGGCCGCTCGCGCGCGGTCCACAAAAAGTTCCGTCGC
This sequence comes from Candidatus Cybelea sp., assembly GCA_036732685.1. Lineage (GTDB taxonomy): Bacteria > Vulcanimicrobiota > Vulcanimicrobiia > Vulcanimicrobiales > Vulcanimicrobiaceae > Cybelea. The sequence continues at coordinate 75,703 of DAINBY010000004.1, read as the reverse complement.
CGATTGCAGGTCGAGCGAGTCCAGGCGGTAGAGCCGTTCGCTCGTTATATCGAGCGGCTGGCGGCTCGTCGCAAGTATCGTAACGTGCCGGCACCGCGCGACGATCCTCGCGACAACGGCGGCGGCGGCGGAGACGAGATGCTCGCTGTTATCCAAAATCAGCAGGAGCTCGCGGCGCTCGAGATACGCCAACAGGTCCTCGAGCGGCTCCCCTCCGGGTGACGCCTCTCCGCCCACCGCCGATAGGATAGTACCGGCAATCAGTGCGGGATCTCCAACGGCGGATAAGTCGGCGAACCACGCACCGTCGCGCTCGTCGTTGAGCCGGTTCGCCGCGATCTCGAGCGCGAGCCGCGTCTTCCCGATGCCGCCCGCGCCGACGATAGTGACGACGGCGCCCTTGTCCAAGAGTGCTTCGACTCGTGCGAGGTCATCGTGACGTCCAACGAAGCTCGTGCTCTGCCGCGGAAGATTATTCGGTGGCGTCTCGAGCGCGCGCAGCGGCTTCGACTCCGTGGAGAGTCCCGCGCCGACCGCTTGATACACGCGCTCCGGTTCCTTGATGTCGCGCAGCGGCACGGTGCCGAGATTGCGCAGCGTGATCCCTGCGGGAAGGCGTGGCAGGGCGAGCTCCGCGGCGAATGCCGAGAGCACGAGCTGTCCGCCGTTGGCGGCGGAGAGCAGACGCGCGGTACGATTGACCGCGCTTCCGAAATAATCGCCCGAACGCTCGTCGGTCTCGCCTGCATGGATCGCCATGCGAACGCGAAGGCCGTCGACTGCACTAAAGTCCTCGGTTCCGAGGCGCCGCTGCGCTTCGGTCGCCGCGTCGAGGGCCTCGATCGCCGTTGAAAACGCGGCGCAGAAAGCGTCGCCGATCGTTTTAAACACGTAGCCGCCTCGCGATTCGATGGCGGTGCGCAGGATTATATCGTGACGGCGCAGCGCATCGCGCATGAGCTCGCCGTACCGCTCCCAGCGTCTCGTGCTCGCTTCGACGTCGGAAAACAAGAACGCGACTCTACCGGTCGGCAGCGCACCTCGGGCGTCCAGCACGGATGCTTCTTCACCCCATCGGCGCCCGAGCCATCTTCGTCGGTAGCGCGCCACCGAAGCATGACTCGCGCGTCGTTGGATGAAACCCGGATTCAGAGGAGGGCACGTTTACTATGGCGCTCAGCAGGTCGACCGAAGTTACCGTCAAGGTGGACGACGTCCACGCGCTCTTTTCCGTGCGCGAGTTCGATCCGTTCAACGACGACGTTGAGAGCGTCAAAAGCATCGCCTCAATCGCGCAGCTCCCGCACCTGGTTGCGCAGCTCAAGGACGTTCGATTGCGAGTGCTGCTGCCGGCTGCGGCGGTGACTCCGCAAACCGAGAGCCTGGTTCAGCGCGCTTTCGCGCGCTATTGCGCGCACATGATCGCCGAGGCTCGCCGCAAGCTTGCCGCGATGCGATGGGTGGGGTTAAGAACCCTCGCGATCGGGATCGTCTTCTTCGGATTGAGCCTCGCGGCATCGACGGCGGTTGGCCGTGCGCTCTTCATTCCCGAGGGTTTGCGCACGCTCGCGAGCGAGAGCCTGATCGTCGCGGGCTGGGTAGTCATTTGGCAACCGCTCGACACGCTCGTCCAAGGGTGGTGGCCGCAATGGCAAGAGGAACGGACGTTCCGCGCGATCGGCGCGCTGCCGCTACGCGTGGAGTCGTACTAGAGGCGCAGCGAACGCTTTTCTACGTATAACGGCGTTTGTCGCGCAGCATCGTCACCGGAGCGACCGGCTTCGACAACGCGGCGACCAACTCGGCACGGCTCTTGACGTTGAAGGTTTGGAAGAGCTGGGAGAGTTGGTTGCGCACCGTGTTCGGACTGCGGCCGAGCACGTTCGCGATTTCGGCGTTTCGCCTCCCGGCACGAACGAGCTCGAGCACCTGCCGTTTCGCCGGCGGAATGCGATCGAGCCGCAGCACCGAGGTGTTCGTCGCCTCGGCCACGCGCCGCGCGATCCAACTATGCGGCCACGGGTCGATCTTGCGACCGGCGCGCTGTACCCGCTTGCGGTCGTGGGTGATGTCGTAGAGCGCCAGCGCACAGAGTGCGGCACGCCACGCATAGTTGAAGTCCTCGAATATCGACCACGCCTCGGTCAGCGCGGCCTTGCCTTCGTCGACGTCGCCGAGCCGCAGCCACGCAACGCCTTGGGAGTATGCTTCAAATCCCTTGACGCGCGGGTCGGTTCCATACGAGAGAATCGGAATCACGGAGGTCGTCAGCGTGCGGAACCGCGCAAGATATTGTTCGGCAACCGCCGGATCGTCGTGTGCGAAGAGCTCCGCGAGCACGAGCAGCGCCGAGCGTTCCTCACCGGTGACCTCGTTCCACGAAACTCGCTGTGCGATCTCGTGTGCCTCCTGGACCTGTTCGGTCGCGAACGCATACTCGCCGGTGTTTCGTGCGAGCAACGCGCGATCGAGGAAGCAGAGAACGCTCCAGTGATCGGACGGCGCTAGGCGCGCCGCCTTTCGGAAGCCGGCGAATGCCGCCAGTTCGTTTCCGTCGAGCTCGTCGATCGCCGCGAGGAATCGCGTAACCTGAAACTGCTCGAGCTGCAAACCCTTCGTCCACGGCAGCCCTTCAAAAATGCTGCGGACGCGATCGGCGACCTCGCGCAGAGGAAGCTCGCGGCATAGCAGCGCCAGCGTAAAGAGCGCGTTCGCCCTAAAGTATTGGTCGGCCGCGTCCGCGGCGTCGAGCTCGTCGAGCGCCTTCTGCAGCTCGTCGACTTGCCGAAGGATCTCGCCGCGACGCAGCGCGATCCACGAAAGCAGGATATGCGCGCGGGCGCGGTTGTTTGGATCGGCCGAGCGCAGCTCGGCGGCCGCGGCTTGTTCCGCCTCGCGATGGTCTTGCCGCATCCACGCAATGAGCGCCTTATAATGAAGCGCGTCGTAGTACCAAGTGCTCTGCGGCGAAAGTTCGTTGAGGGCGCGCTCGATCAACCGGGTTCCAGCGACGAAATCCCGCGTCAGCCCCAGGGCCGCACCGAGCAGCACGTCGCGCGCAATGCGATCCTCGGCGGAGGACTTCGGAACCTCCGAAAGCGCGCCGATGATCTCGACGTAGCGGCGTTCACGCAACGCGAGACGCGCGCGAGCGAGGACCGCGTCATAACTGTCGCCGATCTCAACGAGCTCACGGCAACGGTCAAAGTCCGCGGCCGTGTAGGCCTTTTCGAACGCCACCGCGTCGAAGCCACGGTGGTTCAGTGCAGCGCTTGTCAACATGGTCGTCCCCGGTTAAGCAGCTATAAGCATGGTTGAAGGGCCCCGCGGTCTATACCACCGGACAATGCCGGTAGTTTCTTAGTACATTCGTCTGCCTGGTTCCTTCCCAGGACTAGGTTTTCGGTTTCACTACCGGCCCGCCGCCGACCGAGTCGTCCGGCTTCACCGGGCCGCCCCCGACGGAGTCGTCCGGCTTCACCGGCCCGCCCCCGACCGAGTCGAGATGGTGGGCGCGCCCATCGGGCTTAACAGGACCACCGCCGACCGAGTCGAGGTGATGCCCACGCCGCTCCGTCTTCGGTTTCACTACCGGGCCGCCACCCACGGAGTCCAGGTGATGGATGGAATTTTGGTTAGCGCTAGGAAGGGGGGAACCGCCGGCGAAGCCGCCGCCCGCACATCCGCCCAGTACTGCCGGAGCAAGCACGAGGACGGCCACAGCGATCATCTTGCGCATTGTTAAACCTTTCAGCGCCGGGAGGCGCCAGGAAGCATAAAAGGTAGTACGAATATACTAGTACCAAAAAGCCTCCAGGGATAGGGCCGCTTGGCAAACTTTGCAGGTAATTTAGATAAACCTAGCGGGATGGATACGATGGATCGACACAACGGCGCCCGGCAAGGCCCTAAAAGGGGTCTTTTTCCCGTTTGCGGCGCTCCATAGGCCCTCTCCGGCACCTATCCCACGTAAGAAGAAGGAACCAACTCTTATGACCTACTCTCTTCTTCGCACTCGCAAGCAGCTGTTAACGGCGGCGGTCTTAGCGATCGTGGCGCCGGCGCTCGCTGCGTGCGGTGGTACCTCGGCCTTTGCGCCCTCGGCGCAAACGCTATCCGGTTTGGCGAGCTCGGATGGCATACGTCATTTCGGCTCGACGTCGTGGACGTTCGCGACGCTCGACGATCCGAATAGCCCCTCGTACAGCGAACTGCTCGGGATCAATAACGAAAAGAAAATCTGCGGCTACGCGGGCAAAGGAACGCCCAGCAATCCGGCCACCGGCTTCTGCCTCGCCGAACAAGGGAACGCGCATTTCCGGCAACACAATTATCCGGGCGCACTTGACACCTACGTTACGTCGCTGAACAACACCAAGGCGATCGCCGGATGGTATTTGAGTAACTTCGGTCCGATCTTCGGATTCATCATGCAAAACGGCGTCTGGACCAGCTACAAGGATCTGAAACTCCGCAAAGGGCACACGAACATCACGGAGATCCTAGGCCTGAGCGATGCCGGCTTGGCCGTGGGCTTCTACACCGACGATGCGAAGAACAATCACGGCTTCGAGCTCAACTCGACCGTGGCGAAGTACCACGAAATCACGCCGCCCGGCGGCGTCAGCGTGGAGGCAACCGGGATCAACGGCAAGGGCGACATCGTCGGATTCATGACGACCGCAAACGGAGATACCAAGAGCTACCTCTTAAAGGGCGGCAGCTTCACGCTCCTTAGCTATCCAAAATCCAACAATACCCAGGCCTTTGGGGTCAACTGGCAGGATCAGGTCGTAGGCTCGTTCGTCGACGCCTCCGGCAACACGCACGGATTCTTGTTGACCGATCCGCTGAGCCATCCGGTTTGGACGCAAATCGACGAACCGAAGGCCGCCGGGCCAACGGTGCTGACGAATCTCGAGAACCACGACTACATGGTCGGGTACTACGTCGACGGCGTCGGTAACACGAACGGCTTCTTGGCGACGCCCGCCAAGTAACCGCGCCCGCGGGCGATAAGCGCCCCGAGCCTACTCCGTGTCGGGCGGGTAGTGGCTCGTGGGCTGGTGGATGAAGTAATCCTTGCCGTATTCGGCTGGGATCACTTTAAACGCGCGCGGCGCGTTCTTGAAATCGAAGGCGTCCTTTTCGGGCGAGTTCGCGCGCGCGTCGCTCGCCGAGAGGCGCCCCAAGCCGAACGCGTCTTCGACGAAGCGCAGAATGCTGCCGTGCTCGTAATGCACGTGCGAGACGTGGCCCTGCTTTGCGTAGGCCGAAACGACGAGCATCGGAATTCGCATTCCCAGACCGTCGTAGTCGGCGTAGGCGGGCGGTTCGGGATCGTACCATCCGCCGTAATCGTCCCAAAAAATGAAGATCGCGGTGGAATCCCAGTACTTCGACTCGCCGATCGCATTGACGAGCGATGCGACCCAGGCCGGCCCGGTGCTGCTGCTCGATCCCGCATGGTCGGAGTTCTCCCAGGTTGGCGTGATCCAACTCACCGCGCGCAGCTTCCCCTTCGATACGTCGTTGAAGAACTGCGTCTGCGGCGTGATGACGTCTTTGCCCCAGTCGGAGCCATAGTAGATATGCTTGATCGCCTGGTAAGCGCTCCAGAGGCCGAAATCACCGTTAATCGTCGCAGTGTAGAATCCCCACGAAATGCCGGCCGTGTCGAGCTCGTCGCCCAGCGTCTTGGGATCCCAACAGGCAACTTCGTAGCCATTGGGGATCCGGCGCTTTTGACTCACCTCCGCAATCAAATCGCCGGAGCCGCCCGGACAGCCCCAAGCGCCGCCGGGAAAGTCGACCGCCGACTCGGCCTGCGCGGCGATGATGTATTGATGCGAGATGAAACTGCTCGCGTCGAAGTTCGACGCGTACATCTGGTCGGCGAGCACGTACTGCTTGCCCATGTCGAAGTACGGCTTCGTCTCGGAGTGCGGCACGTAACTATACGGAGGATTGGCGTTCGGACAACGGAACCCGCGCTGTCCGCAACTGTAGAACTCCCCATCGAAGCCGTTCATTTGGCAACTCGTTCCCGGAATGCTCCCGGTGCCGTTGCATGCCGTAAAGAAGCCAGTGGAATCGTGTTCGATATCCCAGTTCGTCGCGAGCGTCACCGGTTGGAGCGCGATCTTCTGACCCGAGGTGTTGTAGCCATACTTTTTCGTCATCGCACCGGGAAAGCCGTAAAAGAGATTGTTGAACGAGCGATTCTCTTGAACGATGATGACGACGTGTTGAATCTTGCCTTTCGCGGGGTCGCGATTCGGCCGCTCGGCCGGCATCTGCACGGGCTCTCTCTCGGCCGTGTCGAGCGGCAGAACCGGGTTGGAGCCGCCCGACGTGCCACCATTGCACGCGCAGAGCAGAGCCGCAACGGCCACAGCGGCGAGCTGCGGCCGTTGCACACGCGGACGAGAACGCATGGACGTACTCCTTACGTCGCGCTACTGATCGTCGGGCACGTGATGATCGGGAGGCTGCCGGTGCAGGAAGTACTCCTTACCGAGCACGGTCGGGATCACTTTGAACGCACGCGGCGGCTTCTTGAAATCGAAGGCGTCCTTTTCGGGTGAGTTGGCGCGAGTATCGCTCGCGGAGAGCTGCCCCAAGCCGAACTGATCCTCGATGAATCTCAAGATGCTTCCATGCTCGTAAGGAACGTGCGAAACGTGGCCTTTCTTCGCATACGGGGAGACGATGAGCATCGGGATCCGCATGCCAAGGCCATCGTAATCGACGTATGCCGGCGCCTCCGGATCGTACCAGCCGCCATAGTCGTCCCAGAAGATGAAGATCGCGGTGGAGTTCCAGTACTGCGACTGGCCGATGGTATTGACGACCGACGCGACCCATTGCGGACCCGACGTCGAGCCCGAGCCGGCGTGGTCGGAGTTCGTCCACGTCGGCGTCACCCAGCTCACCGTCCGCAACTTGCCGTTCGTGACGTCGGTGAGGAACTGCGAGGGCGGGCTGATGATGTCCGTCTTCCAATCGTTTCCGTAGTAGATGTGCTTGATGGCCTGATACGCGCTCCAGATCCACGGGTAGCCGGAATACGAGACCGCGTAGAAGGCCCACGGGAGTCCCGCGGTGTCGAGCTCGTCGCCGAGCGTCTTGGGATCCCAGCAGACGACTTCGTGTCCGCTGGGGATCTGCCGCTGCTGGCCGACCGTGCTGATACGATCGCCCGATCCGCCCGGACATCCCCAGGCGCCGTATGGAAAATTCACCGCCGATACGGCCTGTGCCGAGATGATGTACTGATGCGAGATGAAGCTGCTGGCGTCGAAGTTCGACGCGTACATCTGGTCGGCAAGCACGTACTGCTTGCCCATGTCGAAGTACGGCTTCGTCTCGGAGTGCGGCACGTAACTATACGGAGGGTTTTGGTTCGGGCAGGGGTTGCTTCGTCCGCCGCAACCGACGCCCTCGTTATCGAATCCGTTCATCTGGCAGTTCGTGCCGGGAATGCTCCCGGTGCCGTTGCATGCCGCGAAGAAACCGCCCGAATCGTGCTCGATGTCCCAGTTCGTGCCGAGCGTGACCGGTTGGAGCGTGATCTTCTGACCGGACGTATTGTAGCCGTACGTCGCCGTCGTCGCGCCGGGGAAACCGTAGAAGAGATTGTTGAACGAGCGGTTCTCCTGAACGATGATGACGACGTGCTGAATCTTGCCTTTCGACGAATGGCGGTGGTGCGCCGGCGAGATCGGACTCTGCGCCGGCGCGGATAGCTGCGGGTTATTGAGCGGTGGGACCGGGGCGGAAGTGCTCGACGCACCGCCGTTGCATGCCGATAGCATCACGGCAGCGGCAGTGACGAGGGGCAGCGCCCGGCTCACACGCGGATTCCAACGCATGTAGGTCTCCTTGCTGTGCGGGTGTTCTTACTGAGTATCGGGCCAGCGACGATCCGGGGGCTGGTGCATGAAGTAATCCTTGCCAAGCACCGACGGAATAGTTTGGAACGCTCGTGGCGCCTTCTTGAAGTTGAAGCAGTCCTTCTCGATCGACGTCGCCCGCGCGTCGCTGGCGGCAAGACGCCCGAGCCCGAACTGATCCTCGACGAATCTCAGGATACTGCCGTGCTCGTAATGGACGTGCGAAACGTAGCGCTTCTTCGCATACGCCGAAACGACGATCATGGGAATTCGCATCCCGAGGCCGTCGTAATCGACGTACGCCGGCGGCTCCGGATCGAACCAGCCGCCGTAGTCGTCCCAAAAGATGACGATCGCGGTCGAATCCCAATACTGCGACTGGCCGATCGCATTGACGAGCGAAGCGACCCATGCCGGACCGGTGTTCGAACCGCAGCCGGCGTGATCGGAGTTCTCGCACGTCGGCGTGACCCAGCTGATCTGCCGCAGCTTCCCGTTGCTAACGTCATTGAAGAACTGGGTCTGGGGCGTGATGACGTCGTTCTTCCAATCGGAGCCGTAGTAGACGTACCGGTTGGCCTGATACGCGCTCCAGATGTTGCCGTCGCCGTTGAGGGCGGCCGTATAGAATGCCCAGGTAACGCCCGCATTGTCGGCCTCCTGGCCGAGCGACGTATCGTTATAACACGCCTGCTGATAGCTGTAGGGAACCTGCCGATCGGGGCCGACCGTTGAGATCATGTCACCGGAGCCGCCGTCGCAGCCCCACGCCCCCCATGGATAGTTCACCGACGATTCGGCCTGGGCGGCAATGATGTACTGATGCGAGATGAAGCTGCTCGCGTCGAAGTTCGATGCGTACATTTGGTCGGCGACGACGTACTGTTTGCCCATATCGAAGTACGGCTTCGTCTCGGCGTGCGGGACGTAACTATACTGCGGATGCTGATTCGGACAGGGGGGGCCGCCGCTGTGACCGCAGCCGACCCATTCCTGGTTGAAGCCGTTCATCTGGCAGTCGGTGCCCGGGATGCTCCCCGTGCCGTTGCAAGCCTGGAAGAACGAGTTCGAGCTATGGTCGAGGTCCCAGGTCGTCTCCAGACCGACCGGCTCGACGGCGATCTGCTGACCGCTCGTGTTATATCCGTATTTTGCGGTCGTTGCTCCGGGAAAACCGTACAGAAGATTATTAAAAGAACGATTCTCTTGAACGATGATGACGACGTGTTGGATCTTGCCGCTTGCGGTGTGGCGATGCTCGGGTTGCGCCGGAAGCTTTGCCTGCGCGGGGGATTCGAAGGAAAGCGGCAGACTCGGCGCGGTGCCGGCGGGGATACTGTTGCCGTTGCAAGCGGAGAGTACGAGCGCGAAAGCCGCGATTCCTAACGGCCGGCTCAGCGGTGGATGACAACGCATGCGCGTCTCCTTGATAGCAGGGTGGCCTACGCTCCGTTACGACGTATCACGGAGAAGTCCCATGGCAAACTGATGACGTAAATCAACTTCCGCGATCGAAGATCATACGTACTTGCGTCCCGTCCGACGTGTCGATCGTGAGCTGAGCCGCGATCGCTCGGATAATTCGTAAGCCGAAACCTCGCCCGGGGAGCCGCCGGCGTTCTAGGAACGAACCCCCGTCCGAAACGACCACGCAGAGCCTGCCTCGTCGATCGAGGTTTGCACGAAGCTCGAGATAGCGCTCGGTTGTCTTTTGACAGCGATTGTAGGCATGTTCCACGATGTTGGCCAGCGCCTCGCCGGCTGCCGTCGTAATATCCTCGAGCGGCTGCCGCTCGAACTCGAGCGCTTGCAGAAACGCCGCAAGGGCATGACGGACGGGCGCCACATAGCGCGATTTCGCCGGACAGCGAATGCAGAGCCGCGACGGCGTCACGATTCTCGCGCGCATTCGCCGAGATACTCCATCGCGGCGGCGCTCTCGCTGAAGATCTTAAAGGCGTTCGCGAGGCCGGCATACTGCACCAGACGCGCGAACTGCGGCGTTTGGACGACCAGCGCGACCGGACGATCGTTGCGCGCCGCCTCCGCGCAGAAGCGCAGCAGCTCCGTCAAGGCTATCGAATCGGCATACGTAACGGTGCCGAGATCGAGCAGAACGGCGGCGGCGTCGCCCGACGAGGCGAGCGACTCGCGGATCTCGTTCTTCCGGCCGATCTCCAGCTCGCCGCCAAGCCGGATGACTTTGATTGCTCGTCTCTTCTTCACGCGATCCTCCGTGGCGATGCAGTCGCCGGTGCGGACGCCTCCCAGAGACGCACCGTCAGGATGGCTATATCGTCGGTTATCTTCCGGCGGCTGAAGATGCCGTCGCGAATTGCCTTCGCGGCCTGGCCACGCGGTACGGTGGCGGCCGATTCAATCGCCTCCAGCAAAACCGCTTCGCCACTGGCCAAATCTCGCGAATGTTCGATCACACCGTCGGTGTAGAGCACGATCATCGCACCCGGACCGGTCTGAACGCTACGGGTCACGTACTCGGTCTCCGCCGCGACCCCGAGCGGCAGCGATCCGAACTCAAGCAGCTTAGCGCGACCGCCGGGCTCGAGGAGGACCGGCGGCGGATGGCCGGCGGTTGCGTAGCTGAACTCGTGCGTGCGCGTATCGACGACCGCGCAGATCGCCGTTATGAGCGCCGATTTTCCACGTGCGAGTTCGAGGTTCGCACGCCCGAGCACCGCGGACGGATTCGCGTCCAGGAGTGCCGAGCCGATCAAAAGTTGCCGTGCCTTGTTCATCGCAACGACGGCGTCGATGCCGTGCCCGGTGACATCGCCGATGACGAGCATGACGCGGTCGCCAGGAAGCTGCAGCGCGTCGTACCAATCGCCTCCGACCTTCGACTCTTCGGTAGCGGGAAGATAGGTCGCGCTAATGCTCATCGTCGGGAGATCGGGAAAGAGACGCTCCGAGAAGGCTTGCTGAAGCGTATCGGCAATGCGCTTCTCTGCGACGTAGGCGGCGCGCGCCTCGGCCAAGCGCCGGCGCTCGACTTCGGACTTGGCACGTTCGCGTTCGAGGCGCTCTCCGAGCCGGTATTGCTGCACGCTAAATATCAACGCGGCGATCGCGACGGCGAGGATCGACGAAAGCGCGAGTGCGCCCACCGCGAAGACGGCGCCTTGGGCACGCCCGTCGATAAACGCCCCGCGGCGCGCGAGGGCCGCGTCGATAGCGATGCCGTCGGCACGAAAACGATCGACGAGCGCCTTCCCCTGGAGTTGGAGCCGCGCGTCCGGTCCGTGCGCGAGAATGAGCGGGAACGCAATCTCGCGCAGCCAGCGGCGATTGGCGTCGACGGCGTCGGTAAGCGCCGGCATCGCCGCCGGCACGTTCGAACGCTCCAAGTCCGAACGAACGCGCGCGACGGAGACGGACATCCTGCTGCGTCCCGCATAGTACGGCGAAAGCAAGATCGGCTCGCGCGCGGCCGCATACCCGCGCACGCCCGTCTCTTCGTCAAGCTGATCGCCGAGCAGATCCGCTACGTGCATTCGTGCGGCACGAATGCCTTCGGCGTCGCGGAACGACGCTCGAACGGTACCCCGTACGAAGATTCCGGCCTCGACCAGCAGAGCGACGACGAGCACCATAAAGGCGAGCGTGAGCGCGATCGGCGCGTGACGGCGCAAGTGCGCCCGAGCGCGAACCTCAGTGCCCAAGGTGCCATCCGTGCTGGGGGCAGCGATAGGGCCGGAGGCGAGTCGCCCTTGGCGGAATCGCACGCTCGGCCGCCTTCTTCGTTACGAACGCCGTCTTTGGCGCGCCGCCCTGCGTGTAGCACGAGCGAGGCCCGCCGAACTTGCGAACGCTCACTTCGTTGACCTTGCGCATCGATAGGGCGCTTCGACGGAGCCGTCATCGTGAGCCTGTAGCGTGTCGTCCTGAGCCTGTCGGAGGACGTCGAAGAATTACTGAAAGCTGTGGATGGCGAGGGTGCGGGTGATGCCCTCGTCGTCGAAGCTCCAGATTCTTCTGGCGAGGAGATCGATGCAACCGGCCTCTTTCTGCAGCGTTCCTTCGACGACGAGCGTCGACGAGGAGCGAATCGGACGGCGATAGGTTTCGTAGACGTCGGGACGGACGATGACGTTGACGATTCCGGTCTCGTCTTCGAGCGTCAAGAAGACGAAGCCCTTAGCGGTTCCCGGGCGCTGGCGAGTGATCACGAGACCGCCGGCGCGGCAAAGCGTATTGCGAGCGACGTTCGCCAACTGCGCGGCCGGAACGACGTTCTGCGCGGCGAGGTACGTTCGAAAGTGTTCCATCACTTGCCCCGATGGGGTGACGCCCGTCGACCAGAGATCGAAAGCGACGAGTCTTTTCGGCGCCGGCGGCTCGAACTCGACCGTGGGTTCGTCGACGTCCATGAGCGCGCCGAGTTCGCCGCGCGCTTGACGTTCGTCGAGGCCGCGCAGCGCCCACATCGCTTCGCGGCGCGACGCATACCATGGCGCAAAGGCACCGGCGATCGCAAGGTTCTCGAGCGTCTCGCGTTCGAGCCGCGTGCGTTGCGCAAAGGCGAGCACGCCGGCGAACGGGCCGCGCGCGATCGCGGCTTCCAAGCGCTTTTGTTGAGCTTCGCCGAGGCCGCGCACGAGATGGAAACCAAGCCGCAAGGCTCCGCCGCGCTCGACGTGCGACCAATATTCGCTCGCGTTCACTGCGATCGGTTCGATCTGCACGCCATGGCGGCGCGCGTCGTTGACGAGCACTTCGGTTGAGTAGAAGCCCATCGGCTGCACGTTGAGAATCGCCGCGGCAAAGGCGGCAGGGAGGTGACACTTCAGATAGGCCGACGCATACGCCAGGAGTGCGAAGCTGGCGGCGTGCGACTCCGGAAAACCGTAATCGGCGAAGCCTTCGAGCATATGGAAGAGCTGCTCGGCGGCGGGACGGTCGATGCCGTTGGCCACCATGCCGTCGACGAGTTTGGCGTGCATTGCCTCCATTCGCTCGCGCGAACGTTTGTGCCCCATCGCGCGGCGAAGCTGATCGGCTTCTCCCGGCGAGAATCCGGCCGCCTCGATTGCCATTCGCATTCCTTGCTCTTGAAAGAGCGGCACGCCGAGCGTACGTTCCAGCACGGGCTTGAGTTTTGGATGCGGATAGGTAACCGGTTCGGCGCCCGAACGCCGGCGTAGAAACGGATGGATCATCTGCCCCTGAATCGGTCCAGGCCGAATGATGGCGACCTGCATCACGATGTCGTAGAAACAGGCCGGCTTCAATCGCGGAAGCATCGATTGCTGCGCGCGGGATTCAATCTGAAAGACGCCGATCGTGTCGGCGCGCCGTATCATCGCATACGTTGCCGGATCGCCGGCGGGGATCGTATGCAGCTCGAGATCGCGAGCTACCACCGGCGGCAGCCACGGATCCTCGCGCTCGACGGATCGCCGATAGATCGTAAATGCTTCCCGCAAGAGCGAGAGCATCCCCAAACCCAGCAAATCGATTTTGATCAATCCGAGATCTTGAAGGTCGTCTTTATCCCATTGCACGACGGTGCGATCCCGCATCGTCGCCCATTCGACGGGCGCGACCTGCACGAGCGGATCGCGCGTGATCAGCATACCTCCGGAATGAATCCCCAGGTGGCGCGGAAAGTTCGCGATCCGGCGGCAGAGCGTGAAGAGCATCGCCGGCCCGGTACCCTCAGGAAGCGCTTCACGCGCATCGAACTCTCGGGCAATCGCGCCGACTTCTTCGAGCGTCAGTCCCAGCGCTTTACCGACGTCGCGAATTGCCGATCGCGTCCGATAGGTGATTACCTCCGCGACCATCGCCGCATTCGTGCGGCCGTACCGCTCGTAAACGTACTGAATGACGCGCTCGCGATCTTGATGGGCGAAATCGACGTCGATATCGGGGATTTCGCGCCGCTCTTCCGACATGAATCGCTCGAAGAGCAGGTCCATCGCGATGGGATCGACCGCCGTGATGCCGAGCGCGTAGCAGACCGCGGAGTTCGCCGCCGAACCGCGCCCCTGACAGAGCACGCCGAGCCGGCCGGCTTCACGCACGATATCCCACACGATCAAGAAATATCCGGCCAGATCCATCTTTGCGATGAGGCCGAGCTCGTATTCAAGCTGCCGCTCGACCTTCGTTTCGAGTGGCATCGCATAGCGCTTCGCGGCGCCTTCATAAACGAGCCCGCGCAGATAACGCTGCGGAGAGCTGCCTTCGGGCACGGGAAAGAGCGGAAACTGCCCGGCCAGGCGTTCGAGCCTGAAGCGGCACCGCCGCGCGATCGTGAGGGTCGCGGCGACTGCTTCGGGATATTGCGCAAAGAGCCGGCGCATCGCGTCCGGAGATTTGAGATGGTATTCGGCGTTGGGTCGCAGCGCGTTGGCGGCTCGCGCCGCTTCGAGCGTGGTGCCGTCGCGCACGCAGGCGAGCACGTCGGCGACGAGGGCGTCATCCCTCGCGGCGTAGACGATTCCGTTGGTCGCGACGTACGGCACGCCGCATTGTTGTGCGAGCGCAACGAGGCGCACGTTGCGTTGCGTCTCTTGGGGCGTGAGGTGCTGCTGAAGCTCGAGATAGAAACGATCCCCGAAGATCGTTTTATACGCCGCGATGCGCTCGCGATCGACGCGGCCGAATGGACCGCCCCCCAAGGCAATCAGTCCGCCGCTGCGGCCCTCGAAATCTTCCCAGCGCAAGCGCGCGTCGCCCTTTCGGCCGCGCATCTGCGCGCGTGAGATCAACTCGCAGAGATGCCCGTAGCCGCTCTCGTCTTCAACCAGGAGCACGACGCGCGCTCCGTCTTCAAAGGTTAGCTCGCTGCCGAGAATCGCTGCGATTCCGCGCTGGCGCGCGCGGCTCGAGAAACGCACCGCCCCATAGAAACCGTCGCGGTCCGTCAGCGCGACCGCGCTCAACCCCAGCTCGGCGGCACGCTCTACCAGCTCTTCGGGATGCGAGCCTCCTTGGAGAAAGCTGAAGTTCGACCACACGTGCAGCTCGGCATATTCATTCATACACGCCGCGGATATACCAATGCGAGCCTTGGTGGTAAATGCGCGCGAAGGTTCCGTTCTCGAGCACCACGTCGTATTCGTCGCGCGTCACCGGTGAGGGCCCTTCGGTTCCGCTTAGGACAGGCGCGTGAGCCCGCTGCGCGACTCGCCACGGGCCCGTGCATTTCCGAACTACCTGCCGGTCGACGATCGCCGGTTCGCCGCCGCGAAGCTGTACCGTTACCTCACGCACTTCCAGTAATCGCAGCTGCGGAACTACCCTTCGACCTTGGCGTTCCGCGCCGTCGCTCAGGATGACGGAACCGTCTCTGGAGGTGCGTGGAGAGAGTTTGAAGGGTTCGTAGCTGAACCGCTCCTCGAGCAGATGCGCGTCGCGCGTTCGCGCCCGCGCGACGCCCGTGCCGAGCGCCGCTTCGAGGCGAGCGATCGTTACCGCGACGCGCTGCGGATCGAGATCGTCGGCAGAAAAAAACGTCTGAGCCTCTCCTCCTTCTTCGAGCCGCAGTGCTTGCAGGCGCAGCCCGACGATCGCCGCTGCAAACGTCGCACCCTCGAGTTTAGCGCGCAGCATGTCGAAAAGCGTTCGTTCGTGCGCGGTTGGCAATGCAAGCGGTACTTCGAAATTACACGCATCGGCGTCTTCCAGCTCGACCGCCAAACGAAGCGCACCGGCGCGTTTGCCGCACTGCTCGAGATCAGAGCAGATTCGCGCGAGCAACATGCGTAAGGCAAAATATACCTGCGCTTCGTCGGAAGCGCGTCCTTCGCCGAAGATCGAGGCTTCGATTGCAACGGCGTGGGCACGCGGCACGAAAGGACGGCGATCGACGCCGAGGGCGAGCTCGTGCCAACTCGCCGCAACCGCACCGAAACGGCGCACGAAGGGTCCGTGCGGCAGACGGGCGAGATCGCGAAGCTGCTCGATGCCGAGCAGCCGGAGGCGCTCGACGATTACGGGATCGATTTCGAGCAGCGCCAGCGGCAGCGGCGCGAGCAGCGCGCGCTCCATACCCGGTTCGCAAACGCTCCCGTCGGCAAGATACGCCGCCGCCTGTGCGGCGATTTTATTCGAGCCCGCACCGATTCGCATCGAGTGCTCGAAGGGAGCCAGCACGGCACGCGTCTGCACGACGTGCGCCTCGATTTCTCCGGCGATGCCGTGTAGATCGAGGAAGACCAGCCCCGGGCGAAGGCTTTCGACGAGTGGCGAGACGGCGTCGAGGGCATCGAGCATCTCTTCCCAGAGCTCGGGCATTATCTCGCCGGCAACCTTAACGCAGAGCAGCATCGCAGCGCTCCTCTCGCTCCACTCGCTCCACCCGTACGCGGGCGGTGCGGCCGGCGGCCATGTAGCGATGTTTGCGCACGTCGACGGAGAGCTCGAAGCCGTCGATGCTCCCCCAGAGCCCGGTCTGGCCGTGCATGAGAATCCGCTCGAGGGTACAGTGCAGACGAACGCCGGCCGCAGCGCTCAGTGCGGCGCCGGCGCGTGCCGTCACCACGAGCAAGAGCGCGCCGCTGCGGTGCGCGAGTTTCGCGAGCCGTTCCCAGACGGCATCGCGCAACGCAACGACCGGCATGAGAATCAACCGGCAGATGCGCGCGCGCAGAAGAATGTCGGCGGCCCGTGCCGTCGCCAGTGCCTTGCGGACCGGAACCACCAAGACTCGGTCGAGCGAGGCGCCCGCTTCGGCAAACGCCGGCGGATAGAAGGCGCCGTCGTCGAGGATCGCGACCAAGCCGCGGCGCGTGATGCGGGCGGCGATTCTGGCCGCTAGGCTCCAGCCTCCGGTCAGCCCTTCGAGCGTCGCCACGGCGCCGGCCGGGAAACCACCCTCGAGCAAGCGATCGAGCTCCGGAATGGCGGTGGCGATGAGCCCATCAGGCGGGATGGCCGGAACCTTTGCGCTCAGGCGGGCCTTGAGGAGCTCGAATCGCTCCCCCTTCGATTCCGCGCCCGCATCCTCGCGCTCGGGATGACAGGACTTAACCGCCGCCGGCGCCGCCATGGGAGATTTATGCTAATCGAACATATGTTCGATGTCAAGGGCCCCTAGGCCGTGGTGGACCGCCGGTTTTCTTCCTCGAAAATTTGGACGATTCGTTGAGGATCGCAGGGCCGCTCGAGCAACGACTCCGGGTCCCATTCGCTGCGGTTTGCGTTGAAAAAATCGCCGCCGTAGACGTGAATGGCGCCGCTGAGGCGGCCGATCGGATTCGTGACCGAGTGAATGATGTCGCGTCCAAGCGGAACGGCGTCCCTGTCGCAGAGCGACTTCGCGCCCGCGGCTTCAACTCGATGCGAGTCGCCCGGCAACCGGCGCCAGAAGACGTTATCTTCGCGTCCCGAGTAAATGCCGATCACCGCCCACATGTCGTGATTGTGGGGAAAGATCGTCATCTTGGGGGCCCATATCACGTTGAGAATCGTCAGCTCGGACGAACGATAGATCGGTTGAATCTGGCCGCGAGCCGGTTCGCCGAGGGTGCCGAGTACTGCAGAGGGTTCGCTCACGGCCCGCGCGACGACATCGCGAACTGCTGCAGCAGATCGGTCTTCTGCCAGCGCGGCGCGGCAGTCGGCTACGAATTGCTCGACGTCGAACATCGTCTGCTCCTCCGCCGATACGGTTCGCAGCGAATCCCGCCGGAGCCTTGCCTCCTTACAAGCCTTCGCGGTCGTGGGGCGCGGCGAGGTCCATGATCGGGCCGATCGGCACGATTCGTGTCGGATTGATATCGTCGTGCGTTATGTAATAGTGGCGCTTGATCTGATCGAAGTCGACCGTGTCGGCGACGCCGTCGATCTGATAGAGATCGCGAAGATAACCATAGAGATTCGGATAATCGACGATGCGGCGAAGATTGCACTTAAAGTGCCCGTAGTAAACCGGATCGAAGCGCACGAGCGTCACGAAGAATCGCCAGTCGGTCTCCAGCGGTTGCGCGCCGAAGAGGTAACGCCGATATGCTAGCCGTTCCTCCATTGCGTCGATGGCGGTAAAGACGGCGTAGGCCGCCTTTTTGTAAGTGGCTTGCGATGTGGCGAAGCCTGCCCGATAGACGCCGTTGTTGAAGTCTTCGTAGAGAAACTCGTTGAGCTCGTCGATCTGGGAGCGCAACTCGCGCGGGTAGAGATCGAGCGCCGGATTGGCGGCAACGCTATCGAACTCCGTTTCGAACATGCGCATGATGTCGTCGTCGGAGTTGCTGACGATGCGCCGGTGGTGCTTGTCCCAAAGAATCGGCACCGTGACGCGCCCGCGATAGCCGGGCTCGGTCGCGAAGTAGGCCTCGCTGAGAAATGCCCAGCCGTTCACCGGATCGGGCTCACGCGGCGTGAATCGCCAGCCTCGCTCGTCGCGAATCGGATCGACGACGGTCATTGTGATCGCGTCCTCCAAGCCTTTGAGCTTGCGCACGATGACGGTGCGAGAAGCCCACGGGCAAGCGAGCGAAACGTAGAGGTGATAACGGCCCGCTTGAACGGGGTATTGCGAGCTTGCGTCGGCCCTGACCCAGTCGCGAAATGCGTCGTCTTGGCGTTTAAAGGCGCCGTCGGCGGTCTGTTCGTCGGGAAACTGCGCTTCGATCGTCATGGGGAGTTCGTACCCGCTACTCGGGGGACGAGGGCTGAAAGTCGAGTGAGGCCGAATTAATACAATAGCGCGTTCCTTCCGGCCCGGGGCCATCGTCGAAGACGTGACCGAGGTGCGAATCGCAGCGCTTGCACCGTACTTCAGTGCGATGCATGCCGTGGCTGGAGTCGTCGAGGAGCCGCACGTTCTCTTGTTCCTCGGGATGAGTGAAGCTCGGCCAGCCGCAATGCGACTCGAACTTCGTGCCGGCCGTGAAGAGCGGCTGACCGCAAGCGCCGCAGCGATACATACCGTCGGCGTTGACTTGCAAGAGCGAGCCCGAGAAGGGCGCCTCGGTGCCGGCCTCGCGCAGAATGTGGTAACGCTGCGGCCCGAGCTGGCTCTTCCACTCTTCTTCGGACTTCTGGATTTGCGGGGTGACGTCGTGCTTCATCTTCGCTCCTCACGGCCCATAACGTGCGAAGGCGCCAAAGCGATGCAGGGAACAATAGGACGGTATGAAGCTGCTGTTCGAAATTCTGCTCTCGATCGTGCTGCACCCGATTGCCATGATCCTCATGTGGATCAATCTTCTCGCGCGCGGTGACCTTACGACGTTGCAAAAGTTTATCTGGTTCGTCGTAAGTATCATCTGGGGGCTCGGCCCGATTCTTTACATTCTGGTAGCAGAAGGCTCGCTGTGGTAGCGAGCCTTCTTGAGATCTCTTAGCGGAGCTAGGGCCGCGGAGGCCCGTGCACCGAGCCGCTTACCGGGGGTCGCCCGCCGCCTCCCGATACCGGGGCGCGCATGCCGCCCGAGACCGGGGCACGCCCGCCTCCGTACGGCGGCGCGTTTATTCGTCCGTTGCGACCACCAGGCCACGGCGGCCGGTAGTAACCACCACCTCGGTAGCCGCAGCAATATCCGTATCCGCCGTAGTATCCGGGATAGCCACCGTAGCCGTATCCCCAGTAACCTGGGTAACCCCAATAGCCGGGCCAGCCCCAACCCCATCCCCAGCCCCAGTTGATGCCGAGGCTCAAGCCGTACGGATAGCCATAACCGTATCCGCCGTTGGGATAATAGCCGCCCCCGCCGCCGTAGCCATAGCCGGAGTCGCCACCGTATCCGTAGCCGCCGTCGGATCCGTATGCCGGATTACCGTTGGCGCCGTAATACGGCGAATAGGGCGAGTAGGCGACGTCTAGCCGATTGGCTTGAAACGTCGGACCATCGGCGTTGCCGTAGATCGTGACGCGCATGCCTTCGAGCAGCTTGATGCCGGTCGGATTGATGATCGTCCCTTGGTGCAGGGTGATGTGGTCGGTGTAACCCTTGTCGTCGTGCATGTAGACGATCCACTGCCCATCAAAGCCGCTGATCGTGCCCTTAATGCCGTTCTGCCGCCCGTAGCTGGGAGCGGGCGGCGGCTGCGCGTACGTCGGCGTCTGGGCAGGGTAGTTCTCTTGCTGCTGCTGCGGCGGCTGTTGCGGGTAGGGTTCTTGCTGAGCCGAGGTCACCGCCGGCAGCGCGAGGCAAGCCGCCGCGCTTAGCGAGGCTATAATCTTCGAGGTGGTCGAGAAGCTTTGCAGACGCATATCACACCTATTATAGCGCCGCGGTCGCGGCAGAGGGGTTAGAATCCGCGCAAAAACACGCTCTCCCGCTCGATTGACCAAGCAATCGAGACGATTCGGGGAAGCTTGACTCCGACGCTACGTCAGGGAGTAGGGTCGTCCCTGGAGAGGAAACGATGAAGACCGAAGCCGCCAGGCTGCGCCGAGTCAAAGAGTTTGCAAGCGAGGCCGGCGTCACCGTCCGCACGCTGCACTTGTACGATCGGCTCGGCCTACTCAAGCCGGCGGCCCTCAGCGAGTCGGGTTACCGGATGTACGGACGAGCCGAGCTTGAGCGGCTCGAGCACATCTTGGCGCTACGCTTCGTCGGATTCAATCTCGACCACATCAAGGAGCTGCTCGCGGGATCGCACCTGCCGCTTCTCGTCGCCTTGCGCATGCAGCGCGCGGTCGTGGCTCGGCAGAAGCGCCGCCTCGAATCGGCACTTGCCGCAATCGACGAGGCCGAACGCGCGATCTCGCGTGAGGAAACGGTCGATCTCTGGAGCACGCTTCGCACCGTCATGGAGACCTTTAAAATGCAGAACGATTGGGAGTGGACTCAAAAGTACTACTCGGAAGAGGCGCTCGAAAAACTCGAAGAACTCCGGCAGAGCATTCCGCAGGAAGCGATCGCACACGCCGAGCGCGACTGGAGCGCGCTGATCGCCGAAGTCGAAGCGGCGGCCGCGCGCGGCCTCGAGCCGTCGAGCGGCGAAGCGCTCGCACTCGCACAACGATGGAGCGCATTGCTCCGTCAGTTCACGCAAGACAACGCCGAGATCCAACGCGGTCTGAACCGGCTCTGGTCGGAGCCGGCGCATTGGCCGAGCGACTTCAAGCGCCCCTGGAGCGACGCCGCCGACGCATTCATCAAGGCAGTGATGAACTGCAGGGAATAGCGAGACGGACTTTAGGAAATGGAGCCGTCGACCGGGATTGAACCGGTGCTCTCGCCCTTACCAAGGGCGTGCTTTACCACTAAGCTACGACGGCGCTATTGAGACCAGTTCCGGTTACTCCGTCCGTGGCTTTCGCCCCTACCGCAAGCTTCGCGCGAGGCGGTAAGGGGGCGTCTGCGCACGAATAAACGCGGCATGTGTAGAGGCTGTGTCGGCGACATCTTTGGATTGGATACGCTTTATCGCTCGGAAATGACGCGCGGCGGTTTCTTGGCGGGGTCGGCGGCCGCGGCCGGAATCGTCGCCGCAGCCGGAGCCGGCGGAAAGGCGTTTGCGGCGGCGGGCGAACCGCCGATAGTTTTTTATGGCGGCACGATCGTCACGATGGACGATGCGATGCCAAACGCGCAAGCCGTCGCGATCTCCGGCAACGCGATTCTTGCTGTCGGGGACCGCGAACACGTCCTGCGCGTCGCCGGAACGCGCACGCGCTCGATAAACCTCGACGGCCGAACGCTGATGCCGGGACTGATCGATCCGCATCAGCATCCGATCCCTGGCGGCATCATGCTCACGCAAACGATGAATGCCGGCTACGATACCTATAAGACGAAAGCCGATCTGCTCCAGGCGCTCAAAGCAAAAGCCGCGGCGCTTGCGTCCGGTGCGTGGATCTACGCATCGTACTACGACAACATCTTGCAGGGTGGTGATTTGACGATGGCCGAGCTCGACGGGGTATCGACCGACCATCCGATTTTCGTCTACTACATCAGCATGCATTCCGCGACGGCCAACTCGGCGGCTTTTAAGCTCGCCGGCGTAACCGCGTCGACCGGCGAGCTGCCCGGCGGCGGACACTTCGGTAAGGATACGAGCGGCAATCTCAACGGCATGGTCTTCGAACCGCCGGCGCTCGTGAAGTTCATGGTGGGGATGCCGAAGCTCACGATGGATCTCGTCTCCAGTTCGGTGACCAAGTTTCTCTATCAGAGCGCCGCGCTCGGCATCACGATGGTTCACGAAGCCGGCGCGTACGCGCCCACGCCCGGTGCGCTTGAAGGCTATAAAGCCGTAATGACGAGCGCGCCCGTACGATACAGCGCGAGTCCGGCGGTCGAGTTCCTCGACGTCGCCAATCAGTTCGTTGCCGCATACGGCAAACCGGGCGCAAAGGCGTTGGAGATCCCCGGCACCCTGCTCTCGTTCTACGCGGTCAAAATCGTCTCCGATGGATCGCCCCAACAGGAGACGGCGTTTCAGCAGCAGCCGTACCTCAACAGCACCTCGACCGGCCAGCCGAACTACACTGCCGACGAACTCAACGCACTCGTGCTCAAGGTCAGGCAGAGTGGATGGCCCTCCTCGATTCACTGCAATGGCGATGCCTCGCTTGAGCGTGCGCTCGACGCGATCGAGGCGGCATACGGTCCCGCGTTGCCGCCGGAGGGCATCAATCGCATCGAGCACTGCACGCTTGCGAATTCGGATCAAATCGCGCGGATGAAACGCATAGGCGTGCAGCCGAGTCATCTCATGAACAACGTCTACTACTACGGCGCCGCCTACCGCGACACGATCTTCGGCGCCCCACGAGCCGAACGTTTCAATCCCGCGGGCGACTTTCTCGCGGCGGGGATTCCGTTCTCGATTCACAGCGATTGCCCGTGCTCGCCGGTCGCCCCGCTGCGCGAGATCTCGACCGCGGTCACGCGAATCTGCCTAACCGATGGTTCCGTGATCGGCGAAAACGAGCGAGTGCCGATCGAAGCCGCGCTCAAAGGCATGACGACCGTCGCCGCGGCGCAATGCGGACTCGGCGAGAAAGCGGGTTCGCTGACCGCAGGTAAGTATGCCGATCTCGTCTTGCTCGAGAGCAATCCGCTCACGACCGACCCAGCCAAGATCGGCGAAATCAAGATCTCCGAAACGTGGGTGAACGGAACGAAGGTCGCGATTCCCGCCGGTTAAGCAGCCAAGGTTACCCGAGCTTGCAGCGCGAATTCCTCGGCCAACAGGAGGTTTCTGAATGCTTCGTTTTTCTACAATGGTACGCCGGATCGGGATCGTCACTGCCGCAAGCATGGTGCTCGGCGTTACGGCACTTCCGGTAGCGGCGCAGATGCGTCAGCAGATGGCCGACAAGATCGCGACCAGCGCCGCAAATTCGTTCGTGACCAAGATCAACGGTGAGAGCTGCTCCGATTTCGCCGGCACGATGGCGCAGATGAAACACAAATCGGGCGCCACGCCGAGCCCGATGTCCGCAAAGCTCAAAGGCAACACCCAAGCGCGGACGGATTTCGTGAACATCGTCGCCGGACCGCTGCTCAATAAGATGATCGACTGCAACATGATGCCGGGAGGAATGTAGATGCGCCGGACGATCTTAACCGCGCTACTGGCGCTCGTCCCTGCGATCGCGGCTGCCGCGGCGATCGCACCCTCGACAATCCTTGCAAATCCGACATCCTACGACGGCAAGAGCGTAACGGTCACGGGTAAAGTCGCGCACTTCCAGACGTCGAGCACGCCGATGGGCACCGTTGCCGGCTTTCAACTCTGCGATTCGAAGTGCGTCGTCGTTATCGACAAGACGAATACACCGCACAGCGACGGCGCGAGCGCAACCGTCACGGGGACCTTTCACGTCACCTTCAAAGGCCCGCGCAAGACCTTCAACAACGCGATCGTCGTCGGGCGGTAGCTCGAACTAGCGGCTGGGAAGAGCGCTGACGGCAACCCCGTAGAGCTCCTCCCCGCCGAAGCGCGTGAGCTCGCTGGTGTAATAGCCGCCGCCCGGATAGTTCCAGAATCCGATCTTGTTAACGTTCTTCTGATCTCCGAAGGGCATGATCAAGCTGCCCTGATCGAGCGAAAACTCCACGCCTTCGGGTGCCTGGCGTGCCGGGCCGTCGAGCGTTGTGGTGCCGACGAGCATCGCAACCTTCTTCCTGTGCAGAATCTCAAGGCGGTAAATTACGCCGGGAGATTGATAGTCGCCGACGGCCAAGTCCGCGCCATCCCACTCCAGGTCTCCAGGCAAGCCAACCGCACCCTTGACGGAGAGGCGTGCGAAATGCGTGCTGCCGCGGGCGAGCTCGGAGAGCCGAAAGTGGTCGCCGTCGTGGAGATGATAGCCGTCGACGAAGAGATTGCCGTTCGCGTCGTAGGTGCACGCGAACGGATAGTCGAGATCGGGGCTGTACATCTGCGGCGATCCGCTGCCCGAAGGGTAGATCACGACTCCGGGTGGCGAGGGATTGACGACCGCAAGGCTTCCGCTCGCGCGATCGACCGAGCAGCTCCGAGGTTCGCCATAAGCATCGTCGAGCGTTGCAATCGGCGTCGTGCCGCCGTGTGCGTACTCGACGACCTGATTCTCTCCCCCGCCGAAGTTCATCACCCAGACGTTGCCGTCTGCGTCGGTGCAGAGGCCGAGCGGATACTGATTGTCGGCGATGCTCTGCACGAGCGGGCCGGTCGGATAGCTAAAGACCAGGATCTTCCCAGCCTTCCAATCGGTTACGTAGAGCAGCGCGTTCCCCGAGCTCGATGCGGGACGAGCCTCGGCTGCGCGTTGCGCAACTAGCTGCGGCGAGCCGCACGCTGCGAGCATAGCTATGACGGCGCCGGTGCAGAGCAAATGTCGCGCCACATTCGTGCGCTTCGACGCGGTCGACCATATTAACTAGCGACGAAGCGAGCGCGCTACCGACCTTCGATCGCCAGCGCAATACGGCCGGCGATAAAGAACAGGGCTGCGACGGCAAACCGCACGCGCCCCGAGAGCGTGACCGAGAAATACTTCTTGCAAAGCCACGCCGTCGCGGGGCAGGCCGCCACACCGGAAAAGAGTGCAAACCAGCCGTTGGTAAGTGGCAACGGTCCTTTTTGGATAAGCAGCAGCAAGCCGCCACCCCCTGCGGCGACCGTCCAACCCCAAGCGACAACCAGCCCTATTGTAGGCAGCCATCGGGATACTCTCTGCATGCGATTCGGCTCACCTACGGTCGAGCGAGCTCGCGGGTTTCGAATCTCTTGAGGCGGGTTCTTGGAGCGGGCGGCGGGAATCGAATCCGCCCGTGCGTGGCCGAGCGTGGTCGCGACCGGACAAAAGGCCGCGTAAAATATGGGTTTCCGCTCGGGCACCTGGCCGTCGATGGGCGAGGGCGGTTGCCATTGACGGCAACCGTTTGGCAACCGCGCCCGAACGCGCGCCGACTCTGCGCCGCCGTAGGCGCTTCGCGCCCGACGAACGCTGCAAGTTATCCGCCGTCGATCCGCGCGCTCCTAGGCCACGCAATGACCGCGCAATGCTCGTGGACGCATCGGTCCGGCCCCCAACGCCCCGGAAAAGCCACAGTCATCCTCGGACGTGGTCTTCTCACAAATTTTGAAATTGTGAACCGCTAACCGGCAACCTCCTCGACTGTTTTTGTCTAAGCCTTGATCTTCAAGCAGGGCAGAGGGCAAGGCCACTCCGCAGCGCAAGAGGGGAGCGGGTAGGTTGGCTCGCTCGCTTGACCATCCGTTCCTGAAGCCCGCGGGGGCATTTAAGGTGTTATGGGGCTTGAGATAGCTATGCTAAAGATGGGCACAAAGGGCGCAACGGGCTTGAAGACGCTGACTGATCGCGAAATACGAGAAAACTATGCCTTTACCGCGGGCAGGGCGATCGCTGAGGGCGAGTCTTTGACGTGCGCCAACTGCGGTAGCCGCTACGCGGCCCCGGGCACGCCTTGCAACTTGTTTACGAGAATCGCCGGTAAGGCCTCGCCGTTCCCTACATCGGTGGAGTTGTGCGAGTTTTGCGTTAAGCGTGTCTTTCCGCGGCTGACATAGCCAAGAACGCCGCCGCCTCCTTCCTGTATGCCGCAACGAATTAGTGCGCCTAGGAGAGCCACGATCACGGGCCGGACGCTGCATCTTTATGGGCCGTTCGACGCCGAGCTCGCGGCTAAGATTTTTGAAATCCCGGAAAACGAACGACTCGCAGTTCGGACCCTGGATTTGTCAGATATCGATTCTATGTTCGCTGATGGGGCATTAGCTGTCGCCGCCGACTTCCTGAGGCACGGGAAGCGCCTCCGCGTGAGGTGCGAAGGTGCCCCGCACATTGCTCGCTCGCTGGATATCCACGGATGGCGGGCCCTCTTTTCCGAGGGAAACCTGGTAGAAGTCGCGCGCATCCCGCAAAGGGTCCATCATTTTACTGCGATGGAGGGTATCGACGCCTTCGTTACGGCAAGCGTGCGCGCGGTGATGCAAAAGACTCGGTGCGCTACGGACGTATTGAGGAGCTTTGAATGGTCCCTGAGTGAGGTCGTCGGCAACGTTTTTACGCACAGTGAAAGCATCATCGGGGGATTAGCGCAGACCCTGATGCTCCCTGAGTCCAGAGTCATATTATTCTCCGTGGTTGACGGCGGAATAGGATTGCGCCAATCGCTTTCTAGGCGCTATAAAGGCGTCGAAGACGATCTCGCAGCGATCAGGCTTGCGATCCAAAAGGGTGTGACTCGCGACACAAACGCTGGTCAGGGGTGGGGACTCTTTGGGACTAGCCGAATCGCCTCGGCCTCGGGCGGATTCCTTTCAATATGGTCCGGCAGAGGGAAATTGGTAATAGATCAGTCAGGTCGCGCCGAGTACTACGCGGTACCGCACTTTCACGGTACGGCCGTCAATTTTTTGCTGCAATACGACAGGGGGCTGTCGCTCCAAACGGCGATCGACGCTGTTTACGACCCCGCATCGATCGTCTTTAATGACTATGAGGGTGTCAGAGGTCTCGCTACGTTCAAACTCACCGATCATGCAATGGCATTTTCAGATCGGGCGATTGGAAAGAAATTGCGGAACATAGTCTTGAACATCCTGATGCAGCCAGGCAATGAGGTCTGCGTGGTGGATTTCGGGAATGTCCGCGTCGTGGCTAGCAGCTTTGCCGATGAGTTCTTGGGCAAGATGGCGGTCGAGTTGGGCTCGTTTTTCGAGACGCGAATTCGGCTGAATAATATATCCGAAGATAACCAGCAAATTGTGGGAACCGCCATTGCAACGAGGATTGCGTCTAAGACGAAAGGACGTTGACGTCCAAACCCTCGCTTGTACTCATTCTGCGCGCGACGACCACCACTTCAAGATCGACTGACGAACAATATGCTCGAAAACATGGATGTGCATGGGCGTGTCCTCGACTCGCCAAACTCCTCCAAGATCTGACTCAGCCAACGCGAATGGCATCTCACGCGCTGCGCCCGATTCCTCCAATGACTGAGGCGGTCGGCACATCGGTATTGGGAAGGGAGTCCCGTCGTGCAGCGCCTTTGAGCGATGGGCGTAGATCTTGCTGAGCATCGGGCCAATTGTCTGAATACTCCAGGGTATCTGGGCGTTTCGCGGACGAGCAGCAGGGGGATCCGGGAAATGGCTCTCGATGAATCCTCTAAACTTGCGAACGGATCCAACTAGAGGCTCCAAGAGCGGTGAAAGCGTTTGTAAGAGTTGATCGCCTCCAGCGCGTGTTACCGCTTCTGCTAGGGCAGGATGGTACTCGGTTAAAAGCCGCTCCGCAAGTGCGGTGCTTCCGGAGGCATAGGCGCCTAGAGCCTCAATCGAGGATACAAACAGGAGCCAGGCTTGCGCGGGTTCCCACTCGACTATCCAAAGCGCTCGTTGATAAGTGCGGGCTGCTTTAAGAAAGGCGTTTGCTTCGTTCGTTGAAAGCCGGTCAAAGCGATCTATCAAAGCTAACGCTTCTGGTGACAAGAGTCTGTCTTTAACTGCGGATGGCACTTGAAGATGCTCGCCGACGGGGCGACTCTCGGGCCAAGGTTTTAAGTGCCAACCGATCGGACGCCCGGGCGACGAAAAAGTGTAGAACTCGCGGTTAACGTCGCCGGCTTGCATTCGGACACCCAAACTTAGTGAAATAAGCGCGGCGATCTCGTCGGTTAGTGAGCCACCGTGATAGCGAGAGGTGTCAGTGCGTTCGAGCGACGGTTGGTACTCTCCCGAGATCGCCGAACACCTGACGACAATGCACGGGCGAAAGTAACCTGGACGATGCTCAATCGCCCCCGCGTTGATGATTTCGTAGGGGCCAAGCTGAGCCCCGTAGCCCGTAAAATATGCGTCGCCGAAAATCGGGAACTCAAAGCCACCCTCAAGTCGTGACCCGTTCCTGAAAGACTTTAAGTACTCGAATGAATGAGGACCCCGCGGCTCAGTGGTTGGCACTATTGCGTCCCGGAATTGACTTGATAAGAGGACTTAGTCGTGCACGGTTCACACGACTTCGAATCACCAAGCGAACTGGTGGCGCGCGGCCGGCCTAAACCGAAAGCCTCTGCCGAATAAGGCTCGCGATGTCCACTGACCCGCGGCTGGCTCATTTCTCCACTGGCCGCGGAGTTCGGAGAATCAGAGTCTTGCTCTGCCCCGGCTGCAATATGGTTACTTGCGCTTTTTCAGCGGGAGTTGGCGGCCGAAGGTGTCTAGAACGGCAAACGTCTTCGCCGGGCGGCATCGGGTGGTCGTAACCGGGAAGCACTAAAGGCGGAGCTGGGTCTAACACCATGCTCGATCCGGCGTCGGCAGCTGTTTCCCAACCAGGATAGGTGTACGACTGCAGCTCTTTAGTAGGCGGCGTAACAAAAGTTGTTTGCCCTGAGACCTGCACGGCAGCCTCATTGAGCGAATCGAGGTTCGCAATGAGAATGCGTACCGTGTCGCCGGAGCCAACGGTGGGAATTACTTCAGAGCCTGCGTCAGGGAATGTGCCGTCGCAATAGGAGGCTTTGAAGTCAAAGTGAACGTTTATGGCGGGAGACCGTCCGTAGTTTCGTATCTCGCAGAGCAGATGGTCATAAGTGCTTGTCCATTGCGCCGGAAGCGCGTACGGCATTGACGCGTTACCGACTGGCCACTCGTTTGTCGAAGGCCATAACTCCACCGACAGGTCCACAGGTGAGGTCTTTGTAATGCCGCACGACAGCGTTAGAATGGGCGCTGTTTCGAGTTTAAACTGATCGAGGGCTTCGGCGTTTGAGGCGTAAGAAAAATAGCTGGACACCAGTAACGCAGCGATCGCGGTAGCGGCGGTAGCCCAACCCGGCGCATTGCCGGACCGCAAGATGGCTCTGAGCGGTTGCGGCGCGCCTATTGCCGCAAAGCGGCCGACTAGACCGCCGACGATGAAAGTTGCTATTAGCGCGATCCAGAACCAGGGCGTGCCCATTAGTCCGCGGAGGTTACCTTTCTATCGATCGCATCGATGCCGTCAAGCAACGGGCGGAACCCTCACTGAATCCTTCGACGTGGAAGCCAGTACGGTAGAGGGCAACGGTCGCCCTTGGGCTCGTCGAAGCACCTTTCTCGGTTCTTTGACGTTGGTATCTGGGAGTAGCGAAAATCCCTGTGAGTTCCAAGCCGTTTTCTGCCGCACGAAAAGGCCCTGGTTTTTCCGAAAATAGCGTCCTCTGAAGATCAATAGTGGTATTATTCGCTGTGAGGGGACGGGGGAGGTTTTCCATAGAGTGCTTTGGACGACGCTCCGACGCTCACGACGCAGCCAGGGCTATCCTCATGACGTTACGGTGTAATGCGAAAGACCGTCCCGGCGTTTTTTGAGCCACCAGACTCCGTCGTGCCGTAGAGTGTCCCACCTAGGCTCGTCAAACCCGCGAGCGGAGCTGTACCGTCGCTGGGAGGTCCCTTGAAGCTGTGAAGGACCGTCTCGACGCCAGGGCTCGTCAGTTTGAAAACGGTACCGCAGCCGCTAGCCTTGTAGCTGCCTTGGTAACAGAATAGGTTTCCGCCGTCGGGGGTGGTGCCGTACAAGACGCCCTTACTTTCGAGCAGCCGTGAGAACGGCTCGAAGCCGTCACGTCGGCTTTGAAACCGATACAAGACCTTTTCTGTGCCGGACAACGTCACCTCAAACACCGTTCCGCATCCGTCGCTGCACTTGTGGCTACCGCCTCCAGCCACCGTCGTACCGTAAAGGTTTCCATTCCATGCGATCAGCTTGGCGCGGGGAAGCATACCGTCCCGTGTGTTAGCCTTGAAACTGTGGATGACGCGCTCCTTACCCGACGGGCTTATCTCGAACACGGTCCCTCCATTCCGTATTCCTCCATATGTGGTTGTGCCGTAAAGATCGCCGTTTAAGGCGACCAAACCCCCATGCGGCTGTTGCGCGACCCGAGGGTCAGTGAAGCGGAACAGCACGCGCTCATGACCCGCTGGATCGATCGCAAATACCGTCCCATTGCCATACTTACCGCCCCCCGCCGGGGTCGTGCCGTACATCACTCCGTTTAGCTCGACTAATGCGCTGTCGGGATTCTCGCCATCCTCACCGCCTTTGAAGCGATACAGAACGTGCTCGACTCCGGCTTTGGTGACCGAAAAAACTGTCCCATAGCCGTAAGCGGTACCGCCGCTGCTCGTCGTTCCATAGAACGTGCCGCTGCTTTCTAACAAAGGGGCATATGGACTGGAACCGTCGCGGGTGTTTTTATGGAAGGAGTAAACGACCCGTTCTTTGCCAGCAGACGTTATCGCGATAACCGTGCCGCCGCCATCCGCACCGCCGCCCACCGTTGTACCGTAAAGCGTGCCACTGACGGCGATAAGACCATTCGGATTTGAGCCGTCGGACGGTCCCGCAAAACTGTAAACGACTTTGTAGGAAGTGCCGGCAAGAGGCGTTATCGGCCCTTGTCGCGAGAACGAACGCAAGCCCGGAAGCTCGTTGGTGGATCGACTGCCTTGAGACGGCGACGCGCCGCCCATTTCAGAGCAGCCTGTCAGTAAAATGCAGGACACCGCAAAAAACAGGATACGCATAGCTTGTCTCCGTGGCCTGGCGTTTGGCTTGGGGGCTCGTTCGAGGGCCCTAGCCCGAACCTTGCAACCCTAGTCGGGCTTTGGCAGCACCATATCTAAGTAAGCCTTTAGAGCCGGGTAGGAAGCGGGTCGGCGAATCCGGATGCGCTCGCCCTTACGCGTTATGACTTCCTCCTCCAGAGTGCCCATAATGTGTGCGGCGTGAAGCTGGATCGCATCGACGAGCGTAAAGTCGGCTAAATCGCCATAGACGTTATAGAGGATCTCGCGCACGTCCGAGTCACGGAGCTTGCGATCAACGATCTCGACGGCCCGCTTGCGACTTCGCGGTGGATGCACCCATGTTCGCCTGAGAGCTTCCACCTTTGCGTCGTCGTCTAGTTTCCCGGTGCCGGCGACGACTTCGATCAGGTTCTCAGCGAGGATTCGATCTCGTTTTCTCATGCTTGGTTCACAGCGCAAAGGGTTCGTAAGGGATTGCCCAGGCAAACCGAAAAGGATTGGAGGATGACTCCACTGCGTGCCGCCGTGTTGGTCTTCGTCATCGGTGCATCAGTTGCCAATTGCTTGGCACTGAAATGGCGAATCGATCGTCTCGATCTTGGGCCTTTGCCCACCGCAAGTCAGTTATCCCAGCCGAACCTTTATGATTTGACTGATCCGTACGGCGGCTCCCCCGCGCCGCTACCACCCAGCGAGGTGCAGCGCCGACTCCAAAGCGCCCAACAAGGTCGGGTCAACACACTCGCGCCTTTCTATGACGTGGCATGGGTGCGTGAAGCGATCATCGTGACGATCGCCGGGGTCGCGTGGTTCTTGATTCGTGCCAAAGAGCCCTCAGCCTAGACCCACGTGACCACCGCTTAAGCATCGAAGGTCGCATGGTCGAGGACCCTCCACTTTTCAGGAGGCGGGTATCCATGCGACTCCCAAGAGCCACCGCAATTGATGCAGGAGGCCAGCGTGCCATCGCCCTTGTCCGTGACGATGAAGGTTTCGCATTCGCGCCCATCCTGCGGAGCCGTAACATCCGTAACATCCGTCACAAGCCTTATATCATCGCGTTTTTCGCGTGACGGCTCCGAGCCTTGTGACGGCTCGCTGACCCCGTGATCGACCAAAACTCGTGACGTCGCATGGTCGTCCCGTGACGGTTTTGTGACGGTTGCCGTCCCTAAGAAAGTCCTGTGTTTATTGGTTTGTGACGCTCGTGACGGTTGTGACGGTTCCTCCCAGGATGGGATGAAGCGTGCCCAAGCGTCCCTAAAATCGTCGCGGTGATACCCCTTTAGGGTAGTCTTGCCGTCGTCGAGTCGAATGGTGTGCGGCCGTATTTCGAAAGGCTTGAGCAGCTTTGCAAGATCGCGAGCCTCGAAGTTGCGTCCGAAGCGCGGGCCCCACGGGCTTTCCTCGACCTCCGCTAAGCGAGCCGCAAGAGCAGCGGAGGCGAGCTTATCGGTAGCCTCGTCGCCAAAGATGGTTCGAATGTCAGCGAGGAGCTGAACACCCAAGGATTCGTCGCAGGAAACTCGACCGCAGAGGGCCACAAGTGCATCGCGAGCCGCGGCAGCAACCTCCTCGCCACTCGATTCGGCGATCATCAGAAGCGGCTCACATATATCGGCCGCTCGATCTGGCAGCTCGTCGAGGCCCCTCGGCTCGGGGTGCTCCTTTGCCATGAAGGCCTTTGCCCATTGCTCGATCTCGCTTCGCAGCGCGCTTGCCTCAGGTTCGACATGGCCGCGACGGAACCGCGATACGTTTTCGCTAGCGAGTTTTCGCGTAAGGCGAATGGGGATGCTGCGATCGGCCACCGTATCCGGAAGCTTGCCGATTCCGGCAAGTGCCTTCGGTCCAAAGGTGCTAAAGTCCGCATATTCGATGCTCTTGCCCCTAGTGACGCAGAGGCTAGTCTTGCCCGATCGGAGATAACCCGTGTTGAGTACGCCGCGCAAAGCTTGAGCGAAGTCCTTGTCGCCTTTAAACGTGGCGTCGCTTTCGTCCAAGAGCAGAGTCGGCTGCTCGGCGTTTATCTTCCGTGCAAGGACCGCCGGCGTCGTTCGCCCCGTCAGCCACGGCCGCAAAACAAGGAGTGCCAGTACTTCGAGGAGCCGGGTCTTTCCCGATTGCTTTTCGGCCGACGTGATCGATAGGTACGCCACGCAATCGAAAGCGTTGAGCGTGTGCGTCATCATCACCCAAAGCGAGATCGCCGTCGCTTCAGGGTCGCTGAGCCGAACGAAGCGGCTCACACACTCGCGGATTCGCTCGAACAGAACGCTCGCGCGGATTTCACCGACCGCGCCGTTGTCGATCGATTTCATAACGCGCGCCTCCTTGCGCCTAGCAAAAGCCAATAGGCACTCAAAAGCCGCTCGAAGGCATCAGGATCGGTCAGAATGAGGCGGTCAACATCGTCGATGTTTCGGATATTCGGGCGTTGCAGCGCGCTCAGCGCACGTACGAACGCCAATAAAATCTTGACCTTGTGAGCCTCTGGCATATCGATCCGGGCTGCCACTTCCTCGGCGACCTGTTGAAAGGTGGCAAGCGTGGCATCGCGAAGGCGTGACTCGTCCGCATCGCGCGCCGTCCCAAGCGGCGCGCTATTCATTTGGAACCGTCCTCACGGCTGGAGGCGGTTTGTCGCTCAATGTAAGCGTCGAGATCGTCACGCCGAAAGAGCGCGCGGCGTCCGATGCGGACAACCCGAATTTGACGGTCCGCGGCCAATGCCTTAAGCGTGCTTCTGCTTAGCTGGCCCAGATAGCGTTGTGCGCTCGCATAGTCAAGAAGCGCGGGGGTCGCCGGCGGCTTAGCATTGTTATTCATGGCTTTACTGTAGCTCGCCTATGTGTTAACATAAAAGCGTGCCTGTTAACACTTGGCGGAACGCCGCGAAAGAGGTCCTAAAGTCGGCCGGCATTTCGCAAGCGCAGGTAGCGGCATCCCAGCTAAATGTAAATCGGGCGGCATTCTCGCCCTATCTCAGCGGCGGTCGCAAGCATCCGCGACCTAGAAAAGTGCTGGAGATTAATTGTGCGATCGCCGCGGCAGTAAATGATCCATCTGTAGAGGCGTACCTCGATTGCGAGGCGGTGGAATCCGGTGTGTTGCCGCGCACTTTTCTTGCGCAGGACGCCGTGATAGATGGGGCCTTCCTAGCTCTTGGAGAGCTCGCTACTGGATATCTCGTCGCGGATTGGGAGCAAAGGCTAAGCTCGGCGGTCGGCGCGTGGGACGACGAAAAGGCGATTAGATTTTTGCTCGTTCTAAACCGTGATTACCGGCGGCTGCTGAGGAGGCACAAGAAGGTCCCTTGGAAAGAAGGCCTCAGCGCGATCTCTACGGTTCTCGGCACGTTTGGGCTCGGTAAGGTTCTTGTATCCAAGCGTACCGCTGGCTATGACCGACTAGAGAAGTTTCGGGAAATTGTTCGCCGCGAGCTAGACGATGCGCTTGATGCCGGTATAAGCGCCCGTGAACGCCAGGGCGTAGAGAATCGCATCTACATTGCTGCGCTGGGGCTGCTCGGTAAAGGACCCCCGAGCTCACTCGTTGAGGCGCTCCTAGGATTTACTCCAAAGCAACCGTCGGAACCACGGGCAGGAAAGAGAAGCAAATGAGTATCTATCGTCGTAAGAGTGGCCGCTACGCGGTCCTCATCGATCTCGAATCGACCGCGACCGGCCTACGTCGTCGCAAGAGCGTAGGCACGTTTCGGACCCGCAAAGAGGCTGAGTCCGCCGAACGGAAAGCGCTCGAAGCGCGCGATCGCGGAATTGACTTGTCGCCAAAAACGGTGACAGTCGCCGAGCTTCTCGATCGTTTCGTCGCCGACCGTCGTGCTAAAGGCCGGGCGTTGCGGACCGTCATGCGCTACGACGAGCTTGCGAAGCTAACGATCGCGCCGCATGTCGGCGGGATTCCGCTCGCGAAACTTGCGCCAGCGCATCTTTCGGCTTGGCTGGTGACGCTTCAAGAGCGTGGCAGCGTGAAGGAAACGCCCCTCGCGCCGAAGTCCATGTGGCACGCCTTCATGCTCCTTCGGTCTGCGCTCCGCTGGGCGGTGCGGCACGATCTTGCATGGCGCAATGTCGCGGACGTGATCGACGCGCCTTCTGTCCCTCGTTCGCAAGCGCGAGCGATTAACGAGGCCGAGGCTGCGCGCTTCTTTCAAGTTGCCGACGCGACTCGATGGGGACCCTTCTTTCGGCTCGCGCTCGGTACGGGTGCTCGGCGCGGGGAGCTTTTGGCGCTCCGATGGGACGACGTAAGCATCCCTGATGTGGGGCCCGCGACCTTGACGCTTCGACGCGCATTCGTTGAACCTAAAGGCAAAGGCGGTCGCATCATCGAGAAGGCCACCAAAACCGACCGCGTTCGGACGATTCCGCTAGGTGAGCTCGCAGTCTCAGCGTTGCACGCCCAATGGGCCTTCCAGGCGCAGGAGCGCGCTGCAGAGCCCACCGGGTACGCCGACACGGGGAATGTCTTTCAGCACGAGCTAGGCGGCCCAATAGCGCCCGACTTCGCAACCAAAGCCTTTGCACGGGCGCGCAAGCTGGCGAAGGTAAAGGCCACTCTCCACGATCTCCGCCATACCGCCGCTTCATGGATGCTGGCCGCAGGCGTTGACGTTCCCTCCGTGGCCCGCATCCTGGGTCATACGACGCCGAGCACGACGCTCGGGATTTACGCGCATGTCCTACCCGCTTCGGAGTCACGAGCGATTGCCACAATCGACGAGCGGTTGAGTCGAGCGAAGGGTGCGTGAACGGACGTCGAGCCTGTCGGTTTTCGCTGCGCACGGCAACCGAATGGCAACCGCCGCGCTTCGAGTGACCAAAAAGGCCTTTAGAATAAGGCCGTTTTTGGAGCGGGCGGCGGGAATCGAACCCGCGACTCTTGCTTGGAAGGCAAGGGCATTACCATTATGCAACGCCCGCGACTCACTCGGCGACCTCTCTACCGCGAATGGCCGCGCAACCCCTACGGCGCTCGGGTCGAACCGGCGCTTAAGGCTACCTAAGGAACGTAGTTATTCGTATCGACGGCGCTCGAGGGCAGATTGAGCCCATTAGAGGCACCCAGGGTCGCGATGGGCGAGCCGATCGGGTAGCTGACGACTTGGACGTTGTGCGCGCCTAGATCCGTCACGTAGGCTCGGTTGTTGCTTCGGTTGATCGTCACGTGGAACGGATCGTAGTAACCCGAACCCACCGTGTGCGCGATTGAGCGGTACGGTGGCGCGATGATGTCGACGCTCGCCGAAAGCTGATCGCAGACGACGAGGTTCTTCTCCTTATCGATCACCATTCCGCCGATAAACCCGAGCGGAAGCGAGAGCTGAATTCCGCGGCAATTCCGCAGACCGCGCAGGTACTCGGTAATGTATCCGAGCGAGCCCGAGTTGTAGCCGACGAAGACGTCGCCGCGCTGGTCGACCGCAACGCTTTCCACCGCCCCGCCGGGCGCGCAATGGGCGATAACCTTGTTCGCTCCTTGCGCGTACTCGTTGACGAAACCGTTGTCCTCGGGATAGGCGTAGTCGGCTTCATAAACGTTACCCGCGGAGTCCGTGGTAACGCCGACCGGATCGACCATACCCGCGTTATACGTAAACGTCAGGCTCGTCGAATTGTACTGCGTGATATCCGTGTTCGCGTAGTTCGCAACGTAAAGGCCGTTGGCATCAAACCAGTTTCCGTCGGGAGCGCCGGTCCCGTCGGTGATGGTGCCTCCATCTCTCCATCGATTGTTCTTGAGAATCTCGACGGCATTGCTCCCAAAATCGTCGACGAACAGGTCGCCGCCGCCGGCAGGCAACATGCGGCCGCGCGATGCCGATCCTAACCGCATTAGCGCCCAGACCTTCGGTGCGGCTCCAGATCTCGCAACGTCGGCGAGCGAGTAGCTCGTGCCGATGCCGGGGATCGCGGAATCGTCTCCGCGCACCTGCGCGCTCGAACAAGCGACGAGAAGAGCGCCGGCGAGGAGAACAGCCGCGCCGGCTAAGGATGACAACGTCTTTTGCACGAGATAGCTCCTGCAAGCATCGCGATGGAAAGCCAATTTGGGCAGGGCTGGATTTGAACCAGCGTAGCGCCTTCGCGCGCCAGATTTACAGTCTGGTGCCATTAACCACTCGGCCACCTACCCGCATTGTCGGCTTTCCCATTGTTCTCTGGGGGCTCAGCAGGGTACGATGGGAGGGCTACAGGCTCCTCGGCTTGGTGATTCCGGTCAATCGCTAAACCGCTCCTCATCGACTTCTCATGTGACCCCCTGTCCGGTAGCCTACCATGGAAGCCATAGCAAACTCGCCTACGACCTTTGGAGTGCAGGATGGCTCGCTCAGCGACCCTCGCGGTCGCCGCCCTCATCGGTCTTCTCCTCGCCGGCTGTACCGGGGGTAGCTTCGGTCAGGCCGGGCTTTCGTTGCCCGCCGCTACGAGCGACGGCGTGCAGACCGTAAGCGACGCCGCCGATGCCCTCGACGGCCACCGGACGTCGGGCTCGGCAAATGCCAAAGCCGCGATCGCCGTCACCGATGCCCTTGGGTCGTTCGTGCGCGAAATTAGCGCCGACCAGGAGGCGCTCGCACGAGCCGGCGCCCGGCTCACGGGATTTCCCACGATTCATTCCGTTCGAGAGTATACCGTCGAGGTAAACGGCCGGCGAGTCGCCGCCGGGTCCGAGCTTCTCGCGCGCCCGGCCCTGGGCCAATATTGCCAGAGCTCGGCGGGTTACACGGTGAGCGGCATCCCGTCCCTCGACGAGACGTTCGGCTGGCAGAGCGGCACCGCCGGGGGGACCCGGACGACCGACACGCGGGGCGGTGCGACCTGGTCGGCAAACGCAAGCGGCGCTATCGTCCAGGGCGAGATCGGTACTCTCTCGGTCGTGCGCCGAGGCACGAGCGCAGCCTGTTCGACTTCGCCGGCGTTCGTCCTCAAAGGCGGCACGGCCGCGAACGCGTTCTCTCTTCCGCTGTCGATGGCGTTCCATCGCGGCGAGCTGATCAACCTAAGCGTTGTGAACGGCAAGTTCGCCAGCGGCGACTCTCTCGAGGTGACGACCCAGCCGAACGGCCGGCATACCGCGATCCGCGGCGCCGTAGCGAACGGAGGCTCGCAACTCGCGACCTTCCGCACGAACGTTTCGGGCGACGGCACCTTGACGATCACGAGCACCGGCGCGCAATACGTCATCGCCAACTGGATTGTCGTCGGAACTTAATCCCCTAGCTGCAGTTCTTCGGTTTCGGCTCTAGCGCGCCCTGATCTCCGGGCGTCGCAATTGCATAGGGCGCGCGCGAGAACGTCGCCGCATTGGGTCCATCGATCGTAGCGCACGCCAGGAGCGTACCCTTCTGCGAGAGCGGCACGCCGTTCCACGTCATCCAGTCGACGTTTTCTACGCCGCCGTGCGCTGTCGAGAGATCGTAGCTCCTGCCGTCTTGGTCGACGGCATCCACGTGCGTCATTTCGACGCTTCCGAAATCATCGAGCGTATTCGGCCACTTCGGATTGTCGCTGCTGTAGAACGTCGCTTCGGTAATCCATTCTACGGTGTTGCCGAAGAGCGTAGCGGGCCGCTGAAACGGCGTACCGCAGTCGACGCAGCCGGAGTGAAAGGTACGCGGTTGTATTGCGACACCGGTCGTTTCGTCTACGAGGTACAGCGTTGCCTGTTGCCACGCGTGCGGGCCCGTGGTCGTGGCTGCCATTCGTACGTAGATCTTGTCGCCGGGATGCAGCGGCAGGTTTCGCCAACGCCGCGTGACCGCAATGTTCTTGACGCCCGCCCATTCGATCCAAAAATAGGCCGTCGTTTGATATTTGCGCAGCGGACCGCCGTTATAGCACGGCACGTCCGACTCCGAGCCGGCTTGCAGAATGTCGGTCGACGGGTACGTGTACCACTTGCCGTTCTTCCCTCGGGCGTGGGCCTTGAACGTCCCGCTCCAGCCGTCGATCGCGATCCATAGCGACGAGCCGTCGGTCGGCTCGTGCCGGTTGTAACAGTTAATCGTCGGCTTCGCGTAAGGAACGATCCACTCGCCCTCGACCGCGCAGAAGCGATGCGCCGGAATCCGCAGCGAAACTTGCCCGGGAGCGAAAAGTACGGGACCGGCCCAATCGGGCTGGTAGACTCGGCGAATCGGTGCCGCTTCAGGCGCTGCGGCTGCTCCGCCGGGAGCGGCATCGCACGCCGAGACGGGCGCGATCGGAGGGGGCGTGACGGCGGTACCGTTACATGCCGTCAGCGAAGCGACGAGCACCGCGAGGATCAATTCTCTCATCGTGCCAAGCCCTCCGAGCTGGTTTGCGAATTCAAGCATGCTCGGCCCTCGTACGGAGTAAATTGAGAGCGGCTTAAAGCCGGGCTAGACCCTGATTAAGCGGCGGCCAGAACGGCCGGAGGTTTAGTCTGGTGCTACGCAGGCGACGCGTTTGCTCGACGCCAGGGTAACGTGCTTTGCGGAAACGGTGTTCTTGAGCGCGTTCACGGTGACGGCAGCACTTTTGCTTGCGCTCGAGAGCGTGAGCATTTGCGCGGATGGGTTTTCGGCGTCGATATCGGACTCGACACCGGGTCCTTCGGCAACGCGCACGTGCCCAAGCGTCAGCGAAACGGCACCGAGCGCATCGGCGGGACAGGCCGCCAGCGCTTGTTTGAAGCCGATGCTCGAAGGCTGTACCGTCACGCTCGCCGGCGCGCCGGTGGCGCCGAGCGCGGCGAGGAGCAATAGAGCGGCGAATGGTCTCATGTACATCTCCATAACGGCGCAGTGGTTTTGCGCGCTGGTGCGAGGGCCCTTTAGAGCGGGTTCGAAGGTACGCTGGTGCTTTTTCTCACGCGAGACCTTCACGGAACGATCGGACGCGCGGAAATGACCGGAGTCCGCAGCACGATTGCGGTTGTACGGCGACTCTTTCCGGAAGCGCACGCCGCCAGCGTCGACGTCGCAGGCGGAGTTGCCGCGTTCGCCGGCGCCGATTCGCCCCTCTCGAAGGCCTTTGGACTCGGAATCTTCGGGCCCGTCAGCGCCGGCGACGTCGCGTGCGTTTCAGAGTTCTACGAATCGCGTAACGCGACGGCGCGCATTTTCGTGACCCCGCTCGCCGATCCGGCGCTCGGCACCACGTTGGCGCAAGCGGGGTACGCGCCGGTGGAGTACGATAGCGTCATGGTTGCCGTCGATCCGGACGTGCATGCGCGCCGCGACGACCGCATCGCCATCGCTAGCGACGTCGCCACTTGGGCACGCGCCTCGGTCGACGGATTCATGGACCGCGACCGCAACTTGCACGACGATTCGCTCGCGCGGATCATCGGGTCGGCGCAGGGTGTCGTCCCGCTCGAAGCGCGCGAAGACGGCGCGATCGTCGCGACGGCCGCAATAAGCGTGCGCGGCGAGTGCGCCTCACTCATCGCAGGCTCGACGTTGCGCGAGTTTCGTCGCCGCGGTTGGCAACTCGCGCTGATTCGCGACCGCCTCGCACGCGGGCTCGATGCCGGAGCTCGCGTCATTTTTGCCGCCGCAGAGCCGGCGAGCGCGTCGGAACGCAACTTTCATCGCTGCGGATTCGTGACAATTTATACACGCGCGAGATGGGATCGGCAACGCGCCTAAACACACTGCCATACATGTGGCACAGCGGCATTCTAGCATTGATGCATGAACGCAAAGAAGTTTCGCGGCTGGTGCAATAATGGATGCGGTATGGAAATTAAGAAGGGTGCCACAAAGTACTGCTCTTCAAAATGTCAGCAAGCCACTCGACGTGCGGGGATTGTACGACTCATAGAATCTGGCCAGTACTCGCCGCTACAAGTAACGGGCTTTCTCAGGCGATATTTGATTGGGCGACTTGGCGAGCGGTGCAGAAAATGCGGCTGGGCCGAACGACATCCATTGACAAAACGGGTTCCGATCGAGGTCGAGCACATCGATGGCGATTGGCGAAACTATCGTCTTGAGAATTTGACTCTGCTATGCCCGAACTGCCACTCGCTAACTGCGACGTTCCGTGGCCTTAACCGCGGGCGTGGCAGGGCTCATCGGCTTGGCGGACGAGACAATCCCTTTCCCACGCTGAGGGGTGCGACAGCGACACAGAATCTTTCTAACCAAGAGGTTTTTAAGCCGGCGTCGCTGCAACTGCAACTTAACTGACGCCGACGTAGCCAAGCGGTTGAAGGCAATTGATTTGTAATCAATCCCCAGAAATGGGCACGTGGGTTCGAATCCCGCCGTCGGCTTTGTCTTTATTGAGAATGATGCAAGAAGTAAAACCAAAGTGGCTCAAATCAGGGCTCGTACTCGTCTGCGAGCGCTGCTCTAAAGAGCGTATTCCTGAAGAGGATCCCGAGATCGCCGCACAGATCGGCGACTTCCACTTGCGCAATTGGTTGAAGGATCGGCTGAAAGAAGACGGCCGGTGGGGCCCGATTCGTGCGATCAGCACGAGTTGTATGGATGTCTGCGGGCGCGGGCGCGTGACCGTCTGCATCGAGCCGCAAGAAGGTGAAACAACCGTGATGGTCGTCGACCCGGTCGGCGATCGCGAAGCGATCTACGACGCGATCGTCAGAGCGCTAGGCTAGCGGCACTGCTGCGTCACCGCCGCCGCGACGGCATGATTGAGAGCCGCGCGAGCAAGAAGCCGCGTTGAGTCGAGCGTCGGCAGCGGCGAGTTGTCGTCGCTAATAATCAACGGAATCTCGGTGCAGCCGAGGACGACGGCGTCGCAGCCTTCCGACTTCATCCGATCGATCACGCGCTGAAGATAAGCGACGGCCTCGGGTTTGAAGTCGCCGTAGACTAGCTCGTCCATGATGATCCGGTGGATTTCATCGCGCTCTTCGGGAGCTGGGCACACGCATTCGATTCCACGCGGCTGCAGCCGACCCGGATAAACGTCGCTCGTAACGAGCCACTGCGTGCCGGTCAATCCGAGCCGCCGAAATCCGCGCCGCGCCGCCTCGTCGGCGACGACCTGCGCGATATGCAGCCATGGTAGTGGCGATCGCGGCTCGACGGCCGGAAGTGCCTGATGGATCGTGTTGTCCGGACAGATCAAGAAATCGCAGCCCATTCGCGCGAGTCGATTGGCGGAATCGAGCATTAAATCGGCGACGCCGGGCCAGTCCTTTCGCTCGAGCGCCTCTGCGTAACGCGCGAACGACGGCGAGTGCATCGAAACGTCCGGGTGCGCGTGCGGCGCGAGCAACGTCGCACCTTCCGCGCAGATCGTGCGATAGCAGAGTGCCGCGCCCGGAGCCGAACAGGCGACGATGCCGATATGCAGCGGCACTATCCGGCCTGAGCCGACGTCTTACTGGAACTCGAACTCGGCTAGGTTCTTCTCGATCTTCCGCTTGACGCGCTGAAGGGCGTTATCGATGGACTTCACGTGGCGGCCGAGGTCGCGCGCCATCTCCTGATAGCTCTTGCCTTCCAGGTACGATTCGAGCACCTGGGATTCAAGCTCCGACAGATTCTGCCGAATCCGCTGGCGGATGTCGTCGGAGACTTCTTGCGTGACGACCAGCTCCTCCGGATCGGAGGTCTTCTGCGACGCCATGACGTCGAGCAGCGTTCGCTCGCTGTCTTCGTCGTAGATCGGCTTGTTCAGCGAGATGTACTGGTTCAGCGGAATGTGCTTCTGCCGGGTCGCGGTTTTGATCGCCGTGATGATCTGCCGCGTGATGCAGAGCTCTGCGAAGGCTCGAAAGCTGGAAAGCTTATCGGCCTTGAAGTCGCGCACCGCCTTGTAGAGGCCGATCATGCCTTCCTGGATGATGTCCTCGCGGTCGGCCCCGATCAGGAAGTAGCTCTTGGCCTTGATGCGGACGAAATTCTTATACTTGTTGAGTAGATACTCCATCGCGAGGTTGTCGCCGGTCTTTGCTATAGCGACCAAGTCCTCGTCGACCCGCTGCTGGTACTCAACTCCCT
This sequence comes from Candidatus Cybelea sp., assembly GCA_036732685.1. Lineage (GTDB taxonomy): Bacteria > Vulcanimicrobiota > Vulcanimicrobiia > Vulcanimicrobiales > Vulcanimicrobiaceae > Cybelea. The sequence continues at coordinate 32,875 of DAINBY010000004.1, read as the reverse complement.
CCGCGACTGGATGGGCCATTGCCATAATATTCTATCTGCCTCGTGGGTAAGACGAGCCGCATGCGCAGGCCGCAGCCCGTCGGGCGCGGCACGTCGTCGCTAAGTATATAGGAGGGTCCCCCTCCCTCGTCAAGGACGAAGCGAGCACTCGCGTTGCCTTAAGGCCTCGTAAATAAGAATAGCGGCGGCTACCGAGGCATTGAGGGAGGCCACCCTCCCTCGCATCGGGAGTCTAACCAAGTAGTCGCACTCTCGCTTGACTAACTGCGCGAGCCCGGTGTCTTCCGCGCCGATGACGAGCGCGAGATCGCGATTGAGGTCGGCCTTCGAGAGTTCGACGGCCCCGGGCGAGGGGTCGGCGCCGACGACCCAAAGACCGGCCTTCTTCATCACCCGGATTGCATCGGCGATGTTAGCGACGCGAGCGATCGGCAGATGCGCGGCCGCACCGGCGGCCGCTTTGCGGACTGTGGCGTTGACGCCGGCGGACCGGCGCGCAGGCAGCACCAGACCCGCAGCGCCGGCGGCTTCGGCCGTGCGAAGAATCGCCCCGACGTTATGCGGATCCGTCAGATGGTCGAGCACCACGATGAGCCGTGGTGCGTCGCCGCGACGCGCGAGTAGATCGTGAAGCGACGCGTACTCAAACGGGGGCGCGATCGCGACGACGCCCTGATGCGCGCGAAACGGTAATCGCTCGAAGAACGCGCGGTGCTCGAAACGCACGGAAAGGTTCCGATCTTTCGCCTGCGCGAGCATCGACCGAAGCGCCGCGTCCTTTGAACGATCGACGGCTACGTGAATCACTCGCAGCGCCTCGCCCGCCGTCAGCGCTTCGCCAACGGCATGAATGCCATAGATGACATCATCGAAGTCGAGATTGCTCTGAGCGGTCCGGCGCCCGGCTTTTTTTACTGGAGGGCGACGCTCCACGTCGTACCTTCTTTGGAGTCTTTGACATCGACGCCGCTGCGCGCGAGCGCGTCGCGAAGCCGATCGGAGGCTCCCCAATCCTTGGTGCGGCGCGCCTCGCCGCGCACCGCGACGACTCGCTCGATCGCATCGGCGGGCTCGACCCCCTCGATCGCGTTCGCCGCCGAATCGAAGCCCGATTCGAGCAACGCGCGCTGAAGCCGTTGGGTGAAGTCGGGCGCGAGGACGGCGACGGGTTCTTCGAGCCACGAATCGTTCGGCGCGACTCCGAGCACGCCGAGCCAATAGGCCAGCCGTTCGCGGCTCGGCGTCGAGCGGCTGACGGCGTCGTAGAGACCGGCGAGTGCGGCGGCGGTATTCATGTCGTCGTCGAGCGCCGCTTCCATCCGTTCGTCGAGCTCCGGAGAAGTCGCCGGCTCTCCGTCGGTCGCCGGTGTTAGATCCCGGTATGCGGCCTTCACGCGCGCGAGTCCGAGCCCCGCAGCGGCAATCGAATCCTCGGTGAAGTTCATCACCTTGCGATAGCCGGTCTGTAAAAAGAGCCAGCGGATCGCTTGCGGGTCGTGGCGTTGCAACAAATCCGAGAGCGGTTCGAAGTTCCCGAGCGACTTCGCCATTTTGCGGTTGTCGAAGAGCAGCAGGCCGCCGTGCACCCAAAAGTTCGCCATCGGCGGGCGAGCCATCAGCGGTTCGCTCTGCGCGATCTCGTTTTCGTGGTGGGGAAAGATCAAATCCGCGCCGCCGCCGTGAATGTCGAACCCAAGCCCTTCGGGGTCGAGCAGCTCTCGCGCCATCGCCGAACACTCGATGTGCCAGCCGGGACGGCCGTCGCCATATGGCTCGAACGCCCAACTTGGCTCGCCCGGCTTTGCGAACTTCCAAAGTGCAAAATCGAGCGGATCCTCTTTATGCTCGTCCACCTCGATGCGCGCCCCCGCCTCGAGCTCCTCGACGTTGCGATTGGCGAGCCGGCCGTAGTTGCGAAACGTGGATACGCGATAGTAAATGCCGTCTTTCGAAGCGTAAGCGTGGCCGCGATCGACCAGCTCGCGAATCATTGCTTGAATCGGCGCAATGTAGCGCGTTGCGTATGGTTCGTGATCGTACTCTAGAGTGCCGAGCTTGCGCATCGACGCTTTGAACTCCGCATAGTACCCATCGACGATGTCGTGGTAGTTCCGCCCCGTCTCCTTTCCGGCGTTGATGCTGCGGTCGTCGATGTCGGTAACGTTCTGCACGTACGTCACGTGGTAGCCGCGGTGTCCGAGATACCGGCGGAGCACGTCGAAGAACAGAAACGATCGCGCGTGACCGAGATGAGCTTGCGCGGACGGCGTCAGCCCGCAGACGTAGATCCGCACGTCGTCGTCGCGCAACGGGGCGAAATCCTCGACGCCGCGCGTGCGCGTGTTGTAAAGTCTCAGATCACCCAGCTCCAGGCTTCTTCTTCCGACACCTCACCCTGCTCGAGTTCGCCGAGTCGCTTCTCGACCTCCGCGAGCTTGCGTTGGAGCCGTACGATCGCGTCCGTTGTTGGATCGGGCATTTCGACCTGGGGCCGATTGGAGACGAAGCGAATCGGCTTGCCGTCCTGAGCGACGATGCGCGCCGGCACGCCGACGACCGTCGCGTTCGCCGGAACGTCCTTAACGACGACCGAGCCTCCGCCGACGCGGGCATTATCGCCCAGAACGATGGCACCAAGCACGCTCGAGTTCACGCCGACGGTCACGTTGCGACCCAGCGTCGGATGGCGCTTCCCATGCGAAAGGCTCGTGCCGCCAAGGGTCACCCCCTGGTAGATCGTACAGCCGTCGCCGACTTCGGCCGTCTCGCCGATGACGACACCAGATCCGTGATCGATGAAGATGCCTTTACCGATCTTCGCGGCGGGATGGATTTCGATCTGCGTCAGAAACCGGGAAACGCTAGCGAAAAAACGGGGCAGAATGGGCAGGCCCGCTCGATACAACCAGTGATTGATCCGATGTGCGACGAGCGCGTGGAAGCCCGGGTACGAGAGGGCGACGTCCAGCCAGCCGCGTGCCGCCGGGTCGCGTTCGAGGGGCGCTCGCAGGTCGGCGAGGACGTTTTCGAAGGGCATTTGCAACAGTGTAACCCGCTGCGTCAACGAGAGGCTGCGGCTTGCGCGGCGCTCACCTCGTGGAATCGAGCAGCGCGACAGCGTATACGGCGAGGCCCGTGCCGTCACCGGTATAACCCATCCCTTCGCTGCTCTTTGCCTTGATCCCGACGGCATCGACCGGAAGCTCGAGCCGCTGCGCGACGTTCTCGCGCATCTGTTCGATAAAGGGCGCTAGTTTGGGGCGTTCGACGACGATGGTCGCGTCGACGTTGCCGATCGCGAAGCCGGCATCGCGCACCGCGGCGCTACAGCGGCCGAGCAAAGCCATCGAATCGGCATCCTTCCAGCGCGCGTCGGTGTCGGGGAAACGCGTACCGAGGTCGCCAAGCGCGGCGGCACCGAGCAGCGCGTCGGCAAGCGCGTGCGCGAGCACGTCGCCGTCGGAATGGCCCAACGAACCGCGCTCGAACGGAATGCGCACGCCGCCGAGGATCAGCGTGCGTCCCTCTACTAGAGGGTGTGCATCGAAGCCATGCCCGATGCGCATCATTCCCCCTTCGACTCCGCGCCTACGGCGCTACGCTCAGGATGACGTGCGAGTGCGCGGGCTCGGAGGATCGCGTCGGCTCGGGCAACGTCAGCCGGCAGCGTTACTTTGAAATTCTCCGCCGTCGACGCAACGACGACGACCTCGACCCCGATGCGCTCGAGCAGCGCCGCGTCGTCGGTCGCTTCCAGGCCGTCGCGCAACGCTGCGTCGTGCGCGGCCCGCAGATCTCCGAGCGTCGCGAACTGCGGCGTCTCTGCGGCCCAGAGCGTCGTGCGGTCGAGCGTCGCGGCGACCCGCAATGACGCGAGGTCGATCTGCTTGATCGTATCGACGACCGGTTGCGCGAGCAGCGACGCGCGCCCATTGCGAACCTCGAGCATACCGGCGCGGGCGTCCTCTACGCGCAACAGCGGTCGCGCGCCATCGTGAACGAGGACGGCATCGCACGCCCCCGAGACCGCCCTTAATCCTTCGTAAACGCTCTGCTGCCTAACCGCACCGCCGCGCACGACGCAGGAGGTGCGTTCCGGCGCGATGCGAGCGAAGAGCGCGCGCATCGCTTCGAGATTTTCGGGCTCGGTTGCGACCACGATCTCGGCGATCTCCGGCATCGCTGCAAACGTGCGCATCGACCATCCTGCCATCGGCAAGCCGGCGAGTTCGATGAGCTGTTTGGGTTCGCCCAAGCGCGTTCCGCGGCCGGCCGCCACGATCACGGCTGCCCAGTTCAAGAGGCAACGCCTTCGCGCTTGGGCTTTGCGAAGATCATGCGTCCCGCAACGGTCTGCAGCACGCTGGTCACGATCACGTCGGTCTCTTCGCCGATCAAACGCCGTCCGTGCTCGACCACGATCATCGTTCCGTCCTCGAGATAGCCGACGCCTTGGTGAAACTCTTTACCCTCGCGAATGACCGCCACGTGCAGTTCTTCGCCGGGAAGCACCACGGGCTTGACGGCATTGGCGAGCTCGTTGACGTTCAGAACCGAAACGCCTTCGACGTGCGCGATCCGGTTGAGGTTGTAGTCGTTGGTCACCAGCTTGGCGCCGGTCTCTTGCGCGAGACGCACGAGCCGCGCATCGACGTTACCGGGCGCCATGTCGGAGAAATCGCGCTCGCTGATCTCGACGGCGGCAAGCTCTTGCAGCCGGCTCAGTACGTCGAAGCCACGCCGCCCACGCGTGCGTTTGAGGGGATCGACGGAATCCGAGATTGCTTGGAGCTCCCGTAAGACGAAGCGCGGCACGATGAGCTCGCCTTCCAGGAACCCGCTCTCGACGATCTCAACGATTCGCCCGTCGACGATCGTCGACGTGTCGACCAGCTTCGGGATGCCCTCGCTCGCCACGCCGGAGACGTTGCGCGGAACGGGCACGATGCGAATCTTCGCGCCAACGCGCGCACCCAAATACGCAGCAAAGATCGCAACGATGAGATAGAGGACGATCGCGACGTAGGTGCCGGCCCGTCCGAGATCGCTGATCAACTCGAAGATGATGCCCTTGATGAGAAACGCGATCAAAAGCCCGACGACCAAGCCGACGGCGCCGCCGGCGATCTCGGCCGGCGTCAGCCGCTCCATCGCTCCTTCGGCTTGACGGAGTTGCCCCTCGAAGAGCGCCTGTGCGAACGGCGCGAGGAGCGCGCCGACGATCGCGCCGATCGCGGGCGAGAGAATCAAGAACGCAACTTGCAGCGCTTCGTTTGCAAAGTGAGGTGAAAGCAGGCTGAAGTAGGCCTCTCTTCCCAAAAGGAAGCCCGCTACGCCAAAGACGACGACGAAGGCGGCGCGCAGGACCGTCTCCGATAGCGCGTTTGATGTTACTCGAATGTTACGAAGGCTCCGCAAACGTCGTTGGCAAGAAATCGGCCGCGCTGGGTCAACCGCACGGTGTCTCCGACTTGCTCCAGCAACCCAGTCCGCGCGAATCGAGTGACGACGGGCGCGTAATCGGCCATCACGTCGATACCGTACCGTTCTTTGAACTCGCTCAGCCCAACCCCCTGCGCGGTCCGCAGCGCGAGCATCATCGCCTCGCCCACACGTTTGCGACCTTCCAGCCGCTCGGCGTCCGACGGAATCGGCCGTCCGTCGAGCGCCGCCTCGACGTATTCGTCCAACGAACGCGTGTGAACGCTTCGCACCCCGTCGCGGTAGGATGCCGCGCCGACGCCCAGACCGCAATACTCGCCGTTCGCCCAATAGTTCAGATTATGCGCGCAGCGATGGCCGGGACGGGCAAAGTTGCTGATTTCGTACTGCTCGAAACCCGCCGCTTGCAGCATCTCGATCGCGAGCGCGTAGAACTCGGCTTCGAGCGTATCGTCGGCGAAGACCGACGGATCCGACGCCCGCCACGCCGCATACGGCGTATCGTCCTCGACCGTAAGGCCGTACGCCGAGATGTGGTCGACATCGAGCGCGATGGCACGCCGCAGCGTTCCTTGCCACGATTCCACGGTCTGACCCGGCACCGCAAACATCAGATCGAGCGAGACCGAGCGCATCTCTGCGTCGCGTGCCGCGTCGACGACCGTCGCGATCTCTTCAGGAACGTGCTTGCGCCCGAGCGTTTGGATTTCGCCGGGTTCGAAGGATTGCACGCCGATGGAAATCCGGCTGATGCCGGCCTGACGATAGCGCGCAAGATCGCCATAGCGCACGAGCTCCGGATTAACCTCGATCGAGACCTCGCTCGCGCCGGGGAAGCGCCGCTGCAACCGCTCCAGCAATGCAGCGATCGTTTGCGCATCGTAGGCATTCGGCGTTCCGCCACCAAGGTAGATCGTCGCGGCCGGCCTGATCGGCTCGCGCTCCAGCTCGGCGTACAGCGCGCCGAGATAGCGCGCGGAGGCCGTCGCGCGCATCGGCCACTTCGCGAAATCGCAGTACGGACAGAGATACGGGCAAAACGGCAGGTGAACGTAGAGGCCGAGCATGGCGAGGCCTTTTGGGCGCTTACGTAGGTGCGAGATGCGGTAGGATGACCTCGCTGATCTTGCCGATGACGTCCTGATTGACTTCTTGAACGGCGGCCTTGATCGCATGCCTGATCGCGTTGCGGCTCGCCCGGCCGTGCGTTACGATGCAGTTTCCGCGCAGGCCGAGCAGCGGCGCGCCGCCGTAGTTTTCGTAATCGAAGCGTTTGCGCAACCGTTTGAGCGCGGGAGCGAGCATGGCGGTGCCGAGTTTGGTTAGCAAATTCCCACCGAGCAGCGCATCGCGCATGACGCGGGCGAGGTCGGCGATCATGCCCTCCCCGGTTTTGAGAACGACGTTCCCGACGAAGCCGTCGGCAACGATCACGTCGGCGACGTTGTGAAAGAGATCGCTCCCCTCAACGTTGCCGATGAAGCGCACCGGCGCAACCTCTAAAAGGCGCGCCGCCTCCAAGACGAGCTGATTCCCTTTGCTGCGTTCCTCGCCGACCGAGAGGATGCCGACGCGCGGTTCGCGGACGTTGAGCACCGCCTTGGAGTAGGCGGATCCCATGATCGCAAACTGCACCAGCCACTCCGGCCTGCAATCCACATTCGCTCCCGAGTCGAGCAAGACGGTCGGCCCATTGAGAGCGGGCCAGACGGTAGCGATCGCCGGACGGGAAATGCCCTCGATCGTGCGCAGTTTGATGAGCGCAATTGCTAGAAACGCGCCGCTATTGCCGGCGGAAACTACCGCGTCGGCCTCACCCTGCTTGACCAGTCCCACCGCGATGCCGAGCGACGTGCGCTCGCACGAGCGCAGCGCGGTCGAGGGCGAGAGGTCCATCGCGACGGCCTCGGGGGCATGAATTACGCGAACCCGGTCGGCGCCGTCACCTCGAAGAAGCGAGCGAACGCACGGCTCGTCCCCTACCAGGAGGATTTCGGCATCGCACTCACCGGCAGCGAGTAACGCTCCGGCGACGATCTCGCCGGGAGCGTGGTCGCCGCCCATCGCGTCGACCGCAATGCGCGCTCGGCTCATGGCCGCGTCTTTGGGAGCCACCCCTGGATTCCTTGCCCAGCGTCAACTTTTTGGGTTGCCGGACGGCCGGGAGGCGTGATACCATCGCCCGGCTATGGCAAAGCGGTGCGAAATGTGTGGGAAGGGCCCGATGGCGGGCAACAACGTCAGTCACGCCATGAATAAGACGAAGCGGCGTTGGCTTCCGAACTTACAATCGGTCAGAATCGACGATAAGGGCGTCCATCGTACCGCGCGCGTCTGCACCGGCTGCCTGCGCTCGAATCGCGTTACGCGCCGCGCCTAACCGCTAGCGCGCGAAGTGATCCCAGCCGGATCGCTCTAAGCTCGATCCCTTCCAGAAGACGCCCGAACCCGTTGCCAAGACGCCGACGCGATTGAGATCGCGCTTAAAGTGTTTTGCGTACCGCGCGGCCAGATGGCGAAAGGCGCGCGACCTCACGGCGACGAGCAGCTCGAAGTCTTCACCACCCAACAGCGCGAAGCTCTGCGGCTCTTCTCCCAGCGCTTGCGCGCAGGCGCGAGCCGATGGCGCGACCGGAACGGCGTCGATCTCCGCCGCGCACCCGCTCGCTGCCGCGAGACGATCGACGTCCGTCGAGAGCCCGTCTGAAAGATCCATCATCGCGGTAACGTTGCGACTCGCCCCGAGGAAGCGTCCTTCGGCGATTCGCGGCTGCGGACGGCGAAATGCACCGAGCGCTTCCTGAGCGAGCGGTTCGCCGATCGTGACCGCGTTGCGCGTGAGTTCGAGGCCGGCACGCGCCGCGCCGAGCGGAGCGGTGACCGCGAGTACGTCGCCCGGCCGGCCGCCGGCTCGCAGCTTCGCATTGGAAGGCCGCACTTCGCCGACGATCGCAATGGCGATCGTTAGCTCGCCGGCGCGCGATAAGTCGCCGCCGACGATCGCGAGCTTACACGCCCCTGCACAACTCGCCAAGCCCCGATAGAGCTCCAAAACCTCTTGCATCGAGGTCGCTTCGGGTAGACCCAAGGCGACGGTCGCAAGGACCGGCCGCGCGCCCATCGCACAGAGGTCGCTGACGTTCGCGGCCATCGCGCGCCAGCCCGCATCCTCCAGCGACATCGCCGCGCGCGTGAAATCGACGCCTTCGACGAGCATATCGGTCGAGATCGCGCTCCGGTGCGATCGCGACGGCTGCCAAAGCGCCGCGTCATCACCCGCTTCGACGGCGCTCGCTTCCCGACCGTGCTTGGGATCACACTCGGCGATAAGGGCCCGAATCGCGGCAACGAGTTCGTCTTCGGTCACGCGAGCAGCGCGCGGACGTCTCGCAGGGCCGCCGCAGGGTCCTCCGCACCGAAGATCGCCGACCCCATCACCAGGACGTCGGCGCCTGCCTCGACGAGCTCGCGTGCATTCTCGGGGCCGACGCCACCGTCGACCTCGATCAGACAAACGGAATTTCGCCGGTCGATCAGCGCGCGCGCCTCACGAACCTTCTCGAACGTGCGCGGTATGAACTTCTGTCCGGAGAAGCCTGGGTTGACGCTCATCACGAGCACCGAATCGCAATCCTCGATCACGTCGACGAGCATGGAGACCGGCGTCTGCGGACAAATCGCCAGCCCCGCCTTCGCCCCGATATCGCGAAGATGCGAGAGCAGACGCTGCGCGTGCGAGGTTGCTTCGAGGTGAAAGGTGATTCTATCGCAACCCGCGGCGCGAAAATCATCCACGTAGAGCTCGGGCTCGACGATCATCAGGTGAGCGTCGAAGACTAACGGCGAAAGTCTTCGAAGATCGCCGATGATCTTCGGCCCCCAGGTGATGTTCGGCACGAAGCGACCGTCCATCACGTCGAGGTGCAAATACTCCGCGCCGGCATCCTGGACGCTGCGAATCTGCTCGGCGATTCGCGCGAAGTCGGCCGACAGCAACGACGGTGCCAGAATCGTCATGTTCTCCAGCTTTATGACACAGGATGGTTCGGGCATCCTTCGACGAAGCCGCCCGCTCCCGGGGGGACGGCATTGCGGCCGCCGAATCGATGAAGCGTCGTCAAGGCGCCTACGAACGGAGGATGCGCACGATGAGCATTACGCGGTCATCGACCCTTCTCTCCCTCATCATCATCGCGATCGGAGCGCTTGCCGCATGCGGCGGCGGCGCGCCGGCAGTGAACCAGGCCGCCGGTTCGAGCGCGCAGCGCATCGCCAGCCGATCGTGGATGGACCCCGCCGCAAAGTCGAAAGCGTTGCTTTACGTTTCCGACGAGTATGCGCAAACGGTTAACGTCTATGGCTATCCGAGCCTCAAACCGGTGGGCGTTCTCTCGGGATTCCTCACCCCGGAGGGGCTATGCGTCAATGAAAAGACCGGCGACGTTTGGGTCACCGACACGCTGCGTTACTCGGTTTACGAGTTCGCGCACGGCGGAACGACACCGATACGAACGATCGATCAACCGTATGGCTACGTCCAGGATTGTTCCGTCAACCCCGTCAACGGCGATCTCGCGATTGCGAATATTACGTACGCCGGCGACGATCCCGGCGACGTCGCTATCTATAAGAACGGCTCCGGAAAGCCCGCGACGTACTCCGATAAACGCGTTTTTGAAGTGAACCACTTAGCTTACGACAACCGCGGTAACCTTTTCGTGGATGGATTTCACACGGGCTCCGGCTTTCGGCTCGCCGAATTGCCGGCTGGCGGAACAAAGCTCGAGCAACTTCATTGGAGGGGTCCGCACGTCAAGTATCCGGGAGGCGTGCAATACGACGGCACCAGCGTAACCATCGGCGATTCGTATGGCAGAGTGATCTACCAAACGACAAACGGCGTCGCTACCGGCAAGACCAAACTTCAAGGAGCCTGCTGGGTCGGTCAGTATTACATCGACGGCGCGACGCTCATCGTGCCGAGCGCGTGCACCTCGAACGGTACGGTCTTACTCTACAAGTATCCGAGGGGCGGTTCCGCGGTCAAAACGATCGCGGGATTTCAGTTTCCATCCGGCGCGGTCGTTAGCCGGTAGCTACGTCGGCGCGGGCGACGGAGCAGAGGTGCCGTAGACACGCGGCGGCTCGGTTCCGAGGCGCTCCTCGGCGACGAGCGTGTTGTTCACGTACATATCGAGAACCGACGTTCCCACCGCGGTCACCGTGAAGTCGAGCTTCTGGCCCGGTTCGGCAAACGCACGATAGAGATCGTACGCTCCGGTCGCATCGGTAACGGAGAGGCGGACGTCGAGCGGCTCACCGTTCGCAACGTTCTCCGGCACCGGGACGGAGACGAGTACGCGCACTTGTCGAACGATGTACCCCGATTCGTTCGGACCCGCGCTGACTTGGAGTGCGACGGGGTCGTACGATGCAATCCTTGCCTTCGGGGGCGGAACCTGGCGCGCGACCATGCCGTGCGGCGGAGCCGACCGGCCCAACGGCGTCCAGACGACCTGTCCGAGCTTGACTCCGGCGTCGGCGGCGAGCGCTCGAGCCTGATCGACGGTGAGCCCGACGAAATCCGGGACGACCAGGTTCGCCCGGCCGCCGCGGCTCATCACCAGCGCAACGACGTCGCCCTCGTGCACGCTGACCAGCGGGCCCGGATTCTGCGAGACGACGTGACCGTCAGGAACGACGTCGCTGCGCGCGTAGGTGACCTTTCCGAGCTGCAGGTGTGCCCGCGAGAGGTCGAGTTGGACCTCGCGCATCGATTGGTAGCGCAGGTCGGGCATGAGACGCGCGACGATGCCGTCGCTGATCACGAACGAAACCTGACGCCCTTGTCGTACTTGCTCGCCGGCTTGCGGTCGTTGCATGACCACGACGTCTTTGGGATATCGATCGCTCGTGGCATGGTCGACGACCGCCGAGCTGAGCTTCAGGCGTTCGATTTCGGCGTTGGCATCTCCAAGCGTCTGGCCGACGAACGAAGGTACCGTCACGGTCATCGCCGAGGGCAAAAGAAAGTCGTAGATTTGCCGGCCGAACCAAACGACGACCGCGACGAAGATGACGAGCACGACTGGAAAGAGCCAATCGCGCGAGAGATACGCGTTGAGGGATGACCTCAGGCGAGCGCCTCCGCCGGCACGCGGCTGAAGTCGAGGTTGCTGAAAAGTCGCTGCACGTCCTCGTGTTCTTCGAGTGCTTCGAGAAACGCGAGCGCCGCGGTAAGCTGCGCACCTTGCAGCTCGAGCCTCGTCTTCGCCCGCATTCCGAGATAGACGTCGGAGATCTTCACTCTTTTCGCGCGGAGTCCGTCGCGCACGCCGGCGAGCCGCGTCGCTTCGGTGTAGATCGTCGCAAAGTCTGCGTCGTATTCGATGTCCTCAACGCCCTCGATCAACGCGTCGTCCATCAGCGCTTCTTCCGACTTCCCGCCCGGATCGACTTCGATGATTCCGACTGGATCGAACATCCAAGCCACGCCGCCCGTCTCGCCGAGGCTCCCCTCATGGCGGCTGAAGAGAAAGCGCAGCTCGCCCGCCGTGCGATTGCGATTGTCGGTCGCAGCATCGGCGACGACCGCGAGACCGTGCGGCCCGTACCCCTCGTATCTGATCTCCTCGATCTCGCGCTCTCCGCTCTGGCCGGATGCACGCGCGATCGCGCGCTTGATATTTTCCAGCGGCATATTGAACTCGCGCGCCTTTTCGACCGCCATCTTCAGCCGGTAGTTGGCCTCGGGGTCGGAAGAGCCGCCCTTCGCCGCCAGGATTATCTCTTTGCTGAGCTTGGTGAAGAGCGCGCCGCGCTGGGCGTCGACCTTGCCCTTCTTGAGCTTGATATTATGCCACTTGGAATGTCCCGACATTTCAACGAACCTCGGCGCGTCCTTCGCTAACCCGGCCCGATAATCCAGGTCGGGAACCACATCCGCGCGTGCCAGGCACTCCAACTGATCGGATACGCGGCCAGAATCGGATAGAAAAAGATGAAGGCTGCCCCAGCCGCGGCGACGTACGCGCCGACCCCGAGCGCCCCGACCCAGCGCGAATCCTCGCGACGCTGCGCCCATTGCCAGAGACGCTGGAGCACGACCACGTTGCAGATGCAGATCAGCGGAATGTTCACGTAGAAGTGGTACGCGAAGGTGAGACGCGGCGATCCGGCCCAGGGCAGCCACTGCATCAAGTACGTCGCCACGATCAGGAGATACCCCTTATTTCGTTCGCGCCAGCCGACGATCGCGACCCACGGTACGCAGAGCAGCCCGAACCACATGATGACGGGATTCGGCAGCGACGTGATCTCGTAAATGCAGCACCCGTTCGAGTTGCTCGGATCCTTTCGGTGGTCCTGATAGAAATACGCAATCGGCACGTAGTCGATCGGCCACTCGAAGAATCTCGACGAGTACGGGTGCGTGGCTACGAGATTGTGATGGTATTCGTACATCGTGTGCTGGCGCTCGACGACGTCGTTGAGGTTGTGAACTTCCCCCGGGTCGGGCGATTGCCGCAGCAAATCGGGAACCCACGCTAAGGCGTAGACGGTCGCACTGATAAAGACGATCGTCGCGAGCGCTCCGTCCAGCCGGAACCCGCGCGAATTTCCCCAGAGCGCGGGCGTCAAGCTCTGCCGTGCCAAGTATCCTGCAAAAGCGATGAAGATGAGTCCGCAAAAGCTCACACCAAAACCCATCACGCCATACCACTTCGATCCAACGAGCAAACCCAGCGCGACGGTGAAGAGGATCAACCAGAGCTTGGAGGAGCGGCCCTTCTCGACGGCGTCGCCGGAACGAATCTCATCCCGTGCGTAAACCGCCTCGCCGTCGGGCGTCGCGTAGCTCACGCTTGCGTCCCGCCGGTATTCGATGGTCAGCGGGTCGTCGCTATAGACGAGCACGCTGCCCTTGGCCTGCGATACGGCGCCGCGCGCCATCTTTCCGCGGGCGTCGATCTCGCCACCGTCCGCAGTGAATACGGCCGTCCCGTCCGAACCGCGCAGCGCGTGCGAGCCTTCGGCGTAGGTCAGCTCGCGACGGCCGTCTCCGCAGAGTCTCGGCAGCACGAGATACCGCGCGATCAGATAGAAACCACAAGCGAGGTAGAGCGTGACGACAATCGTCGTGTGACCGTCGAGTTTCAACAGGGCTTTGCCCGCGAGGCCGGCGGCGACCCCCGCTCCTAGGGCCGCCAAGGCGGCGACGGGAATTCCCCAGTTCGGCACCGGGACGTGAGCGCGCTCGCCGACCTGCGAGCTGACCCAAAAGCGATAGAACGCGTAGACCGCAAGCGTCGCAAAGAAGACGACGAATCCCTCGGGCGTCGCGATCCGCGACTGGACGAAATGCATGCCGTCGAAGGTGAGTAAGAGACCGGCGATTGTCGCAAAGACCGTCGAGCCCGTGACCCGTTTTGCAAACGCGTAGAGCAGCACGACGACGAGCGCGCCGAAGACCACGTCGAGGAAGCGCCACCCGTAGGAGTTGTCGCCGTTGGCCAGGTGCCCGACGATCGCGTTGAGCCCCGTCCAGCCGCCGAGTCCGTGGCCCTTCGGCATGCCGCCGAAGAGCGCGATCGAGAGCGTGATCAGCAGCTTGCTGAGCGGCGGATGAGTGTTCTCGTAAATGCGGAGATTCTGCAAATACTCTTCGCCGGCGCGCGCAAAGTAGATTTCGTCGAAGACCTTGTCCGGCGGCCACCAATATCCGATGAACGAGAGCACGAAGTTCCCGATTCCCAGCGCCGCCGCAATCGCATAGTCGATCGGCACGCGCATCGTGGCCAACCCCTCGCGAGGATCGAACCAGTGACGCACGCCCATCGTATCGGCGCCCTCGGCCCGAACGCGAGGTTCGTCCGCGGCGGCATCTCGCGGCACGCCAGCGTCCGTCGCGCCCAAGTACTGGTACCCGAGCCAAAAGAACGTCCCGACCGAAAGGAACGAAAACGCGACGGTCCAGCCGCCCCATAGGTTCTGCGCGTTGGCGCCGGGGACGCTTGCGGTAACCACGTAAAGGTACTGCAGGCTGTAGATCAAGTTCGCGAGGAGCACGACAGAGAGCGCGACCGCGCCCCAAAGGTAGCGCCGCGCGAACGGGAGGCAAACGATCGTGAAGAGCAGACCGTTAAACGAGTAGCGTTCGTGCATACGAGTCGCCAGTGCGAAGAAGGCGAGCGCTGCAATCGCGCATCCTTCGAGCAGCGATTCGTCCGTTCGATCCTGCAAATAGCGCCAAACGATCAAGGCGAGCGCGGCTGTCACCAGCAGGATGCCCCAGATCCATTGCTGCAGGCCCAAAATCGGCTGCGTGTCGGGTACCCAGAGCGTACCGCGAATCGCCCAGAGATTGAACGCATTCACGCTGTTGTACGCATAGACGATCGCCCCGTTGTGATACCGGTCGTAGAGCCATACGAGTGCGGCGACCGGATTGCTCGGGTGGAACGGCTCGGTGAGCGCCAGAGCCAACAACAGCGAAGCTCCGGCGCCAATCGCACTTGCGATTATCCGTTCCCGGCGGCAACGCGGATCGGCAAATGCAAACGCCACGAGCAGCGGCAGCAGCACCGCGGCCTGCGGCTTGATAAGCAACGAGTAGGCAAAGGCGAGCCATGCGAAAATGATCCAAGCCGACTGCCGGCCGGTTTGCTCGCCATCTTTGCTGCGCAGCAGCGCGTAAATCGAGAGCAAGGCGAAGCCGCCGGCAATCGAATCGACCTGACCCCAGAGCGCCGAGATATAAATCGTCGCCGGATTGAGCAGGTAGAGCGCCGCGGCGCCGAGCGCGATGCGGGTGCTTGCGAAGCGGCCGACGATGGCATAAACGAGCGCGCCGACCCCGAGATCGGCGAGGATCGCCGGAAGTTTGACCATGCCGCGAAGAATCCCGAAACCAGGATCGTGCGCGCTGAAGAACAGATGCCAAAGGTGCCCGATCGCTGCGAGGATATAGAAATATCCCGGCGGATAGTCGACGAACCCAATCGTCGAGTAGAAGGTCGAGAATCCGTGCGAACTCAGCCCGAGCGCCCAGGCCGTATAGGTCGTAACGTCGGTCTTGAATCCTTCGTTGCCGATGAAGAAGAGCCGCACGACGAGCCCGATCAAAAGGAGCGCCGGCAGCGCCCACGCGAGCGATCCCTGGCGTGCCGGTACGCGCGCCGAGCCGTTAACGTTCACGCTTCTTCCTTTGCCTCAGCGAGCGGCGGTCAAGCCCAGCGTACTCGAAAGATATTCGCGAAGCTCCACGTTCGAATGCTTCTCGAGCACCGCTAGATGCTCGGCGGCAGCCGCCGCGGCCGCTGCGCGCGCGCCGATCGCCTCGAGCGCGTCGACGATGCGATCTACCGTCGCGCCATCGAGTGCGATACCGCGCGCGTAGGCATCGGCGATGGCATCGCGCGCCGCCGACGCCGGCTGGGCGATCGCCCAGACCACCGGGAAGGTCCATTTCCGGCGCGCGATGTCGCTCGCGACGGTTTTTCCCGTTTCGTCTACCGAGGACCAGATACCGGCGACGTCGTCGCGGATCTGAAAGGCCATCCCGTACGCGCGCCCCAGGGTGCCGTAACCGGCGATCGTCCGTTCGTCACGGCCCGCGGCGTGCGCTCCCAAACGACACGATGCATCGAAGAGCTGGGCGGTCTTGCATTCGATCATCCGATAGTAATCCGCTAGGCCTACCGACGGCTGCGACTCGAAGGAGAGATCGAGCGACTGACCTTCGCACATCACCGCGTGCGCTTCGTGCAGCAGCGCGAGCATGCGCAGCACTCGGCTCGCCTCGAGATGGGCCGAAGCATGCTCGAGGCTCAAGAAACTCAAGGCGCACATCGCATCCCCGGCTTCGATCGCCCGGGCGATCCCGTAGGCGCTCCAGAGCGTCGGCCTTCCGTGCCGAAGCTCGTCACGATCCTCGATGTCGTCGTGAACGAGCGAGTAGTTGTGGAAGATCTCGACGGCAACGGCAGCGTCGAGAGCGTTCTCGATCGGCGCGCCCTCGCCGACCGCGACGCGCATCACCATCTGCGGTCGAAGCCGCTTGCCGCGGCGTGCCGGCCCGTACGGTGCGTAACCGAAATGTCGCAAAAGACTATCGGAGATCTCTGTAGATCCCCGATATCCGGTAATCCGTTCTTCGAGGGCGCTCTCGAAGCGCTCGGCGAGCGTCGCTTCCTTAAGCAGAGGCAGCCAGCTCCCCCATGCGCGCTTCGACCTTGTCGACGAGCCAGCCCGGAGTCGACGCCCCCGACATCAAGCCCGCGACCACAACGCCTCTGAACCACTGCGGTTCGAGTTCTTCAGGACCCTCGATATGGTAAGCCCGCGCACCGTGCGATTCCGAGAGGTCGGCGAGATGCTTGGTGTTCGCCGAAGTCTTGCCGCCGACGACGATCATGACTTCGACGTCCTTTGCCAGGCGCAGCGCTTCGTTCTGGCGATTGTGCGTATCGGTGCAAATAGTGTTGACCGCGCGCACTTCGTAGTATTTCGCGGAGAGCGCGCGAACGATCTCGGTAAAGCCTTCGCCCGACCACGTCGACTGGACTACGACGCCGACGCGGCTCGACCGCGGGAGCCCCGCGACGTCCTCCGGCCTCTGAATGCACCACGCCCCCGGCACGTGGCTGAGCGTGCCCTTGACCTCGGGGTGGTTCGGATCGCCGATCACGACGATCTTATAGCCGTCGGCTTTGAGCTTCTCGGCCTGCACGTGAATCTTCGTCACCATCGGACAGGTCGCGTCGATTATCTCGAGATTCTTCTCTTTCGCCTTCTCGAAAACGTCGACCGGCAGACCGTGCGCGCGCACGAACAGCGCGCCGGCATCGACCTCGTCGACGCCCTGCGCGTTCTTTAAGCCGCGGGCAGCGAGCGATTCGACCATCTGCGGGTTGTGCACGACGTGACCCAGCGTCGTCACGTCGCCGCGCGAGGCAATCGCCTCCTCGGCCTTCTTTACCGTGATGGCAACGCCGAAGCAGAACCCCTGAACCGAGGCCTTACGTATTTCCACCGATACTCTCCGTCAGTGCTTCGATTGCCTTCATAGTCTCCGTCGCGAACTTCGCCAAATCATCGCGGGTTGCTTTCCGGCCCGCCGGAAGCGCCAGCGGTGCTCCGAATGCGACGTCGACGCGACCCAGCCGAAGCGCTCGGTCGGTGCCGTGCACGCAGGCCGGCACGACCGGCGAGCCCGCCAGGGAGGCCAGCAAGGCGACGCCGGTCTGCGGTGCCGAGGGTCCGCCCCGGCTGCGCCGGCCTTCGGGGAAAATGCCGACGGTGCCGCCCGACTCCAAGACGTGGAGCGAGCGCTTAATCGCGCCGGTCGCACTGCCGCGACGGTCGACGCTATATGCACCGAGCGCGCGAATCACCGTGCCCAGGACCGGTATTTCGAAGAGCTCCTTCTTCGCCATGTAGCTAATACGGCGCGGACAGAGCGCACCTAAGATCGGCGGGTCAAAATACGAGATGTGGTTGCAGGCGATAATTAGCCGTCCCGAAGCCGGAACGTTTGCGGCTCCGAAGACGCGCGCTCGCCAAAAGACCCGTGCCATCGTCCCAACGACAAACTTCGAGAGGTCGTAAAAGCGCGGATTCATTGGGGCACGCGCGCGACGATCGCGCAAATCTCGTCGACGACCCGGCCCGCGCCGATATCGCTCGAGTCGATGAGGTGCGCGTCGGCAGCCGGAGCGAGCGGCGAGTGAGTCCGCGTTTGGTCGAGCCGGTCGCGTTCTTCGATCTCCTCAGCGAGTTGGTGCGCGTCGACGTCTACGCCGGCCGCCTGGAGCTGAGCTTGGCGCCGCGCGGTGCGCGCCACGACCGACGCGGTGAGATAGATCTTCACCGGCGCGTCGGGAAGGACAACCGTGCCGATATCCCGTCCGGCCATCACGACCGGCCCTTTCGCGCCGATACGGCGTTGCGCGCGTACCATCGCCGAACGAACCTCGGCATGAGCCGAAACGGCGGAGACGATTGCCGTCACCTCGCTGCTCAGCAGCTCCGGCTCGGCGAGCTCGCGCCCCCCGGCGACGATGCGAAATCCGAGTTGCGCGCTCTCGTCGAGCTCGACTTCGATCGGTGCCACGGTCATCAGCCGCGCCAGCGCGGCACCGTTATCGACGTCGGTTCCCGTTCGAAGAGCGAGCGAAGCGAGTGCTCGATACATCGCGCCCGTATCGAGATAGAGAATCCCAAGACGCTGCGCGGTCGCGCGAGCGACGGTTGTTTTTCCGGCCGCCGCGGGCCCGTCGATTGCAATCTGCAGATAGGTCGGACTCACTACGCGCGTCCCGATTCGCCCAGGCAAAGCAACGGCCCCGCAGAACGCAAGGGAACTTAAAGACATGGCAAAAGCGCGCGCGATTTTCTTTTGCTCGGCCTGTGGTTTCGAGTCGCCGCGCTGGCTGGGGCGCTGCCCGCAGTGCGAAGCGTGGAACTCATTCGACGAGCGTCCGACCAGCGCCGGGCCGAAATCGAACCGCGCCGCGCGCCCAACGGGTGCACCGAGCGCCGAGCCGACCGCGCTCCGTGAGATCGGATCGGCCGCGCTCGCGCGCCTGCGCGTCGGAATGCCGGAGTTCGATGCGGTCGTAGGCGGCGGCATCGTTCCCGGAAGCCTGACGCTGGTCGGCGGTCCGCCCGGGGCCGGTAAATCGACCCTCCTGCTCCAAATCGCGGCGCGATTGGCAGACCGCGGCGAAGTAATCTACGTTTGCGGGGAGGAGTCGGCATCGCAAGTACGATTGCGCGCGGACCGCACCCTCGGCAATACGAGCAACGGCGCGCTCTTCGTCTATCCGGAAACGAATCTTCGCGCGGTGCTCGACCGGCTGGAGCGGCGAACGCCACTTGCCATGGTCGTCGATTCGATCCAAACGGTTTGGCTACCGGAATCGGATGCATATGCGGGAAGCGTAACGCAGATTCGCGATTGCACGGCCGCGCTCATGGAGTACGCGAAGCGCTCCGGTTGCGCGTGTTTCATCGTGGGGCACGTCACGAAGGACGGCGCGATCGCCGGCCCGCGCCTACTCGAGCATCTGGTCGACACGGTGCTCTACTTCGAAGGCGAGCCGGGCGGCGAGTACCGAATTCTACGCGCGTACAAAAACCGCTTCGGTTCGATCGACGAGATCTGCGTGTTGACGATGCACGACGCCGGTTTGCGAGAAGTCTCTAACCCGTCGCAGCTCTTTCTCGGCAATCGTAAGCAACGCCCGAGCGGCTCGTGTGTCGTCGCATCGATCGTCGGATCGCGCCCGATCCTGATCGAAGTGCAAGCGCTTGTCGGCGAGGCAGCGTACGGCACGCCGCGACGTCTTGCGAATAACCTCGATCAGCAACGCCTCGCAATGATCATCGCCGTTCTCGAGCGCCGCGCCGGCTTCTCCCTCGGCGCGCGCGACGTCTACGCGTCGGTCGCAGGAGGCCTGCGCATCGTCGAGCCTGCTGCGGACCTCGGAATTGCGCTCGCGATCGCATCGTCGTTTCGCAACGTCGCGATTGGGCCTTCGGTCGCGGTCTTCGGCGAGCTCGGCCTATCGGGCGAAGTGCGCGCGGTCGCGCAGGCCGACCGCCGCGAGGCGGAAGCGCGAAAGCTCGGCTATACGCACGTCATTGCGCCGTCAAATACGACCGATGTCGCCTCCGCCGTGGAAACGGCGTTGCGCTGATGCTCTTCGAGATCGTGCCGAATCTCTCGGAGGGGCGCGAACCGGCTACCATCGAGGCGGCGCGCGCCGCCGTCAGTGAGGCCGGCGCGCGGTTGCTCGATTGGAGCAGCGACGCCGTTCACCACCGTAGCGTTCTCACGGTAGTCGGCGACAAAACGCAGGTGCTCGACGCGGCCGTCGCACTTGCCGGCGTGGCGCTCGAGCGGATCGATCTGCGCGCGCATCGCGGCGCCCATCCGCGTATCGGCGCGCTCGACGTGCTTCCATTCGTCCCGCTGCGCGACGCGACGCTCGACGACGCGGCCGAATTGGCGCATCGAGCGGGTGCCGAAATCTGGCGCCGCTACGGTGTCCCCGCGTTCTACTACGGCGCGGCCGCGCGCCGGCCGGAGCGCCTGCTCCTTCCGGAGATCCGACGCAACGCCGACTGGCTCCCCGACGAAGGGGACGTGCGGCGCCACCTCAGCGCCGGCGCAATTGCGATCGGCGCCCGCAACCTCCTGATCGCCTTCAACGTTGAATTAGCGAGCACCGATCTGGGCGCCGCACGCGCGATCGCGCTCGCTATCCGGGAGCGCAACGGCGGTCTGCGCTCGCTTCGTGCGCTCGCCCTTCCACGAGGAGACGATCGCGTGCAGGTTTCGTTGAATATTACGGATTATGTTGCAACGCCGCTCTATCGCGTCGTCGAGATCGTCCGCCGGCTGGCCTCGGAACGCGGCATCGTGATCGCTCGCTGCGAGCTCGTCGGCTGCCTTCCTTGGGCAGCAGTTGAATCGTGCGCTGCATATTACTTAGGAGTTACCAGTCTGTGACATTGAGGTTAGTGCCGCTCGCCCTCGCGCTGGCGTGTTCCCTGCCGCTGGGGGCAAGCGCGCAAAGCGGACCCGGCGACGGAGGAATATTTACGACGACGCTCCGCAACGGGCTTCGGGTCGTCGTCGTCGAGGATCGTGCAGCGCCGGTCGTTCAAACCTCGGTCTGGTACGGATTTGGATCCTTGCAGGAGAGTGTGGGCAAGACCGGCCTCGCGCATGCCCTCGAACACATGCTCTTCCGCGGAACGCCGGAGATCTCGTCGGGTGGTCTCGACGACATCACGGCCCGGCTTGGCGCACAGATGAATGCCGAGACGAGCTACGATTACACGCAGTTCTATTTCGAGATGCCCGCCGACAGACTCGACATCGGGCTCTTCATCGAGGCGGATCGCATGCAGCACGCCGCGTTGCGCGCCGCCGAGTGGGCGATCGAACGCAACGCCGTGCTCAACGAAATCGACGGCGACGACAGCTCGCCCTTCTACAATTTATTAGCGCGCGTGCGTGCGGCCGCGTTTCCGGGCCAACCCGCGGGCCGAACGCCGCTCGGCGATCGCAGCGACGTGGCCCGCGCAACGGCCGCCGACATCGCGCGGTACTATCGCGAGTGGTACGCGCCGAACAACGCGACGCTCGTCGTCGCCGGGGCGGTCAGCCACGCGGTGGTCTTCGCCAAAGCGCAACGCTACTTCGGATCGGTGCCCTCCAAGAAGCTCCCACCAAAGCCGAGCCCGAATCCGGTTCCGGCGCGCGGCGCAACGGTTGAAGCCGAGTTCCCGTTTCCCTTCGAAATCCTCGACCTTGCCTACGCGATTCCCGGCGATACGCAGCATGGCGAGCCCGCAATCAGCACGCTGGCGACGCTCTTGGAGAACCAGCGATCGCCCTTCTACCGGGCGCTCGTTCAAAGCAACATCGCCCTAGCTATTGAAGCAAACTCCGACACGCAGCTCAAAGGCGGCCTGCTCAACGTCTTCATCGTGCTTAACCCCGGGCGGAGCAGCCGGGAAGCACAATCCGTCTTTCAGTCAACGCTCGACTCGGTGCTGCAGAAGGGCTTCGACCCGGATCTCGTTCTCGCTGCGAAGCGCTTGACCATGGCCGAACGCGTCTATTCGGCCGACTCGATCGATGGGATCGGCGATTTGGCCGGATACACCTACGGTATCGTCGGCGAGCGCATCTCAGATGAAGATACCCGCCTCGCTGCGCTCACCGGCGACGATCTGCTCGCGGCAGCGCGTACCTATCTGAGCCACCCGACCGTCGTCGGACACCTCACGCCCAACGAGAGCCCTCCGCGAGGCAACTCGCAGAAGAGCAACGCCGCCGCGAGCGACGACTTTTCCAAACGCATCCCGCATGGCCCGATCGTCGAACCGGCTTGGATCGCCGCGGCGATTCGCACGCCGACGAACGAGCGCAGTGCGCTCTCGCCGACGCAGTTCACGCTCTCGAACGGTCTGCGTGTGATCGTGCAGACGAAGACCGATCGCCCGACGTTCGTTCTGCAGGGCAAGATCGAGTCGTCGCCGGCGTTCGAAGCGCCCGGTAAGGAAGGCATCGCGCGTTTGGCCGGCGCGGTCGCCGATTACGGCAGCGCGAACTATCCATTCGAACAGCGCCGAAAGGATACCGACGAGATGGGTGCCTTCGTCGTAACGGGTACGGAGTTTTCGGCCCAGGGAATGAGCGGCGACTTCGAACGGATCGTCGCAATTCTCGCCGACGGCGAGCAGCATCCGACCTTTGCCAACCCCTGGTTTGGGATCGAGCGCTCGCAGGTTGGCAACAGCCTCCAATCGGAATCGAACATCTCGGGCGTGATGATCGACCGAGCCTACGACCGTCTCTTGCTCGCGGGCGACGATCCCACCCTACGCGAGGCGACCTCGCAGAGCATCGGCGACATTTCGCAAGCCGACTTGATCGCGTATACGCAGCGCTATTGGCGCCCGGATCTCACTACGATCGCAGTCGCCGGCAACATCTCGCCGCAACGGGTGCGAAGCGCGCTCGAATCGGCCTTCGGTGCGTGGCAGGTGCCGGGTGCCAAACCCGATCCGCGTCTCATGCCGATGCCGCCGGCGACCGGCGGCCACGACTATATCGGTACGTCGGCGAACCAAGTCTACATTCGTCTCGGACAGCCGGCCTTGTCACGGTCGAATCCCGATTACGATGCGTTCTTGCTGCTCAATCAAATCTTGGGCGGGAGCGGCGCCTTCGAATCGCGCTTATGGCAGGAACTTCGCCAGAAACGCGGGCTCGTCTACAGCGTCAGCAGTAGCCTCAACTCCGACTCCGATCGCGGCGATTTTCGAATCGAGCTGAACGCCTCACCGCAACGCGTCGTCGAGGCCGTCGAGTTCGTGCGCCAAGAGCTGCAGCACTTACAGAACGAGCCGGTCTCGGCGACCGAGTTGCAAGAGGCAAAGGTACGTCTTGCCGGCAACGCGCTGCTCGAGGAGGCCTCGTCGTCGGGACAGGTAAAGCAACTAATGGATATTGCATCCAACGACCTTCCACTCAACTACTACGGGACGCTCGGCGAGCGCTTCTCGCGAATTACTCCGGCCGACGTGCAACGCGTCGCGCGCGCCTATCTGCACCCCGACCGTCTGGTAGAGGTCTACGCGGGGCCATCGGGTCCGTGGGCGCAGCACGCGATATGATCGAGACGATCGATCCCGCAACGGGAGCGGTGCTCGAGCGCTTCGCGCTCATGAATGCCGAAGAGATCGGCGCGAAGCTCGACGCAGGGGTGCGGGCTAGCGTGCGCTGGGCGCAGGTGCCGTTGGAAGAACGCTCCGCGGTGTTGCGCGCGATCGCGGCGCGGCTGCGCGCCGAACGCGACTCGCTCGCGGCCACGGCCGTGCGCGAGATGGGAAAACCGATCGTGCAGGCCCGCGCCGAAGTCGAAAAATGCGCCTGGGGGCTCGAGTACTTCGCCGATCACGCTGCGGCGATGCTCGCTGAGCAGCCGGCAGAGAGCTCGGCGGCGCGCAGTTACGTCGCGTTCCGCCCGCTCGGCGTACTGCTCGCGATCATGCCGTGGAACTTTCCATTTTGGCAGGTCGTGCGCGCGGCGGCGCCGGCATTAATGGCCGGCAACACGATGGTGCTCAAGCATGCGGCAAACACGACGCGCTGCGCGCTCGAGCTGGAACGAATCTTCGGCGAGGCGGGTGCACCCGACGGCCTCTTCGGTGCACTGATCGCGCGTGGCGAAGGGATCGACGCGGTCGTCGCCGATCCGCGAATCGCCGCCGTCACGCTGACCGGCAGCGAGCGCGCGGGGGCCTCGGTCGCACGAACGGCCGGCAACGCGCTTAAAAAGTGCGTGCTGGAACTCGGCGGCTCCGATCCCTTCGTCGTCTTCTCCGACGCCGATCTCGACGCGGCGTCGCGAACGGCCGTCACCGCGCGCTTTCAGAACAACGGTGAGAGTTGCATCGCGGCGAAACGCTTCATCGTTGAACAGGCCGTCTACGACGAGTTTGCCGGCCGTTTTGCCGAGCTCGCAGGGACGCAAATGGTCGGCAATCCGATGGACGAGCGAGTCCAGCTCGGACCGTGCGCGCGCGAGGACCTCCGCGAGAGCGTTCACGCGCAAGTCTCCGCAAGCGTCGCGGCCGGCGCGCGCCTCACTCTCGGCGGCAAGCCGATCGGCGGCGCCGGTTACTTTTACGAGCCGACCATCGTGACGGAGGTCGTCCCGGGCATGCCGATGTTCGACGAGGAGGTGTTCGGACCGGCCGCCGCCGTCGTTCGCGCGAAGGATCGCGAGCATGCAATCGCGCTCGCGAATGCTTCGTCGTTCGGTTTGGGATCGAGTCTGTGGACGCGCGACGTCGCGGCGGCCGAAACGTTCGCGGCACGCATTGAGGCCGGCGCCGTCTTCATCAACGGCATGGTTGCAAGCGATCCGCGGCTCCCGTTCGGCGGGGTAAAAAAGAGCGGCTACGGGCGCGAGCTATCGGCTTTCGGCATTCACGAGTTCGTGAACGTTCAAACCGTCTGGATAGGCTAACGTACGATCTCGCCGGTCTGCGATGCAACGCCAAGCGAGGCGCAGTACTCGGCGATCCGCTCGAGACCGGCGGCGACCCGCTGCGGCGATGAGACCCAGCTCAGGCGCAGCCATCCTTCCATCGAAGGACCAAACGCGATGCCCGGAACCGCCACGACGTCGTAGCGCTCGATCAGATCGCGGGCGGCTTGCAAAGAATTCGCGCCGTCCGGCAGCCGCACGCAGACGTAGAAGGTTCCCTCCGGCGCGATGAAGCGCAGATTGTTGCGGTGGAGCGCCGCGAGCAGGTCGGCGCGGCGCTCGCGATACCAGCCCGTGTGTTCTTGCAGCGCACCCGGAGTTTCGAAGACGTGCAACGCCACGCGCTGGGCGAACGTATCGGCGCATGAGGCGATCCAAGCGTGCACTTTGATTGCCTCGTCGATAAACGATCCAGGTCCTAGGAGCCAGCCGAGCCGAAGGCCCGTCAGCGCGTTGCTCTTGCTCAGTGAGTTCGTTACCAGCGTCTGCGGATAGTATCGCGCGAACTCGGCAGCGTCGTCGACAAAGACCTGCTCGCGGTAGATCTCGTCGTGAATCAGCCAGATCGGTTCGCCGGAACGGTTTTCGAGCGCGCGGACGAGCCGTTGCGCGGCTGACTGAGAAACGACGCGGGCGGTGGGATTGCACGGCGAGCAGATCACGATCGCGCGCGTACGCTCGCCGATCGCCGCTTCGATTGCGGCGGCATCGAAGGCAAAATCCTCATCTTCGCGCATGGCGACGGTGCGCAGCGTAATGCCTTCGAGCGCTGCCATCTTCTGGTAGGACGGAAAGCACGGCTCCACGATCAGCAGCTCGTCGCGCGCGGGATCGAGCAGCGTCTTGATTGCAACGTACATCGCCTCTTGCGATCCGATCGTGACGCACACGTTCTCGGCGCGACCCATTGTGGGGTAATCGTAGCGCCGCGCGATCGCAGTGCGCAGTGCGTGGTCGCCGGCATTGGGCGTGTACTTCACGCCGCGTTCGGCGATGAAGCGCATCGCACTTGCAAAATGCTCGCCATTGGGCAGAAGCGAAGGCTCGCCCAATCCCAGGTCGATCGACGTGATCTTCTTCTTACTCGAAACCTCGCGAATCAGCGAGGGCGCGATCTCTCCTAGCCGCGGATTCATACCGCTAGCTCGTGTTCGCGCAGCGCGGCGTTCAGCGACGTCTTCAGGTCGGTGGAGGCGTCGCGCGTCCCGACGATCAGCGCGCACGGCGTTCCGAACTCTCCGGCCGGAAAGCGCTTGTTTTGCGTTCCCGGAATGACCACCGCGCGCGTGGGAACGCGCCCTCGAATCGTCACGGGCTCGCTGCCGCGCACGTCGAGAATCGGAGTGCTCGCGGTGATGACGACGCCCGCGCCGAGCACCGCTTCACGCTCGACGCGCACGCCCTCCACGAGGATGCAGCGCGAGCCGACGAATGCGCCGTCTTCGACGATTACCGGCAACGCCTGCGGCGGCTCGAGGACGCCTCCGATTCCGACGCCACCCGACAGGTGAACGCGCTTGCCGATCTGCGCACACGAACCGACCGTCGCCCATGTGTCGATCATCGTGCCTTCGCCGACGTACGCGCCGATGTTGACGAACGCCGGCATCAACACGACGCCGCGTGCGAGAAAGCTTCCGTATCGGGCGGCCCCCGGACGAACGCAGCGCACGCCATGCCTGCGATAGTTGCTCTTGAGCGGAACCTTGCGGTTATGCCGCGCGAAGTAAAGATGGATCGCTTCCTTTACCCACGCGTTCGTTACCCACTCGTCGCCGCTGGGAACGGCGGCGCGCAGCTCGCCGGAATCGAGCAGGCCGATTGCGCGATCGACCGCGCGGCCCGCACGTCCGTGCACGTCGCCTTCGCCCCGCGCCAACGCCTCGATTTTTGCTTGCAGTTCTTCCAACGTCACGCGCTGAAGCTACGGCACCAGGTAAGCCCGCCCCCGCGTCGTGAAAGGAGATTCCGTGCCGAATTCGCCCGCCGAGGAGCAACGAATCAATGCGATCCGCTTTCTAGCGGTCGATGCCGTGCAGAAGGCCAACTCGGGCCATCCCGGCATGCCGATGGGTGCGGCGGCGATGGCGTACGCGCTGTGGACTCGCCACCTTCACTTCAATCCGAGCGATCCGCACTGGCTCAATCGAGACCGCTTCGTGCTCTCCGCCGGGCACGGCTCGATGCTTCTCTACGCGCTGCTCTACCTTACGGGTTACGACCTAACGCTCGACGACCTCAAGAGTTTCCGACAGCTCGGAAGCAAGACGCCCGGCCATCCGGAAGCCGGGCATACGCCCGGCGTGGAGGCGACGACGGGCCCGCTGGGTCAAGGCGTGGGCAATGCCGTCGGCATGGCGATCGCCGAGGCGCACATGGGAGCCGTCTACAACCGCGACGACGCCCCGATCGTCGATCACTTCACCTACTGCATCTGCGGCGACGGCGATCTCATGGAGGGCATCAGTCAAGAAGCGCTCTCGCTCGCCGGCCACCTCAAGCTCGGCAAACTCATCGTTCTCTACGACGACAACCTCGTCTCGCTCGCGGGTCCGACCGACGTCGCCTTCTCCGACGATCCCGTCGCGCGATTCGAGGCGAGCGGCTGGCACACGCAGCTTATCGACGCGTCGCACGGCAACGACGTCGCCACCATCGATCAAGCGATTACCGTTGCGAAGAACGTCGTCGATCGACCCTCGTTCATCGCGGTGCGAACGCACATCGGTTACGGCTCGCCGCGGCAAGATAGCTTTCTCGCGCACGGCGAACCGCTCGGGCCCGAGAACGTCAAGAAAGCAAAAGAGGAGCTCGGCTGGCCGCTAGAGCCGGACTTTTTCGTTCCCGACGACGTGCTCGCGTTCTATCGCGAGGTTGGGCGAAGGGGTGCCGAGCTCGAATCGCAATGGCAAACGACCTTCGATGCGTGGAAGCGGGCCAACGCGGATCTCGGGGCGCAGCTCGAGCGAACGTTGCGCGGCGAGCTGCCGCCGGATCTGCCGTGGCCGGCGTTTGACGCGCAGAACGGTAGCGTCGCGACGCGCGATGCGGGCGGCACGGTTATGAACGCGATCGCGCTCGCACTTCCCGAACTCGTGGGCGGATCGGCGGACCTCGACCCCTCTACGAAAACGTACCTTAAGAATTGCGGCGATTTCGAACCGAACAATTATGGCGGTCGTAACATTCATTACGGCGTGCGCGAGCACGCCATGGCCGCCTGCACGAATGGTATCGCGCTCCACGGCGGGCTGCTTCCCTTCGCGGCGACGTTCTTCAACTTTGTCGATTATCTAAAACCGGCGCTCCGGCTCGGATGCCTAACCGGGATTCACTCGATCTACGTCTTCACGCACGATTCGGTCTTTCTCGGTGAAGACGGTCCGACGCACGAGCCGATCGAGCAGCTTGCGACGCTGCGCGCCACGCCGAACTGTTACGTCGTTCGGCCGGCGGACTCGCTCGAAACGCTCGAAGCGTGGAAGCTTGCCGTCGCGGCCAAGGGCGCGCCGTACGTCCTCGTTCTAACGCGGCAGAAGCTGCCGTTCCTCGGCGTGCGCGACGCCGCCGTCGGCAAAGGCGCCTACGTCCTCGCCGACGCCGAGGGCGGAAATCCCGACCTCATTCTAATTGCGACCGGATCGGAAGTCGCACTCGCCGTCGACGCAAAGAAGATTCTCGATGGCAAAGGCGCGCGCGCGCGGGTCGTCTCGATGCCGTGCTGGGAGCTATTCGACGCACAGCCGCAGTCGTATCGCGACGAAGTGCTGCCTCCGGGGATCGCGGCGCGCATGTCGATCGAGGCGGGCGCGACACTGGGGTGGTCCAAGTACGTCGGCGACCGTGGCTTCGCGTTCGGCATCGACAGGTTCGGGACGTCGGCTCCGTACGCCGCCGTAGCCAAGGCTTACGGCTTCACGCCGGATAACGTCGCGGACTTAGCCCTTACGAAGTTCCAACTCGCCGCCCGTTAGGAGACGACCATGAAGAACCCCGTGGAGCAGCTGCTCGCCGCCGGGCAGAGCGTTTGGCTCGACAACGTCCGGCGCAGCATGTTCGCCTCCGGCGAGCTCGCGCGCTTGATCGAGATCGGTCTGCGCGGGATGACGAGCAATCCGACGATCTTTGAAAAGGCGATCGGCGCGGGAACCGACTACGACGAGCAGCTCGCGCAGCTCGTCGGTACCGAGAAGAGTGCCGATGCGCTCTTCTGGGATCTCGCAATCCAAGATATTCAGAGTGCGTGCGATGCGTTCGCGGCGCTCTACGCTGCCAGCGGCGGCAACGACGGATTCGTCAGCCTCGAAGTATCGCCGCTGCTCGCGAGCGATACTGCGGGAACGATCGCGATGGTCGAAGAGCTTTGGAAACGGGTCGACCGGCCGAACGTCATGATCAAGATCCCGGGTACGAAAGAGGGCCTGCCGGCGATCGAAGAGGCGATTTACCGCGGATACAACATCAACGTCACGCTAATCTTTTCGACGGAAATGTACGAGAAAGCCGCGCTCGCCTACGTCAAGGGCTTGCAGCGGCGTGCCGACGAGGGCAAGCCGATCGATCGCATCCGCTCGGTCAACTCTGTTTTCGTCAGCCGGATTGACACCGCGATCGATAAGCTCTTACAAGACCGGATCGGCAAGGGCGAGAAACTCGAGCCGCTGCTGGGCAAAGCGGGAATCGCCGGGCTGAAGCTCACGTATCAAAAGTTCAAAGAGATATTTGAAAGCGACGAGTTCGCCGCACTCAAAGCAAAAGGCGGCGCAGTTCAGCGGCCGCTCTGGGCTTCGACCTCGACGAAGAATCCGCATTACCCGGACCTCATGTACGTGGAGAGCGTCGTCGGCCCCGATACCGTCAATACAATGCCGCCGCAAACGTTCGACGCGCTCTTGGATCACGGCAAGGTCGAGCCCGGCACCGTCGAGAGCGACCTGCGCGGTGCGGCCGACGTCATGCGCGCGCTGCAAGAGGCAAAGATTTCTTACTTCGACGTCACGCAAGATCTGCAGAAAGAGGGCGTGCAACTCTTCTCCGATTCCTTCGGGGCGCTTTTGGGTGCGATCGTCTACAAGCAGAAGCTGCTCGAGTCGGATGGTGCGGAGCGCGTGCGGCTCTCCTTAGGTAAAGCGCAGGGTCATTACGACGCTGCCCTGGAGCAGCTCGCGTCGGCCGATTTCCTCAAACGCATCTGGGCCCATGACGCGACGTTGTGGTCGAACGATCCCGACGCCATCACAATCATCAAGAAGGCCCTCGGGTGGCTCGACATCCAGCAGCATATGCTCGACGAGGTCGCCGCGCTGAAAGCCTTCGCCAACGAAACGAAGGAGAGCTTCGATTCGGCCGTCGTCTGCGGTATGGGAGGAAGCTCGCTCGCGCCCGATATTCTAGCCGACACCTTCGGACCGATCGGCGGCTATCCGCGCTTGCACGTGCTCGATTCCACTTCGCCGCAGCAGATCAAGGAGCTCGAGGGAAAGATCGACATTCCTACCTCGCTCTTCATCATTTCGAGCAAAAGCGGAACGACGACCGAGCCCAACGCGTTCTACGCCTACTTTTACGAAAAGGTCTCGAAGCAGGTCGGGGCGGCGGCCGCCGCTCGAAACTTCGTTGCCATCACCGACCCCGGCACGAAGCTCGACAAGGAGGCGAAGGAAGAATCGTTCCGCGCCGACTTCGAGAACGATCCGAACATCGGCGGGCGGTACTCGGCGCTCTCGTTCGTGGGCATCGCGCCATCGGCGATCGCCGGCTACGACATCAACCTCCTGCTCGACCGCGCGCTCGGCGCGATGCACGCCAACGATCGGACGGTCGATCCGCATGACGCTCCCGGCGTGCGCTTCGGCGCCGCGATCGGCGGCCTCGCGGTCAACGGACGCGATAAGCTGACGATCGTTACACACGCAGCCGTGAAGGCGTTCGGCGCGTGGGCCGAACAGCTCATCGCCGAATCGACCGGCAAGCTTGGCAAAGGCATCGTGCCAATCGAGGGCGAGCCGCTCGGCGCGCCGGACGATTACTCCGACGACCGGACCTTCGTGTACGTCGGAGCGAACCTGCCCAATCCCGAACCGGGCGTCGACGAGAAGCTGCGGGCATTGGAGAGCGCGGGCCATCCGGTCATCCGCCTCTACATGAACGACGCGTACGACATCGGCGAACAGTTTTATCTCTGGGAGATCGCGGTTGCGGCGGCCGGCGTCATCCTCGGCATCAATGCGTTCGATCAGCCCAACGTCCAAGAATCGAAAGATAACACCGTCGCCCTTCTCGCGCAGTACGCCCGCAACGGCAGCTTCGACGAGCCGAAGGCCGACGTCGACGGACCGGCGTTCGACGTCACCTATCTCTCGGGCAGCCGCACGATCTCCGGCGCAAATCCGGTACAGGCGCTGGCGGGGCTCTTCGCGCAGTTGCGCCCGCACGATTACAACGCAATCACCGCCTACATCGCGCGCGACGAGACGCACGCCGCGCTGCTGCAAGAGCTTCGTCTGAAGGTGCGCAACGCGCATCGCGTCGCGACGACGGTTGGCTTCGGGCCGCGCTTCCTGCACTCGACCGGCCAGCTTCATAAGGGCGGCCCCGATACGTGCGTCGTCCTTCAGATCACCGCCGACGACCCCGACGATCCGATGATCCCCGGCATGAACGTTGGGTTCCGCACGTTGCTCGCGGCCCAAGCGCTCGGCGATTGGATGTCGCTCGACAAGCGTAATCGCCGCGGCGTCCGCGTCCATCTGAAGGGCCCCGTCGAGCCGGCGCTGCGTGCGCTCGTTGCGGCCGTTGACGAAGCGCTCTCGGTGCGCGCCTGAGCCCCGCATTCTTCAACACTCTGAACTGAAAGGAAGTCGCGATCGATGCAACTCGGGATGGTAGGGCTCGGCAAGATGGGCAACTACATGACGCAGCGCCTCATCGGCGGCGGTCATCAAGTGATTGCGTACGATCGCGACCCCAAAGCGGTCGCGTCGGCCGTCGCGGCGGGAGCCTCCGGCGCGTCGAGCCTCGACGATATGGTCGCGAAGCTCACGGCCTCGCCGAAGGTCGCGTGGGTCATGGTGCCGTCGGGTGCGCCCACGGACGACACGATCCATCAGCTCGCCGCTGCGATGGGAGCCGGCGGGATCATCATTGACGGCGGCAACACCAACTATAAGGATGGCCTGCGGCTCTACGCCGATTGCAAGACCAAGGGCGTTTCGCTTATCGACGCCGGAACGAGCGGCGGCGTTTGGGGTCTGAAGGAAGGGTACTGCCTGATGGTCGGGGGCGACGACGAGCAGGTGAAGCACTGCGAGCCGATCTTCATAACGCTCGCGCCGCCCAACGGTTACGCGCACGTCGGACCCGCCGGCGCCGGACACTTCTCGAAGATGGTCCACAACGGCATCGAGTACGGTCTACTACAAGCCTACGGCGAGGGCTTCGAAATTCTCAAAGACTCGCAGTACGACTACGACCTCGGTCAGCTCGCCGAGCTCTGGACCCACGCGAGCGTCGTACGTTCGTGGCTGCTCGAGCTGCTCGTTCTCGCTTTCAAAGAAGATCCGGGCCTGAAAGATATCCGCGGCTACGTCGACGACACAGGCGAAGGGCGCTGGACGGTCGAGGCGGCGATCGATGAGAACGTCCCAGCTCCCGTCATCACGCTCTCGCTGCTCGCACGCATGGCCTCGCGCCAAAGCGAATCGTTCAGCGCGAAGGTCGTGGCCGCGTTGCGCAACCAGTTCGGCGGCCACGCCGTCAAGAGCGAGACGAATGCCTGACGACGCTATTGCGACCGCAACGGCGACCGCGCCGGGTGACGGGACGTCGAGCAATCCGTTGCGCGAGGGTCTCTCGGC
>DAINBY010000003.1:0-233891 GCA_036732685.1 Candidatus Cybelea sp. | reverse complement strand
GAACCTACGGCCAAGGGCTTATGAGTCCCCTGCTCTACCACTGAGCTACCGAGCCGAGCCGTACCTGCGGTTTCGACACCGCAGTATAGCAAGACCCCGCGGGAATCCACAACCGTTGCAGGAGCGATGCCCGCTCGGTGCCCGCCGATTGGCCGGATAGAGAGAATCGCGGTCGGAGGGACTCGAACCCCCAGCCTACAAGTTCGTAGCCTGTTGCTCTATCCAATTGAGCTACGACCGCGCGACCGCCCTCTTTTAATCCGACGCGAGCGGCTCCCCTGCTTCAGCCGAACCCCGCGCTAATCGCTGTCCAAAATACCCAGAGACGTCTTCTGGCGCAAGAAATATGCCTTGCTGTGACTCGCGGTAATTGGTTTGAATTTGATCGGGTACTGCGAGTAGTCGAAGCAGTCAATAATGCTCGCCGCGCGTTTATCCGTCGAAGGCGGCCCTAATGTGCCAAGATTGAAGTTGTCCTCGACGTAGCGCAAGATGCTGCCGAATTCGTACTGCGTCGGCGAGATGTAGCCGGCGCGTGCATACGGCGAAATGACGATCGCCGGAACGCGGAATCCTAGTCCCCCGTAATCTTTGATTGGCGGCGCGTAGTTATCGTAAAAGCCGCCCCAGTCGTCCCAGAGCACGACGATTGCGGTCGAGCCCCAATACGAGCTCTCGCCGATCGCATTGACGACGCTCGCGACCCACGCAGGGCCGTTGTCTTGACTGGCACCCGGATGGTCGGAGTTGTTTTCGATCGGTATAACCCAGGATACCGCGGGAAGTCCGTTGCTTGAGATGTCGCCAAAGATCGTCGTTTCGGGCCAAACGACGTTCGTGCCCCACTCCGGACCGTTTCGAACGGCCCAGATCACGTCGAAAGCGTTCATCAGTTTACCGAAGCTCGTACTCTCTGCATGGCACGGCTTTCCGCATGGCGGGACGTAGTATTTCCACGAGACCTCGTGTGCGTCGAGCAGATCGCGCAGCGTCCGGTATTTCGTCTCGAAGTCTTTCGTACACGGAGCGGGGCCGAGCGTGCGCAGGTAGTGATTGCCCGCGGTGATGAGATGCGTTCGAACGCCGGGAGGCGCGTCGCATCCCAATATGCATCCCACCGAGCAGCCGGGGAAATCGACCATCGCTCGATTCGGCTCGACCACGGTGTCGCCGGCGATAAGGTCTTGATGGGCGGTAAAGCTGTCGCTGCCCTGGGTGCTGAACATGTGCTCCGCCAGCGTGTACTGGGTTGCCATCTGCCAGTACGGCTGGATTTGCATCGGATCGGTGTATTGGTATGGAGTTAGACACTCAGGGCCACCTTTGCCCGCATTAAAGTCGACGAGATCGAAAGCGTCCATCTTTCCGCCGTCGTACGCGATCGAATAGCCAGTCTTGTAAGAGTGGTTCATGTCTTGCGGGTCGAGAAGATTGCTCTTCGTCAATGCTACGGTACCGGCGTGGCGAATCTTTGGCTTACAGCTCATGTTCTTGACGACCTTACCGGTGGTCGTTCCGTCGGCCCCGGGAAAGGTCGCGAAGAAGTCGTTGAACGTGCGATTCTCCTGCACGATGATGACGATGTGTTCGATCGGGCTCGAACTGCCCGTCCCGGATTGCGGACGCTGCGGAGTGCTCGCAAGTGGCGAGCCGACGCCGCCGTTACAGGCCGCCAGCAGTATGGAAGCCGCGAAAATGGCGAAGGCGCACGTAAGAGCCGAAATTCTCAACCGTCGCGCCTCCTCAATCATTACGTCGTTAGGATCCCCGGAGAGAGAGGGATTCGAACCCTCGATACGACTTTACACCGTATAACGGTTTAGCAAACCGCCGCCTTCAGCCGCTCGGCCATCTCTCCGCGCCGCTGCTGACGATTTGCTCCAAGCGCACCCCCTACCTTCGCGCCGAGCGCCGGCCGGGCCAGATTGCTTAGCTATTCGGTTGCGGCCGCTACGAAATTAAACGATTGCGCCGCGCCCGTGGTGTTTCCCGGAGGGAAAAAGCGCACCTGAAACGTCCGGTTACACGCTGATTGGAAGACCTCGTTAACCGGGGGATTCGTCTCGTTGTTGACGTTAGTCACCGTCATAACCGGGCATCCGTCCGGGAAAAGGCTTCTTTGAAATCGCACTTCGTACTCACCGCTTCCGAGGTAGCGAGCGGTGAATCCGGACCCCTTTAGAATCTGGCCGCCGGAGCTGACTTGTCCTGCGACGATTCGGGGATTTTGGAAGGCCGGCGCGCCGAATCGAAAACTCTGGGCGTAGGCTTGCCCTCCGATTGCGATCGCAGCGGCGATCGCTAAGACGATAGTTGCTTTCATCGATGTACTCCTCATGATTGACTCCGAATATTTATTGCCGCGACGCGGTCGGGCCGTCGAGGGGACGTTCCGGCACGACCTCGGCCCTTACGACCTGTCGCCGCGGCGCGCGCCGCGTACGAAAGCCGTCGATGCCTGCAATACGACCCGTTGGTAAGACCAAACTAATTGCGGACAGCAGCGCGAGGCATCCGTCGATCGATCCCCAGCCGCTGACCGTGCCTAGCACTCCCCGCGCCGCCATGTAGTCGAGCGGAAGAACGATTCCGAAGAAAGCGCCGAAGCGGGAAAAGAGCCCGAGGAAAAGCGAGATGCCGACCAGCAGTTCGCCGAAACGCACGAGCTGCGCAAAGACCGGCGCGTTAGGCGCAACCACGTTGACGAGGAAGTCGTGGTACGGTCCCGCGGTCTTAGCAATCCCGTTCTGAAGGTACGTCGGAAAAATACCCGTCGGCGGTAAGAATGCCGAGCTCTTTAAGAATTTTGGAACCGCGTGGATGAGCCAGATCGTGCCGGTGAGAATCCGCACGAGCGCCAGCCACCCGCCATAGGTTCGCGACGACGGAAGATTCACGCGACGACCTCCTTTCGGGTTTCGACGAGATCTGCGATCATCGCAGCGGCGTCGGCGGCCGCATGCGGTCGCGCCAATCCCTCGGCTGCCGCGATCATCTGCTCGCGGCGCTCGCGATCGGCGAGCAGACTTTCGACGGTCGAGGGCAGGTCGCCGATCCGTCGCGTCCGCATCGCGGCGCCGGCCTCAACGAGTACTCGAGCATTTCGTTCCTCTTGCCCAGGCAAGGGCTTGCACAAAACGAGCGGGATCTTTGCGACTAAGGCCTCGGCCGTGGTCAAGCCTCCGGGCTTCGTAACGAGCACGTCGGCGGCGTGCATGTAATCGTAGACGTTCTCGACGAAGCCGAGCGCGCGCACCGGGTACTCGACGCTCTCGGCGACTTGCATGAGGCGCGGACCGATTCGCGCGTTTCGTCCGGCGATCGCCACTGCTGCGAGCGGGGCGCGGACCGATCGCAGCGCGTCCAGGATGCGCTCGATCGGAGCGATCCCGAGCCCTCCGCCCATCAGCAGGACGACGTGCCGGTCGCGGGGCAGGTCGAGATGCTCGCGCAACTCCTCACGATTCTGCGAAAACGCCGCGAATTCGGGCCGGACCGGGATGCCGGTGACCGAGATCGCCGAGTCCGCGACCCCGCGCGCCGTCAGTAAGTCGTGCATCGCAGGTGTCGCTACGACGTAACGGTCGATATTCTCGTGAATCCAGAACCCGTGAACTGCGAAGTCCGTCACGATCGCCACCACCGGTGGAGCGTCGGCAAATTGACTCTTGTACTCCGCCATCGCGCCGCATGGAAAAGCGTGGGTGCAAACGACGACGTCGGGCCGCTCGCTCGAAATCAGCGGCCGCAGATTGCTTGCGGTGAACTGATGCGCCCAGGTGCGAAACCGGCCGACTTCCGTGGCCCGCTCGGCACGTGCGTAAATGTACCGGTAGAGCTGCGGAATCGTCTTGACCATGCGCAGGTAACCGTCCGAAACGACGCGCGAAACGACGAGCGCCGCGTATTCGTATGAGTCCACGACGTGCGTTTCGGTCTTCGATTCGATCGACCGGAGCGCGCCCGCGACGGCGTTGGCAGCCGAGAGATGGCCGACGCCTACGCTTGCGGACAAGAAGAGAACGCGAATTAGCTCGTCTCCCCGTTTTGCCCTGGGCGGTCGTCGCCTTCCTCGGCGAAGGTCAAGAAATCGTCTAGGATATCCTGGGCGAATGCCTCGTCGTCGAGCAACTTGCCGGCTTCATCGGTCACGATGAACTCGTCGTCGCCGTCGTCGGAGTCGCGGCGAAGCACCGCGTACGATAATCCCTCGTCGGGATCCTCAAGAATTCCGACGACTTCGAACGGCAACGAACGGCCGTCGCTGGTTTCTATGTAGAGCGTCTCGCTCAATTCCAGAGGCTCGCGTGGGGTCTCGCTCTCGCCATTCGAGTTTGCCATCGGGGCCCTTCCTTCCAGTCCCGTACTACAGGCAGCGTGCGACGTTCGCCTGGTGTTCGGCCAACGTCTTGGCGAAGACGTGGCGACCGTTGCCGCAGTAGACGTAGTAGAGATCGTCGCCCTTCGACGGATGGAGCGCAGCTTCCAGCGACGGCAGGCCTGGATTCGCGATCGGGGTCGGTGGAAGGCCGGTATGCAGATACGTGTTGTACGGCGAGTCGATCTTTAGATCGGTGAACGAAAGCTTCGCCTTGTGCTGGGGAAGTGCGTACTCGATCGTCGCGTCCACCTGCAGCGGCATGCGAAGACGCAACCGGTTGTAAATCACTTCAGCGATCCGCGGTCGATCGGCCTCGCTCTCCGCTTCACGCTCGACGAGCGAAGCCACCGTTACCGCCTGTGGCACGCTAACGTGCAGCGCGTTCGCCCGCCGCTTGGCGTCGCCGGGGAGTTGTTTGAAGAACTCCGTGATCATCAAGTCCCCGACTTGCTGCGGCGAAGCGCCGAGCGGCACCAGGTACGTACTCGGAAAGAGAAAGCCTTCGAGGCTCTTCGTGGGCGTGCCGTCAATAATGAGACGCCGGGAGAACAACGCGGGCGCGAACCGATCCGCGGAACCGATCCCCGCCTTTTGAAGGCGCTGCGCGATTTGCGCGATGGTGAACCCTTCGGGAACGGTGACCCAGGCCGCAACCTGCGCTCCCCCGGTCACGAGCGCTTTCAAGATCTCGCTCTGCGTCTGGTGCGCGGGAAATCGGTACTCCCCGGCGCGCACCGCCCCTTCCTCGCCGCGGAGGTGCGCCAGAGCTCGAAAACTCGTGACGTTGCTGATAACTCCCGCTTCGGCGAGGCGGCGTGCGACCTCGCTAAACGTCGAGCCCCGATCGACCACGATCTGACTCGCCGCCGTCGGATGCGACCGATCGCGGTAGGCCACGTACCAGAGCGCCGCGCCGAGAGCCGCGAGAACGAGAACGATGAGGCTTGCAGCGATTGCGCCGTAGCGCAGCGTTCTCACGCGCGCGACTCGTTACGCCGCCGTGCCAAAAACGATTCGAGGATCAACGCTGCCGCCAATGAATCGACGACCTCGCGCCGCTTGGCGCGCGAGAGGTCGGCGGCGATGAGGCTCTTTGTCGCTTGCGCGGTCGTTAGACGCTCGTCGACGCGGTGAATCGTTCCGCCGAAAATCGTTCGCAAGCTCTCGACGAACGCGTCCATCGATTGCGCGGCGACTCCGCGCTCGCCGCGCAGCGTCAAAGGATCGCCAACGACGAGTTCGTCCACGGCGTACGACTCGATATACTCTTCGATCGCGCTCAGATCGTCGCGCCGGTTCGTGCGCGTTATCGTCGCGACCGGAAGCGCAAACGTTCCTCCGGGGTCGGCGACGGCGATTCCGATGCGCTTGCTTCCGACATCCAGTGCCATCACCACGGGCTATGCTCCTAATGCCCCGAGATGGGCGAGCGCCCTGGGACGCTTCCCCAGATGGTGGGCGACGAGTTCGTCGACGGCGGCGGCGGCTCGCGGCGTGGCGAGCAGGGCCGCTCCCGGCCCGTTGCCCTTCGGGCGCGCCAGCGCCCGGAGATTCGTCACGTCGCGCTCGTCTAGCTCGGGAAGCTCTCGCCCGCGCTCGCGGCAGGGCGCGTCGACGAGGCCGCCGGCCTGCGCGTCAAGCCAAAGAATCCCCGACCCCAACGGCGCGCCGCAGCCCACGCACTGCTCGAGGGGGGGCGCTAAGCCGAGCATGTCAAGCAGCCGCAGCGAGAAGCGCGGAAGTATGGAGCGCGGGGCGCCGGAACTCGCAAGGGCGGCGATCGCCCCGATCAACAGCTCGTAGACGTCCGGTAATGCGAGATCGGGCTCGCAAAAGGCATCGAGTAGCTCGGCAAGCAGGGTCGCGACGCCATAGCGTTGGGGTTCGACGAGCGCCGACCAGTGGGCGTTACGAATCTCCGCCGAGACGATTACGTCGAGCGACCGGCCGCGATGCATCAAAAAGTCGCACTCGTTGAACGGCTCGAGGCGTCCACACAAATGGCTGCGAGGGCGCCGGACGCCTTTCGCAACGGCGTCGAGCTTGCCGCGTTCGAGCGTGAAGAGCGTCACGATCCGGTCGGCTTCTCCAAGCTGCCGTCCCCGCAAAATCACGCCCCGCGTCTTATAGGCGCGCGGCTGCGTCAGAGTCCTCCGATTCCTGTCCCTGGCCGATGCTGCCGTTTGTGTAGATGCGAACCGCAAGAATTCGGCGACCTCGAGTGCGATCGACGCGCAAGCGCGTGTGATCCGCGCCGTCGATCTCCTCGCCTTCGTGCGGAAGCCTCCCGAAGAGTCCCACCGTATATCCGCCGATCGTCTCGAAGTCTTCGGTCGGAAGTTCCGTTCCGAGGCGCGCGTTGACGTCTTCGATATTCGTTCCCGCTTCGACGACGGCTTCGCTATCTGAGATCACCGATATCGATTCCTGCTCGTCGGCATCGTGCTCGTCGCGAATCTCGCCCACGATCTCTTCGAGCAGATCTTCCATCGTCACGAGCCCCGCGGTTCCCCCGTACTCGTCAACGACGATCGCGAGCGAGAACTTATCGCGCTGCATTTCCCGGAGTAAATCGGCAATCTTCTTCGTCTCGGGAACGTGTACGGCCGTACGCATCAGAGCGCGGACGCTACTGCGCGCGAGCGAACCCTCCGCCAGCGCAATCATCAGCTCCCGATCGTGGATCACGCCGATGATGTCGTCCTTCGACTCTTGATAGACGGGAAGCTTCGAATACCCTTCGGCGATCACGACGTCGAGCGCGCGGCGCGGCGAATCGTCGACCGAGACCGCGACCATCTCCGGACGCGGTTTCATGATCTCGCGAACGATCGTATCGGCAAACTCCATCACCGAGTGAATTAGCTCCCGCTCCTGTTCCTCGATCACGCGCTGCTCGGCACCGAAGTTGACGAGTGCGCGGATATCCTCTTCGGTCACGTAGGGGCGATGCGCGTGTTTGATGCCGAAAAGGCGCAGAATCCGGTCGGTCGTAAACTCAAAGGTTCGCGCGATCGGCGTGAGCACGTAGGCGGTGTAGCGCATCGGGAGTGCGAGTTTGAGCGCCCAGCGTTCGCTATCGCCCGTGGCGACCGTCTTAGGGATGATCTCTCCGAACAGCAGGAAGATCACCGTCATGACGATCGTCGATATCACGGCGCCCGACGGGATTCCCAACGTCAGCGCGATATACGTCGCGAGCGAGTCCGCGGCGAGGAGGACGATCGTGTTCCCCACCAAGATCGCCGTGAGAAAGCGGGTTTTATCGTCGACGAGCTGCGCGAGGTTTCCGGCACCCCGCACGCGTCGCTCGGCGATCGCGTGAGCCCGCAGGCGCGAGATCGAGACGAGTGCGGCCTCCGACGCGGCGAAGAAGCCTGCCAGGAGGACGAGCACGACGAGCGCGACGAGCTGGTACGGCAGGCCTGCGGGGCTACTTGGGGCCGGGTCGGTGTTCAAATCGGCGCCATTATAGCATAACGTGAGGGCGCACTAGGAGATAGAGCACGAGCGCGACGAGCGCGCCGAGCACTGCCCCCCAGAAGACCTCGAAGGGGCGATGGATGCGCGCCTCGACGCGGCTCTGGGCGACGAGAAAGGCGCCGAAATACGCCAGGAGCGCCGCCAGCGGCTTCTGGTAGAAGAGCGCCAGGATCGTCGCCACCGCAAAGGCCAGCGCCGCGTGTCCCGAAACCGCCCCGCCCTGCAGCGCGGACCCACGTCCGAACCAGGCCTTTGCGAAGACGGTAGCGATCGCGACGACCGCGAGCGCGATCAGGGCCACGTTCGCCGGAACCGACTGGACGGCGGCAAAGACGCGCGCACCGCCGCTAAGAATTCCCTGGTAGAAAATTAAATACGCGCAGAGTGCGGCGCCGATGGCCGCGATCAGCACCGCGCCGGCCGCAGCGTCCTTCGCGCTCTTCGCCAGCGGATGATGCGCGACCGTGAGGAGATCGACGATGGCCTCTATGGCGGTATTCATCAGCTCGAGGCTAAGCACCAGGGCGATCAGCGTGATGGTCGCGACGACGTAGTAGCGGTCCAAGCGCAGTACGAGCGTCGCGAGCAGCACGAGTGCCGCAATGATAAAGTGCACGCGCATGTTCGGCTCGGTGCGCGTGGCGTAGATGATGCCTTCGAAGGCGTGATGGAACGAGCGCAGGAAGCGATGCCGCTCGATCGGGAGATAGTGCGGCGGACTCGGCCGCGGCGGAGCCGACGGGCGCTTTCCGCGATCGTCGGCGGGATGGTGCATCAGCGGCTCGCGCGGTACGGCCATGGAAGATCGATTGCCCTGGCGAGGCGTCGCTCCTCTCGCCGCATGACGTTTCGCTCCCGCGCCTCGACGTGATCGTGACCCGTCAGATGGAGCAGACCGTGGATCAGCAAGCGGTAGACCTCGCGTTGAACGGGCGCATCGTAGGCCTCGGCTTGACGCCGCGCCGTGTCGACGGAGATCACGACGTCGCCGAGCATGCGCTCGGGAGCGATCGCTTCTTCGAGTGGGAAACTCAAGACGTCGGTTGGAGCGTCGCGTCCGCGATATCGCTGGTTCAGCGCTCGAATCGCATCGTCCCGGACCAGCGAGAGCGAGAGAGCCGCCTCTCCTTCTCCCACGGCGCACAGCAGGCGCCGCGCGGTTGCGACCAAGGCGCGCCCGTCAACGCCGCTGCGCCGAACGTCATTGCGGTAGTAAATCACCGCACGGCGGAGGGCGGCGCCGGGTTCGCATAGGCCGCAACGATTTTGGCGACGAGCGGATGGCGCACGATGTCGCTTTCGTCGAGCTCGACGATGCCGACGTCGTCGATGTCGGCGAGGCGCGCGGCCGCCGAACGCAGACCGCTGCGCTGACCCGGCGGCAGATCGATCTGCGTGACGTCGCCCGTGACAACCATCTTCGAGCCGCTGCCGAGTCGCGTCAGAAACATCTTGAGCTGGTCGTCGGTCGCGTTCTGCGCTTCGTCGAGAATCACGAAGGATTCCGAGAGCGTTCTGCCGCGCATGAAGGCGAGCGGTGCCACCTCGAGCGTGCCGCGCTCCATATATTTGTTCACGACCGGCTCATCGAGCATTTCGCCAAGGACGTCAAAGAGCGGACGCATGTACGGGTCGAACTTTTCACGCAAATCGCCAGGGAGAAAACCAAGCCGCTCGCCGGCTTCGACGGCCGGGCGCGAGAGGATTACGCGAGCCACATCGCGGCGTTTGAGCGCACGCGCGGCCATCACCACGGCAAGATACGTCTTTCCGGTACCGGCCGGACCGATCCCGAACGTAAGCGTCGAGTCTTCGATCGACTGTACGAAGCGCCGTTGACCCGCCGTGCGCGGGCGCACTTCGCGGCCGCGGTGACTGCGCAGCAGAGTCGCAGGCAACGCGGAGCTGCGCGAAACGCTCGCATCCGAGAGCGCCAGCGCGACGTCGTCGGGCGTTATATGCGCGCCGTCAACCGCCGCGTCGAGGACGCGTCGGACAACCTCTTCGGCTCGGGCGACGGCCGCGTCTTCACCTGCAAGCAGCAGGCGATCGCCGTCGGCATGAACTGCCACGTCGAGCGAGGACTCGATCGCCGACAAATTGCGATCGAACTCTCCGAAGAGGCGGAGCCGGTCGGAGAGCCGGCCGAGATCGATGGATCGTTGTGCCGTCAAGGGTTCCTAAGGTATTCGTCACTCAGACCGCGAGGCTTGCCGAGGACCTCCGCGGCGATCACCGCCCGCACCAAATCGCCGCGGTTGCCGAAGAGCCGCCGGCCGATCCGCTCGGGCTTGGCCGCAGGCTCGGGCGCATGGGGCGTAGTACCGGCCGCTCGCGAGGGGGACGGAGGCGCGGCGCGCGAGGGCGTGGCGCGCGATGACGTGGCGGGTGCCGGTTCGGCCGGTGCCGCCTGCATTGCAAGCCGTTGCAGCGCGGCCGGGAGCGGCGGCCGCGGACGCGGACGCGGCGTCGCCCGCTCTTGCCGCTGTTTTCGGAGGCTCGACGTCATACTACCGATGACGCCGACGATCAGCAGAACGACCCAGATGACGACCCCGATTTCGCGCATGCGAAGGGCTTACTTCGTTCCAGGACCCGTAAGCGGCGGCTGCTGTGAATCGGTCGTGCTTTCGGCAGAAGCACCGAT
Source organism: Candidatus Cybelea sp. (assembly GCA_036732685.1). Lineage (GTDB taxonomy): Bacteria > Vulcanimicrobiota > Vulcanimicrobiia > Vulcanimicrobiales > Vulcanimicrobiaceae > Cybelea. Next base: position 223,380 of record DAINBY010000003.1, on the reverse strand, counting down.
CCCGGCGCGCATCTCGGTATCGGCCTGCACGTTTCTAAGGCGATAGTAATCCATCACCCCGAGGTTTCCGTGAAGGAACGCTTGAGCGATTGCCTGCGGAATGCTCGCTTCGGCCTCGACGACCTTGGCACGCATCGCTTGCGTCTCGGCTTTCTGCTCTTGCTCCGCCGCGAGCGCGGCGTATTGCCGCTCCGCAGCCTTTGCCTGCGCGATCCGCCGGTCGGCTTCGGCCTGGCTCGTCTGCAGCTCCGCGCCGATGTTCTTGCCGACGTCGACGTCTGCGATGTCGATCGAGACGATTTCGAAAGCCGTCCCGGCGTCGAGCCCTTTTGCCAGGACCGCCTTACTTATCCGATCGGGATACTCGAGCACCTCCTTGTGATCGACCGCGGCGCCGACGGCGGAGACGACGCCCTCACCCACGCGCGCGACGATCGTCGGCTCGCCGGCTCCGCCGACGTACCGGTCGAGATTGCTTCGCACCGTGATCCGCGCCTTGACGTTGAGCTGGATGCCGTTCTGTGCGACGCCTTGGAAGATCGGCGTTTCGATAACCTTCGGATTGACCGACGTCTGCAGCGCCTCGAGCACGTTGCGCCCGGCCAGGTCGATCGCGGCGGCACGCTGCCACTCAAGCGGAATCTCTGCGCGCTGTGCCGCAATCATCGCGAGCGTTACGTTCTCGACGTTTCCGCCCGCCAGGTAGTGCGACTGCATCTGATCGACGCTCAGGTTCAGGCCCGCTTTGCGCGCCCGCACGTAGTTCGTGACGATCACGCCCGGCGGGATTCCGATCAACCGCATCCGCACGAGCGCGATGATACCGAGCGGAACGCCTGCCGCGATCGTTCGGATCCACAGCCCGATCGGGAAGTAGTAGAGAAACGCGAAGAACAAGATGACGACGATCAGAATGACGATCGCGCCGCTGACGGCAATCATAGAATCTGCTCCTATCCCGAGATTGGCTCGACGAAAACGCGCGCGCCTTCGACGCGCACGACGCGGATGGGGGTTCCCTGCGCGATGAACTCGCCCTTGGTCAGCACGTCTACGCGCCGGCCGTCGATTGACGCGATTCCGGCCGGCCGCAGGAAGCTCACGGCGGTACCGGCGCGCCCGCGCAGATCGCGGTAATCCGCGCTCGCGACATAATCCGGTCCTTGCGCGGCCGTGAGCGCGAGCCGGTGAGCCCACGCGTTCTCCGGCACCGCGCGTACCGCCAGCGTGAACCCGATCACGGTCAGCACGATCGCGGTCGCGATCGTTTCGAGCCCGACGAAGAAAAAGGGCATCCCGAAGGCAAAGAGGATCGCGACCAACAAGGCCCCGACGCCGAGAATCCCAGGCAAACCGTGGCCCGGAACGACGTGCAGCTCCCAAAGAATTCCTAGCAGCCCAAAGACCGCGAGCACGGCCACGAACCCGTTAGAGAAACCCGCGTACACGTGGCTCCCGAAAAAGAGCGCGAGCGCGCTCACGCCGATCAGTCCGGCGATGCCATGCATCGTCTGCATCTCGATCAAAAGACCCAGCATGCCGATCGTCAGCAGGAGCCCGCTCACCACCGGATCGGTCGCGAAGCGTGCGATGCCTTCGGCCCACGAGAACTGTTCGGTGGTGCGTGGCGCGTCGGAGAGGTGGAGCTGCGCGAGCGCGGCTTCGAGCGACAGCGCGGTTCCGACGGCGATTCCCGAACGCACGGCATCGTTCGTGCTGAGCGTCAGAATCGTGCCGGAGCGCTTATATTGCGGAAACTCGACGTTCTTGTCGACCATCGCTCCGGCGAGCTTCGGGTCTCGATGGTTGCGTTCGGCGGTCGATTCGAACTCGGCACGCAGCGCCGAGATCGTCTTCACGGTCGCGGGGATCGGTTCGGCAGCACCGATTGAGGCGCCGGGCGCCATGACGATGCGATTTGCGGTCAGCGTAATGAGCGCCGCCGCAGAGTAGGCGCGCTCGCTGACGTATGCGTCGACCGGCTCTTGAGCCGAGAAGAGTGCGTCGCGAATTCGAAACGCGGCATCCACGAGGCCCCCCGGACTATTGACGTCGAGCACGATGGCCGCGGCATGCTCGCGATTCGCTTCCTCGACCGAGCGCTCGACGAGATGCGCCATCCCGGCGTCGACCGTGCCCTCGATCGGCACGACGACGACCGGACGGGGGAAGGGCTGTCCGGCCACCCCGCCCGTCGCGCCGCAAAGCAAAAGGCCGCACCAGAACCAGACCGGCGGCCGAAATCTCTTCATGCCGCTAGCTACCTTGGCTCAAAGCCCGAGGTTACAGAATCGAGTCAGGACGACAGAAGCTCTGTCACGACTTGGCGGACGAGGTTGCCGTCGGCGACCCCACGCAGTTGCGGCATCACGACCTTCATCACGCCGCCGGCATTGCGCGATTCGGGCGGAAGCTCGGCGAGAACGCTTTGAACGATCTCCCGTACCTCCGCGGCGGAACGCTGTGCGGGAAGGTACGTCAGCAGAATTTCGCGCTCCGCGCGTTCTTTCTCGGCAAGATCGGTTCGGCCGGCCTTTTCGAACTCGGCGACCGAATCCGCGCGCTGCTTCACGAGCCGTCGCACCACGTCGAGCTCGTCGGCGTCAGAGAGTTCCTGGCCGCTCTCCGTTCGTTTGTAGATGAACCCCGAGAGTGCCGAACGGAGTGTGTCGAGCCGTAACTGGTCGCGAGCGCGCATCGCCTCTTTGAGTTCCGAGGCGATGCGGTCTTTCATCGTGCCCACGGCGGCTTGCTAGGCGCGGCGCTTGCGAGCCGCAGCGGACTTCTTCTTACGGCGAACGCTCGGCTTCTCGTAATGCTCGTGCTTGCGCGCCTCCGCGAGGATGCCGGCCTTCTGGGTGGCCTTCTTGAAGCGGCGCAACGCGCTCTCGATCGTTTCGCCCGGAGCGATGCGAACTTCCATTTATCACGACCCCCCTTTCGGCGTGCCCGCGCATTCTCTGCAGAGCACGAAAAAATTAGGCCCAATGGGCCCCCCAAAGCCTAGCACAGGCTGCGGGAGGGCGTCAAATAATCCGCAGCCCTCCAAATAGTGGAAGCAACTATCCCGGCGGCCAGGTCATGCGCCGACCCGCGAGGACGTGCACGTGAACGTGACCGACGGTTTGGCCGCCGTCGGGTCCGGTATTGACGACGAGACGAAATCCGCTTCCGCCGCCGCGTTGGGCTCCGAGCCGCGACGCCACTGCGATCAGACCGTCCGCGAGCCCGCTCGTCGACGAGGCATCGACCATCGTTGCGTGATGCTCGACCGGGATTACCAGAAGATGCGTCGGCGCCTGCGGGTTGAGATCTTGGATCGCAACGAATCGATCGTCGCGATAGACTTCCTTGGCCGGTATCTCGCCGGCCGCGATCTTGCAGAAAATGCACTCGCTCATTAATGCGTCCTGATCGTGAAGGTCCACGATTTCGTCGTCGTGTTTCCGGCTCGATCGGCAACCCGGACCGTGACGTGAATTAAGCCGTCGGGGTAGGTATACGACGGAAGGTATTGGATGAATTGCGCGGTTCGCACGCACTCCGACGTAACGTCCCGTCCGTCGATCCATAGCAGCGCGCTCGACGCATTGACCGGAACCGCGTCGGACGCGAAGCTTGCGTACACCGCCGGCCGGTTCGTGTTGATCGTCGCGCCCGCGTCGGGCGCGAAATCCGCGATGCCGGGGCCGAAGCTCGAGGCCGAGACGGTCTCCTGCGCCGGCGCTTGGACCGTGGCGTTACCGATCGTGAGTCGCCCGATCAGCGCGACGTCCTCGAAGTTCGCACCTCGCGGAATCGTATAACTGCCGGTGTAGACGCCCGGAGCACGCTGCTGCATTGCTTGGTCGACCACATCAGATCCGATGTCAAACGTCGCGGCTCCGCCCGGCGTTCCGCGCAGCGTTACGTGAATAGTATCGCCGGCGCGAAGGGGATGGTTGGCATCGGTTTCGACGCCGGCGACTTGCACGCTCGCCCCGCCCGCGGGAGCGCTGGCTACGACGCGGCTGGCAAGTATCTCCCGGACTTCGTTGGTCTCCACGTTGTACCGAACCGTCACCGAGTCGCTCGGGCGCAGCGCGTCGAACGAAGCGGCATTGCCATTGAGCGAAATCTCGGTCGTGCGGCCGGCCGCGATCACTTGACCGTCACCGAGCACGAACTCGTTGCCCGCAATCGCCACGATGTGCCCGTTGCGCGAGCCGTATTCGTCGACGATCCGCACGACGCGTCCATCCTTGCGCATCTCGACCCGCGCGAAGTCCCCGGGGCGCACGTCGCCGAGCTCGCCGGGCGTCGTCACGTTCACGTTGACGTCCTCGATTTCGATGCTCGCGTTGTTCGCCACCGGAATCGTTTTGATGCCGCCGTTGTGCTGCAGGCTCAACGTCGGTGGATCCGAGAGCACGTCTACGGCGGCCACGGTACCGAACCGCTGGTAGCCGCTTCCGGTCGAGACGAAGCCGTTCGACGACCGGCCGACGAGCTGCGCAACGATCGTGACCGTATTGGTGCGCCGGTCAAAGCTCGCCTGGGCGCCGAGCACGACGGTAAAGAAACGCAACGGAACGTAAAGCACGTCGTGAATATCGAGCGGCGGAGCCTCTAGCATAACCCGTTCCCGGTCGACCTGCGCGATACGGCTGCCGATCGTGAGCATCACGCTCTTCGACCCGATTTGGGTCGTGATGCGATTGCCCGATCGCTCAAAGGAAAGGCCGAGCGCCTCGATCGTTCGGCGCACCGGCACGTAAAGCTCGTTGCGCTCGAAACGCGCCGGCGGATCGAGTGCGAGGGTATCGCCGTTGATGACGATAACGATCGGACGCGGCGCGGCCGCAACCGCGTGCGATTGCCCGATCGCGATCAGAACGGCCAACGCGAGCAGTTGCCGCTTCAATCTTCCTCCAAAACCTCTCGATAGACGTCTGCGGTCTCGCGGGCGCAACGTTCCCAGGTTAGATCGCGGGCGGCCGCGCGTCCCAGTTCGACCGATCGCGTTCGCACCGCCCCATCGGTGAGGATCTGCTCGAGCCGTGCCCGCAAGCCCGCTGCATCGTGCGCGGCGAACGTTAGCGCGGCTACGCTCAAGGGACGAGGCACGGCATCTTCGCACGCGACGACCGGACAGCCTACCGCCATCGCCTCGAGCATCGGCAGTCCGAAGCCCTCCCGCAGCGCCGGCTGCACCAAAGCCATCGCACCGGCGTAGTAGCCGGCCAGACGCGCCGTGGACGCGTCTCCGAGCGCAACGATCGCGCGCTGCGGACCCGATCGCCGTTGCAGCTCGCCGCCGAAGTCGTCGGGCCCCGTTACGTAAAGATCGACTCGCCGTTCCTCCGGCAACGCCGACCACGCATCGAAAAGCGTCGCCAGATCTTTGTGTTGACGGTGATTCCCGACGTAGAGCAGATACGGCCGCTCCCCCGCGTATGCCTCCGGCGCCTGGTGGAAAATCTCCGCGGCGCCGAGCGGGATGACGCGAACCTTGGCGCGGTCTACACCCAGGAAGGTCGCGAGATCGTCGACCGTTCGCTCGTCGTCGGTAATAACGCGTCTCGCGCGCGCGCACGCCCCGCGCACGATCGTTGCGTAATACGGCCCGACCTTCGATTTGAAGTACTGCGGAAAACGCAAATGAATCAAGTCGTGGATCGTCACGACGAACTTGGCGGGGAGCCACACCGGAACGTACTGCGAAAGAAAGTGTACCAGATCGAGCTTCGCCCGGCGAAAGGCCCAGGGGAGCCCGATCTGCTCGGCCCAGCCGAAGTTACCGCCTTGCGTAAACGAAACGTACGCATATTCGGGTGCGACGACGGGAAGCCGTGCGACCAGCTCCCGCGCGTAGGTTTGCATTCCGGCCGAGAGTTGACGGGTCAATCGAGCGTCCAGCCCCACTCGCGCCGTCACGGAAGAAGAGCTTTGCGCGCCGCCACCGCAGGATAGGCGGCCGAGCGGTACGCGACGTACCAGCCGCGCGGACCGTCGAGCAGTGCGCCGCGGGCGAAGAGCAGCCAAGGTAGACGCAGCATCGCTCCGGCCGAGGCCGCGAACAAACGTGGCACGGAGCCCTTCATGTTACTCGCTTCCACGGATGTGTATCGGTCGTATTTCGCGCGGTATGACGACACGTCCGGATACGAATAATGAAGCAGCGTCCCCGGCAAACTCCCGACGTTTCCCTCGCATCGCCACGCTTCGTGCAGCGGCGCGCTGGTCGCTGCGACGGGATGCGGCTCGAGCGTCACGCGGTCGGTCCGAAAGAGCCGAACGAGCGACTCGCCGCGCCAAATGCGCATCGGCTTACCGCAGAAATAGGTCGTTCGCTTGAACCGGTATGCGTCGCGCTCGGCAGGCGCCGCGAGAATCGCATCGCACAAAACGTCGTCGAGCGCCTCGTCGGCATCGATCATCAGCGTCCAGGGCGTAACTACCTGCGAGAGCGCGAAGCGCCGCGCCTCGACGAAATCGGTCCACTCGCGCTCGACGACGCGCGCACCCGCACTCCTGGCAAACTGTACGGTGTGATCGCGCGAGCCGGCATCCAGGACGAGCAGGCCGATGCCGCGAGGCAGGCTCGTCAGGGCGCGCGGCAAGTTGCGTTCTTCGTCGCGGGTCAGTACGACCGCGGTGATTAGGCCTGGGTCCAGGAGGTCGCCTCTGTAACGCCGGAGCGCGACTCGATGCGTTCGTCGTGCGCGAGTGCGGCACCGATGAAATCGCGATAGAGGGGCGCGGGTCGATTCGGACGCGATTTAAACTCCGGGTGCGCTTGGGTTGCGACGAACCATGGATGCATCTCAGGTGGAAGCTCGACGACCTCGACGAGCCGCGTCTTGTCGATCGTATGATGACCGCTGAACCGCATCCCGTGTTCTTCGAAGATCGGGCGGTAACGGTTGTTGAATTCATAGCGATGCCGGTGACGCTCGCTTATCTCGAGTTCTCCGTAGGCGCGAGCCGCTTGACTCCCTTCCTCGAGCGTGCACGCATACGTTCCTAGGCGCATCGTGCCGCCGTACATCTCGAGATTTCGCTGGTCGGGCATGAAGTCGATCACCGGGTCGCCGCTCGTCTCGTCGACCTCGCTGGTCATCGCCTCGGGCAGCTCGCAGACATTGCGCGCAAACTCCACGCAGGCCAACTGCATGCCGTAGCAGATTCCGAGGAACGGAACCTTCCGCTCGCGGACGTATTGGATCGCACGCAGCTTTCCCTTAACTCCCCGCGCGCCGAAGCCTGGCGCTACCAAGACGCCATGAGCGCCGCGCAGCACGTCGGTGCCGTCGTTCTCGACCTGCTCCGAGTCGATGCGCCGAATCTCGACCGCGGCGTGGTGGAAGATGCCGGCATGCGCGAGCGCCTCGTTGATGGAGATGTACGCGTCCTTGAGCTCGACGTACTTACCGACGAGCGCGATGGTAACGCGTCGGCGCGGGTGGAGCAGTCGCTCCGCAATCGCAATCCATTCGTCGAGCGTGGGCGCGCCGGCCGGCAAGTTCAGCTTTCGCACCGCGGCCTGCGCTAAGCCCTCAGCTTCGAGGTTGAGCGGGACTTGATAGATGGTGACGGCGTCGACGTTCTGGACGACCGCGCTCGGGGGCACGTCGCAAAAGAGCGCGATCTTCTCCTTCAGCTCCAGCGGCATCGGGTGCGAGGATTGCGTGCGGCAGACGATGGCGTCGGGCGAGATGCCGATTCCGCGTAGCTCGCGGACCGAGTGCTGCGTCGGCTTGGTCTTCAGTTCGTCGGCGGCGCCGAGGTGCGGCACCAGGGTCAAGTGCACGTACATGACGTTCTCGTCGCCGACGTCGTAGCGCATCTGACGAATCGCTTCGAGGAACGGCAGCGACTCGATGTCGCCGACCGTGCCGCCGACCTCGACGATACAGACTTCGGCATGGCTCGCCTCGGCGACGCGCTTGATGTGCGCCTTGATCTCGTTGGTGATATGCGGAATCACCTGAACCGTAGCGCCGAGATACTCGCCGCGCCGTTCCTTTTCGATCACGGAGTTGTAGATTTGTCCGGTCGTGACGTTGTTCGCGCGCTGGAGATTCTCGTCGATGAAGCGCTCGTAATGACCGAGATCGAGGTCGGTCTCGGCCCCGTCCTCAGTAACGAAGACCTCGCCGTGCTGATACGGATTCATCGTACCGGCGTCGCAATTAATATAGGGGTCGAGCTTCTGAATCGAAACGCTGACCCCGCGCGCCTTGAGAAGTCTCCCGAGCGAGGCGGCGGTTATGCCCTTGCCGAGCGAACTCACCACGCCCCCGGTGAAGAAGATATACTTCGCCATCGGGTCGTTTTAGTTCGCCTTGCTTCGCTTGGTTACCTGGGGGCGCGCTCACCCAGATAGGTGCAAAGCGGCTGCCTTGACGTACCGGGCAAGTCCTGCGTGATCGTGGAGGATCGCGACCTGGAATCCGGCAAGAGCCTCGCGCGCAAGGCATGCGATGCCCGCCACCGTCGGCGGCGCGCCTTCCAGCAATACTAAGCTTTCGTTATTGAGGATTGCCGGTAGCTGGTGAGCTAGCCGGCGATAGAGTTCGAGGCCGTCGGCCCCCCCGTCGAGCGCCTCCCGCGGTTCGAACGAAACGGACTCCGGCGCTCGGGGCAAATCGGCGGTCGGAATATACGGTAAGTTTGCGACGACGACGTCGAAACGTTCGCGCAAGACTGACTCCGCGAGATCGCCGACGTGAAATCGGCAACGCTCGACAACGCCCATGCGGCGCGCGTTCTCGCGGGCGAGGTCGATGGCCGCGGGCGACGCATCGGTCGCGTCGACGCGTGCTTCCGTCTCCGCGGCAATCGTACAGGCGATCGCTCCGCATCCGGTGCCGACGTCGAGCACGCGCATCGGTCCGCGAATGAAGCGTAGCGCCTCGTCGACGAGATGCTCGGTCTCGGGGCGCGGGATGAGCACGCTCTCGTTCACGATAAACTCGCGACCGTAGAACCAGGCGCTTCCCAACAGGTAGGCGACCGGCGCGCCGGTGCGCCGCCGTTCGCAGAGCGTTCGAAATGCGGCGGACTCTTCGGCCGAAACCGGGGCCTCGCCGTGTGCGGCGAGCCACTCGCGCGGACGCGCAAGCACGTGAGCGAGCAGCAGTTGCGCGTCGGTCCGGGCCGACGGGCTACTCTTGGCTAAGGAGTCGGTTTGTTCGAGAAGCAGCGTCGCAACGCTGCTCAAAGCGCGGCTTCGCCGGCGAGGAGCCGGGCGCGCTCGTCGGCGATCAGCTCGTCGCCGATCGGCTCCAGGTTGCCGTCCATCACGCCGCGGATGTTCCCGAAGCTGCGATTGATCCGGTGATCGGTGATCCGGTCTTGCGGAAAGTTGTAGGTACGAATCTTCTCGGCACGTTCGCCGCTGCCGACTTGCGAGCGCCGCATCGAGCCCACCGCTTCTTCTTGTTCGCGTCGCTTGCGATCGTAGAGCGTCGCACGCAGCATCTGCATTGCCTTCTCGCGATTCTGCTGCTGCGAGCGCTCCTGTTGGGACGCGACGACGATGCCGGTCGGCACGTGCGTTATGCGGATCGCCGATTCGGTCTTGTTGACGTACTGCCCGCCGGCGCCCGAGGATTTGTACGTGTCGATATGCAGGTCGGATGACTTGATCTCGACCTCGCCGTCGTCTTCCACTTGCGGGAGCACGGCGACCGTCGCGGTGCTCGTATGGATTCGCCCCTGAGCTTCGGTCGCCGGCACCCGCTGAACGCGATGCACCCCGGACTCATGCTTCAGGTAGCGGTACGGCGCGTCGCCCTTGACCGCGAAGACGATCTCCTTGTAGCCTCCCGCTTCGCTGGCACTCTCGGAGACCAATTCGACGTTCATCTTCTTCGCTTCGGCAAAGCGCATATACATGCGCGCCAGATCTCCGGCAAAGATTGCCGCTTCGTCGCCCCCCGTACCGGCACGAATCTCTACGAAGACGTCGCGCCCGTCGTTGGGATCGCTGGGCGCCATGAGCCGCGCGAGCTCCTGCTCTAGCTCCAGCAAGCGCGTGCCAAGCTCTTCGTTCTCGTCTTCTGCGAGCTGACGGAGTTCGCCGTCGCCTTGCCGGGCGAGCGTTTCGTTAGCAGCGATCTGCGATCGCACCCGGGCGATGTTCCGATGCGTTTGCACCGGGCCCTCGAGCTGCGCCCGTTCCTTGACGAGCGCGGTGTACCGGGATTGATCGAAAGCACCCGTCGGATTGGCCAGCTCAGCGTCGATCTCGTCGAACCGCCGGGCCATCGTTTCGAGACGCTGGATCAGAGAGCGGCTGCCGCCTTCTTCGCGTCCCGGGCCGATTGACGAGCCGCGGCCTCTTCCTGCTTGCGCTTGGCGGCTGCCGAGCGCTGGTTGAACTTATCGACCCGACCAGCCGTATCGATGAGCTTCTGTTGGCCGGTAAAGAGCGGGTGGCAGGCCGCACAGATTTCGACGGCGATTTCCGGGAGCGTCGAGCCGGTAACAAAACTGTTACCGCACGCGCAGTGCACGCGGGCCTCGGGGTACCACTTGGGATGGATCTTGGTCTTCACAGCCACTGCATTATACCAAGCGTGTCAAAAGGACCGCTTGCTTGCTGGCCGCGCGACTGCCAAGGCCCGGGATTCGTTCTAGAGAAAGAGACCCATGCCAACGACCGCTTTTAATGGGAGAGGTTACCCGCTTTATGCCCCTGTGTTTTCGTAGCACCGGAGTTCCGCTCGTCGCGGCCGCGCTCTGCGCGTTCTCGATGGCCGGTTGTCGAGCCGGCGGCGGGATGCCGTCCCAATCGTTCGTCCCCCCAGATAACGGGATGAGCCGATCGCAAGTGCAGCCGCTGGGTAAAGGACTCGACAAGATCCAGCACGTCGTGATCATCATCCAGGAGAACCGGAGCTTTAACAACCTGTTTTACGGATATCCCGGCGCGAAGACCGCGAAGTATGGAAAGATTTCAACGGGCAAGCAGATATTGCTACAGCCTATCTCGATCGCGACCACTTGGGATCTCCAGCATAATAGCGGCGGCTTTCTGCGTTCGTGCAACGGCACCGGGAAAATCCCCGGCACGGACTGCCGGATGAACGGTTTCAACAATCAGACGTGGGGCTGTAGTCAGCCCAACAAACCCAAGTGCCCGATACAGTATCCGCCGTACGCGTACGTCCCGCACGGCGAAATTACACCCTATCTCGATATGGCGAACCAATACGTGCTGGGCGATGAGTTTTACGCATCCGACTTCGATACCAGCAGTTACATTTCACACCAGTACATCGTGGCCGGCGTCAATCCGGACAACGCCGCCAACTACCCTGAAACCGTGTGGGGATGTCCAGGCGGCAAACTCGACCGGATCGACCGGCTCGATTCGAACCGAGTCATCACACTCTTCCCCAAGACCGAGCACCCGTGTTCCGACGTAACGACGCTCGCCGACGAGCTCGATGCGGCTCGCGTATCGTGGAGATTCTACGCCGCGCCGGTCGGTGTCACCAAGGGCGAGACACCCTGCGGCAGCGGCAGCGATATCGGACCTGACGCCTCGAAGGGAAGGCGAGGCATCTGGAGCGCCTATCAAGCGATCCGCCACATCTGCTACGGGCCCGATTGGAGCAAGGACGTCTTCTCGCCCCCAACGCGTTTCTTCAACGATCTGGCACGCGGCCGGTTTCAAGCCGTAACGTGGATCACGCCAACGTACGCCAACTCCGACCACGGCGGAAACGGCTCGAACACCGGCCCTTCCTGGGTCGCCTCGATCGTCAACGCCATCGGCAAGTCGGCCTACTGGAACTCGACGGCCATCTTCATCTTCTGGGACGACTCGGGCGGCTGGTACGATTCAGAACCGCCGGCATACCTGGATAACGACGGACTCGGTTTCCGCCTTCCGCTGCTGATCATTTCGCCCTACGCAAAGAAAGGGTTCGTCGCCCACGCTCACTTCGAGCACGGCAGCATTCTGAAGTTCATTGAAAATCGCTTCGGTTTGGCGGCGCTTGCGGCGAGTGACTCGCGCGCGACGTCGCCGCAACTCTGTTGCTTCGACTTCTCCAAACCGCCGCGAAAATTCGTTCCGATCAAAGCACCCCACGATCAAAACTATTTCATGAACCAGGCGCTGAGTGTCGAGCCGCCCGACGACAACTAGCCGACGCCGGCGGTCGGTTGGATGGGAGGTTCCGGGGTCGAGCCGCCCAAATGCTCGTCGCGTGAGTGCAGTACGCCTTTGGGGAACGCTGGCCGCCGGCAGCCTGCTCGTTACCGTCCTAATGGCGGCCGGGTCTGTGCGAACCCCGGCCGTCGCAGCCACCCCGCCACCGACCCCGCCGCCGATCGGAACTCCCACAACGCCGGCTCCGAGCACCGGCTACTCCTTGCCGGCGGTGACGCCTTCGGCCGCTCCGGCCGCCGCCGTTAAACCGACCCCGTCGCCACCGCCTACCGCGCGCAAAGGGCTCAACGGTGTCTGGGAGGTCCAGATCCAGCATCCCAACGTCACCGACTACACGCATTTCCAAGTAACGCAGCAAGGGGACGCGCTGACGGGCGTCTATCTCGATTCTCGCGGCAAGAAGTATCCGCTCGCGGGTACGGTCGACGGACAGGCCATTCGTCTGATCGTCACGATGCCGAACGGAACGACTCTTCTTCTCGAGGGCAAACTCGACGGAACGACCGACATGGTCGGGATGCTCACGACGCCCGACGGTCAGCTTCCGTTTACCGCGGCCTATCGTGCAAAAGAGAAGTGGATCGAGAACGTGAATCCATCGCCGGGCGGTATCGGGGCACCGGGTTCCTACACGCCGCCCTAACGCTTACGTCGCAGCATTTTTAGCGAGGCGCTCTTCGACGTACGGCACGAGGCCGCCGGCGTCGATGAGCGCGCGCATGAACGGCGGGAACTCCGCCGATCGATACTCCGTTCCGCGCGTAATATTGCGAACGATTCCGCTCGCCGGCTCGACGACGATCTCGTCGCCCGACTCGATGCCGTCGACGGCTTCCGCCGATTCGAAGATCGGCAGGCCGATATTGAGCGCGTTCCGATAGAAGATTCGAGCGAAACTCTTTGCGATCACGGCGGCCGTTCCCGAGGCTTTGATCGCGATCGGCGCAACTTCGCGGCTCGATCCGCAGCCGAAGTTGGTCTCGGCCACGATGATGTCTCCCGCGCTCATTCGGCTGGTGTACTCGGGATCGAGGCCTTCGAGCGCGTGCTTTCCAAGCTCGGCGTGATCGATAATGTTGCAGTACTTGCCCGGAATGATTACGTCGGTGTCGACGTTCTTACCGTATTTGTGGGCGCGACCGCGCAGCGTCGGCTCCATTACACGCCCGCCATTTCGACGACGCGCGGGTCGGTGATTCGACCCGTGATCGCGGAGGCCGCGCAGGTTGCCGGGGAGGCGAGATAGATCTCGGCCTTTGGCGAACCCATTCGTCCGACGTAGTTGCGGTTCGTCGTCGAGATCGCGCGCTCGCCGTCGCCGAGCGTTCCCATGTGCCCGCCGAAGCAGGCGCCGCAGCCCGGAGTGTTCACGGCGCACCCCGCCGCAGCGAGCGTCGTGAGGATGCCCTCTTGCGCCGCTTGCATCCAGACCTTTTGCGAACCGGGATTGACGATCACGCGCAGGTTTGAAGCGATCCGCTTGCCGTCGAGAATCTTTGCGACGACGCGCAAGTCGTCGATGTAACCGTTCGTGCACGAGCCGATGAAGACTTGATCGACCGGCAAATCCTCCCGAGTGACTTCGGAGATCGGATGGACGTTGTCGGGCGTGTGTGGACAGGCGACTTGCGGTTCGAGCCCTCCTATGTCGATGGCAATCGTCCGCTCGTAGACGGCGTCGACGTCGGCGCGTTCGACTACGAACGGCCGATCGGTGCGCTCCGTGACGTACGCGATCGTCTTGGCATCGGCGTGGAAGATGCCGTTCTTCGCTCCCGCCTCGATCGCCATGTTCGCCATCGTGATACGGCCGGTGATCGAGAGCTCGTCGACCGTCGAGCCGTGGTACTCGATCGCGCGATACGTCGCGCCGTCGATGCCCAGCTCGCCGACGGTGCGCAGCATGATGTCCTTTGCATAGACCAGCGGACCCGGCGTCCCTTCGTAGACGATCTTGATCGACGCCGGTGCCTTCAGCCAGACCTCGCCGAGCACGAACGCGGCGGCGATGTCGGTCGAGCCCATCCCGGTCGCGAAGGCGCCGAACGCGCCATAGGTACAGGTGTGCGAGTCGCCGCCGACGATCAGCTCGCCCGGCGCGACGAGACCCTCCTCCGGAAGGACGACGTGCTCGATTCCGCCGCGCCCCACGTCGAAGAAGTGCTCGATGCCCTGTTCGATTGCGAACTCTTTCATCAGGCGCGCAAGGCCTGCCGATTGCGCATCCTTCGCGGGAACGAAATGGTCGGCGACGAGCGCGATCCTGCTCGGGTCGAAGACGCGCGAGGCGCCTTTGATCTTTCGCATCACGCCGATTGCGACAGCGGCGGAGAGCTCGTTTGCCAAAACGAGGTCGACCTTCGCATTGATGATCTGCCCCGGTTCGACGCGCGCGAGTCCCGCGTGGCGTGCCAGGATCTTCTCGGTGAGTGTCATGCCCATGATACGAACATTATAGGGCGAAGTAAGGGCCCCTACCGATGACAGAAGACGAACGGGAATTCGGCTTTGCAACGCGCGCGCTCCACGCCGGAACGCCGCCCGACCCTACGACGGGCTCGCGCGCGCTCCCCATCTACCAGACGGCCGCATACGTCTTCGGCTCGACCGAGCAGGCGGCGGAACTCTTCGCCTTGCGCAGCTACGGACACATCTATAGCCGCATTAGCAACCCGACGGTGGCGGCCTTCGAAGAGCGCATGGCAAGCCTCGAGGGGGGCCTCGGCGCGGTCGCGTACTCGAGCGGCCTCGCTGCACAGCTTTGCATGATTCTTGCGCTTGCGGAGGCCGGCGACCATATCGTCTGCACCCAAAACGTCTACGGCGGCACGGTTACCCAGCTGAGCGTGACGGTCAAGCGCATGGGAATCGAGACCACCTTCGTACCGGCCGAGGATCTCGACGCGGTGCGCAACGCGATTCGTCCGAACACCAAGCTGCTCTTCGTCGAGACGATCGGCAACCCGTCGGGAGTCGTCCCCGACCTGCGCGCCTTCGCATCGCTCGCGCACGATACCGGCATACCGCTGGCGGTCGACAACACCTTCGCGACACCGTACCTCTGCCGGCCGATCGAGCTCGGCGCCGACCTGGTCGTTCACTCCGCGACGAAGTTCATCAACGGGCACGGCACTTCGATCGGCGGCGTGCTAATCGAATCGGGAACCTTTCCGTGGGGAAGCGGGCGCTTTCCGCTCCTGTCCACTGCGAGCCCCGGCTATCATCAGAAGGTCTTCACCGAGACCTTCGGCGAGTACGCGTTCCTGATGCGCGCGCGCGCCGAAGTCTTGCGCGACGTCGGCGCACAGATGGCGCCGATGGACGCCTGGCTCATGCTCCTCGGTCTCGAAACGCTCGCGGTGCGAATGGATCGCTACGTTCAGAACGCGCGCGAAGTCGCGGCATTTCTCGAGAAGCGTCCCGAGGTCGCCTGGGTTCGCACCCCAACGCTCGGCTCGATCTTCACCTTCGGGCTGCGCGGCGGCCGCGATGCCGCCCGACGTTTCATCGACGGACTCGAGCTTTGGAGTCACCTCGCAAACGTCGGCGATTCCAAGAGCCTGGTCATTCATCCCGCTTCGACGACCCACTCGCAACTCTCCGACGGCGAGCTGCGCAAAGCCGGCGTAGAACCGGAGTCGATCCGCCTCTCGGTCGGCCTCGAAGACGTCGACGATCTGGTTTGGGATCTTGGCAACGCGCTGGAGCGAGCGGCATCGCAATGATTCTCACGACGCCCTCGCAACGGCGCGAGCTGCTCGCCGGCTCTCGCAGGATCGCGGTCGTCGGCGCCTCGCCGAAACCGCTGCGGCCGAGCTACACCGTTTTTTCATACCTGCGCCGGCAGCCGGAGTACGAGGTCGCGCCGATCAATCCGGCGATCGAGGAAATCGACGGGGTCGAAGCGTTTCCGTCGCTCGCAAAATACGCCGCGGTGCACGGTGCGCCCGACGTCGTCGACGTCTTTCGAAAGCCGAGCGACGTTGTCGGCGTCGTGAACGAGGCGATCGTAGCGGGCACAAAGGCGATATGGTTTCAGTACGGCGTGATCAACGACGAGGCGATTGCGCTCGCGGATAGCGCTGGAATGGACGTGGTCGTCGATCGCTGCATGAAGGTCGAGCACGCGCGCTTTCGCGGCGGCCTCTCGACGAGCGGCCTAAACAGCGGCGTCATCACCGCACGGTGGAGGGGCAGTTCAAAATGAAACCCTCGCATGTCTTCATTCTCGGCACGGTCACCGCGATGCTTGCGGCTTGGCAGCTTGCAACCGCCGCGGGAGACGTTCGGCTGTTTTGCCGCGTGCCTTCGGAGCGACGGTCAGCTTACGGCCCTAGTCGCTAGCGTTTCGGCGTCGAGCGAGCAGCCGCGTAGCGAGGCCTCGCGGTCGCGACCGAACAGCACGAGGCCCTCGGCGGTTTCCATTCCCAGGTCTTCGGTTTGTACCGCGATGCACGACGAGCGGTTTGCGAGATCGACGTGCAGCAAAGCTCCGATCGTGCCGCGCGGCAGCGTCGCCCGCTCCGGCCCGACGACACGGGTGCGCAGCCAGGGGGGAGCGACGTACGCTTCCGATGTGCCGGCCCGGTAGTATTGCGAGCTGAGCTCGGTCATGCCGTACTCGGAGACGATCTCACCGCGCGAGATACCGAACCGCGTGCAGATCCGTGTTTCGAGCTCACTCGGTTGGACGATGCGAGAGCGGCCCTTGAAACCACCGGTCGTCATGATGCAAGACCCCACCGGCAGCTCGAACGCGACGCCGCGCACGGTCATCGCGTCGAGCAGATGAACGAGCGCGAAGGCCGTCGCGGCGATGCAGACTAGTTCGCGATCGGCGATTGCGGCGCGCAGGTCGTGCTCGAACGCATCGGCGAGCAACTCGTCGCCGTGCAAGTACCAACCGGTGCGGCCGGCACCGCGTTCGCCGCTAATGCGCGCCATCATGTAGCCAAGCGATGATGCCGGGCGCTCCGCCGGATTCGGCACGAGGTTGAAGTATCGCAACCGTGCATCGCGCAGCACGAGCCGGTCGAAGCCCGCTAGCAGCGCTGCGTCGTACAGGGCAGGGGTCTCCAGGTAATGCAGCCCACCAACGCCGCTCGTCGTTCCACTGGTTTCAAATGTCCGCGCCGCCGCATGCGGGTCGAACGTCGTCAGCGCCGCCTCTTTGAACGCCGCCGCGGGCACCGCGGGGATATCTTCCCAGTTTGGCGACGAGACTAGACCGAGCCGCGCGCAATATCGCGCGTACGGCTCGTTGTAGCGCAGCTGGTGGGCAAAAAGGCGAAGGGCGAGGTCGTTAAAATCCGCGTCATCGAGAACCTCGCCGTTGCGGTGCCACGCGTTAATGACGCCGAGAATCTCGGCATCGAGCGCCGACGATTCGCTTTCATAGCCGAGCATTGCTGGTAGTTCGTCACCCGTCGACAATCTCGGGGTGACACCCCGATGCGGCTAGTGGACGAGCTCGATCAGCGAAAGTTCGGCAGCGTCGCCGGAGCGGACGCGCGTTTTCGTGATGCGCGTGTAGCCGCCGGTTCGGCCTTTGAGGCTGGGCGCGATCTGTTCGACGAGCTTCTTCACCACCGCGGGTTCGGTGATGAACTCGGCGAGCTGCCGGCGAGCGGCCAGATCTCCGGCCATCGCCGTCGTAATGAGCCGCTCGGCTACGCGGCTAATCTCCTTGGCCTTCGCCGAGGTCGTCTCGATCTTTTCGTGTTTGAAGAGCGAGGTGGCGAGATTGCGGAGCAGCGCTTTTCGATGGCCATCCGTCCGGGAGAGCCGCTTGTATGCGATCGAGTGTGGCATAACGTTTCGCGCTACGCTTGGCGCAGCGAGAGCCCCCTCTCTGCTAGAACCTGCTTGATCTCGTCGAGCGATTTCTTACCGAAGTTGCGCATCTTCATGATCTCGTCCTCGGTGAGGTCGAGGAGCTCCGAGACCTTCGAGATGCCCGCGCGCTTGAGACAGTTGAACGAACGGACCGACAGGTTGAGCGTCTCGACCGGGATGTCCCACTCGTTCGGCGGCGTCTCCGGAAGGGGTTCCGAGCGGTTCGTGAACGAGACGAAAAGGTCGAGCTCGTCCTGCATGATGGTAGCGGCGCTGGAGAGCGCCTCGTCGGGCGTAATCGAGCCGTTCGTCTCCACCTCGACCGTGAGGCGATCGTAGTCGACGCTCTGTCCGACGCGCGTGTCGTCGACCGTAAAGTTCACCTTGCGGATCGGCGAAAAAATCGAATCGAGCGGAATCAATCCGATCATGTGCTCGACGTTGCGCTGCCGGTCGGCCATGACGTAGCCCCGTCCCTGTTCGACGCCGATCTCCATCGTAAGTTTCGCGTCCTTCGAAGAGAGCGTGCAGAGCCGGTAGCTCGGATCGAGAATCTCGACGTCGGCGTCCGGGACGATATCCGCCGCCGTAACGTCGCGTGCGCCGCTCACCGACAGCGTGAGGACCTTCGGCTCGTCGCTGTTGAGTTTCACCGGCAGGCCCTTGAGGTTGAGCATCAGCGCGATCGTATCTTCGGCCATTCCTGGAATGGTCGAGAACTCGTGCAGGACGCCGTCGATCTTCATGTACGTGACGCCCGCTCCCGGAATCGAACTGAGGAGCACGCGCCGCAGCGCGTTGCCGAGCGTTATTCCAAAGCCCCGCTCCAGCGGCTCGATCACGAACTTCGCGTAGTTGTCGCGGCGCTCACGGACTTCAATGGTCGCGCCGACGGGCGCCTCCAGCATGGTGGTCATTCGGGTTCTTCTATCCTTCGTTTCCGCTTACGTTATCCGCCCGTCATCGCATGACGAACGATCGGACGCCTAGCGGCAGTGTAGTGGTTGATTAGCGTGAATAATATTCGACGATCAACTGCTCGTCGACGGGCGTGTCGATCTGCTCGCGCGGTGGCGCTTGCAGCACCTTTCCCGTCTTCTCTTGATCGTTCCACTCGAGCCACTCGGGCGGACGGCGGCTCTGCGCCACCTCAAGGTTCGACTCGAAGACCGGCGACTTGAGGCTGCCGGGCGCGATCGATATGACCTCTCCCGGACGCACGACGTACGATGGGATGTTGACGATCCGCCCGTTCACCCGGAAGTGACGGTGGGTCACGAGCTGACGCGCCTGGGCGCGGCTCGACGCCAAGTTCAGCCGATAGATGACGTTGTCGAGCCGGCGCTCCAGCAGTTGCAGAAACGTGCGTCCGGTCTGACCCGGCACTCGCGCCGCCTTGCGAAAGTAATTTTCGAACTGCGTTTCGTGCACGCCGTAATAGCGGCGCATCTTCTGCTTCTCGCGAAGCTGCCGCCCGTACTCAGAAACCTTCGTGCGAGACTTGCCGGCCGTCTTCTGGCCGGGGGCGGTTCCGCGGCGCTCGACGGCGCAGTTGCGCGAGACGCAGCGGTCGCCCTTGAGGAAGAGCTTGATTTTTTCTCCGGTCTTGCTCGCCGCAGTCTCACGACGGCAGAGGCGGCAGACCGGTCCGGTATAACGCGACATGCCGCTCCTAAACCCGGCGCCGCTTCGGCGGACGACAGCCGTTATGCGGAATCGGCGTTACATCCTTGATCATGGTGATCTCGAGACCGGCAGCTTGAAGCGAGCGGATCGCCGCCTCACGGCCGGCGCCCGGTCCCTTGACGAGCACTTCGGTCGATTTCATACCGTGTTCCATCGCCTTGCGAGCGGCGGCCTCGGCCGCCATCTGGGCCGCGAACGGCGTCGATTTCTTCGATCCCTTGAACCCCAGGTTCCCCGCCGAGGCCCATGAAATGACGCCTCCGTGCGGGTCGCTGATCGTAACGATCGTGTTGTTAAAGGATGCGTGCACGTGCGCGACGCCCGCATGGACGTTCTTCATTTCGCGCTTGCGCCGCGACTTCGCTTGCTTCTTAGCCGCCAAAATTCTCTCCGCAGACGATATTGCCGGGCCCGAGAAGGCCCAAGGAGCTATCTTACCTGGACGGGGCCTGGGATGGCAAGGGGCCCGGTCTTAGACCGGGCCCTCGCTCGCTACCTTTCCGAGGTATTTTACGGGTAGAGTAGCCGGAATCCGATCCCTGCGAACGGCCCGTTATACGAGCGGTTGATCGGCGCGTTCTCCTTGTTCGACCAGCTATCGCCCATCCATCCGCCCTCGATGAAGAGCGGCGTATTCCCCAGGGCGAGTGTGATACCGGCCTGATACTTCAGGATGTTGTACTGAAGCGGCAGGGAGGTCGTGTGGAAGCCCGTGGCGGGGAAGTGATTCGGCAGCGAGACGCTCGCGTTGCCGTTCACGCTTGGGTAGTACCAGACGCTGCCGAAGAACGAGAAGGTGTGGTTGAGATCGGGCAGCTTCTCGCCGCCGAAGCCGAAGCCGTTCAAGTTGGGGTAGCCGTAGTTATTGGCGACCCAAATGTAGCCGACTCCGACGTAAATCCGCGGCTCGAGGACTCGTACGGCCAACCGTCCGTCGACGTCCTGGTCGTAGAGATTCGTCGAGGTGACCACCGGCGTGCTTCCGTTCCCGCCGATGACGGTGACCAAGCACTCGGGCGAAACGGCGCCCGAGGCGCTTGCCGGACAGTTGTGCGGGTACTGCCAGCGCTCGTACGAGCCTTCCACCATCAACGGAATGGTTCCGAGATTGAACTCACCTCCGCCACGGACTCCGTACGAGTTGCTCCCGGTGTTGCCGGGTGAGAACTCATCGTAGACCTTCGGCGAGAAGATGTAGTCGCCGGCCACGAACGCCTCGCTCTGAAACGGCTTAGGCGTCGGAGGCGGGGGCGGAGGCGGCGGTGGTGCGGGCGGCGGCGGCGGTGCCGGACTCGGCGGCGGCGTCGCCGGAATATACCGAACGACGACCAAACGCTTGTCGGGAACCCACTGGACGTACGCCCCCATGCTCTCCGAAATAACGCGAACCGGCACTACCACGACGCCTTGATAGATCATCGGCGGAACGTCCAGCGGACGAGATTCGCCGTTGATCATGACTTCGGGTTTGCCGACCGTTACTTTGACCTCGGCGCCGGGTTTGGATACCGTCGCCGTCTGACTTCCGGCGTCCCATGACACCGTCGCACCCATCTGTTCGAACATCGAGCGCAGCGGAATGAAGAGCGTGCCGCCCTTTACCAGCGCCGCTAATACGCGCCCCTGCTTGAGCAGATCGGGTTTGCTGTAAACGTGATGATCGTTATAAAGAATCGGAATCTGGCCGGACGGCGGCGATCCGAAATCCGCCGGCGGCGCGCCCCCTTGCGCAACGCTGTTTCCAATGTTTCCTTGCGTCGCGCTCGCTGGAGCGGCAACCGCGCTTAGCCCGCAAAGCGTTACAATCAACGCTGCGAGCACTCCGGTGCTCAGTCGTTTCACGAGTGCCTCCTTAGATAGAAATAGTGGGGCGGCGCCGGACTGCCCGTTCGCCGACTCCCTAACGCGAGCTGCCGCTTGGAGTGCCGCTTCCCGCGCAAACACACGATAGCGGTAATTGCCCTGACGCGCAACGCAATAAACCCGCAGGGTTGCCCAACTCTCACGAAAACCCAATCTCCTCGCTCTCCAAAAAGAGAGAGCGCTCCCTAGGATGGGAGCGCTCTCCGGGTCACCTGGCTCCGGAGCGCCCGAAAGCGCCGCGGAACTCGTCAGCTAGAAAGGAGCGAAGAACAGCAGACCGGCGTAGGCACCGTTGACGGTGTACGAGATCGGGTAGTTGTTCTTATTGGCTCCGTTTTCGCCGTCCCAACCGGCTTCGATTGCGAACGCGGGGATAAACGCCCACGCGACGCCGACTTTATACTTCAGCAGGTTGTATCCGGTACCGAAGGTTTCGTTCGGCGGAATCGCGTTCGAACCGCTGGTGTACGATCCGCGGTAGTTCGGATAGTAGTACACGGATCCGTAGTACGTAAACGAGTGGCCGAAGTCGGGCAGCTTCTCTAAACCGCCGCCAACGGCTCGCGTGGTGGGATATCCGTAGTTGGTCGAACCCCAGATGTAGCCGACCGCGATGTAGACGTGCGGATTGAATATGCGGAAGCCGAGCCGCGCATCGAGATCGCGATTGACCGCCGTGAAGCCGGGTACGAACGTCGAACCACGTCCGCCGATCACCGTGACGTAGCACTGCGGAGCGGCTTGCGCCGAAGTCCCCGGTGTGACGCCGCAGTTGTGCGGATACTGCCAGTTGTTGTAATCGGCCTCGAGCATGAACGGCAAGCTGAACGCGTCGAACTCCATACCGCCGCGAACGCTGTACGATCCGGCGCCGCCGTTACCCGGCGAGAACTCGTTGTACATCTTCGGATTGAAGAGATAGTCGCCCGCAACGAATGCGACGTTCGGCGAGTGGATCGGTGCCGGCGTCGGCGGTGGCGGCGGCGGTGGTGCGGGCGGCGGCGGCGGTGCCGGACTCGGCGGCGGCGTCGCCGGAATATACCGAACGACGACCAAACGCTTGTCGGGAACCCACTGGACGTACGCCCCCATGCTCTCCGAAATAACGCGAACCGGCACTACCACGACGCCTTGATAGATCATCGGCGGAACGTCCAGCGGACGAGATTCGCCGTTGATCATGACTTCGGGTTTGCCGACCGTTACTTTGACCTCGGCGCCGGGTTTGGATACCGTCGCCGTCTGACTTCCGGCGTCCCATGACACCGTCGCACCCATCTGTTCGAACATCGAGCGCAGCGGAATGAAGAGCGTGCCGCCCTTTACCAGCGCCGCTAATACGCGCCCCTGCTTGAGCAGATCGGGTTTGCTGTAAACGTGATGATCGTTATAAAGAATCGGAATCTGGCCGGACGGCGGCGATCCGAAATCCGCCGGCGGCGCGCCCCCTTGCGCAACGCTGTTTCCAATGTTTCCTTGCGTCGCGCTCGCTGGAGCGGCAACCGCGCTTAGCCCGCAAAGCGTTACAATCAACGCTGCGAGCACTCCGGTGCTCAGTCGTTTCACGAGTGCCTCCTTAAAATACGGTACTTTTTCATGCGTGCAACCTCACAGAAGAGGGGAATTCCTTGTGAAGCAGGCGTGAAGATCGCGCGAAGGCGCGTCAGGGATATTATCTTACCGCCGGGTTGCCTATTCTCCTATGGCGCCCGGGGAAAGCCGCCACAACCAAGCGATTCCTACTATTGTCTCAGCGAGTGCCAATGCGAACGCCAGCCGCGACGGCGCCGCACCCGAGGTTACGTGCGCGTGCGCGAGCACGGCCGTCGCGAGCGCCGGCGCGATGATTTGCGGCAGCACGATTGCAAGATTCCAAACGCCCATCGCCGCCGCCATCGCTCCCGTCGGAAGCACTCTGCAAGCAATCGCCCAATCGGCAACGAGGAAGACTCCCCAACCGACGCCGGCTACGAGCGTCGCCGCGACGGCCATGCCCAGCCCGTGTGCCGCAATGAAGAGTGCCAGCGCGAGGATGAATCCGGCGGCGCCGATAGTAGCGACCAGCCGCTTATCTAGTCGATCGCTTGGCCGGGCGGCTAGTCCCGCACCGAGGGCCCCGACGACCGTAAAGCTCACGATGAGAATTCCGGTCGTCTGCCGCGCGGCGGCGAGCCCGGCCGTCCCGGGAAGCGCTTCGACGTAGAAGAGCAGATAGCCGAGGAGCGTGTAGAAGCCGACGTAGACGAGCGCCCTGGAGATAAAAAGATCCACGAACGGACGGGTGACGCGCAACGGGCCCGAGTCTTGCGCGCTCTCCCGCAGCGGCAATCTGCCAACGTGGCCCGACGTTGCGGCGCAGGTAACGAGCAGCAGCCCCCCGAGCGTCGCGGCGAGCACGGCAGCGTTGGCAATGAAGCTCGCGGCGAGCGCGCCGACTGCGTTGCCGGCCGATTGCAGCGCCGCCATCCACGACGACGCGATCCCAACGCGCGTACGCTCGACGAAATCAGGAATGATCGCTTGATAGGGTCCGATCGCAACGTTTAGCGCGGCTTGCAGCGCGACGTACGCCGCGATCAGTGCGGCGAAGGTTCGCGCTTCGTAAAAGAAGACGATCGCGACCGCGCCGCCGACCGCGCCGATGACATAGAACTCGATGCGACGGCTGCCTTCACGCCTGCGCCGGTCGGAGAACAGCCCGACGAGAATCTGGACTACGGCGGCCGTTGCGGCGCCGATCGTTGCGAGCCGGCCATAGGCGATGACGGCGTTGCTTGAAACCAGCTCGATCGTCCGCGCCTGCAGCGAGATCCCCAAGAGCGCGCCCCAAACCGCCTGAATGCCGAGCCAGAAGAGGGCCAGCCGAAACGGACTTGCCGGCATGCCGGCGCTACTCGTGCGCACCGGCATACCGATAGTCGGCGATCGTGTCGACGTCGAAGGCGAGCTCGGGTGCGCAGCCTCGCAACGCCTGCGCCGGCACGTTAAGCACGTGCAGCGCCATCGTTTCCAAGTCAGAGACTCTCAACCGCCCGGAGAGAAAGCGGATCAAGACGGCCGGCCCGACTAAACTTGCCATACGCCACGGCCGCTTGCGAGCTTCGAAGAAGCGCGTCGCCATAGCGGCGAGCTTCTCGGTGGCGCCCTGCGGAATCGAAAAGAGGCCGCCATTGACGACGCGTTCTCCCGCGAGCTTTATCCCGAACGGCGGTGCGTCAGGAAAACGCGCGACGAACTCGCCATACTCCGAGAGCGCGACGGCGAGGGTTCCCTGACCAACACGGTTGATGAAATCGCCGATTGCCGCGGCGGTGACGTACGGCAAGTCGCTCGTCGCGTAGAAAAGCCGCTCGTCTTGCGGCCAGGCGCGGAGCGCCCGGAGTAAGTTTTCGCTCCCCGAACGGCTCTCGTGGACGAAACGGTCGATCGCGGAGCTGCACGCGGCGCGCACCTCTTCGCCTCCGACGACGGCTATTTCGCTCACGCCGGCGGCGCGCAACGCCTCGATCATGCGCGAGAGCATCGTCGTGCCGCGCACCGGCGCGAGTGCCTTTACATCGGTGCCTGCCGCCTGGGCGAAGGGACCGTCAATCCGCCCGCCGGCGGTAATCACCGCCTTCATGCGAGCTTACTTCTTTGCGATGGTCTTCTTTTTGCCGGCTACGGTGCGCTTGGGGCCTTTCCGGGTGCGCGCATTCGTCTTCGTGCGCTGCCCGCGCACCGGAAGGCCGCGCCGGTGGCGCAATCCGCGGTAGCAGCCGATGTCCATGAGGCGCTTGATGTTGCCCTGAACTTCGCGGCGCAAGTCGCCTTCGACCCGCATCTGTAAGGAGTCGATCGCGTCGCGCAGCTTCTTTTCGTCTTCCTCGCTGAGCGCTTTGACGCGCAGGTCGGGATTGACGCCTGCGAAAGCGAGCAATTTCCGCGCCGTCGGCGCGCCGATGCCGAAGATATAGGTCAGCGCTACCTCGACGCGCTTCTCGCGCGGCAGATCGATTCCAGCAATACGAGCCATCTTATAATTTCCTTCTATCCCTGAACCTGTTTGTGCTTGGGATTGACCTCGCAGATCACCCGCACCTTACCGTGGCGGCGGATAATCTTGCATTTTTCACAAATTTTCTTGACCGATGGTCTAACTTTCATCCTAAACTTTACCTTTAGAATCCTACAGCGTGTCGAAGTACTATTTATACCTGTACGTTATGCTTCCGTGCGCGAGGTCGTAGGGCGAGAACTCCACGAGCACGCGATCTCCCGGGAGGATACGTTCGTCAGCTCGACCCGAAACATGGCGTTTGGAAGCGGCTCCCCGATCGTCCCCTCCACCTCGATGGCCTCTTCCTTCGGAGTCGCGGTTTTCATGACTCTCTCCGCACTCGCCTTACCCCGCGGAAGAGTTCCACCGCGCCTGCGCGCCATCTCAGCGGGCTATCATCTCACGCGATCGCCTCCCGCTCCGGGCGATATCGCTCGATTGCCGGGTCTTCGCCATAATCGCGGAGCGTGAGAATCTTCGGGCCATTCTCCGTTACCGCAATCGTATGCTCGAAGTGCGCTGCGAGCTTACCATCTGCCGTCACGACTGTCCAGCCGTCGGGCAGGATCCGGATCTTCGGGCTCCCCTGCGTGATCATCGGTTCGAGCGCGAGGACCAAGCCGGGACGCAGCTCCATACCGGTTCCGCGCTTCCCATAGTTGGGGACCTGCGGCTCCTCGTGCATCGCACGCCCGACGCCATGCCCGACGAGCTCCCGCACGACCCCGTACCCGTGGCGCTCGGCGTGAGCCTGGACCGCCGCACCGATGTCGCCGACGTGATTTCCACGTTCCATCTGCGCGATCCCGATCGTCAAGCAGGCCTGGGTGACCTCGAGGAGGCGCCGCGCGCTCTGCCCGATGGTGCCGACCGGAATGGTGACCGCGCTGTCGCTCACGTAGCCTTCGTACGTCGTCCCGATGTCGATCGAGAGCAAGTCGCCATCGGCGAGTACGCGCGAGCCCGGGATCCCGTGCACTACCTCGTCGTTGATCGAAACGCAAATCGATCCGCAAAAACCGTTGTAGCCCTTGAACGTCGGGACGCCGCCGGCTTCGCGAATTCCACGCTCGGCGAGGCGGTCGAGCTCGCTGGTCGCCATTCCCGGACGTGCGGCCTTCATCAGGTCCGTAAGAACCTTCGACGTAATCCTTCCGCTTCGCCGCATAGCATCGATCTCGCGAGCCGACTTCAAAGTGACCATCGGTTTACTTGCGCGCATGCTCCGGACCGACTGCCGCCGCAATTTTTTCGGCAACGGCGGCAACGCTCGCAAGCGCATCGACCTCGACCAACGTGCCGGCCTTGTGGTAGTACTCGACCAGCGGGCGCGTTTGAAGATCGTAGACCTCCAGCCGCTTCGCGACGGTCTCGGGACGATCGTCTTCGCGCTGGACCAGCTCGCCGCCGTCGTCGTCGTCGATGCCGGCAACCTTCGGCGGATTCGTGAGCGCGTTATAGGTTCGGCCATTGCGTGGATTGGTCCAACGCGACGCGAGACGTGCGACCAGTGCGGGCCGGTCGCCCTTGAAGAGCACCGCAGCCTCCAACGGCGCGCGCCGTCGCGCGAGGAGCGCGTCGAGTGCTTCCGCTTGTGCGACCGTGCGGGGAAACCCGTCCATGATGAAGCCGTCGCGCGCACGTTCGAGCTCGTGCTCCATCATTTCGATGACGAGGCCGTCAGGCACGAGTTGCCCGCTATCCATGTATCCCTCGGCCTCTTTTCCGAGCGCAGTCCCACGGGCGAGGTTATCGCGCAGGATGTCGCCGGTCGAGATCTGTTCGAGACCGAAGCGCTCGTGGAGCAGGCGTGCCTGCGTGCCCTTACCGGCACCCGGCGGCCCGAGAAAGACGACGCGCATCCGCGACCCTGGATCCTACCGCTTGATGAAGCCGCGGTAATCGCGCATCGCGAGCCGCGCCTCGATCTGGGTGATTGTGTCGAGTGCCACACCGACCACGATGAGCAGTGACGTCGAGCCGAGATAGAACGTCGTCACCGAGAGGCCCCGCTGGAGCGCACCCGGCAACACGGCGAGCAATCCGAGGTAGATTGCGGCGGCCGTGGTGATGCGCATCAGAATCTTGTTGAGGTAATCGACGGTCGGCTGACCCGGCCGGATCCCCGGAACGAAGGCCCCAGTCTTCTTGAGATTATCGGCGACGTCGCGCGTGTTGAGCACGATCGAGCTGTAGAAGAACGTGAAAATCACGACCAGCAAGAAGTAGACGATGTTGTAGAGCAGGCCATTGGGACTGAACCAGACGTTCAGCCACGCGGAGACGTTTCCGAGTATGTGCGCCACTCCGCCGGCATTCGCGGCCGCTTGACCGCGACCGAACCACGATAGCGCCTGCTGCGGAAGCAGCAGGATCGAGATCGCGAAGATGATCGAAATGACGCCCGCATTGTTGAGGCGCAGCGGAATGTAGGTGGATCGGCCGGCGAACATTTTGCGGCCGACGACGCGGCGTGCCTGCTGGACCGGCACGCGGCGCTGGCCCTGGTAGAGAAACACGATCGAGATAATGACGACGATCGCGATCGCTATATAGATGAGCAGGTTGAGGATCGACTCCGCGCCTTGGCTGGTCGAAGTAAACGTCTGCCGCACGTATTGCGGATAACGCAGGACGATGCCGATGAAGATGATGAGCGAGACGCCGTTGCCGATTCCCTTGTCGCTGATCTGCTCCCCGAGCCACATGAGGAAGAGCGTACCGCCGACCATCGCGACGATCGCGTAGATCAGATACCAGAGGCTCGTGTCGTAGAAGACGCCCGAGCGCTCCATCGAAATTCCCATGAAGGTCGCTTGGACCGCCGCCAGGACGATCGTCAGCCAGCGCGTGTACTGGCTGATCTTCTTGCGGCCTTCCTCGCCGCCTTTCTTCGCCATCTCCTCGAGTTGCGGCAGTACCACGGTCATGAGCTGCATGATGATCGAGGCGTTGATGTAGGGCGTGATGCCCATCGCGATGATCGAAAGCTTCTGGAGCGCACCGCCCGAAAGGAAGCCGAGCAGGTTGTAGAAGGCGCCGCTCTGCAGCACGCGCTGCCAAGCGGCTTCGTTCACGTTGGGAAGCTGCACGTGGATCATGAAGACGAACCACGCGAAGGCGAAGAAGACGAAGAGAACGCGCTGGCGGATCTCCGGGACCAGCACCGCGGCGCGCAGGTTGTTGAACACTAGGCGCCTTCTACCTCGCTCGACGTAACCTCTTCGATGGTAGCTCCGGCTGCGACGAGTGCCTCGCGCGCGCTCTTCGAGAAGAGCACGTCGCGTAGGCGAAGCCCGGCCGGCAGCGGCGCTTCGGCGGCGGTGCCGAGAATCTTGATACCGTGCAGCTCCGATTTCACCAGCCCGCGCTCGCGCAGCGATTCAGGCGTGATCTCCACGGCCGGATCCCATTGCGCCAGGCGATGCAGGTTGAGGACGGAGAGGCGCCTGCCGAAATGTCCGGTGTCGCGCGCCTTCTGCGAGTAACCGCGGCGATGCGGAAGGCGCCGCGCCCAGGCGGTCTGTCCACCTTCAAAGGCCGGTCCCTTGCCGCCGCCGGAGCGTACGGTCTGCCCTTTACCGCCTTCGCCGCCGGTCTTGACCATGCCGGAGCCATGGCCCCGGCCGATCCGCTGGCGTTTCGGCCGGCTTCCAGGTGCGGGTTTCAGCGCTCCAAGTTTGAGAATACTCTTCTCTGCCATCACTTTATGCCACGTAAATTTCTTTGACGCTCTTGCCGCGCATCGCCGCAACCTGTTCGGCCGTACGCAGCGACTTCAACGCCGAAACCGTTGCCATCACCACGTTGATCGGATTGTTCGTGCCCAGACACTTGGTGAGGATGTCGTGAATACCCGCCAGCTCGAGCACGGCGCGCATCGAACCCCCGGCGATCACGCCGGTGCCCGGCGCGGCGGGCTTGAGCAGCACGGTTGCGGCGCCGACCTCGTGCCGAACCTCGTGGGGAATTGTCTTCTCGACCATCGCGACCGTGATGAGACTCTTGCGCGCTTGTTCGACCGCCTTGCGAATCGCTTCGGGGACTTCCGTGGCCTTGCCGATCGCGAAGCCGACCTTTCCCTTCCGATCGCCGACGACGACGAGTGCGCTGAAGCTGAAGCGCTTCCCGCCTTTGACGACCTTGGCGACGCGGTTTACCCGGACGACGGTCTCTTCCAGTCCGCTCCCGTCGCGATCGCGTCCTCGAAATTGCATCAGAAGTTCAACCCCGCTTCACGTGCCGCGTCCGCGAGTGCCCGCACGCGTCCGTGATATTTGTAACCGCCACGATCGAAGACCACGTCCGAGATGCCGGCGGCCCTCGCTTTGGCCGCGATCGCACCACCGACGGCCTTCGCCGCGTCGACGTTCGTTTTCGAGGCCAGGTCGCCGCCGAGCGACGCGTCGCGGGTCGATGCGGTCGCCAGCGTGTGGCCGCGCGCGTCGTCGACGAGCATTGCGTAGAGATGGTGCAGCGACCGACGCACGCAGAGGCGCGGGCGCTCCTGCGTTCCCGATACTTTCTTGCGCAACCGAACGTGACGTTCGCGACGCGCGTCCGCTTTGCTCGTCACTTCTTTGCTGCCTTTCCGGCCTTGCCGAGCTTCTTGCGAATCCGCTCGCCTTCGTAACGAATGCCCTTGCCTTTGTAGGGTTCCGGCTTGCGCAGACGCCGAATGTCGGCGGCGACTTGGCCGACGGCTTGCTTGTCGATGCCGTCGACGTGAATCTTGTTCTGTCCCTCGACCGTGAGTGCAATGCCCGTCGGCGGTTCGAAACTCACCGGATGCGAGTAGCCCAGGCTTAGGTTCAACCGTTCGCCCGACTTCGCCGCGCGGTATCCGACGCCGGTGATCTCGAGACTCTTACGAAAGCCCTTGCTCACACCCTCGACCATGTTCGCGATCAAGGTGCGCGTCAAACCGTGCGCGCTGCGATGCGCCTTCGCGTCGCCCTTGCGCTCGACGACGATCTTGCCGTCTGAGAGCTTGACGTCGACCACGTCAGAGAGAATCTGCTGTCGCAATTGACCTTTCGGGCCGCTCACGGCGACCACATCGCTCTCGACCGTGACGTCGACACCCGACGGGACGACGACCGGAAGTTTTCCTATCCGAGACACGACTCACCACACATATGCGAGGACCTCTCCTCCGACGCCCTGTTTCTTCGCCCGCTTTCCGGACATGATGCCTTGCGGAGTCGAGATGATGACGAGCCCAAGTCCACCCAGCACGCGCGGAATCTCGGTCTTGTGCGTGTAGACGCGCAGACCGGGACGCGAGATCCGGCGAAGACCCGTGATGATCTTCTCCTTCTCCGGCCCGTACCGCAGCGCGATGCGGATCGTACCCTGCGGACCGGCATCCAGTCGCTCGAAGCTTTCGATGAATCCCTCGTCTCGCAGGATTTGCGCGATTGCCTGTTTGACGCGCGAAGCCGGCACGTCGACCGTCTTATGGTTCGCCGTGTTGGCGTTACGAATGCGCGTGAGCATGTCGGCAATCGGATCGGTTATCGACATATATATCTCTCTCTCACCACGACGCCTTGGTCACGCCGGGCACGACGCCCGCGTGGGCGTTTTCGCGGAAACAAATCCGGCACATCGCAAACTTTCGCAGGTAGCCACGCGGCCGGCCGCAGACGCGGCAACGGTTGTGACGCCGGACGCCAAACTTCGGGACGCGCCGCGACTTGATGATCAAGCTCGTCTTTGCCATTAGCCGCGCCCCTTCTGCAGCGGCAGGCCCATCGCTACGAGAAACTCCGAGGCCTCTTCGTCGGTCTTTGCCGTCGTCACGATCGTCACGTCCATCCCGCGCGCCTTGTCGACTTTATCGTAGTTGATCTCCGGAAAGACCAGCTGCTCTTTCAAGCCCATATTGTAGTTGCCGCGCCCATCGAAAGACTTCGGCGGCAGCCCTCGGAAGTCGCGAATGCGGGGCAGGACGACGTTAAAGAGTTTGTCGACGAATACGTACATCCGATCGCCTCGCAGGGTGAC
Organism: Candidatus Cybelea sp.; assembly: GCA_036732685.1. Lineage (GTDB taxonomy): Bacteria > Vulcanimicrobiota > Vulcanimicrobiia > Vulcanimicrobiales > Vulcanimicrobiaceae > Cybelea. Next base: position 191,779 of record DAINBY010000003.1, on the reverse strand, counting down.
CTTCGCTCCGATGTTCATCCCGGCGCGGAGTTTGAACGCCGCGATCGACTTCTTCGCTTTGGTCACGATCGGACGCTGGCCCGTAATAGCGGTCAACTCGGTCACCGCGGCGTCGAGCGCCTTCGGGTTCGCAATCGCCTCACCGACGCTGACGTTAACGACGACCTTCTGCAGCTTCGGAATTTGGTTGACGTTCGCGTAGCCGAAACGCTCCTGCAGTTTCGGGCGAATTTCTTTCTCGTACATTTCTTTCAAGCGCTCTGCCATGCCGTCACGCTCCCTTAGCCGAGTCGCGCGCGGGCTCGCCGCAGCGCGCGCAGATGCGATGCACGGTTCCGTCGGCGGTGCGCCCGCGGCGCAGCCGCGTCGGGGCCTTGCACTTTTCGCAGACGTACTGCAGCGTGGAGAGCGGCAGCGCCGCTTCCTTTTCGATAATGCCGCCGGTCTGGGACGAGCCGCCCATGTTGGTCGACTTCGTACCTTGCTTGGTGTGGCGTTTGACGATATTGACACCTTCGACGGTAGCGGTGCCCGTCGCGCTCTGCACGGCCTTGACCGTACCCCGCTTGCCGCGCTCCTTGCCCCGACGGATCATGACCGTGTCGCCCTTGAGAATCGTTGCTTTCATTGCTTTCTTATAAGACCTCGGGAGCGAGCGACGCGATCTTGAGAAAACCGCGTTCGCGCAGCTCGCGCATGACCGGCCCGAAGACGCGAGTCCCGCGCGGGTCGAGGTTATCCTTTTCGCCTTTGATGATCACGCAGGCGTTGTCGTCGCAGCGAACGACGGATCCGTCAACGCGGCGAATCGGCGCGCTCGTCCGGACGACCACGGCCTTGACGACCTGGCCCTTCTTGACGGCCGCGCCGGGGATCGCGCTCTTCACCGTACCGACGATGACGTCGCCGACGTGCGCGTACACGTGGCGCCCACCGCCGCTGACGTGGATGACCAGCAGTTCGCGCGCGCCGCTGTTATCGGCGACCTTGAGGCGCGTCTCTTGCTGAATCACTTCGCCCGCTCCAAAATTTCGAGCAGACGCCAGCGCTTCTCGCGCGAGTACGGGCGGCACTCCATGATCCGGACCACGTCGCCGACGTTTGCCTCGTTGCGTTCGTCGTGCGCTTTGAAGCGCGTCGATCTACGAACGATTTTTCCATAGGCGGGGTGCGGCACGCGCGTCTCCGAGACGACGACGATCGTCTTGTCCATCTTATTCGACGCTACGCGCCCCTGCTTCACGCGCCGCTTGCCTCGAGCCATCTCGCTCGAGGGGAACTCGTTACGCTGCTCCATGCTCTCCCTCGGCGAGACGTTTCTCGCAGATAACCGTTTGAATTTGCGCATAGGAGCGGCGCATCGCTCGTATCTTACTGAAATCGGTCAGATGGCCCGTACGCAACGCGAAGCGCAGGTTGAAGAGCTCGGCCTTCACGTCGCGCGCCTTCTGCTGCAACTCCTTGATCGTGAGCTCACGGAGACCCTCGAGATCCTTCTTCACTATGCATCCTCCCGCGCTACGATCTTCGTGTCGATCGGCAGCTTTGCGGCCGCGCGGCGCAATGCCTCACGGGCGACTGCCGGCGCGACTCCGGAGAGCTCGAAGAGCACGCGTCCCGGGCGAACGACCGCAACCCACAACTCCGGGTTTCCCTTACCGGAACCCATGCGGACCTCGGCGGGCTTCTTCGTGACCGGCTTGTCCGGAAAAACCTTGATCCAGACCTTGCCGCCGCGTTTGATGTACCGCGTCATCGCGATACGGGCCGCCTCGATCTGCCGGTTCGACATCCAACACGGCTCCATCGCCTGCAAGCCGTAATCGCCAAAACTCAGCGTATTGCCGCGTTGCGCCGCTCCAGTCATCCGGCCGCGCTGAACCTTGCGCCATTTCACGCGTTTCGGTGTCAGCATACTACTCGGATACCTCGCTCACCGGAACCGCCTCAACCGGCGCCTCAACAGGCTCTGCAACTGCTACCGGTTCCGCAACGGCGACCGGCTCTGCAACGGCGACCGGTTCCGCAACGGATACGGGCTCCGCAACGGAAACAGCCTCCGCAACGGGCACGGGCTCCGCCACGGGCACGAGCTCCGCAACGGGCACGGGCTCCGCAAAGGGCACGGGCTCCGCGATCGGTTCCACCACGGACGGTGCAACCGGCCCGGAAACGGCTGGTGTGATCGCCGGCGCCGGCGGCTGCGGGCGGGAATCTCGACCGCGGCCGCGGCCGCCACGATCGCGACGCTCGCGTCCGCGATCGGCACGATCGCGCATCGCGCCGTCACCGCGCGGCTGATCCGGCAAGACTTCGCCGCGGTAAATCCAGACCTTCACGCCGATTCGCCCGAAGGTCGTAAAAGCTTCGACCTGCGCGTAATCGATGTCGGCGCGCAGCGTGTGCAGCGGTACTTTCCCATCGGCGTTATGCTCGGTGCGCGCGATCTCGGCGCCGCCCAGGCGGCCGGAAACCTGCACCTTGATGCCCCGGGCTCCCGCTCGCATCGTCCGCATGATTGCCTGTTTCATCGCGCGCCTGAAGGCGATACGCTTCTCGAGCTGATCGACGATGTTCTGTGCGACCAGACGCGCGTCGAGCTCGGCATGCTGGATTTCCATGACGTTGACCGAAATGCTCTTACCGGTCAGCAATTCGAGGTTCTTGCGAATCTCGTCGATGCCGACGCCGCGCTTACCGATGATGATGCCGGGCTTTGCGGTGTTCACGATGACGCGCGCTTGATTCGTCCGCCGCTCGATCTCAATTTTACTGATCGACGCGGAACGCATCCAGCGATTGAACGACTTCCGAATCGCGACGTCTTCGTGCAGCCAATCGACGTAGTGCTTCTTCTCGAACCAGCGGCTATCCCAAGTGCGCGTGATTCCCAAGCGCATGCCGACCGGGTGAATTTTCTGCCCCATTATGCTTCCTTGCTCTCCGCAACGGGTTCGGCCGGCGCCGGTTTAGCGGTAGCGCGTTTCGGCGTGCTCGCCTTCCGCCGGCGCGTCTTGGCGGCCGGAGCCTCGGCGGCGGCCGTTCGGCGCGTCGCGCGTGCGGCTTGAACCGACGCACCGGCAAGCTTCTTGCGCGGCTTCGCCGGCGCGGCTTCCGTAACGACGACCGTTACGTGCGAGAGTCGCTTGCGCTTGAACGCCGCGCGCCCTTGGGCGCGGGGGTCGAGGCGCTTGGTAAAACGTCCGCCGGGGCCTCCATCGACGGTGATACGTGCGATATACAGCTCGTCGGCATTCATGTCGTGGTTGTTGCCGGCATTCGCAACCGCGCTGCGTACCAGCTTTTCGATGGGTTCGGCAGCGAAGACCTCGGCGAACTTCAGCAGCGCGAGCGCTTCGCGCACGCTTTTTCCACGAATTGCGTCGGCGACGCGGCGCAGCTTGCGCGGAGCCGTGCGAACGAAGCGCAGATGTGCCACCGCTTGCGGAACGCGCTCCGTCACGTCTTCACCGTTGCCTTCTCGCCGCCGTGGCCACGGAAGTAACGCGTCGGCGCGAACTCGCCTAGCTTGTGGCCGACCATATTCTCGGTAATGTAGATCGGAATGTGGGTCTTACCGTTGTGGACGCCGATCGTGTGACCGACCATCACCGGCAGGACCGTCGAGGCGCGGCTCCACGTCTTGATCACGCGCCGCTCGCGGGTCTCGTTGAGCTTCTCGACCTTCTGCACCAGATGATCCGCGACGTACGGGCCTTTTTTAAGGGAGCGCGACATTTACTTCGAGCCCCGGCGGCGGACGATCATCTTCGACGTGCGCTTGTTGCGGCGCGTTTTCTTACCCATCGTCATCTGACCCCATGGCGTCGTGGGCGGGCGGCCCGACGTCGAGCGCGCCTCGCCGCCGCCGTGCGGATGATCGACGGGGTTCATCGCGATGCCGCGCACGCTCGGTCGTTTGCCGAGGTGGCGCGAGCGGCCGGCCTTACCGATCACTTGGTTTTCGTGTTCCACGTTGCCGAGCTGACCGATGGTCGCGCGGCAAGCGATGTGGATCCTTCGGACTTCGCCCGACGGCATGCGTACTTGCGAATACTCGTCCTCCTTGGCCATGAGCTGGGCGGAGACGCCCGCCGAACGTACGAGCTTTCCGCCCTGTCCGGGACGAAGCTCGACGTTATGGATAACGGTGCCGACCGGAATGTTCCGAATCGGAAGAGCGTTGCCGATTTTAATGTCCGCGTTCGGCCCTGACTCGACGAGCTCGCCAACGCGCAGTCCGAGCGGCGCAAGAATGTAGCGCTTCTCACCGTCGCGATAGTTGAGCAGCGCGATTCGGCAGGAGCGGTTCGGATCGTATTCGATCGTCGCGACTTTCGCCGGAACGCCGTCTTTGGAACGCTTGAAATCGATGATGCGATAGATCCGCCGCGTGCCGCCCCCGCGGTGGCGCACCGTGATGTGGCCGTTGTTATTGCGCCCGGAGTGCTTCTTGCGCACCTCCACGAGCGATCGCTCCGGCGCGACCTTCGAGAGATCCGAGAAGTCGATCGTCGTCAGAAATCGCTTGCCGGGCGAAGTCGGTCTGTATTTCTTTACCGGCATGAAACGCTATTGCTCAAAGTAATTAACTCCGCCGAGCTCGATCTTTTGACCGGCCTTGATCTTTACGATCGCCTTCTTGTAATCGCTTTGGCTCCCACTCATGCGCCGGCCGCGACGCGCGAACGTACGGGTCTTTCCGCGGACGTTGATCGTGTTCACGTTCAGCACGTTCACCTTGAAGATCTCCTCGATCGCATGACGGATCTGAGTCTTCGTCGCTTGCGGATGAACCACGAACGTATACTGCCCGGCGAGCGCGTCCGCCATCGCTTTCTCGGTGATTCGGGGGGCGACGATCACGTCACGCGCGTCCATCGTGGCTCCTTTCGCCGGCGCTCAGAGCGCCCATCAACGCGTCGTATCCGGCGACCGTGAAGACGATCCGGTCGAAGCGAAGCACGTCTTTGACGTCGACCGCGCCGTCGTTCGTCACTCCGACGCGCTGCAAATTCCGGCTCACGCGCTCGATCTCGCGGGCGTGCGGCTCCTCGCGCTCGCAGACGATGAGCGTCGCGGGCCCGCTGCGGGCGGCCTTCGCGCTACCGAAGAGCACCTTCGCAAACGCGGCCGTCTTGGCGATCCCGAAATCGGTTGCGTCGAGCAGCGTGACGGCGTCGTTCGCAAAACGGTCGGCGAGTGCGGCCAGAAATGCGATGCGGCGTTCCTTCTTATTGAGGCTCTCGACGTAGCTGCGCGGTTGCGGTCCGAAGACCACGCCGCCGTGGCGCCACTGCGGGGAACGGATCGATCCTTGGCGGGCCCGTCCAGTACCCTTCTGACGCCAGGGCTTGCGGCCGCCGCCCGCGACCTCGTCGCGCTTTCGCGTCGATGCGGTACCGGCGCGCGAATTAGCAAACTCTCTATGGACCGCTCGATAGACGACGTCGCGGCTACCGCTGAAGTCGCCCGCAAGAAAAGCCGGCGTCTCCACCTGGCGCACGACGTTGCCGCTCGCGTCGATGACGTTCGGCATCTACGCCTTCACTTTTCGCGGCTTCACGCTCTCGCGCACGATGACCAGCGCGTTTTTCGCGCCAGGAACGGCCCCGCGCACGAGGAGCAAGTTGCGGTCGCCGTCGGCGCGCACGACTTCCAAATTTTGCAGCGTCGTTCGGTCGACGCCGAAATGGCCCGGCCGCCGGCTTCCCAGCGTCGTGCGCCCCGCGTTCGTATCGCCGTTCGATGCCGGCTGCCGATGGATCATCGATCCGTGGCTGGCGCCCCCACCTTTAAAGTTGTGCCGCTTGATACCGCCCGAGAAACCGTGGCCTTTGGAGATGCCGACGACGTCGACGCGATCGCCCGGCTCGAAGGCCGCTACCGTCACGCTCTCGCCGACTTGCACGTCCTCGAAGCCGTTTCGAAACTCGCGAACGAAGCGCGCCGGTTCGACGCCCTGCTTCTTGAAGTGCCCACCGAGCGCGCGCGTCAACCGGCTGCGCTTGACCGGCTCGAAACCCAAAGCGACGGCATCGTAGCCGTGCTTCTCCTTCGTTCGGCGTTCCACGACCGTACACGGGCCAGCCGCGATCACCGTTACGGGCACGGAACGCCCGTCTGCGGTAAAGACGCTGGTCATCCCGACTTTACGGCCCAGGATGTTCTTCATAGCGCTCTCTCGGTGGGTAGTGTATTCAACGGATCCAGGCGTATTGCTCGCATGAACCGCAACCCAGGGAGTTTACCAGGACGGGTCCACGAGGTCAAGGCTCACGCCGACGCTGCAACAAAGCCTCGCTCGATGGTATTTCAACGCCGGGCGTTACGAGGCTTCCGGGGCATCATCGCGGCCGCGCTCCTGCTTGGCGCCTGGGTCCACCCGGCAGCCGCGGCGACCTCCACGAAGTCGCTGCTCGACGCCTTACGCAAGGCCACGCTGGATCATCCGCTTTCCTCTATCGTTTCCATTCATACGGTCGGCAACGTCGAGATCGCCGGCATTCGCGGCCGCGCGCAGGAGTGGGACGATCTGCGCGACGTGCGGTTTACGACCGCGCAGAATGCCGGTGCCTTCAGCGGAGCCTTCGGATGGGACGGAAAGGTCGCCTGGAACCAGGACTACGCGGGTCTCGTCACGCTCGACGGCGGCATCGCGGGGCGCCTCCAAGCCATCGATCAGGCCTACCTTGATAACCTCCGCTACCTGCGGCCCGATGCCGGAGGGGCTACCGTCATATACGCGGGCAGCCGGACCGACGCTGGAAGGGGGTACGAACTCCTCGCGGTTACCCCGCCGCAGGGCAGCGAGATCGATCTCTGGCTCGATCCTCGCACGCACCTCATCGCGCGCGAGTCGACCACGATTGGAATCGTCTCCGCGACGACCACGCTTTCGAACTACCGGCGGGTCGACGGCATCAGCTATCCGTTCGAGAGCAGCACCCAAACGTCCGACGGAAACGCGTCGCGCGAGCAGGTCACATCGCTGGAGATCAACACCGACGTCGCCGAGCGAATGCGCGTGCCGGGTCAGAACGTTCACGACGCCTCGATTGCCGGGGCAAGCAGCACGACCGTGCCGCTCGAGATCGTCAACGATCGCGTCTATATCACCGGGATCATGGTTGACGGCCACGGCCCATACACGTTCGTGCTCGACAGCGGCGGCGATTACGTCGTGACGCCGGACGTCGCTGCCGCGCTGCAAGCAACGAGCGCCTCCTTCACTCATCTCAGCTCCATCGCGGTCGGCAACGCAGTCGTGCGCAATCAATACTCACTCGTTCTACCGATCGGCGTTGGTTTCGGAATGGCCGAGGGAGTGAAGATCGACGGAATGGTCGGCTATCAATTCTTGGCGCGCTTTCTCACAACGATCGATTACGCGAACTCCAAGCTGACGCTCGCGACACCGAGCGCCGGACCCGCCTCCGCGCCAAACGCTGCCGCGATTCCCTTTTCAATCGAGGGGCGCAGACCGCGAATCTCCGTTTCGGTCAACGGCGTCACGGCATCGGCCGAGGTCGACACGGGAAATCGCGGCGGGCTCGTGCTATCCGGAGCTTTTCTCGTGGCGCATCCCGCAATCGCCGCACTTGCGAAAACGGCGCCCGGGGTGGTTGGTTTCGGCATCGGCGGTCCGGCGTACGCCCGGCTCGGCCGGATTCCCGCGTTGCAAATCGGGCCGTATGCCATCGCAAACGGCATCGCATCCTTCGCGAGCACGAGCGACGGCGCATCCGCCGGCCCGTTCGATCCTGCCAACATCGGCGGCGCCGTCTGGCGCCGCTTCGACGTCACATTCGATTACGCGCACCAGCAGCTATTGCTGGCAAAGAACGCCTCGTTCGCCGACCCGCCGGAGTACGATCGCTCGGGACTCTTTCTCATCGATGGAGACGGCGCTTACAGCATCCTATCCGTTCTGCCACAAACGCCGGGCAGCGAGGCCGGCTTGGCAAAGGGCGACGTGATCCTCGCCGTCAACGGAGCGCCGGCCTCGAACGAGTCGCTCGCGGCGCTGCGTGCGCTGCTCTCCGGGCCTGCCGGCACCCTCGTTCACCTGCACGTTCGCGGACCGGCCGGTCGCGAGCGCGACGTTACGCTAAAGCTCGCCGATTACGTCTAAGTAAAGGCCGAGAGGCCGGTAATCTCTTTGCCGACGATGAGCGCGTGCATCTCGCTCGTACCTTCGTAGGTTAGTACCGATTCGAGGTTGTTCATGTGCCGAATCACCGGATACTCCAGCGTCACCCCGTTGGCGCCAAGCACGGTGCGGGCTTCACGGGCAATCCCTAATGCCTCGCGGACATTGTTGAGCTTCGCGAAGCTCACAACCGAGGGATGGAGTCGTCCCGCATCCTTCGCGCGCCCGACGTGGAGCGCGAGAAGCGTTCCCTTGTTGAGCTCGAGCAGCATCTTCACGAGCTTCGCCTGCGTCAGTTGATACGCGCCGATCGGTCTCTCGAACTGAACGCGCGTCTTCGCATACTCGAGTGCCGTCTCATAGCAGCTGCGCGCGGCTCCCATGGCGCCCCAAACGATACCATACCGCGCCTCGTTGAGACAGGCGAGCGGCGCTCCCAGGCCTGCGCCCTGCGGCAAGAGTGAGCCGGCCGGAACCCGGCAGCCGCTCAAGACGAGTTCGCTCGTCACCGACGCGCGCAGCGAGAGCTTGCGATGAATGTCCGATGCCTGGAATCCCTTTGTCCCGCGCGGCACGGCGAAACCGCGTATGCCGCCCTCCGTCTGCGCCCAGACGATCGCGAGGTCGGCAATAGACCCGTTCGTGATCCACATCTTCGTACCGTCGAGCACCCAGTCGGATCCATCGCGACGCGCGTAGGTGCGCATCCCCGCCGGATTACTTCCGAAATCGGGTTCGGTAAGACCGAAGCAGCCAATGAGCTCGCCCCGAGCCATCGCCGGCAGCCAGGCTTGCTTCTGTGCTTCGTCGCCCCAGCGATGAATCGCGTACATCGCGAGCGAGCCTTGCACCGAGGCGAAACTCCGCACGCCCGAATCGCCGGCTTCGAGCTCGAGACAGGCCAAACCGTAGGCCACCGCGCTCGCACCCGGGCAATCGTATCCTTCGAGGTGCATCCCGAGCAGACCGAGCCGGCCGAGCTCGACTCCGAGTTCGCGCGGCAGCGTTCCCCGCTCGAACCACTCGGCAATCCCGGGCAGCACGCGCGTGCGAACGTACGAGCGTACCGTATCGCGAACGAGCCGCTCCTCCGCCGAAAGTTGCGCGCCGACCCCGATGAAGTCTACCGCGTCGGGCGTTTGCGTGGCGGCAGCGGTCAACGCCTCAGAACCCGAGCGAGTTTATCGAAGAGCGCCTCGGTCGAACGCTCGAACTGATCCTCGAAACGACGCCAGAGCAGGCGTCCGTCGGTATCGGAAAGCATCGCGTCCACGCGGTACTCGAGCAGCGTCTCCTTGCCCTCACTCGAGAGATGGAAGCCGTGTGTACCGTCCATTCCATCGTTGCGAAACCGCCAGACGATGCGTTCTTCGGAGGCCGCCTCTTCGAGCACGGAATGCATCCCGAGGTGCCACTCTTCGGTGCGGCCCGGTGCAAGCGGCCCGGGGGAACGCATGAACGGCTGCGACGCGAAGGGCCAGATCTGGTCGCCCGAGGTACCCATCTCCTCGAGTAGGTGATAGATCCGCCGTTTGGTCCCGTGAAACGTGCGCGACCGCATTTCGTGGAGCTCGATTGGCATGGCCCGTCGTTCGCTCAGCGAAGGGCGGCGACCCCTATGCCGCCTGCGAGCAGGATAAGCAGCGGCGCGCCGATTTTCGTGCGGAGCATCAAGATGAGCACGAGGGTAGTTACCGCATAGGCGACGATGCTTGACGGCGCACCGCGACCAATCGTCACGACGCTCGACCACACCAGACCGACGATCGCCGGCGCCAGGCCGTGGGAGATGATCGCTCGCCACGGCGATGCTTGGAAGCGATCCCAGAACGCACCGAACCCGACCATGATCACGCTCGACGGAACGAACATTCCCACCGTTGCGGCGGCCGCGCCGAGAAGGGGGCGCGCCGGAGTCGCGGCGTAGCCGACGAGCGCGGCGAAGATCGTCGTCGGCCCGGGCACGAGCTTTCCGATCGTGTAGAACTGCGTAAACTGCTCCGAGCTCACCCAGTGGTAGTGGCCGACCGCGTCGGCGTGCATCTGCGGAATGATCCCCTTGCCGCCGCCGAAGCCGAGCACCGAGAGTTGCGAAAACGTCCAGAGCAGATGGAGTACGGTTTGAACGGTACCGTTCATTTGGGTTGCTGCGGCGCGGGCTTGCGCGATCGAACGTACTCGCGCGCGATCCCGATGCCGCCGAAGATGACGAGTACGAGCAGCAACGGCATATGCAAGAAGGAGACGCTCAGGGCCGTCACAGCCACCAATAGGATGCGCAGCCAATCGGTGCGCTCGTCCCACGTGAGCTCCAGCGCGTTGCCGACCGTGAGCCCAAGCGCTCCGGCAGCGCATCCGCGCAGCGCGCCGTGAACGAATGGGTTGGCCGAGAATCTAAAGTAGAGCGCTCCGGCCACGAGCACGATGACGAACGGTGGAAGACTCGCTCCCAGGAAGGCGGCGATCGCACCGGGGATACCGCGCACTCGCTGGCCGCAGAAGAGCGCGAGATTCAGGATGTTCGGGCCGGGAAGGACTTGTGCGATCTCGAGGCCGTCCATGAACCGCTCGCTATCCATCCAGCCGCGATTGAGCACCTGTTGCCGGACGCTTGCCTTTTGACCGCCGCCGAACGCGGTCGACGAGATCGACGCGAACGTCAGCGCGATACTCGTCAGCGACGGCGCGGCGGAACTAGCCGGCATCCGGCATCGGCCCGTCAACAACCGGCGACGTGTGTTTGCCAGAGAGGATGTGAATGTGAACGTGTTCGGTGTGCTGGTACGGCGGCAGCACTCCCATGCGAATCATGAAACCCTTCTCATAGAGACCGAGCGAGAGCGCCACCTTCTGAATGCCCGCAATCAAACGGTGCCAGAGCCTCGCATCGCCGAGCCCAAAATCGAGAATCGTCGGCACCCACTTTTTGGGAATGATGACGACGTGGATCTCCCACCACTCTTCCTTGCTCCGATCGACGTTATGGCGAAAGGCAAAGACGTCGTCGTCTTGGTAGACGACCTCGTCGGCCTTCGCACGCGTGCCGTCGAGCCTTCCGCGAAACGTGTGATCGGGATCGGGCTTCTCCCACGTGCGTTGCTCCGGGCTCGAAATCATCTCCGAAATCCATTGCGTCATGCGGAATTTTTCCGCACCGCAGGCAGGCGTCCTCTTGCACGCGCGGAAGCGTGCGCGTGATGAGCGGCGAGCGCAAGAAAAAAACGCTGACGGCGGCCGACGTGCTGGGCGCCGAGCCGATATGGCCGAAGGAGCCGAAAGAGTGGGAGAAACTCGTCGGCGAGAACGAAGTCCTCTACGAGGACCGTCACGTCGTCGTCTTTCACGATCCGGTCGACGAAGAGCACGAATCGGAGCGCGTTCCCGGCGAAATACGCTTGACGCTGCTCTCGAAAAAGGAAGGCGTGGAAACGCTGATGGATCTAGGCATTGCCGATGAGACGCTCAACGCCGCGATCCTGCACGGCATCCAGCAAGCCGCGCTGATCCTCGGCCTCGAGAAAAAAGGCTTCGAAGTGCGCGCCCACATCTACCCGCCGCTGCAGCATCGACCGGCGGTTGCGTTCAAGATCCGCGCCGGGAAACCGCCGAAGAAGTAGTTACTCGGCCGGTTTCTTCCCGAACGGAAGCTTCGACGTAAGCTGCGATTCCTTTTCGGCGATCTTCGCCAAGCCCTGGACGATGACGATCGCCAGAATCGTGACGATAATGGCGTAGATCAGTTCGGCGATCACGCCGTTTCCGGGTTTGAGGAAGAGCGCGATGACATCGCTGATAAGCTTGTTCCACGCGCCCGCGGCTATGAGGCCGAACGCCACCGTCGCGAGGCCGATCATCGTGCCGATATAGGTCGGTTTAACTTCCACGAGCATACCTCCCCAAGCGATCGGACCTTAAAAAGAAGCCCGAAGCGCTCGGCTTCGGGCTTGAATCTTGGCAATCTTCTCGGGCTAGGCTTTCAACTCGATATCGACGCCGGCCGGAAGGTCGAGATGCATCAGCGCGTCCATCGTTTTCGGCGAGGCTTGCAAGATGTCGATAAGCCGCTTGTGGGTGCGCATCTCGAAGTGCTCGCGCGACTTCTTGTCGTTGTTCGTCGACCGCTGCACGCAGAAGCGGTTGATCTCCGTCGGCAAGGGCACGGGTCCGCTGACGAACGCGCCCGTTCGCTTCGCCGTCTCTACGATGCGCTCGGCCGATTGATCGAGCACCTTGTGATCGTACGCTTTCAAGCGTATCCGGATCATCTGCTTCGCCATGACGTTCCTACTCTCGAATACTTTCTATTCGGCGACCGTCGTCACCACGCCCGCGCCGACGGTGCGGCCGCCCTCGCGAATCGCGAAGCGGAGGCCCTCCTCGCACGCGATCGGCATGATCAGCTCGACGTCCATTTGGACGTTGTCGCCGGGCATGACCATCTCCACGCCCTCGGGCAGCCTGATGGTGCCTGTAACGTCGGTCGTCCGGAAGTAGAACTGCGGACGGTAGTTCGCAAAAAACGGGGTGTGCCGTCCGCCCTCATCCTTTGAAAGCACGTAGACCTCGGCCTTGAACTTCCGATGCGGCTTCACGGAACCCGGCTTGGCGAGCACTTGACCGCGCTCGATCTCGTTGCGGTCTATACCGCGCAGCAATACGCCGATGTTGTCGCCGGCGATGCCCGAGTCGAGCAGCTTGCGGAACATCTCGATGCCCGTCACGACGGTCTTCTTAGTCTCCTCCTTGAGGCCCACGATCTCGACCTCTTCGCCGACCTTCACCTGGCCGCGCTCGACGCGGCCCGTGCCGACCGTGCCGCGGCCCGTAATAGTGAAGACGTCTTCGACCGGCATCAGGAAGGGCTTGTCGACTTCGCGCTGCGGCTCCGGAATATAGTCGTCGACGGTCTCCATTAGCTTGAAGATCGCGTCGGCGTCGGCATCACCTCTGCGGCCACTCGAATTGAGCGCCTTTAGAGCCGAGCCGCGAATGATCGGCGTATCGTCGCCGGGGAACTCGTACTTGCTGAGCAGCTCGCGGATCTCCAACTCGACCAGCTCGAGAAGCTCTTCGTCGTCGACCATGTCCACCTTATTGAGGAAGACGATGATCCGCGGAACGCCGACCTGGCGCATGAGCAGAATGTGCTCGCGAGTCTGCGGCATGGGGCCGTCCGAGGCCGCGACGACAAGGATCGCACCGTCCATTTGCGCCGCGCCCGTGATCATGTTCTTAATGTAGTCCGCATGGCCCGGGCAATCGACGTGCGCGTAATGGCGTTTCGGCGTCTCGTATTCCTGATGGGAAATGGCGATGGTGATGCCGCGCTCTTTCTCCTCAGGCGCGTTGTCGATCTGATCGACGCCCACTTTCTGCGCCAAGCCCTCGGTCGCCAGGCAATGCATGATCGCCGCGGTCAAGGTCGTCTTGCCGTGGTCGACGTGTCCCGTCGTGCCGATGTTGACGTGCGGCTTCTTGCGCTCGAACTTCTGTTTAGCCATCAGGTTCCTCTCAAGGTGCTGGACGTAAGTACACGGAGCCTGGCGTTCTCCTCGGCTCCGCCACCCTTACGCGGTAAACGCCCTCCCCGAGAGGGCGTACGACCACGGAATAGTATCAGGCGCGAGCCGAGGATGTCAACGCGATGCGACGCCGGCGCGAAGCTACGCGGGGACCGCCTTCTTTCCGGCCGATTTTGCGACGATCTCTTCTTCGACGCTCTTCGGCGCTTTTTCGTAGTGCGAAAACTCCATCGTATACGTCGCGCGCCCTTGCGTAGCCGAGCGCATGTCGGTCGCGTACCCGAACATCTCCGAGAGCGGCACGTTGGCGGTAATAACTTGCGCTCCACCGGGCGCCTCTTCGGTCGCGTGAATCGCGCCGCGCCGCCGGCTCAAGTCGCCGTTGATCGCGCCCATGTACTCTTTGGGCGTCGTCACCTCGACCTTCATGATCGGCTCCAGCAGAACCGGACCTGCCGCGCGATTGGCCTCCTTCCACGCCATCGAAGCGGCGATCTTGAAAGCCATTTCAGACGAGTCGACCTCGTGATAGGAACCGTCGAATGCCACGGCCTTGAAATCCATAACAGGGAAGCCCGCTAGCACGCCGCTCTGCGCCGACTCGCGGATGCCCTCTTGCACGGCCTTGTGGTACTCCTTTGGAATCGTGCCCCCAACGATCTTCCACTCGAAAACAAATCCCGTGCCCGGTGGCTGGGGTTCCACGCGAATCCAAACGTCGCCGAACTGCCCCTTGCCGCCGGTCTGGCGGATGAAGCGCCCTTCCTTTTCAACGCTCTTGGTGATCGCTTCTTTGTACGCAACCTGCGGCTTGCCGACGTTTGCGTCGACTTTGAACTCGCGCCGCAAACGATCGAGAATGATCTCGAGATGCAGCTCGCCCATCCCGGCGATGATCGTCTGTTGCGTTTCTTCGTCGGTACGCATTCGAAAGGTAGGATCTTCCTGAGCGAGACGTGCGAGCGCGAGACCGAGCTTGTCTTGGTCGGCCTTGCTCTTCGGCTCGATAGCCTGATGAATGACCGGCTCGGGAAACGTGATCGACTCGAGCGCGATCGGTGACCGTTCGTCGCAGAGCGTATCGCCGGTACGCGTGTCGGAGAGACCGACCGCCGCGGCGATGTCGCCCGCACCGATCGAGTCGATGTCCTCGCGATGGTTGGCGTGCATACGCAGGATGCGACCGATGCGCTCTTTGCGGCCAGTGCGCGAGTTCAGCACGTAGCTGCCCTTCTTCAGCACGCCGGAATAGGCGCGGAAGTAGGTAAGGTTTCCATATGGGTCGGTTGCGATCTTAAAGGCGAGCGCGCAGAAGGGCTCGTCGTCGTCGGCCTTTCGCGCGAGATCGGCCCCGGTCTTGGGATCGCGTCCGACGATCGGCTTGGCCTCGAGCGGCGAAGGCATATACTCGACGATCGCATCGAGCAGCGGCTGAACGCCCTTGTTCTTGAACGCCGAGCCGCAGAGCATCGGCAGAACCGTTCCCTCGATCGTCGCTTTGCGCAGTGCCGTTTTCATGCGATCGATCGGCAACTCTTTACCGTCGAAGAACATCTCGAGAAGCTCGTCGTCTTGCTCGGCGATTGCCTCGACGAGATTGCGCCGCCACTGCATTGCGAGCTCCCGCAGCTCGCCGTCGACCTCTTCCTGCGCCATCGTCGAACCGAGTTCGTCGATGTAGACGACCTTCTTCATCGTGAAGAGGTCGACGACGCCTTGGAACTTGTCTTCGGCACCGATCGGCACCTGAATCGGCACGGCGCGCGCGCCGAGCCGCTCGCGAATCTTCTCTACCACGTTGAAGAAATCGGCGCCGACCCGATCCATCTTGTTGACGAAGATAATCCGGGGAACCTTATACTTGTTCGCCTGGCGCCAGACCGTCTCGGATTGCGGCTGGACCGCAGCGACCGAGTCGAAGAGTGCAACGAGGCCGTCGAGGACGCGCAGCGACCGCTCGACTTCGACCGTAAAGTCGACGTGACCGGGCGTGTCGATGATGTTGATTCGCGTGTCGCGCCAGGTCGTCGCGGTCGCGGCCGACGTGATCGTAATGCCGCGCTCCTGCTCTTGCACCATCCAATCCATCGTCGCCGCGCCATCGTGCACTTCGCCCATCTTGTGCACGCGCCCGGTGAAGAAAAGGATGCGCTCGGTGCAAGTCGTTTTGCCGGCATCGATGTGCGCGGCAATGCCGATATTCCTCGTGCGTTCGAGCGGATATTCCCGAATAGCCATGGTTTTAGTTTTGGATCAAACTACCAACGATAATGGGCGAAGGCTTTGTTCGCCTCGGCCATCTTGTGCGTGTCCTCACGCTTCTTGATCGTCGCACCAGTGTTGTTCGACGCGTCGAGCAGCTCCCCGGCGAGTTTTTCCTCCATCGAGCGTCCCCCGCGAGCGCGAGCGAAGCCGATCAACCAGCGCATCGCCATCGCCTGACGGCGGTCCGGACGAACTTCCATCGGCACCTGGTACGTCGCGCCGCCCACGCGGCGGGGACGAACCTCGACCAGCGGCATCGCGTTGGAGAGCGCTTGGGAGAAAATCTCCATCGGATCGCGCCCGGTCTTCTCGGCCACGATTTCGAGCGCGCCATAGGTGATATGCTCCGCGGTCGACTTCTTGCCGCACAGCATCACCTTGTTGATGAAGCGCGCGAGAACTTTGGAGTTGAACTTTCCATCAGGCAGAATCTGCCGTTTCGGAGCCGGCCCTTTACGTGGCATTTATTTCTTCTTTTCGCGCTTCGCGCCGTACTTGGAGCGGCCTTGCTTGCGATTGGCCGTTCCGGCCGTGTCGAGCGTACCGCGGATAATATGGTATCGAACGCCCGGCAGATCCTTAACGCGCCCGCCCCGGACGAGAACCACCGAGTGCTCCTGGAGGTTATGACCGATGCCCGGGATGTAGGCCGTGACCTCTTCGCCGTTCGTCAGCCGGACGCGCGCGACTTTCCGCAGCGCCGAGTTCGGCTTCTTCGGCGTGACGGTTTTGACTTGAGTGCAGACGCCCCGCCGCTGCGGGTTGCCGGAAACTTCGAAGGTCCGCGTGGGCAAATCGGGGTGGCCGGGCTTCGGACCGGTAAGGATCACGCGAAACGCGCGCGTCTTGACCTTCTGCTCGGTCTTTTCGCGCCCGCGGCGCACCAGCTGGTTGATTGTCGGAATCGGCGTTGCTCCTCGTTTACCGGGCGTCCCATCACACAAAACACGGCCTCACCCGCAGGTGGGACCGAGCCTCAACTATACCAAGGCCCTTTTTTGGCGTCAAATCCCGTTGCCGGGGACGCTTGCTAGCTTAGGCTGCGTAGACCTCGTCGAGGAAGCTCCACAGCGCCTGGCACGCCGCCTGCGTCGCGGCCAGGACCTCGCTCTGCTTCTCCGGCGTCTCAGCGGCGCGCTCGATTAGACGCCACTCCGCGGCCGAATGCGCGACGTCGGCCTGCTCGTGGACCGTAAAGAACTCGATCTCGCTCGGATCCGAAATCCCGTAGAAGCGGCGCAGCCCTTCGATTTTGACGGCCGCGATCGCCGGAACTTGCGATTCGAAGGCGTGCAGTGCCGCCAGCCCGGCGTAGTACGGCCGATTCCGGCAGAGATCGGTAAACGTCGCGATCAATCGCCGTGTAGCCGGGAGCGCGATGGTTGCGGCAAGGTCGTCGTCGGAGAGTCCGAGCGCTGCCGCAAAGCGCTTCCAGAGCGCCGGGTGGTTCTTCGGTCCGAGCTCCTCGTCGACGAGGTTCTGCAGAATCGTTTGACGCGGACGCAGATCGCTCGTGCCGTCGCTCGCAAAGTGCGGCGTGTTCGAATGAACGGCGCTCAAGTACGTCGGTTCGGCCAGCACGTGATGCAAGTACTGCCCCGCATAGCCGCGCAGCTGTTCGAGCGAGAGCTCGCCGTTCGTCCACGCGACGTAAAACGGATGCTTGAGCAGATGCCGGTCGTCGATGACGGACCGGACTTGGCTGTCGAATGATGTTGAGAGCGTCGTTTCCATGCCCGCCGGGTTCATGCGGTGCTCTGCGGACTCCTCGTTTCGCAGAACCGGACCAGTTCGTCGGCAATCTCTTCGACCGTAAACCCGCGGTGCCGCAATGACTCGACGAACCTCTCGGCCGCGTCACGCAGACTGCGCATTCGCGCCCGGCGATTGAAAGGAATCTGCCCCGCGACCCGAGTTCCTCGGCGGCCGTCGCCGACGAGCCAACCCTCGGATTGCAGCTCGCCGTATGCTCGCGCGACCGTGTTCGGAGCGATGCCCAAATCGCCGGCGAGTTGTCGCACCGTCGGCAGCACCGATTCGGGAGTTAGGTCGCCTCGCTCGATCGCCGCCTGGATTTGGGCGACGACTTGCTGGTAGGGCGGAATATCGAGATCGGGATTGACGACAAGATAGGGAGCGCTCACGCCGGGCGAATCTGCCGACGCAGCGGAATGAGGCTCGCCGCGAGCGAGACGACGAAGGCCGCGGAGGCGAGGGCGACCCCGACGGTTCCGACGAGCGCGTACGCTTGCGGAAGCGTCGGCTGCGCCAGGATGATCAAGGCGAAGCCCGGGGCGCAAGCCAAGTTGGCAATGCTGCGCGTGCGCCCGGTCCGCACGCGTTCGTCGACGGCGTACTCCCACTGCGGGTCGGTTCCGATCAAGATCGCCGGCGCGACCGCGACCCGCCACGCGATGATGGCTAGCACGACCGTCGATGCAGCAACGACGAGCGCGCCAAGCCGTTCGGGCGGATACGTCGCGAGCCCAAGGGAGGCCAAGAAGCTGCATGCCATCGCACCGATGACCAGCGGCGGCAACGCGGTGAACGGCGAGCGGCGAACGAGCGGCGCCACGCGCTCTTCGGTCGCGCGTCGAAACTGCAAATACGCGAGAAGCATGATCGCCGCCGTCGCGAGACAGAAGAGCGCGTACGGAAGCACGTACGGAATCGGGCGGAAGGCTTCTAAGCCGGCTAAGAGGATTGCCGCGACTCCCAGAGACCGCCCGTAAACGCCCGAGAGACCCTCGGCCTCTTCGCGAGCTTTGACGACCTGAGCGAGCCGGTCGCGCTCCGCCTCCGGCAACGCCCCGGCCCACCGCGTGAAGTATCCGGCTACGCCGGCGAAGCACCGCGGCCAAGTGAATGCCGCTATTCCGACCACGGCCATCGCGATTGCCATGGCCCAACGAGTGACGATTTCGGCGTGTGCCGCGTGTTCTGGAGTCATTGTATTGATACCTTAATACAATTCGCGCTTTTGTGTCAACACCTTGGTTCAAAATCTATAGGCGGCTCGTTCCGACAGGGCAGCGGCGGGTAGAGCCGTATTTCGCGCGCCAATGGCAGCGAGTGGGGCGCTTCACGGAAACCCGCGGCTCGGCGTCTTAGACGGCTTGCGCGGCATCGCCGTGCTGCTCGTTCTCTGGTATCACGTTTGGGAAATCTCGTGGTTGTCGCCCGGTCCGTTGCTGGATTTTCTTCCGGCCACGGGTTTCGTCGGCGTTCCACTCTTCTTCTTCCTGAGTGGTTTCGTGATCGTATATCCGTTCGTTCGTGCGGCACGCACCTCGAGAGCGGCACCCTCGTGGAAAGAGTTCGCATGGCGGCGATTCATCAAAATCGTGCCCTCCTACGTGCTCTCGATAGCAGTTGCCTATGCGATCGGATACGCGCAGGTGCAGCCATACGCGTCGACCGTGCCCGATCTCGTCACGCACCTGCTCTTCATCCACACCTGGTTTCCGCAACGATACGGCACCATCGACGGCGTGCTTTGGACGCTCGCCGTCGAAGTCGAGTTCTACTGCCTCTTTCCGCTGATATGGTGGTGTTTCAAGCGCCAACCGTGGTTCACGACCGCGGCGATGATCGCGATCGCGTGGTGGTGGCGCGCCGCGATGGCGTCCTGCTGCTACTCCACGCTCTTCCCGCAGTACGTGGAGAATCTCCCGGGCTACTTGGACATCTTCGCGTTCGGAATGATCAGCGCATATCTCTTTACGCGATTCGGTGACCGCGTTGGGGGTTCGCGAGTGCGCTATGCCGGTCCGGTCGTCGCGATTGCGGGAGTCGCAGCGTTGATCGCGCTGCTCGAGAACCTCTACGCCTATCGTTTCTTCGAACAGTGGGCCGCCGTCTGGCAGATCGCTAACCGGCCGCTGCTCGGCGCCGCGTTCGCTCTCATCGCGCTGGGATCGCTTGCGAGTCCGCGGTGGTGGCAGATTCTCCTCGACAACGCGCCGCTGCGCTTCATGGCCGCGATCTCGTACAACCTCTACCTCTACCATCAATTGGTTGCGCGGGAGCTGCTTTGGCACAACGTTCCGCCGCATACCGGCGATCCGCACTACGACCCGATGTGGCAGACCAGGTATACGGAGGCCGCTTTCGCGATCACGATCGCGCAAGCGGCCATAGTAACCTATTCTTTCGAACGCCCGCTCCTGCGGCTGAAGCCGCCTCGGGACGCTACGGCTAGGTAAGCTGTGACTTGAAGACGCTCTCGGTGATCGAGGCGACGCCCGGCACCCGGACTTCCTTCCCTTGGAATCCCGTGATGAACGTCCACACCCACACGATGAGTCCGAGGAGCCAGAGGATCGGGTAGAGGAGCCACAGGTGGATGAAACTCAGTACGAACGAGATGATGAAGTAGAGCACCCAAATCGTAATCGACTGAGCAGCGGCCCATTTTACGAACCGGTTCGTTCCGCCGCCCAGGAGCATAACGATGCCGCCGAGCAGACAGAAAAGGTAGGCGAGTCCTGCGGCAACGTTCGCTTCGAGCCCGAACGGCGTATCCTTCGGGGGTTGAGTTACGGACATGACGATCCTTTCGGTGATTCGAGGGTCCCGAGCTTTTGAGGCGTTGCTTTGCTTTAGAAGCCTTGCGACCCTCCGTCGAGCGCTCGTCGGCCAACAGGCGCGACGACCGCTTGCGTTAAAACGAGCCGGGCTATGCGGCGTGCCTGGTACGCCCTTCTCGTCCTCCCGTTCGCCGGGACGCTGATTCCGGCTCTCTACAACCACGCTCTTCCGGCACTCTTCGGGTTGCCGTTCTTCTATTGGTATCAGCTTGCATGGGTGGTCGCGACCGCCGCGCTTCTGGGCGTCGTCGTGGCGCTAACGCGCAAGCCGGACGATGTCTAGCGCCACGCTCATTCTTGCCGTTGCGGTGCTCGGCGTTACCGCGCTGGGATTCTTCGCGGCCCGGTGGGGACGCGCCGACTTAGGGAGTCTCGAGCAATGGGCGCTCGGCGGTCGCAACTTTGGCACGATCGTCTCCTGGTTCTTGCTCGGCGGCGACCTCTATACTGCGTACACGTTCATCGCGGTGCCCGCACTCGTCTACGGCGTCGGCGCGCTCGGGTTTTTCGCCGTACCGTACGCAACAATCGCCTATCCGGTCGCGCTGGTCGTCTTGGCGAGGTTCTGGAGCGTAGCGCGCCGACGCGGCTACGTCACCACCGCCGATTTCGTCCGCGACCGTTACGGCGACCGCACCCTCGAAATCGCCGTCGCGCTCACCGGCGTCGTGGCCGCAATGCCGTACATCGCGCTCCAGCTCGTCGGAATGCGGGCGATATTTACGCAGTTCAGCATCCTGGGCGCCGCCGGATCGGTACCCGCCTTGACCGTCGCCTTTCTCCTGGTTGCCGCCTACACGTATACGAGCGGATTGCGCGCCCCGGCGTTGATCGCGTTCGTCAAGGATACGCTGATCTACGTCACGGTCATCGCCGCAATCGTCGTCATCCCAGCGAGGCTCGGCGGATGGGCGCACGTCTTCGCGACCGCACAAGCCGCCCTCGCGCGCCGGCCGCATCCCTCCTCGATCTATCTCAGGCCGCCGCAATATTTTACGTACGCCTCGATGGCGTTCGGGAACGCGCTCTCGCTCTTCATTTATCCCCATTCGATCACCAGCGTTCTGGCGGCGCGCAGCCGAGGGGTGATCCGGCGCAACGCCGCCCTGCTTCCCATTTACTCGCTCTTGCTCGGATTTCTCGCACTTCTCGGATATTGTGCGATCGCAGCAGGTATCGCGCCGAAAGACGCAACGAACGTCGTGCCGATGCTCTTCGCGCGATTCTTCCCCGACTGGTTCGCAGGGGTGGCGGCATCGGCCGTCGTTATCGGCGCGCTGGTCCCGGCTGCGATCATGTGCATCGGCGCCGCGAACCTCTTCGCGAGCAACGTCTTTCGAGAGTTCTCCACCGACCGTTCTTCCGTCGAGACGCGCGTCGCCAAGATACTGACGGTCGCGATCTGCGCCGTTGCGCTGCTCTTCATCTTCTTCGTACCGGTACCGTACGCGATCGACTTTCAGCTGCTCGGAGGAGCCCTGATGTTGCAGATATTTCCTGCCTTCGTGCTTGGGTTATGGACGCGCTGGTTTCACTCCAAGGCACTGCTGATCGGTTGGGCTTGCGGTCTGATCGCTAGCTGCGCAATGGCCTATGCCGGCGGCTTTACCTCGAACTACACGCTCCACGCGCTCGGCGGCTCGTTGACCGGGTTGATCGCACTCTATGCGCTCGCGATCAATCTGCTCGTCAGCGGCGCATTGACGTTCCTCTTGCGGGCGGTCAACGTGCGCGCCGGAACCGATCGCACGACCGCGGCCGATTTCGCATGAGCGAGCGGATCGACCCGGCCGGCTGGCCGCGCCCGAGCGGTTACTCAAACGGCGTACTCGCCGAGGGACGATTCCTGGCGATCTCGGGGCAGATCGGTTGGAACGAGCGCAACGAACTGGTCGCCGAGGATTTCCTCGAACAGGCGCGGCAAGCGCTGCGCAACGTCATGACCGTGCTGCGCGCGGCCGGCGGCGAACCCGAACATCTCGTGCGCCTTACCTGGTACGTCACCGACGCCAAGGAGTACCGAGAGTGCCTGCGCGAGCTCGGCGCCGCATATCGCGAGGTCGTCGGCGCGCACTATCCGGCGATGGCGCTCGTCGCGGTCGCCGCGTTGCTCGAAACGGGCGCGAAGGTCGAGATCGAAGCGACGGCGGTTTTGCCGCCTTAGGACCACACGGCGTCGCGTAGTTTGTAGCGCTGCAGCTTTCCCGTTTCGGTACGCGGCAGCTCGGCGACGAACTCAATCTCGCGCGGCGCCTTGAACGGCGCGATCTGCGTTTTGCAATACTCGCGCAACTCCTCGGCCTTTGCTTGCGTCGCCCCGCAGCCATCGGCGAGCACGACGAAGGCCTTGACGACGTGCGTCTCCTTGACCGGATCGCGCTTTCCCACGACCGCGACCTCCTTGACGTCGGCGTGCGCGATCAGCGCCTGCTCGACCTCGGGCCCCGAGATATTGTATCCGGCCGAGACGATCATGTCGTCGGTGCGCGCAACATACCAAAAATAGCCATCCGCGTCGCGGTGATAGGCATCGCCCGGGTAGTTCCATCCGCGCTGCACGTAGGTGAGCTGGCGTTCGTCTTGCAGATACTTGCAGCCGGTCGGGCCTTTTACCGCGAGGCGGCCGACGGTGCCGTCGGCGACGGGATTGCCAACCTCGTCGTGAACCTCCGCGACGTAGCCCGGGACGACGCGCCCGGTCGAGCCGGCTCGCACCTCGTTGAGCGGTGAGCCGATGAAGATGTGAAGCATCTCGGTGCTGCCGATGCCGTCGAGGATCGTCAGGCCGGTTTTGGCGCGCCATTCTTCCCAGGTCGCTTTCGGCAGCGTTTCGCCCGCCGAAACGCAGGTGCGCAGCGTAGCAACATCATACCGCTCGAGCGCGCCGATCATCGTGCGATAGGCGATCGGCGCCGTGAAGAGCGTCGTCACGCCGAACTCGGCAATCGCTTCGAGCAGCTCGATCGGGCCCGCTCTCTCGATCAGGAGCGTCGCGGCACCAGCGTAGAGCGGGAAGAGCAGCAGACCGCCGAGCCCAAAAGTGAACGCCAGCGGCGGGCTTCCACAGAAGAGATCGTCTCGGCGAGGGTGCAGCACGCGGTTCGCGTACGTGTCGCAGATCGCCAGCATATCGCGGTGATAGTGCATTGCGGCCTTCGGCGTGCCCGTCGTACCCGAGGTAAACGCGACGATCGCGACGTCTTCAGCCGCGGTTTCGATATTATCGAACGCCTCGGATTTGCTCCCCATCCGCCGTTCGAGCGAGTCGGGGTGCGGGTCGGACGCATCGAAGTACATGGCCCGTACGCCGCCGTACTCAAGGCACGCGCGATCGAGCTCCTCGCGCAGGCCGGCGTCGCAGAGCGCGTGCTTCACTTGCGCTTTCTCCATGATGAAGCGCAGCTCGCCTGCGCGATAGAGCGGCATCGTCGTGACGGCCACGCCGCCCGCTTTGAGCACCGCGAACCAACAGGCGGCCAGCATCGCGCCGTTCGGAGCCCGGAGCAAGACGCGATTGCCGGGCTCCAGGTCGAGATCTTCGACGAGCACGCGGGCGATTCGATTTGCCGCGCTTTGCAGCTGCGCGTAGCTCCACGCACCGTGACGTCGCGTTACGACGCAGCGATCGCTCCCGCCGCCGGCCACCACGTGCTTATCGAGAAGTTCGGTCGCTGCGTTGACGTGCGACGGATAGTTGGGAGCGGAACCGAAGAGCAGTTCGGGCATCTGCTCGCGCGGCGGCAGCCGTTCTTCGGCGAAGGCGTCGACGTGTCCGGTCGCGCGCGCCTTCACGCGTCGAGCACCTGCTTGGCGATGACGACCTGTTGAATTTCACTGGCGCCTTCGTAGATCCGAAGCGCGCGCACGTCGCGATAGAGCCGCTCGACCCGCTCGCCGCGGGTGACGCCGCGCGCTCCGAAGAGCTGCACGGCGCGGTCGCAGACGCGACCCGCCGCCTCGGTTGCAAACCACTTCGCCATTGCGGATTCGCGCGTCACACGCCCGGCAGACGTGTCCTTCGCCCAGGCAGCACGGTACACGAGCAGCGCGCTCGCATCGACGTCCGTCGCCATGGCCGCAATCGAGGCCTGCGTCAACTGGAGTGTGCCGAGTGTAGCCCCGAAGAGACGGCGCGATCGTGCGTGGGCGACGGACTCGTCCAATGCGCGACTCGCGAAGCCAAGCGCCGCTGCGCCAACGGTGCTGCGAAAGACGTCGAGCGTTGCCATCGCAATCTTGAAACCGTCGCCTTCGGCACCGATCCGCTGCGAGAGCGGCAGCCGGCAGCGCTCGAAGCGCAACGTGCCGAGCGGATGCGGCGAGATCGTTTCGACGCGCTTTCCGGTCGAGCAGCCGGCGGTTGCCGCATCGACGGCGAACGCAGTGAGGCCCGACGCACCCTCTCCACCGGTTCGCGCGAAAACGACGTACAGGTCGGCAACCCCCGCGTTGGAGATCCATGCCTTCTCTCCGTCGATGACGTAAGCGTCGCCATCGCGGCGCGCTCGCGTCGAAATCGCGGCAACGTCGGAACCGGCTTCGCGTTCGGATAGCGCGAACGCGGCGATGCAGCCGCCGTTGACGACGTTGGGAAGATAGTGGCGTTGAAGTTCGGCGCTTCCGAAGAGCGCGATTGGGGCACTCCCGAGCCCCTGCATCGCAAAGGCGAAATCGGCGAGGGCCGAGTGATAAGCAAGCCGCTCCCGCGCCAGACAGAGTGTGCGCGCATCGAGCCCCGCGCGCAGACCGCCGTGCAGGCCCGGCACGCAGGCACGCAGCCATCCGTTTTCGGCGAGCGCGCGTACCCACGCGCGGCAACTCGCGTCGGCGTTGCGCTCGTCGTCGAGAACGTTTGATTGCGCGATCCAACGTGCCAGCCCGCCGGCAAAAGCCCGATGCTCCTCGTCAAAGAACGGCCAATCGAGAGCGGTCATTAGTTCCCCTCGAAGCGCGGCTCGCGCCTTTCGACGAAGGCTTCGTAGGCTCGCCGGAAATCGCCGGTCTCCATGCAGGCCGCTTGAGCCTGCGCTTCGGCTTCGATCGCGGCGTCCAGCGGTAAGGCCCATTCGTCGTGCAGCATCTTCTTCGTCATGGCGTGAGCCAGCGTCGGCCCGTTTGCAAGATCGGAGGCAACGGCCTGCGCGCGTTCCCGTAACTCCTCGGGCGAGCAGAGATCGTTATAAAAGCCCCACTCCAAGGCTTGACGCCCCGGCATGGCACGCCCGGTGTAGAGCAGCTCGGCAGCGCGCCCGAGGCCGACGATACGCGGCAGAATCGCACAAGCGCCCATGTCGCAACCCGCGAGTCCGACGCGCACGAAGAGGAAGGCAACGCGCGAGCGTTCCGTTCCCAGCCGGAGGTCGCTCGCCATCGCAAGGATCGCGCCGGCGCCGGCGCACGCCCCGTCGATCGCCGCGACGATAGTCTGCGGAGCAGCCCGCATCGCCTTCACGAGGTCGCCGGTCATGCGGGTGAACTCCAAGAGACGGGCGGGCGGCGCGGAGGTTAGCGGGCCGATGATCTCGTGAACGTCTCCGCCGGAGCAGAAGTTCTCGCCGGCGCCCGTCAGGATCACCGCTTTGACGGCATTCTCGTCCCGTAAAGCGCGAAAGCGGTCGCGCAGTTGCGCGTAGAGTTCGAAGGTGAGCGGGTTCTTACGCTCGGGCCGATCGAGCGTGATAGTGAGGACCGCACCCTGCGTATCGTACCGTGCCTTGGTCATCGGATGCGGAATGGTAGATCCTCTTCGTACGCGATCCCGGCGCTGTTGCGAGCGATCACCCGCAATCGGTAACTGCGTACGAAGATCGGCGGCGTGTCGAGCACGTCAACCGCAAAGGTGAAGCGGCCGGGTGCGCGTTTGGGCACGTTGATCGAAAAGAGACTCGTGCGCACTTCTAGGCTCGCGACGTTGGTGCCGGTCGTGAAGGCGCCCGACCAGCGTTCGCCGCGCCGGACGTCGAGCGAGGAGAATCGCATACCGAGTATCCCTGGCGGCGCATCGTTCCCCTCGACCCGCGGCGTCGGCAACGCGGCGAATCCGATGGCGACGTTCGCCTGCGGATCGGGGGGACGCGATGCACAACCCATCACCAGCGCGCAAGACGCGAGCGCTCCGATGCGAAGCAGCACGTGGAAGTCGTACGAAACTCTCTGCTACGCCACCTGCTCGAGAGAAGGCGCCCGCGGGATTCACGCGTAAGGCCTCTGACGCTATGGCGCAGCAGCATGCCGCTCCGCGAAGCATCGCGCTCGATTATGCGGTCGGCATCTGCGGCATTTGGATCTCCGGCGGGTTCTTTCTCGACGCCTGGGCCCACGGGCACGTCCCGGTCGAAAGCTTCTTCACGCCGTATCACGCCGTCTTTTACTCCGGAATGCTCGCCGTCGTGCTCGTCATCAGCGCGTTTGCGATACACGCACACGCCCTGGGATACGAATGGGCGAACTCGCTCCCGCGACCGTACCGTCTGGCCGTGCTCGGCATTCCGATCTTCGTTCTGGGCGGAGTCGGCGACTTGCTCTGGCACCACTTCTTCGGGATCGAGGAGGGCGTCGACACGCTGCTCAGCCCAACGCACCAGGTCCTCGGGCTGGGAATCTTCTTCTTGGCCAGCGGGCCGATCCGTTCGATTCTCGCCGAACGCGGACACGCCGCGACGCTCGCGCGCCAAGCGCCGCTCGCCCTAGGACTTGCGACCTGGCTCATCTTAGCCCATTTTGGAACGGCCTACGCCTTCGACCCAGCGGCCGGACGGACGAACGCTCCGCCGCCGATCATCCCCTTTACACCGCATTACTTGACCGCACTCTCGATCGGCTATTACAAGATCGCGACGGGCATGCTGATCGTGCTCTTTCAGAGCACCCTCGTGAGCGGCTTTGCGCTCTGGCTCGTCTCACGAATGCACCCGGCCCCTGGAATGGTGACCGCATTCCTGCTAATCGGGACCCTGCCCGCGGCCGCCGCGTTCACAAACCAAACGCCGCTGCTCGCGGTGACGTTCGCGCAATCCCTGGTGACCGGGCTGCTCGCCGACGCTTTCATCGCCCGTTACGATCCGCACCCGTCGCCTGGCGCGATGCGCGCCTTCCGATGGTTTGCGGCCGGCGTGCCGATGATATACATCGGCACGTATCTTGTCGCAATCGGCATCTCCGACGGCATCTGGTGGGATTGGAACGTCGCGCTGGGCTCGTGGATTTGGTCCGGAGTCTGCGGATTCGCACTGAGCCTCTTGATCGTCGCCCGCCGCACGGCATGATTCCGCTCGCCCTCGCGATCGTCGCCGCACTGATTCACGCGGCGACCGCGTGGCGGTATGGCTATTTCCGCGACGAGCTCTATTTCATCGCCTGTTCGAAGCACTTGGCGTGGGGATACGTCGATCAGCCGCCGATCGTTGCAGTTGCCGCCCTTCTTGCGGCACCGGCCGGCTACGAGCTCGTCGCGCTGCGCGCGCTTCCGATCGTCGCCGCCGCACTAACCGTCTACGTAACGGCAGCGCTCTGCCGGGAGCTTGGGGGAAATCTCTTCGCGCAGCTGCTCGCCGGCATCGCAACGCTCGCGATGCCGGCCTATCTTCTGCTCGGCAATACGCTGACAACGAGCTCGTTCGAGCCGCTCTCGTGGACGCTCGCCCTGTACTGCGCGATTCGCATCGTGCGGTCTCCGCCACAGCGGGCGAAGAACTGGTGGGCGGCGCTCGGCATCGTCGCGGCGTTTGGCATGTACGCAAAGTACTCGATGCTCTTGCCGATCGCCGGCATCGTCGCCGGCTTGCTCGTAACGCCGCAGCGCGCGGTACTGCGTTCTCCCTATCCACTGTACGCGGCGGCACTCGGCTTAGCGCTGCTCGCACCGAATCTCGCGTGGCAGGGTATGCACGGATGGCCGATCCTCGAGGTCTTGCAAGGCGACGCCGCCCATCGTCCGGCGCTGCAGAACGGACTCGTCCTCGAATCGTATAACGTCGCGGCCAATGCGCTCCGTTTTGCGCTCGAGCAACTACTCTACACCAATCCAATCGCGGCGCCGATCTGGCTGATCGGCGCGATTGCGCCCTTCCGGGTCGCCGGCCTACGCGATCTTCGCTTCGTCACGCTCGCGTACGCAGCGATCTTTATAATGGCCGCGGCACTTGCCGCCAAAGGCTACTACATCGTCGGCATTTACGCGACCCTCATCGCGCTTGGTGCGGTCGCGATCGAAGGAACGGCAGTCGCGTTGCGGCGTACGCTTTTCGCGCTGCTCGCCGTCGTCGCACTCGTCGCCCTACCTCTCTCGCTCCCGATTCTGCCGGTGGGCGCTCTGATCGCGTACTCCAGTATGGTCGGCATCACCGGGCGAAACGGCGCTCCGGCGCGGCTCGTACAACCGGTCTTTGCCGAAGAGTTCGGATGGAACCGGCTCGCGCGCGACGTCGCACGCGTCTACTTCTCGCTCCCGCCCCAGGTGCGCGACCGAACCGCGATCTATGCCGATACCTATGCCGACGCCGGCGCCGTCGACTTTTTCGGACCGCGCTACGGGCTCCCGAGCGCGATCTCGAGCCAGAACAGTTACTTTCTCTGGGGCCCGCAGGGGTACGACGGAACGACGCTCGTGGCGATCGGCGCGACGCGCATCGACCGGCTGCGCCGATTCTATCGCAGCGTCGTCCTCGTGCGCACCTCGGTCGAGCCGCTCAAGTGGATCGTCGAAGGACCGGCGCCGATCTATCTCTGCCGCGATCCGATCGCACCGCTGCCGGTCATTTGGCCCGCGCTGCGCTGGTACGGCGCGTAGGCGGCCGATCGGCGAGCGTCACGATGCCGGAGTTGGAATAACGACGGCCAAGCCGCTCTGCGCGCCGTCGATCAGCGCGAGCACCCCCGCCGCGACCTCTTCCGCGGTCGCGATCCGGCCTTGCGGATTTCCGGTTGCCATCAGTTCTCTCGTCGAGGCTTCGCTTCGCCCCGTTCGGGACGTGATATTCTCGATCGCGCGCTGCATCATCTCCGTCTCCGTATAGCCCGGACAGACCGCATTCGCCGTGACGCCGGTTCCCGCCAGCTCGGCGGCAATCGCGCGCGTGAATCCGACGACGCCGTGTTTGCTCGCGCAGTAGGCGGAGATATACGGAGCGCCCTCGAGACCGGCGATGCTCGCGATGTTGACGATCCGGCCCCAGCGCGCCGCGATCATTTCCTTGACGACCTCGCGCGTACAAAGGAACGTACCGGTCAAATTCGTGGCGATCGTGCGATCCCAGATCGCATCGCTGGTGCGCGTCAATGGCGCCGATTCGGCGATGCCGGAGTTATTGACGAGCACCGCGATCGGACCGTTCGCCTCGCGGCAGGCGTCGAACGCACGTCGAATCGCTTCGCGATCGGTGAGGTCGGCGCGCACGCGGTTGAGCGCGTCGGGCGGCGCACCGATGGCCGAACGGCTGATTATGCTAACCCGGGCGCCTTCACGAGCGAGCAGCGACGCGACGGCGTGCCCGATTCCACGCGCACCGCCGGTCACGACGGCGTGCTTTCCGGTAAGGCTCACGGGGCAGCGGCGCGCGCCCGCGCGACGAGGCGTTCGAGCTGATCCTTGCCGGCGAGATACTGCACGGGCCAGGCTGCATCCCGATAGCCGAGCTGCGCGGCCGCGTGCAGGGTCCAGAACGGATCGGCCAAGTGCGGGCGTCCGAGTGCGACCAGATCTGCCCGTCCGCCGGCGAGAATCGCGTTGACCTGGTCGGTATCCGTGATGTTGCCGACCGCCATCGTCGCGATGCCGACCTCGTTGCGAATCTTATCGGCATACGGCGTTTGAAACATTCGACCGTAGACGGGTTTGGCGTCGGGTGACGTTTGCCCCGTCGAAACGTCGATGAGATCGGCCCCCGCAGCCTTGAACGCGCGTGCGATTTCTACCGAGTCTGCCGCCGAGACTCCGCCGTCGACCCAATCCGTCGCCGAAATTCGAACCGAGATCGGGCGCTCGTCCGGCCAGACGGCACGCATCGCCGCGAACACCTCCAACGGATAGCGCAGACGGTTCTCGAGCGAGCCGCCGTACTCGTCGGTTCGGCGATTGCGCAGCGGCGTGATGAAGGACGAGAGCAGATAGCCGTGGGCGCAGTGCAGCTCGAGCATATCGAATCCGGCCGCGAGACCCATCTCGGCCGCACGCACGAACGCGCCGAGAATCTCCGCCATCTCAGCCGTCGAGAGCTCCACGGGAACTTGATTCGCGGCTGCGTACGGTATCGCCGATGGCCCAATCACCGGCCAGTTGCCGTCGTCGAGCGGCTCGTCCATGCCCTCCCACATCAGCTTCGTCGACCCTTTGGGACCGGAGTGTCCGAGTTGCAGGCAGATCTTCGCGCGCGAGTGCTCGTGCACGAAATCGACGATCGCCTTCCAGGCTGCGAGGTGCTGCGGAAGGTACATGCCGGTGCAGCCCGGCGAGATCCGTCCTTCGCGCGTGACGCAGGTCATCTCCGTGAAGATGAGCCCGGCCCCGCCGAGCGCGCGCGCGCCGAGATGAACGAGGTGGAAAGGCTGCGGCGTTCCGTCGACCGCGCTGTACATATCCATCGGCGAGACGACGATACGGTTCGAGAGTTCGCACTCGCGCAGTCGAAAGGGGACGAACATCGGCGGCACGGCGCAACCGCCGAACCACTCTTCGATCCGGTCGACGTAGGGTGCGTCGCGCAATCGCAGGTTTTCGTGACCGATGCGCTGGCTGCGCGTCAGCAGGCTGTAGGCAAACTGCTCGGGCGGGAGCGTCGCGTAGCGCGCGACGTTCTCGAACCATTCGGTGGAGTTGCGCGCCGCGTTCTGCAGCTTCAGCACCTCGATCTTGCGCACCGACTCGTACTCCGAAAGTGCGGCCGCAAAATCGTCCTTCGACGAGCTCGGGGTGACGTGGGCGGCCAGCGCATCGGCGAGGCCGATCGCATCTTCCATCGCCAGCTTGGTGCCCGAGCCTACCGAAAAGTGTGCGGTGTGGGCGGCGTCGCCCATTAGCACGACGTTCTCATGGATCCAGTGCTCGTTGCCGACGCGCGTGAAGTTCAGCCAGTCCCGGCCGCGAAGATGCGCGGAGTTCGCCATCAAGCGATGGCCGTGCAAGTACGGCGCGAAGAGCCGCTCGCAGAACTCCAGCGTCTGCTCGGTGCCGGCGGCGTCGAGCGAGTGTGCGCGCCACGTCTCTTCCCGGCACTCGACGATGAACGTGCTCAACTCTTCGTCGAAGCGATAGGCGTGAACCGTAAACCACCCGTGCTCGGTCCGTTCGAAGATAAAGGTGAATGCGTCGAGTGGAAGCGTCGTTCCGAGCCAAACGAATCGACACTGTCGCCGGTCGAGCTGGGGCCGGAACGTATCCGCGTACGCGCCGCGTACCTTGCTGTTGATTCCGTCGGCCCCGACGAGCACGTCGCACTGCGCGCGCAGCGCAGCGACATCCTCAACGTCATGCTGAAAACTCAGCTCGACGCCGAGCTCCGCGGCTCGGCGCTGGAGTATCTCGAGCAGACGTTTGCGAGATATGCCGCAGAATCCGTGGCCGCCCGAGACGATCGTGTGCCCCTCGAAGTTGACTTCGATATCGTCCCAATGCGCGAAGGCCTCGGTGATACTGCGGTGCGTCGCTTCGTCGGCGTCGCGCAGATTCTCCAGCGTCGCATCCGAGAAGACGACGCCCCAGCCAAAGGTGTCGAGGGGCCGATTGCGCTCGACGATCCGGACTTGCCACGCGGGAAAGCGCCGCTTGATCAGAATTCCAAAATACAGACCGGCCGGGCCGCCCCCGACGCACGTGATGCGCATCAAAAGTCCCGAGCGCCGCAACGAATGCAAATCACGCGTTACACTTTGATGAGAGCGGCAGACGAATCCCGCTCGCTATGGTACGCTACGCTCCAACGGGAATGAGGAAATTGAGGTTACGCGCGCTCGTCTTCGGCCTCTGCGTCGGGGCAGCGATCGCCGCGATGGCGAGCGACGATGGTCGCGCTTCGGCCGCAGGGCCGGTCTCCATCGCGAGCGGCGAGAATGCGACGCGCACGACGATTCCGGTGACGATCGATGGCGTGCGCGCCTCGTGCGTCCTCGATACCGGAACCTCGGCGATCATCGTCTCGTCGGCACTGGCGGAATCGGCGCGGTTGACCGGTCGAGCGGGCTCCTTTGAAGTCGCTCCCGACGGGCACACGTACGTCGATCGTGAGACGCAGATCTCGCACTTCGGCGTCGCCCAATACGCGCTCCATGACGTGCCGGCCCTGATCTCGCCGAACGTCAGCGGAAGCCAGGCCCTCTGCGGATACGATTTCTTCGCGCACTTCCCGACGCTGATCGAGCGCGATCGCCGGCAGGTCACGCTCTTCCCGCCGAACTCGCGCCTCGCGCACATGCATTGCCTCACCGTCGACCTTGCGCCGCGCGTGCCGCTCGCGACGATCGAAATCAACGACACGTGGCTGAATCACATCGTGCTCGATTCCGGCATGGCCGGCGGCGGCGCCCTTTGGGATGGCGTGCGAGCGCAACTCCATCAACCGCTCGTCGCCAACGCCGAGTACGAAACAATGCCGGCGGCGATTCACGAAGGCTTTGCTTGCGGCGCGGTCGCCTCGGTGCGCTACGCACCGGGAGCGCCGCAGAGTTCGATGCCGATCTGTACGGAGCCCCAACGCCCAGACGGCTATAACGGCATCATCGAAACGAATCTCTCCTCGGTCCACGCGATGGCCGTCGACTATCCCCACCGCCGGATCTGCTTCGACGTTAGCGGCTACTCGGAGATCGCGTCGCCTGCCGCGCCGGCGCCGGCCGGGCGCGATGCGTGGGAACGCTTCAACGACCTGCGTCCCCCGAAGAACTAGGCGCGCTTTCGGGCGATCAACAGACCGTCGCAGATCGGTACTAGCGCGACATCGACGCGATCGTCCCGGCCCGCCTTCGCATTGAGCGCGCGCAACGCCCGCGTGTCCGGGTCGTTGGTCGACTCATCGAGGACCGCACCATCCCAAAGCACGTTATCGACTAGGACCAAGCCGCCCGGCCGGATGAGCGCGAGCGCCTTTTCGTAGTACGCATCGACGTTTGACTTATCTGCATCGATGAACGCAAGGTCGAAGGGTTCGACGCGCTCCTCGCTCAGGCGTGCGAGCGTTTCGAGGGCCGGCCCGATGCGCAGATCGATCTTCTTCGAGACGCCCGCGGCCTCCCAATAGCGGCGCGCAACGCCGGTAAACTCTTCGCTGACGTCGCAAGCGAGAACGTATCCGGCCTCGGGGAGCGCTAGTGCCATCGCCAGCGAGCTGTAACCGGTGAAGACCCCGATCTCGAGATACCGGCGTGCGCCGATTGTGCGCGCCAACAACTGCATGAGCAAGCCTTGCTCGGGGCCGATCGCCATACGCGCATAGGGATGGCGCGACGTCTCCTCGCGAAGTTCGCGCAGTTGCGGATGTTCGCGGACGACCGTGGCGGCGATGTATTCCTGAATGGCGGGGTCGATGAAGGTGCTCTTTGCCGTCATAGCCGTAGCATGATACCACAAAAGCAGAGCGCCCGAAGATCTCGGGCGCTCTGCCTTCGACTCGCGATTGTTATCGAGTTGGAGGCGGCGTCGGGACGTCGTCCGCAGGCGGCGCGGAATCGACCGTCGAGGAATCCCCGGGAGCCGATTCTACGTCGGAGGCGGCGACGTCGGAGTTTGGAGCTTGGTCGAGCGGCGTCGCGTACGACGGTATACCGGCATATGAGGGCATCGCCGCCGCGGGAGGCAGCGCGAGCGGCGCCGGCGCAACGTCGTACGCAACCGGTGCCGTATACGAGGGCGCTTCCGATCCGTCGTTCGCGATCTCGTCGAGTGACGGATTCGAGCCGTAGATGAGCGCGACGGTCCTCGCGGTGACCGTCGCGTCCGGATAGACCGCGCGCATGAAGGCGAGAGCCGCCATGCCGGTCGGGCTCGAGGCTTCCCCCGCACGCCAATACTCGCGCATCAGATGCCCGAGCATCGGCGGCAACCACGGATCGCCGGGATACTTGTGCTCCCAATCGCGGATGGCAAGCTGCAGGTGATCGAGATATCCCGCAACCGAGGGATCGAGCATCGAGTGCCCGTCGAGGCGATCGTAATCGTTGAGCCGGTTACGGATCTCGAGGACGCTCTGTTGATAGGGTCCGAAGTATTCGTCCGCCGGTGCGGATCTCGCGGTAACGTCGGCTCGAGCTGCCTGAACGCTAACAACGAGCAGAACGGTCAAGGTGGTGAGTACTTTGCGCATCGTACCTTCCCTAATCAGAGGCAATCGACCGCACAATTGCGATCTGCGCTAATTGTCGGAAGATACGCGGCGCGAGCGGCGCGTTAAACGTGAACGCGGGATTACAAGGTGATTAGACTGGCGCCCGCCAGCTAACGATTATCGGTGAGTCAGTTGATGGTGGATTTCGTCGAGATCCTCTACGGTGTTCAGCGAGACCGCGTCCTTGACCGACGTGTCATTGATCCTCGACGAGCTACGCATCTTGTGGGCGAGATCGTCGCCGTGGTGGTAACCGCGGACTGCTGCGTTGTGCGCCTCGATCGTCCCCTTATCGGTCTTGCCGTTCGCAACGACCCACTCCTCGAACTCCATGTACGAGGGTCGCCGCTCGCGGACGAAGGCGATGGTTTTGTCGCGGTCGAGCCCGAGCGCGCTCAGCGTCATCGCGTCGAAACCGGCGCCGCACTCGTCGTACCCATCGGGCAGCGCGTCGACGGCGGCGAGCGAGAGCTTCAACCACAGACGCGGCAGATGAATCGCACCGAGCGGACCGGCGGTTCCGGAGCTGACTAACGGTACGACCTTGCTATGAGTTTCCGCAGGCATTGCTTTCCTCCCAGCCTCACGCGTGCGGCACGGCCCGTCGACCGCGACGCGATGTAAAAGTGAGTTCCGATACGCCGGACTTGTCGAGCTCTCCCAGTCCGAGCTCCTTCATTTTCTCGTACTGTTCGAAGGTCGCCTGTGCAAGCGGCAGCTCGAGACCCGCCTCCCGCGCGAGCGAGAGCGCGATGCCGGAGTCCTTCGCGGCGTGTGCGGCGGAAAAATAGACGTCGTGTTCGCGGTTCTGCATGTCGGCGCCGTCGGTTTCGAGCACGCGCGAGTTGGCGCCGGTCTGCGAAAAGACTTTGCGAATCACGTCGAGGTCGAGGCCGAGCGCGTCGGCGAGTCCCAATCCTTCGGCAAGCCCGGCGGTGTTGACGTTCATCACCATGTTCACCAGCGCTTTGACCTGCGCAGCCTTCCCTGCCTCTCCGATATAGGTCAGCGACGTGCTCATTTTCTCGAGCATCGGCTTCACACGCTCGAAGGCTTCCGGCCTCCCGCCGACCATGAGATAGAGCGTGCCGTCGCGCGCCTGCGGAATCGAGCTCGCCATGCACGCCTCGAGCGTCTGCGCCCCGCGCTCTCGCGCGATCCGCTCGATCTCGACGTGTACCCGCGGTGAGAGGGTGGCGCAGTTGACGAAGATTTTTCCCCGAGCTTCGTGCAAGAGCGAATCGCCGGTCGTTGCGAAGATTCGATACATCGCGTCGTCGTCGGTCACGACGGTCAGCACGACGTCGGCCAGGTCGGTGACGCGCGCGAGCGAGGTTGCGACCTCGCCCCCGGTATGCCCGGCGGTCTGCGCTGCCGCATTGGGATTCGCGTCGTACAGCACGGCGATCGGATAACCGACGTCGTGGAGACGCATGGCGATATTCGCGCCCATGCGGCCGGTACCGACGATGCCGATCCTTGGAAGCGCGCTCATGGACCCTCCGTGGCTAGGCGGTGGTTATCGACGAACCTCGACTTGCAGGTTGTCTCGACCTTTCTGACCCGAGGCGCCCTCGAATCGGACGAGGCACGATTCCCGGTGGTTGCGAGCGAGCCGCATGCTCCAGTGGTTGGGCCAGACGTTCCAAATCGACTCGTTATGCCGGGTGTATTTCACGACCGCGACGGTAATGCCCGAACAGTTGTAGAGGGCACGATAGGAACCCTCAAAACCGTCTTGCCAGACGCGGACGACCTGCGGCGGACTCTTCCAGCTTTTGAAGGCGATCGCGAACGGCTCGATGTGGATGCGGCCGGGCCGAGTGCGCGCGGCGCTCTCGTAGCGGGCCGCGGTGGACGAAGTGCCAGGCAAAGCGGATGGCGTTCCGCCCGGCTGCGCGCACGCGCTAAGCCCAATCAGACCGGCGGCGAAGGCCGCGCCGATTCTCCACATTGAGTAGTACCTCCAACAAAGAGCAGCCGAGCAGACTACTCCAGTCGCAAGGCGCTACCCTCCCAAGCGGGCTCTCAACGCCTTAAGAGCCAGGCAGGCCCGCTTAACGGAACCCGCCAAGCTCTTACCTTTCTACAGCTATTTTTCAAGGAGATGCCTTTATGCATATCCCCCGAATTATGCTCGCGGCCGTCCTGCTCGCGGCGACCATGCCGTCGTTCGCAGCAGCCCAAGTCGAGAGCACGCCCCTTCCCGCGCCCAAGAAGCCGAACTTCTCATCGATGTCGTTTATGATCGGAACCTGGACCTGCAGCACCAAGAGCGCTCGCCGTCCTGCGGCCTACGTGACGACGTCGACCTATACGATGGATCCCAGCGGCTGGTGGATCGACCAAACGTCGACGACTAATACCACGAAGTGGATCCCGGCTAAGCTTACCAGCTGGGATAAGATCACGTACGACTCCGACTCGCACCGTTGGGTCGACGTCGCGACCGGTCCCGCGAACGGCTACGGCCTTT
This sequence comes from Candidatus Cybelea sp., assembly GCA_036732685.1. GTDB lineage: Bacteria > Vulcanimicrobiota > Vulcanimicrobiia > Vulcanimicrobiales > Vulcanimicrobiaceae > Cybelea. The sequence continues at coordinate 154,466 of DAINBY010000003.1, read as the reverse complement.
CGTTTTCGAGCGGATGGAACGGCGCCCAAATGACCTGGCACGACGTATCGTTCATGGCGGGCCCCGATATTTCGGCGTCGAGCGATAACATCGTGACGAAAGTCAGCGATACCAAGATGACCAGCTCCTCGTCGTTCACCGAGGCGAAGACGGGCCGCCACGTGTCGGTAACCGGAGTTTGCACGAAGCACTAACGACGCGTAAAATCGCGTAGAGAGCAAGAGGCCCCGCTTTCGCGGGGCCTCTTTTGTTTTAGAACTCCTCTTCCTGATTGCCGTTCTCAGTGAAGGGAGCTTCTTCGTCCTCGCCTTCGTACGCCGGCTTTTCATCGTCGTAGGTAGGCTCTTCGTCTTCCTCCTCGAGCTCGTAGCCCTGCGGTCCCTCGATCTCTTCGTCGGCGGGCTCTTCTTCGAAGACCTCCTCCGTCTCGATTTCGGGCGCCCGCGGCGCCACCGGAGGAACGGGCAACGGCGCAGTCGCGTCGAGCGGCTTGCTGTCGTCGATTTCCTCTTCCTCTTCTTCTTCTTGCTCGGGCACGACCTCGGTCGCCGCCTCTTGTGCCGCGACCACGGTCTGCGATACGGCGTTCTGTTCGTCGCCCATGAGCAGGCCGTACTCGCGCCGCTCCGCTTCGGCCATATCGTCTTCAGGCGTCTTGATCTCGACCTCTTCGCGGTTCTCGGTCAGCACCTTGACGTCGAGCGCGAGCGATTGCAGCTCTTTGATCAGGACCTTGAACGACTCGGGGACGCCGGGTTCCATGACGTTCTCGCCCTTGACGATCGCTTCGTACGTTTTGACGCGTCCGACGACGTCGTCGGACTTCACCGTCAAGAGCTCCTGGAGCGTATACGCGGCGCCGTAGGCTTCGAGCGCCCAGACCTCCATTTCGCCGAAGCGCTGACCGCCGAACTGGGCTTTTCCGCCGAGCGGCTGTTGCGTGATCATCGAATATGGTCCCGTCGAACGCGCGTGGATCTTGTCATCGACGAGATGCGCGAGCTTGAGCATGTAGATCAAACCGACGGTGATCGGACGCGAGAAGCGCTCGCCGCTGCGACCGTCGCGCAGCCACGTCTTACCGTCGGCCGGAAGGCCGGCGTCTTGCAGCCACTCGCCGATATCCTCCGCGTGGGCGCCGTCGAATACGGGCGTTGCAACGCTCAACCCGAGCATCCGGGCAGCCCAACCGAGATGCGTCTCCATGATTTGGCCGAGGTTCATGCGCGACGGCACGCCGAGCGGATTGAGCACGATGTCGACCGGCGTTCCGTCCTCGAGATACGGCATGTCTTCCTCGGGCAGCACCTTGGCGATAACGCCCTTGTTACCGTGACGCCCCGCCATCTTGTCGCCCTGCAGAATCTTGCGCTTCTGAGCGACGTAGACCCGAACGAGATGGTTGACGCCCGGCGAGAGCTCGTCACCGTTTTCGCGCGAGAAGACCTTGACGTCGATGATCTTGCCCTTCTCGCCATGCGGCACTTTGAGGCTGGTGTCGCGCACCTCGCGCGACTTCTCGCCAAAGATTGCGCGCAATAGGCGCTCCTCGGCCGTCAGCTCGGTCTCGCCCTTGGGCGTCACCTTGCCGACCAGAATATCCTCGGGGCGAACTTCCGCACCGATGCGGATGATGCCGCGCTCGTCGAGATCCTTGAGCGCGTCTTCGCCGACATTGGGGATGTCGCGGGTGATCTCTTCGGGTCCCAGCTTCGTATCGCGTGCTTCGCACTCGTACTCTTCAATGTGAATCGAGGTGAAGCGGTCTTCCTTGACCATCCGTTCGCTGATGAGGATGGCGTCTTCGTAGTTGTACCCTTCCCACGGCATGAAGGCGACGAGCACGTTCTGCCCGAGCGCGAGCTCACCCTGATCCGAGGAAGGACCGTCGACAATGACTTGCCCGGCGACGATCTCGTCGCCGACCGCGACGATCGGCCGTTGATTGATGCACGTGCCCGCGTTGCTGCGCACGAACTTGAGCAGCTCGTAGGTACGCTCTATGCCGTCGCGGTTGCTTACGACCACGGCTTTTGCATCGACCGAGACGACCGTGCCGGCCTCCTCGGCGACGATCAGACTACCGGAGTCTTTTGCGGCGCGATACTCCATACCGGTGCCCACGATCGGCGCCGATGGCCGAAGCAGCGGCACGGCCTGGCGCTGCATGTTGGCGCCCATGAGCGCGCGGTTCGCGTCGTCGTGCTCGAGAAAGGGAATCAGCGCGGTCGCGACCGAGACGATTTGCTTGGGCGAGACGTCCATCAGCTGGACGCGCGCCGCCGGCTCCTCGATGTACTCTTCGGCGTAACGCGAGACGACCGATTCGGCGGTGATTCTCCCCGAATCGGAATCGACCGGCGTGTTCGCCTGCGCGATGATGTATTCGTCTTCCTTATCCGCCGTGAGGTACTTGATCTCATCGGAGACGATGCTGTCGCGCACGACGCGATAGGGCGTCTCGATGAAGCCGAACTTGTTCACGCGAGCGTACGTCGCCAGCGAACCGATCAAGCCGATGTTCGGGCCTTCCGGCGTCTCGATCGGACAGATGCGGCCGTAGTGCGAGTGGTGAACGTCGCGAACCTCGAAGCCTGCGCGCTCGCGCGAAAGGCCGCCCGGACCGAGCGCCGAGAGACGCCGCTTGTGCGTGAGCTCGGCCAGCGAGTTCGTCTGATCCATGAACTGTGAAAGCTGCGACGATCCGAAGAACTCTTTGATGGCGGCGACGACCGGACGAATGTTGATCAGCGCCTGCGGCGTCACGGTCTCGATATCTTGGACCGTCATTCGCTCGCGCACTACGCGCTCGAGGCGCAGCAAGCCGACTCGGAACTGGTTCTGCAGCAGCTCCCCGACCGACCGCACCCGACGATTGCCGAGATGATCGATGTCGTCCTTCGCGACCATGCCAACGGCGACGCGGATCAAGCGCCTGATCACCGCGATCATATCCTCGCGCAATAGGCAACGCGCCCCGTCGCCGATCGTGTCGCCTTTCTTGACGCTCTGTCCGCGCTGGATACCGGGGGCGATGCGGGGCCGGACGCCCAGCACTTTGCGGATGCCGAGGTCTTTGTAAAGGTCGTAGGCGACGGTCTCGCCGTCCTTGTAACGAATCGTGACGACGCACTCGGACTGCTCGGGTTTGTCCTTGTCGAAAACGTCGGAGACCTCGAGCACGTCGCCGTCCTCGCGGGCCGTGACGATCGCCTTGGGCTCGGTGAGTCCGGCGTCGGCATACTCATTGATGGAGACGTGCGGCTTCTCGAGACGCTGCTCGGGATCCGGATTCTGGGTGCGGTACTGGAACTTGCTGCTGAGCTTGTACCGGCCGACGCCCGCCAAATCGTAACGCTTATCGTCAAAGAAGAGCGACTCGATCAGTTTCTCGGCGTTCTCGGCATTCTCGGGCTCGCCCGGGCGCAGCTTCTTATAGATTTCCTTCAGCGCGTCTTCGCGCGTCTTGATGTCCCGGTCTTTTTCGATCGAGTTACGAATGATCGCCTGACCTTCCGGTGGCAGGTCGGCGAAGAGCGCCACGATCGCGTCGTCGCTCTCCCAATCGTAGCCGAGCGCTGGGCGCGTGAGCGCGCGAATGAAGGTGGAGACGTAAATCTTTCGGTTCTTGTCGATCCGCACGCCGATCGTGCCCTCGGTCTCGTCGTTTTTCGTACCGTTGTCGGTCTCAAACTCGATCCACGCGCCGCGGTTGGGGATGATCGTTGCGTTGTACGTCGGGCGCGCGTTGGTATCGACGTCTTGGCTATAGTAAACGCCGGGCGAGCGCACGAGCTGGCTGACGATGACGCGCTCGGCGCCATTGATCATGAACGTGCCCTTGTCGGTCATGAGCGGAAAGTCGCCCATGAAGATCTCTTGGTCGGGGATACCTTTGATTTCGCCCGACTCGGCGGTGATCAACCGGACCCGCACGCGCAGCGGCGCGCTGTAGGTCATGTCGCGTTCGCGGCATTCCTCGATCGAATACTTCGGTTCGCCCAGCGAGTGCTCGCCAAACTCCAGGATCAAGTTCCCGGTAAAATCTTTAATAGGAGAGATCGACGCGAAGGCCTCGGCCAGCCCCTCGGTTTTGAACCAATCGAAGCTCGCCTTCTGCAGCTCGATGAGGTTCGGCACCTCGAGGACGTGCGGAATCTTTGCGAATGTGTAGCGCTCGCGCTTGGGGCCCGGCTCGGGCCGCTGCTCGACGGTAAACGCGCCCGTCGGCATCGGAAAGGTCGAGGGCATGACGGTCGAGGCGCCGTTTCCGTCGCTCAGCTTCATCGACGCGGCGCTGGGTCGCTTCGATCTTGCTTTAGTAGCCCTCGGCGAGCTCGGGACAGCCTCCGGTGAACTCTTCGGTGCGGACTTCGGAGCTGTCGTCTTCGCCATTACTCTCTTTCTCTGTGGATAAATCTTAGCTAATGAATACGGTTCAAACGGGGGCTTTTGGGCACACCAAAAAGACGAAACACGGGCTCCCAAGAATGGAGGTGTCTCGCCCTTCTCTTTGCGGCGGCTTTCATGCGCCCCGGGGCATGGCCACGAGTTTAGCACCCGTCGCCATGGGCGTCAAGGAACCCTGCTTGGTGGGTAGTGGGTCAGTTAGACTAAAGTCGCAGTGAGCTAGGTTGGCCTGAGGCGTGGTACTATCGGGGCATGGGGAAGCTTAAGCGCTCAAAGACGGCTCCGGCCGACTACAACTCCAACGCGGCTCGCATAGTTGCGATCGCAACCGGCCAAGACCTTCCGAAACCGGCGAAGCCCGCCAAGGCTCCAGCCCCCAAGAAGAACCCTCACGCGGTGGCGCTCGGGAGGCGCGGCGGCAAGATAGGCGGCAAGGCCCGCGCCAAGGCGCTCACCTCTGAGGAGCGCCATTCGATTGCGGTCAAAGCGGCTAGGGCGCGGTGGGGGATGGCAGAGGATGAGTCTGATTGACTACGCCTGTCGGATAGACGTTTCAGCCGACGGACAATCGTTAGAGGTTGCGACAAGCGGCAAAACTTCGGAAAGCGTCTATTTGCTACCGTTTGCTTCATACATGGCCTACTTGCATGAAGGAGTCCCCCGCGACAACCGGATTATAACCTTTGATGGGAACGGCTATGCGATCGTTCCGAAACTACGGGCTGGAAAGTATTACCTCTGCGCTTCGTCCGCGCTCACCGGTCAGTACCGAGTCGGAGGATACGGCTGGACCCCGTTTAGTTGGGAGAAATCGACTAAACCACAATAGAGCGGCTTGAAGTGTCGCCTCCCCATTAACTAACCTCCGACCAAACCAAAAGCAAAACTGCCCTTCTTCGCACTCTCTAAACTCATAGAGGGCTTCACCCGCGCTATTAAAGACGACGACGATCGCCGCGCGGTCCGCTGGGAATGTATGCTGCTCAAATGCATCGCCTTGGAGCTGGTAGCGCATACTCTACGCGCACTAACACAGAATTGACTTACTCGGCAAATCTCAACTGAACCCCAAAATACATAAGCGCAAATGCAAACACAAAATGCTTTACTATGCTTGAGCGCTCATGGTATAATAATTGCATGAATAGGTTGCCATTAGACAAGCGCGTTCAGGTTCTCGCAGCGCTCTGCGAAGGCGCTTCCATTCGCGCTACCGTCCGCATGACGGGCGCGGCGAAGAATACGATCGTTAAGCTCCTGGCTGACGTTGGTGATGCTTGCGACGAGTATCAATTTGCCAACCTGCGGAACCTGCGCTGCGCTCGCATTGAATGTGATGAGGTTTGGTCCTTCTGCCATACCAAAGAGCGCAACCTGAAGAAAGAGCTTCGCGGGTCCGCCACGATTGGCGATATGTGGACTTGGACCGCGATCGACCCGGATAGCAAGCTCATGGTTTCGTGGCACCTTGGCAAACGCAGCCGCGACGACGCCTGGCGCTTCATTCGCGACCTGGCCGAGCGCGTCCGATCGGAGGTCCAAATCTCAACCGATGGCTTCGGCATCTATAACGAGCCGATTGAAACCCTATTCCCGCGCTGCGACCACGGCTCCGAGGTCAAGGTTTACGGGCGAACCGCCTTCGAGAGCGCCGATACCAAGTACAGCCCGATGGTCGTGACCGAGGTCGTCCGAACATCGGTTTGGGGCGTTCCCGACCCGGACCATATTACGACCGCCCATGTGGAGCGCAACAACTTAACGATGCGGATGCATAACCGCCGATTCACGCGGCTGACCAACGCCTTCTCCAAGAAGGCGCGAAACCACCAGCGGGCGCTAGCGCTGCACTTTATGTATTACAACTTCGTCAAGAAGCATTCGACGGTAAAGACGACGCCAGCGATCGCAGCGGGCGTGACCGATCGCGTTTGGACCTTGCATGACCTGGCGAAGCTCCCCGACGTTCTGCGGGATAGCGAAGCCGCTTAGACTACCAGCCCCAGAGTAGGGCCGTTTCCGAATCGCAATACGCTCCCGTAGTATTGGTTTTGTCGTTCAGGCGCGTAGCCGCCGCCGCACACTCACTGGAATTCGAAAAACGCTTTGCAGGCACTCCTACGGCCACCGCATCGCTGACGACGTGCCAAGCCTTTCCGATATGCGGCCTGGCGATTAGATAGAACAGCACGATCGCTAAGGCTATCCAAAAGCCTCTTGGCCCCATCCTAATTCCCAGCCTCTCGGTGCGGAGGTGGCGCACCTTCGGCTGGCAGTAGCCAGGTTTCTCGCCATGTGTCTACGTTTGTGGCCCGGTGACTGACGTAATACTCGGGGTTAAACCCTAGCTCCTCACCGTCTTCGTTGATAAGGATCGCGGTTTTTGGCGACGGGATGCTCTGAAGCGCCTCTGTCATCCTACGCATGGCGTCAACGTAAGTATCGGTATTCCGAAAATCAATTGATAACTCGCCCATAGCGTATTCGCCCCCTTCGTAGCCAGGGTTGCGAACGGCAATTTGGATGCGCTTGTGCATCCCCGCCCATTCGGCAAGCAGCCTGGCAAGGCTCCTCAGCCCGGTAGCCAAAGCTAAGGCTAGCCAACGGAGGGTTTTATATGGTTCGCGGCATCCTGCCGGGTGATGATGACTTTGACCCTGAGAGGATTGAGAAGGGCCTTGAACAGCTACGGAATCCCTCGAAACCGCCTTCTGACAGGGCGATACTGCGAGCCGTTCGGATTGCCTCGACGATGGAGAAGCAGAGCGATCTTCAGCACAGCCTCCTCCTCCCAATGACTCCCGAGCAAGAGCAAGATACGCTTGTGAAACTTGAAGCTTTAAGTACCAAATTATCGCGGTTGCTGGCTGAGGAGCGCGAGGAGCAACAAGAAGGCTCCGAATCTCCTCCCGACTAGCGGCGACGTATTCCCGCCAAAGCTCCGGCTCGCTCGCGATCGGCTCCCCTCACAAAGCTAAGGTCCTCTGCCGTCGATCGGTTAGCAAGAGCCCGGAGGGGCTTTCGCCCCTCCGCAGCGGGCCAGCTTTTTCAAACTGACCCACTACCTGCTTGGTGGGTAGTGGGTCAGTATTAAGGTTCCGACCTTAGGAGCAGGCTAGGAAGGGCCTAGCGTAGACCAAGGCTTCCACCGCTCAACGTGCCGTGGATTTTGAATGAAATGCGGCCCGATCGGCTTGAGAGGTTCCTTCGGCGTTCTCGCCGATTAGGAAACCACCACTCGGAGGCATTATTTACCATGGCTAACTTTGTCCAGCTCTTGGCAATCGAAGAGCCCGCCGGCAAGCGTATTCTCCGGACAGGAAGGTTCCCGGTCTTCGCCGGCGACGACCCCACCGCACCGACGTTCGTCTGCGGGGGTTGCAACACGCCGCTGATAGCCGGAATCCCGGCCGGGGGAGTCCGCACCTTGGTGGGAATGGCCGACGGCGTCGAGTGCATCATGTGCAACACCGTCCGGGCAGTACCCAGACAATAGGATGGGCCGCCGGGCGGTCTTGGCGCCTGCAGGTTGGCGACCGAAAGTAAGGGTAGGGACGCTGGGCCGGCGCGTCGCAGCGAGGCCTCGGAGGTGCCCCATGCTCGAGTACCGTTCGATCCGCCATTTCCTCGCCGTTCCGGTCTGCGCGGCGCTGGCCGCCGCCACGCTCGGTGGCTGCGGTGGAGCTCTCCCCGCGCCCTCCGGCATCGCGCCGGCGGCGAACCGCCTGCATGGCTCGGCCCTGGGACGCCCGCGCATGGATGCGTCGGCCTGCGGCAAGTCGGTCGTCTACGTGACCTCATACAACAACTCGGTCTACATCTACGACCAGGCACACAACGGGAAGATGCCGTGCGGGCAGATTACCGGGGTGACGAATCCGCAGGGTCTCTTCGTCGACAAGCACCACAATTTGTGGGTCGCGATCAGCGGCGATTGCAAGACCCAGTTCTCGAGCGTGCTCGAGTTCGCGCCCGGCAGTTCGACCCCGGTAAAGACGCTGCAAGATTCGGTGGGCTCGGCCGCAGACGTCGCGGTCGATAATGCGTCCGGCACGGTTTACGTTACGAACTTCTTCAACTACACGCGCGGCTGCATCAGCGGAAATAACGGCGTCGTCGAAGTCTACGCAAACGGCAGCACCTCGCCGACCGCGACGCTGAGCGATCCAAACATGAATTATGCCTTCAATGACGCCATCGACGCTCATGGGAATCTCTACGTTACGTACCTCGAAGTCAGCGGACCGTCGGGCAGCGGACGGATTGACGAGTGGATGAGCGGCTCGGGCTCGCCGACCGATCTCGGAATCACCCTCCAGGCACCGGGTGGCATCCAAACGACCTCGACGGGGGCACTCTTGGTCTGCGATCAGTCGGTTGCGTGCGGCGAGTTCGCGCCGGGTTCTACGACGATGACGAGCCTGTTTGCTACCAAGAATCCGGGCTCGTTCGGTGTCGCGCTCGACAAGAGCGAGAACCGCGCTTGGGTCGAGAACGCGGGCCTAACCGCCAAACAACTGCAGCGCTACAACTACCCGGGGCCGGACAGCCGGGCTACCGAGTCGATTACCGTGCCGGGCGGAGGTTACGCCGGCGTTGCGGTCAGTCCGGCCGCGCCGCAGGGAGCACCTTATTAAAAGCCGTCACAACCCCGGCACTGGGAGCGCTTCTAGCCGCATGAAGGCGTTTCTAACTGCTGCCCTGCTAGCGGTCTTTTGCGCATGCGCATTTGCCCCGGCGTTAGCCGACCAAGATGCCACGGATTTCGGGCCGCTCTCCCCTAGCGAAGAACAGTTCGTCGCATCGGTGAAGGCCGATCTCTTCGCGCGCTATCCGCATGTGGGCGACGCCGAGAAGGCGGGCTACGTGCGCTACACGAGCCCCGACGACACCGGCGCGATCAGCTACGCGAACCGAAAATGGGCCTCGGACCCCACCCATCCGAGCCAGCTCTGGTACAACGCGAGCGGCGACCTTATGGGCGCCGATTTCTCCCTGCTACGCCCAAACAACGAGCCTCGCCCGCAAGTTTGGGGAGTCAATCCCGGGCGTTGGTACCAGTTCAACGGGCACGTGCACTACGTGGTCAAAGAGCCGAGCGGCAAGATTCTTTACGACCAATGGCTTTGGAACGCGGACTTCGTCGCCCTCGGGGGCAATCTCGACAATCCGTCACCCGATACTATCGTCAAGGCTGGTAAAGTCCCCAGCGCAGACATGATCCAAACGATCTTTGACTTTCCCACGCAATGGGATCTCATCGTATGGCTCGTACCGCACCGCGAGGGTGCGTTCCACTGGTAGCCGACGATTCGCCCTAGCGTGATACCTGCGCGGGGGTAGCGTCGCGTGATGCGGCCCCCGCGATCTGCCGAATCCGTGCGGCGAGGGCATCGCCGGTCAAACCGAAGAGCGCACGTTGCTTCTCCTGCGAGTCGTGCTGGACGAGCACGTTCGGAATGCCGAGACGCTCGACGCGCAGTTTCAAACCGTGATCCGAAACGAACTCCGCGACGGCCGAACCGAACCCGCCGGCAAGCGAGTGTTCTTCGAGCGTGATGAGATGCGAATGGTCGCGATCCAGCTCCAGGAGTAATGCCTCATCCAGCGGCTTGGCGAAGCGCGCGTTTACCACGGTAATACCGCTCTTCGAGTCGCCCTCGCCGAGCAGCTTTTCGGCATCGAGAGCGATATCGACGGTCGTGCCGTATGCGAGCACCGCGACGCCACGACCCCAGCGCAGCACTTCGGCCTTTCCGGCAAAGAGCGGCGCGAGCGGATCGGCGTGCCGTCCGCTGCTCGAACCGCGTGGATAGCGGATCGCAGCCGGCGAGTTTAGCGAGAGCGCGAGTTCGAGCATAGGCTGCAGCTCCGCCTCGTTGCGCGGCGCCATGAGCGTGACGTTTGGAAGCGTACGCAAATAGGCGATATCGTAGAGGCCCATGTGGGTCGGGCCGTCGTCGCCGACAAAACCGGCGCGGTCCATGCAAAAGACGACCGGAAGATTCTGCACGACTACGTCGTGCACGACCTGATCGTACGCGCGTTGTAAGAAGGTCGAGTAGATCGCGCAAACCGGCCGGAATCCGTTCGTCGCCAGGCCTGCCGCAAAGCAAACCGCATGTGCCTCGGCGATGCCGACGTCGAAATAACGATCCGGAAATCGCTTGCCGAACTTCGCAAGACCGGTACCGTCGGGCATCGCGGCGGTGATGCCGATGACGCGCGGGTCTTTCTCGGCGAGCGCGATCATCGCGTCGGCGAAAACGTCCTGGAACTTCGGACGCGCGCCCGGGCTGCTCTTTTTCGTGCCGTCGCTCGGCTCGAATGCGTTGGCGCCGATCCCGTGAAAGGTCCGCGAATCGCGCTCAGCCGGCTCGTACCCCTTTCCTTTAACGGTGCGCACGTGCAGAAGCACGGGACGGGCAACGTCTTTAGCGGTCTGCAACGCATCGACGAGCACGTCGTAGTTGTGGCCGTCGATCGGACCGATATACCGAAAGCCGAGCTCTTCGAAGATTACGGCGGTCTTCTCGGACGGCCCCATGAAGTGCATCGCGCCGATCTCGGCACCTTCGATCGCCTTCTTGGCGGCGCCGCCGAGCGGGATGCGTTTGAGCACCTCTTTGCCGGTCCGGCGCACGAAGTTCGCGAACGGCTTACTGCGCAATACTGAGAGATACGAGGCCATCGAGCCGACATTGGGAGCGATCGACATTTCGTTGTCGTTCAGGATGACGAGAAATTGCGTCTTGAGCGCGCCGGCGTTGTTGAGCGCTTCGTATGCGAGGCCGCCGGTCAGCGCTCCGTCGCCGAGGACCGCGACAACGATCTCCTTGCCGGCGACCAAATCACGCGCCGTCGCCATCCCGAGCGCCGCAGCGACGGCCGTGCTGGCGTGACCCGCTCCAAACGGATCGTACGGCGATTCGCTGCGCATCGCGAAGCCCGAGAGACCACCGCCCTTGCGAATCGTATCGAATCGCTCGCGCCGGCCGGTGAGAATCTTGTGCACGTATGTCTGATGGCTGACGTCCCAAACGAGCTTGTCGACGGGCAGATCGAGAACGCGATGGAGCGCTAGCGTCAACTCGACGACGCCGAGGTTGGGCGCGAGGTGGCCGCCGTTGGCGGCACACGTCCGCACGAGCAGATCGCGAATCTCACTCGTCAGGACCTCGATCTGGTCGCGCCGCAGGCGCTTGACGTCGGCCGGAGAGTCGATTCGCTCGATTATCATTGGCGCGTTATACGCATCCGCTCACCGAGGCTCCTACGCTTCCACGCATAGCGCGCCGGCGACGACTCGTGCCGCTAACCTCGCCGCCCGAGGCGCCGCGCGCGCGAGCCAGATCGCTTGCGGCCAATTCCATGGTTTCAGTATTGCCAGGGCCGGCACGCGCCAATCCTCGGAAATTTCGCGCTGCGGAGTGTCCAAGACGACGCGGACCGCTGCAACGCGCGCGGCATCGAGCAAGCCGGTCTCCATGTCGACGGCGGCGTAGCCTTGCTCGGCCCATTGCGCTCGCGAGGCCCCGTGGACGATCCGCTCGGCCGTTACCATCGGATCGAAGACCGGCTCCGCACCGAGCCACCGAGCACTCGTCGCGAAGGCAGCAACGAGCTCCTCATCGCAATGAAGCACGCCGCCCCCGGGCCGGCGAACCTCGCGCGGAACGAGAACGCTCCCAGTCGGAAGGTCGGGGCGCAAACCGCCGGCGAGACCGCAGCTGATCACGACGTCGCCCAGTTCTTCGCGCAGGTGTGCGAGCGCGACGCCCGTCTGCACGATACGCGAACCGGGAAACTCGCGCCGGAGCGCGTTGCATTCGAGCGCAGTCGCCGCGATTAATGTAGGCGCCGCGCCGGAATAGCCACTCACATAGGTTTTCTTTTGCGCGCGCTCGTAGCCTCATGCTTCGTCCAAAATAAAGGAGGGCGGTTGGTGAGGTTTCGAGCCATCTGTGGTTTTGCGGGTTCCGTGGCCATGCTCGCGTTCTCTGCCTGCGCCGCCCGCAACGGCGGACTGCCGTCGTCACCTCTTAGCCAGAGCCCTGGGGCCACCCGAGCCGCCGAGGCCCGCGGCGATTCGAAGGTCCGAGTTTCGGGAACGTATGAAGGCTCGGTCAAGGAAGTCGAGGGCAGCCACGAGCGCTCCGGGAGCGTAACGGTTCAAATCTCGCAGAGCGGCCGGAAGATCTCGGGCACCTTCTCTCCGACGTTCAGCTCCGGAAGCACCAATCTTACCATCAATGGCAGCGTAAAGTCCGATAAAGCAAAGAAAGCGAAACTCGTTTTCATCATCGAGGATCCGAAAGGACGCAATGCCTCGGCGACGGCGACCGTCACGGCGAAAAAGCTCGTCGGCAAAGCAACGGTTCCCCCGTCCGGAACCAAGCCCGGCGTCAACATCACGTTTAGTACGACCCGCAAAAAGAGCGACAACTAGCAAAGGAGTACCTGTAGAATGAGCGCGACGAGCCAACCCTTCCTCTCGGACGTTACGGAGCTTCGGCGGCGAGCCCGCGAACAGATCGAGCGTGGAGCGGTGACCCAGAACTACGGCGGCGACGTCCAGCAAGCCATCGATCTTCTCCAGACGGCCCTGGCAACGGAGATCGTCTGCGTTTTGCGCTACACGATGCACTACGTCGCGGCAGTCGGTATCGACAGCGAGGCCGTGAAGGGCGAGTTCGCGCAACATGCAGCCGAAGAACGCGCGCATATGGAGAAAATCGCGGACCGCATCAATCAGCTCGGCGGCACGCCGAACTTTGACCCGCAGGGACTGCACGCGCGCTCCGCGACCGAGTACGGGAATGCCGAGAAGCTGGTCGACATGATCAAAGAGAATCTCATCGCCGAACGCATCGCGGTCGAGCACTATCGCGAGTTGGTGCGCTTCTTCGGCGATAAGGATCCGACAACGCGGGTTATGTTGGAGGGCATCCTCGCGCAAGAGGAGGAGCACGCCAACGACATGCACGACCTCCTCGTCGCGCACGAAGGTCGTCCGTTCTTAGACTCTTAAATAGCCGTTTGCCCCGTACCACGCCACCGCACGTTCGAGCGCCGCTCGCACCGGCGTGGCCGCGTACTCCAAATCGCGCTGCGCCTTTGACGAGTCGGCGTACATGCGCTCGCGCGCGAGGCGCACGCCCTCGAGCGGTATCTCGGGCGTCGCTCCGGTGATCGCGCAACGTACCTCGTCGGCGAATGCCGCGGTCAGCGCGAGCCCATACGGCGCACGCCACGACGGCATCGGCTTCCCCGTGACCGCGGCAAGGAGTTCCCAGATCTCGTCCATGCTCAGGTTCTCGCCGCCGATCAGGTAGCGCTCACCGATCCGGCCGCGCTGCACTGCGGCAACGTGTGCATGCGCGACGTCCTCGACCGCGACGAGATTCATGCCGCCGCTGCCGGGAGCCTTTGCGCGGATTCTTCCGCGCGCGAAGTCGAGGACGAGCTTGCCGGTCGGGGTCGGTTTGCGATCGCCCGGACCGACCGGCGCGGTCGGCAGCAGCGCCACGACGGGAACGCGCGCGGCGAATGCGGCGCGTTCTTGTTCGAGTTTCGAGCGATGGTAGCCGCTCCACGCGTGATCCTCGGTAGCCGAGCTCGAGGTCAACACGACGCGTTCGATGCCCGCGAAGTGCGCGGCGAGCAAAAGGCTGGCGGTGCCCTCGACGTTGACCGAGCGGATCGCGGCGCGGTCGCGTGGCGCAAACGAGTAAAGCGCCGCACAGTGCACGAGATACCGGCAGCCGTCGAGCGTACGAGCGAACCGGCCGACGTCGCGCAAGTCGCCGTCGATCCACTCGACGTTTCGATCGCGGCCGGCGTCGTCTGAGCGCGCGAGCGCCCGAACGTCGTAACCCGCCACGAACAGTTCGCGCAGCACGTGCGACCCGACGAATCCGGTCGCGCCGGTGAGAAAGATGCGTTCGCTCGCGGCCATTGCGCGTGATTACTGCCGGCGCGCGGAGGGCTCCTCGCGCGTTTTCCGGTAGTACGCGCCAAAGGAGTCGTGTATGAAGCATTTATCGGCCGCCACCGAGTCTGGCCCCGCCGACCGGCTCGTGCAACGGCCCCTTCATAACGGTTACCACGCGGTTGGGACCGGTAAGCTTGCGGCGGTTCAAACCTTCCTCGAGATGCGCGCGCGTCCGGAACTGCGGCCGTGCAAAGCCGATCCATCGTGGCGGACAGAGCGTTTTGACCCGGTCGATCTCACTCGGTTCTACGCGCTCTTTCACCGCGTCGGCGACGAAGAGCTCTGGACGCTGCGGTTACAGATGAGCGAAGAAGAGGTCGAACGGCTCCTGAGCGACCCGAAGTTCCAGCTGTACGTGCTCGTTACCGGCGATGGAGACGAAGGGATGCTCGAGCTGGACTTTCGCGTAGCGGGCGAGTGCGAGCTAAGTCTCTTTGGCGTCGCTCCGCGGCTGGTCGGAACCGGAGCGGGGCGCTATTTGATCAACCGCGGCATCGAGATCGCGTGGTCGCACCAGATCGAGCGTTTCTGGCTGCATACCTGCACGCTCGATCATCCCAACGCCCTTGCCTTCTACCGCCGATCCGGATTCGTTCCGTACGAGCGCGCGATCGAGATCTTCGACGATCCGCGAGCGCTCGGCTTGACGCGTGCGGATGCCGCGCCCTGGGTTCCGATACTCTAACGCGATTAGTCCGGAGTAAAGATCTCTTCGACCGAGCGGCTGAAGATTTTTCCGATCTTGAACGCAAGCGGCAGGCTTGGAGCGTATTTGCCCGCCTCGAGCGCGACGACGGTTTGGCGCGCGACGCCGAGCTGATCGGCGAGTTCGGCCTGCGACCAGTCGCGTTCGGCGCGCAGAACTTTCAAACGATTCTTCACTGCTGATAATGCCGGGCCACGACGAAACGGGCCACCGCCCACGAACCCATGACCACAAGCCACGTGAGCCACGCCGAAGGCCGCGGCAAACCGGCGATCTCGAGGAATCCATAGGTGACGGCGCAGAGGGCAGTCACCGCCGCCGCAATCGCGAGCGACTCGGTCATCACGCGCCGTTCGTAGTCGTCGGTGGAGACAAAGTACCGAACGATAGCCGGCACGATCAGCGCGACCGGAATCACCGGCGCGAGCAAAAGCGCGTAGCGCAGCAGACCGGTCGGGTGGATCGCGTTGACCGTCGCGATCGCGGCGTAGAGGACGCAAACGTAGGCTGCCGTCAAGAGGCCCATCTGCATCAAATACCGGCGCCCGGCGGCTTGAGTCGGATTAGCTGGTTTCATGGCGCTATAGTACGCTATACCTGCCTAACTGTCAAGTATACGCGACTATATGTCTGCTATATGCGTCATTCTGTCGGGTCTGCTTGTCTAGCCTTCTTCCGAGCGACGCCCTACCTCCCCACCGCGAAGAGCGCCATCGCCAGGATCAGGATAAACGCGACGATCCCCGAGGCGTGGATTGCGTGCGCGGCGTGCGGCCGCCGCGATCGCCCGTGGTGGAAGACGACCCATAAGTCGAAAGCCGAGACGGCGATCCCGACAATGGCGAGCACTATGAGGAGCGGCAGGAGTCGGTAATAGGCCGTCGCGCCGAGCGCGACGCCGAATGCCACGTCGCGGATGCCGGTCGCGCGAACGAAGGCCGCGGCGGAATGTCCTTCGGCGGGGACCCCGTAGCCGTGCGCGAGCGGGTGCGGAGCGAGCATCGCGTAGATGCCGACGGCGACGAGCACGATCGCGATAATCCATCCGAGGTCGAATGCAAGCGTCATTGCGGCCACGCGATTCGGCAATGCGGCGACCAGTCCCCGGCGAAAAGCACGCTCTCGACACGATAGCTCCACCGCAGCAGGTTCCTCACGGAAGGGCCGAGCACCCAACGGGCAGGCTACATGAACGGAGGACTTACATGCGCAGAACTAGTTTACTCATAGCGATCGCCGCCGCGGCATTGACGGCCGCCCCAATAGCGGGCTTGGGACAGCAGATGAATCCAATCTCGGATTCAGATTACATGGCGAAGGTCGCGACGGCCGCGCCGGCCGCCGTGGTGAAAGGTGCGACCATCGTGCGAATGGATACGGGTGGAACGATGAAGGTGCTTCAGCAGGGGAGCAACGGCTTTACCTGCATGCTAGCGGGACCCGACCCGATGTGCGCCGACGCAAACGCCATGAAGTGGGCGCAGGCCTACTTAGGGCATACCACGCCGCCCGACACCGTCGGATTCGTGTACATGCTGGCGGGGGACAGCGGCACGAGCAACACCGACCCGTACGGCCGGGTACAGACCCCCGACAATCATTGGGTGCAGACCGGACCGCACGTCATGATCGTCGGATCGGTAGTGAAGACGATGGGGTATCCAATGGGTGCCGATGCCAGCGCATCCGGACCATACGTGATGTGGGCGAACACGCCGTACGCGCATCTGATGATCCCGGTGAACCCGCAGCCCTAAGGGGCTAGTTGCCGAAGGCGGCTCTCAGCGATTCTTTCAGTGACGACGTCGTGCGCAGGACCGCGGTCGGTTCGTACCCACAGTGCGCCATGCAGTTCTCGCACGACTCGTGCTTGCCGCGCCCGTACTTCGACCAATCGGTCTCGTCGAGCAACTCTTTGTACGTGCGGGCGTAGCCCTCTTTGCTCATGAGGTAGCAGGGACGCTGCCAGCCGAAGACCGTGTAGCAGGGAATGCCCCACGGCGTGCACTCGAAATCGGTCTTGCCCTCGAGGAAGTCAAGATAGAGCGGGCTATGGTTGAGTCGCCACTTCTTACGCTTGCCGTCGGCGAAGACTTGGCTGAAAATCTCGCGAGTGCGCTTCACGCCGAGGAAGTGCTCCTGATCGGGGGCCTTCTCGTAGGCGTAGGCCGGTGAGATCTGCATCATGTCGACTTTGAGGTCGTCGTTGAGGTAGTCGAGTACCTCGCGGATCGACTCGGGACCGTCCTGGTCGAAGAACGTGGTATTCGTGAAGACGCGGAATCCGCGCGCCTTCGCCTCTTTGATCGCATCGATCGCTTTGTCGAAGACGCCCTGGCGGCAGACCGACTGATCGTGGCGTTCGCGCATGCCGTCCAGGTGGATCATCCAGACGAAGTAGATCGACGGGGTGAAGAGATCGATCTTCTTCTTCAGCAGCAGCGCATTCGTGCAGAGGAAGACGAACTTCTTGCGTTTGACGAGCTCCTCGACGATCTGCGGCATCTGCTCGTGAACGAGCGGCTCTCCGCCGGCGATCGAAACCATCGGCGCTCCGCACTCTTCGACCGCGGCAATGCAGTCATCGACGCTCAGGCGCTGGCGCAAGATCTCGTCGGGATGCTGAATTTTTCCACAGCCGGCACACGCTAGATTGCATTGCAGGAGCGGCTCGAGCTCGAGCACGAGCGGATACTTCGTCTCGCCTTTAAGCTTCTTGCCGGCGATATACTTCGCTACGGCGATCTTTTGTTGGAGGGGCATCGTCATGGGTTCGATTCCTTTAGGGCTGCGATACAGGTCATCCTTCGACAAGCTCGGGATGACACGGTGAAGGCGACGGTTCTACGGGTGGCGATGCCTCGCTGCGCTCAGCCGGCAACTCCTCACCGCGCTCAGGATAAGAGGTCAACGGCGTTGCGCCGGTGCGAAGGCGAGCGTCCATGGCGAGGGCCATCGCCGGAAAGAGGTGCCGATAGAGGTGATAGTTGATGTAAAAGTCGCCAGGAAAGCCCGTTCCCGTGCATTCCGGTTCGTCCCACGTTCCATTAGGCCGCTGTTGCTCGCACAGATAGGCAAGACCCCGCGCGACGGCATCGTGTTGCGCTCGTCCGGCAAGTTGCAGCGCAAGGACTGCCCAGGCCGTTTGCGACGCAGTACTCGCCCCGATGCCCGCAAACGATTCGTCGGCGTAGGAGTGGCAACTCTCGCCCCAGCCGCCGTCTGGATTCTGCACCGAGATCAGCCACGCCGCAGCGCGCTCGACCATGTCACTTCCGGTCTGTAATGCCGCGAGCGCCGAGATCACGCACCACGTGCCGTAGACGTGGTTGACGCCCCAGCGTCCGTACCACGACCCCCACGGCTTCTGCGTGGCGCGAAGATACGCTAGGCCGCGCGCGACGTAGCGATTCGTGGCGTCGTAGCCGAATGCCGCGAGCATTTCGAGCACGTGCGCAGTGACGTCTTCGGTCGGCGGATCGATCATCGCGCCGAAATCAGAAAACGGCATCCGATAGAGCAGCTCGCGCGTGTTGTCGCGATCGAAGGCCGCCCACGCCCCGTTGTGCGATTCCATCGCGAGCGTCCAGCGGCGCGCGCGTTCGACCGATGAGGCAACGTTGTCGCGATCGCCTCCTTCGAGCAATGCCAGCACGACGATGGTGGTATCGTCGATATCGGGATAGGCGTCGTTATCGAATTCGAAGGCCCAGCCGTTGCCGCGCCCGTTCGAGCACTTCATCCGCCAATCGCCGGGCGCGTCGTCGGGAATCTGCTCGCGCAGCAGCCAGTCGACGGCGCGGCGCATTGCCGGATGCTCGGCGCCGAATCCCGCCAGCGCGAGCACGCGTACCGCCCACGCCGTATCCCAGACCGGCGACATGCAGGCCAAGAAACGCCAGCCCTGCGCGTCGTCGATGCTGAAACGTTTCATCCCCTCGATTCCCTTGCGCATCACCGGGTGATCGAGCGAGTAACCCATCAGATCGAGCGCGATCAACGAGTAGACCCAGGGCGGCTGAATCCCACCCCAACTGCCGTCGGCTTCCTGACGCTCGACAACCCACCGCGCAATGCGCCGCTCTGCCTCTTCTCGATACGGTTGCTTCGGAAGCCGCTCGTAGAGCTTCAGCAGCCGCTCGGCGTAGAGCAGCCAATGACGCCGGCCTTTGACGCGGGTCATCTCTCGTTGCGTTCCAGGCGCGACGATCTCGCCGACGTCGACGCCGAGCTCGCGAACCGGCTTCTTCGAGAGCACGATCGTCAGCGGCGCGACCGTGCCTCGGGCCCAGCAAGCGAAGTCGTAGAGATTGAACGGCATCCAGAGCGGAAAGTACACGATCTCCGGCGGCACCGAGGGCACGCCCGACCACGGGTAGACGCCGAAGAGCGCCAGCCAAATCTTCGTGAACACGCGCGCGTTGACGACGCCGCCTTGACGCACGATCACGTCGAGCGCCCGGCGCATTTCTTCGCGGTCTGAATCCACGCCGAGGACTTTGAGCGCGACGTACGCTTCGATCGTCGTGCTCACGTCGGCAGGGCCGTCGTAGTAAAGCGCCCACGATCCGTCGCTGCGCTGATGGTGCAGAATATGCGCGGTCGCACCCGCGCGAAACTCGTCGAGCGGCAGCCCGAGAAACCGGAAGAGCAGCACGTGCTCGGCGGTCATCGTTACGTTCGTCTCGAGCTCGCCCGACCACCAACCGTCGGTCGACTGTTCTTGCAAGAGCCAGCCGATTGCGCGTTTGAGGGTCTGATCGATCGCGGGATGGGCCGGGCTCTCCAAGCGAGAGCTCCAGCTGGCAGCAGGAGCTCCACGCGGATGCGGAGCGACCAGCAGACACTCCGCTGCGATTTTGCCGCTCCGGACGGCCGCTTCCATGGTGTCGGCCCAACTCGTCTCGGTCCAGGAGCCGGCAAGGGCGATTGCGGGGTGCGAGGTGCGCTGCCGCGTGCGCGCGGCACCGATGTGCGGAAGCCACGTCGCCTCGGGATTACGCGTGACGGCGCTGCGTACGAGTTTCGCATCCCGCAAGGCAGGCAAGAACGCTTGCGCTTCTTCCCACGCGAGCGCTTCGAGCGCTTGCGTCGACATCTGCAGGTACCGGTCGGCGGCGCTGATGCTGCAGCAAAGATAGCCCGGCGCCTTTTCGAAGATCCACTGCAGCGGCGACTCGAGCGCCGCCGCAAAATCGAGGCCGATGCTGCCGCCGTCATGCCAAAGATGGACGTCCACGATCGGATACGGCTCGTACGCATCGAGGTTTGCAATGCCGTAGCGAGATGGATCGCCGAGAATGCGGGAGACTTGGCGCGGAGGAACGGCGAGCACGACCGCGTCGAACGTTGCGGTCTCGCCCTTCGGCAAGGTCAGGGTGACACCGCCGGAATCGTTGGGTTCGGCGGAGAGCACCGCGGTCGAGCGATGGACCGCGTCGAGGCGAGAGGCGGCGGCCTCTGCGAGATGCGCGAGCGGCACTTTCGCAAACCCGAAGCGCGCAGCACCGGCGTCGCGCACGAAGGCCGTCTGCAAAACGAAGAGTGCATCGGATGCGGCAACGCGATCGAACGGCGCGTTGAGCGCCGGAACGAAGAACGGATCCCAGAAGGCGCGACGCTCGCCGGGGCCCTGATTGCGGCGCCGCAGCCATTGCTCGAAGGTTTCGCCCTCGTGCGGTCGCGCCGACGAGGCGAGGGCGCGGGCGACGCTGAGTTTTTCGCCGAGCGTGAGAAACGGATACGCCGTGAAGGACTCGAGCAGGTGCAGCGGCGCTGGGAGCAGGCCGGCGCGCAGGCGACCGCTGCGGCCGTCGCGCGCGAGAATCCGCGCGTCGAAGCGATCTTGCAGGCGAAGCTCGTGCGCCATGCCGACGCGCTGCGCGAATGCAACGAACTCGCTGCAGCAGGCGAGAAAGACGTGTTGTCCGTTATCGACCTCGACGCCGTCGATTTCAAACGACGTTGCGCGCCCTCCAAGCAGACGCCCGCGCTCGAAGAGCTCGACGCGGGCGCCGGCTTCCTGTAGGCGGAGCGCGGCCGCCAGCCCGGCGAGACCGGCTCCGACGACCGCTACGCGCTCGAGAGCCACGACCGCACGACCACTCGCAGTTTCTCCGTCTTCGATAGCGCCGCGCGCGCTCGAAGCGGGAGACCCGGCTCTCGTTCGATCTTCTTGAGCAGCTCCTCGTAGATCCCCGCCATCGTCTGCACGCAGGCGGCCGGACGCCGCGGAATGTAGCGTAGCACTTCGTATCCGCTGGCAAAGTAGGTGCGAGCCCGCGCGACGCTCTCGCCGATCAGTTCGCCCCAACCGGGATAGATTTCACCGCTAGCGAGTGCCGATTCGGGAATGCCGAAACGGCGGAGCTCGTCCTGCGGCAAGTAGACCCGTTGCATGTCGACGGCATCTTCGCGCACGTCGCGCAGGATGTTGGTGAGCTGCAGCGCGAGCCCGAGGTCGTCGGCGTGACCGAGCGCCAGCGAGTCGCTGAAGCCGAAGATCCGCACGCACATTCGACCGACGACCGAGGCCACGAGCGTGCAGTAAGCGCGCAGCTCCTCGAACGTCGCGTAACGCGAATGCGTGAAGTCCATCTCGACGCCGTCGATGAGCGCCTGCAGCTCGCCCTCGGGAATCGCGTAGCGCTCGACTGCCTCGGCGAGAACGCGGAGGATTGGGTCCTCGCCCCACTCGCCGCGGACGCAGCGCGAGATGCGTTCGCGATGGACGGCAAGCCGGGCCGGGAGGTTCTCCAGCCCAACCGTATCGGCTTCGTCATCCACCTGCCGCGCGAAGTTGTAGAGCGCGTAAATGGCCATGCGCTCGTGATGTCCGAGGGAGATGAATCCCCAATAGAAATTTCCGGCCTCACGCTTGGCCATCTCGCGGTTGAAGCGCTCGGCTCGCTGCTGAGCCGATTCCGGAACGGCGATGCCGCGCAACGCGCGCTGAAGGTTGATCATCTATGCGAACCGCTTTCGCGCGAGAGAGTGCATCGCGGCACGAACCACGAGCGAAATCTTCGTGGACGCCGAAACGCTCGGTCGTTCATGTTCGGTGTTGTACCCCCCCGCCTGAATTGCGTCGCATATGGCCAAGCCTCCCATCCGGTAGAGTGCGAGCTGCAGGCGGAGCGGTCGCGGAACGATCTCCTCGAGTGCGACGCCTGAGGCGAGCAGGGCGCGAGCTCGCTCCACCATGGCTTGCGCGGCGCCCGCGATTCCCCTGGCGTCGACGTCGCTATCCACAAGGTACCGCCGGCCGATCGCCGCGTCGCGGCTGACGTCTTGAGCGTGGTTGGCGAGCTGCAGCCCGATGCAGACGTCGTCGGATAACTGCGGCGCATCGTCGCAGGTAACGCCGAAGACGCGCAGCACCATCCTGCCGACCGGCGCGGCGGAGAGGCGGCAATACCCGATGAGCTCCTCCCAGGTGGGATAGTGCGTCACGTCCTGATCCATGACGTTCGCGGCGATGAGATCGAGAAAGGGTTGCGCGGGCATCGCGCAGCGCTCGATCGTCGGCGCGAGCGCAACGAGCACCGGATGGACGGCCTCCACACCGCCGAAGAGCGCCTCCACCTCGCTGCGCCAGCGCTCCAGGCGCGGTAGCGCGCTGCCGATGCGGCTCTCGTCGCCGAGATCGTCGGTCGTGCGGCAGTACGCGTAGATGCGCGTCAGGTCCCGCCGCTTGGCGGCATCAACAAAGCGCGAGGCGACGCTGAAGTTCTCGTAGTGGCGGCTGGTTAGCGTGCGGCAATAGGCGTCCGCAGCCTCGAGGTTCAGCGTCATTTCAGCGTACCGCGCAGCTCGCGCGGCGTGCGCGCGCCCGTGCAGAACATCGCGACACGTAAGGTTTCGACGAGCTCGCGCGCGAGCTCGCGCGCCGCTTCGAGGCTTGTGTCGGCCGCACGCAAGAACGGTCCGGCAATGCCGACGAGATCGGCACCAAGCGCGAGCGCTTTCGCCACGTCGAGGCCGTCACGGACGCCGCCACTTGCGATCAACGTCTCCGCCGGCGCTACCTGGCGCGCTTGCGCGATGCACTCCGCCGTCGGGATTCCCCAACCGGCGAACGCTGCGGCGACGCGCGCGCGCCACGGTTCGGCAATTCGGTGGCGCTCCACCTCGCTCCACGAAGTTCCGCCGGCGCCCGCAACGTCGACGGCGGCGGCGCCCGCGTCAAAGAGCGCGCGAACCTCGGCGGCACCGATGCCCCATCCGACTTCCTTCACGATGACCGGAAAGTCGGCCGCCTTGCAGAGCGCCGCGATCTGCGCGAGCAGACCGCCGAAACACGTGTCGCCCTCCGGCTGGAGCGCTTCTTGCAGCGGATTGAGATGCAGCACGAGCGCGTCGGCGCGTAAGAGTTCGACGAGCCGGCTACATTCGGCGATGGCGTATCCTTTGTTGAGCTGAACCGCACCGACGTTTGCGAAGAGCGCGACGTCGGGCACCAGGGAGCGCACGTCGAAGGAGTCGATCGATTCAGGCGATTCGATCAGCGCCCGTCCCGATCCCAGACCCATCGCCAGTCCGTGCTCCGCCGCGACGCGCGCCAAGCGCCGGTTGATCTCCCGCGCTTCGGGTGTTCCGCCCGTCATGCACGAGATCAACAACGGCGCGCCGAGCTGGCGCCCGAAGATCTCGATCGACGGATCGACCGCGGTCAGATCGATCTCGGGAAGCGCGCGATGCACGAATCGGAAGCGATCGAACCCGGCATCGATTCCTTTTCCGTCCACGTCGCGCTCGACGTTAATTCGCAAGTGCTCCGCCTTGCGCGACGGCGTCGGGCGATTAACTCGCTCGTCGCGCAACGTACCGGGCAACTTCTTCAAAATCGGCTAACGCGTTCGGCGGCGCGAACGCACGAAGCGCGGAAGCGGCGGCGGGCGGATCGGTCTCCAAGAGCCATCCCGCGTGCGCGAACGCTTCGACCGCCGGCTCTTGGGCACCGGCGATTACCGCGCCGGCTCCAAGCGCCGCGCGAGTCAACACCGCGTTGCGCACGACTTCATCGCGTTCTTCGATCGCATCGAGGACTGCCTCGGCGACGAGCCGTGCCGTTCGAAGCCGCCGCTCCGGCTCCGAGGCATCGTGCGCGAGGCTTCGAAAGGCGAGTGCGTAGAGCGCGTCGCCGGCATTGAGGCTCTGTCCCAAACCCCAGCGGAGAACGCTCGGTGCGCAATCGCCGGCGAGCTCGTCGTGCAGTATTAAGAAGCGATCGAAAAGGTCGAAGGAGGCGGAGACCGGCAGCGCGTCAGCGAGATTTCCGAATCCCGCGTCGCACGACCACAGAACGAGACTGGGCCGAAGGGCATCGCGGTCATCTCGGCCGGGACGCCGCTCGTCGATGATGCTCGCTGCAACCGAGCCCGGCGGAAAGGCGATTCCTCGGAGGTACTGCGCCACACGGGCGCGATGTTGACCTAGAGGAACGGGGTCGCGGAGTTCGGTCATTGCCGCAAATCCTTCGACCGCTCTCGGGATGGTTGCCTTCAAACGGTTCAAGATGGAGATTTTTCGTGCAGATCGGATCGAACGAACACAAAGAGCTTTTTTGCCGCTCGTTCATGGAATCGCATCGTACTTACGACCCCAAAGAGTGGGCGTGGCCGGAGCTCGACGAGCTATCGCTCGCGCGTTTGCGGGCAATTCCGATCTGGACGCTCGCACTCGAAATCGAGCTCGGTGCCGGGAAGATGCTCGAGGCCTTCGCGCGGACGGAACCCGATCCGCTGGTTCGCGAAGCGCTCGCCCTGCAGGGCTACGAAGAAGACCGTCACGGACGGATTCTGCAATGCCTGATCGAGCGCTACGCGCTACAGGTCACGCCCAACGTCCCCGCGCGGCCGCCGACGCGACAGGCCTTCATCGACTTCGGCTATGACGAATGCGTCGACTCCTTCGCGGGCTTCGGCATCTTCCGTTTGGCTCGCGATGCGCGCATTCTTCCCGAGGCACTCACCTCGCTCTTTACGCGCTTGCTCGTCGAAGAGGCCCGGCACATCGTCTTCTTCGTGAACTGGATCGCATGGGATCGTAGCCGCCGGGGATTGCGCGGAGGGGCCTTGCAAGCGGTGCCGGTGCTCTTCTCCTACGGCGCCGCGATTGCGCGCCACGTACAATCGGGCACGCAAATGCAGCGCAGCAAACCCGAAGGAGATTCGACCGATCTCTTCGGGGACGTGCTCAAAGACTTAACGATCACGCGATTTCTCCAGGCTTGCATCGAAGAGAACGATCGCTACATGGCCGCGTTCGATCCACGCCTGCTGCGCCCACGCGTCATTCCAACGTTTGGAAGATTCGCGTTGGCGATCGCCGAGACGATCGAGCGCGTGCGCGCCGCCTTTCCGAAGTCGGCTTCGCGATCGACGGGTTAGCTCGCTAGAACTTGAAGTAGATAAACGTCGGCGAGACGCCCTGCCACGTGAAGAGTTCGAGGGCTAGCAAGAGCCCGGCGAGCGTTCCGACCTGTGCGAACGCCGGAAGCTGCGGCCACTTCGGTTCGATACCCAAACGTTCCAGCAGAAGGCGCACCGCCCCGAACGCGACGATGCCGGCGCCCAGAACCGCCGGCCAACCCGCGATCATCACGCTTCCTGGGCCGCCCGTGAAGAGCTCGCGATAGACGTCGAGCGCCGTGCCGAAGTTCGGCGAACGGAAGAGCACCCACGCCAGCGATACCGCGCCGAACGTCCACACGATGCGCACGACCGCGACGGCGCCCCGCGGCGGGGCCGTTTCGCGACCGATCCTCAGGAGACGTTCCGCACAGAGCATGATTCCGTGGAAGCCGCCCCAGGCCACGAAGGTCCACTGGGCCCCGTGCCAGAGACCGCCTAAGAGCATCGTCACCATCAGGTTCCGAAACGTCGCGGCTCGGCCGTCGCGGCTCCCTCCCAGCGGAATGTAGAGATAGTCGCGCAGCCACGTCGAGAGCGTTATATGCCACCGGTGCCAGAAATCGGTGACGCTCGTCGCCAGATACGGCATTCGGAAATTCTCCGGAAAGACGAAACCGAAGAGGCGCGCGCAACCGATCGCAATGTCGCTATATCCCGAAAAATCGAAGTATATTTGCATCGCAAAAGCAAAGAGCGCGCTCCACGCGGCGGGTGCGCCGGGATGGCCGGCGACCGAAGCCCAGTAGGCGTTGGAAATTCCCGCGAACTGATCGGCGATCGCCATTTTCTTCACCAAACCGAAGCCGGCACGCGCGAGTCCGTACGCAACGTCGTCGGGACCGGGCGGCCGCCACGCGAAGAGCTCGCCAAAGAAGAGGCCGGCACGTACGATCGGCCCCGCGAGCAGCTGTGGAAAGAATGCGAGGTAGAGTGCGTAGTCGAGCGGTTTGCGAATGGCCGTCATCCGACCGCGATAGACGTCAACGAGATATGAAATGCTTTGGAACGTATGAAAGCTGATGCCGATCGGAACGAAGAGATTGACGAACCAAGGGTTTTCGTGCATTCCCAGGAGCATGGCAGCGGTGCCGCTGCCGAAGTTCGCATATTTGAAACTCGCGAGAAACGCGAGGTTCGCCGCGACGCCGACCGCCAGCAAGAGCCGCGGACTTCGCCCGCGCGCTTCGCGCGATCGCTCGAGCGCCAGCGCGATGACGAAATCGCTTGCAGTAAGAATCCACAGGAAGAGCACGTACCACGCGTTCCAGCGCGCGTAAAAATAGTAGCTCGTGAGCAGCAATACGTAGCGCCCAGCCCGTCGCGGCAACCCATAAAACAGCCCCGCAACAATCGCAACGAAAAGCCAGAACTCGTAGGATTGGAAGGGCAGCGGAATGCCGATGCCGGCCGCCGCTGCAAACCACGAAAGGTTGTGACGCTCAGGATGACAGGAAGCTGCGCATACGGGGGTTGCGTCCGCGCGCGCCGTGGGTGAGGTGACGGCGCGTGCGGCCGCAGGTTGCGCCGGCGACGGCGGATCGGCGGCAAGCATGGCGGCGACGTCCTGGCCGAGGAGGCGGCTGAAGCGCAGGCTTCCCTCGCGGTTGAGATGGTCTTCGTCGGCGAAGAGCTCGGGGCGCTCGAGCGCCATGTACGCGCTCGCCGGGATCAAACGCGCCCGATGCGCGTCGGCGATTGCAAGCAGCGAACCACTCGGGATTTGCGTCGCTTCGCGGTGCGCCGGCCGCGTAGGAATCCGAACGAAGAAGACCGGAACGCCCGCCGCTTCGTATTTTGCCGCGATCGGCTCGAGCCACTCTTGCCGGTAGCGCGCGTACGACGGGCTCGGCTTTGGAATCGCGAGCACCTGCGTCGCAATCGCAGCACGTTGATCGGCTGGGGTGCCGGGCGGATAGAGAATCGTGCCGTTCGAGAAGTCGACGCGCAGGCCCGCGAGCGACTCGGAGCGCGGATGCGCCGCCAGCGGATCGTATGGGGAAGTGATGCGAGCTTGCTCGATCGCCGCGATCCGGGCCGGCGGATTCGCGACGAGGGCTTGCAAATCGTCGCGAAGCTCGGTGCCGCGCCAGAAGAGATCGATCCCGTGTTCCACGCGCTCCCGCGGATCGGAGAACGAGCCCGCCAGCTTCGGAAGATCGCTCAATCGGGTCTGGAAGACCACGTAGCGCAGGTCCATCGGGCGATCGTCGCCATCGAGACTTCCGATCGCGCTGTCGTCGTCGGCGTATGTGTCGACCGCAATGACGACGGCCCGAAGTCTCTCCGCCCGCGGGTCGATCGCACGCACGAAGAACGGCCAGCAGCGCGGCGTCGTACCCGGCACGCCGCCGTTGAGAAAGCGCAACGAGCGGCTCGCGCCACTTGCGGCGCTCGGGTCGAGGCCGGAGTAGATGCGCGAGTCACCGAGCACTAAGACGTCGGTGCGCGGCTGCGCAGCAAGGGCGCGGAAGTCGGCGATCGCGGCTTCGAAGCTGCCGGTACTCGACGCCGGGTCTAGCAGATGGCGATAGAGGCTGGTCCGAAACGTAAGAGCGTCGACGAGAGCGAAGACCGCAAACGCCGACGCAACGAGAAGAGCGGCCGTCCTCTTTCCTGACGTCTCGAATCGGGATCCCACCGCAACGTCCCTTGTGCGAGGATGGGTTGGAGGCCTTTAGTGGACCGTTCAGCCAAGCCGAGTCACTTGGGAACCCGCGGCGCGCCCGTCGCCCTCATTACCATCACGGTGATGCTCGGCCTGATCATGGCGATCATCGACAGCACGATCGTCAACGTTGCGCTGACGACGATCGGTGGAAATCTCGGTGCGACGGTCGATGAGGTTGCCTGGGTCGCTACCGGTTACATCCTGGCCAACGTCGTCGTCATGCCGCTCAACGGTTGGCTCACGGCATTTCTCGGGCGAAAGGCCTTTTATGCCACCTCGCTCGCACTCTTTACCGTAGCCTCCTTATTCTGCGGAAGCGCGCGTTCGATCTGGGTGCTCGTCTTCTATCGTGTCGTCCAAGGAATCGGTGGCGGCGCGCTGCAGCCGACTGCGCAGGCAATCCTCTTTGAGACGTTCCCGGTCGAGCGGCGCGGCGCGGCGATGGCGATCTTCGGCTTGGGCGCGATGGTCGGCCCCGCAATCGGACCGACACTGGGCGGTTGGATCGTCGACAACGCGAGCTGGCCGCTGATCTTCTACATCAACGTGCCGATCGGCATTGCGGCGTTCCTCATGACGCTGGCCTTCATTCCCAACCCGAAGTACATTGCCAAACCGAAAGGCGGCGTCGACTGGACGGGTCTCACGTTGCTCACCGCCGGGCTCGCTTCGTTACAGTTCGTTCTCGAGCAGGGCGAGCGCGACGACTGGTTCGGGTCGCAGACGATCGTGCTCTTGAGCGCGGTTTCGGCGATCGCGCTAATCCTTTTCGTCGTCAAGACGCTGCGCGACGAACATCCGCTAGTCGATTTGAGCGTCTTTAAGTTCCGCTCGTTCTCGGTCGGCTCGTTCCTGGGAATCGTCATGGGATTCGGCCTCTTCGGAACCTCGCTGGTCTTGCCGCTCTTCTTTCAAAACATGCTGGGCTTTACCGCGTTCGATACCGGCATGGCGCTGATGCCCGGCGCGATCTCGACGGCGATCTCGATGCTGATCGTCGGCCGGATTCTCAACCGAATCGACGGGCGCTGGTCGATTGTCTTCGGAACGCTCCTCTTTGCGTGGTCGACCTGGCTTCTCGGCGGTTTAAGCGTTCAAGCCGGCTATTGGGACGTCTTTTGGCCGCGCGTCGTGCAGGGCTTCGCCCTCGGATTTCTCTTCGTTCCGCTCACGACGATCTCGCTCGGCGACGTCCCGGTACCGAAGCTTGCCGGCGCGACGGGGGTCTTCACGCTCCTACGTCAGCTCGGCGGGAGCCTCGGCATCGCGATCTTGACGACGCTCTTGACGCACCAAACGGCGGTCGCCTGGAACGTGCTGGCTTCAGGAGTAACGCAGAACAATGGCTACTCCGTCGGTCAGCTTACGACGATGGTTGCCCAGCAAGCGACGATGATTGCCTACAACTACGTCTTCCGCTTCACCGCGGTGATTTTCGTGCTTAGCACGCCGCTCGTCTTTCTCATCCGCCGTCACCCAGCCGCAAACGCGCTGGCCGTCGAGGCTTCGGAGCAGAGCGCGGCCTAGAGGACGACGACGCCCTGAACGGCGGCTACTGACTTGCGACGCGCATGATCGCGTTGCCGCTGACCGGAAGCGTCGGCGGAAGTCCGGGGTAGCTCAGCAATGACTTGAACGAGCCGGTCACTTGCACCGAGACGTAATAGACCGTGTTCGGCGCGGGCCCGCTCGCTCCGGTGACGCAGATCGTCGGCGTCGCGCCGTTGACCGAACAGAGGTGGCTGACCAGCACGTGGCCGCCCGAGGCGGTCCAATTCGGAAGGTTCTGTCCGTCCGCCACGACCGCGTTCGTGATCCCCGTGGTATCGGCCGCGGTTTGCAGGTTCTGCGCGCCGTACTGCACGCCGGCTCGCGCGGCGTTTGCGGCGAGGATCGCAAAGTATGCAAAGCGTCCGATTTCGATCAGGCCGACGAGCAACGCGATGAGCATGGGCGCGACGAGCGCGAACTCTACCATGCTCGTTCCCGATTCCTCGCGTGCGAGCCGCCGCGAACGGCCGAGTGCCGGCAGTGCCACCGTCATTCCGCCAGAACCGCATTTCGCACGAGATAGTTTTCGCCGCCCGTCGGTGCCCCAAAGTCTTCGCCGGTGCTATTGTTCAGGTTTGCGTAGGCACCGACCAGCACCGTGTACTTTCCTTGCGAACCGTTGTAGTTGATCGCGGCGCCCGGCGCGTAAATCAAGCCGGACATGCTCGTCGAACTCCCGTTGAAGTTGACGTCGGTGGTATTGGACGCAACCTGGAAATAGGTAACGCCCGCGTCGTTGCCAGTCGTCGGTGGCGAAAGCGTGAGCGGGCTGACTTTGTTGAAGTTCGTCGTTGCGCCCGCCGGAATGTAGATCGTCACGCCCGACGTTCCGTCGATCATCGCATTATTGAAGTTGGAGCTGCCTGCGAAAACGTAGAGACCCGAGCTGAGCGTCACGCAGGCTCCGTTCAGATTGAGATTATTGTAGCATCCGGGCGTGAGGCTTCCGCCTCCCTTGTAGGTGCCGGTGCACGATGACGTCGACGGTGGGTTGGCCGTGAGATACGCACACCCGGCGATCTCGGGGCAGGGATTGGCGACGGGGAGCATCGGAGTCGGCGCGGCGCCGGTGAAACTTCCGCCATTATTGCTGCCGGAGTAGTTGCCCTCACCGATCGATGACGCGTTCACGGTCGCACCATTGAAATTTCCGGAGCCGTTCAGATAGATACGGCACGAGTTGGCTTGCATGTTGGCGCCGTGGAAGTTCGTGTTCTGTCCCGCGGCGAGCATGTAGATACAGCCCTTGTTCTGCTGCGCGGCGACCGCGACGGCCGACGTGGACTCGCTCACGCCGTTCGCTTTCCCGAAGAAGCGCGAGAAAAAGCCTGGAACCTTCGCGTTGGTGATCTGCACCGAGACGGCACATGAGTTCCCGGCATACGGACCGGACTGCGGCGGTGTCTGAACCGTCACGCTGACGTTCCCGCCGGCCGCGTAACCGCTATTCGCAGCGTCGTTCTGCGCGGCAGTGATCGCCGCGCTCGAGCCGGTGCAGTTCGAATAGGTTAGCTGCTGCGCGCCGCCGAGCGCCGCCGAATCCACCGCCGACTGCTGCTGGCGCTGGTGGTACTCCCAGGTGCCGACGTCGACTCCCATGCCGCCGAAGCCCAAAAGCGTCGTTAGGGTGAGGGCGACGAATGGCATTATTTGCCCGGACTGCCATCGATTCTTCATTACGCGAGCCTCCTCGTGGACGATCTGTGCACGACAAAAGCAAGCCACTTTAATAAAGCGGCTCCCGTAGAGGCGCCGGCGGGGAAGCATCAACCGGCACAAAGGCGCCGCCTATTCAAAATAGACGGCCCGTTGCTTGACCTCGACCCGGTGGATTATGCCAGATTGGCGTTAACGCGTCAACATTTTTTAACAAAATGCGAGGGGAGAGGCCGGCGGCGGGCTAATAGGGGGGCGTTCAGGCAGCTCGTTTATGGGCTGGCGGCTTCGATTTTGCCGCTCCTTAGACTGCCCGACATTTAGCAATTCCGTTCGCACAAAGGAGAGAACATGATCGCCACCCTCACTTCGATGCTCCGAGATGACTCAGGCGCATCCATGGTCGAATACGGCTTGCTCCTCGCGCTCATCGCCATGGCCGCGTTGATCGCGGTCAAGGGCGTAGGAACCGGGCTCACGGCGCTGTTCAACAACGTCGCCGGCTCGCTCTAGGAAACGTGAACCTGGAAATCGGGGCGCCATCCATCGGATCGCGCCCCGTTCGAGGTCTGCGTCTGCCGCGGCGCCCTGCAAGAGGCATTCTTCTGGTCGAGTATGGGCTGCTTTTGGCCCTCGCGGTCGTCGCCGGAGTCTTCGTTGCTCGCACCTTCGGGACGAGCGTTTCGGCGCTCTTCGCCGTTGCGGCGAATACGCTTTAGGGTTCGACCGTCACCGGCGCCACGACGCTCTCTTGTCCGAAACCGTCGGTAAACGACGCAACGACCGTGTAGCGAGTCGCAACCCAGACGACCGGCGCACGTAAGGTAAGCGCGTCGGTTTCGGCGCCGACGTCGATGCCGGTCACTTCGTGTGACTGCGCGTCGGTCAGCGCGATCCGCATGCCGTTGCGAGGTGAGACGATCCGAACGTGGATCGAGCCACCGCTCTTGACCGTTGGTTCGAGGACTTCAAAGGTCTCGTTCGCATCCGAGCCCGACGCCGCGGGCGCGCCCGGTTCGTTGTCGCCCACGATTTGCGGCGCGGCGGTGAATGCCGGCGGCGCGGCACTCGCGACGACGAGGCCCGCCATCGACTGCGCGGTCGTACGCCCCTTGTCGACGTGAAGCACGACGCGCATTTCGCGCAGACTCGGCGCGTGCGGAATCGTAAGCTGCGTCTCTCCATCGCGTGAGAAGGCTCGTTGCTCCCAAATGGTGCCGTCGGCGCCGACGAGACGGACGTACCCCGCGTCGCCATCGGCGGCATAGGTTACGTCGACCGCTTGGCCGGGCTGCGCTACCGGCGGCTTTACAGAGATGGACGCGATCTGCGCGCTCCCGCGCCCTCGTGCCGGCATCGTATTCAATACGCGCGTTGCCGTCGCGGTTCCGAGCGGACCCGTCATGACCATCTGCAGCGTGTAGGCGCCGGGCTCGCTCGAAGCCGGAATCGTAAAAGGAATCGAGCCCGACGCTGTCGTTATCGCCTCGCTCTGCATCGTGCGGCCGTCGGGAGCAGAGACCGCGTAGGAGAGGCGACCCATTCCGGAAACGTCGTACTCCGCTTGGATCGTCGTCCCCGCGATCGCTTCGGGCGGAACCGCAAATGCCGCAATCCGCGGCACCTGGCCACGCAGCGTTCCGGCCGCGCCTAAGAGTACGAATCCGGCCAACGAGACCGCTGCGGCGATGAGATAGCGTCGCGGGGCTCGGGTCCGAACCGGCGGCGGCGCTTCGACGATGCAGTGCACGCCGTCGCCGGCGATATCCGCGACCGCTCGATCGAACGAGACGAAGTCGCCCGGCCAGACCGAAACGTGCGCGCAGGCCGTCGTCTGCGGCGCGACTTCGACGAAGAGCGGACTCGCAAGTACGGCGTCGCCGGCGCGCGAGATGATCAACGTGCGGCAGACCAAGACCGACGCCGTGCGATTGACGACGCGCAGTGCGTAGGTTCCGACGCCCAGCCGCCGGTCGAAACCCTCGAGTGCAAAGAACGCCGAGACGCTCCCGGCGAGCGTCTGGACGGCGGTGCCCGAGCCGTACTGCGCCCGCGATTGCAGCTCGGCCGGCGCGAGCCTCGCCAGCGCCGTGCTCACGCCCGAAACGCGCTCCTCATTGCGAGATGACCATCTGCGAGCTGCTCGACATGCCGAGCGTCGCGAGGTTCCCGCCCGGCATGAACGGCAGAAGGAACTTGAACGGATAGGTGACCGTTACGGTGACGGTGCACCCCGGCGCGTTGTTGCCGCTGGTCCCGGCCGGGCAAGTGCCCCAGATAGTCGTGGCAGTGGTGTTTCCCGAGGACGTCGGTCCCTCTGAAAGGCTCCGCACGTACGTTTGAACGTCGGTCTGTTGCGCGTTGCAATGATCGAGCACCGAGCACTGGTTCCCCCGAACGATCGCCCAGCGCGCGCCTTGGCGTGCGAGCTGCGCGACGAACGAATAGGTGTAGACGGCGCGTCCGAAATCGATGATCCCGAAGAGCAGCGCCAGCAGCACTGCCAGCACGATCGCGGTCTCCGGCAAACTGCTCCCGCGTTGACTCGCGCGCGGCTTCATTGATTCACCACCCGCTGCGTTGCCGTAACGCTCAGCGGTATCGAATGCGGAATGCCGGGATAGTTCAGCAGCGAGGTCACCGTCCCGGTCACCTGTACTTGAACGTAGTAGACCAGCGACGGCGAGACGGAGTTCGAGTTGTTTGCCGGGCAGGGTCCGGAGACGCCGTTGACCGTGCACGTCAGCGACGACTTGACGGTCCAACCGGCAATGTTCGCATCGGCTTTGGCGGCGCCCGTCGTGCCGGGTCCATTGGAGTTGGCGTCCGCCGCGGTCTGCAGATTTTGAGATCCGTATTGCACGCCGGAACGAGCCGCGTGCTCGGCGACGATCCAGAAATAGCTGAAGCGGCCGATTTCGACAAGGCCGACCAAGAGAAAGACGAAGACGGGCGCGAGCAGGGCAAACTCGACCATGCTCGTTCCGCGCTGGGAGCGCATCATCGTGGCCCGCGTTTTTTGAGAGGACGCGTTCATTGTGCAAGTACCGCCTGTTTGACGATTGCCCCGCCCGGCGGCGGCGTCGCGAGGTCAACCGCACTGCTACCATTGAAGTTGGTAGAGCCGAAGACCAGGACCACGTAGCCGCCGTGCGCGCCATTGAAGTTAACCGAGGTCGCGCCCGGGCAGTAGATGAGGCCGCTGTAGTAGTTGTTCGTTCCGTTGAAGTTCGCGCTACCCGTATTGCTCGGCACCTGGTAGTAGAGGACGCCGACGTCGCTCCCGCTCGTCGGAGCCGCGAGGTTGGCCGTCGCACCGTTGAAGTTCGGAGGCGTGCCGCCGTTGGTAACGTAGATCGTGACGTTCGTGCCCGTGATATGCGCGCCGTTGAAGTTCGAGCTGCCGCTCAGCACGTAGGTCCCCGACATCGTCACGTTCGCGCCGTTCAAGTTAAGGCTGCTGTAACACCCGGCGGCAAGCGCGCCGTTGTAACCGTTGCCGTTGAAGGAGGTGCACGAATTCGTCGGCGGCGGATTGTTCGCGAGATACGCGCAGCCGGTCGCATCCATGCACGGGTCGGCGATCGGCAGCATCGGAGCCGGCGTCGCCAGCTTGAAGGTCGCGCCGTTTTCGTTGGGCGCGGGGCCCGCGTAACCGATCGACGGCGCGAGGAACGTCGCTCCATTGAAGTTCGCGGTATCGTTGATGGCGATGCCGCACCCCGGCGAGTTCACGTTGGCGCCGTTGAAGTTCGCCTGAACGGTCGGGCTGAGGAGGTAGATGCATGCGCTCGAGTACGATGCCTGCACCGCGGCCACGGCCTCCGTCGACTCCGACATGCCTTGGGCGTAGCCGAAGAGACGCGCGAAGAACGTGGCCACGTGTTTGGTCGTGATCTTGACGTCAACCGCACAGCCGTTCGAGGAGAAGGGGCCGCTCATTGGCGGATTATTGACGGTGACCGTCGTGTTGGTGCCGTTGCCGTTGTTCGCAAAGCCGTTGGTGCTCGCGTCGTTGTCCGCCGCCGTGGTCGCGACACCGCTGTTCGGACAACCGCTTCGAACGATGGCCTGTGCGCCGCCGATGGCCGCCGCGTCGGCCGCGTTTTGCTGGGCCTGCTGACGGTACTCGAGATAACCGGCATCGACTGCGACGCCGGCGAAGCCTAACAACACGGCGAGACTGACCGCCGCGAGCGGTAACACCATTCCGGATTCATCATGCCGTAGTTTCATTGTGCGAGCACCGCCTGTTTGACGAGCGACTGGCCCGGTGGCGGCGACGCGAAGACGTACGCGGAGTTTTGGTTGAAGTTCGCCGAACCGAAGACCAGCACGACGTAGTTTCCGTTTGCGCCGTCGAAATTTGCACTGTTCGACCCGGGCGCGTAGATTAGTCCGCTCACCTTAACGTTCGGACCGTTAAAGTTAATCGACGACGAGTTCGACGGCGCCTGATAATACAAGACGCCGGTATAGCTGCCGCTCGTGGGCGGCGAGAGATTGACGGTGCCGCCGTCGAAATTTGGTGGGTTGCCGCCCGACGGCACGTAGATCGTCACGCCGCTTCCGGTAATCGAGTAGCCCGAGTTGAGATTCATGTTGCCGCTGATGACGTACGTGCCGGATCTCAAGGTCGTCGCCGCGTTCAGGTTGAGGTTCTGGTAACAACCCGGATTCAAGGTGCTGGGGACGCCGTTTTCATTGAAGGTTTGACAGTTCGTCGCCGGCGGCGGGCTAGCAGCCACGGCGGCGCATCCGGCAATCTCAGGGCACGGGTCGGCGACGGGGAGCATCGGCACGGGACTAGCCTGCGGAAAGACGGTTCCTCCCCAGTTGGGGTTGCCGCCGGCGTAGCCGATGTACGGCGCGGTAATCGTCCCGCCGTTGAAGTCGGCGGTGTAGTTGATGTCGATCCCGCACCCCGGCGAAGAGATCGTGGCGTTATTAAAGCTGCTCCACGTCGTGCGGCTCATCAGGTACATACAGTTGCTGTAGTAGGAGCTGCCTTGCGCCGCGGTCGCCTGCGTCGTCTCCGGCATGCCGTTTCCGAATCCGAAGAGTTTGGAGAAGAACGAACCCTGGGTGCTCGCAATCTGCACGCGGACGGCGCAGTTGTTGCCGGAGTAGGGCCCGCTCGAGGGCGGATTCTGCACGACGATCGTCGAGTTCGAGCTCGTAAAGCCGTTGACGGACGCGTCGTTGTCCGCGGCCGTCGTTGCCACCGTCGAGTTTGGGCAGCCGCTGCGAACGAGCTGCTGGGCGGCTCCGGTCGCCGCGGCATCGGTCGCGCTCTGCTGCGCCTGCTGCCGATACTCCCAATAACCGACGTCGACGCTCAGGCCACCAAATCCCAACAACGCCGTCAAGCAAACGGCGACGAGCGGCAAGACTTGGCCCGATTCGGCCGGCCGCCTCATCGCGTGACGATCTCCGGTGTCATGACGAAGACGACGTCGGATTGCTGGTTCTGGTAGGCGGTGGACGTGAACAGTTTGCCCAGAATCGGAATCGACGAAAGCAGCGGGATTCGCGAGACCGTCTTCATCTCGAGCCGGTTGACGAGTCCACCGAGGATGATGCTCTCGCCGGGCCGCGTGATCACGTCGGTCGAGAGCTTGCTCACGAGTAGCGCAGGGATCGTGAATCCGGAGACGATCACCGCGTTGGCGTAGTCGAGCCTCGAGACTTCGGGCGCGACGACGGTGTGGACCGAGCCGTTACCGAGAATCTCCGGTGTGACGTTCAATTGAACGCCGTAGGGTTGATACTGCACGTTGACCGCGCCCAGGCCGGTCGACGTCACGACCGGTATCTCGCCGCCAACTAAGAACGTCGCCTTCGCGCCGGGGCTCGTGACCAAGTTCGGACTTGAGAGCACCTTCGCGTGGCCCTCTTGCATCATGAGGTTGAGCGTCGGCGCGAGCGTTTGAGTGCGGAAGAACGGCTGAACCGTGAAACCGAGCCCGCTGCCCGGTTGCGTGAATTGTTCGACGATCGGGAACGACGGGCCGCTCAAGGTATAGTTCTGTGGATTGATCGCTGGGTTGAAGATTGCCGAGTTGAGCGAGAGCCCGAGATTGGACTGCGCCGTTCTGTCGACCTCGAGCACGTAGACTTTGATGTCGATCTGACTATTGCTCAGCGAGTTCAGCCGGTCGATGAGCTGGCCGTTGCTCGCGAGATAGGGTCCGGCCAAGCCGCGCGCGCGGTCCAAAATCGCCTGTGCGGTGACGGCGTCGCTCGCGTTGCCGCTGACGATGACGTTCCCCTTACCGTCGGGATCCACGCGAATGTTGCTCGCGCCCGGAAGGTTCGCAATCGCGCGCTGAAGGTCGGTGAGATTTTGCGAGATCGTCACGGCGTTGACGATTACGGAGTCCTGTGCTTTGACGATCGCCTCGAACCGGCCGACGATGTCGTTGATCTGCTGGAACTGCGCGCCGTCGGAGACCGTTCCGCGCACGACGATCGAGTGGTCGAAGCTCACGACTTGGACGCCGGGTTCCGAGATCGCGCTTCGCAGCATCTGCGCGAGATCGTCGAGCTGCTGCTGGGTCACCGTCACCTCGTAGGTCACGCGCTTTCCGCCTGCCCAAATGAAGAGCGTCGTGTGCCCGGGCGCCTTGGCGTTGACGACGACCTGCGACGTGCCGACCGGCACGACGCCGGCGATCCGCCCGTCGCCGACCGCGACCCGCGTCAGCCCCTCCGTCTTCAATACTATAGAGTGGCCCGATTGGATCGATACAAGGGTGATCTGGTCGGCGCCGGCCGGGATCGCGTTCGCGACAATGGCCAGCACCATAACGGAAAGAACCCGCCGACGTAAAGCGTTCATCAGAGCAGTATTATGCCATGGATCTCGGCGTTAACGCGTCAACATAACGGGGACGTTGAGTTAGAATCGCGGCGAACGGCGCCGGTTCTGTTGCAAAGCGCCACCGGTGATGGCATGATACAGCGCACCAGGAGCTAGGAGGTTTCCATGCGGCCTTATCGTCAGGTGGTTCTTCCTGTACTCTGCTCGCTGCTTGCGGCACCAGGCGCCGCGGCAGCAGCAGAACGAGAAGTCCCGCTCGCAACCGTCGCCCGCGTTGCTCACTTAGAGTATACGTGGCTGGCGGCGACGCGCGCCGTACAACTGAGCGGCCCCGGAATCGTGCTCGTTGTTCGCCCCGGCGACAATGTGTACGAAGTGGACGATCGTGTCGAAGTAACCACAGTTACGCCACGCTACACCTCCAACGACATCTACGTTTCACAGGCTCTCGCCACACACATCACACAACTAGCACGGCAAGCGCTATATCTCGTCAGCGAGCAGGAAGCACAAGCTGCGAGAGTGAGCTTAGAACAGCAGCAGCAACCCGGCGTGCCGGAACTGCGCGGCACGATCGTCCTCAATGCCACGCCACTCCAAGGCGCGGAAGCTGTACTCGTCACGGGAGAGGCGCCGGCGTCGGCACCCGTGCGAATCACGCTCCTCGCCACGCTCTCCTCCGAGCTACCCAACGTGCTGCTCAGCCGTCACGACCTGACGGCAGGGCCGGATGGGAAGTTCCAAGCGATCGTTCCGATTGCTCCCGACTATATGCGCGACACATTCATCCACGTTCTGGCGACATCGACGCCGGGCGTTACTTCGGCAAGCGCGCAGCTCTTGGTCAAGGCAGCTAATGCCGGGAACACGGTGCCCATTGAGGCATTTCCCGGCGGTATTTGGTAAAGGAGATCCATGCTTAAGATCCTACAATCGATGGCTCGCGACGAAGAGGGCGCAACGATGGTCGAATACGGACTTCTGGTCGCATTCATCGCACTCGTCGCTCTCGTTGGCGTGCAGGCACTGGGCGTCAACCTGGGTGCCCTGTTCACCGGCGTCGCCGGTAGCCTGTAAGTCGCACCCCAACGTTCCTACGTAAACTCAGCATTACAACACAGCAACAAGGAGAACCCATGCTAACCACGCTTACCTCGATGATTCGCGATGAGGAAGGCGCCACGATGGTCGAATACGGACTTCTCGTCGCCTTTATCGCGCTCGTAGCACTGGTGGGAGTCAAAGCCCTCGGCACTGGGCTCAACACGCTCTTCACCGGTATCGCCGGCTCCCTGTAAATCAAAGAACCGACGAAACGCAGGGTTGATGGGGCGCGGCTCGGGGGATTCGCGCCTCCCCAACCCTTCTCTTATTACATGTCCATTACGATTTGGTTGGCCCTCGCGGGCTGTTTGATCGCCGGCTTTTATGACCTGCGTTCGCGACGCATTCCAAATGCCCTAACCGGCTCGCTCGCGGTCGCCGCGGTGCTCGTTCACGCCTTCGGCGGCCTCCATTCCTTCGCGATCAGTCTGTTCGTGATGGCGGGATTGACCCTTGCCGGCATGTTGGTGTACGCGCGCGGCGGCATCGGCGGCGGCGACGTCAAGCTCGCGATCGCGGCTTCGGGCATGTTCAGCTATCCGCTCTTTATTCCGTTCTTACTCTACTCGGCGATCGGCGGCGGCCTGCTGGCGATCTTCTTCCTCGTCTTTCGGGGTGAGGCGCGAGCCGCATTTTCGAGAGTCGCGCTCATCGCGGCCGGCGAGGCTCGAAGTATCTACACGCAGCGCGCGACGTTGCCGTACGCGCTTGCCTTCGCGATCGGCGCGATCGCGGTCGCGCTCTCGCAGAACGTTGCGCCCTTCTTGAGGATTCTCTCGTGAACGTCCGCCGCACCACCCTTCTCGTCGCAATCGTTCTCGCGATCGGCACGGGCTGGCTCACTCTCACCTATCTCTCCGCTCTGCGGCCGCCCTCCAACGAGCAACGCCCGGTCCTCATCTCTTCCCAAGAAATCGCGGCGCGTTCGCGGATCGTCGATACGATGTTCACCAAGGAGATGCGTCCGGCGCAGTCGCTCGAACCCGACGCGCTCTCCGAGCCGAGTCAGGCCGTGGGATCGCTCGCGCTGATCACGATTCCGGCCGGTTCCCAACTCACGGCGTCGAAGGTCGGAACGAACGTTGCCTTCGCGCTGCCCGTGCGCCTCGCGCCGGGGATGCGCGCGGTCAGCATTCCGGTCGATCGCGTCAAAGACGTCTCCGGACTCATTCAGCCCGGCGATCGCGTCGACGTGATCGCGATTCCGCCAACCCGCGCCAACGGTCCGCCGCCTAAAGCGGTGACGATTTTCCGCGGAATACGCGTGCTGGCCGTCGGGAATGCGTTGGAGAACCCGTCTGCGACGCCGTCGCCGCAAGAACAAGAGGCCTCGACGGTCACGCTGGAAGTAACGCCGCGACAGGCGGATATGCTGGCCTGGGCCGATGCGAATGCGACGCTTCGTCTCGCGTTACGCTCGCCACGCGAATCGATCCGTACCGAGCAAGCTGAGAATCTAACGATCACCGGCAATGCGGTGGCGGCTGCGCCGCCGCCCGTCGCGCCCGGCCCGCTGGCATTCATGTCACCGCCGCCGCGGGATCCGCCCGCGCGCCGTTTCAACTCGCCGGTCGAGTTGATCATCGGCGATCGGATCGTCGACCCCGACGATCCGACCGCACCCTCCACCCTAACTACTCCGAACCAATGAACGATTCGCCGATCGCACTCTTCGTCGGATCGAAGGGCGGCGTCGGCACGACCACGCTCTGCTCTGAGCTCGCGCGGGCCATGGGCCAGCGCGGCAACGTCGCAATCGTCGACGGCGATCTGACGGGACGCCGCTGCGTTGCGGTGCTCTTCGAAGCGATGCGGAGCCTCGACGCCGCTCGCGTCGGCTCGCCCATTTCGCGCGTTCGCGCGGCGGGAATCAGCGTCGTCGAACTCGCCGACCGCTACGATGCCGCGTTCACGCTCGATCCGACTATGGTCGAGACGTGCGCGGCCGACATGGTGGGCTTCAACACCATCGTCGTCGATGCGCCGCAGCCGTTCGCGGCCGCGGTCCGCCCCTTCCTCATACGCGCTAAACGCGTCCTTCTCGTGGTCGAGCCCACGCTCTTGGGCGTTGCGGGCGCGCAGGCGATGTACGCCGACCTCCAGCGCTTCGGCATCCCGGAGAATCGCATCGCCGCGATTAGCAATGCAAGATCCGATGCAGAACAGGTATCGCGAAGCCAGATCGAGCGGGCGCTGGGCGCGAAGATCGTTGCCGAGGTTCCGTCGTCGACGCATCGTGGCTACGCTAAAAGCATCGCGGGAATACAGCAGTACTTCGAATCGCTACCTCCGGAGGATCAACTCGCGGGTTTGCAGCCCTCGGCCGCTTCGCCGCCGGGCGACGCGCACGTGCCGTTGCGGCGCACGACGGCCGTCCGGACGAACGGCAGCCGCGCCGCGGGCACTTCGGCGGATTACAAGCGCGACGCGTTTAAGCAACAAGTGCACCAAGCGCTGCTCCGGCAACTCGATCTCCAGACCGCGAGCATAGCGCACACCGATGCCGCCAAGCTCGCGGAGCTTCGATCGAAGATCGAAAGCATCACATCTTCGCTCGTCAAATCGGCAAACTTCGAGGGCTCTGCCGAAGACCTCGCGGCGCTTCGGCAAGAGATACTCGACGAGGCGCTGGGCCTCGGTCCGCTCGAAGATCTCATGAAGGACGAAGAGGTCTCGGAAATCATGGTCAACGGGCCGGAGAAAATCTACGTCGAGCGCCACGGTATCATCGAACGCACGACGAAGCGATTCGCCGACGACCGGCAGCTGCGGCTCGTGATCGAGCGGATCATCACGCCGCTCGGCCGGCGCATCGACGAATCCTCGCCGATGGTCGACGCGCGTCTTCCCGACGGCTCCCGCGTGAACGCGATTATCGAGCCGGTCGCCATCGACGGCACGACGCTGACGATTCGGCGCTTCGGTCAGCGCCGGCTCACCGTCGACGATCTCGTGAACATCGGCGCAGCGCCGCGTGTGGTGATGGAGTTCTTAAGCGCGGCGGTTCGAGCACGGCTCAACTGCATCGTCAGCGGTGGAACCGGCTCCGGTAAGACGACCTTTCTCAACGTGCTGTCGTCCTTCTTGCCCGAGCGCGAGCGTATCGTCACGATCGAAGACGCTGCCGAACTATTGCTGAACCAGCCGCACATCGTGCGGCTCGAGTCGCGACCTCCGAACGTCGAAGGCTCGGGGGAGATTCGCATCCGGGATCTCTTCCGCAACGCGCTGCGCATGCGTCCCGACCGGATCATCATAGGCGAGTGCCGCGGTCCCGAGGCGCTCGATATGCTGCAGGCGATGAACACCGGTCACGACGGCTCGCTGACCACGATTCACGCAAACAGCCAGCGTGACGCGATCTCGCGTATCGAGACGATGGTGCTGATGGCCGGCTTCGATCTGCCGGTGCGCGCAATTCGCGAGCAGATTGCGAGCGCTCTCGACCTGGTCGTTCACACCTCCCGCTTGCGCGACGGTTCGCGCAAGGTCATCGGCGTCAGCGAGGTGGTCGGCATGGAGGGCGATATCGTCACCATGCAAGAGATCATGCGCTTCGCGCAGCGCGGCATCGACAAAGAGGATCGCGTGCTCGGAGACTTCTGCTTCAGCGGCGTGCAGCCGAACTGCCTGAAGCGCTTCGCTGAGTACGGCGTCCCGTACGACTCGCGCGACCTTAGCGAATTGTCGCCGCTGCCCTCGTTATGGTAACGGCGCTCGTACCGATCGCCGTCTTCGCCGGCGTTTCGGCGACGGTCTTCTTCGCCTTCTTCTCGTTCTGGGGCTCGGTGAACGAACGCGCGAACGCACGCGTTCGCGGTATCGCCGACCGGCTCGACCGCGCCGGCATCAGGAGCGGCTCGCAGGAGATCGTGCTCACCGTCATCAGCGGCGCAGCGATCCTATGGATCGCGCTGCTGTTGATGCTGCACCTTTCGCTCGTGGTCGCGCTGATTCTGCTCCCGATCATCTTCTTGGGAGCGGGCATGGGGTTCTTCGGATACGTGAACTTCACGGTAAAGCGGCGTCTGGGCGCCTTTACGTCGCAGCTCGAGCCGGCGACGCGGCTTCTCGCCGGCGGTTTACGCGTCGGATTGGGCTTGCGCCAAGCGCTCGCGATGGTCATCGAAGAGCTTCCGGATCCGGCGCGGTACGAGTTCAAGCGCGTCATCGGACAGACGAATCTCGGCGCGAGCGTCTACGACGCGATCGACGACCTCTGCGAGCGCATGCCGAGCCACGAGGCACTGATGCTCGCACGGGTCTTCCGCGTTCAATCGGAGACCGGCGGCGATTTAGCGCGCATTCTCGATCAGCTTGCCGAAACGATCAAACACCGCCGTCAAGTCCAGCGCAAGATCGACGCCCTGACGGCAGAGGGACGCATGAGCGCCTGGGTGCTGATGCTCATCCCGCTCTGCTTGGGTACATTCATAGCGACGACGCAAGAGAGCATGGGGCACGCGCTCCTCTACACCGCCATCGGACACGTCGTTATCATCATCGTCGCTATTCTCGAAACCCTCGCCTACCTCTGGCTCAAAGCACTCTTAAGGATCGACGCCTAGATGTCTATTTTTACGCTCCTGATCTCGGTGCTCTCGGGGGTTTCCGCCTTCCTCTTCGCGTTCTCGGCGATTCCAACCAAGAACGTTCTTGCAGAGCAGCTCGAGGAGCTGAAGACCCGCGATCCGATCAAAAAGGAACGTGCGGCGCTTCCAATCGTCGAGCATATCTTCAACGAGGATCGGCGGGCGGTTCTCGCGCGCAGACTCGCCGAAGCCGGCTGGTATACGACGACGCCAATGAAGTTCGGCTTGCGCGTCGTCGGCGGCACCTTCCTCGGCGCGGTCTTTGCGTTGCTGGTCTGGCGTTTCTTCGATCTCGACGGACACTGGTTTCTCGTGCTCTTGCCCGTGCTGGCGTTTTGCGGCGGCTACTCGCCGTACTTCGTCCTCAATCGGGCGAGCGACGGCCGGAAGTCGTCGATTCAGAAGAGCCTTCCAGAGTTTCTTGACATGGTCGCCTCTACGGTGCAAGCGGGCTTGGCCCTCAACTCCGCGCTCGGCTACGCGGTTGAGGCCGTTCCCGGACCGCTCGGCGACGAGATCAAAGAGGCGCTCTCGCAGATTCGTCTCGGTCGATCTCGCGTCGACGCGCTGCGAGCGGTCGGCGAGCGCACGAATCATCCGGCACTGCGCAACGCGCTGCGCGTGATGACGCAGGCCGAACGGCTCGGCGCCAA
Source organism: Candidatus Cybelea sp. (assembly GCA_036732685.1). Classification (GTDB taxonomy): domain Bacteria; phylum Vulcanimicrobiota; class Vulcanimicrobiia; order Vulcanimicrobiales; family Vulcanimicrobiaceae; genus Cybelea. The sequence goes on along the minus strand of DAINBY010000003.1, from coordinate 109,894 downwards.
CGTTTCAAAGATGCTCACCGACCTCGCCGAAGACGCCCGGCATCAGCGCTTAATGCTGGTCGAAGAGATCGCTGCGAAGCTGCCGGTAAAGATGGTCTTCCCTATGGTCTTCTTCATGATCCCGGCGATCGTGACGGTTATTTTCGGAGCGGTCGCTGCGAACTATTTTGCGGGAACCGCCGGGAAGCCGTGATCGCAGCGATCGCCGGGCTCTTCTTCGCATCGATCGCCGTGATCGGCATCGCGGCGAGCCGCGCCGTATGCCGGGGGATCACGCCCGACGAGGACGGGCCGCCTGCGGGTACGCCGCCGTATGCGGTGCTGGTCACCGGCTCGGCGCTCCTCGGCGGGTTGTTGATGTACTGGCATGCAACCCCGTTACAGCTCGGAATCGCAGCGATGGTGCTCTTCGCCCTGGTCGCGTCCTGGTGCAGCGACGCGGTCTGCGGTATCGTTCCGGATGTCTTCACACTGGCACCGCTCGCAGCGCTTCTCCTCTTTTCTTTAGCGCAGCACGATTGGGATATTTGGATCTCCGCGTTGCTGGCGTTCGCGCCGTTTGCGTTGGCCGCGCTCTTCTCGCGGGGCCGCGGGATGGGCTGGGGCGACGTCAAGCTCGTCGCGCTCTCGGGCGCCGCGCTCGGCGCGCCGCTCGTCGTCTTCGCGCTTGCAGCCGCCTGCGCGGTAGCGGCGGCCGTCCATCGAATCGGCGGGGCGCATCGCGGACCGATCGCCTTTGCGCCGTACATCGCGGCAGCGACCGGAATAGCGCTGCCGTTAGCCCTGGCACGCTAGCGCGTCTGCAAGCATGAAGCGCCCCGATTTCCTGACCGCGCTCGCCACCGCCACTCTGGCGGGAATGTCGCCGCGCGCCGTTCGCGCGGCGATTCCAAACGCGCGCCGCCGCATTCTTTGGCTGCGCCATCAAGTCGACTCAAGCGAAGTGATCGCGCCGTTCTGTATCGACGGCCGCACCGTCTACGAACCCGGCTATCGCGAGATCTGCTGGTTGATGCGCGACCGCCACGTTCCAGCGGCCCAAGGATACGTCCAGTTCGACATCGTCGAGATCGAGGCGCTTTGGGAAGTGCAGCACGCGCTCGCGCTCAACGGCATCTACCAGCCGCTCGTGATTACCAGCGGCTACCGGACGCTCCAAACGAACCAGGCGACCGAAGGAGCGGCACGCAACAGCATGCACCTCTACGCGAAAGCCGCCGACATGTACGTCGACGGCGTCTCGATGCGCGACCTCTTCGACACCTGCTGGTCGCGGTCGGTCTCGGGCGGGATGGGCTATTACGACGACCACGTGCATCTCGATTCGGGGAGTCGCCGCTGGTGGGTAGGCGACGTCCCGGTGCCGCGATTCGCAGAACCAAGCTAGCGCTCTATTAGCCGGTTTGGCGCAGGTGAATCTTTTCGGGGGCGGTATGGGTAGAAGCCACTACGATGTTGCTGCTCGCCCGGTCCCCCCGCCGGCTCGCTTCGCGTCTTTCATTCGCGGCGGCTGCGTATTGGGGCGCAAACGTCGCGCTCGCGGCGATCGAAGTGCGCTGGCACCCGATCACCCGCCTGCTGCTTTGGGATATCTCCCGCTTCAAGATTCTTCTGCCCGCCCTGGCCCACATCGTTCACCTCGGTTCCTAAGCGACTTCGACTTCCGCCATAACGGAATCGGTTTTCTCCGATTCCTTTTTGCCTCGGCCGTCGTGTGGTCGCATGCGTTCAATCTCGGCGGCTTCGGCATCGATCCCCTCTCTGCACTGACCAAAGGCGTCGAAGACGCGGGCACGATCGCGGTTGACGGCTTCTTTCTGTTGAGCGGTTTTCTCATCACCCGCAGCTTTGAGGGCACCGGCAACCTCGGCCGGTATATCTGGCACCGGGCGCTGCGAATCTTTCCCGGCTTCTGGACGTGCCTCGCGGTGGTCGCCTTCGCGTTCGCGCCGCTCGTCTTCGCGCACGAACGCGGGACGCTCGCTGGTTTTTTCGCCGGCCCGGCTTCGCCCACGTCGTACGTCACGTCCAATGCGCTGCTCGCGATGCGGCAGTATAACATCGGCGGATTGCTCGCGACGGCGCCCGTCCCGCTGCTCTTCAACCACTCCCTCTGGACGCTGCAGTACGAGTTCCTCTGTTATCTCATGGTCGGGGCGCTCGGGACGCTGCTCGTAATGACCCGCAAGCCGGCGAGCTTTCTGCTGCCCCTGGTCGGGTGCTTGGCGCTCTTCGCGGCGGCGTCGTGGTGGCGCGGTTTGGAGCAAGTGCCGACCTCGTTACGCACGCTCGAGCTCTATACGTTCTTCGCGATCGGCGCTTGCGCGTATCTCTATCGAGACCGCATTCCAATCCGTGGATCGATCGCGGTACTCTCTCTGCTGCTCATCGCGGCGACGCTAGCGACGCGGGTCTACGGAGCCGTTCTGCCGTTCGCGCTCTCGTATCTGACGATCTACGCGGCGATGCGTCTGCCGTTGCGGGATTTCGACAAGCGCTTCGATCTCTCGTACGGCATCTACATCTATGCGTTTCCAATCTCGCAGCTCTTGACTGCGTTCGGCGCGACCGCCTTCGGATTCGCGGCCTACTTCACCGCCGCATACGCCGGCAGCATCGTTCTTGCCGCGGCCAGTTGGTTCGGCATCGAAAAACGTGCGCTCGCGCTGAAGAACCTAGGGGATAACGTCAGGATACCATCGGGCGAACGTGCGCCGCGGCCCGTTCTCTTCGAGTGCCGGCGCGCAGTCAAACCACGAACGCTCCTCTCCTAGCCACTGCTGCGGCGCTCCGGCCGTAGGTCGAAGAGCCGCATCGCTCGCGCACGGGAACCTGCAAGTTTCCTACATAACCAACGACGCGTGATACGCAGGTTTCTCACCGACTCCGACCGGCTCGAGGCATTTAGCGACGGCGTCTTAGCGGTGATTATCACGATCATGGTGCTCGAGCTGCGCCCTCCCTCGGGGACGCAACTCGCTTCGTTAGTGCCGGTGCTTCCCGGGATGGCTACGTACGCGCTCAGCTTCGTTTTCATCGGGATCTACTGGAACAATCATCACCACATGCTGCGGGCGAGCCGCGGCATCGACGGCTCCGCGATGTGGGCAAACTTACACCTGCTCTTCTGGCTCTCGCTAGTTCCATTCGCTACCGCATGGCTCGGGGCGCATCCCAACGCGGCCGGCCCCACCGCGTTCTACGCCACCATCCTCCTGCTCGATGCGATCGCGTACGCGATTTTAGTTCGCACGCTCTTAAGGGTCAACGGGCAGAAGGCACCCTTTGCGCGGGCGGTCGCCGGCGATTTCAAAGGAAGGATTTCCATCGCGTTCTACCTCGGCGCGATCGCCGCCGCATTTTTCTTTCCCCTCGCTTCAGACGCGTTGATGGTGGCGGTGGCCGTGATGTGGCTGGTGCCCGACCGCCGTTTCGAAGCGCTGATCGATCGCAATCGCGAAGAGGCTACTGCGAGTCCGGAATCCGCGGATCGGGAGGCTGGTGCCTGAAATAGCTCTCCCGCAGCGGCGCGGAGATCGGGACAAAGACGCGCGGCGGCTGGTTGAAATCGAAGGCGTCGGTCTCCGGCGAGTTGGCCCGAGTATCGCTTGCGGCTAGACGCGGCAGGCCGAACTGGTCCTCCACGAATTTGAGAATGCTCCCGTGCTCGAAATGGACGTGCGAGACGTAGCCCTGCTTTGCATACGGTGAGATGATCACGAGCGGGATGCGCATGCCCAGCCCATCGTAATCGACGAGCTGTGGCGCCACGTCGTCGTACCATCCGCCATAGTCGTCCCAAAGGATGAAGATCGCCGTGCTCTTCCAGTACTGCGACTTACCAATCGCGTTGACGAGCGACGCGACCCACGACGGACCCGTCTTGGAGCCGCACCCGGCGTGATCGGAGTTCGCGCACGTCGGGGTGATCCAGCTCACCGCCCGCAGCCGGCCGTGTTCGACGTCGTCGAAAAACTGCACGTTCGGCAGAACGTCCTTCTTCCAATCGGGTCCGTAATAAATATGCCCGATGGCCTGATAGGCGCTCCAAAGATTGATGTAGCCCGAGGAGTAGGCCGCGGCATAAAACGCCCACGGGAGCTGCGCTCGATCGAGCTCGTCGCCGAGGGTGGTGTTATCGAAGCAGACGCGGATGTAACTGCCGTACAACGTTCGGGCCTCCGTGACCGTCCCGATGAGGTCGCGCTTGCCGCCCTCGCAACCCCAACTGCTGTCGGGATAGTTCACGGCCGAGCTCGCCTGTCCGGCGATGATGTACTGATGCGAGATGAAGCTGCTCGCATCGAAGTTCGATGCAAACATTCGGTCGGCCAAGACGTACCGGTGCGCCATCTCAAAATAGGGACGCGTCTCTTCATGCGGCACGTACGCGTAGGCCGGATGCGGAACCGGACAGGGTGGATACGACTTGTGGCCGCAGCCGACGTACTCGCGATTGAAGCCGTCCATCCGGCAGTCGGTGCCCGGAAAGCTTCCGCGGCCGTTGCAAGAGGTTAGGAAGGAATACGAGCTGTGATCGAGATCCCAAGTGGTTTCCAGACCGATCGGCGAGAGCGCGATGCGTTGCCCGTGCGAATCGTAGCCGTGCGTCACGGTGTGCGCCCCGGGGAAGCCATAAAACAAATCGTTGAAGCTGCGGTTCTCCTGAACGATGATGACGACGTGCTGAATCTTGCTCGCCGAAGCGGGCGGCGCCGGATTCGGGACCGCCGGCGATGCACCGCCTCCGCAAGCCGAGATGAGGAGCGTCCATAGGATTGGCAGGAACCGCCTCGCGGACCAAAGCAAGCGCATTGCGACCCCCTAAGGTGCCCCGGGAAGACTTGCGAGGAATGCATCGATCGCGGCATAGAGCGCCCCCGGCTGATCGAGCATAACAAAGTGGCGCGAGTCGTCGATCATCACGACCTTCGCGTGCGGATCGGCGGCGAAAAGGCTCGCATAGTAGGCTTGTTTCTTGCCGCTGGTAGGCCACGGGTGAAACGGATTCTGCGGGTCGACCGTCGCGTCGAACGGCGCGATCTCGAGCAACGGAACCGCGATCTGCGAGAGCTGCCGACGAAGATCTGCCGCAAGCAGTTCCTGCATGTAGGTTGCGGTCGCGCCCTGATCGGCGCCTTGCGAGTAGGTTACGGCGGTGTCGACGTTGGCGGGCTTAGTCATATACGAGATTTGCTGACGCTGGGCCGCTTTGAATTCCGCGGGGCTGGAGCCCTTAATCTGCGCGGCGAGCTGCGCGGCTATCGCCGAGCGCGTCTGTGGCGACAACGCGTCCATTCCGGCGAAGACGGGAAGACCGTCGATGGCTATCGCACCGCGGATGAGATTGCCGTCTTCAACCGCCATACGGATTGCTAGGTAACCGCCGAGGCTATGGCCGATAACGACCGGTTTGTTCGCTTGAGCGAGAAACTTGCCGATATCCGCCGCGACGGTGTCGAGCATCGGCGCTGCGATCGGCGCGCGTCCTCCGAATCCCGGCAAGGTCAACACGTAGATCGTGTGCGTCGATTGATAACGCTCGACCGTCGTATTCCAAACCGCTGCCGAATCGGTGAGCCCCGGAATGAGGACGAGTGACGGCGCACCCGTTCCGTACACGTCGACGTGAACGCTTCCGGCTTCCAAGGAGGTGGTAGGCGTGGCGGCAGCGGCCGCCACCGGAGCAACGATCAGAACCAAAAGCGCGAGAGCACATCGCTGTAGCATGATGGCTCCGTTGGTTCAGCGTCCGTCCCGCAACTCCGCTCCCGCATTCGGAGTACTCCGCCTGCTTATGCTACAACGCGGTTCGAGCGCCGCTTTAGGAACGCAAGGCCGACGCCGTTTGCGATCGTACGGGCAGTTCGGTAGTGACTGGACTGCGTCTCGATGCGTTTGCGGCAGCGGCCCAGACGAGAGCGAGTAGCCCGATCCACGTCGGTAAGCGCATCAACCACATCACGGGACGGTTCGTGGTGTTTCCGAGCACGAACTGTCGCCAGCTCGCTTCGGCTAAGCGGGGATCGATCGTCGCATAGGCATGCGGGAGCGCGGCGGCGTGTGCCGGCGGCGCGACGGCAAGCGCGAAGAGCGCGACGAGCACGGCGAACGATACCACAGCCGTTCCGAGAACCGCCGCGCGATCTTGGCTCCACAATGCATAGGTAAGGTACGCTGCCGGAAAGACCGGTGCGAGAAAGATGGACGCCGAGCTGGCCATCATCCATGGAATCGCGAGCAAGAGCAGCGCCGCGAAGACCAAGCTACGGTGCTCTCGCGCGCGAGAATAGAGCACGAGGCAGGCTGGAACGGCCGCCGCAATCTCGCCCGTGTGGACGAACGTGCCGCCCAGAAGCGCGAACGCCGGCGGGACCAGCACGATCAATGCCGGCTCGGCGTAGCGGCGCGCTAGCGTAATTGCGGTTATTGCGCCGAGCGCCGTCATGATCGCGTACGAAGCGTTACCGAAGAATACGGCCGACGTGTCGGAGAGGCCGAGCGCGGCGACGACCGTGGACAAGCTGTATTGGTTGTCGCGCGAGACCTCCGAGAGCGCATGCGCGGGAAGCACTTGCGTTAGATACGCGACACATTGCGCCACGCCGCCGGTCGCAACCGCGAGCGCACCGAGTGCGGCAAATGCGACGAGCATCGGGATCCGAACCGCCGCATAGCCCGCGAAGAGCGCAATCGCCGCCGGAAGCGCGAGGTGCGGCTCGACCATCGCCGCCGCGATTGCCGCCGCCGCCGCAATCGGCTGCCCACGCGAGGCAAAGAACCCCGAGAGCACGATCGCGGCGAGCGCGAGCGGCAGGACGTTCCCGGCAGAGAGCGAGGTGAGACCCGCAGCAAGGGCGAGCGCGGCCCATCCGACGAGCGCCGGCTCGCGCGCGATTCGGGCCAACGCATAGGCCGCCACGAGCAGCGCGAGCCCCAGCACGATCCACCACGCGACGATGGCCGTCTGAAACGCCATAAACGTAAACGGATAGAAGAGCGCCAACGCATAGGGTGGATAGGGTGCCGGAACCGTAACGCTCTTGGGGGCGCGATAGAACGGCGCCGCCGCAGCGCTCTCGCATTGGTGCAGGGGCGCCTCATAGTATGGATTGCGACCTTCGCGCTGCGCGAGCGCCGCGCAGTAATACGCGCGCGCGTCTACGCCGAGCCATCCGGCGTGCCCGTCACCGTAGAACTGACCGGCAATCGGCAACAGCGTACAAAACGCACCAAGCGCAATCGTGGGCGCGCGCGCGCTCACGCGAAAGCCCGCCTGACGGACGAGTAGCGCGAGCAGTATCGCAAGTCCGGCCCACGTCGGGAACCGAAGCATCCAACCGGCAAGGACGTTCGTCGAGCCCTTCTGCGTAAAGTGACTCCACGACGCTTCCGCCAGGCGCGGATCGATCGCCGGCGAGATTGCATGCGCCGCGGCGTGCGGGACCGCTACCACGAGTTCGATCAGCCCCAGTAATATCGCGGCCGAAGAGAGACCGGCTGCCAGTGCGAACTTCGTTTCGCCCGTATACCGCCATGCGAGATACGCAACGGGGACGAGCGGCGCGATGATGAGTGCGGGAGAAACGACCCAATCCCACGGCACCGCGAGCGCGAGCAATGCGACGATCGCCGGCACGCGAGCGGTTCGCGAAGAGTACGCGACTAGCAGCGCGGCCGCCGGAAGCGCCGCGGCGATCTGCGTAACGTGGATGAACGTTCCGCCGAAGACCGCGAACACCGGCGGCACGCACGCGAGAAAAGCCGGGTTCCTCGTTCGTTGCGCGAGCCGCCCGGCGACGAACGCGCCGGCCACGAGCATTGCGGCGTACCAGAGCGTGCCAGCGCGCACGGCAAGGCTCGGCGAGAGGCCGAGCGCCGCCAGAACGGCAGTCAGGCTGTACTGCGTGTCGCGGGTCGCTTCGGAGAGCGCGTGCGCGGGCAGCACGCTGGTGAAGTACTCGATATTGACCGCCGGACCGAGCGCGGCAAGCGAGAGCACTCCCAACGCCGCGAACGCGCACGCGAGCACCACGCGCGAGACCGGCATCCAGATCGCGAGCGCGACGCAGACCGGCAGGCCGAGGTGCGGCTCGATCATCGCAGCGGCCGCGGCGAGCGCCGCCGCGCGCGGCCGCCCGCGCCACGCAAAGTATCCGCAGAGGCAAATGCTTCCCAGCGCGATGGGTACGACTTCGCCGAACGGCAGCGATAGCGCGGCGAGTGCGAGCGCGAAGATTGCCAGCGCGGTCGCCCGAGCGATGGACGCAAAGCGCGCGAGCGCGAGCACGGAGGCGATGCATGCCAGAGAGAGGAGCGCTCCCCAGAGCGCGGCGGCGACCGGGAAGGGAAGCAATGCGAGCGGCACGAGCGCCGCGATGGAATACCCGGGCAACGGCGACGGAATCGTGACGCCCGGATTCTTTTTGAAGAAGGGCGTGATTCCGATCGCGGTTTCGCACGAGCGCAAGGGCTCGACCAAATACGGATTCGCACCGATCGAAGCCGTGCGCGCCGCGCAATAAAACGCGCGAAAGTCGCCCATCAAGAAGCCGGTGCGAGCGACGACGCCGGTCTGCAGACCGAGCGCGGTTAGCGCCGCAAATAGAACCGCCGCGCCGATCCAGCGGCGTCCCACGGAACTACGATCCCGAGACGAGTCGCAGGTTCGGCTTATCCGAAGCTTGATAATCGAGCGAGGCGACGATCTCGGCAATTCGCTCGAGGACCATGACGTGACGCTGCTTGAGCGCGGTGTCGAGGGATGCGACCCAGGATTCGTGGGCATCGCCGATGAGCAGATCGCCACGATATACGCGCGCCGCGCTACGGTAATGTGCGTAGGCCGCGCGCAGCTCGGTGCGCTCGAACTGCTCGTCGGCATCGTTGGCGTGCGAGACGAAGCGGTTTACGTCGACGATCACGTTGTCGAGGTCGATCGAAAGCTCGTCCCCCGCGCGGAAATAGGCTTCGACCTGCTTGAAGCCGACGATATGCGCGATCGCTTTGCGGATGTTCGAACAGGCAGTTCGAAGGCTCTGCGCGACGAGATGCCGCTCGGCATCGGGCCAGAAGACTTGCCCAACCTCAGCGCGGGAGACCGTTCCGTTGGGTTGCAGCGCGATATACTTGAAGATCTGCCGGTCGCGACGGCGCACCCACTCGATGGGCTGCTTGTCGATCTCGGCGAGGAACCATCCGAAGAGGCGGACTTGCATCGGCGTCGCCGGCTGCGTACGCCGGCCGTACCGGTCGTAGAGCCGGCTGCGCGAGAGCGCGCGAAGCGGCCGATACCCGTCGGGCGTGTGAACGACGAAGAGCCCTTGCTCCTCGAGAGCTTGCAGTTGCGAGCGGTCGTCGAGATAAGAACCACTCATCAGTTTAAGGACGAGGTCGGCCTCGCGTTCCGAGACGTGCTTGAGCGACTCGGCGACGAACTCGTTGAAGAGGTGCCCGTGTCGCATGCGCCAGTGCTCGAAGGCCTGCGCGAGCGTGACGTTATCCTCCGCGGCCTTTCGCAGCGCGCCGCTAACGACTTGCGGCCATCCGTCGGTCGATTCGAGCATCCGCAAGACGTCGGCGTGCGTAAACGGCACACCGCAGGTCTCGGCGACGTGACGGATTCCCGCGGCGTCGAAGGCAAGCCGTTCGGCATCGCAGAGCACCGCGGTGCCTTCGGAGACGAAGCGGCCGGCGTGGAAGGCTGCCCGCGACCGGCAGGCGATCAGCAGTGAAACGTCTTCGGGGAGGTCGTCGATCAGGTTGAGGACTGCTTCGATGCCCGCCGGGTCGGGGACGTCTTCGCAGTCGATGGCCAGTTCGAGCGGAACGCGCGCCGCGAGGGCACGAACCATCTCGTCGTGCGACCCGAACTGGACTTCCAATTGTAGCGCCCGGGCGACCGAGTTCCAGAACGTCTCGGCGTTCGCGCCCGTCGCGAGGGCACAGTAAACTCCGTTCGTTCCAGAGTGGCGCAGATAGCCGAGGAGCGCCATGCTCTTGCCGAAACCCGGAGGTGCGACCAAAAACCGAACCGGAACGCTCCTAAAGCGTCCCAACCATTCTTCCAGGCCCTGGCGCCGGACGATCGACGGCCCAAGGCGAGGCATCATCCCTGAGCTCATAACTTCCTAGGGGCGGTCAGTAAGCTGCCCCCTCTGTAGTACAAGTATACTATTTTAATCATATCTTCGCAACAAAACGTCTACGAAAACCTAACGGGCCAGCCGGCGGCCCAGCGGGGAGAGGGCCCGGGAGCGCCACCGGACCTCGTAGTTCAGCTTTCGGAGGAGGTTCCGAAGCTTGACGCCTCGGGATTGCGCCCGAGCAACACTCCGGGTGAGCTCGTGGTGGGAACGCAGCCGGGCGGTTAGGACCTCGACCGCCGGCAGGGCCGCGGCAGGCTGGCGGCCGGTGAAACGGAGCAGCCGGGGGTAGACCGGGGCGTAGTACCGGACCACGTCGAAGCCCTCGAGCTCGTCTTCGCGCAGCACGTTCCCAGGAGCGCCGAGCGACGAGTAGTGGCGGCCCTTCTCGGCGTGGCGCCGCGGCTCGAGCGTGTGGCCGTAGTGAGCGTAGACGTACGGAAGGACGAGACGCTTCCCGGTCAAGCCGACGAGGTGCTCGTGCACCGCGCCCTCCCAGCGTAGGTCCGGACGATAGCGAAAGAACATCATCCGGCGCTCGATCGACGTGTAGTAGTCGAACGAACCGAAGAAATGCCACGTGTAGCCGTCGACGAAATCGTAGGCGGCCGGAACCCGGTCGAGACGCCGTGCGATCTGCCGGACCCGCGTTCCATGCACTTCGTCGGCATCGATAAAAGCGACCCATCGCGCCTCGCTGAGCTCGCCGTGCAGGTGCAAGCACCGATTGCGAGCGGTCGCAAAGTCGGTGAACGGCGTGCGATCGACGACGAGGCGCCGCTCGCGGCCGAAGCGGCTTTCGGCGAGCGTCGCAGCATGCGGTGACGGCTCCGGAGCGTTGTCGTTGACGATCAAAACCGACGCGACGTCGCCGATCGAATCGAGCATCGCGCCTAAGAACGGTTCCTCGCGCGGACCTAAGATCAAATGCGCCGCTATCAGCGTGGAACGGCTCGGGATGCCGGGACCTGGAATGACAGCATGGTCACAAGTTCGAAGTCGGCGCGATGCCGCCTCTCCGTCTCGCGGTCGATGCGCGCGTCGTTTCCGAAGATACGCGCGGAATCGGGCGCTATGCGCGCGCTATACTCCGACGGATCGCCCTTCGCGACGACGTCGAGCTGACGCTGCTCGCCGATCCGCCGCTCCCGCAGCGCCGGCGCGGCGCGTATGCGCGCGCGCTCGGAAGCAAAGCGTTCCGCGTGAGCGGCAGCGTACCGGCGGATTGCGACGTGGTCTGGCATCCAGCCAACGGAACCTTCTTCTTTTCCACGCTGCCTAGCGTCGCGACGATCCACGATGCGGTGCCCTTTCGGTATCCCGATCCCGACCCGAAGCGGCGCGAGCACGCCCAGACACCGTTTCTCCGCTCGGCGCAGAGCGCGGCGCGGGTCGTCGCCGTTTCGCACTTCGGCGGCAGCGAACTGCACGAGCTGCTCGGCATTCCGTCGGAAAGGATCGAGGTGATCGAGCACGGGGTCGATGAGTCGTTCACGCCGGGAGCGCTAGAGTTGCTCCCGGCGGGCTTGCGCGGCTTGCGGTACCTGCTCTTCGTTGGGGATCCGATCCGCGAGCCGCGCAAGAATTTTGCGATGCTCTACGAGGCATACCGGCGGGCGTGGCCTTCCGGCGACGCGCCCGCGCTTGTCGTGGCCGGACCGCGCGCACCCGAGCTTCCGGGCGTCGTCCACGCAGGCAACTTCGGCGATGACTTGGCCGCCGGCTCGAACGAGGTGCTGCGTGCGTGCTACCGTGGCGCCGTCGCGCTGGCGCTGGCCTCTTATCACGAAACGTTCGGGATGCCGATGCTCGAAGCGATGGCCTGCGGGACACCCGTCGTTGCCTCGCGCGCGAGCTCGCTGCCGGAAATCGGCGGCGACGCGGCGCTCTACGCGCCGCCGGACGACGCCGATGCCTGGGCCGCAGCGCTGCGGCAGATTGTCGGCGACGGCGCACTTCACGATCGGCTTCGCGCCGCCGGGCTCGAGCGTGCGAAAGCCTTCACCTGGGAGCAGAGCGTTCGCCGCCATCTCGCACTCTTTCGCGCGGTCGCGCGATGATTCGCGTCGGCGTCGATGCGTGGAATCTTCCTGGCGACCATCGCGGGATCGGCCGGTATCTGCGCGAGATCTTGCGCGTCTGGCGCGAACGCGAAAGCGACCGCGTCGAGGCGACGCTGATCGTTCCCGAGTGGCACACGTGGACGGTTCGAGAGCGGTATCGCCGGGAGCTCGAAGGCTTTCCATTTCGGGTCGTCTCGCGCCGGCTTCATGCGGGAGCCCCGCTCGACGCGCTCTGGTTTCCGTTCAACGGCTGCAGTTGGACTCACTTCACGCTGCCGGCGACGGCGACGCTTCACGACGCCTCAAATTTCGTGGTGCCCGAGTACGCGCCCGAGACCCAGCGAATCTTTCGCGCCGCCGCGCAACGCTGCAATGCGTTGATCACCGATTCGCTCTTCGCACAAGCGGAGCTAGCACGCGAGCTGGCGATCGAATCCGATAGAATCGTGCCGATCGCGCTCGGCGTTTCGCCGCCACGTCCCGCCGCGCCGGTCGCGCTCGACGTGCGGACTCTGCAGCCGTTCGTGCTCTACGTCGGAACGGCCGAACGGCGGAAGGGATTCGACACACTCCTCGACGCGATGGCGCGGGTGGCGCAGCAGCGTCCGGATCTGCAGCTCGTGGTCACCACGAAGCTCGAGGGATGGAGCCCCGCGCCGGGAGTGCGCGTCGTCGAACTCGGCTACGTCGACGACGACGTGCTCGCCGCACTCTATCGCACATGCGCGCTCCTCGCGTTTCCCTCGCGGTACGAAGGCTTCGGGCTTCCGGTGCTCGAGGCGATGAGCTACGGTGCGCCGGTCGTCGCGTCGAACGCGTCGTCAGTGCCCGAGGCCGGCGGCGATGCGGCCTGTTACGTAGCTCCCGGGGACGCCGCTCTGCTGGCCGCTGCGATCCTGCGCGTCGCCGGCGACGCCGAATACGCGCAAGAACTGCGCCGGCGCGGCCCAATCCACGCCGCCGAGTTTACGTGGGAGCGTACCGCCTCGCGGACGCTCGCGGTTATTGAGGAGACGGTGACGGCCCCGTAGTGCTATGGAGTCTCGTTTGGCGCGTCGACGACGCCGTACGGACTGCCGAATTTCCCGCGGCTGTAACCGAGACGTTGCTCGAACCTTCCGCCCGGGTAACCCACGACGATCACGTAGCTGTGGTAAAAACCGGAAACGCTGGCGAAGACCTTGCTATTCGCTTTGTCGATGGAGATGAATAGTGGGCCCCATCGGCCGGTTTTCAAGTGCCCGACGATCTTTGAGTAAGGCGGAGGAATCACGTCGATTCGTTTGGCGCTGGAATCCCCAACCAGGAGATTGTTCCTACTATCCAGCACGATGCCGGTCGCACTTCCGACATGCGCCCCCAACACGGTGGGCTTACAGCCTGCGAGGCCGCCCGTGAACTCTTCGATATGGCCGCCGGCGAACCGTGGACCGTTGTAGTCGACGAAGACATTGCCGGACGAGTCGACCGCAACGCCAAACGGCCCGGGCACCGTACACGAATACAACGGATGGTTACTGGCCTGCGGGTATTCGCTGACTCGGCCTGGCTCATCGTATCCGGTAAAGTCGGTTTCGAAGAGATTGCCTTGGCGATCGACGGTAACCAACCGCGGCGAGATCATCGCGAAGAAATAGGTAAACGAAGGCGTCGACGTACCGGGCGCATATTCCGTAATATTCCCACCGTCGGCGTTCGCTACGTACAGATTGCCCGACTGATCGAGCGTAACGTCCCACGGACCGCTGATGCCGGTCTTGATCGATCCGTCGGGGGCGTAGCCGTGATTCTTAAACAGGAAGACCGTACCGGTGCCGTAGTCGGCCACGTACAGATCGTCGAGACCGCCGTATCTCGCGGGAGGTGCCGCGGCGCGCATGGGCGCAAACGCAGTCGGACTTGTCGTCGAACTTGAGCAACCCGGCAGAAGGGCGAAAACCACTGCGCTCGCACACGACAGCGCCGAAAACGTCTTCATCACAGAACCTCCAATCGCTCGCTTCGTCCTTCGACACGCCCGCCAGTTCTCACTTGCAGCGGTAGCCCCGTTCGCCCCGCCATAGGTGCTTGCCGCGTCACACGGAGAAGGCGGCCGGGGCTGCATGATACACCTAGCGACGGGGATACTGGTGCAAGAGCGACGGCTCCTCATGGTGGCCTCCCGGTATCCCAATCATCCCGCGCCGTTGTGGACGCTCCCCGGCGGACGGCAGTTGCCGGGCGAACTGCTCGCCGCGACCGTTGTTCGCGAGGTCTTGGAAGAGACGGGCGTTCGCGCCGAGGTACGCGAGGTCGCATACGTTAGCGAGAGCTACGACCGCGACGAGCATTATTTGAACGTAACGTTTGTGCTCGGCGTCGGGGAACCGCCCTTCGACGCCGCGCGCTCCGCACAGTCTGACACGACCGACCACGTCGTTGCGGTGGAGTGGGTACCGATTGCGGATGTCGGCGCGCGAATGACGGTTGCAGTCGTGCGGGAGCCGCTAATGGCCTACCTGCGCGGAGACCTCACGCAGCGCTACGCCGGCTTCCACGAAGCCGGCATTACGATCGAGTGGCCTGCGGATTCTCGCTGAGGCCGGCCCAACGCTCCCGATCGAGCGAATGGGCGATGACGTCAACGGGCTTGCCCTGAATGGTCGCCCCGCGTGTCAGCGTTCCCGCGTCTTTAAATCCGTTGCGGCGCAGCACCGCGCGCGACGAGAGATTCTCCGGCAGACAATAGGCGTGAATCTCGCGGAGCCGCGCGCGGATAAATCCTTCGTCGATGAGCGCCGCGACGGCTTCGCTTGCGATGCCAAGTCCACGATGCGCGCGTACGACGCTGTATCCGATCTCGGCCGTCGCGCGATTTGCGTCGGCGACGCGCAGCGAGACCCAGCCGAGCGGTTCATCTCCGGCCGGAAGGTAATGGACCAGCCATTCGAATCGTCCGACCGAGCCCGGCGCGAATCGCGTTGGGCGACCGCCAACGACGCGCGCAAACTGTTCGCGATTGACGTCGGGCAGATCTTGATACTTACGCAGATCCGGTTCTTGCAGCACCCGCCAGAGGAGTGCCGCATTCGCGGCCGTCACCGGCACGAGGCGTAAGCGCGTCGTTCGAATCGTTCGCATCGCGGGTTACTAGCCGGCCGAACCGCCGCGCGTGATAGAGCGCCGATGGATTTTGCCGCCGCCTATGCCGGGAACGCGCCGGCGTGGGTCGATTTTACGGGAACGGTCGCCTCGGCCCCGCGCTTCTTCTACGGCTCGCGCACCCACGCGATGCACGAGGCGTTCGACGTTGCCAGCAGCGCCGGCAAGCTCGAGATCGTCGACAACGTCGGCATCGCGCCGCGCTGCCCGGTACGCGCCGGCGATACGGTCGAGATCCGCGGCGAAATGGTCCACGATCCCGGACGGCTGCCGGTCGTTCATTGGACGCACCACGATCCCGGCCATCACCATCCCGACGGCTTCATTCGCTTGCATGGGCGGCTGTATGCATAGGCGCGTGCGCCTGTATACGGAGCAGCTCCGGTATCGTCACGAAACGGTACCCCTGCCGCTTCAGTGATTCCACGATGAGGCGCGTCGCTTCGACATCGCCGCTGCGATCGCAGAGCCTTCCGGGCGCGTGGACTCGCGCACAGACGATGCCTCGGTTGCCATCGTGCAACGCGATGATTGCCCCGTCGCCCGTATAGCGCAGAACGCGGGCCGCGATTACGCGCGCGGGCGGATATTCCCAATCGTTCGCGAGCGGTACCGACCACATGACCGGAGTGTACCCAAGCTTACGCACCTCATCGAGCACGAGCCAATCGCGCGCGCCGAAGGGCGGCCGCATGATTCGGCTATGGCGACCGGTCGCCGCGAAGATCGCGCGGTCGGTCCGCAACAAGGTTCTCCGAAGGCTGCTGCCGTCGTCGAGCAACAGATGCTCGTGGGCCCAGGTATGGTTGCCGATCGCGTTGCCGGCCTCGGCCTCGCGGCGCACGATGGCGGGGTAGGCCGCGACGGCGCGGCCCACGACGAAGAACGTGGCGCGCACGTGCTCCTCACGAAGCACTGCGAGGATCTGATCGGTGTACGGCGGATTGGGACCGTCGTCGTAGGTGAGCGCTACGATGCGCTCGTCCTTCGGTCCGCTCACGAGCGTCTTGCCGAAGAGCTGATTGGTTGGATTTTCGACGATCCGGTAACCCTGAACGACGACCGCACCGAGCACCGCGAGCGCGACGACGCTCAGGATTGCAACCCGGCGGATCACGCTCAGCCGTGCAAGCCGCGAATGCGGCGCTCTGCGTTCTCGACGTTTCGGCGAAACTCGTCGGGACCGAACTCGCGAAAGTCGTTGACGATCTCTTCGTAGCGGGGGTCGGCGACCTGCGTGCTCTGCATATGGACCAGATCGCTGGGCACGCCCTTGGAAAGGTCGATCTCGAACTCGTGTCCCTTCTTCGTCGCCCAGTACCGCGGGTTGGTGAATGTGACGGTCCGCTCGCCGTGCTTATAGTCGACGACTTGTTTGACGTAGACCGTGTACGAAGCGTCGGCGCCGGGGAGTGGGGCTCGGTTGACGAGTTGCCAGATACCGTCCTGGTCGAGCTTCCCGAAGAAGAAACTGACGTCGTAGACGCGCGCCGCGGGCGCCGTAACCGTAATCTCGTGCCCTTTATTTCCACGCACCCGATAGATGAACGTCGAGACGCCCTCGACGTCGGACATGCGGTACTCTTCTTCGTAGATCGGCGGCTTCGAGTAGCGAACGAGCATGCGGGCGTAGAGTTCGCTGGGCGCCTTTTGAGCGTGAATCGCCGGTCCGAAGCGTCCCATCTCGCCGAAGCCGTAGATGCGCCACCCGAGAATAAGCATCACGAGGCAGACCACGACGATCAGGATCTCGATCGGAAAACGCCGCATGACGAGCGCCTACTTTACCGCTGCGGGGGCTTCCTGGTCGAGCACGCGGTTGACGAGGCGATCGGCGAGCGCGTTCTCCTTGCGCGGGATGTGGCGTACGTCGACCTCGGCAAAACCGCGGATAAGCTGCCGAGCGCGGCGATAGTACGGTTGAAGTCCGGCATGCTTCACGCGATATTCGCCGCTCAACTGTTTCACGACGAGTTCGGAATCGAGCCGAACTGCCAAGCGGCGTATCCCGCGCTTTGCGGCGGCTTCGAGTCCGAGTACGAGCGCGGTCCACTCTGCGACGTTATTCGTCGCCACGCCGAGGTAAGCGCCGATCTCTTCGACCAGCTCGCCGCCGGGATCGAGCAGCACGGCCCCACTTGCGGCGGGGCCGGGGTTGCCCCGCGATCCGCCGTCGGCAAAGAGCGTCGCGTCCATCCCTCGCGGCTTCGCCGGTCCGAAGGCATAGACCGCTCGCCTTGTGGGTACGTCGGAGAGCATGATGCACTCAACGACTCTTCGCGCCGCGGCGCTGGCGCTTGCCGCCACGTTCTTCGGCGTTCCATCGGCGGCGCTCGCCTCGACGACGTCAACCTTCTACGGCATTACCGTGCACGTTTCGACCCAGAACATCAAAGTCCAAAATCCGAAGACCAAGGAGACCTTGAGCTTTGTGATCCTGCCGAAGTTCGATCAGGTCTTTTCCGCCGACGGCAAGACCACGTATCAGATGAACAAGGTCAAGGCCGGTCAGTACGTCGGCATCATCTACGACCAGAAGGGGCTGGGCGTCCGTCACGCCGACAAGATCTATCTGCTCGACAACGCCAACGAGAAGATCGGCACGCAATAGGCTCGCTCGCGCTCGCGAGCTACGTCACGGCAGGTCCGGTCCCGGGCACCGCGAACGGCGGATGAGTTTTCCCTCGTTCTGGAGCGTACGGTGTGTTAAGACTCGCCATAGTCGCACTCGTAGTGGCCGGCGCGTCCGCGCTATCGTCGTGCACGGCCACGCGGCCAGTGCCGTCGCCGTCGGTCGCCGATCCGGCGGTTCAAGCGGCGATCGTCAGCGCGGTGCAGGCCGATCGCAAGGTTTACGGCGGCAAGACGCCGGTGCCGGGCGTGCTCGTCGGCGTCTGGGACGGGAACGGGCACACGTACGTTCACGCCTTTGGATACGCGGATCGCTTGGTCCGCCGGGCCCTAACGCCGGCCGACCACTTTCGGATCGGCAGCAACACGAAGACCTTTGTGGTCGCTGTGCTCCTGCAGCTCGTCGATGAGAAGCGGCTGCACCTCGACGACCCGATCGGCCGCTTTAGTATCGGTGTGACGATTCCGGGCGCCGATAAGATCACCGTCCGCGAGCTCTGCCAAATGCGCAGCGGGCTCTTCGAAGCTTACGATACGCCGCAGATGTCGGCGATGAACGTGCGTCCCGGGATGACGTTCGACCCGCGAACGATCGTCGCATGGGCCGTGAAGGAGCGTCCGTATTTTCCGCCGGGAGAAGGCTACCATTACAGCAATACCAACTACTTGATTCTCGGTCTCATCGTTGAAAGCGTGACGCACGACACGGTCGCGAATGAGATTCGCAAACGCCTGATCGAACCGTTTCATCTGACGCAGACCGTCTATCCGTCGACGGAGGCGATGCCGGAGCCCTGGGCGCACGGGTACGGCCTCGACAAACACCGCCGCTGGGAGGACGTGAGCGGCACGATTCCCGTTTCGCTGATGGGGGCGGCCGGCGCGATGATCTCCGACATAGACGACATGAAGCGCTGGATCGGCCTCTATGTGACCGGAAAGACCAGCGCCCCCGCGACGTATCGCGCGCTCACCGAGTGCGTTCCAACGGGCCATAAGAATCTCTCGTTCGGACTCGGTCTTGGTTGCAGCGTCGGCTGGTACGGTTATACCGGCGGGCTCCCCGGTTACAACACCGCGAACTACTATTTCCCCACGACCGGCGCGACGATCGTCGCGTGGGTCGACGTGCAGGCGAACGCACCGGCGCCCGGCGTTGCAAATGCGATATTCCGCGACATCGCGCGCGTGCTTACGCCGCAAAACGCACCGTTTGAGGGAATCGAAAAGGGGCTGTGAGCGCAATCCGGACCTTTTCTGCCGGCTAGCAATGACGATCGCTCGTATCGCCGCGGCGATGCTCTCGGCAGTCCTCCTGGCCGCCTGCGCCGACAGCCGGCTGCTGCCGGATAGCCCCTGGAGCAAAGCAACAGATGCGGCGCAACCACACGGTCCGGCGTTTGGGCCTTTCTACAAGGATCACCGGGGCTATCCGATCGGACAGATCGTGCTCGGTCCCGACAAGAATTTCTGGTTTGCCGACAACGCTTCGATCGTGCGTATTACACCTGAGGGCGTGCAAACCAAGTTCGCGCCGGACGCCGCCGGATACATCCTCGCGACCGGTCCGAACAAGACGCTGTGGTTCCCTAGCTTCGATTCGCTAGGGGCTCCGGCGCTCAGTAGCATGACCACGAGCGGCTCGATTACGAACTTTCCGCTTCCCTCCAGCGTTTTCGTCATCGCGCTGACGTGGGGGGCCGACAACAACGAATGGTTCGCCGACAACGGCCACGACGCCATCGGAAAAATGACGCCGTCAGGCGTGCTCACCGAATACGAGCTGCCCGACGCGCAGACGCACATGCCGGTCGGAATTACGAGAGGCCCGGATGGCAACGTCTGGTTCTTAGCGACCGACTCCTACGGCACGTCCCCGGAGGCCGGCAGGGTTACACCGAGCGGCACGATCACGGAGTATCAGCTTCCATTAAACTGTTCGAACGTAACCGACGCGATCGTGGCCGGGAACGACGGGAACTTGTGGATGTCGGCATTTTGCGACGCCTACGCGATGGTGAGCTTGTCGACGTCGGGAGCTTCGACCGCGTATGCCGTTTCGGCTCCGATGTTCGAGATGAGCGTCGGCACCGGCAACGAGCTGTGGGGCACCTTCGAACGATACCTCGTGAAGTTCGATACCACGACGCACGCAACCGCGCCGGTCAAGACGCCGCCGGTCAACGGCCATCGGACGTTGCCGTGGCAGCTAGCCGAGAGCGCGCGGGGCGATCTGTGGTTTACCGCCAACACTCCGGGCCGTCTAGCGTTTGTCGGCGTGTATCACCGGCATTCACCGCCCGAACCGTTCTAGCTTTGGTCTTTGAAGAAACCGGCGATGTTGCCGTCGGAGTCGAGAACGAAGTTCAGCGGTACCGTGCCTTTATCGAAGGTGGCGACATAATGATATCGCGCAAAGCCTTGTATGGTGTCCTGGCGGACGAACTTCAGGCTTTGGAACGCGCCTAGCGGCGACAGGTTGTTATCGACCTGCGAAATCAAATCGGGCGTGAATTTGGTTTTCATCGTATCGGAGATTCCGCTCGACGGCAGCTTGCCCGCGAGCACGTCGGTGAGGAAGGCCGCGAAGCGGGCCGTCATCGCGCTGTCGGGAGCGCTCGCAGCAGGCGCAGGCGCGGGCGAGCTTTGCGCGATAGCGTACTGCGGCGCTGCGAGCGTCGTCAGGGCGAGGGCGATCGCAATCCTATGGGTCATGGTCTACGTTTCCTTTCTGCGCGTTCGCAGAGTTTTTCGATAGCGAGGGCGATGCGGCGCTTGCGAGTCTCGGGCTTCTTCGCCGCTTCGATCCACTGCACGTACTCCTTTCGATGCGAGTAGGACATTGCATCGTAGGTACGCCGCTGCGCCGCTTTCATCGCTTTGGCAAAGTCCGGCGGAACGTCAACCGTGCGCTCCAGCCGGTCGGCTTCGATCGAGACGCCGATCCGGTCGCCTCGCTCGATACCGGCAGCACGCCGGATCGCGGCCGGAATGCCGATCATCGGCCCCATGCCCATGTCCGCGACCGAGGTCCGATGTTCGACGCCTTTGACGACGATGCGTACCGGCACGCGGGCTCGCCCGCCGAGCGCTCTCAGCACCGCGTCGGGCACTCGCACGTACGTGCCCGAGGAATCCTCGACCCCTTCCAAGACCGCGCGAAACGTTCTCATTGCGTTAGGCGCGTTTCCAGACCAGGACGTTCGAGCTTCCCCAAATTTCCGGCGGCAGCGTTCGAATCGTCAGCGTGTCGCCATCGATTTTGAACTGCCGTTCGAGCGTCGTCCCCATCAGGTTGGTGAAGACGCTGACCTCAACGTGATGGAAGACGCGATCGCCCCGCACGTCGTAGCGACCCGCGTAGGCAAGAAAGTTCAGGAGTGCCTCGCTTCGGCTCGCCTCCGATACGGCGCTTCCGGCCGGTGACTTCAACTCCGGGCGATGCGTGCCGGCGAGCACCGCGGCCATACGCGCGTCGGCGCTGTAGATGAGATAGCCAACGGGATCGGGGCCGAAGCGCGGCTTCTCCATCGTCTTTCCTTCATCGACGGCGAAGCTAACGAGGCTCCACGCCCCGACGATGCCCTCTCTTGCCGCGGCCTTGGCCGGCGAAACGTTCCCGATTGCTGCGAGTAGACCGAACGAAGCAGCTACTTCGAGCATGCCTTTCCGAGAAACGGGGCGCAATGAATTCATTACTCGCGATTACGCTCGTCGCCGCAACTTCCTTCGCGCAATCGGCGGTCGATTCTGCGGCGACGCTCTTCGGGCGCGGCGACTTTCCCGCCGCCGCGGCCGCATACGAAGCCGTTCTGAAGGCGCATCCCAAGGATCCGGACGCGCTGCTCGGACTCGGAACGATCCGACTCTACCAAAACGATTTGAATGCAGCCGAGCCGCTCTTGGATTCGGTCGCCAACGCGCAACCGCAAAACGCGCGAGTGCAACGGTTGGTCGGCGAGGTGCTCCGGCGGCGAGCCGAAGCCTCTCGCCGGACGACACTCGACGGCACCTACACGTCGGCGCCGTTCGTCGTCGCCGATCCATTGCCGGTGGTGCGCGTGGTCGCCAACGGAATCGCCGCCGATTTCATCGTCGACACCGGCGCCGACGTCGCGCTCGAACCGAGTTTCGCGCAACGCATCGGCGTCAAAACCTCGAACGCAGGCAGCGGTGTCTTTGCCGGGGGCTTGCACGCTCCAATCCAGAGCGGGATGCTCGCATCGCTCGCGCTCGGTGGGGCGACCGCGTACGACGTTCCCGTGCACGTGATGGAGACGCATGCGGCCGATCTCTTTCCGAAACTGCATATCGACGGCATCGTCGGCACGACCTACTTCGAGCGGTTTCTGGTGACGATCGACTATCCCGGGAACGAACTGATCCTGCGCCCGCGCACCGCGAGCGCATCGGCGGCCTTCCAAGCGCAGGCCTCCGCCGCAAGCGCGACGATCGTACCGTTCTATCTCGTCGGCGATCACTTCGTCTTCGCGCAAGCCCAAGTCAACGCCGCGCCACCTGGGCTCTTTCTCTTCGATTCGGGTCTCGCCGGCGGCGGGCTGATGCCGACGGCGCAACTCGTCACCGTTGCACGACTTCCGCTGAACCAAACTGCCGCCGGAACGGGGTACGGTGGAGGCGGGGCCATCACCGCGGTGCCGTTCGTCGCGCAGCGCATCGCCGTCGGCAATGCGGTGCGGGAGAACGTTGCCGGAATCTTTACGCCGCAGGGAACGCCCTTCGCGCTCTTCCCATTCGTCGTCTGGGGAGCGATTTCGCACGACTTCCTCCGTCATTACGCATACACCGTTGACTTCGATGCAATGAGGATAGTGCTCGCTCGCTTACCTCGCGAGGGCGGATGAGCTATCTGTCGAAAATGCGCGGCTTGACCCGTGCACTTCTTACAGCGCTAATCGGCGCCGTCGGCCTCACCTCGTGCGCGGGCAACCCGTGGAGCCCTTCGACGCCCGTTGGCTTGCAACGCGGCGCCGTGCCCGGCGAACATCATCGCAGCACGTCATATATTGCGCACGTGATCGTCGTAATTCAAGAGAATCGTAGCTTCGACGACCTCTTCTCAACCTTTCCGGGTGTCGACGGCACGACGACCGGCAAGATACGAGGACGCCACGGCGCCCGGAAAATTCCGCTCCAGAGAGTCAGCCTCGTGGAGCCGTGCGACTTCGGCCACTCGTATAACGGCTTTATTACCGACCTCGACCACGGAAGGATGGACGGCTTCAGCAAGGAGGGCGTAAGCATGCAGTGCGAACCCGGTCCGGCCGGAAAGCGTCCGTATCAATACGTCGATCCGTCGCAGATCGCGCCGTACTGGCAGATCGCGAATACCTATGTGCTGGCCGATCACATGTTCCAGACGCAAGGCAGCGGCAGCTACACCGCACATCAGGATTTGATCCGCGGCGGGACGATGATCAACCAAACGCAGACGCGCAGTTTGGTCGACAGTCCCACCTCGCTTCCGTGGGGGTGCGACAACGGCACCCCAGGCACGACGACGCCTCTGCTGATTTGGAGCAAGAATACCCTCCATCATCAGGGCGGCGGCCCATTTCCGTGCACGACCAAATTCCCAGAAAAAGGGGCGTATTACGAGACGCTCGCGACCCTGCTCGACAACGCCGGGGTATCGTGGAAGTACTACTCGCCGAGCGTTAAGCCAGGTGTCGGCAGGTATTGGAACGCCTTCGACACGATCGCATCGGTGCGCTACGGGCCCGAATGGGGCACGAACGTCACCACGACCGAACCCTTCGAAAAAGCAATCTTCAGCGATATCCAATACGGTAAACTCGCCGACGTTTCGTGGGTGATTCCCGATGAAACCAACTCCGATCATCCAGGCTCGGGGAGCGATACGGGACCGTCCTGGGTCGCGAGCGTCGTCGACGCGGTCGGGCAGAGCTCGTATTGGAGCTCGACGGCGATCGTCATCGTGTGGGACGACTGGGGCGGCTTCTACGACCACGTGGCGCCACCGATCACGGACGAGTGGGGCGGGTTGGGCTTTCGCGTTCCGATGCTCGTCGTTTCGCCGTACACGCGCAAGGGAAGCGGTAGCCAGGGCGGCTATATTTCGACGACGCAGTACGAGTTCGGCAGCATCTTGAAGTTCATCGAGAACAACTGGACGCTGCCGTCACTGGGCACGACCGACGGCCGCGCAAACAGCATCGCAGATTGCTTCAACTTCTCCCACCACGGGCGCAAGTTCAAAGCGATTGCGTCGAAGTATTCCCGCTCGTACTTCGAGCGGCAGCCTGAGTCGCTTAGACCGGTCGATTCGCAGTAGGCTATTCCCAGTCGGGGGCTTGGTACTCTCCGTATTGCCGCATGAAGAACTTGGGCGGCAGCGGCGCCGCGATCTTCACGAAGGACTGCGGTTTCTGCGCGAAATCGAAGCAATCGGCGGCGGGCGAGTTCGCCCGCTTGTCGGCCGCGGCGAGTTGATCGAGACCCCACAGATCTTCGGCGAATCGTAGGACGCTCGCGGTCTCGTACTGCACGTGCGAGACGAAACCATGTTTGGCGTACGGTGAAAGCATGAGGAGCGGGACGCGGAAGCCCAGCCCGTCGTAGTCCTCAAAGGGCGGCGGGACGTGATCGTAGAGCCCGCCCCAATCGTCCCACTGAATGAAGATCGCCGTCGAGTTCCAGAACTTGCTCTCGCCAACCGTATTCACCAGTGCGGCCACCCACGATGGACCGAAGCCGCCCGGGCAGTTTACGTGATCCGAATCGTCGCAGACCGGGGTGATCCACGTGAAGTTCGCAAGCTTTCCGGCGCGGACGTCGGTAATGAACTTCCAGTTCGGCGTGATCACGTCTCTACGCCAATCGGGGCCGTAGTAGATGTGCCGAACGGCCTGGTAGCTCGACCAAAAACTGCCGTCGCCGCTCGATGGGCTGCCGTACTTGCTCGTATAGAAGCGCCACGTAAGCTTCGCGCGGTCGAGTTCGTCGCCAAGCGTTTGATAATCGAAGCAGGGCTCTTGGGGCGGCCCGATCGTACGCTCTTTCGTAATCGTCGTTACGCTATCACCCGAGCCGCCGAAGCATCCCCACTGGCCGTAGGGCAGATCGACGCTCGATGCTGCCTGCGCGGCGATGATATACTGGTGGCTCACGAAGCTTTCGTCGAGGTGCGACTGGAACATTCGATCGGCCAAGACGCCCTCGCTCGCCATCTCGAAATACGGTTTGGAATCCTTGTGCGGCACGTAAACGTACTCGGGGTACTTGACGCCGCGGGGCCCGTTTTCATGGAACTCTTTATTGAAGCCGTCATTGCGGCATTGCGTTCCGGGAAGTTTCCCGGTTCCGTGACAAGCCGCAAACATCGCCGCCGCGGAATGGTCGATAACGTACTCGACCGAGAGCGGTACGGGCCGCAGTGCGATCGTCTGCCCCGTCGAGATCTTGCCCTCCGAAACCGTATCGGCGCCGGGATAGCCCTGGAAGAGGTTGTCGAAGCTTCGGTTCTCTTGCACGATATAGATGACGTGCTTGATCTTCCCGGCACCCGTCCCGTTCACAAACTTGATCGGCTCGTTGTTTCGCATGTAGGGCAGCGCCGGTGCGGACTGCAGGGCCGCCGAGCAGCCTACAAAGCACAGCACGGCCCCGAACCCGGCGAGACGGCGCACGATCACTGCGGATCGCCGTGCTGTACGCGATGCGGCCGGTCGATGAAATACTTCGTCGAGAACTTCGACGAGATCGCGGTGAAGGCGCGCGGCGACTGACTGTAGTTGAAGAGGTCGCCGATGCTATTCGCGCGTTGGTCGGTCGTCCCGACGGAAGTGAGACTCCAGTTCTGTTCCAGGTACTTCAAGATGCTGCCGAACTCGTACTGGGTGTGCGAGACGTACCCGCCCTCACTCGAGCTGCCTTTGATCGCGTAGGGTGAAAGCACCAGCATGGGTACCCGGAATCCCAGGCCGCCTTGCACGCCCTTGTATTGATGCGGCGCGACGTGGTCGTAGAAACCGCCCCAATCGTCCCAAATAACGATAACGACGCTTGAGTTCCAGTAGCGGCTCTCTCCGACCGCGTTAACGACGCTCGCGACCCACGACGGACCGGTGTCGCACTTGCATCCTTGTCCTGGGTGATCGTTGGCGTCGTCTTCGGGAATGATCCAGGAAACGGCGGGCAGCGTGCCGTTATTTATATCGGTAAAAACGTTGGTCTCGGGCCACGAAACGTTCGTGCCCCACTCCGGCCCGTACCGCACGCCGTAGATCACGTCGAAGGCGTCGAGCAGGTCGGCATCACAAGCGGATTTGCCGCCATCGCAGTCGGAGCTTGGGCTGCAGCCGGGCTGATCCGAAGTGTTGAAGCAGGGCGTATAGTATTTCCACTGCACGCCGGCCGTGTCGAGACGATCGGCGACGGTCTTATATCCGCCCGAACCATAGTTTGGAAAGTCGTTCGAGCACGGGTGCGGACCGTTTTCGCGGACGTCGCCGTTGATATCGATCGTCCACGTCTTGGCGTTGGGATTGTCGCATCCCCACGGCCAGTACGTCGGGTTATCGATCAGACTCTCGCTCGATTTCGACGGCTTGCTGCAGCCTTGAATGCAGGTGCCGCCGCGAATTAGATCCTGGTGGGCGGTGAAGCTCCCACTTCCCTGACTCTGAAACATACCGTCGGCGAGCACCCAGTGCTGCGCGATGTCCCAGTACGGCTGGATATCGGTCTGCTTGACGTAGTGATAGGGAAGCGTTCCGGCCGGCTGGCCGTTCGGACAGGCGCCCTTGCCTTCGAGATTAAACCCATCCATTTTGCCGGCATCGTAATCGGTTTCGAAGGATTTATGGCAGTGCTGCAAGTCCGTATCGAGCACGAGCGACTGCGATTTCAGCGTCACCCACTTGTCGACGTACTTGCCTCCTTGTTTTACCTTCATCTTGCCGCGGGTCGCGCCGTTCGCTCCCGGAAAGAGCGCAAACAGGTTATCGAAACTCCGGTTCTCCTGCACGAGGATGACCACGTGTTGAATCGGCGAACTCCCGGCCCGGCCGAGCGACCCCAGCGAGGCTGCCTGGGGGAGCGACGACCCGCCGCTGCAGGCGGCGAGCGCGAGACTCGCGGCGGTCAGGTTCGTTCGTAGGAGTAACGCGCGGCGGGTCATGGCCGTTCCATTCTATTCTATTGCGAGTCGGGTGCGACGCCCGACGGCTTCTGACGCAGGAAAAACTCGGTCGAGTACTTTGACGAAATCTTCTGGAAGGGGCGCGGAGACATGGTGAAGTCGAACGCGCCGGCGAGACTGCTCGCGCGCTGATCCTCCTGCCCGAGCGAGTCGAGAGCCCAGTTTCCCTCAACGAACTTCAATACGCTCGCCGTTTCGTATTGCGTGTGCTCGACGTGAGCTTTGACGTACGGCGAGACGATCAGGAGCGGAAACCGGAAGCCGAGACCGCCTTGCTGATCGTAAAGCGGCGGCGGCACGTGATCGTAGTATCCCCCCCAGTCGTCCCAGAGCACGACGATCGCGCTGCTCTTCCAGTACTTGCTCTGCCCGACCGCGTTGACGAGGGAGGCGACCCACGACGGACCCGTGTCGATCGGACCGTTCTTGTTCTTCTCATCGGGATGATCGGAGTTCGCTCCATCGGGAGTGACCCAACTGACCGCGGGAAGCTTCCCGTTCTTGATGTCGCTGAAGATCTGAAGGTCGCTGCTCGTGACCTTCGTTCCCCACTCGCTGCTGTACCGAACCGACTTGATCGCGTCGAAGGCGCTCCAAATGCCGGCGTTCCCGGCCTTGGGGTTATGCCACGGGTAGACTTTGTTTGCGTAATACTTCCACGAAATGCCCTTTGCGTCGAGGAGGTCGCGAATCGTACCGTTGGGATAATTCACGCAAGGAAACGGGCCCTGCTGCTGCTGCCCGGTGGTCGTGATGACGGGAACCGTCGACGTGGTGTAGGCGTCGCATCCCCACGGGAATCCGGTCGGATCGTCGATCATGCTGTGATAGGGGTCGATAGCGGTTCCACCAGCGATCAGCGCCTGGTGCGCGGTAAAGCTTTCGCTGCCCTGTGTTTGAAACGCATTGTCGGCGAGGACGTACTGCTGCGCCATCGACCAATACGGCTTGATATCGCTCGGATCGACGTATTGGTACGTGTAGGTACAGGTCGTCTGCGGCCCTTCGCCGTCGGGGCCGAATTTCGTGACGTCGAAGCCGTCCATCGCGCACGGGTTCGACGCGCTCGGTTTCGACGCGGCCGAATGGCACTCGAGCAGATACCCCGCCTTGTAGTTATGCGCGAGATCGTTATCCCAGCCGAAATTGTTCTTGAAGCCTTTACCGGTGAGCGTGACTTCGGTGAGAGCGACCTTCGTCCGCGTCTTGATCACCGGCTGGCCTTTTGCCGCGCAGAGCTGCGCGACCGGTGTCGGCATCGGCTCCGCGTAGCCATACTGCGTTCCGTTCGCGTTTGGAAAGGTCGCAAAAAAGTTGTCGAAGCTGCGATTCTCCTGCACGATGACGATCACGTGTGAGATGGGCGTGGTCGGGTTGCTCTCGCGTCCTTTGCCCATCGCCGGAAGCGCCCCGCTCGCCGCTCCCGCGCCCGCGCTACACGCGACGATTCCCCCAGCGGCTACGAGTAGAAGAAATGCCAACGCGGCGGTACGAAAATGCAAGCAGGCAACAATCATTTCAGCCGCCGCTACTTGGGCGCCGGACCGCCCTCTCTCCTTTTAATAACCAGGAAGATGACTTTGTTTATCGTTTCGCTTCGACGTTCTCAGTCGTAGCTTTCGCGTACCGTTTCGAGCAGCGTCTGGCCGAATTCGACCATCGCGCCGTCACCGTCGAGCACGTCGACCGCGAATCCCGGATAGAAACTGATGAAACGCTCCTGCTTCCATCGCGCGACCGACCAGCGGTCGCGCGCGCCTTTCTCGAAAGGCCACGGCGGCATGCCTTCGCGGTCGGATCGAATGTCGCGACCGTCGCTGGTTTTGATGCGCACCTGAAAGCCTTCGATGCGCGCGATCTTCATTTCGAGCGTTCCGATCTTCATGGTTCCTCGCCGCTCAACAGAGAATCGGGCTGACTGGATTCGAACCAGCGATCTCTAGTCCCCCAGACTAGCGCGATAACCAAGCTTCGCTACAGCCCGCTACACCGGTGGCGACGCGACCTTCTTCGGTTTCTTCCTGCGCGTCTGTCTTCCACCCACGGCATCCTTGAGCGATCTTCCGGCGACAAAGGCCGGGACCTTGCGTGCGGCGATGGTAATCTTCTCGCCGGTCTTCGGATTGCGCCCCTCGCGCGCTTGACGCGCTCGAACGACGAAACTACCGAACGGATTGAGTGCGACCCGGTCGCCCTTTTGCAATGCCCCCTTTATCTCGTTCAGTATTAAATCGACTATCGCGCCAGCCTGACGCCGCGAAAGCTCCGCTTCGACGGCGACCGCATCTATCACATCGGCTTTCGTCAACGTCGCATCTCCTCGGGTCGGCGGCACGATCGAACGATCGCTCAACGGGAGGCCGCCTGTCCAGTAGCAGGAGTATACGGAGACTAAAATGAGCGCTCCTCCCGCCTGCGACGGCTAGCGCGAGAGAATCTCCGCGAGTGCGCGCAGCGCCAGCGCATACCCGGCCGCGCCGAGCCCGCTTACGATGCCACGGCAAGCGGCCGCCGTCACGCTGATGCGCCGAAACGCTTCGCGAGCGGCAACGTTCGAAAGGTGAACCTCGATGGTCGGAATCGCGATGGCGGCGATGGCATCCCGGATGGCATACGAATAATGCGCGTAGGCGCCCGGGTTGATCACGACGCCGGCGAAGCTCTTGCGCGCGGCCTGAAGCGCGTCGACGATTGTACCCTCGCTATTGTGCTGCTCGCAGCGAACCTCGATGCCGAGCTCCTTCGCAGCGGCGGCGATCGTTTCGTTCAACTGGGCCAGCGTCTGCGTGCCGTAAATCTCCGGCTCGCGTTCGCCAAGCAAGTTGAGGTTCGGTCCGTGCAAGACCAAGACGCGCATGCTCCCGGCTTCTTTGAAGGAAATGCGCGGGCCTCCGAACCAGAGGCGCTCATGCCCGATACCCTGTTGGCCGCATCGAACCTCGAGGCCGGAGTCGCGCTCGTCGCGGCGATCACCACGGAGCTCGTAACCGAAATTCGCGACCGGCACGACCTCTGGCCGACCGCAACGGCGGCGGTGGGACGCCTCGCGACCGGCGCAGCGCTCTTTGCCGCAAGCTTAAAAGGCAGCGAACGTATCTCGCTTCAGATTGCCGGCGATGGGCCGCTGCAAACGCTCGCCGCCGACGCGTGGCTGCCCAACGAGCGCACCATCGCCGCACGAGGCTACGCTCGCAACGGACGCGTCGAGCTCCCCGTCGACGCGCGCGGAAAGTTCAACGTCGCCGGGGCAGTCGGGGCTGGATCGTTACAGGTCACGCGGTCGAGCGAGATTGGGCAACCGTACGTTGGGATCGTGCCGATTCAGTCGGGCGAGATCGCCGAAGATCTCGCGGCCTATCTCGCGCAGTCGGAACAAATCCCGAGCATCGTCGCGCTCGGCGTTCTCGCCGATCCCAACGGCGTGGTTGCGGCCGGGGGTATTCTCGCACGCGCCCTGCCCGGGGCGGACGAGCGCGCGCTTTCGATGCTCGAAGCGCGAGCCGCTACGATGCCGCCGGTGACCCAACTCATCGCGCGCAATCCCGATCCTCGCGCGCTCTTGCGCGAACTCACCGGAGACCTCGAGCTGCGCTCTTTCCACGCTATCGACGTTCGCTTCGCGTGCCGCTGCAACCGAGCCAAAGTCGAAAATGTCCTCCTCGGCTTAGGCGCCGACGAGCTCTTGCAGTTGACCCGCGAGCGCGACCGGACCGAGGCGACCTGTGAGTACTGCAAGACTCAGTATGTTTTTAGCGCCGGCGAGCTGCGCGAACTCGCCAAACGTCTATAACTACTCCGCGTCCGGGATCACGCGCACGAAACGACGCGCGCCGACGGAGAGTACCGCCGGATCGCGATTTGCCCAGGGCGCGTTCGCGTCGCGTACCGCCTCGCCGTCAATCTTGACCGCACCGCCCGCGATTAGGCGTTCGGCCGCGCGTTTGCTCTCCGCAAAGCCCGCTTTGACGAGCAGCTCCGAGACGCGCTTGCACTCGCCGAGCGTGACTTCGGCCAGGTCGTCAGTCGGGATTTCGCGTCGCTGGACGGTTCGTTCGAAGTATTCGCGCGCCGCGGCGGCGGCAGAAGGGTCGTGGTAGCGTGCGACGATATCTTGCGCAACGCGCTTCTTCTCTTCCATCGGATTCGCGCGGCCCGCGGTGAGATCGGCTGCGAGCCGATCTGAATCTGCGCTCGAACGAAACGCAGCGAATCGCGCGTAGACTCCTATGAGCTCGTCGGGCATCTTCATTAGCTTCCCAAACTGGTCGTTTGCAGGCTCGGCAACCCCGACGTAGTTCCCAAAGGATTTGCTCATCTTCTTCTCGCCGTCGAGGCCGACGAGCAACGGCACCGTGGCGCAAATCTGCGGAAGCTGCCCGAACTCACGCTGAAACTGGCGCCCCAGCAAAAGATTGAAGAGCTGGTCCGTCCCGCCAAGCTCGACATCGGCTTCGATCGCTACCGAGTCGTACGCTTGCGCCACCGGATAGAGAAACTCGTGCAGCGAGATCGGCACGCCCGAGTCGTAGCGTTCGCGGAAGTCATTGCGCTCGAGCATTTGAGCGACCGTCGTCTTCGCGAGGAGCTTTACGAGATCGGCAAGCGAGAGCGGATCGAGCCACTCGGAGTTGTAGCGCACCTCGATCCGCTCGAGATCGAGCACCTTTCCGGCCTGCTCGCGATAGGCTTGCATATTCGCCTCGATCTCCTCGCGCGAGAGCTGCGGGCGCGTCACGTTGCGCCCGCTCGGATCGCCGATGCGCGCCGTGAAGTCCCCGATGATCAAGGTGACGTGGTGGCCGGCCTCGGCGAATCGCTGGAGCGGATGAAGCACGACCATGAAACCCAAATGCAAGTCCGGGCTGGTCGGGTCGACACCCAGTTTGACCCGCAGCGGGCGCCCGGCGCGAAGCCGCTCGTAAAACTCCGGCACGGTTTCGACGTGATCGAAGCCTTCGAGCAGATCGCCCGCATCGCGAAGGCTCACGTGCCCAGTTCGATCAGCGTAACGCCGGTCGATCCTTCCTCTTCGTTGCCGTAGCGCAGGCTCTTGACGCCGGCGTGGCCGCGCAGATACTCTTGCAGCCCGCGCCCAAGCATCCCCGTGCCTTTGCCGTGAATCAAACGCAGCGGCGAGTTTCCGGCGAGCAACGCATCGTCGATCCATCGTTCGACCAGCGGTTCGGCCTCGACGTAGCGCTTGCCGCGCACGTCGAGCTCAGCCGACGAACGCTGCGCCGCGCTCAAACGCGCGTCGGCTTCTCCGCCGGAGCGCTCGCCGCGCTTCACCGCGCGGCCCTCTCGGCGAACGTCGCTCTTCTCCACCATGATTTTCATTGAACCGACCGAAACCAGCAACCTCTCGTCCCAATCCTCCGCGACGACAGCCTCCTGATTCAACGAAAGGATCCGCACGCGATCGCCGGGTGCATATCCGCCGGTATCCGGTGCATCCGCCGCGTCGGGCCGAATCCCCAGATCCTGCCGCATCGCCTCGATCGTGTGCGCGAGCAGCGCAGCCTGCGACGGCGTTACGCGCCCTTTTCGCGCGCGCTCGCCGGAGCCGAGCTCCTGCGTGCGCCGCTGCAGCTCGCGCACGAAGTCGCGCAGGCTCTGCTGCAACCGTTCTTCCGCCCGTGCCCCGAAGCCGCGGCGTTCGGTATCGAACTCGCCGCGCTCTCCGCGTAGCCGCGCGTGCTCTCGGGTGACTTCGCTGCGCTCGGCCGCCAGCCGCGCGCGCTCCTCCCGAAGCTCGCCGCTTCGTTGCGCGAGCTCGGCCAAAGCCGCTTCGTAGTCGCGTTCGCGCCCCTCGAGCAGCGCGTTCGCACGCTCGACGATCTCCGAAGCGATGCCCAAGCGCGCGGCGAGCGGGAAAGCCAGGGATTGCCCGGGCGTGCCAACGTCGAGCTCGAATGTCGGCGCAAAGGTCGCGGGATCGAAATGAACGCTCGCGTTGGTCACGCCGGATGTGGAGTGCGCGAAGAGTTTGAGCTCGACGGAGTGCGTGGAAACGATCGCGCGCGTGCCGTCGGCGAGCAGTCGTTCGAGCATCGCGACGGCGAGCGCCGCGCCGGCCGTCGGCTCGGTGCCGCCGCCAATTTCGTCGACGATCGCCAGGGTTCGGTCGTTCGCCGCGTCCAGGATCTCGCGCATGCGCTCGAGATGAGCCGAGAACGTCGAGGCGTTGGCAACGAGCGACTGTTCGTCGCCAATGTCGGCGATGACGCGCTCGAACCGTCCAATGCAACAGCGTCCCGCCGGAAGCTGCATCCCGCAGTAGGCCATCACGACGAAGAGGCCGGCCATCTTGAGCGCGACCGTCTTTCCTCCCATGTTCGGCCCGCTGATCACCAGCAGCGGAGTCGTTTCGTCGACTGCGAGCGACTGCGGCACGGCACGCTCGCCGAGAAGCAGATGGCGTCCCCGCTCGATCACGAGCACCGGCGCCTCGATGAGCTCGGGAGCAGCGCACGCGTTTGCGTGGGCGAGCTCCGCCTTGGCGGCGAGGAGATCGATGCGCGCGAGCATCTCGACGTTCGCGTCGATTGCGGACGCATGAGTGCCGACTTCGCGGGAGAGCGATTCGAGAATCCGGTCGACTTCGCGCTCCTCTTCGATCTGCAGGGTTCGGATGCGATTATTCGACTCGAGCGCCGCAAGCGGTTCCACGAAAAGCGTCTGTCCGCTCGCACTCGTATCGTGGACGATGCTCGGGAGTGCTCCGGAGAACTCGGCTTTGATCGGGATAACGAAGCGCCCGTTGCGGATCGTCACGATACGGTCCTGGATCACCTTGGCGTACTTTGCCGAGCCCAAAATCGAGCTCACGCGGTCGCGAGCCTCGGCTTGAGCTCCGGCCAGGCTGCGCCGAATTCGTCCGAGCGCCGGCGATGCGCGATCTTGCACGATGCCGCGTTCGTCGATCGCATCCACGATCTTCCGAGCGAGTTCTCGCAGGGGCGTGTAACCGGCGATCACCTCGCGCAGCTCTGCCTGGCCGCCGACGGCGCGATGTGCCGCCGCCGACGCCGCTACCGCATCCCCGATTGCGCGCAGGTCGCTTGCGCCGAGCGTGCGTCCGGTGGCGGCAGCCTCCGTAAACTCGACCGTCTCGATCGCCGGCATTACACGAAAGTCCGAGCCCGCGACGAGCGAGCGCAACGCCTCGGTATGAATCTGCTCGCGGCGCACGAGCTCGAACTCGGAGTGCGGCGCGAGTGCTTGCGCGTAGGATCGTCCGCGCTGCGTTCGCGTCCCTCCGACGACGCGATCGCGCACCGCGGTGAAGTCGAGCGCGTCGAGCGTCCGGTCGTCGGTTAGCAGAGTCGCTTTCGCACCAGGTCGTTGACGAGCGCGGGGTCGGCCTTCCCTCGCGACGCCTTCATGACCTGACCGACGAGAAAACCCATGACGTTCATCTTGCCGGCCCGGTATTCGCCGGCGACGTTTGGATGGGCGGCGAGCACCTCGTCAACGAATCGTTCGATCGTTGCCGGGTCGCTCGTCTGCGCGAGGCCTTCGCGGTCGACGATCTCGGCCGGCGAACCCTCGCCCTGCCACATGCGCCCGAGCAGCTCCTTAGCGATCTTCGAGTTGATACGCCGGCCGTCGACGAGTGCAATGAGCTCGGCGAGATGCTCCGGCGAGATCCCTGAATCCGCGGCCGCGAGGCCGGTCTCGTTCGCGAGCCGCGAGAGCTCGCCGAGCACGAAGTTGCTCGACTGCTGCGGATTGCCGCTCGCGGCAACGACGCGATCGAAGTAGCTGCCCAGCGACGGATTATCGATGAGCTGCGTCGCCTGCTTCGGCGCGAGACCGTACTCGCTCGTGTATCGCTCGAATCGCTCCCACGGAAGCGGCGGGAGCGCGGCCTTTAGGCGCGCGACCTCTTCGCGCGCGACCTCCAGCGGCACGAGATCGGGATCGGGAAAGTAGCGATAATCGTGCGCCTCTTCCTTGCTGCGCATCGGATGCGTGACGCCCTTGACTTCATCCCAGCCCCGCGTCTCCTGCACGACGCGCTCGCCGCCGCTCACGAGTTCGGTCTGACGCGCGATCTCGCTCTCGATCGCGCGCTCGACCGACCGAAACGAGTTCATGTTCTTGATTTCGGTCTTGGTTCCGAGCTGCGTCGAGCCGGCCGGCCGAATCGAGACGTTGGCATCGCAGCGCAGCGAGCCTTCCTCCATCTTCACGTCGCTCACGCCGAGCGCGAGC
Organism: Candidatus Cybelea sp.; assembly: GCA_036732685.1. Lineage (GTDB taxonomy): Bacteria > Vulcanimicrobiota > Vulcanimicrobiia > Vulcanimicrobiales > Vulcanimicrobiaceae > Cybelea. Next base: position 74,513 of record DAINBY010000003.1, on the reverse strand, counting down.
AGAGTGCGGCGCAGCGATTCCAAATATGCGACCGCCTCGGTTGCGCTATGCAGCTCGGGCTCCGAGACACACTCCATCAGCGGCACGCCCGCGCGATTGAAGTCGACGAGCGAATAGGCGCTCCCGGCGATTCGTCCGTCGCCCGAGCCCGCGTGGGTCGATTTCCCGGTATCCTCTTCCAGATGGATGCGGGTCAGGCGGCACTCGCCCATCGTACCGTCCTCGAGCCAATATTTTACGGATCCCCCGAGCGTGAGCGGCATGTCGTACTGCGAGATCTGATAATCCTTCGGCATGTCCGGATAAAAGTAGTTCTTCCGGTCGAACTTCGAAAAGGCGGGAATCTCGGCGCCGAATGCAAGACCGGCCGTGACGAGATGCTCGATCGCCTTCGCATTGGGAACGGGCAGCGCGCCCGGCATGCCCAGGCAGACCGGGCAGACCTTGGTGTTCGGTTCGCCGCCGAACTCGTTCGCGCAGCCGCAGAACATCTTCGTGCGGGTTCGCAGCTCGACGTGGCACTCGATCCCGATCACGACCTCATAGGCGGTCACGTACGCACTCCTTTGAGTGCCGGCTTGTGCGCGAGCGCGTGCTTCGTCGCGCGCTCGTAAGCGTGCGCCGCGCCGAGCAGCAGCCTCTCCGCGAAGAGCGGTGCGGCCAGTTGCAAGCCGATCGGCATCGGCGCACTCCCTCCATCCGGCGTGCTCCAGCCGCACGGCACCGAGAGTGCCGGTAATCCCGCGAGCGCCATCGGAATCGTGTAGTAATCCATCAAATACATGCTGTACGGATCGCTCTTCGCGCCGAACTCGAAGGCTGGACAGCTCGCTGCGGGCGACGCGATCAGATCGCACTGCCCAAAGGCCCGATCGAAGTCGCGCGCGATGAGCGTGCGTGCCTTCTGCGCCCGCACGTAGTACGCGTCGTAATAGCCGCTCGAGAGCGCGTGGGTTCCGATCAGAATCCGGCGCTTTACCTCCGGGCCGAAGCCCGCGGCGCGCGTCTTGTCGTACATCGCGCGCACGTCGTCGCCCTCCACGCGCAATCCATACCGAACGCCATCAAAGCGCGCGAGATTCGACGAACACTCCGCCGGAGCGATGAGATAATACGTCGCAACCCCGTAGTCGGCCGTGGGCAGCGAGACTTCGACGAGCTGCGCACCGAGGCGCTCGAGATCCTGGTAAGCTTTTCGATAGAGTGCGTCCAGATCGTTTCCCAACGCCTTCGTGTCGAACTCGTGTACGATACCGACCCGTAGACCCTTCAAATCTTCGCGCAGCGCGCCGGCAGTCGGTTCGAGCGGCCGGTCGATCGAGGTTGCATCCATCGGATCGTAGCCCCCCATCGCGTCGTATGCGAGGGCGGCATCCTCAACGGTACGGGCGAGCGGACCGATCTGATCGAGACTCGACGCAAAGGCGATCAAGCCATATCGCGAGACTCGTCCATAGGTCGGCTTGAAGCCGACCAGATTGCAGAACGCACCCGGTTCTCGAATCGAACCGCCGGTATCGCTGCCCAAGCCGATCGCCGCTTCGTAGGCGGCGACCGCCGCGGCGGAGCCGCCACTCGACCCGCCGGGAACGCGCGCCGGATCGTACGGGTTGCGCGTCACGCCTAGCGCCGAGTTTTCACACGAACTGCCCATCGCAAACTCATCGCAGTTCGCTTTGCCGATCGGGACGGCGCCGGCTTCGAGCATTCGCGCGACGGCGGTTGCCGTGTACGGAGCGATCCAGTGCTCGAGAATCTTGCTGCCGCACGTCGTGCGCGTGCCATCAAGGCACATGTTGTCCTTGACGGCGATCGGAACGCCCGCGAGCGGAAGCCGTTCGCCGTTGCGGACCCGCTCGTCGACCGCTGCGGCCTGCGAACGCGCGAGCTCGCCGAGCACCGTCAAGTACGAGCCGACGACACCCTCCACGGCCTCGACGCGTGCGAGCGTCGCCTCGGCGATCTCCGCAGCGCTCGCATGGCGAGCGCGAACCGCTTCGGCGATCTCCGCAGCGCTCTTCTCGATCAAGCCGGTGGACACTCGCTACTCCGAAATGATGCGCGGCACGCGAAAGAACCCGCCTTGCCGCTGTGGTGCTTGATCCAAAACGCGCTCGCGGTCGAGACACGGCCGCAACTCATCCTCGCGAACGACGTTGCGCGACTCGACGACCTGTGCCGTCGCCGGCACGCTTGCGGTGTCGAGCTCCGCGAGCGCGTTCACGTGGCCGAGGAGGTCGCCGAGTTGGCGGCCGAAGATCTCGATCTCCTGCTCGGTCAATGCGAGCCGCGCCAGCTTTGCGACGTAGCGGATGTCGATGGTGTCGGACGTCAAGGGTGCGAATACTCCAGTCGAACGAGCGTCTCGACGTGCCCCGTTTGGGGAAACATGTCGAAGGGTTGAACCGTCACGAGCCGGTAGCCCTTGGCCACGAGGAACTTGGAATCCCGTGCCAGCGTCGCAGGGTCGCACGAGAGATACCACACCGACGCGACGCGGGCATCCGCAATCGCGCCGAGCGTCGCCTCATCCGACCCTTTGCGCGGGGGGTCGAGAAAGACCGCGCCGGCGTTGAGAAAATGCTCCCGAAGCGCGCCTGCGCCTGCGAGTTGCTCGACCCGCCCGGCCGTGAAGCGCACCAAGTCTTCCAGATCGTTGCGCCGCGCATTGGTCGTCGCCTCTGCAATCGCCTGTGCATTCTCCTCGATTCCGTAGACGATCCAACCCTTCTTTGCGAAGAAGAGCGCGAACGTTCCAACCCCGCAGTAGAGGTCTACGATTCGGCCTGGAGCTTGGAGCCAGGGCGCGAGATAGTCGAAGATGCGTCCCACCATCTCGACGTTCACCTGAAAAAATGAGGCGGCCGATACGCGGTAGCGGATGCCGGCGATCGTCTCTTCGATCTCCGATTCACCGGCGAGCGTGCGATGGTGCCGTCCCACGATTGCGTTCGCGCTCGAAAGGTCGAAAGAGTTCGTTACTCCCGCCAGACCTGCAAGTTCGGTACGCAGAACCGGTGCGGCGCGCCGTGCGCTCTCCGACTCTCGCGCCGTCGTGATCGTCAGCGCGCTCGTACCGTCGGCGCTTGCCGAGCGGTCGACGAGATGACGCGCGTCGCGCAGCATGGCTTCGACGGCGGCGTCGCCGCGCAGCGCGTTGAGCCTGGCGAGATCGGCGTCGAGCTTGGGCGCGACGATCGGGCAGGTATCGATCGGGACGATCTCATGCGAACGCTGCCGATAGAAACCCAGCGACGGCAGCGAGCCCCGGTTATCGACGACGAGCGACATCTTGTTCCGATACGCTCGTGGGTGCAGCATTCCGATCGTGGCCGGCACCTCGACGCCAGTGAAGCCGCCGATCCGTTGCAATGCCGCGCCCACCACCTTCTTCTTCCATTCGAGTTGCGCGGGGTAGTCGAGATGCTGCAGCTGGCATCCGCCGCAAGTGCCGAAGACCGCGCAGAAGGGCTCCGCGCGCGCCGATGAATTTGCCGACACCTCGAGGCAATCGGCGACGGCGTAGCGTGGCTTTACCTCGATAACTCGCACGCGAGCCCGCTCGCCGGGAAGCGGGCCGAAGCAGAAGACGACCATGCCGCCGGCGCGGCCTACGCCTTGTCCGTTAGCGAGGATATCGGTGAAAGCGAGCTCGAGTTCGACGCCTTTGCGGAGCGTCACATTGGGATCAGGCGCTGTGGCGCTGCTCGTCAAGTGCCTTGAGCAGCGAGTTCGCCTCGTCGATCAGCTCTTGAATGCGCTGCGTGGTCGGATCTTCGCGATGTCCGCCCGCGGCGATGCGCAGCGAAACGTACGCGATCGTCGTGCCGAGCGCGGCGATACCGAGCCCAAGCCCGATCCAAAAGAGAATCGGCGCGAGCCGCCGCCCTTCGCGATCGTCGAAGCGCTCGTTTTCCGGTTGTGGATCCCGCGATTGCATGGGTACGCTCTTCGCGCTTGGGGGATGCCGGCCCTATTTCGAGACTGGTGAACTCATGCTGGTAAGGAGCACGTCGTCGACGTATTGCTGCGTGGACCGGCGCGGATACCCGTCGCCGTGCACGCCAAAGTAGATCCAGAGCGTGCGCCCGGCGTACGCACCGAGATTCCATTGCGCACGCACCCATGCCGCGTTGTCGTTGACCGATCGATAGAGATTCACCACGACGTCGCCGCTATCGTCGAGTAAGTCCGCCTCCTGGTATGCAAAGGTGGCGCTCTCTTCGTTGGAAAGCTGATAGAGCTGGGCCGTCAGCAGGGCGCCGCGCGGAATCGTCACGCGCTGACAAACGCCGGAGTTGCCCAGCGGTTCTCCCGTACCGTTTCGAACTCCCGAGTATTCGGCGAACGAGCCGCTATGCGGCTGCACGCGCATCACGTATGCCTCGACGTCGCCGCATTGCAGCCACCCGCGATTGACGCGGCCGCTCTCGAAGCCGCCGTTTGCAACCGCGTTGGGCGACGCGGCCGTCGCGACCGAGCTCTTCACGAAGGTGCGGGGCAAGTTGAAATGACCGGCGACCGGTTGGCGGCCGGCGTCGCTAGGTGCCGCGCCGAGCGCAACGAGGAGCGTCGCGACGAGCAGCGCAACTACCGGCTTCGGCTCGTCAATGGGGGCCCCAGCGGCTCCGCCGCTGGGGGGCGTGCAGCACGCGCAGCGTGCGGAGCGCCTTTCAGAACAAATGGGGCCCCCAGTCGACAACGTCGATTGGGGAGAGGTGGCAGAGCGGTTGAATGTACTCGCTTGGAAAGCGAGCAGAGGTGATGAGCCTCTCGAGGGTTCGAATCCCTCCCTCTCCGCCACGCGGACAGCGCGAATCACGCGCCGGCGACGCGATCGAGATGCGCTAACCAGAAATCGAAGCTCGCGCGCGCTTGCGCTTCCAACATCGTATCCCCCGGAACGACTTCGCGGCCGAGCCTTTGTGCGAGCGTCGCTCGAGGACCGTAGTTCGCATCCATAACGAGATCGGCAAGCCGCAGCTCCGCGACGAGCTCGTCGGAGAGATTCGCATCGGGCGGCAAGGTGCTCACCACGATCTCGGGCGGGTTCGACTTCGGCCAAAGGCGGGCTTCGAAGCGCCGGCACGTATCCCGTAGGCGCTCCGGGTCGCGTCCCCACACGAACGCGTACGCGTCGTTGTCGTGCAGTTCGGCGAGAATCGCGCGCGCCGTCGCACCGTAACCGAGTACGCCGACGCGCTTGAGCGCCACGGGTTCGTCGAGGATCGCCTCGATGGCGGAGCGGGCACCAATCCCGTCGGTGTTCGTTCCGAAGATCTGCGTCCCGAAAAAGATCGTGTTGACGGCGTCGGCTTGGCGCGCCTCTTCGGTTAAAGCGCCGCACGTCGAGCGAGCCTCTTCCTTAAGCGGGTACGTGATATTGCATCCCAGGAAGCCGTCCCGCTGCAAGCGCGCGATTGCCGCGGCGCCCTCGCCGCGCGCGACGCGAATCGCTACGTAGCTTCCGTCGATATCGGCCGCTTCGAGAAACTCACGATGCAGGCGCGGACTTCCGCTATGCTCGACGGGATCGCCGATCAAGGCTAGCTTCATCGACGGCGCTCGCGTAGCATCAGCCGCTCGAAGTAGCGGAATACGCGCGTAACGGCAAAATCCTTCAGCTCGATCGGCTCGGTGAGAATCGTGTACAGCCCGCAGAGCTTACCGCCCAAGACGTCGGTAAAGAGCTGATCGCCGACGACGGCGATCTCGCGCCGTCGAAGCTGCAGGCACCGCTTCGCGCGTAAGAAGCCGAACGGCAGCGGCTTGAGCGCGTTTGGAAAACATGCCACGTTGAGCTCGGCGGCTAGTCGCCTGACCCGCTCCGAGAAGTTATTCGAGAGCATGACGATCCGAAAGCCTCGCGCTTGGGCCCGCTCGACCCAGTCGATGTGTTCGCGGGCCAGCTCGGTCTCGCGAAACCCGAGCAGCGTGTTGTCGAGATCGACGATCAATCCGCGAATTCCGGCCGCTTCGAGCTCCTCGTGCGGAACGTCGTGCAGGCGCGGCGCGAAGCGATCGGGGCCGAACATGGGCGTCATGCGTTGTACGGTTATCCCCGGTATCCTCGGAACTGTCCACACGCCCTCCACCCGCCTGCTTGCCTGAGCGACCTAGCTTCCACCGATTTCACGGGTTGGCCACAGCCGGTGCACAAGGATTTCGACCGGACCCCCAATATCTTGTGGTAAAACGGCGGATATGGCACAATAGGTATCCTATCTAGGCCGTAGAATCTATCGAATACGAACGTGTGTTCGGTAAGCGCGAGGAGCCGCATTATGAAGTTTTTGCGTACCTATTCCGCCCCCGGCGATCCTTATGCCGGCGTCGTGTTCGAGTCCCGCACTTCGCGAATCGTCAATCCCGACGGCTCGGTGATTTTCGAAGCAAAGGACGTGCTCGTTCCGGCTGGGTGGAGTCAGGTTGCGGTCGACGTCCTCGCCCAGAAGTACTGCCGCAAGGCCGGCGTTCCGAAGGCGACCGTGAAATTCGAGGAAGAGGGCGTGCCGGAGTGGCTCCAGCGCTCCGTCGCCGACGGCGCGGCGCTCGAGGCAATGCCGCGCAACGATCAGTTCGGGGCCGAGCGCGACGCGCGCCAAGTTTTCGATCGGATGGCGGGCTGCTGGACCTATTGGGGCTGGAAGCACGGCTATTTCGACTCCGAGAACGATGCGCGGATCTATCACGACGAGATGTGCGCGATGCTCGCGCGCCAAATCGGCGCGCCGAATTCACCGCAATTCTTTAACACCGGCCTTCACTGGGCGTACGGCATTTCCGGTCCGGCACAGGGACATTGGCACGTCGACGCCGCGGACGGCGTATCGAGGCCTTCGGCCGACACCTACTCACATCCGCAAGTTTCGGCGTGTTTTCCCGCCGATACGCTCGTTTGGACGGAAAGCGGATTCAAAGCGATCCAGGATATTGCTCCGGGCGATCGCGTGCCGACGCATCGTGGCCGCATGCGCAGCGTGACCGCTGTCATGTCCCGAGCGGCTGACGCCGGTCTCGTTGAGGTTAAAGCGCACTACTTCTCCGGAGAAAAGCTGCGCTGCACGCCTGAGCACCCGCTCTACGTCATCAGGGACGCCATGGAAAGAGTTGGTTCTCTCGTCGGGGAGGCCCGCTCGGAAGCCCGCACTCGACTCTCTCCTGAATGGGTTGCTGCTCGAGATGTCCGGCCAGGTGACTCGATCGTGCTGGCGTGCCCGCAAGAGACCGCCATCGAAGCCCCTTCATTCGACCTTGGCGAGTACGTCGCGGGCCGCGACCTCGCCAACTACTTTGAGATCAACGACACTGCGATCTATTCGCGACAGTACGGCGGCGGCGTATCAACGATGCGCCGCGTGATCTCGCTCTCGAATCCTAAGACCGCCCGGTTGATCGGTCATTGGCTCGGCGATGGTTCCTTCATGCTGCAGGGGCATGTAGGTCACGTCAAGGGCATTAGTTTTGTCTTTAACCGCAACGACGTCTGGCAGATTTCCGAGATTCGCGACCTTATGAGCGAAACTTTTGGCGTCGACACACAGCCTGAGACTTTCGAAAATCAAGGTTGGACGACGTTAAGATATCACCAGACGGCGATCGCCCGTTGGTTTCTAGAGTATTGCGGTCGATATAGCTGGGGGAAGCGCGTTCCATCCTTTATTTACGGATCATCGTCTGCTCACAGACTTGAGTTTCTTGCCGGCCTATGGAATGCGGACGGCTGCAAATCCAAGGCCCCTGGCGGGCGCAGCGTCTCGCTGTTTTGGGATTTTACGAATCGCGAGCTCTCCCATGGCGTCGTGCGCATTATGCGCTCCCTCGGGTACCGGCCCGCACTAGGTGTGGGCCGTCCGCAGCCCAACGGCAAAAGGAACCATTATCGGATAAGCCTCTCCGCAGCCACTTGTCCCGACCTTTGCAAGCTCCTCGGAATTCAAAGCGAGCTGCCGGTTCCAGCCGATCGAATGCGGTTTGGGATGGAAGTGGCCGCAAAAATACTGGATGTCCGGCACGTGCCTTTCGATGGGCAGGTATACAACCTGCAAGTGGACGAGGACGAATCGTACGTCGCAAATGGGTTCGTCGTTCACAATTGTTACATCCTCGGCATCGAAGACGATCTCGTTAACGAGGGCGGCATCTTCGACGGCGTTATCCGCGAAGCGCGCATTTTTAAAGGCGGTAGCGGTAGCGGAGCAAATTTCTCGAAACTTCGAGCGGCCGGTGAAAAACTCACGGGCGGCGGGACGTCGAGCGGACTCATGTCGTTTCTCAAGGTCTTCGATCGCGCCGCCGGTGCGATTAAGTCCGGCGGCACGACGCGGCGCGCGGCTAAAATGGTCGTGCTCAACGCCGATCATCCGGACATCGAGGAGTTCGTTAACTGGAAGGTTCGCGAGGAACGCAAAGTTGCGGACCTTGTCATTGGTTCGCGCGTCTTCGAAAAGCAGCTCAATGCGATTATTTCCGCGGCGCACGATACGCGGGTACCGGACCATGCGCGGCTCGATCCGGCGCTCAATACTTCGTTACGTTACGCGATCCGCGATGCGGTAGCGGCCGGCGTTCCGTCGGGCGCCGCGCAAAGCGCGCTCGATTACGCGCGGCAAGGCTATACGGGGATCGAGGTCGAGCAGTACGATACGAGTTGGGACTCAGAAGCATACATTACGGTCTCGGGGCAAAACTCAAACAATTCGATTCGATTGACCAACGGCTTCTTCGATGCAATCGATCGCGACGACGATTGGCTGCTGACCGCGCGCACGACCGGCGACGTAGTCAAGCGCATTAAGGCACGCGACCTATGGGAACAGATTGGTGTTGCAGCATGGCAGTCCGCCGACCCCGGCCTACAGTTCGACGACACCATTCAAGAGTGGCACACTTGTGCCAACGACGAGCGCATCAACGCAACTAACCCATGCAGCGAATATGTTTTCATCGATGACACGGCTTGCAACCTAGCCAGCGTGAACCTCGTCAAGTTTCTCAACGATGACGGCAATTTCGATGCACAGCGGCTCGCTGAAGCCTCGCGCATTTGGACCACGACGCTCGAGATTTCCGTCGCGATGGGGCAGATGCCGTCAAAGCGGATCGCCGAGAAGAATCACGGCTATCGTACGCTAGGTCTTGGCTACGCCAATCTCGGAACGCTGCTGATGCGCATGGGTCTTCCGTATGACTCTGAAGAGAGCTTTGGCTGGTGCGGTGCGATCAACGCGCTGCTTACCGGCATGGCGTATCGTACGTCTGCCGAGCTCGCGCAAAAACTCGGTGCATTCGCACGCTTCGACGCCAATCGCGATGCGATGCTGCGCGTTATTCGAAATCATCGACGCGCGGCCTACGCCGTCGATCCGAGCGAATATGAAGGCCTCAGCGTTAAGCCGGTAACGCACACGCCGACGCTCTTTACGCAACAGACTTGGGCGCTCGCTCGAAAGATGTGGGACGAAGCACTCTCCATCGGCGAAGTCGCTGGATATCGTAACGCTCAAGTCACCGTAACCGCTCCTACCGGCACCATAGGGCTCGTGATGGACTGTGATACGACCGGCATCGAGCCCGACTTCGCGTTGGTAAAATTCAAGAAGCTCGCCGGCGGCGGCTATTTCAAGATCGTCAATCAATCGGTTGATGCCGCGCTGCATAAGCTCGGCTACTCTCACGAACAGATCGGCGCGATCGAGACTTACGCGAAGGGAACCGGTACGCTGGCAGAAGCGCCGCACGTCAATCGGGCGACCCTGAAGGCGAAGGGCTTCGATGAGGAAGCGCTTGCGCGCATAGAAGTGGCGCTGCCGAGTGCGTTCGAGCTGCCGTTCGTCTTTAATAAGTTCGTGCTCGGCGAGGATTTCTGCAAGCAGCAACTTGGACTCACCGACGAGCAGCTCAACGACTGGAGCTTCTCCCTCCTGCGCGATGGCCTTGGATTCACGACTCGTCAGATCGAAGAGGCCTCGGCACACATCTGTGGACGGATGACCGTCGAGGGCGCGCCATACCTCAAAGACGAGCATTTAGCCGTCTTCGATTGTGCGACGCCGTGCGGTAAGTACGGCACGCGATACATCCGGCCGCTCGCGCACGTCGATATGATGGCGGCGGCCCAGCCGTGGGTAAGCGGTGCAATTTCAAAAACAATTAACTTCCCACAGACGGCAACGATCGAAGACGTCAAGGAAGCCTACCGCTATTCGTGGGAACGGATGATCAAGGCGGTCGCGCTCTATCGCGACGGTTCGAAACTCTCGCAGCCGCTCGCCGCGAGCTACGATCTCGGCGGCGACGCGAGCGATGAGGAGACCGCGGCTGCTGCCGCGCAGCAGCCGTTCACCACGCCGATGCAAGTAGCCGAGAAAATCGTCTACCGCTACATCGCCAAACGGCGTTCGATGCCGCAACGTCGCAGCGGGTACACGCAGAAGGCGACCATCTCGGGCCACAAAGTCTACTTGCGCACCGGCGAGTACGAAGGTGGTCAGCTCGGTGAGATCTTCATCGACATGCACAAGGAGGGCGCGGCCTTCCGCTCGTTGATGAACAACTTCGCGATCGCAATCTCGCTCGGCTTGCAGCACGGCGTTCCGCTCGAAGAGTTCGTCGAAGCCTTTACCTTCACGCGTTTCGAGCCGAACGGCCCCGTGGTCGGACACGATCACATCAAGATGGCGACGTCGATCCTCGACTATATCTTCCGCGAGCTCGCGGTCAGCTATCTCGGCCGCTACGACCTCGCGCACGTGCAGCCGTCGATGCAAATGGATGCGATGGGACCCGAAGCACAAGAGGAGTACATCGCAGAGGAGGAGGCCGGCGTCCAAGTCCGTCCCGCGGGAGTTGCGGAGAGACTCCATCCGGTCAGCACGCATCTGCGTCCGGGCCAGGACCTGCCGCAGGGCTCGAGTGCGGCTCCCGTAGCCAATCCTCCGGCGCCGCAGTTCACGCCGAGGAGCGGCGGAGGAACCGCGGTCGTAACGCTGGCGCGCACCGAAGCGATCAACGCATCGAAAGCCAAAGGCTACACGGGCAACGCGTGCTCGGAGTGCGGTCAGCTTACGATGGTACGCAACGGCGCTTGTGAGAAGTGCGACTCCTGCGGTGCGACGAGCGGCTGCAGTTAGCTCACTACGAGCGCGCATAGGACCGCCGGCTTGATTATGGAACGGAGCATCCTTAGATAATCGGCGTTGTTCAGGAAGGCGCGCCTCGAATCGTTGCTACGGAGGAACTAATAACCCAAATGGATTTTGTACCGTTCAGCCGGCGTGCATTGGTCGGCGCGGCTCTTATTATATTGGCCGGGTGTGGCGGGTCACAGTCACAGCCTGGCGTGCCTTCGACAGGGCAGCAAAGCGCGACAACCGGGCACCGTGGCGAGTCCGGGAGGGGCCGCCACGCTACGACCGTCACGAAGTTCACCGTTGGACTGCGAAACGTTCTCCTTGACGGTAAGCCGTTTTTCATCAAGGGCGTCGATTATGGCACGGCTCAGATCGACTCGCTCTACGATCAGGCACCGGTTGCCAATCCGCTCGACAACGCCTACAAGGGAATTTGGCAAAAGGACCTAGACCTGATGCGTACCGACGGTGTCAATGCGGTCAAAGTTTATAACGTCACGCTCGCCAGCTTCAAGGATATACCGAATTACGGGATCTTGGCGCCTCAACAGCCGTTTCCAAAAGAGACCGGTAAGATCAACGACTTTCTCGATGCGGCGTGGAACAATGGCGACCATCCGATTTACGTCGTATTAAGTCTTCAATTCGGCGGAGCTGACGCATTGCAGCCCGATTATAAAAAGGCGCTGGCAGCGGCGTTCAAGATATTGGCGAGCGAGTACGGCTCCTACCCTGCGCTCATGGGAATCTCTATAGGCAATGAGATCAACTCGAGATCCCTCATCATCCAGCCGGATTGGTGGAAAGCGCTCAACGATCTCGACGGTAGCATTGATGCCGGTTTCAAAGAAGCGGACGGAGCGAAGAAGCTCACCACAACGACCATGATCGACGGCGTAGAGAATATCGGCGGGAAAGATTATCTGGAAACCGTCTATTACGGCGAGAAATATGGCTTCAAGGTCGACGCATGGGGCATCGACGTTTATCGCGGGCCGACTTTAGGCAGCGTCTGGGAACAGATTAAGAGGAGCACGGTAAAGCCGACGATCATCGCGGAGTATGGCTCGACGGCTGCGTATTACCCGGCGTCGACGGCCAAACATGGGACGAACTACAGTTGCATAAATTACCCCGCGGGTACCGATAAAAAACCGTATTACGGGCTCCCACCTCCGGTGCCTTGGGAGGGTGCCGTGCCCCTAAAGAGCGGCGGCAATCCCAATCCCGGCATGCAAAACCTCGTCGACTACGTGACGACGAACCAGCAGGAAGTCTACGCGAACTCGACGGTGCAGGGCGGAGTCGATTCGGGTGGCTTTTACTTCGAATTCAATGACGAATGGTGGAAATCCGGATGGTCGCATAAGCACATCGGCGGTTTCATCGGCAACAAGATCACCGCAAATGCCGAATTTGCGGGTTGCTATGACGACGAGGCGTGGTTCGGGCTCTATGGTAACCAAAAGAGCGGCGTAGGCAACGAGCCGTATCCGCTGAACCCCGGACGAAACCCGGACATTCGCGTCGCTAGGCCGACCCGCGACGCAATCAAGGCGGAGTGGGCAAAGGAAGAGTAAACGGCGATTATCGACGGGAGACTACCATCGCGACTCCGAGCCGTGCTCGCGTAAATATTCGGCAATCGTCTTTTGTTTGGCGTACTCCGCCCAATCGAGCGGCGTGCCGCCGTGTAAGATGTCGCGGATATCGGTGCGTGCGCCGCGCTCGACGAGCAGCCGCACCACGTCTTCGTGTCCCGCAAGCGCCGCTTGATGCAACGGCGTCGCGTGCGAATGACCGCCGACCGGTGCGAATCGATTCGGATCCTCCCCCCCATCGAGCATCAACCGCACGATCCCCACGTAACCGTGCTGCGCGGCCATCGCGAGCGCTCGCTGTCGCGTCTGCGGATCGGCATTTGGTAACGCTTGCATCGCTTGGCCGAGCTCGCCCATCGCCGCCGCAACGATGAGATCCGCCTGAGCGCCGCGCCGGATCAACGCGCGAACGGCCTCGAACTGATTGTAGAGGAGCGCCGCATACGTTGCCGCCGTGGGATCGGCGCCGTAGTCGCAGAGCACGTCGATCAATGGAATCTGGACGCCGCTCTCGCGCGCGACATCGCTCGACGCCACCAGTTCCAGCGCGGAGTCCACGCTCTCCCGGTCGTCTCGACCGCCCGCATCGAGGATAATCCGAGCAAGCTCCGCGGCATTTGCCGGCAAGCTGCCTCGACGGGTCGGATTCTCCGCAATGAACTCGAGCAGCGCCGGCTCCCGGAAATAGTTGCCGCCCTCGAGGATCACGTGCTGACGAACGACACGCGGATTCGCCTCGACATACTGGCGTAGCCCCTCCGCATTGCCCGCGTCGAGCAAATCGACGGCGCGCTTAAACGTTTCATCCTTGATTCGGAGGTGCGCTGGAAGCTTAACGTCTTCGCGATTGGGGTCTTCGACGAAGGCCTTCAGCCTGGGCCAAGAAGCGAAGCCATACTCGCGGGCGATCGCAAACTGCGCATCGCTCAGCTTCAGAACGGCGCGTGCAATGGTCGCGTCGCTCGCGTCGCGAAAGCGCGGATGAAACTCTCGAATGCGTTGGGCAGCCTCAGGTAGATTTGCAACTTGCGCGCGGAGCAGGTCTTTGGCCTGCGCCTTGAGCTGCTGCAGGTTTGGATTGGCAGGCAGTTGCCGTGTGGGCACAATGAACGTCCTTTCAGTGCGCCTGACGTCCGCATAATTCAGGCAAGAAAGTCCGTTCGCAAATGGAGAGTCGCGAAACGAGGGTGGACTTCTGTCCTTTCCGCGGACCGGATGCGCCCCATGCGCCTCCGGAATCGTAGCACACGATCCGCCCAAATGGGAAGTGCAGGCGCACTTCGACCGCCTGCGAATCTGCCTTCATGCGGCGGCGGTCCTATCGCACGCGCCTCGTTGCGCTGATGCTGATGCTGGGAGTCATTTCCGCGTCGGGCCAACTGCCGCACGCGCCGGCCGACGCCGCGCCGATGCCGGACGGGATTCACAAGATCAAACACGTCATCATCATCATGCAGGAGAACCGCTCCTTCGATAGCTACTTCGGCACGTTTCCCGGTGCGGACGGCATTCCGATGCGCGACGGCGTGCCGCAAGTCTGCGTTCCCGATCCCGCGAGGAATGTGTGCGTTCGGCCCTACCACGATGACCACGACGAGAACACCGGCGGCCCGCACGGAGCGAGAGCCGCCGACGCGGCAATCGACGGTGGAAAGATGGACGGTTTCATTCGCGTCATGCAAGGCGCGCTCGAGACCGGCGGCTGTCCCACAAACATTCCGACGTGCGTGGTCAAGGGACACGAGCGCAGCGTGATGGGCTATCACACCGCGAACGAGCTGCCGAACTACTGGGCGTACGCCCGCAACTTCGTCCTGCAGGACCGGATGTTCGAGCCGGTCAGCTCGTGGAGTCTGCCGGCGCATCTCTATATGGTCTCGGAATGGGCCGCGAGTTGCGCGACGATCGGCGACCCGACGAGCTGCAAACCGAATCGAGTCTATTTCGACGATAAGGACTTCCCGCGCGACCTCTTCGATCGGGAGTCACCTCAAGTGCCGGGACGGCCCGACTATCCGTGGACCGATCTCACGTACTTGCTTCACGCCAACCACGTCTCGTGGGGCTACTACGTGATGGACGGCTTCGAACCGGACTGCACCAACGATCAAAGCAGTTGTCAGCTCCGGCCGCAAAGCGCTCGAACGCCGGGCATTTGGAACCCGTTGCCGTCGTTTACCGACGTCAAGCAAGACGGCCAGCTCGGCAACGTCAAAGACACCAGCCTCTTCTTTAGCGATCTGCGCGGCGGCAGATTGCCGGCAGTCGTCTGGCTAGCGCCGGGGAATCGCTACAGCGAGCACCCTCCGGGACGCGTCAGCGCCGGTCAGGCCTACGTTACGGGGATCGTCAATGCGGTGATGAGGTCGCCGTATTGGAACTCCGCAGCGATCTTCGTGAGCTGGGACGATTGGGGTGGCTTCTACGACCACGTCGTCCCGCCCAACGTCAATTTCTTCGGCTACGGTCTACGAGTTCCGGGCCTGGTAATCAGTGCCTACGCGCGTAAGGGACACATCGACCACCAGACGCTGAGCCACGACGCATACGTCAAGTTCATCGAAGACGACTTTCTATCGGGGCAACGTCTCGATCCCAAGACCGACGGCCGTCCCGATCCGCGTGCGACCGTCGCCGAGAGCGAACCTATCCTCGGCGATTTGCGCAACGATTTCGACTTCGCGCAGCCGCCGCGGCCGCCGCTGGTTCTTCCCGGCGGCATCGAGCCACCGTACAAGCCCGGTTACGCAGGTCCGCCCTAGATTACTTTGATGATCGCCATCATGCCGCGATCCTCGTGAAAAAGCATGTGGCAGTGAAAGACGAACGTGCCGCGCGGCACGTGGCGAAAATCGAGCAGAATTTTGGTGATGCGCGGCTTGACGAGCGGATAGTTGGGATCCTTGCGGTTCGGCAGGAGCGTGCCGACCGGAACGAAGACCGTGTCAGCCATCAACGGCGTGCCCGGCACCGTCCGTTCTTGCACGAACGCCATCTGATGAATGTGAAACGCGTGCGATTCCAGCGTCGTGTTGATCAGATACCACGCCTCGATGGTGCCGCGTTTGATGACGAGATCCGCATTCGACGGCACGGTCGCGCCGGAGGCGTAGACTGGCCAGAAGGGATGCTCCTGAAAGTTGGGGTTCGTCGTATCGGTAATATAGTACGCCTGATGGGGGGGAGTTTTTCCTTTCTTCGGGAGGACGTACTCGGTAAACGTCAGCGCGCGACGATGGACGAGCTCGGGATGCGCGCGAGCGAGAGCCACGAGCTTCCCGGCCGGTGTGTCGGCGATAACCGCGGGGGCCGAAGGGATGCTCGCAACGGGCCCCGTTGCGGCGGCGGTCGCATCGATCTTGATCAAGTTGTGGTGCAGTTGGTAGAACGCGTCGGCGCCCTCGCAATAGTGCTCCGACGAAATCGTCACTTTATCGCCCTGATTCACCGTCAGCAAAATGTCGGCGCGGGACATCGACGTCATCATCAGCTCGTTCGTAGCGACGTATGAACTGAGCGGGTGCGCCGAATCGCCCGAGACCGGTATTCCGTCGAGGCCGACGAGATGGATCGGCTGCACCCGGCCGGATGCGTCGTGCATTTGCAAGGCCGTTGCAGAATCCGACGTGCCGTTGACGATGCGTAAGAGCTGTGGAGCTCCCGCGGGAAGCCGCAGCGAAACCGGTGTGTCGGAGCCGTTCGCCGCGACATAAACATCCGAGGCGATGCCGTTACAGCCGCTGGGGTCGAGCGAAACGCCGCTGGCGCTCATCGGGTAGGTCACGGGCCACGGCGGCGGATGGAATGGGTCGTATGGGACCGGCGGCGACGGCCGAAGCGCAGCTTCGTGCGCCATCGCCGCCGGAAAGATCGGGTCGGTGACGGGCGCGTACGGATTATCGTTCTCGAACGGAATCCGGTAGCGGAGCATGATCACGTGCTCGGCCGAGCGCGGAAGCTGCGGCTGGTCGGGCTCGACGATCCAGACGCCGTCGAGCCCGGTGGCGACTTCCGCGTCGGACGAACCGTGCGCGTGCGGATGATACATATA
Source organism: Candidatus Cybelea sp. (assembly GCA_036732685.1). Classification (GTDB taxonomy): domain Bacteria; phylum Vulcanimicrobiota; class Vulcanimicrobiia; order Vulcanimicrobiales; family Vulcanimicrobiaceae; genus Cybelea. Next base: position 57,729 of record DAINBY010000003.1, on the reverse strand, counting down.
GGTTCCGGCGGGCTGTGTCGGCGGAATCGTGATGTGATACTCGCAGGCGTGCATCGGCGTGCTCAGCGACGAGAGAAAGATGTTCTCCTCAGCCGCCGGTCCTTGGTAGCCATGCAAGTGAATGTTCGTGTCGACCGGAGCCATCTTCATCCACCGATCGTCGATCGTGTGGTTGAGATATCCGACGTAGTGATTGGTCGTAAGCGCCGGCATCGACATCGGCATGCACGTAGGAATCGCGCTGGACGCGACGGTCGCGGCTTTGCTCGGGCCGACGATCTCGTTGACCACGCGCAGCGCGAAATGCTCGCCGCGGCGCACCCGAATCGTCGGGGCAACGCTGTACTCCGTGCCGTTGAGCGCGTAACTATAGCAGTAGCGCGCGCTGTCGCCTTTGCCGTCGGCGCGGACGGTCAGTATCAGTTCGTGCTCGCCGCTCGCGTTCACGGGGAGGGTCCAAACTTCGACGTCCGGCGGCTCCACAAGCTCCCGCGGACCACCGAACGGTCCGCAGATCAACGAATGCGGCGCGACCGGTGCGGCCGACCCGTTTTGAGGCAGCGTCCCGATGATACAAGTCAGTGACGCAACCCCAAGCCAAAGCCCAAAGCGGCGAAGATTCATGACGGCTCTCCCATCAGTTCGACGACGTTACCGGACGGATCGCGAACGTAGAGCGAGAGGCTCCGTCCGCCGCGTTCCTCGTTGACGCGCTCCTCGACGATCCTGGCGCCGTGCATCGCCAGATGACGGCGCAGCGTAGCTTCGTCGCAGCCGCTCACCCGTACGCCAACGTGATCGAGGTTCCGTCCGCCCGCGACTGGCGGTCGCGCCCACGCGCCCTCGGGGACCGACGTATCGACGAGATCGATCTGCGAGGCGCCGGCGCGCAGCTCCGCCATCGCATACTTCGGAAGCCGCGTCTCGAGGCGTGCGCCTAGGACGCGTTCGTAGAACGCAATAGCCGGCTCGAGGCCGTCTACTAACAGCAAGAGATGGTCGATGCCCTTCATAGCGAAGGGCGCCGCCGATGCACCGGGGGCGCGCACGTGGCAAGCTTTCAAGGCCTCGCCACGCTTCTACTTCTCCCGCCCGTCTCGTCAACGCAGGGTTTTGCGAGGCGAGGGCCCGATATGAAAGGGATGAAGCGTCTTCTTACTGCTCTCGTTGCGGCGGCGTTTCTCGCCGCGCCGCTCCAGGCTCGCGCTGCGGCCACGACCTCTCCCGCCCAGCAGCTCATGAGCAAGCTGCAGTGGCGGAGCATCGGCCCCTATATCGGCGGGCGCTCGGTCGCGGTTGCCGGGGTGCCGAGCAACCCGAACTTGTTCTACTTTGGCGGCGTTCAAGCCGGGGTCTGGCGCAGCACCGACTACGGTCTGAGCTGGGAGAACATTACCGACGGTAAGATTCCCGGCGTCGCCGATCCGATCGGCGCGATCGCGGTTGCGCCTTCGAATCCGAGTGTCATCTATATCGGCACGGGCGAAGCGGACATTCGCGGCGATTTCGATACCGGTGCTGGCGTCTACAAGACGATCGATGCCGGAAAGACTTGGTCGTACGCAGGCCTGCGCGATACGCACATGACTACGAAGCTGGTCGTCGATCCGCGCGATCCGAAGGTCGTTTACGCTGCGTCGATGGGCCACGTTTTCAAATCGAATCCCGAACGCGGCATCTTCAAAACGACCGACGGCGGAGCGACGTGGAAGAAGATCCTCTTCGTCGACGAGAATACCGGCGGCGTCGACCTCTCGATGGACGCGCACAATCCCAAAGTGCTCTACGCGGCGATGTGGCAGGCGCAGCGTCAGCCGTGGAAACTCACGAACGGCGGACCCGGCAGCGGCCTCTACAAGACGATCGACGGCGGCATGCACTGGATGAAGATCTCGACGAACCCGGGTTTTGCGACCGGCATCCTCGGCAAGATCGGCGTCTCGGTCGCCACGAGCAACCCGCGCGTCGTTTACGCGACGGTCACCGCCGGCGACGGCGGCATCTACCGTTCGAACGACGCTGGCGCGACCTGGAAGCGCGTGAACTCGGAGATGAAACTACGCCAGCGCTCCTTCTACTACAGCGCCATCTTTGTCGACCCGACGAACAGTGAAGTCGCGTACGCACCCGAAGTCGACGCCGTTTACAAGACGAAAAACGGCGGCAAGACTTGGAGCCAGGTCAGTCCTCCGCACGGTGACAACCACATCGTCTGGATCAATCCGCGCAATCCAAAGATTATTCTCGTTGGCGACGACGGCGGCGCGAGCGTCTCGACCGACGGCGGCGATTCATTTAGCACCGATCTCAATCAACCGACGGGTCAATTCTATCACGTTGCAATCGACGATCAGTTTCCGTTCCACGTCTACGGCGCGAGTCAAGACGAGGGCGCGTACGAGGGCCCGAGCGCGGCCGTCGGTCCGGGTATCGGACCGGGCGAGTGGCGTCCCGTCGCGCTCGGTGAGAGTACGTTCGTCGCACCCGACCCCGAGGACCACGACGTCACCTACGGCAGTGGTTACTACAGTTCGTTTGCCGCTTTGAACAACAAGACGGGCAATGAGAAGAACGTCAGCCCGTGGCCGCGCTACATGGCCGGCAACTCCGCGGCGGAAACACAATATCGCTTCGGATGGACCCATCCGATCTTCTTCTCGCCGGCCGACCCCCACGAGCTGCTCGTGGCGGCGCAAGTCGTCTTCTCCAGCATGGATCGCGGACAGACCTGGAAGATCATCAGCCCCGACTTGACGCGAAACGATCCCACCACCGAGGGGCCCACCGGCGGCCCCGTTCTGCTCGATCAAACCGGCGCGGAGACGTTTCCCGACATTTCATCGCTCGCAGTCTCGCCGCTCGATGCCAACGTACTCTGGGCCGGCTCGGCCGACGGCTTGGCGCACGTGACGACGGATCACGGCGCGCACTGGACGGCGGTGACGCCGCCGGAGCTGCCGCAATGGGCGCAGATCAGTTCGATCGAGCCTTCGCATACCGAGAAGGGTACGGCCTATCTCACCGCATCGCGCTACATGTGGGACGACTTTCATCCTTACGTCTACGAAACGACCGACTACGGCGCGCATTGGACCGCGTTGACGAACGGCCTTCCGACCGATCAGTACGTCTTCGTCGTACGGCAGGATCCGCGCGAACCGCGCTTGCTCTTTGCCGGGACGAGGAGCACCGCGTACGTCAGCCTCGACGGCGGCGCGCAGTGGGAGCCGCTCACGCTCAATCTGCCAGGAGTTCAAGTTCGAGACCTCGCGATCGATACGCGCGAAAATGAGCTCGTAGCCGCGACGCACGGTCGCGCCTTTTGGATCATGGATAATATCACGATGCTCGAGCAGCTCGCGCATCAAACGGCACTCTCCACGGCGACCGCGCAGCTTTTCGCGCCCGAAACGGCCTGGATCTCGAACGCGTACGGCGGGCCCGCGGACTTCTCAATTCCGAACTTCGGATCCAATCCCGATTACGGTGCGGCGGTCTTCTTCAATCTGCCCGCGGGATACACGGGCGCAACGCCGGTTACGGTCTCCTTCCTCGATGCAAACGGCGCGACCGTTCGGAGCTTCTCGCTCCATGTAAAGGACAAGAAGGAGCGCAAACTGACGCCGGAACAGGAAGAGAAGCTCGATGCCACCCAAGAGCGCCAGCGCAGCGACGAGAAGCTTACGACCGTCGCCGCCGGTGCGAACCACTTCTTGTGGGATCTGCGCTATCCGCCGGCATACGACTACCCGGGCTTCAAGACCGTGCCAACCGACGATTGGCCCGATTCCGCCGACGGTCCGACGATCGTCCCCGGCTCCTATACCGCGGTCTTGCAATACGGATCGCAGCGGCTGCAAGCCCCGTTCAGAGTCGTGCTCGATCCGCGCATCCATCCGGCCGCGGGCGATCTCGAAGCGCGACTAGCGCTGGAGATGCAGCTCCTCGGCTCGATCGACCGTCTCGACCGCGCGCTCGCCGCCGCAATGACCGCGCGCGATCGAGCGCCGGCCGCGCAGCAAACGAAGATCGACGACGCGATCGCGAACCTGACCATCACCAACGTCTCCTCGAGCGAGTACGACGTCGTACATCCTACAAAAATCCGCGAACAGCTCGCGTTCCTGTTCAACTCGCTCGAAGGCGCCTTCGCACGGCCCACCGCCGCCGAGTACGCCGCCGCTAAGGACCTCGAAGCGCTGGCCACCGATGGCGAGGCTGCGCTGCAAGCACTCACTGCACACTAGCACACGCCGTTCGGAGAGATACATGATGTCGCTACGATTCTGGATTGGCACAGGGTGCGCGCTCGCAACCGGGGTGCTCTTTGCGGCATGCGCGCAGCACGCCGGAACGCTACCCTCGACGGCGTTCGCGCCACAGGGAGTTGCGATTCCCGACCGCAACCCACCCAAGTGCAAAGGGCAAAAGGATTCGAAAGAGTACGCATCCGTGACCGCGACGCTCTCGACGAAAGGGGGCTCGTTCTGCATACCTGAGTTCGGCGGGTTTGGAGGCAAGGTCAAGTACCCGGGCGCGAATCCATCCGTCAAGCTTACGGTGACGACGAGTACGACCAACTATGATCGGATGCCCCAGCTCGGTCAGGGAAATCCGATCGTCTACTTGCAGCTCGGCATCTCCGGCAAAACGTCCTTCGCGTACAAAGCGCGCGCCGGCGGCGGCCTTACCTCGAAGAGCATCACGCCGGGTCAATCGTATACGGCCTACGGCCAGGCAAAGATCTACGGATTTCCGGTAAATTTCGGTCCTTGTTACGCGGTCGCAACGAAGGGCAAGTACGGCGGCGTGCTCGGCGGCATCGGGACGCTACTGCAGGGCGCCAGCGTACCCGCCGCGGCGACGGCCGTCCTCGAAGTCTACTCCGGGAACCAGGGCGGGGGAGAGTGCTAGGCGACGGCGCCGGGTAGAATGACGCCGGTCAGGTTGAGCGGGTCGTAGGCACCGAGGTTCACGGACTCGCGATCCACTCCGGCGCGGCGCACGGCACGCAACGCATCGACGGCCTCGGGAAGCGCGAACTGTTCGCCGACGAAGCCCGCCACGAAGCGCCCTCCGCGGATCTCACCGCGTGACTCCATGCGACGAAAGACCGCAAGCAAATCGCGCCACGGCGGCGCGAGACTCTCGCGCGCGATGACGTCGCGAAAGACGACTCCCCATCGCGCGAGCAAACGGCGGGCGAAGGCTTCACGATCGATGCGCGGGGTCGCCGCTTGCAAGAGCGACCACCGCCCGCTCGACGAGCGCGGGCGCGCACGCAGGCCTTTCTCTCCCAAGCGGCGCTTCGCGTCGCTCAGCGAACGCAGCGCGTCGAAGCCGTCTGCCGTCACCAACCCCGCGGCAACGAGTTGCCAGAGCGCCTCTTCAACCTCGCTGGGAAGGCGCTTCGTCGCGCGGGCTATTTCGGCGAAGAACGGAGCGCGCAACAGCTCGATCTGCGCAAGCGTCTCGAGCGCGGCGTGCGAGAGTGCGGCGGGATCGCTGCGGCGCCGGACGATCAGCTCCTCGGCGTTCGCGCGCAGAAAGAGCGCGATCGGCGCGAGACGCGTCGGGCGCACGCGCGTGCGATCGGGCGAGAAGCCGGGCTCGATCGACGGGTGGGGCGTCAGACGCCCCCACATGACGTCGCCGGCGTAACAGAGCCGGTCCAGAAACTCGGGCCGATAACCGGCGACGCGCGCCGGTAAAATCTGGGATTCCCACGCGAACGCCGGTATCTCATAGCCTTCGAGCTGGCGCACGATTTGCAGCGTCCCGTCGATGCCGTGCAGACGCGACGCGAAGGCAACGTGCTGCCATCGCTGGAGAAACGTGACGTAGGCCGCCGTGCTGACCGGCTCGATCTCGCGGCGCAACGTACCGATCGTCAAGCGATGAATTCGTGCGAGCACGCGCCGGTTGCACCACTCCTCACCGGCATCGCGCCCGGTGAAGCGTCCGCGCAAGACCTGGCCCTGCGCTTCGAGCGCAAGCAGCGCCGCTTCGATCGCCGCTGAATCGATCCGCAGCCGCTGCGCGATCTGCGCGACGGTGGTCGGGCCGCTCGATTCAAGCCAGCCTCGCAGAACTTCGGTGACGGCAAGATCGCGTTCTTCCGACGCGCCGCCGTAGGCCGAGCGCGCGAGCTCGCCTCGCTCGGCGCAGGTCCACATACCGTTGACCACAGCGGCGCGGCGATCGGCAACGAGTTCCTCGAACCACGGGCTCCACGCCGAAACGGGCGGCAGCGCGATCAAGGACGTCAGCGCGTCGTGAAGTTCGTCGGCGTCGCGCACGACGGGCCACGACTCGGCGGCGACTTCCTGGATTGCCGCCGGATCGAGCACGCCTGCGCCGTCAACGTCGTCGCGCAGCGTCCGTCGCAGCTGCACGGCGCGCGCGCGGCGCTCCTCGAGCGGTGCGTCGTCGAGATACGCATACGGATTTGCGTTGAGGATCTCATGCGAGAAGACCGAAGGCTCCGGCGTATCGATTGCGACGGTGCGCACCGCGCCGCCCTCGACTGCGCGCAGCACCTCCAAAAGCCCGTCGAGGTCCATCGCCTCGTGCAGACAGTTACCGATCGTCTCCCGCACGAGGACGTGATCGGGAATGCGAATCGGCCCGGTGAGATTCTCCGGACAGGCGGCTTGATCGGGAAAGACGGATGCGAGCAAGTCGTCGGCGCGCATTCGCAGGATCTGCGGAGGCACCCGGCGCCCGCCGCTGAAGCGCAGGATCGCCAGCGCCCGCGACGCGTTCCAGCGCCAGCGTGCGGCGAACATCGGCGCCGGAAGGAGCGCCTGCGTGAGCGTCGTCTCGGCGCTTGCCGACTTCACGAACTCGAAGACCGCATCGAGCGGGAAGGCGTGCTGGTCGCTGAGCGAGAGGATGAAACCGTTATCGGTCGCGGCCGCCTGCAGCTCGAGATTAAACGAGCGGCAGAACTTCTTGCGCAACGCGAGTCCCCACGCACGGTTGATGCGCGCGCCAAACGGCGTGTGCAGAATCAACTGCATGCCACCCGCTTCGTCGAAGAAGCGCTCGGCGACGATCGTGCGATCGGTCGGAACCGTGCCGAGCATCGCTTTCCCGGCGCGGACGTACGCAACGGCTTGCTCTGCGCCGGCGCGATCGAGGGCGCACTCGCTCTTGAGCCATTCGTGGGCCGCCTCGTCGTCGCGCTCGTCGATTGCGGCGCGAACCGCGCAGACCTCGCGCGAGAGCTCGATCGTTCGTCCGAGCCCTTCGCCGTTCCAGAACGGAATCGACGGGGGCGCGCCATGCGCGTCCTCCACGCGAACGACGCCGGCCTCTACCCGCCGAATCTTCCACGAGTTCGTACCGAGCAGAAAGATATCGCCGGCCATGCTCTCGATCGCGAAATCTTCATCGAGCGTTCCGATAACGGCGCCTTCGGGTTCGACGACCACGTTGTAGTTCGCGGTATCGGGAATCGCGCCACCGCAGGTGATGGCGGCAAGCCGCGCGCCGCGGCGCGCGCGCAAGCGCCCGTTGACGCGATCGTAATGCAGAAACGTGCCGCTGCGTCCGCGCGAGGTCGCGACGCCGTCGGCGAGCATCGAGACGACCTCGTCGAAATCGGCGCGGCCCAGGTCGCGATAGGGGTACGCCTCACGAACCGTTGCGTAGAGCTCGTCGACGCGCCACTCGTGCTGCGCGCACGACGCGACGATCTGTTGGGCTAGGATGTCGAGCGGCGCCCCGGGGATGCGGAGGGCATCGAGAGCACCGCTTTGGATCGCCCGAACGACCGCGGCGCACTCGATGAGCTCGTCGCGCGTCGTCACGTAGAGAGTGCCCTTCGGCTTCGCGCCGATCCAGTGGCCCGAGCGGCCGATCCGCTGCAAGGCCGCCCCAATCGCTCGCGGCGATCCGAGCTGGACGACGAGATCGACCGAACCGATATCGATACCCAGCTCGAGCGAAGCGGTCGCGACCACGGCGCGCAGCTCGCCCGCCCGCAGCCGCCGCTCGACGTCGAAGCGCGTCTCGCGCGAAAGACTCCCGTGATGCGGCATCACGAAGCCGTCGCCGAGCCGCTCGTTCAGCGCAAAGGCGACGCGCTCGCTCATCCGCCGCGTACCGACGAAGATCAAAGTCGTACGATGCTCGCGAATCTGCTCGGCAACGCGATCGTAAATCTCGCCCCACATCTCCTTGCTCGCGACGGGACCGAGTTCGTCGGCCGGAACGCGCACGGAGAGTTCCATCGCTCGCCGGTGTCCGACGTTTACGATCGTCGCGCGCGGACTCAAAAAGCGCGCGACCTCTTCGAGCGGACGGACCGTCGCCGATAGCCCAATCCGCTGCGGGCGGCGGCCGCCCTCGCGAGCGACGAGATCGTCGAGTCGCGCGAGCGTGAGCGCGAGGTGCGCGCCGCGCTTGTCGCCGGCCATCGCGTGGATCTCGTCGACGATCACCGTCGTTACACCGGCGAAGAGACGCCGCGATTTCTCGGCGGTCAGCAGGATAAAGAGCGACTCCGGCGTCGTGACGAACACGTGCGGCGGCTTGCGTAACATCTGTTGACGCTGTGCCGGCGTCGTATCGCCGGTTCGCACCGCCGTACGAATCGGTGCGAGCGGCGCGAAGCGGTCGTTCGCGATGGCGACGATCGCCGCGAGCGGCTTCTCGAGGTTCTCCCGCACGTCGTTGGTGAGCGCCTTCAGCGGCGAGACGTAGACCACGAGTGTACGCTCCGGAAGTATGCCCGCATCGGCTTGCCGGACGAGATCGTCGAGCGCGAGCGTGAAGGCTGCGAGCGTCTTGCCCGAGCCGGTTGGCGCGGAGATCAGGACGTCGCCGCCCGCGCGTACCACCGGCCACCCGCGGGACTGCGGCTCCGTCACGGTTCCGAACGCCGACGTGAACCATTCCCGCACGAGCGGATGGAATCGTTCGAGCATCTCGGTTCCCACTTCCACTGCTGCCTCAGACCCACCCAGGAGCGGGTTGGCTGCGGACCCGAACCCGACTCGGATGCTCAGCATCCTCTTCGCTTCGGTCCTTCAAATTGCCGACATGGCGCGAATCGTCGACCTCGAGGAACCCGCGATCACGCCGAATGCCGCCAAGATCGCGTTCGTCGCCATTTCGCAGGACCTTAGGCACGCCGCGTACGTCAATCGGCTGCTCGTGGTCGACACGCGAACGGGACGAATCTCGACGCTCGTCACGGGAGCCGAGGTCGCGGTCCCGCGGTGGTCTCCGGACGGCACGCGGCTCGCCTATCTCGCCGAATCCAAGGGCGGGATACGCCAGCTCTTCCTACGGACGAGCGACGGCAGGCACCGGCGGCTTACGGACGCCGGAGGCGACGTCATCGACGCAGCCTGGAGCCCGGATGGCCGCGAGATCGCCTACGTCGCCGCCGACCCCCAAAAGCCCGCGACGTTCTTCTTTGCCGGGGACAACGACTACACGCAGACTGCGCTGACGCCCTCCGATCATCTCTGGGTCATACCGGCTGCGGGCGGAACGGCGCGGCGCCTTACGAGCGGTTCCTGGACGATTGCCCCGACCGACCCGGGCGGAATCTTCTCGCCGCAGATTGCGTGGACGCACGACGGACGAGCGATCACGTATACGCGCATCGAGAATACGTTTAGCGGCGACAGCGAATACTCGACGCTCTGGCAAGTCGACGTTGCGACGCGCGCAACACGCAAGCTGACCAATCATTCCGCCTTCGAGCTGAGCCCCGGGTATTCGCCCGACGGAGCGCACCTTGCGTACTGGTATCCGTTGGGCGGAGATTTTAACTCCGAGAATACCCTGCGCGTCGCAGACGGCGAGGACCGGCAACTGCTGGCCGCGCTCGACCGCAACGTCGCCTCCTCGCTCTGGTTCTCCGACTCGCAACACCTGCTCGTCTGCGCGACCGATCGCACCCAGGACGTGCTCTGGAAGGCCGACCTCGGCGGCGCGTTCGTGCAGATAGCGCTGGGAGATCTGCACGCGGTGTGCGACCCCTATTCGAGCAGCACGTTCGACGCGGGAATCGCCGGGGACATCGCGCGCGACGGCTCGATGGCATTCGTCGCCACGACGTCGCGCAGCGCCCGCGAGCTCTATTTTCTACCCGCGCAATCGGCGACGCCGCGCCGGCTCACGCACTTCAACGACTTCCTTTCGAAGATTGCCCTAGGCACGATGACCGAGCTCGATTGGACGGGGCCCGACGGCTTCGCCGAAGACGGCGTCGTTACGCGTCCGCCTAACGCCCGCGCGGGAGTTAAGTACCCCGTGGTGCTGCTCATCCACGGCGGTCCGGGATTGGCAAGCACGCGCGACTTCGTTTATGAAGAGTGGCCGCTCGCGCAGATGATCGCGTCGCGCGGTTACGTCGTACTCCAGCCGAACTATCGCGGCAGCGACAACCTCGGCAACGCATACATGACGGCGATCGTCCACAACACGGTAGCCGGGCCGAGTGCCGACATTCTGGCCGGACTTACTGCCCTCGGAGAATCTCCCGACGTGGACGCGTCGCGAGTTGCAGTCTCGGGTTGGTCGTACGGCGGCGAGCTCACCTCGTGGCTTATCGGCCACGATCATCGCTGGCGCGCCGCCGTCTCGGGTGCCGCGGTCAATAGCGAGTTCGAGGAGTACAATTTGTCGACGTCAAACGTGCAGGACCGCTATCCGCTCGGAACGTCGCCCTATACGGGCGACGGCCAGCGCGTCTACCATGACAACTCGCCGATTACGTATTACGGGCAGATCACGACGCCGACGCTGATCTGGGGAACGACGCTCGATCCGGTCGTTCCGATCACCCAATCGTACGCGCTCTTCCACGCGCTGACCGATAATCACGTACCGGTGCGTTTCGCCGTCTTTCCGGCGTCGACGCACGGCCCCGCCGACTCCCGTCAGACGGCCGCGCTGACGCGGCTCTGGCTCGACTGGTTCGACGAGCACCTGCAATAAAGCGCCCTCCCTCATCCAAAGCGCGCGCCCCGGCGTTATAGGGAGTGTGAAACGGATAAGCGCGATCGCGCTCTTTATTGGCTTGCTCGCCGCGGGTACGGCTCCGGCAAACGCCGCCACCCAGCGGGTCGTCCTTGCGGGCGGCTGCTTTTGGGGGATGCAGCTCGTCTTCGAATCGCTGGTCGGCGTAGACCGGGCCGTCGCGGGATATTCGGGTGGAACCGCCGGCACGGCGCAGTACGAAACGGTGAGCACGGGCGCCACGGGCCACGCCGAATCGGTCGAAGTCACTTACGATCCGGCCCGGATCTCGTTTAAGGAACTGCTCGACGTCTACTTTCTCGTCGCGCACGATCCCACGGAACTCGATCGTCAAGGGCCCGACGAAGGAACGCAGTATCGCTCGGAGATCTTTTTCACCTCGGATCAGCAGCGTTCGGAAGCTCTCGCAACCATCGCACGGTTGCAGCGCGATCGCGTCTACTCATCGAAGATCGTGACGATCGTCGCGCCCCTGCGCGGATTCTACCCCGCCGAGGCGTACCATCAGGATTACGCGATTCACAATCCGCAGAACCCCTACATCGTCTTCAACGACTTGCCGAAGATGCACAAGCTCCGCCAGCAATTTCCGCTGCTCGTCAAACCTGACGCGCCTTTCAAGACCTAAAAAGGGCCTTCTACATTGGTGCGTCGTTCGCGTGCGCTGCGTAAGAGCGCGGGTCGAAGTACCAATCGGGCAATGAGGCCGGAAACGTTATATCGTTGAAGTCGTAATCAACGGTGGCGTCGCGGCCGAGGTATTCGGCGTCGGTCTCCAGCGTGGGCGTACCGTGAATGTGGGTGACGACCGGCATGTCGTTCATCCAGCCGAGCGTGACCGTGAAAAGCATCGGATAGACGTGGTTTCCGTTATCGGTCTCGTAGAGCTTGTCGGTAGCGACGACCTCTTTGAGCTCGAGCGTTTTGCGATCGACGTAGAGCTCGCGCAGCCGGTTGCGATCCGGGTCCCGGCGTGGCAAGAGGCTCACGTGGATGAGATCGCCCTCGTCGGCGATGCGCGTGACGCGATAATCGAACTCGCCGAGAACCCTGACGCTCGCGATGGTCGGCGGAAGGCTCCCGCTCGGCTCCGGCGTCGGAACAAACTCTCGCGGATTATTGTGCGGATGCACGGGCGCGGGTTCGAAGAGATCGGCCGTCGGCGGACCGGGATCCCACGGCTCGTTGAACGACGGCCGCAGAAACTCCAGCGTTCCGCGCGCCGAACCGCGATAGACGCGCCGGCCGAGCGCCGCACGATCGTAGTTTCTGCACCAGATGTGATACGTGTAGCTATTGAGCAAATCCGGATAGCCGTCGTCGAGCGTCTGCTTGCGAATCAACGTGTAGGTCACGTACGGCGGGGGCGGGCGATGCGAGCGAAACTGCCGGCGAATTTGATAGAGCAATAGTTCCGGCGACGGCAGCGCAATCGGAGTCGCCACGCTCGACGGTTGAGGGGCGTTTCCGGCGGGTGCGGCCGCGATGCAGGCTCCAAGCAATACGAGCGCGGCGACAAATACGTGCTTCACGCTCGAATCTTGGCCGGACCCTCGCCCGAGGTCCTGGTTGTTAGCGCGGCGCCATCCGAATCGCCCCGTCGAGACGGATGACCTCGCCGTTGATCATCTGATTCTCGGCGATGTGACGCGCGAGGGCCGCATACTCGGCGGGCTTACCAAGCCGCGACGGGAATGGGACCTGCTTGCCGAGCGACTCGCGCGCGGCTTCCGGCAATCCTGCCAGCATCGGCGTATCGAAGATGCCGGGCGCGATGCTCGCGACGCGAATCTGATGCTGTGCGAACTCGCGCGCGATCGGAAGCGTCATCCCGACGACGCCGCCCTTCGATGCCGAGTACGCGGCTTGACCGACCTGTCCGTCGTAAGCGGCGACCGATGCGGTGCAGACGATGACACCTCGGTCTTCCCCCGGTTCGACCGCGCGTTCGAGCATCTTCGCCGCGGAGAGACGGATCACGTTGAACGTACCGATCAGGTTGACCGCGATAACCTTTGCAAAATTCTCCAAAGGCAACGGACCGTTACGTCCAATCACGCGCTCCGCAGTGGCGATGCCGGCGCAGTTGATCGCTCCGTGCAGCGCGCCGAACTTCTCGGACGCCAGATCGACCGCGCGTTGCACTTGTCCGCCATCGGTGACGTCGGTGCGCGCGAAAACGACCGAGCCGCCGAGCTGGCGCGCCAGCTCGTCGCCGCGCTCGCTGACGTCGCAAATCACGACGTTTGCGCCGGCGCGCGCGAATTCCGTAACGCAGGCTGCGCCCAGTCCGGAGCTGCCGCCGCTGACTAAAAAGGTTCGCCCATCTAACTGCATAGCCGCGGTGGTACAGCCTCGTGGGCCCGATATCCTACGATGGCGGGCGGCTCATGCAAACCCGGAGAGCGGCCGTGGGTAATAAGGTCAGATGATAGTCGCATTTTACGGTGCCGGGATGCTCGGCTCGGCGATGATTCGGCAGTTGCTACGACGCGGCGTCGGCGTGCGGGTTTGGAGCCGAACCCACGAGAAGGCGCAGGCGCTCGAAGAGTACGGAGCGATCGCCGTCGCCGACCCGGCCGAAACCGCTCGCGGCGCCGACCGCGTTCACTGTTGTTTGAACGACGACGCGAGTGTCGACGCCGTCATCGACGCCGCGCTCGGCGGAGTTTCGCTGCAAAGCCCGATCGTCGACCATACGACCGTGCTGCCGCAGCGGGTCGTCGAACGGGTGCAGCGCCTTGCCGACGCCGGGTACGCCTTTGCGCACGCACCGGTCTTCATGGGGCCGCCGATGGCGCTCGAGGCTACGGGGGTGATGCTCGTCTCGGGCGATCCGGCGCTGGTCGAGCGCCTCCGCGCCGATCTGGAGATGATGTGCAGCGACCTGCGCTACGTGGGCGCGAGGCCGGAGGACGCGGCGGCTTTCAAACTCATGGGAAACGCAATGATCCTCGCGGTCGTCGGCGGACTCAACGATACGTTTCGAATTGCCGAACAGCAGGGGCTCACGCGCGAGCAGGCCTATGCGCTCTTCGATTTCTACGACCCCTCCGGACAGATCAAAGGCCGCGGCAAGCGCATGGTTCGTGAGGAGTACCAGCCCATGTGGACCATCGACATGGCCCACAAAGACGCGGCACTCATGCAGGCCGCCGCACATCACGAGCGTCTGCCGGTCATCGATGCAATCGAGGGACTCCTGCGCAACGTCTCAGACCGGGGGCTCGGTGCGCTCGACCTCGCCGCAGTGGGGCAACGCTGAATGGATCTCAATCCGCAAGCGAAGCAGATGGCCGACGAGTCGATGGTCCGCAACCTCGACGCGCAGGCGCGGGCCATCTGGCCGCAAGAAGCGATTCTGCTTCAGCGTTACAAACTACCGGCGCAGCCGTACGTGCTCGACGCCGGATGCGGAACGGGCGAACTGGCCGCGCGCATCGCCGATCTTCTCCCACAGGCGCGCGTTCTCGGCGTCGACATCGTCGACGAACACCTCGAACTCGCTCGGCGGCGCTGCGCCGGAAACGTATCGCGCGTGCGCTTCGAGCATCAGAGCATCTACGAACTCGACGCGGCGGATGGGACCTTCGACTTGACGCTCTGTCGTCACGTTCTTCATTCGATTCCGCACGCGGATGGAGTCGTTGCCGAGTTAACACGCGTCACGCGTCCCGGCGGTTACCTGCACGTCATCCCAGAAGATTATGGAATGCTCCAGTTTGCGCGCGGTGCCGAGCTCGATCCGCGCGACTTTTGGCATGAAGTGCCGGCGACGATGAGCCGCGCCACCGGCGTCGATCTCTTCGTTGGGCGCCACGCGTACGGAATCTTCGCACGACTCGGCCTCGAAGAGATCGCCGTCGATTACATTGTGGTCGATCCGATTCGCGTGCCGCGCGAGACTTTTGCCACGATCCTCGAGGCTTGGCGCGACGGCTATGCGGCATCGATCGGCGAGACGACACCGATTACCGCGAGCCAGGCCGAAGCGTACTTTAATCAGATGATCGCAAACGTACGCGATCCGCAGGGCTACGCGGTCTGGATGGTGCCGGTCGTTAGCGCGCGCGTGCCGGAGCGACGATAGCGACACGTCGCGGCGGCGGAAGGGGTAAGGCGGTGCGTCGCGGCAAGGGCGAACCGGTCCATTGCGGACGCGGCGTCGACACCACCGGTGGCGTAAAGACCGCGCTCGGCGCCGCCGACCTCAGCGCCGGATTAAAGGGCGTCGGCGAGACGAGCGGACCGCGTGCGGGAATCGTTACGAGCAACCGGCGGGCGGCAGGATCGTAGCGCACCGTCGCTCCGAGCGACCTTAAGACCGGTCCGGCAGGTACGTACGCTTCGTTGAACTCGCCGGAAGAATTGGTCGTGAGCAGTACGCGAGTCCGCCGACCGAGCCGTTCGATGACCAACGTATTGCCCTCCACCCAGAGACGATCGGCGAGCCGCGTCAAGAGTGGCGAAACCGGCACGAAGACGCGCCCTTCCGCAAGGTACGAGCGTTGGTAAGCAGCGAGAGGGCGCCCGTCGACGATCACGGCGACCGGCGCCGCCGGTGGGAATAGCGGCACGTTCTACGATATACCGCCTGGAATGCACCGACTCATCTCCGCCTTTCGCCGAGCCCTCCAGCGCTTCGCTCGCGACGGCTGCGCGTTCCACGCTCAGTCGGTAGCGTTCAACGCGATCTTTGCCCTCTTTCCATTGAGCGTCCTAACGCTGAGCGCGCTGACGTTTGTGCTCCCCGAGTCGGAGCACCGCGCACTGGCTTTCTTCAATACGCTGGCGCCGACGCTCCACGACTATATCGTGAACAACCTGGAAACGTACATCTACGGGCGCGGCATCTCGAGCGTCATCGCGCTCGTCTTCCTGCTCTGGTCGGGAAAGAATCTTTTCCTGGGCCTCGCTTATGCCCTCGACCGCGCGCTTAACGTTCCGAAGGGACGTCCGCTGGTCCACAATCTCGCGCTCTCGCTCGTGATGCTTCCGGTCACCGCCATACTTTTAATGGTCGCGATCGCGTTGCCGATCGTGCTCTCGATAACGTTTCACGTCGCGGGAATTCACGATCCTCGGCGCGTTACTCATATTCTCGCGTATCTGCTCTCGATCGCGCTGGTCTTCATCGTCGCCGTGGTGCTCTACCGGTGGCTGCCGAACCAAACGGTCTCGTGGGCTTTTGCCTTCCGGGGCGCCGGCGTCGTCGCAATCGCATGGCCGGTCGTCCAGTATGCGTTCGCCGCCTACCTTACGCATGTCGACTTTACGCACATCTACGGAGCGCTGACCGCGCCGCTCGTCTTGCTTCTCTGGTTCTATTGCATCGGCTCGATCTTTCTCTTCGGTGCCGAGTACAGTATCGCGTGGCAGACCGGACATCCGGCTCGACGGCGCGAAGAGCCCTTGGCTAATGCCTAAGAGAGTCTCACTGCGCGGCCTTTTGGGCCTGGCCGCGCTCTGTTTGGCGCTTACCTTCGCCACGGCCGCGGCACCGCCGACACCCGCACCGCCGGCACCCTCGGCCAAACCGACGGTCACGCCCGCCGCGTCGGCGACTGCTTCGCCGGTCGCCGGACTCAACGCGTTGCCGGTCGTTGTCATCTACCCGTTCGACGTCCAAACCGGCGCGGATCCGCGAATCGGTGCCGCGATCGGACAGATCCTCGCGCAAGAGATGACCGCCGCGGGCGGGATCACCGTGCCGCCGGTACCTCAAGGGATCAAACGCGCCGACTTTCTGGAGAACGCGCGCTCCGCGCATGCCGACTTCTACATTAGCGGGTACGTGACGCCGGTTGGCGATAGCGCCGCGGTCGTAGAACAAGTCGTCAGCGTCGAGAGCGGCGTCATTCTCTTCTCGCAGACGGCGCAAGTATCGAGCGTCGCCGACGTGGCCTCGCAGTCGCTGCTCGCGCGTTCGCAGATCCTCGCTTTCCTCGGTCGAGGAACGCAGAACGTCGATACGCAGCAGTCGAACACACCTGCGCCCACTTCGACAAACGGCGCGCAGGTTCCGATTAAAGGGCTTAGCAACATCGTCAATGCGGTCTTCAAACACAAGGGTGCGTCGCACACCCCAACGCCGGGGCCGGTCACCAAGCCGTCGCGCGGCGTCATCGTCGCCCCCGTTTCCGCTTCGGGGCCGGTCGCCGCGGACGACTTGTCGGGTGCCGGGCGCGAGCTCTACTTCGCACTCAACGCCCATTTCAACGCGCAAATGACCCAGATTACGTCGAACGTGGCGCAATCGGCCGATGCAATCTGCGGCGCGAATCGCGATAACACTATCGCGACGGGAACGCTGCAACAACCGCCGGCGCATCATGGAAAACAGTACGCGTTCGATCTCTACGTCTATACTTGTTTCGGCGCGATGCTCGATCATGAAAGCGGCAAGGGCTCTTCTACGAAGAGTGCCGTCGATGCAGCGGTTGCAGCATACGTCCTCGCTCGCCCCGACAATAGCTAGGGCTCGGAGGCGTCGATCCGTTCGAGCAATCCCTCCGGCGGATCTATGAGTATTCGCCGGCTCGGCAGATCGATCTCGGCGACGATCGCTCGTACCATCGGCACCATCGCGCCGTTGACCACCAGCATGTCGCTTGAGGGAAAGTGCTCGACGCGTTCGACGCTTCCGTACGCGATGCCGTCGCGACCGACGACCGAACAGCCGACGAGATCGTCGTCGAGAAACTCTCCGTCTTCGAGCGCAATCGCCGCGCGCGGCGCGTAGAGCAACGCGCCCGCAAGGGCCTCCGCGGCGACGGCATCGTCGACGCCGTCGATTCGAACGAGCAATCGACCCTTATGCGGGCGGACCGCACCGACGCGAATCGCTCGAGCTTCGAGGCGCTGTACGCAGCGCAGCGTTTCACCGGCGCAAATAGCGGTGCGACCCGCGCTTGTCGGGTCGCACTTCAACTCTCCGCGGAGGCCGAACGCACCGGCCAGTCGCCCTACGACGACATACTCTTGCGCTGTCACCCTGAGCCTGTCGAAGCGGCTATCGAAGGGTCACTCCGGGCCCGGCGAAGCGTCATCTTCGAAGCCTCGTGCCGCTTCTTCGCTGTCCAGAATGTCGACGGCGACGCGCCCTTCGGCCGTCGCGCGCACGACCGTCCGCAGCGCCTGCGCGACGCGGCCGCTGCGTCCGATCACCTTTCCCAAATCCTCCGGATCGACGATGAGCTCGATGACCGGTTGTGCCTGTTCGTCGACGAAGAGCTCGACGCTAACGGCGTCGGGCTTCTGCACGAGTTTGCGCGCGAGAAAGCTCAGCAGCTCCGTCGCGCGGCGATGTCCCGCCCACGGATCGCCTCCGGAGTGGGGCTGCCGGTCGCGACGCTCGTTCGGACGGTACGGCCGCGGAGCCGGCTGTTGTCGAGGGGCTGATTCTTGTCGGGGCGCCGGTTCTTTGCGCGACAGCTCCTTGCGCGGCGAGGCCTTCCGCTCGGGCTCCTCAACGACCGTTTCGCTGAAAAGACCAAACTCGTCGTCGAAGGCACTCACGACGCGCTGCCCTCGGCGGACTTCGGCTTCCGCTTGGTTGTCGGGATCGGTCCGCGCTCCATGATCCCTTTTTCGGCGAAGAGCCGCCGAACTGTATCGGATGGCTGCGCGCCCTTCGCCAGCCACTGCCGCGCCTTCTCCTCGTCGACGACGACGGTTCGCGGCTCGGTGCGCGGATTGTAGTGTCCCAGAATTTCGATGAATCGCCCGTCGCGCGGTGCCTGCGCGTCGGCGACGACGAAACGGTAGGTCGGCTGTTTCTTTGCGCCGATTCGGCGCAACCTAATTTTTACCATGGTGTTGTTATAAACTCCGCCTGCTTCGGCTCAACTGCTTGGTCATTTGCCGCGCATGATCGAACTGCTTCACGAGCCGGTTCACGTCGGAGACTTGCGTACCGGAGCCGAGGGCAATTCGTTTACGGCGCGATCCATTCAGGATTCCGGGGCTGCGACGCTCGCCGCGCGTCATCGAGCAGATGATCGCCTCGACTTTTGTAAACTCGCGTTCCGGAATCTCGAAATTTTTCGGCAGCGCTTTCGATAGACCCGGAATCATCTTCATGAGATCGTTGAAGGAACCGAGTTTGCGCACTTGCCGCATCTGCTCGAGGAAATCGTCGAGTGTAAATGTCTGTTTGAGGAACTTCTCTTCGAGTTTTTTCGCTTGATCTTCGGAGTACAGGCTGCGCGTCTTCTCGATCAGCGTGAGCGCGTCGCCCATTCCCAAGATGCGCGACGCGAGCCGTTCCGGATAGAAAGGCTCGAGCGCCGCGAGTTTCTCGCCCGTACCGATGAACTTGATCGGGGCGCCGGTGACGCTATGAATCGAGAGCGCAGCTCCGCCACGCGTGTCGCCGTCGAGCTTGGTTAAGATCACGCCCGTGATGGCGAGCCGGTCGTGGAACCCCTGTGCGACGTTCGTCGCCTCCTGGCCCGTCATCGCATCGGCGACGAGCAGAATCTCGCGCGGCTGGGCGACCTCTTTGATTTTTGCAAGCTCCTCCATCAACGGCTCGTCGATCTGGAGGCGGCCTGCGGTATCCACGATTGCAGTCGATAGGCCGAGCCTTCGCGCCTCCGCGAGGCCCGCGCGAACGATCTGGACTGGGTCCTTCGACGCATCTTCGTAGACGGGAAGGCCGATCTGCTTCCCGAGCGTCTTGAGCTGGTCGATTGCAGCGGGACGGTAGACGTCGGCCGCAATCAGCAGCGAACGCCGGCCTTGCTCCTTCAAACGAAGCGCGAGCTTCGCCGCCTGCGTCGTCTTGCCGGATCCTTGCAAACCCACGAGCATGATCACCGAAGGGGGCGCGTCGGAAAATTGGAGACGTGCGCGCCCCGAACCCGTCGGCGGACCGAGCAGTTCGACGAGCTCGTCGTGGACGAGCTTGAGAATCGTCTGCGCCGGCGTCAGCGACTCGAGAACGTTTGCGCCGACGGCGCGTTCCTTGGCGCGCCCGACGAAGGCCTTGGCCGCGGCCAGCGAAACATCGGCTTCGAGTAAGGCCACGCGCACTTCGCGCAGTGCCTCGCCGACCTCGGCTTCGCTAATCCTGCCGCGCCCGCTGAGCCGATCGAAGATCGCTCCCAGACGCTCTTGGAGTTGATCGAACAATGCGGTTTAGGACGTAGAAGAACCGGCCGTTGTTTCGTCGATGCGCTTGACCGCATCGCCGACCGTCTTGATCTTCTCTGCTTCCTCGTCCGGGATGTCGATGTTGAACTCGGTCTCGAACGCCATCACCAGCTCGACCTGATCGAGCGAGTCGGCACCTAGATCGTCGGTGATCGACGCTTCCGGTGTCACTTCCGACTCGTCGACGCCAAGCTGCTCGACGATGATCTTCTTCACTTTATCGAAGGTCGTGGGCATTACGTCTCCTTTTTAGACTATCGAGCTCCGGGAGGAGCATCACATCAAGATGCCGCCATCGACGACGAGCGTTTGCCCGGTGATGTATCCGGCGGCGTCGGAGCACAGGAAGGCTACGACTCCGCTGACATCTTCCGGCTTCCCGGCCCGGCCGAGAGCGGCCTGTTTGATCAAAAACTCCCTAGCAGCGTCGGGCATCTTTTCAGTCATAGCGGTCTCGATAAGGCCCGGCGCGACGGCGTTGACTCTTATATTCCTCGAACCCAACTCCTTTGCCAGCGATTTGCAGAGGCCGATGAGGCCGGCCTTCGAGGCGGCGTACGCGGCCTGACCCGCGTTGCCGCTTATACCGACGATGCTGGTCACGAGCACGATCGAACCGGCCCGCTGCTTCATCATCGGCTTCGCAACCGCGCCGCAGAGATAGAACGCCGACTTGAGATTGACGTCCATCATGCGATCGATCGTCTCCGCTTTGAGGCGCAGCAGTAATCCGTCGATCGACTGGCCGGCGTTGGCAACGGCGAAATCAATGCGGCCGAATCGTTCGATTGCCTCGCCAACGATTCGTTCGATCGCCGCTTGATCGGTGACGTCGCCCTCGAAGACGTGCGCGACGGCACCGGGACGGGCATTCGCGCAGCCTGCGGCGCTTTCCGCAAGGGCGCTCACGTCACGCCCAACGAGCGCTACATCGGCACCGTGACGGGCAAACTCGACGGCGATCGCTCGCCCGATCCCCCGGCTACCGCCGGTAATCAGCGCCGCTTTGCCCGCGAGATTCATACGCTCGCCTCCGCGCCCTCGAGCACGCCGCGCAATCGTCCCACGCCCGCAAAATCGCTGACGGTCATCGCCGGCGGCGCACCCTGCATTCGTTTCATCAGCGCGCTCAGCACGCCACTCGCCCCGAACTCCACGACCATCTCGGGATCGTAGGTCAAGATTCGCACCGCCGTATCGTGCCAGCGAACCTCGTCAACGACCGAACGGATCAGATTCGCTTTGATCGTCTCGACGTCGCGATATGGCCGCCCGTCAACGTTCGAAACGACGTCGATCGAGGGCAGGGAGAAATGGCTCGCTTCGACTGCGTCGCGAACGCGCGCGACGGCGGGCTCCATCAGGACGCTATGCCAGGCTCCCGAAACGTTGAGCGGGACGACGCGCTTTGCGCCCGCTTCGAGCATGGCCTGACCCGCGGCTTGGACGGCGTCGAGCTCGCCACTGATCACGATCTGCGTTGGGGAGTTGAAGTTCGCCAATCCGATACGCCCGTGGTGGTGTAGACTTGCGAGCACTTCGCGAACGCGCGCCGTGTCGAGACCCAAGATTGCCGACATCCCGCCCCGCGCGCGCTGCGCCGCGGCCTGCATCGCCTTGCCGCGTTCGCTGACGATACGCAGAGCGTCTTCGAACGAGAGCGAGGCCGCCACGACGAGACTGCACAGTTCCGCGAAGGAGTGACCCGCGGTGACGACGGGCGCTAAGGCGTCGCCGACGGCATAGTACAGGGCGAGATTCGTCGTAAAGATCGCCGGTTGGCTGAACTCCGTCTCGCGCAGCCTTTCTTCGGGACCCTCTCGTTGCATGGCGAGCAGGTCGTAGCCGAGAATCGGCGCCGCGCGATCGAAGATGTCTCGCGCGACCGGCGCATTCGCTGCAACGTCCGAGCCCATCCCGACGCCCTGGGAGCCTTGCCCCGGAAAGACGACGGCAATGCGCACTACGCCGCCCAGCGCCAAGCTACGGCGCCCCACGAGAGCCCGCCGCCGAAGGCGACGAAGACGATGAGGTCTTCGGGTTTGATGCGGCCGGCGCGCACCGTCTCCGAAAGCGCCATCGGTATCGAGGCGGCGGAGGTATTGCCGTACTCCGCAATGTTGATCACGACTTTTTCGTCTGGAAGTTCGAGGTAGCGGGCCGTCGCACCGATGATGCGCCGGTTCGCCTGATGGGGAATCAGAAACGTAACGTCGCTTTTGCTCAGACCCGCGCTCCGCAGAACCGTATCGGTCGATTCGACCATGCGCTGTACCGCGAGCTTGAACGTTTCGCGGCCCTGCATGTGAATGAGATGGACCTTCGCGTCGAGGGCGGCGTGGTCGAGCGGGCGACGTGCGCCGCTTCCCTGCGCGTAGAGAAGTTCGGGCCTGCTTCCGTCGGCACCCAACGACGACGCGAGAAAGCTATCCTCGGCGCTCTGCTCTAAAATGACCGCTCCCGCACCGTCGCCGAAGAGGATTGCGGTCGCGCGATCGTGCTTGTCGAGAATCTTCGAAAGCGTCTCCGCGCCGATGAGCATGATTCGCCGGTAGACGCCCGAGCGTATCAAACCCGACGCGACCGTCAGCCCGTAGATAAAGCCGCTGCACGCGATCCCGATGTCGAAAGCCGGCTTCTCGCTCACGCCCAGCTTCGAGGCAACGAGGCAGGCCGTCGCCGGAAAGTAGTAATCCGGCGTCACCGTCGCGACGATGAAACAGTCGATCTCGTGCGCTTGCAAGCCGGCGTGCACGAGCGCGGCGCTCGCCGCTGCCGATGCGACGTCGCTGGTCGCCTCCTCCTCGGAAGCCCAGTGCCGGCGCTTCATTCCCGTGCGGGTCGTGATCCATTCGTCGGACGTTTCGAGCCACGCTTCGAGATCTTGATTGCTGACGACGTGCGGCGGCGCGTAGTGTCCGACGCCGACGATCTTCACGCCAGAGGGCAGCACGAACCGCTAACCGGCCGGCTCGTCTTGCATCTTGATGACTTGGCGTCCCTTATACGTCCCGCAGGTCGAACAAGCGAAGTGCGGCCGCTTGGGCTGATGGCATTGCGAGCACAGCACGGTGGTGACGTCCCCGAGCTTCCAGTTGGCCGCGCGTCGGCTTCGGGTCTTGCTGCGCGGCGTCTTCCATTTTAAGTTGGCCACATCTCTCTCCGTTTCAAAAAAATTGCGCGGGCTCGCACGAGCATTCGCCCGCATTCCGATTCGCCCCGCACGAGGGGCAGAGGCCACGGCACTCGGCGCTGCATCGCAACCCCATCGGCAGCGCGCTCAGCACGCTCTGCTGGGCCAGGTCCGCAACGTCCAGCCGTCCCCCAATTAAGACGTTGCTCTCGCCGAACGGATCGACGTCGCGACCCTGGGTGGGGTCGAATCGCTCGTCAACCTCCACGTGCACTTCGAGATCCACGTCCTCCAAGCAACCGTCGCATCTACCGTGGACCCGAGCATCGACGGTGCCCTCGGCCGCAAGCATCCGATCGGCTTGGCGGAGCTCGAGCGCAATGCGCACGGGGTCGGGGAAGGCGAGCCCCTCAAACGGTTCGAGGGGTACCTTGTCCTCGACCACCATAAGCTGCCGGCTGCCCGCGAGAAGCCCGCTGATATCAACCTTGTGCGAACGATCCATAAACGCAACGACGCCGCAGCACGAGGCCCCGCCAACCAGGCAGGGCCGCCACGGACTTTGCCATTCTAGAACCCCCCACGCGCCTTGTCAAACGCGACCCGCCGCGGGATAGAAGCCTACCATGAGCATCGATCCGATCGCCTCCAGACTCGCCGGGGAGGGAGTCACGTTCGCCCCGGCGATCGCGAACGCAGCGCGGCGCTACCGGCTCGATCCCGACCTGCTGGCGGCCGTCGCCGCCCAAGAGACCGGCGGCCCCGATAGCAACGCCGGACGAAACGTCGTTGGCGACGGGGGACACGGCCGGGGTGTCTTTCAGATCGACGATCGCTGGCATACCTTCGCATCGACCGCCGCAATGGATCCGGCGCAGAACGCCGATTATGCCGCCGGCATGATCTCCGGCCTGATTAAGCGCTACGGCGGAAACGTCCACGAGGCGCTATCGGCCTATAACGCGGGCTCGCCGACCGCGACGGGAACGACGACGCGTTGGTCCGACGGCACGGAGCTGGGTTACGCCGACTCCGTGCTGCGCCACTATCATCGGCTCAACGGCGAGTCGCCGCAATCGGCGGCGGTCGCCGAATCGGGTGAGGCGATTGCATCGGTCGGCGCGCTGCAATCGCGCGCACAGAGCCTTCCGCTCGCGCCTCCGATGTCGGCGCCCTATCTATTTGCGCCACATTCCGCTCGCGGCTACCGCGAGCAAACTACCGATTACCTTGCACTACTCGACAGCGACAACGACGAGAAAAACTCGTAGAAACGGAGCAACCACGTGTCATTCTTGCCCGCACTTGAGGGAACGATCGCGGCCAAACCGGTGGCCGGCGCAATTGAAGGCGCGCTCGGGGGTTCGATCAAAGCGCCCGTGAGTGGGACGCTGCTCGCGCCGGTCTCGGGCGAGCTCAGCGGATCGCTCCAGAGTTCGGCGATCGCGGAGATCGGCAACCTCATCTCTTCGATCGGTTCGCTCTCCGCGCAAGCACAAAACCTTCCGATGAGCCCGCCGAGCCTGCCCGGCCTGCCGCCGAGTCAAGGTTACAAACCGCAAGCCACCGACTACACGCAGTTCAGCGACGACTCGAACTGATTTCGTCAGAAGGAGCAACGACATGGCATTCCTGCTTCCAGTCCTCGAAGGCCTCGGCTCGGGACTGCTCGGCAATGCGCTCGGAGGCGCCCTCGGATCGGGTACTGCCGGCAATGCCGAGAACTCGGCGATGAACGCACTCAATACGCAAGACGAAACCTTCCAGCTCGGAATGTACGGTTCGGAAATTCAGAACCAAGAACAACTCCAAATGCAATCCGAAGTCTTCGATCAAATGATGGACGAGCGCAGCGAGAATATGCGTGAAGTCGACACGCTGCGGAACGTCGACATGGCGCAGCGTAAGATGGACGCCTTGCGCACCATCGCGACAAGGAGAACGCTTCTTTCCGTCGCACGCCGCGTTCGCGCTGAGACGCGGTAGGGTACTAATGGCGAACGCTTGCGCGCCGGAGAGGCCCCGGCTTAAGCGGCCACGCCAGCGTCGAGTTCCTTGAGGATCGCGATAGTGTCGGCCCAGAATCGGGAGCCAGGGATAACTGTGGATTTCCGCCCAAACGGGCTACGAAGGAGATCCACCGATGCGCAAGAGTCGCTTCTCCGAGACGCAGATCGTCGCCATCTTACGCGAGTTCGACGCGGGATCGCCAGCTGAGGAACTTGCTCGCCGGCACGGCATTCATGCCAACACGATCCGGCTCTGGCGGGCGAAGTACGCCGGGATGAACGCCAGCGATCTCGCCCGGCTCAAGCAGCTTGAGGCCGAGAACGCACAGATGCAGTGCATCATCGCTCGCCAAACGGTCAAGATCGACGCCATGGAAGAGTTGATGCGAAAAAACTCATGGAGCCTTCCCGGCGAGCCGAAGCCGTGAAGGCGCTGCAAACGCTCGGCTTAAGTCAACGCGAAGCCTGCGCGATCGTTCGCGCGCGACGCCGATCACCGCACGAGAAGCCCAGTACGAGAGCGCTTGAGGATGCGCGCTGGGCGACGCGGTTGACCGAAGTCGCGCAAGAGCACGCCGAACACGGCTGCCGGCGGCTCTACGACGCCTACGCTCGCGACGCTCTGCCCGGCAAAGACGACTACATGAACTACAAGCGATTTCGGCGGATTTATCGCTTGGCGAACCTGCAGATCGGTCGACGACGCCGCCGCGGCCGAGCCAAGATCGTGCGCGGTAAACCACTACGCCGCGCGACCAAACCGTTCGAAGGCGGGACGCTCGATTTCATGCACGATCGCCTCTTTGGAGGCCGGGCTTTTCGTACGCTCTCGATGGAGGACGAGTTCAGTCGGAGCGGTCTCGCGCTCGAGTTGTCATTTTCATTTCCGAGCCGCTCCGTGATCGCCGTACTAGACAGCGTTGCGGAGATCTACGGCTATCCGAAGTACCTACGGATCGACAACGGAACCGAGTTCACGTCAAAGCTGATGCAGCTCTGGTCAGAACAGCACGACGTCGAACTGCTCTTCATCCAGCCCGGCAAGCCCACGCAGAACGCATTCATCGAGTCATTCAACAACCGAGTTCGTTGCGAGTTCCTCAACGCGCAGTGGTTCCATGCGCTCGCCGAAGGCCAACTCAAAGCCTATGCATGGCTGCATCGTTACAACACGACGCGCTCGCACAGCGCCCTTGGTTACCGGACGCCCGAGGAGTTCCTCGCGACCTACGAAACTACCCAACCTCCACAGAAATCAGCGGCTGCATGACGGGACCGGCGCTAGCGACGACGATCTGCGCCTCGGTGAATCGAGTCTTCTTCGCGTGAGTCTCCTTGGTGGGTTTTACGCCTGGAAACTCACAGTCCCCGCCCGTCCGAAATCACGCCCTCATGTATGTTGCGGTCGTGCTATTCTAGGGATCGCGCGGTAGGCCGAGCACCTCGGGGGCAACAAGCCCGTTGACCTGCACTGGTCGCCGCGCATGGCATCATGATCCCGAATAGTTGCTTGGGCTTCGAGCCCGAATTTGCATGAGAGGGTAGCATTGACCGCAATTTTTGTCGGCGTAGACGTCTGCAAGGAGCGCCTTGACGTCGTCCTACGCCCGAGCGAACAGTATTTCGAATACAAAAACGATGCACGCGGCATCGTCAAGTTGGCTCTCGCAATCCAGAAGCTCATTCCAGAGGCGATAGTTGTAGAAGCCACCGGCGGCCTCGAGATGCCCCTTGTCGCAGCACTTGCGGCCGCGGGGCTTCCGATCGCGATCGTAAATCCGCGTCAAGTTAGAGACTTCGCCAAGGCGACCGGACGGCTAGCAAAAACCGATCGCATCGATGCCTCGATCCTCGCGCATTTCGCCGAAGCGGTGTGCCCGCAGGTTCGACCGATCCCCGATGAAGCTCAGCGCGGCCTCGCAGACCTCGTGGGCCGACGCCGGCAAATTATCGAAATGCTCGTGAGCGAGAAGAATCGCTTGAGTGGGTCGACGGGCGCGATTGCCACGGATGTACGCGCTCACATCCGATGGCTTGAAAAGCGGCTTTCGCGGGTCGACGAGGGTCTTGCGCATGAGATACGAGGCAGCGCGGCTTGGCGCGACAAGGATGACTTGCTACGGAGCGTTCCGGGCGTTGGCCCGACACTCGCGATCACCCTGCTCGCAAATCTTCCCGAACTTGGGCAGCTCGATCGCAAGCAAATCGCGGCCTTGGTGGGAGTTGCACCAATCAACCGTGACAGCGGGCGAATGCGCGGGACGCGTGGCACCTGGGGTGGGCGCGCTCACGTTAGAAGCGTTTTGTACATGGCGACGGTGTCGGCGATCCGTTGCAATCCCATGATTCGTGAGTTCTGGAAACGACTCAAAGGCGCCGGAAAACCCGGCCGAGTTGCGCTGGTTGCCTGCATGCGAAAGCTCCTCACCGTACTAAACGCTATAGTCCGATCTGGCGACGCCTGGCACGCTACCGCATCAACATAGTTGCAGGTCACTGCGGTTAACTGGAGGTTTCACGAGCACGCGAAAGCGATCGCTTCTGACATGCATCGGTGCGTTTAAGGTCTCCAGCCGCGCGTAGCTAGTTCTGTTCAGTCTCGTCGGGGCGATGCCAAGCATTCAAATCGTCAAAGCGCCGTCGCATTCCGTCGTGTGCCCGTTATCCGTTCGAACCTTATACCACTCTGATCACTGTTCGGTCTTTAGGAATATCTGGAAATCGATGCCTGCGATCTTGTCCGTTGAATCAAACGCAATCATTTCCACGACTCTTGCGTCTTTAAACTGCAGGAGAAAATCATACCCCATTTTGCCATTGATCGGATAGCTCTTTAAGAACTTAAATGAGATGGGGTTCCCAAGTGGCTTAAGCTTCGCGGCTTCCTGTTGAACGAGTTGATCGGTGAGCTGAGCATTTACGAGCGAACTCAACTCCGATCGATCAATCTCCGCCGCTTGGAAACGATGAAACCACTCTCTTGCTCGACCGGCAACGCGGCTATTTACCGACGGTGCGACGGAAGGCCGTGGCGATTGTACAGCGGCACCAAGCGCTGGCGTCCCGGCAAAGGCTGCGCTCGATAATATCGCGAGGAACACTCCCATATGGCACCTGGCTAGACGGTTCAGCATAAACGATTTTCCTCCGAGACAGTCAAGGACCCTATCTATTGTCACTCTGGTCACCCCCCGTGAGAAAACCCGGCCCAAGGCATACTCAATCTCAACTTGGCCGATTCGTGATCGCTGTTTTACGCGGTCCAAAATGCCGCTCGCGTCGAATCAGACACCGCCCCTAACTTGCGGCGTCAATGAAGGCTCCGCTGTCGAAGATGCCCAAAGCTATAAAGTAGTGTAACTCCACCAATGCGGCTCCTCCGTAGAACAACGCGCTCGGACACTCCCTCGGCCTTAATTTTGAGGACATTGTCCCCCATCCAAGTTAAGCGTGGTGGCGGGGAGAGCTCGGGGTTTAGTAGGCTTGGTTCGTATTGAAAAACAAGATTTTGAGGTGCCAAGCGCTCATCTATCTTATGGACAAAAATCAAGTAATATACATCGCCTATCGCAAGCTCTCCTGGACAGCTTGCCACACGCACGACGGCGAGGTCACCGCTGTGATTCGCTAATGTTGACACGGTGCTCAGTTGGCATGTGGTCGAGCGACCATTCGTATCTCCGAATACATCCTGATGAACAGGCATTCTAAGATGCACGAACAGGCACAACAGCTCGAAGCAAATCGAGGCCAGGAGGATTAAAGCGAGCGCCGCGCCATGCTTAGCAGCAAAGGCCACCGCTGCGATCGGTCCGCGTGCGCCGCTGCCGCTTTGACGTCTTGATAGGATCAAAATCACAACGACGTAGCCGCAAGCTCCAACTATAAATAGTATTGTTAGGAAGGCGTTTGGCAGTGAGAAGCAGAGCCAAGCGCCAACCACAGCCCATATGATCGCAAAGACTGCGAGTGCTCGCATCTACCTAATGTCTCCGCTCGCTTTGCCCTGCGTTAAACATCTTTGTGGCTACGACGTTCAGCGTTCGTTGAAAATGTTTAGCGTGAACAATGTCGGCTCGCCCAGTTGCGGCCCCATTGCGCCATATATCTATCGGCGGTGATAACGTCTGATGAGTCTCCATTCGATGCTGCTACCGCTAGTATACCGGCGTTAATCAAGTTTTCCGGTATGTTCGCGCCGGCAGCATAAACGCCGAGTCCGAAATTTCCCGCAGCCCTATACCGCCATCCCCTTTCGTATTGATAGTTAAAGGGTCCACTCTCGGTAAGGAGTTTCTTAGCAGCCACTAGGTTCATCGGATTCGCAACGCCAGCCTCGACAGCACCGCCGTGTTCGGCGCTCTTCGAGCAGCGACGGCCGATTTCTCCGCTTTCGGACACGGCTCGCGCACTCAAAAAGCAACTCTTGAAGAAGCCGGCCGATGCCAGGAATTACACGACACGAAATCGCCACCATGGACGTCGCCGCCCTCCGGCCGTCGCCCGATAATCCGCGCAGGATGGGTTCGGCCGCAATGGCTGCGCTGACCAAGTCCCTCGAACGATTCGGCGATGTTCAGCCGGTCGTGTGGAACAGGCGTTCGGGCCTCGTCGTCGCCGGCCACCAACGTCTGAAGATCCTCAGAGCCAAAAAAGTTCGGCAGACCAGCGTTGTTATTGTGGATCTTGATGAACGCTCCGAGCGGGCCCTCAACATCGCGTTAAATTCCTCGGCTCTCGCCGGCACGTTCACTGACGGCTTGGAGGCGTTACTGGAAGCGATCGAGCGCGATGACGAGGTGCTCTTCGCCCAACTTCGGTTCGCCGAGCTGCTCGACCGCGTCGCCCCTCGACCTGCGGGTGACCCTAACGACGCCCCGCCTCTTCCATCCAAAGCTACCGCAGTGTCGGGCGACCTCTATATGCTCGGTCGACACCGCCTGCTCTGCGGCGATAGCACCGACGCTAACGCCGTTGCTGCCGCGTGCGCCGGCGAGCGCGTGGACTTGATGCTGACCGATCCGCCCTACGGGGTGGACTACGTCGGCAAGACTCGCTATCTCGCCAAGCGGGGCATCGGCACCGCGACCTATCGGGATATCGCCTCCGATGCCGAGCCTGACTATCGCGCCTGGTTTGCGCGCTTCTTGCAGATCGTGCCGTGGGCCGATTACGCGACCTTTTACATCTTCATGTCGAGCGCGCACATCCACGACCTTCGCCTTGCTATCGACGATGTCGGTCTCACCTGGGGCGACTATCTCGTGTGGGTCAAGAACACACCGGTACTCTCACGTAAGGACTACAACCAGCGTACCGAGCTCGTCGCCCTTGGGTTCCCTACCCCTGAGCAACAGGAACGCGCCGAGTTCACCGTTTACGGTTGGCCGCAGCGTCATCGCTTCTACGGCGGTTTCAAGCGCAACAATGTCTTGGAATATCCGCGGCCCAAGATTTCCAAGCTGCATCCCACCATGAAACCGGTTGAAATGCTGCAGCAGCTCATGGAGGACGGTAGTCCGTCCGGTGGCGTGGTCTACGAGCCGTTTTGCGGCTCGGGCTCGACCATCATCGCCGCGGAGCTGCTCGACCGCCGCTGTTATGCCATCGAGCTCGACCCGCTCTATGTCGACGTTGCCGTACAGCGCTGGGAAGCGTTCACCGGACGAAAAGCGGAGCGCCGACGTGTCGCATAAGAGCGGTCGCCGAGGCCGGCCGGTGGGAACGCCGCAAAAGCTCACACGGGCGCTCCAAGACGCCCTTTGCGCAGCTCTGCGGACGTCAGTCGCTCCGAATCATGCTGCCGCACTCGTCGGGATCACGCCACGCACCTTTTACCATTGGCTCGAGAAGGCCGACCAGGGAATACCGGCCTACGTCGCCTTCGCGCGCGCGGTGCGTCGCGCAATCGCCGAGTGCGTCTGCACCTTGACGGCTCGGGCGCTCGCCGGCGGCCCGGGTGCGTCCCAAGCGCTCGGAATTCTGGAGCGGCGCTTCCCCGACGACTTTGGCCGCCGCATCGCGATCAGCAAAAGACGTGAAGATGAAAAGCGTCGCATCGAAGCTGAGCGGCTTAACGCCGAACCGACCCAATGGAAGCCCGAGGCGCAACGCAAGTTCGACGAAGCGATCGCCATCGCCACTGCCACCCTCAACGAACAGGCAACGTCGACGGAGGCTAACGGTAAACCGTGGGCATCCACGCCGAAGAGCGCGGCAGGTCGCCGCGGGCGGCCAGCGGGACGTGGGCAGAGGCTGACGTCGGCCGTGCGAGCGGGCATCATCGCGGCGCTGCGGATTGCGGTGCCGGCAAAGTATGCGGCGAATCGGGAGGGCATCGATGAGTCCACTTTTCACGACTGGCTTCAGCAGAGTGAGCAGGGCATCCAACGCTACGCCGACTTCGCGGTCGCAGTGCGCGCCGCCACAGCCGAGGGCGTTCGCAACCTAACAACTCGGGCGCTTGCCGGCGGAGCTGGCGCTACGGAGGCGCTGTCGCTACTGGAGCGCCGTTTCCCCGAAGAATACGGTCAGCGGTTCGCGATCGACCAACCTTCGGACGCCGACAAGAACAAGCTTGAACACTCGTTGCGCCTGGGGGCGGCGATTCGCTCGAACCCCGAAGCTACGCGTTTGATCCACGAAGCGATGGCGATCCAGAATGCCGATTCTTGAGCCTCCCGAGCTTTGAGTTGATCAAAAATCTGGGACGTAAACCTCGACGGGGCGCCGTAACGCCTGGCGGTGGCGAGGTTCGCGCGCGTCGCGCCAGCCCGTCCGCGAAGAACGCCGCGGTCGGGCTAGAGCGGCTTACACGGGCTCGGAACTCGGGCGGCCGAGCTGCAGACATGCGCCCCTCGCAACCTTCAACGCCGACCCGGGTCTACCACACACTACGGCGGACTGGATGAGAGCGCTTGCTCGCTAGCCATACGGCCGACCGAATAAGGGGGAATCATGGAAAACAGGCTGATCTCAATAAGAACTGGCGCGGGCGCAATCGGGCGTGGGGACCGGCGATGCAAGCGCGGTGATTGCGTTTTTCCTCGGCCGCTCATTCGCTTCGATCTTGAGGGGCATCGCGTTGTCGCCGTCTGGAGCTGGCTGGGCGTCGGAATCGCCGACGTTCCCAACGGCATCAAGATCAACGTGATGCCGACGATGCTGCTCATTCCGATGTCGTACAACTAATGGCCGTTGACGTTGGAAGCGATGCGGCAGCGACCACCGTTTGGCTGTTCGCCGCGGTGTCGAGTTCACCGCAAGAGGCAACCCTCGAAGACCAGCGTCAATGGGCAAAGGAGACCGCCGTTCGCAACGGCTGGGTGATCGCGCGAGAATTTGCCGGCGTCGGTTCCGGCGCCAAAGGCACCCGTGAGATCCTCAGTAACCTCATCGACGAACTGGACCGAACACCCAAAGCCGCTCGGCCGAAGCGCGTGCTGATGATCCGCATCGATCGCGTGGGCCGACAGGCACTGGACTGCATCGCGGCAGTGGCTCGGCTCCGCAAGCTCGGCGTCGTGCTGCACACCCGTCAAGACGGCGACGTCAAGCTCGACACGGCGATGGACTCGGTTCGACCCATCTTTGAGCTGGTCACCGCGGAAATGGAGAACGCGGCTCGGTCGGATAAGTGGAAGGCCGTTCATGCGCGGCGCCGCGCCGAAGGAAAGCATGTAGGGTCTATCCCCTACGGCGTCATGTTAGACAATGGTAAAGCCGTGGTGTTCGAGCCCGAGGCACGTGTGGTGCGCGAGATCTTCCGGCTTGCCGAGCAACGCTGGGGCTACACGCGATTGGCGCGGTGGGCCCGTGAGAACGCGCCGCCTAAGCGCACCCACGACGGCACTGACAAGCCATGTGCGTGGACGGCATCCACGATACGCAGTATCCTCGTTTCCAAGACGATTCGGCGCCTCGTCGTTTCCGAAGAGCAATGGCTGCGCACGCAGGCCGCTCGTCAAAGCGACTTTCGGGTTCGCGCTCCCCAACGCTGGAGCTGGCCACTCCAAGGAGCCATACGTTGCACCTGCGGCAAGCTCTTATCGGGCCACTGTTCGGGCGCAGAACCGTATCGCACACGCTACTACGTCTGCCGGCACCACACGCTAGCACCTGGACAGAAAGCCCATCCAGCCCACCGCGCGGACAATCTTGAAGCCGAGTTCGTACGATTACTCGGTTCGTTACGTGCCGATCCGACGCTGGTCGTTCCATGTGAGGACGAGCAGTCCGCGGATTGGGAAACCGTCGAAAGCGAAGCCCTGCGGCGCATCGCTGACGCCGAGAAACGGACGCAGCGTGCCTGGAAACTGGCCGAGGAGGCGCAGATCGACCCAAGCCAGCTGCGTGGCCGTCTTGCTGAGCTCGATGCTCAACGCCAAAGCGCCGAAGCGGCGCTCACATCGGCGAAAGCCTCTCGCGCTCAAAACGCTAACGCGAAGCAAGACCGCTGCTCCTTTGCTGAACTCGTGGAAGAGCTCCCCGAATTATGGGCGCAGGCGTCGGTCGAGCGACAACAAGAGCTCGCCGTAGCCTTGGGCGCGGTGGTTGCCGAAAGCCCGGAGTTTGGCGGCCTTTATGCGGACCCGTCTTGCCGCGGCAAACTTGCGTTTCGTCCTGTCGCAAACATGCGCAAAACCGAGGACGAGATCACGAAGAAGTGGATTGCGCTGATTTGAGCGCCGGCGCCCTTGCAGGCACGAGCCAAAACGGCCTCGTATAAAGCTTCCCGCGTTTCGGGCCGTTAGCTCAGCTGGTTAGAGCGCATGCTTGATAAGCATGAGGTCCCTGGTTCGATCCCAGGACGGCCCACCAGCGGAAGCCCTTTATTTGACGGGCTTTCCTACCTGCCGCTGCGATTGCCCCAGGCTGACGACAACACCAAATGATTCGCGTCCTGGTTCACGGATCGTCTTTGTTGCGGACCCGCCGCTTGGGAATTCGTAAAAATCGACCCGGTGGCTCAGCGTCGTCAAGATTGCGGTCTGTCCTTCGACGAAAAAGTTGTACATCGCTCCGTTCGCACGCGTCGTCGCGATTCGCTTTCCGCTGGAACCCTTGATGACGAAGTCGAAGATCCTTGCACAGCAACGGTGCGCGTCAGTGTTCCCGCTTCCAACGGCGAGGTGGTTGCCGATCCATTGAAGACCGGCCGCCTCCCCGTTATTCTGCCCGCGATACCCGATTGTCGCAAATGCTTTGCTGCCTTTGGCAAGCTCGGCAATCCTGATCGCGAAGGAGCGCGTGTTCGTTACAAATAGATCGCCAGAATCGTCGTATGCGGCGAAGTCGGGGATGAATACGGTCGAATATATCTCAGGGCGTCCGGCCGCATTCGTATAGATGCTAACGCTCCCGCTCTGGTTTGCCACCGCAAGGCTTCCGGTAGTCGGGTCGACGGAACACGCAATCGGGTAATATCGGTCGCGCAACGAGTTAATCCGTTTCGTACCGCCGTGCGCGTACTCGGCGATACCCACCCGGCCATCTGGGTCAGTGATGAAGACGTTGCCGGATCGATCGGAACACAAGCTCTGCGGCAGTGCGAAGCCAGTCAAGGTCCCGACATGGCGTCCCGCGGGATATGAAAAGACGTAGACCTCGCCGGAAGACGCGTCGGAAACATAGAGCAAGTCGCCTTTGACGGAGTCAGGGGATATCCACGAGCGCGGGGCTGGGTTAGTTGCCGCTGTCTGCCTCGGCGTCACTGCTATTGAACCGGGTACCGGCAAAGCTCCACAGGCGGCCAGCAACGCACCGGTCGCGGCCGAGCAGATTCCTCGAAGAATCGACCGCATCGAATGGCATCTTCAAGGCGCGACTACGTTATCCCGCGGGTTGCCGCCCTTAGGCGGCCGGCTCCGCGATTAACTCTCGCCCGTTGTCTTTGGTCGAACGAGGAACCATGCCACGCCCGCGATCGTGATGATGATCGCCTCTCGCATTAAAGCGGAATCGAGCACCTCGGCGTTGGCATGGCTCGTAAACATCACGGTGTTGTAGGGACTGATGGTAGCGATCGCGCGGGCATACTCAAAAAAGTTCGCGACGCTCGCACCGAACAAAAATATGAGAACGGCGATATGAAACGGGTGCACGGCTAGGCGCCGGCGGGCGGGGTCATTCGTAAGCACGGCACCATTGTAGCAGACGACGCGGGCCAGCTTACCCTGCGGCCCTGGTTCTATCCCCGGGCGCCCGCCCGCGGCGCGCTATTTCAGACTAGTGCTGGTGCTCGTGCTCGTACTCGTGCTGGCGCTCCCGGTCTGGGGAGCGACCTCGCAAGAATCGCTCCAATGCGTCAGCTCGCACGCGCGTTGCAGAAACGCGCTCACCGTTTGACTTGGATTTCCCAGGAGTATGATGACCGTCGCTAGGACGATCACGAGAAGAGTAGCCGCACCTTTCATGCCCCCGCGATTCGAGCATTCCGTTACGTTTCCGTCGCACATATGGACGAAGACGCATCAAACTTTTGTCAAATCCGCGGAAACCCGAGCCGAGCGTTAAGATTTCTTTACCGTCGTTAAACTCCGAGAAACCGGTCGAACCACGCCAGCGTCTGGGACAATATGTCGATCTGATTGACGATCTTCCGCGGTCCGTGCCCTTCATCGGCATAGACGATCAGCTTCGTCGGTACGCCCAGCGTCACCATCGCGTGCCAGAACTCGAAGGCCTGGGGCGCCGGAACCTCTTCGTCACGCTCACCCTGAAGAATGAGCACCGGGGTCTTCGACTGCGTGATGAACGTGATCGGGGAGCTTCGCGCGTACACCGCCGGATCTTGATAGACCGAAGCTCCGAAGTACGGGACCATCCATTGGTCGATCTTATTCTGTCCGTAGTACGACTGCCAGTTGACGATCCCGGCGCCCGCGACGATCGCTTTGAAGCGTGCCGTCTGCGTCTCGGCCCACATTCCCATATAGCCGCCGTAGCTCCAGCCCATCAGGCCGAGCCGGTTCGGATCGATAGGTGCGGCTTTGAGCGCCGTGTCGACGCCGGCTAAATCGTCCCGCCAATCGCCGTAGCCAAAGTCCTTAATATTGGCGCGCGTAAATGCCTCGCCGCGTCCGTAGCTCCCGCGCGGATTGGGCATGAAGACGAAGTAGCCTTGCGATGCGAGCCCGCTGAGGTTACGACTGCCGAACGATGGTACCGTCTCCGAGGAGGGTCCACCGTGAATGATCGTGACCATCGGGTACCGCGCGGCCGGGTTAAAGTTCAACGGATAGATAAGCCAGCCTTGAACGGTCAGACCGTCGCTTTGCCACTGCAGCGAGACCGCTTTGCCGTAGAGGCGCGTCGCGCCCGCGTTGCTCGACGAGATTCGCCGTAACGAAGCGACTCGACCGGCCCAAACCTCAGGCGGATCGCTGAATGTCGCGCGCACTAACGCGACGATGGAGCCGCCTACGGCGCTCGACCAGCTCCACAGCGACTCCTCGCGATCGGTCAACGACGTGAGGGCGGCGGTACCGCCGGCAACGTCGAGGCGCATGAGGCGCATCGCTCCGGAGACGTGCGCGACAAGATTGAGACTCGACGCGTCGTTCCAACGAATCGACTCCACCGAGACCTGAGCGCCGTCGGTCACGTCGCGCGACTCGCCGCTGCGCGCGTCGACGAGATAGACGTCGCCGCCGGTCGGGCCGAAGTCGCTCATGATCCCGCCGATCACGGCGATGCGGCTTCCGTCGGGCGACCATTGCGGATCGTCGAGCTGATAGGCGGGCGCGAGCAGATCGTGCATCGCACCGCTCGCAACGTCGATACGGGCGAGGCGTGCAATCCACCAGTTGTTGTCGCCGTTTCCCTTCGCGTAGGTCGCGGCAATCTCGCGGCCGTCGGGCGACCAGCCGTATTCATAAACGTAGACGTTTGCGGGCGTTACGAACCGCACTGCGCCGCCGGCCGGATCGACCGTTGCCAGCCGCTGTTCGTCGACCGTGCTGCCGATCACGCCGACGTCGCGCGCGCCGGGTGCCAGCGCACCGGCCAAACGATGTGCGGCCGCAATGTACAGTACCGCGAGCGCGTTGCCGTTTGGCGCCCACGTCAGCCGCTGGACGTCGCCGGTAAATCGCGTGACCTCCCGTACGTTTTCTCCGCCGGCATCGGCGATGAAGAGCTGTAGCTGCCCCTTCGACCGCGCGTCGGAGAGAAAGGCGATCCGGCGTCCGTCGGGAGACCAGACCGGATTCTCTTCTTTATAGTAGCCGTCATAGTAGCCGTCGCGCGCACCCGCGGTTACGCGCTCCGCGGGCGCCGTGCCGCCGACGCCCCGGATGTAGACCGAGCTGTAAACCGGCGACTCCAAGAGGCGCACCGGATCGTGAAAGTCTTCCTCCCACGCGACCGCGCGGCCGGCGGGACTCAGCTCCACGGCTTTGAGCTCGCGCACGCGGTAGGTCGCCGTGAGCACGTCTCGCATCGAGGGCGCGCCCATCGCCTTTGTTACTCCGCAGATCGAAAGCGCGAACGCAATGAGCGGCACCGCGAGATACAACCGGCGCTTCACCTGCGGTTCAACCTCCGGCCATCGCGCCGACAACCAGGAACGGCTCGGCGCCGTCGGCGACGGCATGCGGCAGCGGCGCGTCGGGGCGTTCGTGCGACAAGTCTTGCTCGCAGGCGAAGAACCGCACGTAGGCGCGGCGTTTCTTCGTAACGTGATCGCGAACGGTGCCTTTGAGCACTGGATACCGCGATTCCAGCGCGTCGAGTAACGAGCCCTGGGTCGGCGCGCCTTCGACCTCGAGATTCACTTCACCGTCGAC
Organism: Candidatus Cybelea sp.; assembly: GCA_036732685.1. Taxonomy (GTDB): domain Bacteria; phylum Vulcanimicrobiota; class Vulcanimicrobiia; order Vulcanimicrobiales; family Vulcanimicrobiaceae; genus Cybelea. The sequence continues at coordinate 19,642 of DAINBY010000003.1, read as the reverse complement.
GCGCGCGAGCGTGCGCAAGTGCGCCGGCAGAATCACGCGAATCATGCGAACGTCTGCACTTCGACCGAGAGAACTGCCGGCAGATCGTGAACGATCGCATTCCACGTCTCACCCGAATCGGGGGAGACGTAGACCTGGCCGCCGGTCGTCCCAAAGTAGACGCCGCACGAGTCGAGCGCGTCGACCGCCATCGCGTCGCGCAGAACGTTGACGTAGCAGTTTTGCTGCGGAAGTCCGTTCGTCAACGCTTCCCATTCGTTGCCGCCGGTTCGGCTACGATAGACCCGCAGTCGTCCGTCGATGGGGAAATGCTCCGAATCACTCTTGATGGGCACCACGTAGATCGTCTCGGGTTCGTGCGCGTGGACGTCGATCGGAAAGCCAAAATCGGTCGGCAGATTTCCGCTGACCTCTCTCCACGAATCGCCGGCGTCGTCGCTGCGCATGACGTCCCAATGCTTCTGCATGAAGAGTACGTCGCGATTCGATGGGTGCATCGCGATGCGGTGGACGCAATGACCGACCTCGGCCTCCTGCTGCGGAATGCCGTTCGACTTCAGGCCTCGGTTGATCGGCCGCCAACTCGCGCCGGCATCGTCGCTGCGAAAGGCCCCGGCCGCCGAGATCGCGGTTATTATGCGATTAGGATCCTTCGGATGGAGAATGATGGTATGAAGGCACATACCGCCCGCACCGGGTTGCCACGAACCGGCCGACGGATGCGTCCGCAACGCCGAGAGTTCTTCCCAGTTCTGACCACCGTCGGTCGAGCGAAAGAGCGCGGCGTCTTCGACGCCCGCATACACCAGATCGGGATCGTTCGGCGACGGCTCGAAGTGCCAGACACGCGCAAACTCCCACGGATGCGGCGTACCGTCGTACCACAAATGCGTACCAGGCGTTCCTTCGTAGCCGAAACGGTTGCCGACCGGCGTCCACGTCCGGCCGCCGTCATCGGAACGCTGGACGATCTGTCCAAACCAGCCCGACGATTGCGAAGCATAGATTCGGTTCGGATTCGCGGGTGAACCCTTGACGTGGTAGATCTCCCAGCCCGCAAAGTACGGCCCCATAACTTTCCACGCTTCGCGCTTTCCGTCCGAGTCGAGGACGAAGGCGCCCTTGCGCGTGCCGACCAGAACCCGTACGGAGCTCATGCTGACGTCAGCGGTGAGGGATGACGGGGCTCGTAGAGTCCGATGCGTTCGCCTCCCGGCAGAATGAGCGTGGTGAGCAAGCCCCATCCGCGGTCGGCAATCGGTCCATCGGTCTCGATGCCTCGTTCGGCGAGTTTAGTAACGGTCGCTCCCACGTCGTCGCACATGAAGTAGACTTCGTGCTCGGCGCGCTCGTCGGCCGGATGCACGGCAATCTCGGCCGGCGGCGCGGCAAAGATCGGCCACCCCCCGCCGGCATCGATTGAAGGCAACTCGAGCACGTCGCCGAGAAATTTGCGCACCTCCTCGGCGTGGCGGCTGAAGAGTATCACGTGCATACCGGTGATCATTGATTTGCGTCCCTCGCGCAAGAAGTACGCGGCGCTCCGTTACCGGCCCTTCGCGGAGGCAGGTATCGCACGGGCCTCCACGCAGTACCTTGCATGAACCGATTGCCTTCTTGGACTCGCAGTTGCGCCCTCTACGCGCTTTCCGCGCTCGTTGCCGGCTGCGGCGGCACGGCATCGCAGCCGGCCCTCCCGACCGTCGCCACGGGATCTTCGCCATCTCAAGCGCGCGCGGCGCACGGCGCGCTGTTGTACGTGTCCGATACCGCAACGAGCGAAGTCTACGTCTTCTCCTATCCGAAGGGGAAGTTGCTCGATAGCTTCACCGGCTTCCAAGACCCTGCAGGCGAATGCGTCGACGCGAGCGGAAACGTATTCATCACGAACACGGGCGGCAGCAACATCATCGAGTACGGCCACGGCGGTAGCGCTCCGATCGCCACGCTCAAGGATGCGGGTTGGTTCCCGATCGGCTGTTCGGTCGATCCCGTCTCCGGGAATCTCGCCGTCTCGAACTTCTCCAGCAGCGGCAGCGGCCCAGGCGACGTGGTCATTTACAAGCACGCCAAGGGGCGGCCGACCGGCCACTACACGAACGCCAAAATGATCAACATGCTCCTTTGCGGCTACGACGCCACCGGCAATCTCTTTCTCGACGGCTTGGGCCAAGGAAGTGCGTTCGTTCTCGCCGAGCTTCCCCACGGAGGCGCATCGCTGGAGAACATTTCCGTCGATCGCAGTATCGGGAACGCCGGCGGCGTGATGTGGGACGGCAAATACGTCGCGGTCGGCGATCAGTCCACGAACCTGATCTATCAGTTCAACGTCAAGGGCAAGAAGGCAACGACAGCCGGCTCGACGACGCTCGGCGGAGCTTCGGAGGTCTTTCAGTTCTGGATCGACGGCTCGAAGGTGATCGGCGCCGATGCCGTGGGTGGCGATGCCGGCATCTGGAGTTATCCAACCGGCGGTGCGCCGGTCAAGACGATCGGCGGTCTCTACGCACCGCTCGGCGTAGTCGTCAGCGCCGGTAACTAACTATACGCCGGGCTGGGCGGCGTAGCGAAATTGCCCCGACTGCCAAGCACAGATGCTTCCGTCATTCATAGCAAAGGATTCAAATCCATCGACATCGGGGTTGAAGTCTTCGTTGAGCTGCTTAGTTGCAGGCCAATTGACGGCGGGATCTTGGCGCGCAGCACCACGCGCCTTCGAATTTGAAAACTGCCGCTCTTTCACGAGCGTGTTGAGCGCAACAGCCAACCTTTTAGCTTCCTCCACTGTGAGACTCTCCTTTCCACTCTTTGAACCCTGAGTCTGCCGCTGACTGGAAGTCACTGCTCCCGCAAAGCGATCAGCGGTGATCGCCTGCGATCACGCTAAATCTGGCCGGTCTACAAAGGGAGCGGCGGCTGGCACGTGCTGCCAACGCGCTTGCAAGTGGCCACACCGCTGTGGGCAACGGCCCGTGCAAAGGGCGATCCCTTGACTAGCGTCAGCGCGCCGCTGGTTTGGTCTATACGGTAGGCGAAAACATTTCCTGGGCTAAAGTAGCCGGTACCGTAGTTGGCCACGTAGACAAAGCTGCCCGTCGAATCCACGGCGATGCTTTCGGGATTAATGCCCGTCGCGAACGGCGATCCCTTCACGGGTTTGAGGGCGCCGCTGACGGCATCGATCGTGTAGGCGGAGACGTTGAACGAACCCAGGTTGGCCTCAAACAGAAACTTGCCGATCGGATCGACGATCGTAGAATAGGGATTTGCGCCCGCCTTGAATGGCGATTTCTTCACCGGCTTGAGCGCGCCGGTCTTTGCGTCGATGGCGTAGGCGGAAATGTCGTTGGAACTATAGTTGGTTACGTAGACGAACTTGTCGTTGGGATCAACCGTCATCCAATTCGGCGCTGTGCCTGCCACGAAGGGCGACCCCGCTACTGGCGTCAGTGCGCCGTTGGTACCTATTCTAAAGGCCGCAACCTCACCGGGACCGCTGGCGTTGTAATATGGGACATAGGCGAACTTGCCTTTGGGATCGATTCCGACCCAAAGGGCGTTGCCGCTTACGGTAAACGGCGAGCCCGCCACCGCCGTCAGCGCGCCACTACTCGCATTTATGGCAAAAGCGGAGACATTGTCCGAACCATAGTTCGCAACGTACACGAATTTGCCCTTAGGATCGGTCGTCGCGCCGTCGGGTGCTGACCCGGCCGCAAACGGCGACCCCGCGACCGGCGTTAGTGCGCCGCTGGCCGCGTCGATGGTATAGGCGTAGACGTTATTCGAGCCATAGTTAGCTACGTACGCGAACTTGCCGGTAGGATCCATTGTTACTGGTTGGGTTCCTTCGCCCGACGTCGTTACAGTCAATCCTAGCGATTTTAACGCCCCGCTCTTCGTATCGACGGTATAGGCGTCAACGTTGCCGGTGAGCCAGTCCGAGACGTAGGCGTATTGCTGGTCGGCGGTGTGCCGTTCATCTTTCATCAGCCACAGCTGTGAAACAGGCGTTGCGCCTAACGGCGCTATCCCACTTGAGGAGGCCGAACACGCGGCGAGAAGCACCGCATCTCCGAGTACCAAGAGGATCGGGATGACAAAACGAGTGCGCTCCATGGAAAACCTGTCGACTCTTGAGCCCGCGCGAAGTATCTTTTTTGCCCCGGTGGTGATGGTAGCCGACCAGCCGCACGTCGAACGTGCGCGAGCCCAAGATCAGTTCGACTGGCGTTTGCCGGCTGGGCGAGCCTCTAGACCGAGGTACAGAGCTGTGCGGGACTCGTAAACGAACCGCTCATCGAGTAGACGCCGTCTGCTCCATAATCGGCGTATTTCGTCTGTTGCGTGAACCAGTTGAAGTAGACGAGTTCTTGCGGATGATACGTGAAGCCCTTGAACTTAATGCCAGCGCCGCCATCGTAGACCGTGCCGGTGAGTGGGTCCCCCACCTCGAGGTTGCCTTGGCAGTTCGGCTGCTGGCCGATGTGACCCCACGCGGGAACGACGTTGTCGCCAAACGGATCGTTGATAGCTTCCCCGAATTCGTGCGTCGGGATGTTGATGTCCTGAAGCCCGGCCGCGGTGAAAAGGCCCGCATTGCTGATGGTCATGACCCCGGCGACCCCGTTCTGGCCGCCATTATTCTCGTAGTACGAGTGGTAGCCGCCGACGCAGCACCCGCTGGTTGTCTGGACGACGTCCCAGAGCAGCACGACGGAGAATTGTTTGACCGACCACTTCGCCGTGCTGATTTGACTCGCGAGCCAGGTAAGGTCGACCGTGCCGAAGTCGCCTCTGCAGAAGCCGGTGACCTTTTTCGTCGTTCCCTCGTTGGAGGGCACCGACAGGCTGATGACGACCGGTTTCCCAGTATCTTTAAGGTTGACGGCATAGCTCTTGGCGCCCTTGACGAACTTGTACCATTCGCCGACGGACTGCGCATCCTCATATTGGATCGTGCCCAGGCTAACTTTACCGTTGACAATCGGCACGGCGTTGTACAAAGGCGAGTCGACAAGGCGAGTGTAGGGCGAAACCGAGTCGCATTTCTTGTCGATCGCCGTCGGATCGAAGGCCTCGCCGTTGGAGAATTTCAGCTTATACGCGTACACTTGCGTCGTCAGGGTGGTACTCGGCGCGGTTTTCTTCGGAGTGGCCCCGATCATTTGGTAACAGTATGTGGATGTGCCGTCTTTAAACGAGGCGATCCAGTTCGGCAGCGATAGCTGCGGCGAAGAACACGTGCCGTCGCTATTGAGATGACTGTAGCCCCTCGGGTTTGACACATATCCGAAACGCAGAGTCCATTCGGGATGGCCGGTGACTGTAATCGGCCGGTATGTCTGCTCTTGTACGACGGGATTATGCGGTAGGCGCAATAAGGACCCGGGTCTGACGTTCGAAGGCACTACTCCCCCCGAGGAGCCAGCACCGGAGCACGCGGCGAGAAGCACCGCCAATCCGAGCGCCAAGAGGATCGGGGCGGCGAAACGGGTCTGCTTCACGGAAACCTCGTCGACTCTTGGGCCTGCGTCGGACATTACTTCACTACACTTTGGCGGCTGGTCGAGTAGATCGGCGTCGAACATGCGCGAGCCCAAAAACACGTTCAACCGGCATGCGGCCGCTGTTTAAGCATTTGGACGGCTGCTTGCCGCAGTCCTACGAGTCAACGCGAAGACGGTTCCGCAGCCATTGTTCTGCTTGCACGCCGAAGTCGAGCCACCGTACGCGGTCGTCCCGTACAGCCTGCCGTTCACGTCGATCAATTCGCCTGACGGGTTGGCCCCATCGGAGGCGCCGCCGAAGCGCAAAACCGGTTCGCCGCCGCTCAGGCTTAAGCTAAAGACAACTCCCCAACCATTCGAGCCGCCTTTAATCGTGGTGCCGTACAACGTGCCATTCATTTCGAGCAAACCTGCCGTCGGACTTGTTTCGTTTCCGCTTCCGAACGCATACAGCACCTGCTCTTTGCCGGTCGTACTGATGGCTGTAAGCAGTTCCGCAGCCAGCATATGTTGGATTGCAGCCGACGTGATAACCGCCGCCCCGAAGCGTCGTGCCGTGGAGCTATAGTTCGGCGGCACCTTCAAACCGTTCTAGCGCACAGGAAACGGCATCTGTGGGGCGTCTTGCGTTATAGCTTCGGCGCTTACGATCTATCGTAAAAGATTCGCAACGAGAACAACAATCCAAGACATAGGACAACCAACAAGTAAAGGCCCCACGGAATCTCTAGGGTTCTATTCGCCACAACCCTGGCACTATATAACAGAGCGAAAATGGTAAAGAACAGGATAAGGCCCAGCCACATTAGCAGAGCTTTCTTTCTGCGAACGCTAGCGAGGTTTCGGGCTAGTCTCTTCCAGAGTTGATCGTCAGGTTTCATCGTAACGGCTTATTGTCGGGTTTCCCTCGTAATCGTCGACGAGTATGAAAAAGGGACTGTTGACTAGACAACTTACTTATGGATTTCAGAACCTGTCCGATCACATAAGGTCATAACTAGTTAGGCATAAGGAATTCGTAGATAGTTACTAATCGGGTCGATGAAGCGCATACAACCGATGGATTCCGTGTTTTCCCGAACCTCGTAAAGCTTGCCTTGATGAAGCCCGTCATATCGAGCACCACCGTCCTGGCTGGGGTGTACGGCCCCACTATATTCGAAGCCGCGTTCGAGACAAGGGCGGCAAACCGAAAATTATCCTGGTCTTGTAGCTTACGTGCCCATGTACTGAACCATCGGGAGGGGTCTACGATCTCAATTTTTATGGTGGAGATGAGGGGGCTCGAACCCCTGACCCCCTGCTTGCAAAACAGGTTACGGTCATCGCATACCATAGCAAGAATAAACAGAAATGGCGTTGCTATATGGGGTTCTCGCAAGCGGAAAGTCCGCTAGCGTTCGTCAAAATCCGCCTATATTCGTCCCTTTGGTGGTCAGATGGTGGTCAACATTTTGGCAACCGCACCACCAAGGTATTTACCTCGTCGAAGAGTGGACGCCCGCTGTCCCTACCTCACTATCAAACCTACCGCAGACCCTATATCACTAAGCGCCTTGCCTCGCTTGGAGCCATCGCTACCGATAGTCCACATCGTGTATCCTTCTTTATGTACCAGCTCAGGTTGCGCGCCGGCGATTTTCCACGTCCCTTTCGAGAACAGCCAAACCCGAAGCTCCCGTGTTGCGCCTCTGGGAGACCTTATATTTAGCAACTTACGAGTTGCGGCTTCTACAATTAAATGACCTCCCTTAGGATCGACTAGATGGACTGCATCGTCCGTCCAAATTATGAAATCCGGGAAAAACTGCGCTGTAAATCCACGACTAACGAGCGGTATGCGGTAACCGGTCTGCGATGGATTCCTCGTCCACACGACGCCCCTAAGATCGACGTGCCGAGCAAATTCCAGCTCGTCTGCATTGAGGTTAGAATAGCCCTCATGTATCGAATTCTCAAAAACGTTTAGTTCACTGCGCCTAGCAAGGACCGCTCCCACAATGTACGGATCCGAGGACTTTTGAACGATCCGCACGGCATCAAGATAGCTGTTAACGATCTTTTCTGCAACCTCGGTAAAATAACTCTCCGCTGGGCTACCTACGCCAATTCTAGCATCGAATCGCCTGTCGGAAGTATCCACGACGCCGAGCGCACCCGGATACCTCTTCCTAATCTCGCGTTCAAATATCCATCGCGCGCGAACCCTGTTAGCCTCTTCCAGGCGCTCCCAGCGAGCCTCATCAGTCTGTCCGATCCCGACTTGCAGAGTAACGACACTCCTGCCGCCTGTTCCACGTGTATTGACCGTATCACCTCGATAATCGTTTAGTTGGTCGATTATCTGAGCGACCTCGGAAGCTGCGTCCGTTGTATCCAGCGCTACCGCTGGAATGCCTATCTCCAGTTTTGGAGCGACTTCAATGAAAGGCTCCTTCCCTGCAGTGTACTGAATAACTCTGATTCCAGGGAATTCCGCCTGCAGTTTCTTGTCCACCGCTTTGATTGCCTCAGCAAATACGCTGTCCTTATCTACCCTCACGTAAAAGCTCGCGGTATTCAAAAGTTCCGTGGGATAGTATTTAGCACTCGGTTGGCGCAGTACGCGGCCAATGACTTGCTCAACCTGAACGGGTGACCGCATACTCTTGTCAATGTATGCCAGGTAACACTCAGGATCATCCCAACCTTCCTGCAGACTCAGGTTGAAGATTATATGCCGATAGTTACCGCGTGTGAAAGCGCCGTAATCACTGTCGCCGCCCTTGAAAAGCTTGAAGTCTCTCGGTGGAGGATACGATTGGTGAAAAATAAGGGAACAGTAGACTGCGATTTCCGAAGGGTCGACGCCCTGTTCGACGAGGTATCGCCATATAAGTATCGGCGGAGCCTCTCGTTGATTAAACGGCCGCTTCGCATCGTCGCGTCTTCGGTCATCGCCTTCGACAATGTTGGTGTTACACACATAGATAGCTTTTGGTCTTAGATGTGACGCATACCTGACCGCGTCTGCCTCAATCAACCGGAAATCGGCTAACAGGCCGCTAACGGCCTCTTCCATCCGCGTGCGGTATCCCTTCATGAGTACGGTACTTTTAACAAGTTCCGACTTAACAACATCAGAAGGAACAACAGTCGTCGTTAAATCTGCATCACTCCGCCCACCCTGTTTCAGAAGGCCAATCTCCTGAGCAAGACGTGACGGCAATCGCATCGTCGCCGACGCTACGAGAAACGCCAGAGGTTGCAAGTCGACGAGAAGGTCAGTTTGTTGATCGCTAAGATTATGCGCTTCATCGTACACGATCACCAGAGGCCGCTGCACGTCCTCACGATAAGGCCTCTGCTTGAGGGCGTCCCAGACCGATACCTCAGTGGTATCGACCTCGGAGCGATATATAAGCAACGATCCGCGTTCCTTATCTTTCTGGTTAAAGGTGCCGACCGTCGCAAAGAAGACGAAAGCTCTCGGGTTCTCCGCCAGCTCGTTAGCGTCTAGTTCGGCCAAGGCTCTTATTTCGAAGTCCTTGAGGAAGTGATTGTATTTTCCACCAGGCAAGAGATTATCGTACGTTTGTTCTACGACGACCTTGCCCTTCGACAGCCAGAGAACAACTGGTTTAACGGGCCACGCTTCCGCGATGCTGGACACCGCATCGGCGAGAATAATAGTTTTTCCAGATGCGGTAATGGACGAAAGGGCTTGGAAAAAGGGAACCACCCGCTGTTCCGACCTTGGCCCCCACATCATGGGATTTGCGAAATAGTCTATGACGCGACCCGCTATTTGATTGGCGGCGCGTTCTTGAAATGGCTTAGGGACTATTGTTCCGTTGGAAATCGTTCCTACTCCGCAAAAGGTTCGCTGCGAGAATCCAAGCCAAAGTCCGCCAATATCCGATCTGGTATTTGATAATATCGGACGTTTTCTGTCTGATAAAGGTAGAGGCGGGCATAGACGTGGTACACGCGGCCTAGCCCTTCCGATTTTGCCTCTTGAGCACACGCTTCATAGGTGTCTTCAGTGAAGTGGGATTCCCGCCGTGGACCTTCCCAAACCAGAAAGAAGCCTTCATTGTCGGCATTTTTGCCGATGAGGTAGCGTACCTTGGAGTTCGAGATCGCAACCAGGCCTGTGCTCCTTCGACGGCCCGACTCAAAGTGCGTCGCCAGGATCGCATCACAAAGCTCTTCGCGCTCCATTCTTAACAGCGTGTCGCCATCGACCTTCTGCTCGAGCTTTGCAAATCGGAACCCACCTTGAAGCGCAGGCATTCTCGCTGTCATCCAGTATCCGCTGATAACGCGACGAAGGCGCTCTGCCAGAAGCGTCCTCGCATATGAATCGCCACGCTCAGGACGACCTTGCTCAATAAGGATGAAGCGTCGAGTAGCGGACGCAAGGTCATTCAACCGTAACGTCGCATGACCGGTCGTGCCCGAGCCAGCAAAAGGATCGAGAACTAGTCCGTCGGACGGGCACCACAGCTGAACGATCTTCTCAAATAGTTTCAACGGCTTTACGGTCTCGAAGCCATGCGAGTCGCCAATGATGGCGTTCAGTTCTCTCGCGCCAGCCTCGCTGGTACCAGATTGCGTATTTCCCCAACTGACCGACTCCAGCTCGATGGGATATTCGTAACTTTCCGATGCCCAATACGTCGTTGGTACAAGACCCTGCTTTACGTCTTTCAGGTACAGTTTCTTACGCGGCTGGCCAAAGCCTGACTTAGTGAAAAACAAAATGGGAAGAACGCCGCCAAGCTTGCGCTCCGCAGAGGCACGCGCTTTCTGCACTACTGGATCTTTTTCGGGATTAGTCTTTCGAGGGTTCTTCGCACCCTTAAGGATCAACGCAGAGCCGGAGTCATCGCCGAGGTCCACCTCGCTGTACTTGGACCCCCAAGACTCAAGCCACCCCTTCAGCGTTGGCTTTTCATACTTCCAATGCTCGTTGCCGGGTGGATAGTGCAGTTTACCCGTGAAGGGACTTTGCACAGCATATATCATGCCAAGATGCGTGGCCTTCCCTGGGGCAAATGGCGAGATGCCGTACCAATCTCCGTCAGGGTCGTTATCGGGATTTTTGTACGAGGCATCTTGAAGGCCTCGCTCTTCGAGTCCGGTCCTAGCCTGTGTCTTATCCTTCGCGTAGACAAGTACGTACTCTGTGGCGATCGAGACGCCACCGCTTCCCGATTTTTTGTCATTTCTGCGTGTTGCGGCACGCTGCCAGTTTATGATCGCAATTCGATTATCGGCACCGAAAAGCTCGGGATCATCGAGCATCGGGCCTAACCGGAATAGTTCACGATGGTCTATACATATTGCTAGCACGCCGCCCGGGCGAAGCATCGACTTCATAACCTGAAGCCGAGGCCACATGAACCTCATCCACTTTGTATGCTTCGCTCTGTCGTCCTCTCTAACGAATTCTCCGATGCCAGGATCGTTGGGATCTTCTTCCCAGCGGTCGTTGTACCGAAAATCCCTGCCAGTGTTGTATGGCGGGTCGGTGATTATTAGGTCGACCTTGCCACGCTCTTGGTAAAGAGTAGACATCGCCTGGAGGTTGTCACCCTCTATGACTAGGTTCTTCGCCTGCTCGGCCGGGTTGCCCGCACTGTACTTCTTAACCTCACGCATGAGACGTGGCCGCACCTTACGAGCGATCGAGCGAGCAACGGGCTTTCCAGGGAAATTAATTCGGATGCCAGGCTCGTCAGCCGCTTCCATTCTCTCGTCCTCGGTTCGCAATGGCACGACATAATCAACATGTGGGGCTCCAGTAATCCGTTTGATGGGAGCCTCGTTACGATCTCCAGTCTTTCGCATCAATTCAAGCTTCTCGCGGCCATAAGCTGGTTGAGTTAGAGGGGTATCGCATAATAGGATGGAGCGATTCGCTCTATCGCGCCCGTCGCCTCGCAGCTCTCGAATACCCCGATTCCTAAGTGCCCGTCCAGTCGGCCACCTACGGATGAGCCGATCCGTCTCCACCTTGTTAAAAAATCCTCTAGAGCATTTCCGCAGAGCGTAATCTCTAGCGGATGCAAAGACCGCCATGTTCTGTGGTCGGGGCAAACTGGCCAGGACAGCAGATTCTCAGTTCACGCCCGCCATCTGCGAGAAAACCGTTCGCGCCCGGCGGAGCCGTCAGGCAAACTTACTTACGATTTGCTCACAAGTGCCTCAAGTATGGTCCCGTAGTGGAACGAACAATCGACCCTTCTGAGCAGCTTGCGTCGTCTTTAGATCTAAGGCATCGGTTAGGGAGACACGTCCTTCAAGAATAAGTGCCAGATCCTCGCCAGACATAAGAATTACATTGCGCCCAGCGCCACTCTCAAAGCTTGCTACGACGCCGGCATCGAATGATGCGATTGACAGAAATAGGCCACGCGTCGACGCAAGCCGCCGATCAACCTTTGCCTTAAACGTATCGAGCGCCGCTAACGAAGCCTCGCTTCGCGTCCATTTCGTCTCCACGAGATAGTCAAATGACGCGAACCTGAATGCGCCGTCTATTTGCTCCGAGACTGCCTTAAAGGATGGCGTGTAGTGGATTTCATGGGCCAAAAAAAGCTCTTTAAACAATTCCTCTAGTGCGTAGCCGCGTTTTTGAAAGTCAGTTTCAGCTAGGAGCGTTTGATATTTTGCGTAACACTGTACTAGTACGCGTTCATGACGCGTTATGGCTTCTACTCGTTTGGTTTGTTCAGCTTGTCGCTTCTCTCGACTGACTTCTTCGCGGGCGTCTTCGATACGAGCCTGATGCGAGAGTGTTCGAAGCTCGCTAAGCGCAGATAGCGCTGCGGCCTTGTCGACAAGGTCGTCCGCAGGCTTTCGGATTGCACAGAGTTCTTGGATGATCCGAATAGCTACTTTGCGACCGGACTCTCCACGTAATTCCAAATCGCCGAAGACATGCCGGGCTATCGCGTACTTTGTGTCAGCTGAATAGCGTTCAAACCAGCCATTTGAAACGCCAGCTCGCCTCAAGAGCGCTTTGAGGGAGGACTTATAATAGAAGACTTTGCCGATCGCTGAAACGGCCGCTTCAACTACGTCAAGCGGTAGAAACGCAGGCATTAGGGAAAATTGCTTTGGATCGTCCGCAGTTTCAAAACGTACGGATTCTCTTTCAGGGCACGCGATCTAAAATACGCTTTACCTGCATGGCATTCCACGGCTTGTCTCGCCGAGTTGTTTGGCCCTCCTTGTTCAGACATTCGGCGATCGCGCGTAGCGATTTGCCACTCCTACGATAGTTCATGAGTAGATCGACCAAGTCACCGTAAGCATCGAGTGCATTCCTTTTGTGGATCGCGGCCGCGGCCATTGCCCCTTTTATTCGAGCTTCTTGCGATAAATTCCGACATTGGGGAAGAGAAGCGCCGAGGCGGCCACCTCGTGCTTTATAGGCGGCTAAAGCGGCCTTTGTCCGGTCGCTGATGGCTCGGGCTTCGGCCTCGGCCACGGCGGCCAGAATCTGGACTGTAAGCCGATTGGCCGAGGGATTATCAACGCACACGAAATCGACGCCTGACTGGTGAAGCATGGACGTGACGGCTACGCTACGAGCCAGACGATCGAGCTTGGCGACTACAAGAGTGCCCCGGCCCCGTTTCGCATGGGTAATCGCCTTGCGCAGCTCAGGGCGGTTTCCTAGGGAATCCTTCTTGCCAGTCTCGACTTCCGTATAGGTCGCTAGAAGCTCGCATCCGGCCTGACGTATGTGCTGAGCCACGGCAGCCGCCTGAGCCTCAATGCCGAGCCCTGACCGGCCTTGCTTATCAGTGCTAACTCGAAGATAGGCGACCATCTTACATTTCATATGTGAATTGTAACATGACCTTCATCGCTCGTTCAAGATACTGTTACAACCCGGGAATCTGCTTGGTTTGCCAAGCGCCATGCGTCCGAACCTAAGGGCGGCGGCTTACCAGGTCGGCAGGCTGTGTTCGAAGTGCGTCTGCAAGTTTGCAAAGTGTACGAAGAGTAAGATTTAACTCGCCCGCTTCGATCTTTTGGTAATGCCGCGCAGCGATCTGCATCCGTTCAGCAGCAACCTCCTGCGTAATGCCTAGTTCGTTGCGCCGTCTGCGCAGATTTGCACGAAGGGCCTTGACCGTGGCGCGATGCGTGCTTGGCACCTGCCGAGCCTAAGCGAAGGTCGCGTCTCATGCCACGCCAATATAATGGCGTATACTGTTTTCGTCCAAAGCCCGATGTCCGATTCCCTAAGGACAAGGCTGCAGGGAGAAATAAATGCGTTCGTTGCTGCTTTTCTTTTGTTGTGTGCTCGTTCAAGCTTGTTCGGCGACAGCAACGGGGAGAAGCATACCTAATGGTGAGTCGTGGCAGGCACTTAATGCACGTTCACACGGAAGCTATTCCGTGGTGTATTCTTTTAAAGGCGAACCTGACGGCGCATTTCCAAATGCCGGCTTAACGATCCTCAAGGGCAAACTCTATGGTACGACGACGCTGGGCGGCGTCCAGGGCGATTGCGAGACTGGGGGATGTGGAGCGATATTCGCGTTCGACCCAGGCTCGGGTCAAGAGGCCGTTCTGTACGCGTTTAAAGGCGGGGGTTATGCCTACGAGGATGGTGCGAATCCACTCGCAGGCTTAAGGGTCTTAAACGGTATCCTTTATGGAACAACGCCTTTTGGTGGAAAAGCAGAAGACGGCACCGTTTTCGCGTTTAAACCGACTTCGAGTCAAGAACGAGTCGTGTACTCTTTCGGAGGTCCTGACGGTTCATACCCCACTGCAGCAGTCATATCAGTAAATCACGCGCTTTATGGTACTACTGAGTTCGGGGGCTATAACTATGGGACGATCGTTTCGATCGACCCGAAGCCACCCAGCTTGGAGCGGGTCCTATATGCCTTCAGGGGCGGGAAAGATGGCCAAAATCCAGAGTTTGGTTTAGTCGCGATCCACGGAATCTTGTATGGCACAACCTTGCAGGGTGGATATTATGCCAACGGCAGCGGACCTGGGTTTGGAACGGTTTTTGCTTACTCTCACCATCACAAAAGGATTCTCTATCGCTTCCAGGGCGGTGGGGATGGAGCGAATCCAGATGGCCCATTGATCGATGTCAATGGCGTCCTTTACGGAACTACAGGTGGGGGTGGAGCAAATGGATATGGTACCGTATTCGCAATGACTCCTTCAGGGAAAAAGCGTATCGTGTGTGACTTTCGAGGAGGAAAGTACGGAGCTAGCCCGCGTTCAGGTCTACTGAACGTTAATGGGGCGCTTTACGGCATAGCCGGTGGAGGAGTCGGGTGCTCGGGGTCCGGTTGCGGAATACTTTTCGAGGTCACGAGCTCCGGCGAAGAGCGCGTGCTGCACCGTTTCCTTGGTGGGAGCGATGGAGCCTCTCCTAACGGACCATTAGTGTCGCTTGACGGGGTCCTTTACGGCACGACAAATAGTGATGGCTCAAATGGATACGGTACTATTTTTCGGCTCACCCCATAAGAACCTCGAATCGAGTGTCGTCATCAGCCTTCCGTCATAGGATATAGCTTACAGCGGGTTCTGAACAATACGTAGGGATTCGGGGCTAATGCGCGGGCTGCTATAAATAGCGGGGGGGGGGATTTTACGAAATCTTGGGACCCCTATTATCGACAGAACAGCCCGACACTTGGCACACCCAGGCGCGCCAGAAAACACTACGATTCCGTTTTCCCAAATAAAGTAAGCATAGATCGATCCCTCCGCTGCGTTTTTCTGTATTCCTTGTCGGTTATCTCAATGTTCGCCATTTCTCGATACCTTGGGATTGCAACGGGCACTTTAGGACCGCATTCTGCGAAGAGAAAAGCCGGGTTAGAGCTATTAACGACTCTTCGGGTCCCACTTTAACGACTAGAAGGCTTTGGTACTTAGCGCGCCGTGTCGCACACAGCATATTTTAAACAAAACAAAAAAACCTAAAGCTAAAAACTCTTTCCATCTGCTGCAACCTTTGAAACGTTCAGTGTGTTATGCGGTGTATGGGGCGTCTCGCTGCGCCGCCCGAAACGATTGCGCAGCCCAAGAATGCTATGGGTCTTAAATGCCTAGCGGCTAAATGATCGCCGGTGTCTCCTATTTACTGTTTTCTATTTACCAGGGACCTTTAGCAGTTAGCATTCTTAAGCATTTAGGGCGTCTACCGCTATTTGCGGCCGCTCTTTCGAAGGGAGGGATATAAAATAATGAATCATGGAAAAGAGCCATCTCCTGAGTGCCAAAGCGGACTTAGGTCGAATCGATCCGGTGACGGCGTTCTGGCATGAGTTACAGCGACTGGTGAGGCAGAGTTCGATGCTCAACTAGCGGAGATATTGACCAGGTATAGGCGCTGGAAGCACAGTTTAAGCAGTTGCACCACCCAGATGACAGGCCTCTAGTTTCAGACGCGTCCTAGGCCGATAATCGGAAAGAAACTCTCGAAAAGTCCTTATCTTACAAGGACCTCAAATTCGCTAGTTTTGCACTAGCCGCCACCGATCAAGCACCGACACACAGAATAGATAGCCCCTATTGGATTTCGGACCTCACGCTACCGACTAGGGAGAAAATAGAAATATGTAAGGAGAGAAACGCAATGTCAGTAAAAAAACGAATGTCAGTAATAAATAGATCAACGTATACAAGACGTGAGGTTACCCAGTATCTGGGTATCACTCAAGAAGGACTCAGCGCTCTCATCCGTGAGCGAAGGATCACCCCTATTTATGCGGGTAAATCCATGCTATTTCTCGCCGCTGATGTTTATCGACTCAAGCGAGAGTTTAGGATAGCCGAGCAGTTGGCGGATATTGAGCGACGAGAGCTCACGCAACTAAACATGTTTACACATCAAGACGCAGGGGAGGTGCACATGTAATAGCTAGGCCAAAAAACCGAGAAGATGATTGTTACCCCGTCTGGTGTCGCAAATGCGGCCAGTACTTGGCAACAGTCCTCAGAAATGCCGAAGTGCTCTGCAGACCATGCAGTAAACGAAAAGACTGCTGGACAGTCGCAGAGCGCACTCTAAGGAGGCGATAAAATGCTTCAATATACCAAAACAAATAAGAGAGCCCAAGAGGGCTCAGAAAGGAAAAGATTAGGAAAAGAAGCTCAAGATGAAGCAAGGGTAGTCGTTAATCATAGAACCTATACGGGATGTTTAACGGCTACCCCGTAGCCCTACCTAATCTAGTAAGGACATTTGAATAGAGAAGAATATGACAAGTTCAGAATACTACTAAATATATTTGATGGCAAGAGACAAAGTGAGAACGGAGGTTACCCAGGTTATCCCGGCGTTATAACTGACGTCGATTTAGCTCGCCACTTCGAGGGGCAAATAGCTCTTGGCTTTTGCGTCGATACGTCCAGCCTAAACACACAGAGAATCACCGCGCGATTTGCGGCCATCGACATTGACCAGCTCTTTGCAGAGCGGCTGCCGATATTTGAGGAGGCCTTCGCGGCCCTAAAGCTGGAGCGCCGCTGTTTTATTACTGGCGGGTCGGCTCCGACCAAAGGCAAAATCATTCTTCCGCTTATCGACGGCATCGCCAGAGATCGCGTAGCCGATTTTCTCCTTTGGATTTTGAAAACTGCACACGGTATTTCACCTCGCCTGATACCAGACAGCCCTAGGAACGGCGATCTAGAGTTATATCCTCGCATTCCGAGACATGAGACTGACTCGGCAGGCGTCGTTCGCATTGGTGGCCGTAACATTGCCAGAGGCGGAGATCTTGAGAGTTTTGCAATGCTCGACGGCTCCCCAATAGATTTTAGTGCGATCGAGTCTTGCTCAAGAAATAGAGTGGTTTGTACGGTTCGAAAGCTACGAGGCCCGGCAGAGTTGCCGCACCCGGTACGCATCCGTGAGGCCACGAATAAAGGCTACTCTTGGGACAAGTTCACGACGGGCGTCCGTGGCATATTTTGCCAGCTAATGAGCTTCGCCTATTATTGCCGCAGGCGGTACAAAGCCGGTGAAGACGCTCTCTCAAACTATAGAGCTATTATCGAGGCCATCGTTCGCGTCAGCCCGGACTTAGACAATCCGAGTCCAAAATACAAGGATCAACGCAACCCTTTGAAGCGCGAGTTGGAGGAGTTAAATGCATGGGGCTGCGTTCAACGTGAGGCGATCTGGAATCCGAAGGTCGCAAGCAAACGTATTCCCGGTGCAAAAAGGGTCTATGAGGCGCTCTGCTATCTTGTAGCGTGCCGAGAGCTGGATCCACATTGCTTTGCCGCAACGTATGAGAACGTTGCCGACTTTACCGGCTTGTCAAAAAGAGCCGTGCAAAAAGCAAGTAGAACTGCGGTCAAGCATGGCTTGGTGGTTCTTTTGCATCCGGGAAGATCACGCGGAAAGAAACGCCGCGGCCTGAGCGCTATGTATGGCTTAATCGGCGCGGGAGAAACGAGGACTCATGTATGGCAGTGCGCTTGTCGATCGAAGAGGCTACAAGAACGCTTTCGAGAGGCGCCCGTAGTGGGATGTAGCGATCCATTTGCTCTGGAACCGCCAACGCTTGAGTTCTGGGACTTAGTACGAATGAATGTGCGCCAAGTGCAAGCGTCTAAGGCCTGGGCGCTCCGAGAGGCTGAACGCATAGTAGTGGACAAGAGTAAAGCCGAAGCAGGATTCAAAAATGCAGTCGGAGTTTAAGTCCTTGTTGACTGTTTCGCAGGCTGCCACCGTGCTGAATATAGGGCGAACGTTGCTTTACAGGTTAATGGATCAAGGAGAACTGGGCTACGTGAAGATCGGCCGCACCCGTAGGATACGCACGGCCGATATAGATGCTTTGGTCGTGCGCAGCTACGTAGGTAGATCGTATGTCTCGTAAGCGTAGAGGGCGTCACGAGGGTACCGTTAGAAAGCGAGCCGATGGACGGTACGAGGCAAGACTGGAGATAGGCGTAGGCTCAGATGGGCGCCGAGTTCAGGACTCTTTCTATGGGACTACCAAACAAGAAGCCCTAGAAAAGCTCAATGCAGCGAAGGGACTGCCGAGAGCAAAACGCGCCGGGAGACTCACGCTAGGCGAATACCTGGCAACTTGGTTAGCTGAAGTGCAGCAAAGGTGCAAGTTCGCTACCTATAAGCAGCGTGAAGGGATAATTAGGAAGCATATCAACCCTTACATCGGCGGCCTGCGCTTAACCAGTCTAAGGACTGAGCAGATCACTGGCTTGCTGAATGCCCTCCGACGAGCTGGAACGGGTCAACGGACCGTCCAATTAGCTTACGTGGTGCTTCACGCTGCACTAGCGGTAGCGGTCCGTTTAGGATTGATAACGAGCAATCCGAGTGACGCCTGTCCTAAGCCTAAAGTGCCACGAAAGCCGAATACTATATGGACGAAGGAGCAGGCGCAAAGTTTCCTAAATGCGGTGCGCGAAACAGATTACTACGCGCTCTTTCTCTTGGCGATCACAACAGGCATGCGTCAGGGCGAACTTTTTGGTCTGCAATGGGAGCATGTTAACCTAGAAGGAGGTTTTTTGAGCGTCGTCTATGCGTTGTGTGAAGGGCCAGTTGGACCGGTCTTAACGGAGCCAAAGACGCGCTCCAGTGTCAGACGAGTCGATTTACCCAACATAGTGGTTTCGGCGCTAAAGGCGCTAGGACCGAAGCAAACCGGATTTGTATTCCAGTCTGCGGACGGAAGGCCGATCCGTAAGAGTAACTTTATTCGGCGAGCCTTTCATCCGCTCTTGAAGACGGCAGGCGTGCCAAGGATACGATTTCATGACCTGAGGCATACGGCCAACACGCTACTCCTTCTAGATGGAGTTAGTCCAAACGTCGTAGCCGAGCGTATGGGGCATTCAACTACGAGAATGACGCTGGATACTTACGGTCATGTAATGGCTGGCTCTCAGAGGATAGCCGCCGACAAGTTGGATCGGTTGTTCGCGCCGTCCCTTGAGTTTGGTGGTCAAATGGTGGTCAAAGAGGCCACCATTGCCACCGATCTCCCTGGTCAACGAAAACAAAAGTTCAATGTTATAAGGGCTTTGTCGATGGTGGAGATGAGGGGGCTCGAACCCCTGACCCCCTGCTTGCAAAGCAGGTGCTCTACCAGCTGAGCTACATCCCCGCG
>DAINBY010000002.1:0-277414 GCA_036732685.1 Candidatus Cybelea sp. | reverse complement strand
ATTTGCCGATGAAGTCGAACGCCACGCCGAAGTTCTCGGTGGCGTGCTTGGGCGGCCCTTCCAACTGCAGCCACAAAATGGAGCACTTGTTCCTGGCGCCGTAGGTCCGATCGTTTAGCGCTTCCGCCCCTTGCGGCGCGGAGTCGCTGCCCGCTTTGCAACGGAATCGACGAAATCGGCGGTCACCTGGATGAGCTCGCCCACCGTCGCGACTTTTTCACCGACGTCGTGCGCCCGGACCGCTGACGTATGCACGCCGCGCGCCGCTCGTCTGACCGTGCGCGCCGGATCGGCGGCAACGTTTTTTACGCCCTTCGCTGCGGCCTTTGCGCCCTTCTTGACCGTGGTCGAAGCCTTCTTCAAGGCCTTGACAGCGACCGTTTTGCGCTTTGCGGGGATCGTTTTGCGCTTTGCGGCGACCGTTTTGCGCTTCGCGACGGCCCTTAAACCCTTGGCCGTTTGTTTCTTTCGCGTCGTCGATTTCTTCGTTGCCTTACGGACAGCCATCTCTCTACCTCCCTTGTTACGCAGTTGAACGCCGGCTCACGGCTCGAATGATCGCCAGTAAGACGACCGCGCCGATAAGGGCGCAGACCATGCTCCCAATATTGAATCCCGTGACGCCGGCATGGCCGAAGAAACCGTAGACAAAGCCGCCAATAACGGCGCCGACGATGCCGATGAGGATATCGCCGAGCAGCCCGCCCGGCCCCTCTCCCGGTACTAGGAACTTCGCAACGGCGCCCACGATCAAACCAAAAATTATCCAGGCTAAAATGCCCACTCTGTGCCTACCTCCTCGCAGTAATGCGTGACACTATGATTCCCCAAGAAGCATCCGACCAAACGCTTTTCGCGGCCCGCAGGTCTACGGTCAGGTCGTTACGCGACGGTTGTTTGTGGGAAGACCTACCCGACAATGTGGCAATCCGTATCCAAGGCCATCGGGGCGCTGACGTCGGGCGATGATGCGGTACGTCAGTACGACATCGCCGCCGAGCGAATTCAGAGCGCGTTACTTAATATCAGCGTCCCGGTGGTCCGCGGACTCGATGTGGGCGTGCGGGCGGAGCCGGCGCGATTGGTCGGCGGCGACTACATCGACCTCTTCTCGCGCGGGGATCATCTTCTCTTTGGGCTCGGCGACGCTTCGGGCAAATCGTTGGGCGCCGCAATCAACGCACTTATGCTGCGTTACCTGCTTCGAGGCTTGGTCCAAGCCCTCGGCGACGAGCAGCTCACCGAAATCGTGCGCCACGCAAACGACGTAGTCGCCCAGGATCTCGAGGAAACCGACTACTTCATCACCTTGCTCCTAGGCGTGCTGCACCCCGACTCGGGAGATCTCAAAATCGTCAATGCCGGCCACGAACCTCCGCTAATTCTGCGCGAAGGCGCCGCCGACATCGAGGTGATGAGCGTACACGGGATCGTCCTGGGCGTCGACCGTCGAGTCAGCTATCCGATCCAGGAAACGACGTTGGAGGTTGGGGATCGCGTGATCATATACACCGACGGCTTGACCGAGGCATCGAACACCCGCGGCGAGCTTTTTACGATCGCGCGACTCCGCGAGGCCTTTTTGGAACACCGGTATCTGGGAGCGCAGGAGCTCGCCGACCGGCTCTTCGACGACGTGAAAGCCTACTCCGACGACAACTTACGTGACGATACGACGATTCTCGTAATACGCCGCTTCGGACAACTCGAATCAGCGTCATCCTAGTTCGCGGGTATAGCCTTCGGTATGCCGAGGCGAAGTAAGGGGCATCCGCCGCTCCGGGCCGTGCTAGCCCTCGGAGCGCTCGGCATCGTCTTTGGCGACATCGGCACGAGCCCGCTCTATGCGTTTCGGCAATGCTTCGTTGGCTTGCTGCACGTCTCTCCAACACACGACAACGTGTTGGGCTTGTTGAGCTTGATACTCTGGTCGTTGATCCTGATCGTTTTCGTTCGCTACATCGGGATGGTCATGCGTCTGGCGCACGGCGGAGAAGGCGGCATCCTAGCATTGCTGGCATTCGTGCTTCCACCGGTGCGGCGGGGCGTTCCACCAAAAGCCACCTGGCTGACCTTTTTGATCATTCTCGGGGCTGGAATGCTCTTTGGCGACGGGATAATTACTCCGGCGGTCTCGGTGCTGTCGTCGGTCGAGGGGCTCGGCGTGGCGACCCCGGATGCCCAACCCTTTATCGTGCCGATCGCTGTCGGCATCCTCGTCGCCCTGTTTGCGGTGCAGAGCCGCGGCACCGCACGAATCGGTTCTATTTTTGGCCCGATCATGCTGGCCTGGTTTGCCGCGATCGGGCTCCTCGGTCTGCTCGGGATCGCTAAGTATCCCGCGGCCCTCTGGGCTTTCAATCCAATCTACATCGTTCGGTTCTTCGCGGCGCACGGTCTCGCGGCAATCGCCGTATTCGGCGCGGTCGTGCTCTGCGTGTCGGGGGTCGAGGCACTTTACGCGGATATGTCGCATTTCGGACGCGTTCCGATCGCCTTTGCTTGGTCGGCCGTGGTCTTTCCGGCGCTCGTGTTGAACTATATCGGGCAAGGAGCGCTGGTTCTCGCCGATCCGAAAGCTCTTGCAAACCCATTCTATCTCTTGGCGCCGCGCTGGGCGCTCTATCCGGTCGTCGCCGTCGCGACCGCCGCGACGATCATCGCGTCGCAGGCGCTTATCTCCGGGGTTTTCACGCTCACGAAGCAGGGCATCAGCTTAGGATTCATCCCGCGCATGCGGGTGATCTACACGTCGCTAGCACACCGTGGGCAGGTTTACGTTCCGTTTATGAGCCGGTTACTCGCGCTGGCGTGTATCGCGTTGGTGCTTGCGTTCCAGAGCTCGGCTCGGCTAGCCAACGCGTACGGTCTCGCCGTCGCGGCGACGATGGTCGTGACGTCGATTGCGTACTTCGAGGTCGTTCGCGTGAGATTCCGATGGAGCCTCACCGCAGCTACTCTTGCGACGGCGCCGTTTCTCGCCATCGAAGTGCTCTTTGTCATCGGAAGCCTGCCCAAGGTGCTGGAGGGCGGTTGGATTCCGCTCGTCGTGAGCGCCCTGGTTTTTGTTATTGCCGGTGCTTGGCGGGCAGGGCGGCGGCGGGTCGCGCTCGTCCAGCTCGAACAATCACAATCGGTCCCCGAGTTTCTTGCCGACGTGCGGGGACGATTGGGCGTTGCCTATCAGGGAACCGCCGTCTTCTTAACCGGTGACCCCGAGGGAATCCCGTTCGTCCTTCGGCACCACTGGGCGCGTACGCACAGCATCGACGAAAAGATCGTGCTCTTGACGATCATTCCATCGACCGAGCCCTACGTGCACGGTGACCGCCGCGTCACGGTCGAGAAGCTCTCCGAGGGCCTCGTCCGCGTCACGGCATCCTTCGGATTCATGGAGAGGCTCGATATTGCGCGCATCACCCACGCTTGCGTCGTCGCCGGACTTCATATCGGGGGTGAAGACACGACGTATTATAGCGCGGATCCTCACATCGTCGCGGTCGAGCCTGGAATGTTCCGGGCATTCTGGCGGGGCCTCTACGTGGTCTTGCGTCGCAATGCTCGGAGCGTTACTTCGACGCTGGGGATTCCCGCGGATGCGCACGCGCGGCTCGGCATCGAGGTTCCAATGTAAGCGGCGCTACGATCCCCTTGCCATGAAATAGAACATGCCGATTGTCGCCGCCCCCATGAGCGCGAAGGTTGCCCATCCCCAGGCTCGCGCCACGAGCGAGCTCTTCCATTCGCCCATGATCGATTTGCTCGAGGCAAACCAGACGATGACCGCAATGAGCGGTACCGCCGCTACGCCGTTGAGAACCGCAGACCAGAAGAGCGCCTTGATCGCATCGATCTTCAACAGGTTCATCGCGATGCCGATGATAATGCCGGCGGTCAGAATTCCGTAGAACTTCGGCGCCCGCTTCGGCGACTCGTTGAGGCCCTCCCGGAAACCAAACGTCTGCGCGGCGACGTACGCCGAGGATCCGGCGAGAACGGGGACCGCCAGCACGCCCGTGCCAACCATTCCCAGCGTAAAGAGCAACGCGGCGAAGTTGCCGGCGAGCGGCTTCAACGCTTCGGCCGCCTGTTGCGCCGTCGCGATATCGTGCTTGCCGTGGGCGTAGAGCGTGGCGCCGGTCGTCACGATGATGAAGAATGCAACCAAGTTGGAGAAGATCATACCGGCGTTGACGTCGGTGTGCATGTTCGCCACGGCCTTTTTGTCGGTGCCGCGACGGGCCGCGAGCGTCGTGTTTCCGGCCTCTTTATCTTCCTCGACCATCAGCGAGGCTTGCCAGAAAAATAGGTAGGGCGTGATGGTCGTCCCTAAGACGCCGACGATCGTCGAGAGCGAGCCGGCGTTCATTTCGACGTGCGGAACGACAAAATGAAATAATACCGAGAGCCAAGGCGGATGAACGACGAAGGCGGTCACGACGTAGGCAAAGAGCGTCAGCGTAAGCCATTTGAAGACCCGCGCGATCATCGCGTACGAAAGCCATGTTTGGGCGGCGATCAAACCGATGCCGAAGAAGAAGACCCATGCGTCGACCGGTATGGGAAGCACTAAGTGCGCGGCGTCGGCCATGCCGCCGAGATCGGCGCCGACGTTGAACGTATTGGCGATGATGACGAGCGCGGCGAGCGGAAACGATACGGCTGCCGGCAGCCGCTTGCGCATCAGGGCGGCGAGCCCCTCGCCGGTGACCATCGCAATGCGCGCGCACATTCCCTGAATCACCGCCATCATCGGCGTGGAGATGAGGGTGAGCCACAACATCGAAAATCCGGCCGTCGCACCGGCGACCGAATAGGTTGAAATGCCAGATGGATCGTCGTCTGCGGCGCCGGTGATCAAACCCGGCCCTAGTACCTTGAGGAAATTGCGGACCGGCCCGACGCTCGGGCCCGGGGAGCGCTGCGGCCGGGGAGTTGTGCTCCCCGGCCGCTTCGTGCTCCCCTTCGGTCCGGTTTTAGAGGTCACCGCACGAAACGTAATGCGTCAGGTGTGCGGCACTCTCGTGAATGTTGATTGCGTAGTGGGCCTTCTTGAGTTCGGCCAACGTTAGATTCGGGATGGTGGTAACCGAAACGCCGCCGACGACGTTGGAGAGGCCCTTCCACGGCGCGGGATTGAGCTTCGCGCACGTGCCTTGATGGATGTGCGCCGGTTCCGACGCGCCCGACGGTTCGTTCTTCACTTGAAGTTTAACCCGTAGACCGCTCGACGTGTCGTTTAAAAAGGCCTGGCCGTCCTGCTTGGAACCGTTCTGGGCGCCGAGATTGATCGTCATCGAGTGTGCCGACATCGCGTTGTCGACGTGGTTCATCGTATTGGTCGCCGCGAACGCGGGTGCCACGAGGGTGACGCCGAGCCCTAAGGCCGTTGCGACCGTTTGAAATTTCCGCATAGATCCTCCGAATAGGTAGAAGTAAAAAAGCGAGCAAATCGCTTCCTATGTTCCCACGGAGGGCCTGCTGGTAAACGTCCCCCGGTTTAGCGCAGCAAAAATAACGCGCCGGCGACGCCCAGAACGGCAAGCGCGCCGAGCGCGACGACCGGCACCGCTCCGGAACGGCCACGCGAAAAGACGACCGTATAGACGGCTTTGAGCAGGTTGTTCGACGACGTCGCGATCACGATCGCGGCGGCTGCCGTGGTCAAACCGATTCCTGCGACGCCGCCCTGCGCGAGGCTCAAGACGAACGGGTCGATGTCGGTGACGCCGACGACGCCCGCGAGCGCGAAGATGCCCGAACGTCCGAGATGATTCTGCGCCCACGTGGCCAGCATCGAGACGGCGACGAAGAGCACCGCGAAGACGAGTGCGGTCCAGATCTGCAACGGGTTGGGGAAATCGCGGGTTCGCGCCGATTGTTTCGCCGAACGAAAACGCCAGGCGGCGAACGCGCCGCCGATCGCGGCGAGCGCGAGTAGTGGAATCGCGAGTATGCGCCCGAGCGCGAGGTTGAAGATCGAGCAGACCACCAGCACGCGGACGTACATCATTGCCGTGGCCGCGACGATGCCGGCTTGCAGTTCGGGGGTCATGCCTTCGTCGCGCGAGCGGCGCGCGAGCACCGCCGTCGCCGCGGTCGACGAGTAGAGTCCGCCCAAGACCGACGTCAACAGCGTTCCGCCACTCGGAAAGACGAAGCGCTCCAGCAAGTAACTCGCATACGAGATCGTCGAAACGGCGACGACCGCGAGCCAAACGCCAAAGGGCGTGATCGTCGTGTACGGAATCGGCGGCCGTCCCGCGAGTAGTGGTAAGACCACGCCGACTAAGATCAAGAACTGTCCCGCGGTAACGATCTCTCGCGTCGAGACGCGCGCCGCCCAATCGTGCAGCGTCCGGCGCCCTCCGAGCAAGAGGACCGCCGCGACGGCGACGCCGACGCAGAGCCAGAGCGGTTGGGTTAGCGCGAGCGGGCCTAACGCAAAGGCGAGCAGATTGCAGGCCGGGACGACGAACGCGCCCTCGACCGCATTAGCTTCGTTCTTGCCCTCGCGCCGGACGTAGGCGTAGATCCACGATCCGACGACGACGAGTCCCGCAACGAAGGCGGCGCCGTATTGCGGCTCGATCAAATAGAGTGCGCCGCCGGCGAGCGCCAAGAGCGGAAAGGTGCGAACGCCTCCCGGCCGCCGCGGCAGCTCGTCGGAATAAAACTCTTCGAACGCGAAGCCGAAGAAGAGCGAGAGTCCGATCAGCAGCGCGAACCGCTCGACGCCGGCTCCCGCGAATGCGGTCATTCCTTCAGCGGATAGGCTTCCCGGAGTTCACCCTCCTGCCGGAGAATGGCTCAATGCCGTGAAGATGCGCCTGACGCTACTGGCAATACTGCTCTCGGGCTGCGGTGGAGCGTCGCCGCCGGCGATTGCGATGCACGGCGGATCGTGGATGCTGCCCGAGACGAAGAGCGGGAGTCTTGTCTATGCCGATTCGGCGACGACGACCGACGACTACGTCTTTTCGTATCCCAACGGCAAGCTGGTTGGAACGATCGTAAGCGATACTCTAGTTCAGGAAGGCCTCTGCTCGGATCGCAAAGGCAACGTCTTCATCGTGGGCCTACAGAGTACCGGAACGGGATTAGGCGTAATCAATGAGTACGCCCACGGCGCGACGATCCCGATTCAAACGCTCGACGAAGACGGCGTCTGGCCATATGGCTGCGCAGTCGATCCCAAAACCGGCGATCTTGCGGTCGCAAGCGTAAACTGGGTTAGCGCCTCGAGCTACCTAGACGTCTATCAAAACGCCCGCGGAGCACCGCACGAGTACTACGATCCCGCCATCATCAATTACGAATTCTGTGGCTACGATGACAACGGCAATCTCTTCGTGGACGGCACCGGAGCCGGTTCGCAGATTCGTTTCGCCGAGCTCCCGAGGGGTGGCAGCTCGTTTGTCAACTTCACGCTGCGCAAGAGCATCGATATCTATCATGCCGCCCAGGTTCAATGGGACGGCACCCACATGACGATCGAGGATAGCGCGAAGCGAGCGATATATCGCCTGCATTTTTCCGGTACGCTTGCACGAGTCGTCGGTGCGACGCATCTGCGGCGCTGGAACGTCGATGCGCTCTCCTGGATTCAGGGAGACGTCGCGCTCGCTCCGACGGGAAAGCGCGTGCCGGCCATCGGGATCTGGCAATATCCGCTCGGAGGACGCCCGATCGCAAGAATCGCGACGCCGACAGCCGTGCAAAGCGCCACGATCAGCGTCGCCCCTTAGCGGCGCTGGCGCATCCGGTCCTGCAGCCGCCGCCGCGCGCGGTGAAAGGCGTCGCGTATCGTCAGCGTAACGTCTTTGTGCAGCGCGAACGCCTCGTCGGTCTTATGACGAGCCGTGTCGATTGCGATCTCGGCGCCGGGGATGGCGAGGTCGATGCGCACGCGAAACGGCGCGGCGGTGCGGGAATGCTGCGCTTCGTGATCGACGATTACGTGACAGTGGACGATCCGGGCGAAGATGCCTTCGAGCTTGGCAGCCTCTTTAGCGATGAGCTGTTTCAACGTCTCCGACGAGTCGACGCCGCGAAAGGTAGTTTGAATCGGCACGCTCATGACGCTCTCTTCGTTAGACTGCGCAGGTCGGAAGGCTGACGGGCGTCATCAGGGGCAGCGACCGCACGACGTTCCAGCTGCGAACGGCCTTGAAGAGCACGGCGTGCGTTCGCGCGATGCGAAGACCCCCCGGCGCATCGGGAAGGTCGCAGAGGATGACCTTGATCTTGACCGGATCGATGCCGTACTCGGAGAGCAGGAGCCGGCGCGCGCCGCGACCGAGGACGACGACCTTTGCGGCGGCATTACAGAGCGCGCGCACGAGCGTTGCGTGCTTCGCGTCCGGATTCGATACGACGGTGTGCAAGGAGAGCACGACCGGTTTGCGCAGCGCCCGCATGAAGCCGATGCACCACTCGCCGGAATCGCCGCCGAACGACCGGTACTCGTGCTGAATGTTGACGACGTCGTAGGGATCGCGATTCGCGCGTGCCGCCGCATCGTAATACGACTGCGGATGCCCGCCGTCGACATAGCCGACCACGCGGTACGCGAGCGTCTCCCGCAACCCGGCGTTCGCTACCGCGATGAGGTCGACGCGCGAGCCGCTCAGGGCGGCATAGTTCATGACCAGGTCTTGCGTGAACGACGCGACCCCGCGTTCCCGAGGTGGGAACGAGGCGATGAAAAGGACTCGTGGCGTCGGTACTGCCATCGTGCTTGCTTCGGTCCCTTTCGTGCGCGAGCGTTGAGGGAGGGAATGTCCTGCGTAGACGCGGAGTCACCCGCGACCATGGCTCACTCAGCCTTCGCTCGAAGAATCGCCGCAGCCTTCGCGATCCTCTTAACACTCGCGGCATGCAGCGGGACCTTCGCCGGGCGCGTTCGGGAGCAGGTCCATCGTACGGTCGCCGCAGGCGCCGCTCCCGCCGTGGAGATCGAGAACGTCGCGGGAGCCGTGCGGGTTGACGGCTGGCCGAAGCCGACGGTCGACGTCGAAGCGACGAAGTGCGGGTATGACGCCGTGGAGCTGCGCAGCGTCGCCATCGACGTCACTCGCGAGGCGGACGGCGTCTCGATCGTGACGCATTATGGAAACGACGTGCATGGCGGCGGTGTTCGCTATCGTATCTCCGTCCCGCTAGGCGCCTCGCTGCGAATCACCAACGACGCGGGCGCGGTCGACCTCGCCGGCGTGCATGGCGACCTTACCGTACGGACCGAAGCCGGCGAGATCACCGCCGACGCGGGGCGCGTCGACGGGAACCGATCGATCGATCTGCGTGCGACGACCGGCGCCGTCACGCTCAACATCAGGCAGGGCAGCAATGCGACGGTGCAGGCCTACAGCACCGTCGGCGATTTTTCCAGCAACGTTCCGGGCGTCACCCAAACGCGCGAACATATCGTCGGCGCGCGCGGCAACGGCACGATCGGCACCGGAAGCGCCCGCATCCGGCTCGAAGCGACGACCGGCGCCATCGCACTGCGGCAGCGCCCGTGAGCCGTGCGCTCGCGATCGCACGCGGCGCCGCGAGCGGCATCGCGGCGCTCGCGATTGCCTCGTGCTCGTCCTCGCCCTTCGCCCTTCGACAAAGTCAGGGCGACACACACTATTCTTACGGAAGCGGGTCGAACGTTTTGCAGCACGTGGTCATCGTCATCCAAGAGAATCGCACCTTCGATAACTTCTTTTCGACGTTTCCCGGCGCCGACGGAGCGACGCAAGGACGGATGAAGACCCCGAGCGGATACACGTACGTCGCGCTGCACCCGGCACCGCTCAACGAGAAGTGCGACTTCGGCCATTCTTACTCCGGATTCCTGAAAGAATACGACGGCGGGAAGATGGATGGCTTCAATCTCGAGGGAGGCGGCAAGCCCTGCCCGGGCCCGAGCGGCACGCACATCTACCAGTACGTCGAGCCGACGCAAATCGAACCCTACTGGGAGATCGCGAAAACGTACGTGCTCGCCGATCACATGTTCCAGACGCAGGGCAGCGGGAGTTTCACCGCGCACCAGGATCTCATCGCCGGCGGCACGATTATCAATCCGGCGCGAACGAAGAGCTTGATCGACTTTCCCTCGCACGTGCCGTGGGGATGCGATGCGCAACGAAGCACCAGGACGTCGTACGTGGAGGCGAAGGGATCGAAGCTGCGTTACCGACGCCATCAAGGTCCGTTTCCGTGCCTGACCTATCCGACGCTGCGCGACCTGCTCGATGCGAGAGAGGTTTCGTGGAAATACTATTCGCCGCCCGAACCATCCGGAACGGGCGAGTATTGGAGCGCTTTCGACGCGATCAAGGCCGTCCGCGAACGCCGCGAATGGCGCACCAACGTCGTCGACACTAGCCGCTTCTTCGACGACGCCACGAAAGGAAAGCTCCCGGCGATTTCGTGGATCGTTCCGGACAATCCCAACTCCGATCATCCCGGCAACGGCTCCGACACCGGGCCGTCGTGGGTTGCGAGCATCGTCAACGCGATCGGTGAGAGTTCCCAGTGGTCGACGAGCGCCGTGATCGTGGTCTGGGACGATTGGGGCGGCTTCTACGATCACGAGCCGCCGCCGTTCTTCGATCAATGGGGCGGCTTGGGTTTTCGCGTGCCGATGCTCGTCGTCTCGCCCTACGCGCGCGAAGCCTATCCGAGTAAACCGGGTTACATCTCCCACACGCAGTACGAGTTCGGCAGCATCCTCAAGTTCGTCGAGGACGTTTGGGGGCTGGGGAGCCTTGGGAGTACCGACGAGCGCGCGACGAGCATCGTCGACTGCTTCGACTTCACGCAGCCGCCCCGGTCGTTTACGCCAATACAGGCGAAGTATTCGCGCGCCTATTTCGAGGCGGAGCCTCCTTCATACCGGCCGGTCGATACGCAGTGAGGTCCATCATGCGCGCGTTCCTTTGCGCCGGGCTCGCTGCGGCGATGACGTCGTGCTCCCCCTTCGCCCTTAGACAAGCTCAGGGTGACGCGATGGGGGCGGCCTTACCCGCGCGTGATGCCGGCGCAAAACGGGCGACGAGCCGCATTCCAATTCAGCATATCGTGCTCGTGATCCAGGAGAATCGCAGCTTCGATGATTTCTTCTCGACGTTTCCGAACGCCGACGGTACCGCGGGCGGCTACATGGAGAATCCATCCGGAACCGGTGACGAATACGTGCCGTTGCAGAAAGTGGACCTGGTCGGCGCGTGCGACTTCGGTCATTCCTACCGCACCGTCGCGATCGATTACGACGGCGGAAAGATGGACGGCTTCGACTTGGAGGGCGGGGGCAAGAAATGCCCCGGAGCGGTCGGCACGAAGGTCTATCAGTACGTCGATCCGACCCAGCTCGCCCCCGACTGGTCGATCGCACAGCAGTACGTGCTCGCCGATCATCTCTTCCAAACACAAGGCAGTGGGAGCTTCACGGCGCATCAGGATCTGATCGCGGGCTCGACGCTGATCAACCAGCCGAAGAACACCCAGAGCCTCGTCGATTTTCCCTCGCTCCGGCCGTGGGGCTGCGACGCGCCTCCCGGCACCGTCACATCGCTGCTCGTCGTGAGGAAGGGGCACGTACGCGAGGAGTATCAGCACGGCCCGTTCCCGTGCCTCACCTACCCGACGCTGCGCGATTTGCTCGACGCGAAGTACGTTTCGTGGAAATACTATTCGCCGCCCGAGCCCTACGGAACCGGCTCTCTATGGAACGCGTTCAATGCGATCCAGGCCGTGCGCGAGGGACCGGAATGGAAGACGAACATCGCGCGAACCAACGTCTTTTTTAGCGACGTTACGAACGGAACGCTGCCGTCCGTCTCTTGGATCGTGCCGGAAAACCCCGACTCCGATCATCCAGGCAACCACTCCGATACCGGCCCGTCGTGGGTCGCAAGCATCGTCAATGCCGTCGGCGCGAGTTCTTACTGGCAGAGCACCGCGGTCGTGATCGTCTGGGACGATTGGGGCGGCCTCTACGATCACGAGCCGCCGCCGTTCTTCGACAAGTGGGGCGGTTTAGGGTTCCGCGTTCCGATGATGATCGTCTCGCCGTACGCTCGGCGGACGAATCCGAGCCAACCCGGCTACGTTTCGCACACACAATACGAGTTCGGCAGCATTCTCAAGTTCATGGAAGAGGTCTGGGGATTGGGCACGTTGGGAACGACCGATCAGCGCGCCAACAGCATCATCGACTGCTTCAACTTCGCGCAGCCGCCGCACGCGTTTGCAGCGATCAGAGCGAAGTACTCACGCAGCTACTTTTTGCACAGACCACCCTCGTATCTCCCCGTCGACACCGAATAGCCATCCATGTCATCGGCTACAACCCGACCCCCCTGCGATCGGAACGAAGGTTCTCGGTCGCTGATGGAAGTCGAGCGTCGAAGCTGCAAGATCGCGGGCGCGCATGTCGCTGGGCCCGAGTGGTGAAAGGCCAAAAGTATCCTCGGCGAACTTTAGAATGCTTCCCGTCTCGAACTGTACGTGGTCAACATAACCGCTTCGCGCAAACGGCGATACGACCAGCACCGGAACGCGGAAGCCCAATCCTTGGCTGTCGATATACCGCGGCGGCACGTGATCGTACCATCCGCCAAATCCGCTCCAAACGACGACGACCGCGGTCGAGCTCCAGAACTGACTCTCGCCGACCGCGTTAACGACCGATGCTACCCATTGCGGACCGGTTGAGGAGAGCGATCCGGAGAGATCCGAATCGGCGAACGCGGGCGTAACCCACGTTACGGTCGCCAATTTCCCCGAACAGACATCCGTAATGAACGTCGACGACGGCGAGGTCCCGCTGGTTCCTCCCTTCAACCATCCGAAGGCGTCCCAGGTATCGACAATGGGGTGTGCGTTATCGGCGGTGCGATAGTAGTTCCAGCTCAGCCCTGCCGCGTCTAAACGATCGGCCAGCGTTAGGTACGCGAAACACGCAGCCTCCTTGCCGCCGCCGAAGACGTGCACCCACTGACGATAAACGCAGCCCTCCGAAGGCGCCTTTCCGAACGGCTGGTTTTCCGCATTTGCGGACCCCGCGGCGATAACGTACTGATGCGCTTCAAACGTCGGGTTGCCGGTCGAGGAAAACATCTGATCGCCGAGCACGTATTGCTGCGCGAGTTGGTAGTACTGCGTCAGCTCATCCTTTGGGACGTGGGCATACTCGGGACGCCGATATCCCGAGCAGTCGGCGCGTTCCTTACCGAATTTACCGGTCTTACGATCGCGCTCGAAGTCTTGGAACGTATCTGAGAGCGTGCAGTTTGCCTCCAGCGGGATCGTGCCATTCAAACACTTCCCTGCCGCACCGGAGTACTCGCAGAAAAGATTGTCGAAACTGCGCGCTTCCTGGATGACGATGACGATATGCTGGATTTTTCCAGACTGGCCGTCACCGACTGCTCTCGTCGCTCCCGCCGAGCCGGAGTTGACGGCGTCCGGCGAGCTTGGTGAGACGGAGCCGCTGCTGCAAGCTGCCGCCGTGAGAACGATTCCAGCCAGAACAAGCATTGTCGTGTTGCAACGGAACATGACGAGAATTGTTTTTACTTGTCCAGCGACCCCCTGCAGCATAAAGCGACCGGTGTTAACGTTTGAGTGCAAAGGGCCGCCTGGGGTCCTGAAGAAGGGGTTCCCATGGAGTTCCGCATCGTCAGCCACGCGTGTCTCGAGATTAAAGCAAGCGGTAAACGGCTGGTTATCGATCCGTGGTTGAACGAGCCTGCCTACTGGTCGGCGTGGTGGCACGCGCCTCCGCCGATCTTCGGCGACGATATTTTCGGCGCGGATTACGTCTACATCACGCACTGGCACTTCGACCATTTCGACCCAAAGACGTTGCGGAAGTTCGGCAAAACGACGACGGCAATCGTCCCGAAATTCCCGATCTCCGGATTGCGGCAGCAGCTCGAGCAGATCGGATTCGAGCGCATCGTCGAGCTCCGACACGGCGAGCGTATTGCGCTCGGCGACGACTTCTCGCTCACCAGTTATCAGGTCAGCTTTCAAGACGACAGCGTCGCGGTTGTTGAAGCCGGCGGTACCGTGCTCGTCGATCTCAACGACGCCAAACCGCTGCCCTCGACCTGGCGCGCCTTCCGCGCCAAGTATCCTAAGCCCGATTTCATGCTGCGCAGCCACTCGCCGGCGTGGTCGTATCCAACGCGCTACACGTTCGAAGACCCGGCCGACCGGCTTCCGGTCGACGGCCGAACGTACATGGAAGCCTTCGTCGCGGCCGCGCAGCAGCTTCGTCCGCGCTACGCGATCCCGTTCGCAAGCGGCATCTGCCACTTGCACCGCGAGGTAATGGACGAGAACCGTTTCTTGGTCTCGGCTCCGCAAATGCGCGACTACTTCATCGCGAACGCGTCGCGCACGCCGGATACGTCGCTGGTCATCATGCCGGTCGGCAGCCGCTGGTCGGCGCAGTCGGGGTTCGAGCTGACCGAGAACGTCGTCGACGACATGGTCGCCTATGCCGAGCAGCGCGCGCAAGCCGAGGGCGAACGGCTCGAAAAAACCTATCGCTCCGAAGCGACCAAAGAGATCGCCTTCGACGACTTTGCGAAGTACTTCGAGAAGTTCTTCCGCGCGACCCGACTCGTGCGCCCGCTCATCCGCAACACCCGCTGGGTCTTCGCGATCGATCGGCCGGAGCCGGAGTACTGGACCGTCGACTTCGGCAAGGCCGCAATCGAACGCAGCGAACGGATGCCTAAACGATACGACAGCCTCGTGTCCGCGAGCCCCGCAGTACTCTCGGGCTCGCTGCGCAATGACGTCTTCACCAACGTCGACATCTCGAAGCGCTGGCGGGTCCACATCAACCGCGGCAAAGCGATGCGCCACTTCGTGATTGCCAATCTGCTCTTGCTCTACGAGGCCGAGTATCTCTCGCCCAAGCGCCTCTTCTCGTGGCGTTTTTTGAGCGGCTACGCGCGCCGTTTCCCGGAAGTCATCGATTACGTCGTGATGGCCGTGCGGACCGCGACGCAAGGGAAAGACTCGCTCGTGACGGCGGTGACCAGTATTGCCGAAGGCTAGCGGCGCGGCACTTGCGCTCGCCGCGCTCCTCGCAGGCTGCCAAAGCGCCCCCTCCTTTGCGCCTGCGCGAAGCGCTGTCCTGAGCGAGGCCCAGAGGGCCTCGCCCATCCAGCACGTTGTGATCGTGATTCAAGAGAACCGCACGTTTAACGATTTCTTCGCGACGTTTCCGGGCGCAGACGGATCGACGACCGGCAAAGCGCAACCGAACTTGGCCTGCGGCATTAAAGGCGAGCAGACCATCAAACTCAAGGAGCGCGGTCTGGTCACGATGCTCCAGGGCAAGCCGCACGATCTCGCACACTCGTACAGAGGCTACGACACCGCGCGCAACGGCGGCGCGATGGACGGTTTCGATGCCGTCAACTTCGTGGGCGGGATTCCCGAATGCACCTATCCGTATCAGTACACCGATCCGGCCGAGATCCAGCCGTACTGGGATATGGCCAAACAGTACGTCTTGGCCGAGCATATGTTCCCGACGCAAGGGAGCAGCAGTTTCACCGCCCATCAGGATCTCATCGCCGGCGACACGGTGATTGCGCCGAACGAGGCGCTCGTCGATCTGCCCTCGCAATCGCCGTGGGGCTGCGACGCGCCGCACGGCACGCGCACCTCGCTGATTACCAAAGATAACGTGTACAAGCCGGCGCAAGGGCCATTTCCGTGCTTGACCTATCCGACGCTGCGCGACCGGCTCGACGCCAAAGGCGTCTCGTGGCGCTACTACGTTCCGCCGGAGTGCTGTGCGGCCAACGGCCAGCTCCTCGATGCGTTCGATGCGATCAAAGCCGTGCGCGACGGTCCGCAGTGGAGCGACGGTCACATCGCGGCCTCGCAGAAGCAGATCTTCAGCGATATTACGAACGGCCGGCTCAAAGACGTCTCATGGGTGATTCCCGATCAAAACGATTCCGATCATCCGGGAACCAACTCCGACACCGGGCCGTCGTGGGTTGCGAGCGTCGTCAACGCGATCGGCGAAAGCTCGTATTGGGGCTCGACGGCGATCGTGATCGTGTGGGACGATTGGGGCGGCCTCTACGACAATCGCGGGCCGCCGCAGCTCGGATATGGCGGGCTCGGCTTTCGAGTGCCGGCGATCGTCGTCTCGCCGTACGCCAGAGCTGGGCATGTCTCAAGCACGCAGTACGAGTTCGGCAGCATCCTCAAATACATCGAAGCGAACTGGGGGCTCAAGTCGCTGGAGCGAACCGATCGCCGCGCGACGAGCATCGCCGATTGCTTCAACTATTCGCAGCCGCCGATAGCGTTCAAGCCGATCGGGTCGAAGTATTCGCGGGCCTACTTCCTGCGCCGCAAGCCATCGAATTTACCCGTCGATACCGATATCTAACCACGTCCGGCGACCCCGTTTTTGCAGGTAAATCGCTGCTGCCGTCGGACTACTACCGCCCCGGCTCAAGCCGGATCCGTGGTTCCGCCTTAGCTAAGGCACTTTCATGAAAGAGAAAAAAGGAGCATTCGAATGAATATCACGAGGTCGGCCACGTACGCCATCGGCGTATTGACGGCCGCCGCATTGATCGCCGGCTGCAGCAGCGGCAGCGGATCGTCGACGAGCGCACTTGGCCTCGCGCCGGGTAGCGCGAATAGCTCGCACGTCGCCATTCCGATGAAGCATCACGGTCACGGCATCGCCGACACGTTCATCGGCGTGAAGTGGACCGGTCACGTCCATTCGGACACGCACAAGTCGTGGGTCTCGCCCGACGCCGCGCTCGCGCCGCGTCTCTACTTCGCGTCCAACGACGGAACGAACGACGTCTACATCTACACGATGCCGGGAATGCAGCTCAAGGGAACGCTGACCGGCTTCAGCGAGCCGCAAGGCATGTGTAACGACACGCACGGCAACATCTACATCGCCAACACCAGCGACTTTAACGTGCTCGAGTACTCGCGCACCGGTACGCTGCTGAACACCTATCCGGATGCCTACGGCTATCCGGTCGGCTGCGCGGTAGACCCGGCGACGGGAAATCTCGCGGTGTTTGACATCTTCGGGTTGAGCGGTGCGGGGCAAGTCCTCGTCTTCTCGAGCCCCTCCGGAAGCCCGACGGTTCTGACGAATCCCAGCGGTTACTTCTACTACTTCGGCGGCTACGGCCCGGGCAGCGACCTCTGGGTCGCGGGTAGAGACCCGAGCGGTACCTACCAGCTCTCCGTCTGCGGCTCCTCGAGCTGCAGCACGCTGGCGCTTACGGGCGGAACGATCTACTTCCCGGGCGCCGTCCAGTGGGACGGCTCGCGCAGTGAGTGGGTCGTCTTCGATCAGCTCTGCAACGACACGACCGAAGCTTGCAGCTATCCGGTCTCGGGTACGACGCTCGGCACGCCGACCGTCTATTCGAACTACTCCGGCGGCAACGTCTGCGACCTGATCCAGGGCACGATTGCGGCGCACGGCATGAAGTACGTCGCCGGCGGCGACTACGAGTACTGCGGCGCGGCCAGCAGTTCGTACAACCGCTGGGGCTACACCGGCGGCGGAACGCCGACGAACTACACCACGCCCGACAGCGCCTACGCGCTGCCGGTCGGCGCGGCCATCAGCACCAAGTAGGCTGATAACCGCGTCCGATTTGCGGACAAACAACGCACGGGCCCGCTTCGGCGGGCCCGTCTGTCTTTTGGCGCTTGCATTGCTGAGCGACTGTGGCGGCGCCTCGCAGCTCGCGCCGAACGCTGCGATGCGCACCCGCGATTCCTGGATGATGCCGCAAGCGCGCAGCGCCAAGTCGCTGCTCTACATCTCCGACCTAGGGGACTTCGACGTGCGCGTCTTCGCATATCCGTCGCTCAAGCCGGTCGGAAAACTCACCGGTTTCGATCAGCCGCAGGGCGAGTGCGCCGATACGTCCGGTAACGTTTGGATCGCCAATACCGAAGGTATGCAGATGCGCGAATACGCGCACGGCGGAACGACGCCGATTGCGAAGCTCGTCGATGCGCTCGGCTATCCCGCCGGCTGTGCGGTCGATCCGCGCAGCGGCAATCTCGCCGTAACGAACATTGCGAACTTCAGCGGCGCCGCGGCGGTCTTGGTTTACAAACACGCGCGTGGAACGCCGGCCGTCTACGGGAACAAGACGCTTTCCTCGTATTATTTCGCCGGGTACGATCCGAGCGGCAATCTCTACGTCAGCGGCACCAACTCGCAGCACATTTTTGCGCTGGGCGTTCTACCGCACGGTGCGCGCTCGATCGCGCTCGTTGCGGTATCCGGCGGCACGATCTATTTTCCTGGAACGGTGGCGTGGAGCGGCTCGAAGCTCGTGCTCGGCGACCAGCGCTGCAAGAACTCGGCGACGTCGTGCCTCTACTCGCTCGCCGTCTCAGGGAAGAGTGCCATGATTGCCGGGAGCACACCGTTGGGGGGCGCCTGTGACGTCGCACAGGCCTGGGTCGGCCTTCACCGCGTCGCCGGCGGCGATTACGCGAACTGCTCGCATGAGGGAAGCAGCGCCGATCTCTGGCCCT
Organism: Candidatus Cybelea sp.; assembly: GCA_036732685.1. Classification (GTDB taxonomy): domain Bacteria; phylum Vulcanimicrobiota; class Vulcanimicrobiia; order Vulcanimicrobiales; family Vulcanimicrobiaceae; genus Cybelea. The sequence continues at coordinate 258,838 of DAINBY010000002.1, read as the reverse complement.
ATCCGGCCGGAGGGAAGCCCAGCGCGCGGGCGACCGGGCTGAAACAGCCGGTCGGAGCCGTCGTCAGCGTGGGCGCCGGCCCGTAGGAAGGAGTCGAGCCCTCAGAAGCCGCATTGACAAGGTAAGTCCTCCATTCTAGGAACTACAAATTTGCAAGGAGACTCGAAGTCATGCGCCCCGTATCGAAAGCGCTTTGTGTAGCGCTCGTTTCTCTGTTCCTCGCGGGCTGCGGTGCCCGCATCCTCACGCCGCCGGCGGCGGCCGACTCTACCGCCGATGGACCCGTCAGCGTCGTCCCGCAGTGGATGCACCCATTCATGATGCGGACGCAGCCTGCGCAGCCGTTCGTTTACGACGACAAGAAGCACAAGAAAATCGTGGGTCTCTACGCCGCAGAGTTCTACGGCCCCGATCTGCTCGGCTACGTCGCGCCAAATAAGGGAAACACGAAGCCGATCTGCAAAATCGCCGCCGCGTACGTCAACGGCTTCAGCGTCGACAGCGTGGGAAATCTCGTCGTACCCAACGGGTATCCGGCCGAGGTGACCGTCTACAAAGGCCCGCGCGCCTGCAGGACTCAGGTGGGCAAGTTCACCGATACTTACGGTCAGGCGAGCGACGCGGTCGCGGGCGATGCTTCGACCGGTCAGATCGTCGTCGGCAATATCGAGCAGAGCGGCAGCAAGAAATCGGGGAACATCGCGGTCTGCACGCTCAAGGGCGGCTGCACGCGCGTGCTGCACAGCTCGCACATCAGCTACTATGGCGGCGGCGTCGCCTATTCGAAGTCGACCGGCGACTGCTGGATGGCTTCGGAGAACGATCCCTCCTTCAGTAAGGCGACCTTAACGTTCTTTAAGGGTTGTAAGGGATCGGGGCAGGCCGCGTCGGGCTGGAAGAACGCCTTTTACGGCGGGCTGATGCGCGACCACGTGGGCAATTTGATCTCGGTCGATTGGGAGACCCCCGCGATCTGGGTCTACAAGGGGTGCAATCCCGAGTGCCATGTCGTCGGCGGTCCCTTTCCGTTGGAAGGCGATTCCTTCTACGGAAACTTGAACGGCAAAGGTGACGAGCTCGCGCTCGGCGACATTGCATACGGGCAAGTCGACGTCTACTCGTATAAGCCGACGCACGTTGCCTACCTCTACAGCTTCAACAAGGGATTGACCCAGGGAAACGACGTGGAGGCCGCCGCTTTCACGCCGAGCCTGACGAAAAAAAAGTGACGGAGGCTTTCGGCGTGCTCCGGCGGTGCTACTACTTCCCGAGCGCCGGAACGTTCTACGCGACGTCCGGCCTCTACTAAACTCGGCAACGTAGTTTAGGTAGCTACGAATAGGGAGGCCCGGCAGTTTGCCGGGCCTCCTTTTTTATTGCGCGCAGCGTGCGCCCAGAACGTGTCATCGCACGGCGTGCGCCAAGAACGTGTCATCCTGAGCGTAGCTCCCGAAGGGAGCGTAGTCGAAGGACGGACGCCTTTTCGTAAGTGGCAGCCGCTATCGGAATGTTTCGCTCGCTTCACGATTGGGCAACACAGCAGAAGCCAACTTGGAGGAGTGAATGAAAGCAGAGTACGAGCCGTATCCGCGGCCAGAGACTTGGATAGCCTGGAATGTTAACTGGAGTGCAGTATGGGTCGGCGCCATCGCATCGCTGTCGGCGGCGTTGATCTTCGGATTACTAGGCACGGCCGTCGGCGCGACCTCTCTAGAGAAGTTCTCGTCATTGCGGACGGCCTCGTTCGTCGGCGTTGCAGTCATCATTTGCGCGGCATTTTTCAGCTTCGTGATCGGCGGATGGGCGGCCGGCAAAATAACCGGCGCCCGCTACTCCGAACCAACCATTCTTCACGGAGTCATCGCGTGGCTAGTCTCGACGCCGCTCTTGGTCGCACTGCTCGCCATTGGAGCCGGCAACGCTTTCGGGGGCTGGTATGGAGGATTAGTCGCGTCGCCGATCGGCGCAGCAGTCGCCGCACCGGTCGCACCCGACGTAGCACGCAACTCGGCGTTAGTCGCCGTTGCCTCTCTGCTAGTCGGACTTATCGGCAGCGTCATCGGAGGCTGGATGAGTTCGGGCGAGCCGATGACCTTCACCCATTATCGCAAGCGCAACGCCTATGTCGAAGCGCAGAAAGGAAATCTCTAAGCTCATGCCGTTGATTATTCTGTGGCTGCTAGGCGCGCCATTTCTTCTGCTCGTGGTCCTGTTCATTCTCGGCGTCGGCCGCTGATGACGGATATCTTAGACGTTATCAAAAAAGAACACCGGGAGGCCGCGGCGATGCTCGACCAGGCCGAAAAATGTGAGCCGGGCGACCAGAAACTCGCCGAACTGGCGAAGCGCATCGAATATGCACTTTCCACCCACGTTCAGATCGAGGAGCGCTTGTTTTACTCGCGCCTCCGTAAAAACGCCGAGGAAGAGGAACAGCTCGTTGACGTATACGAGGCGTATACCGAACACGACGTCGCGGCTCACCTCATCGCATTGCTAAAATTTGGCCGTAAGCCCGATGAAAAGTTCAAGGCCGAGCTGCAAGTCCTGAGCGAGAGCATAAAGCATCATGTCAAAGAGGAAGAGTCGACCGTCTTTACCATAGCGCGTAAACTCATCAGTGCGGACGAGCGAAGCGATCTAGGCGAAAAGTGGACGAGAGCTCGGCAACGCCTGGATGCAGCAATGGGCGAGCCGAAGAAGCCGGCGAAGCGGAAGTGATCCGGTAAGGCTTCGCTCATCTTGTAATCTTGCAGCATGCCCAACCGTCGACGCATATTACGACGCCAAGCGATTTATTATTGCGTGACCGGCATGGCGCCGTTGGTTTCCATGCGTACGTTCGAAGCGCTGACGGGAAAGAAGCGCGATCGTTGGCTCGTGCAAATGGTGGGATTGCTCGCGACCTCGATCGGGCTGTCCTTGTGGCTGGGCAGCCGATCGGAGGAAGTGGATCCTGCCTCGCTTGTGCTATCGTGCACGTCGGCATTGGCATTCGCCGGTATCGATATCGTGCATGCCTGCCGGCGACGAATTTCTCCGATCTACTTGGCCGATGCGGCAGTCGAGCTGGCGATCGTCAATCTGATGCTCCACTCCCCATCCAAACCTGAGTAGAAGCGCTGCGAGTCCGTGATTCTTATTTCGAGGTCTACAGCGACTGTTCGACGCTCGTACCCCGCTTGAGTACCGGCGACGTTGAGATACTGCTCGTAGGTGATTGCGAAAGCGGCTCAAGAGGTCGAGATGGGCGAGACTCGCGCACCGAGCCGCCAAATGGGGGACTAACGCGTGATACCCGAGCGGCGAAACCTCCGCTATTGCCGGCCTTGAGCTTTACGAGCGGCCGCTGCGCCGTGGAAGGGTCGGTATCGCGTAGCGACGCTCATGCTAACGGGGCGCAAGCCCACTTGCCCCCTAGGAACGCCACCGGCCCCGATCACGCCCTGTCCGGCCCCTAGAGATCACGCAGAATACGTCGCGCTTACAGCTCCGCTAATGCCGCCCGCCGGCCCCGCCGAGGGCTTCCATCGATGCTCGGACTGAAAGGTTGCGAGCCAGAGCCCGAGGCTAGGCCTTTTGACAGTGCCGCTTGCTTACGCGAGCTGTTTATTACCTACTTGACAGGACCACTGCTGCTATGAATAATAGGCAGCGTCAGGTTTTTAGTTGCTCTCATAAACGCTCCGCTTTTGGGGGGACCGAGACATGCGAGAACTCAAAATCGATCGGACCGAGCCTGCAGCGCCGTGCTTTTTCGTAATCCAGCTAGAGGGTGAATTCGACCTCGCGGAACGGGAGCGTCTGATTGACGCCTTTGCGATCGTCCAAAGCGCGCCGGTTGTGGTTGTGGACCTCCGGAAAACGACGTATATCGACTCGGCTGTCCTCCAACGTTTGGTCGCCTTGAACGAGGCCACCCATAAGCGCGACGCCAAGTTGGTCGTGGTCGGGCTTCATGGGGCGATCCTTCGCTTGTTCCAGATAACGGGGTTGGATCAGGTTTTCGAAATTCGGGACACGCTGAACGACGTGGCAGGGTTAGATGGAGCACGTGCGCGACGGCTTACGATCGAATCTCGGCCGATAACGAAGATCATCGCGGCAGCGCCCAGCGCTGTTGCCTGACGCAAGTGCACCGCTACGAGCCGAAGTTGTCTTCCAGCGGAATTATTCTGTGATCGCGGGCCGTCGACGCTCACCGAAATACAACGTATGCCCTTGATCGTCGTTGATGACGAATTCTTTTGTACCCCAGGCGGTTTCATGAACGTCTTTGACAAGGCGAACCCCATTTCTCCGCAATGCTTCTGCGGCGGCTGCGGCATCGTCTGTTTCTAGATAGAGGTGGAAGTGCTCGCCCTTTTCCACAAAATCGATCGAAGGGTCTTTTTGGTCAACACGCTTTAGGTGAAAGAGCTGATTGCCGGCCCGAATACCCGCGTAGAAGTCCTCGTACTGGAACTCGAGCGTTAATCCCACTTTTGTAGCGTAAAATCGTATCGACTCGTCGAGGTCGGTCGTTCGCAACTGCGCGATAGCGCCCGATATCTGCATCTTCGCCTCCGGTTGAGTTGTTGCGACGGCTCCCTACAGCGTGATCCGACCTATTCTGTCGGTATTAGTTTCGACGAACCACAGCCTTGCGTCGGGACCTGCGACGATGCCGGTAGGAGCCGCGTTCTGATCGAGCCGTGAATACTCTCTGATTCGTCCCGCCATCGTAATGCGGCCGATCTTCGAAGCGTCGCGTCCATACGAACCGTGCGTTTCGTATTCCGTAAACCACATCGACCCGTCCGTACCGGCGGCGAGGTCGACCGGCGATTCGGTCGGCGTTATGCCCTGCGAGTACTCGGTCACTTGCCCACGGGTGGTGATGCGTCCGATTCGACCGGCCTGTTCGGTGAACCAGAGAGCGCCGTCCGGACCCGGCGCGATAGAATAGGGTCCGGCACCCGGTGAAATGCCCTCGGAGTATTCGGTAACCTTCCCTTGCGGGGTAATACGGCCGATGCGATCGCCGGTCTGTTCCGTGAACCACAAGGCGCCATCGGATCCCAGCGCGATGTCTTCGATGAACGTCGGCGAGATACCGCGGCTGTAGGTCGTGATTTGCCCGGACGTGGTGATTCGCCCGATGGCATTGTCGTACGTGAACCACAGCGCCTTATCGGGCCCGCTGACGATTGCGGACAACGTGCTGCGATAGCCCGTTAAGAACTCTTGCATCGCGCCCTGGGTCGTCACCCGAAGGATTTGGTAATCGCCCGCGTCCGCAAGCCAGAGCGCGCCATCGGGCCCGGTGACGATATCGGTGAACGCCGGGCTTGCGTCATTTTGATAGTGGAACGTACGGCTTACCTGGCCCGAAGGCGCGATACGCACGATGGCACTCGCTCCGGCGTCTTGGTCGATGTCGTCGGCCACCCAGACCGCGCCGTCCGGTCCAGCGGTAAGTGCCGTCGGGAAATAATACGGCGGATTATTCGGCAATCCGAAGATGCGGATCCTTACGGGCTCGGATGCGGTGACCCCGTTCGATCGAGCAATCTGAGGCGCCCCGGCGACGCCGCCGAACCCGCAGGCCGTCATCGTCAGGATGACCGCGCAAACTCCGAGCGCTAATCTCTGCATCTTTAAAGACCTCTCAATCCCTCTGCGAAAACGAGCGCGGCGAACGTTCTAATCGTCACCGAGAATCGTCCCCGGCACGCCGCGTACCGTCGAGTTCCTCTCGAGCTCGCTCCAATACGAAGCGGGCTTCGAGCCCGGAATCTTCTTGAATTTGCGCGGCTTCTGTGCAAAATCGAAGGCCGTAGAATCGCTTGCGGGATTCGCAGCGCGCGCGTCGCTCTTGTTGAGCCGTGGCAGGCCGAAGGTATCCTCGATGAATCGCAGCACGCTCGTGGTCTCGTACTGCACGTGCGTCACCGAGCCTTGCTTGGCATACGGCGAGACCATGAGCAGCGGCACGCGGAAACCAAGACCGTCGTAATCTTTGTAGATCGGCTTGACCGGATCGAACATTCCACCCCAATCGTCCCAGACGATAAAGATCGCCGTCGAGTTCCAATACTTGCTCTCGCCGATCGCGTCGACGATGCTTGCAATCCACGCCGGACCCTGGGTGGCGTCCGCGCCCGGATGGTCCGAAGTCTCATAGGTCGGCGTAATCCACGTGATGTCAGCGAGCTTGTGCTCGGCGATATCGGTGAGAAACTGCGATGGCGGATTGATGACGTCCGTCTTCCAATCGGATCCGTGGTAGATTGGGTGATCGGCCTGATACGACGACCAAAGGCCGCCGTCGCTGCCGACGCTGCCCGTATAGAAGCGCCAGCTCACGCCCTTCGCGTCAGCCTCCGAGCCGATCGTCGGGTTGGCGAAGCAGACGACGATGCGCGGGCCGAGCTTGCGTCCGCCCACGACGGTCGCGATCGTGTCGTTTTTGCCGCCTTCGCATCCCCACGGGCCGTCGGGATAATCCCAAGCGTGGCTCGAGAATGCGGCGACCGCGTACTGATGCGCGATAAAGCTGCCGTCGAGGTTGGAAGAGAAGGTCTCGTCGGCAAGCACGTACTGCTTCGCGAGCGTCCAATACGGCGCGATTTGATTCTGCGCGACGAACGTATACTGCGGATTCGGCGGATACTTTCCGAGGGCTTCCTCGTTGTTCCAGCCGTCCATCTTGCAGTCGGTGCCGGGAATCTTTCCGGTGCCGTCGCAGGCGGCGTAAAAGGCTTGCGCGGAGTGACCGATGTCCCACGTGATACCGAGATCGCTGCTTTGAAGCGCAATCTTCTTGCCGGTGGAGTCGTAACCGAACTTCGCGGTCTTCGCGCCCGGAAAACCCATGAAGAGGTTGTTGAACGAGCGGTTCTCTTGAATCACGAACACCACATGCTTGATCGGGCTGCCCGGCGTCGCCCTTCGCCCTTCGACTCCGCGCTTCGCTTCGCTCCGCGCTACGCTCAGGATGACACTGTTGTTACGCGTGCTCAGGATGACACCGTTGTTACGTTCACTCGGTACTGCGCTTCGTGCAGGCGCAAGGGAAGGGCCGCTCTGGCACCCAGCGAGCAGCGCTGTAGCGATGGCGAATGCGAGGGCGAGGAACGCGCGGCTCGTCACTTCCCGGTCTTATCCGGCAGGAGGCCGAAGTCTTTGGCAGCATACAAGCGAGCACTGCCACCCTTGGACGGCCCCCCGCCTTTACAACCGAGCTAAAAGGAGTCGATCTTGCGTAGTACCGTTCTTCTCGCGAGTGGCGCACTCGCATTCGGTCTCATGCTCGCGGCTTGCTCAAGCAGCGGCAACTCGGTGCCTGCCAGCGCCCTTCCACAAAGTCAGGATGACACTTTATCGACTGCCCATTATGCCGTGAGCATCCACGCGGTGGCCCTCAAACCGGCGGTCAGAAATATTTGCCCTCTGTCGAAGTTCAGTTTCTGCGTTACGATCTCGCCACACACGACGGGCCCGTATTGGAATTGGTGCGGCGGACCGAGCTGCTCCGGATCGCAATACGAACTCGTGGCGACCGATTCGATCTCGATGACCAAGAGCGGTAAGAACATGGACCGCCAGCTCCCCTCGTGGTTCGCGCCGAGCCCCGGCAATCCGACCGAGAACTACGTCCAGGAGCACAAAGTGTTCGCTCCTGGTCCCCATGGGATGGCGAAATTTACCGAAACGGCAAACGCATGCTTCTACTATTATCCGAGTGAGTGCAGCACGGCTGTAGTCGGCCTCATCCCCGGCCCGTAGAGCGCTCTAGTCGTCACCCATCATGCTCGCCGGCCTCGGTGCCGGCGAGCGTTCCAATTTGTGCCAAAACGATAGCGGCTTGGCACCCGCGATCTTCTTGAACTTGCGCGGCGACTGGGCGTAATCAAAGATGGCGGCGTCACTCGCGGGATCGTTCGCTCGCGCGTCGCTCTTGGCCATCTGCGGAAGGTTGAAGTTGTCCTCGACGAAACGCAGCACGCTCGACGTCTCGTATTGCGTATGCGTCACGGAACCGTTCTTTGCATACGGCGAGACGATCAACAGCGGCACGCGGAAACCCAACCCATCGTAATCTTTGTAGACCGGCGGTACCGGATCGAACCAGCCGCCCCAGTCGTCCCACATGATGAAGATCGCCGTCGACTTCCAGAACTTGCTGGTGCCCACGGCGTCGACGAGCGAGGCGACCCAAGCCGGTCCGCTGCTCGATTGCAGCCCCGCGTGGTCGGAGTTCGGATAGGTCGGCGTGATCCAGGTAACGTTCGCGAGTTCGCCCTTGCCGACGTCGGTGATGAACTGTGAGCCGGGGCTGATGACGTCGGTCTTCCAATCGGAGCCGTTATAGATCTTGTCGTCGGCTTGAAACGACGACCAGATGCCGCCGTAATCGTAGATGCCCTCTGCATAAAACCGCCAGCTCGTGCCGGCCGCATCGGCCTCGCCGGCGAGGGTCGGGAAGTCGAAACAGGTGACGACGCGATTCTTGCTCACGGTCCGCTTCTTGGTCAAAAGCGGCGTGGTGGTGAGTTTTCCGCCTTCGCAGCCCCACGGTCCGTCGGGGCCGTTGACCGAGCGATCGGCAAACGCCGCGACGGCGTATTGATGCGCGACGAAGCTCGCATCGAGATTCGAAGCGAAGGTTTGATCGGAGAGCACGTACTGCTTGGCGAGCGCCCAATACGGCGCGATCTCGCTCTGCGGCACGTACGCGTACGGCGCGTTCGGCGGAGCGTGGAGCGTCGCTTTCTCGCCGTTCCAGCCGTCCATCTTGCAGTTCGTTCCGGGCAGTTGCCCCGTTCCGTCGCAGGCGGTGAAGAAAGCCGCCGCCGAGTGATCGATATCCCACTGGGTCGAGAGATCGGCGGGCTGCAGCGCGATCTTATCGCCTGAGGTGTCGTACCCGTAGCTCTGCGTCGTTGCGCCGGGGAAGGCCATGAAGAGGTTGTTGAACGACCGGTTCTCCTGAATGATGAAGACCACGTGCTGAATGGGAGAGGCGCTCACCCTTCGCTGCGCCGTCGGTAACGTGTCACCCTGAGCTTGTCGAACGGCGAAGGGTGAGCACGCATCCAATGCGGGTAGCGCAGCGAGTGCAAAGAACGCGAGCGGTTTAATCGTCACCGATGATCGTCTCCGGTTTGCCGTGGAACCGCGAGTTGCGCTCGAGCCGGATCCAGTAGGAGAGCGGCTTGGAACCGGCGATTTTCTTAAAGGCGCGCGGCGACTGGCCGTAATCGAAGACCGTTAGATCGGCGGCGGGATCGTTTGCGCGCGCATCGCTCGTCGCGAGCTGCGGGAGGCCGAAGTTATCTTCCATGTAGCGCAGCACGCTCGCCGTTTCGTACTGCGTGTGCGTCACCGAGCCTTGCTTGGCGTACGGTGAGATAACGAGTAGCGGCACGCGAAATCCTAGGCCGTCGTAATCTTCGTAGACGGGCGGCACTGGATCGAACCATCCGCCCCAATCGTCCCACATGATGAAGATCGCGGTCGAGCCCCAGAACTTGCTCGCGCCGATCGCGTCGACGAGCGAGGCGATCCACGCGGGCCCTTGGTTCGAGCTGAATCCGGCGTGATCGGAGGCTTCGTACGTAGGGGTGATCCAGGTAACGTTTGCGAGTTTTCCGCCGGCGACGTCGGTGAGAAACTGCGACTGGGGAGTGATGACGTCGTTCTTCCAGTCGGGACCTTTGTAGATCTTGCCGTCGGCTTGGTAGGCCGACCAGAGACCGCCGTCGCTGTAGATCGGACTCGTGTAGTAGCGCCAGCTCACGCCCGCTTTATCGGCCTTGCTCCCGATCGTCGGATTGTCGAAGCAGGCAACGATGCGCGGGCCGAAGGTTCGGGCGTTCGTTAGCGTGCCGATCGTGTTCGACTTCCCGCCCTCGCACCCCCAACGGAAGCCCGGACTGTCGACCGTGTGGCTCGCGTATGCCGCGATCGCGTACTGATGCGCGATAAAGCTGGCGTCGAGGTTCGAGGCGAACATCTGGTCGGCGATCACGTACTGGTTTGCGATCTCCCAATACGGCTGGATCTCTTTCTTCAGCGTGTACGCGTAAGCGGGTTTCGGCGGATGCTTGAATCCAGCGCCCTCGGTATCCCACCCGTCCATCCTGCAATCGGTTCCGGGCAGGCTCCCTTGACCGTCGCAGACGTTGAAGAAGGTCTGCGAGGAGTGATCGAGATCCCACGAAGTGTCGAGACCTTGCGCGTGCAGCACGATCTTCTTGCCCTTCGAGTCGTAGCCAAAGTTCTGCGTCGTCGCGCCGGGATAGCCCATGAACAGATTGTTGAACGAGCGGTTCTCCTGAATGATAAAAACCACGTGCTGAATGGGGCTGCCCGGCGCGGTCCTCCGCCCTTCGCCTCCGCATCGCTTCGCGATGCTACGCTCAGGATGACACATGGATTGTTGTGCCGCTGGTAACGTGCCACCCTTTAACGTGTCATCCTGAGCGTAGCGACCGGAGGGAGCGGAGTCGAAGGACGAGCAGGCCGTCATTGCAAGAATGACGACGAGCGGAAGAAGGCCTTTAATCGTCACCGATGATTGCTCCGGGTTTGCCGCGCTGCGTCGAGTTGCGTTCGAGCTGGAACCAATATGCTGCGGGTTTGGCCCCGTGAATCTTCTTGAACGCTCGCGGGGACTGGCCGTAGTTGAAAACAGTCGGGTCGGCTGCGGGGTCTTTCGCGCGAGCGTCGCTCTTGGCCATCTGCGGAAGGTTGAAGTTGTCTTCGATGTAGCGCAGCACGCTCGAGGTCTCGTACTGCGTGTGCGTCACCGAGCCTTGTTTTGCGTACGGTGAAATCACGATCAGCGGCACGCGGAAGCCGAGGCCGTCGTAATCTTTGAAGACTGGTTTGACCGGATCGAACCATCCGCCCCAATCGTCCCACATGATGAAGATTGCAGTTGAGTCCCAGAATGGGCTCGTGCCGATCGCATCGACGAGGCTCGCCACCCAAGCCGGGCCGCCGCTTGCATTGAGCCCAGGGTGGTCGGAGGTTGCATAGTTCGGTGTGATCCAGGTGACGTTCGCAAGTTGACCGTTGCCGATGTCGGTAAGAAATTGCGCCGGCGGATTGATGACGTCGGTGCTCCAGTCGGCCTTGTTGTAGACGGAACTAATTGCTTGGTACGACGACCAGAGACCGCCGTCGGAGTAGATGCCGCCCGTGTAGAAGCGCCAAGAGACTCCGGCGGTGTCGGCGTTGGTGCCGATCGTCGGATTGTCGAAGCAGGTGACGATCGACGGACCCGTCGTGCGTTTCTTCGTCAGCGTTCCGATGGTGTCGGTCTTTCCGCCCTCGCATCCCCAGGCGCTTAGTGGACCGTCGACCGCGTGGCTGGCGTACGCGGCGACCGCGTACTGGTGCGCGATGAAGCTGCCGTCGAGATTCGAAGCGAACATTTTGTCGGCTAGTACATACTCCTTCGCCATGCTCCAGTACGGCCCGATCTCGCTCTGCGGCGTGTACGCGTATGCGAAGTTCTTCGGGGCACCGAACCCCACAATCTCATTATTCCAGCCGTCCATCTTGCAGTGCGTGCCGGGCAGTCCTTTCGTGCCGTCGCAAGCCTTGAAGAAGGCGGGCGAGAAGTGGTCGATGTCCCAAGTCGTCGCGAGGTCTTGCGAGTGGAGCGAAATCTTGTTCCCGGTGGTGTCGTATCCGTAGTTTTGCGTCGTTGCCTTCGGAAAACCCATGAAGAGGTTGTTGAACGAGCGGTTCTCTTGAATGATGAAGACCACGTGCTGGATGGGGGAGATGCTGACCCTCCGGGCCCCGCTCGGGACTGCGCTTCGCGCAGGCGCAAAGGAAGGGCTGCTCTGGCACGCTGTGACGCAGAGGATCAACGGCGCGGCTGCAATCAATCGCAGCGCGCTCTTCGCGAGCATCGGGCTAGAACGCGGCGATGCCGTTGGGCGTACCCCATCCGGCTGGACTCGAGTATGTTTCGAACTGATTCGTGCCGGCGGTGCAGAGGTAGGTGCCTTGCAGGCTCGGCGGACAGTTTGCGATTTGACCCGTCATGACGTAGTGCAGACCGTGCGAGCGTTTGCGCCGCAGGTGCCAAAACTTTCGTCCACCCTCCTGCGCAGAAGCATCGCCGGCGAGCGCGAAGACCGACGCAATGATCGGCGCCGCGACGCTGGTGCCGTCGGCAGTACCCCATCCGTCGAGCCCGTAGGTGTCGTAGAATGCCACGTTCGATGCGACTGCCGAAACATCGTTTCCGGTGCGATAGGTGCATCGCGGATCGTGCTGCCACCGCGGTTTCGGGATGTCGGAACAGCCGCCGCCGGTGTCTTCCCAGACGGTCTCGCTGTATTTCCCAGCATTTTTTGAAAGAACCGTACCGCCGACCGAAACGACCGTAACGTAATCGGCGGGTTGTTGCATGCCGTATCCCTCATCGCCGGCACTGGCGACGTAGGTAATGCCGGGCACGGTGAAGGCTCCGTTGGATGGATAGTTGTTGTAGCCGCCCCAGCTATTGCTGATGATCGATGCACCGAGCGTCGTGGCGGTCTTTTCGGCATCGTAGAGGTTCTGCTGCGTGTTCGTCCGCGCTTCGATCAGATAAATCGTACAGTTCGGACAGATGGCGGAGACCATTTCGACGTCGAGATCGATCTCTTGCCCCCATCCTTTGTTCTTCTCGGGATAGTTGCTCTGCTTTCCCTCTTGATTGTACTTCGCGAACGTGACCGGCGGAATCTTGAAATACTTTCGATATGCCGCAAGGTCGCTTGCAACTTTCGGATTGTCGAACGCATCGACGATCGCGATGATCTGACCGGCGCCTTTACGCGTCGACGGCAGATCGTAGGCCGCTCGCAAGTTCGCCGGCGTCCAGCCCGCAAGGTCGGGACGCACGCCCGTCTTCTCGACCAAGAGGTCGCACTGAGCCTGACCGGCGCGGCTTCCGGGGCAGGAGGGCGTCGCCGGCAAGGTTCGACCATTGGTAAGGGGCAGATCCGACGAGCCGCCGCATGCCGCCACCGCGAGCGCCACAAGAAGCGGCGCCGCAAGCTTTGAGGGTAGATTCAAGAAAGCTCTCTTTCGGAAGAAACCTCGGGCCTTGCGATGGCTTCCCGGCGCGAGCGCCAATAACCTAGTCGTGAAGCCTCATCTCATCCGTATAGCGACGGTCCTGATTGTTGTTGCGAGCACCGGCTGCGCCGGTGCGCCGCTGCCCACGCAATCGGCGCCCGCGCTGGGTAGCCCATCCACACGCGGGACGAAGAACGGGCCGCTGCTCTACGCCGCCACGATCGAGGGCCACGCCTTCGTCTTTTCGTACCCGCGCGGCGGCGTCGTTGGAAGATTCACGATCGGCGCCGGCGACCAAGTCTGGGGAGCCTGCGCCGACGCAAGCGGAAACGTCTTTTTCACGGTGGAGCAGAGCGCGACGTCGTCGCTGATCGAGGAGTACGCGCACGGCGGGACGACGCCGGTTGCGACGCTGCACGACGATGGCTACGTGGCGTCCGATTGCTCGAGCGATCCGCTGACGGGCGATCTCGCCGTCACGAGCTACGATCTAGGCACCGGCGGCACCAACAACGTGGCGATCTACAAGCACGCAAGCGGCACGCCGAGTCGATACTTCGATTCGCAGATGAGCGTCGCGTTCTGCGGTTACGATGGCAGCGGAAATCTCTTCGTCGACGGAAGCGGCTCGTATCAGCTCGCCGAGCTCGCCAAGGGATCCGCCACGCTGACGAACCTCGCGCTGAGCCCGCAGCTCGTGCGTCCCGGCGGCGTGGAATGGGACGGAGCGAACCTCGCGATCGAGGATAGCGGCTTCGCGCGCCGTTTCGCCGCGATCGATCGCGTGCAGGTCGCGCCCAGCGGCGCTTCGATTCTCGGCACGACGCACCTCAAAGGGCTTGCGAACCGCGGCGTCACGTTTTGGATTTCCGGTGGCGACGTCGTCACCACCGCCGGACAGCAAGATACGCTGATCGGGCGCTGGCAGTATCCGGCGGGCGGCAAACCGATGAAGGTCTTTCGCGCTCGAGGCATTCGCGGTGAGGAACTCTACGCGGTGGCAATTAGCATCACGCCCTCGGCACGCTAAAGAGAGAGCCCGGCGGGTGAGCCGGGCTCTCTCTTCGTGTCGAATGGCGACCTTAGAAGGCCTTGATGCCCTTGGGCGTTCCCCAACCCGTCGGTCCGTCGTAGCCGGGTCCGGCGTGGCAGAGGTAGGACTGGCTTCCGCTGCACGAACCGTTGCTTCCGGTCGTGATGTCGTTGAACCAGTGCTTGTGGTGCTTCTTCTTGAGGCTCCAGAGTCTCTTCGCCGCGTCTTGGGCACTGGCGTTGCCGGCCAGACCATAGACCGATGCGATGAGCGGCGACGCCGCGCTGGTGCCGCCGACCGTGAACCAACCGCTGTAGCCGTAGGTGTCATATTCGGCAAGCTGCCAGGCGACCGACGAAACATCGGCAGCGGTGCGTCCGCTGCAACCCGCGTCGTGCTGCCATGACGGCTTCGTTTGACTCGGCGAGCAACCCGAACCCGCGCCGTTCCACGCCGTTTCGCTGTAGGTCGAACCGCTCTTGGAGAGCACGGTGCCGCCGACCGCGACGACCGATCCAAACCACATCGGCGGACCGTTGTTATTGTAGCCGCCGTCGCCCGACGCGGCCAGATAGAGCACGCCCGGCGTATCGAAGTCCGACTCGGTGTAACCGCAGGACGAATCGTAGCAGATATAGCTGTTGCTGATGATGTGCGCACCGAGCGTCACCGCCTCGGTCTCAGCCGCTTCGAGATCGCTGGTGTTGTTGCTGTTCGCTTCAACCAGATAGATCGTGCAGTTGGGGCAGGCCGCCGAGACCATGTCAACGTCGAGATCGATCTCAACGCCCCAACCGACGCTTCCGCTCGGGTAATTACTCTGCTGGCCGAGCTGATTGTACTTTTTAAAGTTGGCCGCCGGGAGTCCGAACTCGGTACGATAGGCCGCAACGTCGGTCGCAACGTTCGGATTGTCGTAGGCATCGACGATCGCGACAACCTGTCCCGTTCCTTTCGTCGACGACGGCAGATGGTAACGTGCCTGGAAGTCCGCGGGAGCCCAGCCGGCAACGTCCGGGCTGATGCCGCTCTTCGATTGGATGAGCGCTAAGCACGTCGCTTTGCCGGTGACTTGAGGACAAGCCGGCTTCGCCAGACCCTTGGCCTGCCAATCCGGCGCGAGCGTATGTGATTGCGATTGGGTGGCCGTACCGGTCGATCCCGGCACGCTGGACGTACCGCCCGCGTTACAGGCGGCAAGCGCAAGCGCCGCTACGAACGGCACCGCGAGTCTAAGAGTTGCGTTCACGAGTGCTCCTTTTTCTAGTCGAGCCTGGGAAAGAAGCCATTAGGGTTCCCCAATCGGCCTCCCTTCGGAGGAACGAGGACAATCGGCGCGCGGTGGTATAGCACGCTCTCTCCGTGAACAAGCATTACGCTGCCGCACTCTGCGTTGCCGTCCTTGCGCTCGACGCCTGTTCGCCCGTCGCGCAGGCGCCCGTTCCGGCCGGCGGCGGGGCCTCCCCGATCGGCAGAGGCAAGATCGAGCACATCGTCTACGTGGTGCAAGAGAACCGCAGCTTCAACGATCTCTTCTACGGTTATCCCGGCGCCTACACCGTCTCTCGCGGAAAAGACTCCGCCGGAAAAACGGTCGTGCTCAAGCCGGTTCGTCTGCGCTTCAAATACGAGATCGATCACTCGGCGATCGCGATGTTTGCGGCGTGTAATGGAACCGGAAAACTTCCGGGTACGCACTGCCGCATGAACGGCTTCGATAAGGAGCGGACCGCCGACCCGCCCTCTTACGTGAAGCATGCCCAGTACGTCTACGTGCCGCACGAGGACTCACAACCCTACTTCGACATGGCGCACGAGTGGGTGCTTGCCGATCGCATGTTCCAATCGCAGATCGACGAGAGCTTCGTCGCACACCAATACGCTATCGCCGCGCAGGCGCAGACGAGCGTCGATCTCCCGTACGGCCCGTGGGGCTGTGTCCCGGGTCCGAGCGATTTCGTAAAAACGATTCGCAAGAACCGCACGTACGGCCCGACGGAGTCGCCGTGCTTCGACTATCAAACGCTCGGCGACGAGCTCGACCGCGCGGGGCTCTCCTGGAAGTTCTATTCGAGTAAGTACGACACGCCGTCGAGCGGATTCGGGGGGGTCTGGTCGAGCTATCAGGCGGTAAAGCACATATACGAAGGCCCGGACTGGACGAAGAACGTGATTACGCCGCAGCGGACGTTTCTCACCGACGTTCCAAAGGGCAAGCTCGCGAACTTTACGTGGATCACGCCGATCTGCGCGAACTCCGATCACATCAACTGCGGCGGCGGCTTCGGTCCGTCGTGGGTCGCGGCAATCGTCAATGCGGTCGGCAAGACCAAGTTCTGGGATTCGACCGTCATCTTCGTGCAGTGGGACGATTGGGGCGGCCTCTACGATCCGGTCGCGCCGCCCTTCAAAGATTACGACGGTCTCGGTTTCCGCGTTCCGCTGCTCGTGATCTCACCGTACGCAAAGAGTAACTACGTTTCGCACGTGCAGTATGAGACGGCGAGCGTACTGCGCTTCGCCGAAGATCTCTATGGATTACCGCAGCTCGCGGCCGCCGATGCGCGCGCAACCTCGCCGGCCGCGGACTGCTTCGATTTCAATGCGCCGCCGCGCGCCTTCGTGCCGATCCACGCCCCGAAGGGGCCTTGGTTCTTCCTTCATCACCAGCACGAAGACCGGCGGATTCCCGACGAGGAATAGCAAGAGGCGGCGCGATGCGCCGCCTCTCTTTTGTTAGGCCTTTCGGGGTCTCTAGATTTAGAAGGCCTTGATGCCCTTGGGCGTTCCCCAACCCGTCGGTCCGTCGTAGCCCGGTCCGCCGTGGCAGAGGTAGGACTGGCTCCCGCTGCACGAACCGTTGCTTCCGGTCGTGATGTCGTTGAACCAGTGCTTGTGGTGCTTCTTCTTGAGGCTCCAGAGTCTCTTCGCCGCGTCTTGGGCACTGGCGTTGCCGGCCAGACCATAGACCGATGCGATGAGCGGCGACGCCGCGCTGGTGCCGCCGACCGTGAACCAACCGCTGTAGCCGTAGGTGTCATATTCGGCAAGCTGCCAGGCGACCGACGAAACATCGGCAGCGGTGCGTCCGCTGCAACCCGCGTCGTGCTGCCACGACGGCTTCGTTTGACTCGGCGAGCAACCCGAACCCGCGCCGTTCCAAACCGTTTCGCTGTAGGTCGAACCGCTCTTGGAGAGCACGGTGCCGCCGACTGCGACGACGGTCGGGAACCACATCGGCGGGCCATTGTTGTTGTAGCCGCCGTCGCCCGAGGCTGCTAGATAGAGCACGCCCGGCGTGTCGAAGTACGATTCGGACGTGCCGCAGGACGAGTCGTAGCAGATCCAGCTGTTGCTGATGATGTGCGCACCGAGCGTCACCGCTTCGGCTTCAGCCGCTTCGAGATCGCTGGTGTTGTTGCTGTTCGCTTCGACCAGATAGATCGTGCAGTTGGGGCAGCCTGCCGAGACCATGTCGACGTCGAGGTCGATCTCGACGCCCCATCCGACGCTTCCGCTCGGGTAGTTACTCTGCTGGCCTTCCTGATTGTACTTTTTGAAGTTGGCCGCTGGGAGTCCGAACTCGGTACGATAGGCCGCAACGTCGGTCGCAACGTTCGGATTGTCGAACGCGTCGACGATCGCGACAACCTGTCCCGTTCCTTTCGTCGACGACGGCAAGTGGTAACGAGTTTCGAGGTCCGCGGGGGCCCATCCGGCAACGTTGGGGCTGATGCCGCTCTTGGATTCGATGAGCGCTAAGCACGTCGCTTTGCCGGTGACTTGCGGACAGGCCGGCTTGGCGAGACCCTTGGCCTGCCAATCCGGTACGAGCGCATGCGATTGCGATTGGGTGGCCGTGCCGGTCGATCCCGGCACGCCAGAGGTACCGCCCGCGTTACAGGCGGCGAATGCGAGCGCCGCTACGAACGGCACCGCGAGTTTAATAGTTGCGTTCACTAATGCTCCTCTCTAGAACGCCTTGACGCCCTTGGGGGTGCCCCAACCGGTCGGGCCATCATAGCCCTTGCCGGCGGTGCAGAGATAACTGCCGCCGCACGAGCCGTCGCTGCCGGTGGTGATGTCGTTGAGCTGTTTCTTCCGGGCTTTCTTCTTGAGGGTATAGAATTTCTTAGCTGCATCCAGCGAGCTGGCGTTGCCCGCCAGACCGAAGACGCCGCCAAGCAGCGGCGATGCGACGCTCGTTCCGCCGACCGTGAACCAGCCGCCATAGCTGTAGGTGTCGTACTCAGCGGCCTGCCACGCGACCGCGGCAATGTCATTCTCGGTACGGGAGCTACACCCGGTATCGTGCTGCCACGACGGCTTGGTAACGCCGGTCGCGCATCCGGCACCGCTGCCGCTCCAGGTGGTTTCGCTATAGGTCGAACCGCTCAGCGAGAGTACGGTTCCGCCGACCGCAACGACGCTCGCGAGCGCCGCCGGGGCCTGCGCTCCGGACGAGTAACCGCTGTCGCCGGCCGATGCGAGATAGACGACGCCGGGCGTCGAGAAGTACGAGCTGCTTACGCAGGCGTCTGAGCCGGGGCATCCCCAGCTATTGCTGACGACGTGCGCGCCGAGCGTCACCGCTTCGGCTTCCGCGGTCTCGAGATCGCTGGTGTCGGCGCCATTTGCTTCGACCAGATAGATCGTGCACTTGGGGCAGGCGGCCGAGACCATCTCGATGTCGAGGTCTTCCTCGAGGCCCCAGTTGGCGCTGCCGCGAGGATAGTTGCTCGTCTGTCCGTTCTGGTTGTATTTGGTGAAGTTTGCCGTGCCGAGTCCGAACTCGGTACGATAGGCCGCGAGATCCGACGCCGCGTTCGGATTATCGTAGGCGTCGACGATCGCGACGATCTGCCCGGAACCCTGGGTAATGGGCAGCTTGTAGCGCGTCTGGAAGTCGAGCGGCTTCCATCCCGCAACGTCGTGTCCGACCTTGCCGCCGCCGATCATCAGGGCGTCGCAGCGCGCGTAGCCGCGCGGGACGTCGCCACAAACACGCGTGGCTAAGCCCTTGGCCTGCCAGTCCGGGATCGAGTGACTTTGGGAAACGCTCTGGCCGGGCGAGCCCGGCAAATTCGAAGTGCCGCCGGCATTACATGCGGCGAATGCGAGTGTCGCAAGAAGCGGCACCGCTAGTTTCAAGGGTGCGTTCACAGGTGCTCCTTTTTTATTGTGGGCCCACTATTAAATCTGGGAGAAAGGTGAGTTAGGTTCGGTCGGGCTGCCTACCTCCCCAGAGGCGGGCATTTAAGGAACGCGCGAGCCGCCGAAAAGGTCTCAAGGCGGATAGGCGGATGCCTGCTCTGCTTGGCTAAATCCAACGAAGGGAAGGCGCCCGTCCTTGGGGCATTTGCCAGCATGATGGGGCGGCTTTTTTCCGTCGCGGCAGTATCGGCCGCAATTTTTGTGCTTTCCGCATGCAACGCGTCGACTGGACCGGGCTTACCGGCGACCGGCCGCAGCGCGAATCTGAACACGATGCTCGACAGCGGTGCTGGAAAGATCCAGCACGTCGTCTGGATCGTTCAAGAGAACCGAAGCTTCGACGACATGTTTCAGGGATACCCGGGCGCCGACACCGTTTCGAGCGGCAAGGATTCGAAGGGCGACACGATCCCGCTGGAGCCGGTCTCCTTGAAAGAGTCCTACGAGATCGACCACTCCGCCAACGGAATGTTCTTGGCATGCAACGGTAAGGGAAAGCTGCAGGGAACGAAATGCCGGATGAACGGCTTCGATCGCGAGCACACCTATGGCGGTCCGTATTACGGTCAGTTCGCGTACGTTCCGCACGGCGAGTCGAAGCCGTACTTCGACATGGCGCACGAGTTCGTGCTGTCGGATAGAACCTTCGCCTCGCAGCTCGACGAGAGTTTCGTCGCACATCAATACATCATCGCGGCGCAGGCCGACTCGGCTGTCGACGTTCCCGACCTCTACTGGGGCTGCGGGGGTGGCCGAGCCGACTCCGTGTCGACGATCACGCACGATCGCACCTACGGCAACTCGATCGTACCGTGCTTCAAGTATCAAACGCTCGGCGACGAGCTCGACAAAGCCGGTTTGGAGTGGCGCTTCTACACGAGCAAGTATACCGTGCCGTATAGCGGCTTTTGGTCGAGTTATCAAGCCGTGAAACATATCTTCTACGGACCCGATTGGAAGAAAGACGTCATCACGCCGCAAGGCCGGTTTCTCAAAGACGTCGCCGGTTCCAACGGACATCTCGCAAGCTTCACCTGGATCACGCCGACGTGCCCCGACTCCGATCACTCCGACTGCGGCGGCGGACTCGGTCCGTCGTGGGTAACGTCGGTCGTCAATGCAGTCGGCAAGAGCAAGTTCTGGAACTCGACCGTCGTCTTCGTGCAGTGGGACGACTGGGGCGGTCTCTACGATCACGTTCCCCCGCCGTTTAAGGATTACGACGGCCTCGGCTTCCGCGTGCCGCTCATGATTATCTCGCCGTACTCGAAGAAGAACTACGTCTCGCACGTGCAGTACGAGACGGCAAGCGTGCTTCGCTACGCCGAGGATCTCTTCGGGCTCGGTCAGCTCTCGGCCGCGGATACGCGTGCAGTCTCGCCCGCGAAAGACTGTCTCGACTTCAATCAGAAGCCGCGCAAGTTCGTGCCGATCAAGGCGCCGAAGGACGCGTTGTTCTTTTTGAATCAGCCGGTCGACCCGCGTATTCCCGACGAACAATGATCCGCGCCGTGCCGGTTGCCGTCGCTATCGCGCTCGCCGGCTGTACGGGCCCCCTTCGACAAGTTCAGGGTGACGCTGGGGCGTTGCCGTACATGCGTGGCGGAGCGGCAGTTCGTGCGCTTAATACGACCGGCGCGGGGAAGATCACGCACGTCGTCTTTATCGTCCAGGAGAACCGCAGCTTCGATAATCTCTTTCAAGGTTACCCCGGCGCCGATACGGTGCCCAGCGGCAAGACCTCGACGGGGAAGACGATCAAGCTGAAAGCCGTCAGCCTGACCGAGAAGTACGATATCGATCACTCCACAACCGCGATGTTCGATGCCTGCCGCGGAACCGGAAAGCTCCCCGGAACCGATTGCAAGATGGACGGCTTCGACCTCGAGAAGATCTACAACGGCCCTCTCAACGGCCAGTACGTGTACGTGCCGCAGAAGGAGTCGAAGCCATACTTCGACATAGCGCACGAGTGGGTGCTCGGCGATCGCATGTTCCAGTCGCAGCTCGACGAGAGTTTCGTCGCGCATCAATACATCATCGCGGCTCAAGCGAGCTGGAGCGTGAATCTGCCGATCGGGCAATGGGGCTGCGACGGCAAAGGGTACGATTACGTCCGCACCATCACCAAAGACCGCAATCCGCACGGTCCGAAGATTGCGCCTTGCTACGATTACGACACGCTCGGCGACCAGCTCGACAAGGCGAAGCTCTCGTGGCGATTCTACGCGAGCAAGTTTGGCAGCCAGTCGAGCGGACAGGGCGCCGAGTGGTCGAGCTATCAGGCCGTCAAGCACATCCGCGACGGCCCCGATTGGAAGAAGGACGTCATCTCGCCGAACTGGCGATTCATCACCGACGTGCGCCAAGGAAAGCTCGCGAGCTTCACATGGATTACGCCGGTCTGCAGCGACTCCGATCACACGAACTGCGGTGGCGGGAACGGACCCTCGTGGGTCGCGGCGCTCGTCAATACCGTCGGCAAGAGCCAGTTTTGGAGCTCGACGGCGATCTTCGTCATTTGGGACGATTGGGGCGGCCTCTACGATCACGTCGCCCCGGCCTATTTAGACCGTGACAGCCTTGGTTTTCGCGTGCCCTTGCTCGTGATCTCGCCGTATGCGAAGAAAGATCACGTTTCGCACGTGCACTACGAGACCGCGAGCGTGCTGCGTTTCGCCGAAGATCTCTTCGGCCTGCCTCAGCTCGCGGCCGCCGATACGCGCGCGAATTCGCCGGCCGGCGATTGCTTCGACTTCTCGCAGAAGCCGCGCCCATTTGTGAAGATCGCGGCGCCGAAGCCGCCGGGTTTCTTCATGCACCAAGACGGCGAATACCAAGTTCCGGATTATGAATAAGCGATTCGCGGCAATTGCGGTCGCCGCGCTGGCGACTGGGTGTGCCCTTCGACAGGCTCAGGGTGACACGGGGGTGATGCCCTATATGCGCGGTGATTCCGCACTTCGAGCGCTCAATGCGACTGGTGCCGGAAAGATCGAGCACGTCGTCTTCATCGTGCAGGAGAACCGCAGCTTCGATAACCTCTTCCAGGGCTATCCGGGTGCCGACACCGTAGCGAGCGGCAAGAACTCGCACGGAAAGACGATCGCGTTGCAGCCGGTCAGCCTCAACGCCTTTTACGAGATCGACCACTCGGCGCAAGCAATGTATGCTGCCTGTCACGGCACCGGCAAACTCAAAGGAACCCACTGTCGCATGGACGGCTTCGACCTCGAGCAGTCCAGCGGCGGGCCGCCGAATCCGCAATACGTCTACGTGCCGCACAAAGAGTCGCAGCCATACTTCGACATGGCGCACGAATGGGTGCTCGGCGACAGAACGTTCCAATCGCAACTCGACGAGAGCTTCGTCGCGCATCAGTACGTCATTGCGGCGCAAGCGGCCGACAGCGTCGACATCCCGACCGGCACGTGGGGCTGCGGCGGCGGAAAGACCGATACGATCGCCACGCTCAAGATCGACCGCAGCCCGCAGGGGCCGCCGATCCATCCTTGCTTCGATTACAAGACGCTGGGTGACGAGCTCGACGCCGCAAGGCTCTCCTGGCGCTTCTACGCCAGCACCTATGGGAGCGCATCGAGCGGACACGCCTCAGCGTGGTCGAGCTATCAGGCCGTCAAGCACATTCGCTACGGTGCCGACTGGAAGAACGTCATCTCGCCGAATTGGACTTTCATCACCGACGTGCGGGCCGGCAAGCTCGCGAACTTCACCTGGATCACGCCGGTCTGCAACGACTCCGATCACGTCAACTGCCCGGGCGGGAACGGACCGTCCTGGGTCGCCGCGCTCGTCAACACCGTCGGCAAGAGCAAGTTCTGGGATTCGACCGCGATCTTCGTCATTTGGGACGATTGGGGCGGCCTCTACGATCACGTTCCGCCGCCGTACGCCGGGCGCGACGGCCTCGGCTTTCGCGTTCCGCTGCTCGCGATCTCGCCCTACGCGAAGAAGGATTACGTCACGCACGAGCACTACGAAACCGCGAGCGTGCTACGCTTCGCCGAGGATCTCTTCGGCTTGCCGCAGCTCGCGGCCGCGGATATGCGCGCGACGTCGCCGGCCGCCAATTGCTTCGATTTTTCACAGAAGCCGCGCGCGTTCGTGAAAATCGACGCGCCCCACGACCCGCGCTATTTCATAAACCGCCATGAAGACGATTATTTTGCACCCGATTATGAATAGGCGACTCGCATCGCTCGCCATAGCCGCGCTGCTCGCGGGATGTTCCGTTGTGCCCCTTCGACAAGCTCAGGGTGACACGGGGACGCTGCCCTATATGCGCAGCGAATCTGCACTGCAAGCGCTTAGCACGACGGGGGCCGGAAAGATCCAGCACATCGTTTATATCGTGCAGGAGAACCGCAGCTTCGATAACCTCTTCCACGGTTACCCGGGCGCCGATACCGTCTCGAGCGGCAAGGACTCCAAAGGAAAGACGATCCAACTGCGCCCCTATCCACTCGGGCATCCGTACGAGATCGACCACTCGGTACAAGCGATGTTCAACGCGTGCGACGGAACCGGGACGCTGCAGGGCACCGATTGCAAGATGGACGGATTCGATAAAGAGTTTAGCTTTGGCGGACCCAAGCACTCGGAATACGTTTACGCGCCGTACAAGCAGGTGAAGCCGTATTGGGATATGGCGCACGAGTGGGTGGTTGCCGACCGCATGTTCCAGTCGCAGCTCGACGAGAGCTTCGTGGCACACCAATACGTCATCGCGGCGCAGGCCGATTTCAGCGCCGACCTGCCGATCGGCAAGTGGGGCTGCGGCGGCGGAAAGTCCGACGTCCTCGATACGATCACCAAAGATCGCACGATCGTTCCCCGGTCGATCCATCCATGTTTTGATTACCAGACACTCGGTGACGAGCTCGACAAGGCGAAACTCACTTGGCGTTTCTACTCCAGCAAATACGGCAGCAATAGCAGCGATGGTGGCACCGAGTGGTCGGGCTATCAGGCGGTCAAACACATCCGATATGGACCCGACTGGAAGAACGTCATCGCGCCGAACTGGCAGTTCATCCTCGACGTCCGCAAAGGTCAACTTGCGAACTTCACCTGGATCACGCCGGTCTGCGACGACTCCGACCACGTCAACTGCCCGGGAACGTTTGGACCGTCGTGGGTCAGCGCGCTCGTCAATACCGTTGGGCAGAGCAAGTTCTGGGATTCGACGGTGATCTTCGTGCAGTGGGACGATTGGGGCGGCCTCTACGATCACGTTCCGCCGCCGTACGAGGGGCGCGACGGACTCGGCTTCCGCGTGCCTCTGTTGATCATCTCGCCCTACGCGCGGCAGCGCGTGACGCACGTTCAGTACGAAACGGCGAGCGTCTTACGCTTCGCCGAGAATCTCTTCGGCTTGGGTCAACTTGCGGATGCCGACCGGCGGGCCAACGCGCCGGGCGGTGACTCGTTCGACTTCTCGCGAAAACCGCGCCCGTTCGTCAAGATCGAAGCACCTCACCCGCCGAAGTTCTTCATGCACCCCTTCCCCGACGATTACTTTGCACCGGATTATGAGTAAACGAGCCATGAATAAACGATTCGCCGCACTCGTCGCGGCCGCGCTGCTCGCAGGATGCCAGAGCCCCTCCTTTGCGCTTCGACAGGCTCAGGGCGACACGGGAGTCTTGCCGTATATGCGCGGCGGCGTGCCGATCGAAGCGCTGAACGGGACGGGTGCCGGAAAAATTCAGCACGTCGTTTGGGTCGTTCAAGAGAACCGCAGCTTCAACGATATGTTTCAGGGGTATCCGGGGGCGTACACCGTTTCGAAAGGCAAGGACTCATACGGCAAGACGATCGCGCTCCAGCCGGTGAGCCTCAAGACGATCTACGAAATCGGGCACGGCGCGTCGGATATGTTCGCGGCTTGCAACGGTACGGGCACCCTTCCCGGGACCAAATGCCTGATGAACGGCTTCAACAAAGAGGGCGGCGTGGGCGGCCCGTCCGCCCGCGAGTACGTCTACGTCCCGCATTCGGAATCGAAGCCGTACTGGGATATGGCGCACGAGTGGGTGCTCGCCGATAAGATGTTCCAATCGCAGCTCGACGAGAGTTTCGTGGCCCACCAATACATCATCGCGGCGCAGGCGCACGCGAGCGTCAACGTGCCCGACGGATGGTGGGGCTGCGAGGGCGGCCAGGGCGACCCCGAATTGACGATCACGATGAAGCGCAAATACGGCAAGACGCAGCCTCCGTGCTTCGATTACACGACCCTCGGCGACGAGCTCGACCAGGCCGGACTGAAGTGGCGCTTCTATACGGCCCAGTACACAAAGCCGTACAGCGGACTCTGGTCGGGGTTTCAGGCGGTCAAACATATCTTCCACGGTCCGGACTGGAAGACGAACGTGATTACGCCGCAGCACCGGTTTCTCACCGACGTTGCAAAGGGCAAACTCGCCGCGTTTACCTGGGTGACGCCGCTCTGCCCCGATTCCGATCATCTCGATTGCGGCGGCGGATTCGGTCCCTCGTGGGTCACATCGGTCGTCAACGCGGTCGGTAAGAGCAGGTTTTGGGATTCGACGGTGATCTTCGTGCAGTGGGACGACTGGGGCGGCCTCTACGATCCCGTCGCGCCGCCGTTCAAAGACTACGACGGCCTAGGCTTCCGCGTTCCGCTGATCGTCATCTCGCCGTACGCGAAGAAAGATTACGTCTCGCACAAGCAGTACGAAACGGCGAGCGTGCTTCGCTATGCCGAGGACCTCTTCGGTCTCGCGCAGCTATCGGCCGCCGATGCTCGCGCGACCTCACCAGCGAAAGATTGTCTCGACTTCAACCAGAAGCCGCGCAAGTTCGTGCCGATCAAAGCCCCGCTAGACGAGAACTTCTTTCTCAAGCAGCCCAACGACGGCCAAATCCCCGACGAACAGTAGCGCCGGGTCCGCAGCTTGTCGAAGGGGCTACTCGGTGTCGACCGGGAGGCCGGACGGCCTCTGGCGCGCGAAGTACGCGCGCGAATAGCGTGCTTGAATCAACTGAAACGAACGCGGCGCCTGACTGTAATCGAACATGTCGCCCATGCTGGCGCAGGTAGCGTCAGTCGTTCCGAGGCGACCGAGTTTGAACGTGTCTTCGATAAAGCGAATGATGCTGCCAAACTCATAGACCGTGTGGGAAACGTAGCCGCCCTTGCTACCGCTCCCGGGCTTGACGTACGGGGAGACGACGATCATCGGAACTCGGAAGCCCGGACCGCCTTGATTATCCTGCGGCGGAGGCGCAACCGGATCGTAGAATCCACCCCAGTCGTCCCACACGACGATGACCGCCGTCGTATTCCAGTACTGGCTCTTGCCGACGGCGTTGACGACCGATGCGACCCACGACGGACCGGTATCGTGCGCCGCATAGCCCGGATGGTCGGAGTTCGCGGCGTCGGGAATAACCCACGACACTGCAGGAAGCTTACCGTTGTGGATGTCTGAAATGACGTTCGTCTCGGGCGACGAGACGTTCGTCGTCCATTCGCTGCCGTAGCGAACCTCGGCGACGAGGTCGAAGGCGTTCCAGAGACCGTTGGGTGTCGAATGCTCGAACGGCGGCGCGTAGTATTTCCAAGAGAGCGACTTTGCATCGAGTAGATCTCGCAACGTCTGGTAGCCGCCCGAACCGTAACCGGGGAAGTCTTTCGTGCAAGGGAACGGGCCGGCGTTGTGGAGATACTTCAGCTTAGTCGTGATGAGCTGCGTCTTTGCACCCGGCGGCGAATCGCAGCCCCACGCTTCGGGTGCCGTCGGGGGATCGATCATGCTCTCCGTAGCGTTGATAAAGGTACCGCCGCGAATCAAATCTTGATGGGCGGTAAAGCTGTCGCTGCCCTGCGTTTGAAACATCTCGTCGGCGAGGCCCCACTGCGCCGCCATCGTCCGGTACGGGCCGATCTGCGCGGGATCGACATACTGATACGGCGCCATGCCCTCCGGCTGCCCGTCGCGCATGTACGTGATCAGGTTGAAGCCGTCCATCCCGCCCTTCTGCCACCCCGTTAAAAACGCAGCGTAGAGATGGGTAATGTTGCCCTTGAACGTGAGGCTGGCTTTGGTGAGATTGACCTTTTGCTTGACGTACCCGCCGCCTTGCTTGACGAGTTGCTCGCCGGTGAGCGAACTCTTCGCATTCGGAAAGCCGGCGAAAAGATTGTTGAACGTCCGGTTCTCTTGGATCATCAGCACGATGTGCTTGATCTTTGGCCCCGGGCTCGCCGGCGGTTGGGTTGGACCGTTCGCGGGGGGAATCGAGGAAGAACCGCCGCCTCCGCAGCCGGCCAGCGCGTAACTCGCGAAGAGCGCGAGCATCAAACCATGTGCGAAACGCATCGGCGCTACTCCGTGTCGACCGGCAAGTTCGACGGCTTCTCGCGCAAGAAGTACGCTTTGGAGTACTTCGACGGAATCTGTTGGAACGCGCGCGGCGACTGGCCCAAGTTGAACATATCGGCCATGCTGGTGCAGGTGGAGTCGGTCGTTCCGAGCCGTCCCAAGCCGAAGTTGTCTTCGACGAACCGCAGGATGCTGCCGAACTCGTAAATCGTGTGGGAGACGTAGCCGCCTTTGGTGCCGCTCCCGAGCTTGACGTACGGCGAGACGACGATCATCGGAATGCGGAAGCCGGGACCTCCTTGATTATCCTGCGGCGGAGGCGGGACCGGATCGTAGAATCCGCCCCAGTCATCCCAAACGACGATGACGGCCGTCGAGTTCCAGTATTGGCTCCCGCCGATCGCATTGACGATGTCGGCGACCCACGACGGTCCGGTATCCTTCGCCGCATACCCGGGATGGTCGGAGTTCGCGGCGTCGGGAATCACCCACGACATCGCGGGAAGCGTCCCGTAGGTGATATCGTTGAAGATGGTGGTCTCCGGCGACGAGATGTTGGCCTTCCATTCGTTGCCGTAACGGACCGGCGCGATGACGTCGAAGGCATTCCACATGCCGTTGGGCTCTTTGTGCTCGAACAGCGGAGTATAGTACTTCCACGTGATCGCCTTCGCGTCGAGCAGGTCGCGCAGCGTTTTGTAACCGTCCGACCCGTAGTTCGGAAAATCTTTCGAGCACGGGAACGGGCCTTTATTCGTCTCGTGTTTGAGCGCGGTCGTGATCAG
Organism: Candidatus Cybelea sp.; assembly: GCA_036732685.1. Taxonomy (GTDB): domain Bacteria; phylum Vulcanimicrobiota; class Vulcanimicrobiia; order Vulcanimicrobiales; family Vulcanimicrobiaceae; genus Cybelea. Next base: position 230,363 of record DAINBY010000002.1, on the reverse strand, counting down.
CGACGTCTTGACGCCGGGCCCCGAATCGCATCCCCACGTGTAGGGCGCGGTCGGCGGATCGATCAGACTCGCACTCGCGCTGATGAACGTACCGCCGCGAATCAGATCCTGATGCGCGGTGAAACTGTCGCTGCCTTGCGTCTGAAACATTTCGTCGGCCAGACCCCACTGCGCCGCCATCGTCCGATAGGGCACGATCTGCGCGGGATCCACGTACTGATAGGGCTTCTTACCTTCAGGCAGGCCGGTGCGCGTGTACTTGATGAGGCTGAAGCCGTCCATCGCGCCCTTCTGCCACGCGGCGAGGAACGCTTTATAGAGATGCGCGATGTTCTGCTTGTCGGTCAGCTTGGTCTTGCTGAGATCGATCTGCTGCTCGACGTACCCGCTGCCTTGCTTCACCAGCTCCTCGCCGGTGAGCGAGCTGGTCGCGCCCGGAAAGCCGGCAAAGAGATCGTTGAAAGTGCGGTTCTCCTGAATGACCACGATGACGTGTTGGATCGGCGAGGCCGTGCGGTGGTGGCGGCTCGGAGGCTGCGTGGAGAGCGGCGGCGTCCCGTTCGACGCGCCGCCGCAGCCGCTCAGCGCGATGCTAGCTGCAATCGCCCAAGAGCGGAGAGCTCCGGAGCGGCGCGTCACGACGGAACAACGCCGACTCTTTGCGCAATCGCGGCGACGTCGTAATCGAAGCGCTTCGCAACCGCGGAGGTGCTCGCGATGATCTCGTCCATGACGCCGGCGGTAAACGTCGGCTTGTAATAGTCGGGGAAGGAGAGCTTTTCGCTATACTTCGTACGCGACGCCGCGAAGCTCGGCGCGTCGAGGCCGGCGTGTGCCAGAATTCGGTCGATCGTCCCCGGCGAGTCGTTGCAGAGATCTTCGTAGCGCACGATGCAGACGCTGCGCGCCAGCTCGGGATCTGCGTCGAGCTGGTTGATTACGAATCCGTACGCGTACGCCCAGTAGCGCGCCCGGGACTGGGCCCACTGCCCCTCGTCGAAGAGGCGGCGGATCTCGCGCAAGGTCTCCGGGCTGCCGACGTTGGCCATGACCTGGCGCGTGCCGAACTCGTGATGGCCGGTCAACTCGATGATCTCGATTTGGCGCGGATCGCTGCGTTCGAGCTCGGCCCAGATGCGATCTTGCTTGATCAGCGAGGCGACGTGATCGATCGGGTTGCGGACGTAGAGCAGGAAGCGGGCATCGGGGAAGATCTTTCGCAAGTACTGCATGCGCAGGACGCAAAGGATTGCTTTGCTGACGTAGCGGTTGCGTCCGCGCACCAATGCGAGCTTGCGGAGATGCTCGCTGTAGAAGCGTTCGAAGGCCGGATTCGACGTCGAGCCGTCGAGAACGCTGTACTTCGATTCGTCATGGATGTGCGGAAAGAAGTGCTCCCACAATATCTCCTCGCCCATCTCGGCGCTGTCGCGCGTGACCTCGATGCGATCGCGATGGATCCGCGGAACGGGTTTACGCATCGCGTCGACGGGAATGCGCGGGAAGACGTTGTTCCAAACCCAGGGCATGTACGGCATCAGGAAGTCGGCGTACTTGTGCGTGACGACGTCGGGATGCTCGCTGAGCATTTGGAGCGTAATCGTCGTGCCGGCTCGCGGCAGGCCACAGATGTAGACCGGGCGGTCGACCTTCTGCGCGGCCAAGCTGCGCGAGAGCATGAGGGACTCGAGGTTCCCCAGACCTACGAAGAGCGGGGCGGCCGCGTGAACGGTCCGCACGCTCCAATAGAAGGGGCTCGGCACGGAGAATTTCTGCGGTGTCTTAGTCTCGGTCGTAGCCATCGGGCCCTATACTTTCTCGAAGAGTGCGCCTATAACCGTCAAGCCGGGTCCGAACGCCATGCTGATGACCTTCGACCCGCTGGGAATCGAGGGCGATTCCACGATGTGCTGCCAGATGTGCGGAGCGGTCGCCGAGGCCATGTTGCCGTGCTCGTAGAGAACGCGGCGGCTGAGGGCGACGGCCGCCTCTTCGATGCCGAGCCGGCTGCGGATTTGGTTGAGGATCGCCGGACCGCCGGGATGGATCGCAAAGATCATCGAGCCCTTCTCGCGCTCGAAATCGAGACCGACCTGCGCGCAGATCGAGCGTACGAAATCGGCGATCGAGTCGCGGATCATGAAGGGCACGCGCTTGGAGAGCGACATGTCGAACTGCAACGGACCGGGGCGCAGCGTCATCTCTGGCAGCGAGTCGGGGAGGATGTGCTCGTCGATCGCCAGGATCTTCAATCCGCTGCGGCCGTGTTGGGCGAAGTCCGCCTCGGGGTAGGCCGCGTACTTGATGAAGCCGTCGGCGAAAAGCGTCGAGGTGACGAAATTGTCGGCCTCGTCGCCGAGCAGATCGAAGTGCAGTGAGAGAAACTCGGTGTGAACCAGATCGACGCGTCGCTTGCGCTTTGGAAGCGAAACGTACGACGATCCAACGAGACCGAGCGCAGTGCGGATCGCCGGAAACGCGCCGTAGCATCCCATGTGATAGGAGTGCGTGACGCCAACGTTGAGCCAGCCGCGGCGCGAAAGAAACGTTTGAACCGGGCTTGGGGAGACGTACCCCGAGCAGCTTACGTGCACGATGTCGTCGGGTGCTTGGACGTTGCGATCGCGGTAGACCCGCTCGAAGACGTCGCACGCGACCTCTTCAAAAAGGGTCATTCGCGCGTCGAGCGTCTCGCCGGTCGGCGCGCGGAGGTCGCCGTACCGTCGCACGAGTTCCGACACGTTGCCCGGATCGGGTTTGACGAAGCACGACGTGAGCACGCTTACCTGCCGCTGCGCGATGTACTCCGACGACGTGCCGTAGCGCGCCATTCGGTCGCGCAAGTTCGTCGCGAGGCGCTCGCGCTCGCTGGGATCGGCGATCCCGCGCGCTGCAGTCTGCGCGATCGTCATGAAGTGTGCCTGGATCTGTTTGAGCGCGTCTTGCTCGACGGGTGCGGTCACTTCGATCCGCTCGAAGTCGGATAGGACGACCGGCACCGCCTGCACTTTTGGCTTCGGGGCAATTGCGCCCCACGATCTCTCTAAAATATGCATATTGAACTCTTGCGACGGTTCGCCGTCTGCTGCGGTCTTCCATTTGACTGCAGCGGTTCGGCGTAATGGTTGATATGCGTCAGTAATCTTGGTCACCTTTACTCGTTGTCGACCGGCTCGTTCGACGGCGGCTGCCTGAGGAGGTGCGATTTGGAGTAGGGCGTTTGAATCGGTACGTACGTGCGCGGCTGCTGCGTGAAATCGAAGAAGTCGTTCACGAAGTCGGCCGATTGCGTGTCGGTCGTCCCGAGCCGTCCTAGCTTCCAATTGTCCTCGACGAAGCGTATGATGCTGCCGAACTCGTACTGACGGTGGGCGATGTAACCCGCCTTCGCAAACGGTGCGACGGCGATGAGCGGAACGCGAAAGCCCAAGCCGCCGAACTTCCGCTCGCCAGGCGGCGCAACGTGATCGTACCATCCGCCCCAGTCGTCCCACACGACGATGACCGCCGTCGTCTTCCACGCCGGACTCTTTCCGATTGCATTGACGACTTGTGCGACCCACGAAGGCCCGGTGTCAAAGCTATTTCCGGGGTGATCGGAGTTGCGCAGGTCGGGAATCACCCACGACATTGCGGGCAACGTGTTGCGATCGATATCCGTAAAGACTTGCGTCTCCGGCGAAATGACGTTTGCCGACCATTGCGGACCGTTGCGAACCGCCGCGATCGAGTCGAACGCGTTCCAAAGGTTTCCCGCAAAGCCCCCGACCGACGGTGTGTAGTAACGCCACGAGATGCCGGCGCCGTCGAGTAGATCGCGCAGCGTGCGATAGCTCAGGCATGGAAAGGGTCCTTGGAGAAACTGGTATTGATTCGCGGCGGTGATGAGCGACGTTTTCGTACCCGAGGGCGCGTCGCATCCCCACGGCGCGGCGTTCGGAAAATCGATCAGGCTCTGCGTTGCGTTGATCTGCGTGCCGCCGCGAATGAGATCCTGATGTGCCGTAAAACTGCCGCTGCCCTGGGTTTGAAACGTATGGTCGGCGAGAACGTACTGAGCCGCTAGCTCCCAATACGCGCGAATTTGGGTCGGATCGACGTATTGATAAACGTACGTCCCGGGCGTCTTCCCAATCGGCACGGTGTCGAAACCGTTCATCTTTCCGTTATTCCAGTCTTGTTTCCAATAGTTGTAACCGTTGTTCGGCGAGACCGGGCTGCCGAGGTCGGCTTTGCGCAGCGCGAGCGTTCCGCCGTTATGCGTCTTGCCGCGCGTCGCGCCGTCGGCTCCCGGAAACGTCGCGAAGAGGTTATCGAACGTGCGGTTCTCTTGGATTATTATCACGATGTGCGTGAAGTACTTACCCTTTTTCGCCGGGGGCGGCGGCGGAAGCGGTCCCGATGGTGGGGTGGAACCGCCGCCACCGCCGCAACCGTCGAGCAGTCCGGAGAGGATAACCGCGAATACGAGCGCGGCGCGCGCCAAAAGCCGCATTTAAAGGTATCGTCCGGGAGCGGGCGTCATCCCTTCCTCGTGACGATCTTGCCGGCAGATTCGCAGAACGTCGCGCGAGCGGGCGATGCGTTGCGTTGCGGCGGCGTCGTCGCCTTCCCGACCGAGACGGTCTACGGCTTAGGAGCGCTTGCTTTTGACCGCGTTGCGGTCGCGCGGATCTTCGAGATCAAGGGGCGACCTCACTTTGACCCGTTGATCGTGCACGTGCTCGACCGCGCAATGCTCTCGTCGGTGGTCTCCACGATGCCGCGCTGCGCGGAGCAACTCGTCGATCGTTTCTGGCCGGGTCCGCTCACGCTGCTGCTCGAGAAGAGCGCGATGGTTCCCGAGTTGGTGACCGCCGGATCGAGCCGCGTCGCGGTGCGTATGCCCTCGCATCCGGTCGCACGCGCGCTGCTCGCGGCGGCGGGCGGCCCGATCGCCGCGCCCAGTGCCAATCCGTTCGGCGGCCTGAGCCCCACGCGGGCCGAGCACGTCGCCGAGGGTCTGGGCGATCGGGTCGATCTGATTCTCGACGGCGGCGCGACCGAGCACGGTCTCGAGTCTACGATCGTGGCACTCGATCCATCACCGGTACTGCTCCGTCCCGGCGCGATCCCGGCCGAGGCGATTGAGGCGGTCGTCGGCCAGCTGGAGCGCGAGATCGGACCGGGCGCTCTCGCAGCCCCCGGCCGGCTCGGGCAGCACTACGCTCCGCGGACGCCGCTGCGCCTGATCGACCCTTCGACGGTGCCGGCGGCGGAACGACGCGGAGCCGGATGGCTTGCCCTGCGTGACGAGTTCGATGGGTATGCAGCAGGGCGGACGCTCTCCCGAGAAGGGGACTTGCGCGCGGCGGCCGCATTCTTCTTCCAAGCGCTCCACGAGCTCGATTCCCTTGGAATCGAGCGTATCGATGCACAGCCGTTACCCCCGACGGGACTGGGCCTCGCGATGATGGACCGCCTCGCGCGAGCGGCGGCGAGCCGAAACGCTTGACGCTTGCTATGCGTTATGCCGGTAAGAATCGAAAGAAGGATCCATGAAGCCGTTTTCTGAGCTCGTCGGACGTACCGTTGCCCTAACTTCGTTGGTGGCGCTCTGCTTGGGCGCGACGCCGGCGCCGTCGACGCTTCCATATCAGGTTGCCGGAGACGTGACCGAAAGCTTTCAACTGTTAACGGGTACCTATTACGACACGGTCGATCCGCAGGCGTTGCTTGCGGCTGCGTCCAACGCGCTCGCCGACGCCGCGCACAAACGCGGGGTGACGATTGCGCCGCCGGCGTTGAAAGTCGAGGGGGACCGCGACGCGACGATCGCAGCACTCGATGGCGCGATTTCAGCGGCCGCCCATTCCGCGCACGCCTCGCCAAGTGATTTTGCCTACGCGGCAATCGCCGGAATGGCGAAGGCGACCAACGATCGCTATACGCAGTTCTTCACGCCGACGGAGTTCAAGGCGTTCAACGAAGCGCTCGACCCCGAACGGATCGGCGGCATCGGCGTGATGATCGAGCCCGACCCGCCGAGCGGATGCGTGCGCATCACCTACGTGCTGCCGAGCACTCCGGCCGAACGCGCCGGAATTGAAGTTGGCGATCTCGTGACCGCGATCGACGGAACGGCGACGAAGGGTCAGACCGTCGACGTCGTCAGCGGCCGGTTGCGCGGCAAAGCGGGAACGTCGGTGGCGGTGACGGTGCAGCGTACCACCGCCCCCTCAGTCTTCACCATCACGCGCGAAAACGTGCAGCCACCGACGGTCGTCTTCAAGATGCTGGCCGACGGGATCGGCTACATCTGGGTAATGGAATTCGGTAAGGCGACGCCCGCCGAGTTCGACACTGCCGTCTCGCGCCTCAACGGGCAGGGCGCGAAGGCGCTCATTTTAGATCTGCGTAACGACGGCGGTGGCTACGTGAAGTCGGCGCTCGACATCAGCTCGCGCTTCATCGCGAACAAGGCATTGCTCACCGTCGAAGAGCGCGGCAAGCGCGCGACGACGATCGACGCCGACGGGGATCCCTCGATCAACTTGCCGGTCAGCGTGCTCGTGAATCAGTACACGGCATCGGCATCGGAGATCACTGCGGGCGCGCTGCAAGATGACGGCATCGGTACCCTGGTCGGAGCGAAGACGTTCGGCAAGGGCGTGATGCAGACGCTCACGCCGCTACCCGACGGAGCCGCAATCAAGATCACGACCGCGCACTATTTGACGCCGAATCGTCGCGACATCAATCTTCGCGGCATCGATCCGGACGTTCTCGTCGACGAGAGCCGCGATGCTCGCTTCGGCGACGTCGCAACCGACGCGCAGCTTCGCGCCGCGATCGCGTTGCTGCAGAAGAAGGTCGCGACCGATAAAACGTAGGGCGCGTTAGGGATGTCGGCGGACGAGCCGCACGGCGCTTCCGTTGCGGGCGAAGGTGACCTCGTCCATCAAACGGCGCATCAAAAAGATGCCGAAGCCGCGTCCGCGGTCGTTCGGCTCGACACAGGGACGATCCGAGGGTTCCGGAAATCCTTGGCCGCCGTCTTCGATGATAATCGTCAGCCGCGCGCCGTCGAAGGTGCATTCGACGGAAATGCTCGGCTCGGGGGTTCCGCAGCCGTGCTCGACGGCGTTGTTCAGCGCCTCGCCGGCGGCAAGGCGGATATCAGAGAGGGACTCTTCGGAAAAACCGCACTCGCGCGCAAACGCCGCAATTCCCTGGCGCGCCACCGCGACGTTTCGAATGTCGCCCGGGTAGGCGGCGTGATAGTGCTTGGTCAAGATCGACTTTGCGTGCGCGTACACAATTCAGCGTTCCCGGCGCGCGCCACATTAAACCTCACGAAGGGCTTTGCAGCGTGCGCGTTTCTCTTCGCGATCGTCGCCTGCCAGCCGGTGGGCTCCCTACAGGCCCCGTCCCCGGCGGGTTTCGGTGCCGGAACCGGAGCCGAGATCGGCCCGCGAAGCTGCTCGCGCCGGGTAAACGACACGCTCGCCAAGCTCGAAGCCTGCATCCAGCGGGCTACGCTCTGGCGGCGGCTCGCCCGGTTCCAGCGCATCGCCGACCAGAATCCCGGGACGCAAGGACACGGGAACCGCGACACCGGTACGCCGGGCTACGCCGCCTCGGTCGCCTACGTCGCCGGGCTGATGCGCAAAGCCGGCTACGGCGTCACGATTCAACAGTACGTCTATAAGAAGTCCGAGGTCGTCGGCGTGCCGCAGTTCCGATCGGCCGGGCGCGCCTATGCGCCCGACCGGGATTGGTACGTCGCGCGGCTCTCGGGCGCCGGCACGCTGACGGCTCCGGCCTTGATGCCGCGGGGCTCGCCCGATGGTTGCTCGCCAACCGACTTTGCCGGATTCACCCGCGGCGACGTCGCGTTGCTGCGAAACGGCGAGTGCGATTTCGACACGCAAGTGGAGAACGCGCAGGCGGCCGGCGCGGCGGGCGTCGTTCTGTACGCCGCGACGCCCGAACGCGGCGCGTACGAGGCGCGCCTCGTCGATTCGGCCGCGATCCCGGTGATCGGGGTCGTCAGCTATGCGATCGGAAACGAGTTGCTGCGCCGGTATGAGTCCGGCCACGCGCCGGCCGTTCATATCGAGATTCGTAAACGCACGCGGAGCGATATCGACTACAACGTGATCGCCGATTCGCCGTATGGCGATCCGCACCACGTCGTCGTGATCGATGCACACCTCGATGCGATCTACGGCGCCGGAATCCTCGACAACGCATCGGGTTCGACCTCGATTCTCGAAGTCGCCCTCGATCTGGCGAAGACCCGGACCGTCAATCGGCTCCGCTACATCTGGTTCGGCGGCGAGGAAATCGGTCTGCTCGGCTCGCGTTACTACACGACGCACCTGACGCAGGAAGAGCTGCACGATCTCGCGTTCGACGTCGATGCCGACGTAACGGCAACGCCGAACTACGACATTCTGATCGCCGATCCGGCACACGCAACGAAGGTCAAACGCTTTCCGCACAACGTCGTTCCCGAATCGAAGATCGGCAACGACTACTTCAAGGATTTCTTCGATACGGGCGGCGTGATCGCTCGTCCCGCCCGCTTCGGCAACGACGGTACCGATTCGTACGCCTTCAGTCTCGCCGGCGTTCCGAACTCCGGCATTCTGACCGAACAAGATTGCTGCAAGCATCCATGGGAAACGAAGGTCTGGGGCGGTTTCCTCGGCAACTACGAGGGCAAGATCCCAAGCTTCAACGGAGGCTGCGTCGATAATCCGCATCGCTGGTGCGACAATCTTTCGAACAACGACCCGTTTGTGCTGGAACTCGCGACCAAGGCGGTCGCTTACGTGACGTTCAAGCTCGCCGGGTGGCGGCACTTTCCGCATTGATCGCGTAATCTACGGGCGATTAGCTCAGCTGGGAGAGCGCCTCCCTTACAAGGAGGATGTCGGCGGTTCGAGCCCGTCATCGCCCACCACAAAACTCGTCGAAAGTCGTCGCTAAATCCCTAGCGTTCGAGGAGGTAAGCGCATGAGAGCGATTCGTCCCGGCCGCGCGATTTTGAGTTTCGTCGTAACCGCGGTAATGCTCTGCGCATGCGGCGGAGCCTCCATGTCACTCGAAGCCACAGGTGCCGCCGCCTACGGGCGTGCTCCGCACGGAAATGCAACCTTTCAATACACCGGAGGCGAACAGGAATTCACCGTTCCTGCGGGCGTCGCCAAGCTTAGCGTTGTCGTGCGTGGCGCCGCGGGTGGAGGATATAGCTACAAAGGCTCGTCGGGCTATCATGAGTACTTTGGTCGCGGCGCCCGCGCATTTGCTCTCATATCCGTGACGCCGGGCGAGAGGCTCTATGTTTTTGTCGGCGGCCAAGGTCACTCGCCGGCGGGCGGCTTCAACGGCGGTGGAAATGGTGGCGCTGGTCGAGGTCTTGGCGACGGGAACGGAGGCGGTGGCGCCTCGGACGTTCGCGAGGGCGGCGATGCCCTGCAAGATCGCATTATTGTCGCTGCCGGCGGAGGTGGACAAGGAGCGGGAGATAGACGCGACGGTTTCGGCGGAAAAGGCGGTGCAGCAATCGGTGGAACGGGCGGTAGCGGTTATTCTTCGTCCGATAATGCCAGCGGTGACGGCGGCAACGGTGGGACGCAGAGCAAGGGTGGATTGGGCGGCGACGGCGGCAAGGGTACGGATCGTCACAATCACGGAGCGCACGGATCGAGAGGGGCGCTCGGAGTAGGCGGCATTGGCGGTCAGGCCGGTGGGAATCATTCGGGCTATGGTGGCGGCGGAGGCGGCGGTGCCGGCGGCGGCTACTACGGCGGTGGTGGCGGCGGCGGAGGAGGAGGCGCTTTTGCCAGCCTTTACGGCGGATTCGGTGGGGGCGGCGGAGGCGGATCATCACACGTTGATCGACACGCCAAAAAGTCTCGCATGTGGCCCGGATGGAAAAACGCAACGGGAGACGGTCTCGTCGTCTTCAGTTGGCAGTAAGACTGATACTCCGGATTGCCGCTGCCAACAGGGAAACAGATTGCGAGACCTCCGCTTGCGAAATAATTAGGGGAGGAGCGAACCGCAGCGTGTTGCCGCCTGCGGTGCCAAGCAAGAGCCCTTGTTGCCGTGCGCGGGCAACGATCGCAGCTGCCTCGTAGGGTGAGCGAACGGGTACTCCAATTAACAGACCCATTCCGCGTGGGGGCTCAAACACGTCGGGCGTTGCTCGGGCTAACTGCGTTAGTGCATCGAAGAGCTCGCTGGATCTTGCGAGCACTCTCGAATCGAGATCTAGTACGTCACGTAAACGCAAATGTGCGAGTGCCGCGGCGCAAGGTACCGGCGAACCACCGAACGTCGAGCCGTGATCCCCTGGCTGGAAGCCGGCTGCTGCCCGTTCGTTTGCGAGAACGGCACCAATCGGCAAGCCGTTGGCGAGCGCTTTCGCGATCGTAACTACATCTGGTCGCACTGCGAACCGCTCGAAAGCAAACAGCGATCCGGTTCGTCCCATTCCACACTGGATTTCATCGAAAATCAAGAGTGCGCCGCGCTCGTCGCAAAGACGACGAGCTTCGGTGAGAAAGTCTTGGCTCGCGACGTGCACGCCGCTTTCTCCCTGGATGGGTTCGACGATGAATGCAGCGACTTGACGGTCGATCGCGCTGCTCAGCGCCGAGGCATCACCGAATGGAACGAAGTCGAAGCGGCCCGCGAGCGGCCCAAACCCTTCCCGGTAGGAGCGGTTGTCGGTTGCGGCAAGCGAGCCCAGCGTGCGGCCATGAAAAGATCCCGTGCAGGCGAGAATCTTGGTGCGGCTGAGGTCTCCACTCCGGTACGCGAGCTTGCGCGCGAGCTTGATTGCGGCCTCGTTCGCTTCGGTCCCTGAGTTACAGAGAAACGCGCCGCTCATTCCCGAGCGTTTGCAGAGTTCCAGCGCTAGAGTTCCAGCGGGCTCCTGGTGGTAGAGGTTGCTCGCGTGTGTGAGCGTACGGGCTTGTGTAGCGACGGCTTCAGCGATCGCGGGATGCGCGTGTCCCAACGCACTGACTGCCAGTCCACCGATGCAGTCCAAGTAGCGTTGTCCGCGGTCGTCCACTAACTCGCAGCCGCTGCCCGATACTATGGTGATGGGGGCGCTGTTATAGGTTTGGAGCAAGGTCACGTGCGATAGTTTGCATTGATTCGCACGTAGTCGCGCGAAAGATCGCAACCCCACCCCGTCGCTTCAGCCGCGCCGATGCCCAACCTGAGCTCAACCGCCACGTTCGAAGGCTCGAGCTCGCGGTGAGCCTCCGCTTCCGAGAGCAGCTCGATCGCGCCCACGCCTACCCATGGCTTGCCGTTAACGTAGAGCGACCATCGTTGCGGATCGAGCTTCGCGCGGGCGGCACCGGCCGCTGCGACGATTCGACCCCAGTTGGGATCCTCGCCGTAGAGGGCCGTCTTTACGAGGTTGCTGTTGACGATTGCACGCGCAATCGCTCGCGCCTGAGCGACGTCGATCGCTTCGGTCACGCGTATCTCCAACGCCTTGGTCGTACCTTCTCCGTCGGCGACCATCGCGCGTGCCAAGTCGAGGCAGACCGAGCGCAACGCTCGTACGCAGTCATTGGGTGCGGCCATCTCGTCGGAGGCTACCGGTGCGAAGGCATAGACGGCGTCGTTGGTCGACATGTCGCCGTCTACCGATATCATATTGAAGCTCTCGTCGCTGCTCTCCGCGAGCATCTGCCGCAACGTTGCCCGCGACAGCGGAAAATCGGTGGCAATAAAGGCCAACATCGTCGCCATGTTGGGAGCGATCATGCCGGAGCCTTTCGCAATTCCCGCGACGACGTACTTACGGTCATCGTGATAGAAGGCATAGGCGGCGAGCTTCGGGACGCGATCGGTCGTCATAATCGCTTCGGCCGCATCGAACGCAGCCTTACATCCGGCGTCGAGCTGACTCACGGCGCGCTCGAGGCCGCGCTGCACGCGATCGATCGGAAGAGGAACGCCGATGACTCCGGTTGACGCCACCACAACCTCGCTGGGGGCGATGCCGAGCAGCGCCGCAGCCTGGCGTGCCGTTGCGCGGGCGTCTCGCTCGCCGCGCTCGCCCGTGCACGCATTCGCGCAACCGGAATTACATACGAGCGCGCGCATCGTTTCGGAATCCGCAAGATGCTGCTCGCTCACTGCCAACGGAGCGGCTTTGATCTCGTTGGTCGTTACAACCGACGCACAGTTTTGAGGCGCGTCGAAGGCTATTAACGCGAGGTCGCGCTTACGCGGCTTGATTCCGGCATGGACGCCGGCCAGGCGAACTCCCGGCACCGAACCGAGTCCACCCCGCAGCGCGATCAGATCAGGCAACGACAGCGCGAGCATGAAACCCGCTTTCCTCCGGGTAACCCAGCATGATATTGAGATTCTGGATGGCTTGACCGGCTGCGCCTTTGCCCAGGTTGTCGATGGCGCAAATCGCTCGGACCATGGTCCCATCAACGTCGACGCGAATCTCGGCTTCGTTGGTTCCGGTAACGGCCGCGACGCTTGGAACGCGCGTTCCGGAGAGCATACGGACAAACGTGCAATCACCGTAGGCTCGAACGTAGGAGGCCTCGATCGCTTCCGCATCGGCAATCCGGCTGCAGAAGATATAGGCGTTCACTAGCATGCCTCGCGCGATCGGCACGACGTGCGGCGTGAACGTGACTCGAGCCCCGATACCGCCATCTCGGAGTTGGCATTCGATTTCGGGTTGGTGGCGGTGCCCGTTCAATCCGTATGCCCGAATGTCGCCGCTTACTTCGGCAAAGAGCGAAGCGACGCTGGGCGTGCGGCCGGCGCCGCTGACTCCGCTTTTGGCGTCGATGGCGACGTGGGATGCGTCTATGGTGGCGGCGAGCGGCAGGAGCGCCAGCAGCGTCGCGGTTGGGTAGCAACCCGGATTGGCCACGAGCTGCGCGCCGGTAATCGCTTCGCGCCGCCATTCGGAAAGACCGTATACTGCCGACGGATCCGCGCGGTAGCACGCCGAGAGATCGATCACGCGCGCACCGTTGGAGAGCAGCGACGGTACGATCACGTCCGCGTCGGTCTCTCTTCCCGCGGTGATAACGATGTCGCCGGCGCACGCGGTTTCGAGCACGCTCCCAAACTCGTCGAAGCGGTATGACGTTGCGCGCAAGAGCGGAAAATGGTCGGCGAGCAGTTCGCCGACGTGGCTGTGGCTCTCGAGGACTCCCAACTCGACCAGCGGATGCGAGTGCAGAAGGCGGATCACTTCTCCCGCGGCATATCCGCTCGCGCCCCAGACGTGGACCCGCGTCACGACAAAGCCTCGCGCAGTCGTGCTAGCTCGTCTTCGATCGACGCAATTTGGTTGCGCACGTCGCCGGGAGCGGTCGATCCGCAGGTGCGCTTTGCCGCAATCGAGGCAGGCGCGTCGAGCGGCGCTTGGAGCTTCTCGACGCCGGTTTGCCTTGCGAGCCGGGCAAGATCGGCGGCTCCGAGCGGGCGATGTTCCAACTCGGCTTGTGCGACGACCGCGCCAACCAGTCCGTGAGCGACCCGCGCAGAAGTACCGTGCGCGATAAGGGCGTCGGCGATATCGGTCGCCACCGTGTAACCATCGAGGGCCGTGGCGCTCATCCGGTCTCGCGCAAAGGCGATCGTCTTCCAAGCTCGTGCAAACGCTTCCAACGTGGCGAGCGCATCTTCGGCAATGGCGATCCCCTGGGCTTTGGTCTCTTGTAGATCGCGTTGATATGATGGCGCCAGCCCGCAGAGCGTACCGAGTGCACCCGCATACGCGCCGACCAGCTTGGCCGCCCGCGCGCGGACGAGTTCCAGGGTGTCGGGATTTCTTTTCTGCGGCATGAGGCTGGAGCCGGTCGACGCCTCATCGCCGAGCCGCACGTATCCGTAAGCTGGTGCAGACCAAGCAATTAGCTCCTCAGCGACTCGCGACGCATCGACGACGGCGCGCACGCAAGCGTGGGCGAGATCGAGCACCGCATCGCGGTTGCTGATCGAGTCGAGGGCGTTGCGGGATGGGGCCACAAAATCGAGCGCCTTCGCAGCGCGATTGCGATCGAGCGGCAAGGTCGAACCGGCAAGTGCGGCGCTCCCGAGCGGCGAGAAACAGCACGAGTCTGAGGCAACTAGGATGCAGCGTTGTGCAGCTCGCGTAAACGGCTCGCTCCATGCTGCCAGAACGAACGCCAATAAGACGGGTTGCGCAGGTTGGCGATGCGTTGTGCCGGCCACCACGCTCTTTCGCTCGAGTTCCTCGCGCGCGTGCCCGATTATCGATGTTGCAACTGCGAGCGAAGCCTTGCCGGCTCTCTTCGCTCGGTCGCGCACGTAGAGCATCAGAGTGGTGGCGACTTGATCGTTGCGGCTTCGAGCGGCGTGCAGCCAGTCGCCCGTAGAACCGGCGAGCTCGCGTACTCGCGCATCGATTGCGCCGTGCACGTCCTCGAACGGCGTCGCTCGCGCGTGCGTAGCGAACGTACCGTCGGCAATCTCAGCTGCGACCGCGCGCAGGGCGGCGGTGAGCGTCGCAGCCTTCGCATCGTCAACGACCGAGCCGCCCAATAGCGCTTCGACGTGAGCGAGCGAACACGCAACGTCGAAGGGAGCTAAAACGAGATCCTCATCCAGCGAAGACCCGAACCTCAACAACTCATCATCGGGCGCGTTCGCAAAGCGGCCGCCCCATTGCAGCGACGTCACGTAGCGAAGAGCGCTTCGGCCGCCACGCTCTGCGCGTAGGCTTCCAGCGGCATAGCGTGCAGGGTGATAAACCCACCGGCGGCGGCGTGGTCGAATCGGTCGTCGCTGCCATAGGTTGCTAGATGATGCCGGTACAGAGCATACGGAGATCGCACGCCGGTGACGGTAGCGTTTCCCTGATGCAAGCGCAGGCGCACTTCGCCGGTGATCCGATGGGCGAAGGTCGAATTGAACGCATCGAGCGCGGTTCGGAGCGGCTGCATCCACAATCCATCGTATGCGAGTTCGGCGTAGCGCCGATCGGCGACCGCTTTGAAGCGCAGCTCGTCGCGGGTCAGTACGAGGCGCTCGAGCGCGCGGTGCGCGGCGATCAAGATCGTTGCGCCAGGGCATTCGTAGACTTCACGCGATTTCAAGCCGATCACGCGGTCTTCGAGCAGATCGATGCGCCCGACTCCGTGCTTGCCGCCAAGCGCGTTAAGCGCCGCGACCAGCGCGTACCCAGTGATTTCGTCAACGCTAGGCTCGCCCTCGTCGAATGCAACGACGATCTCCTCAGGAACGTGGGGCCGCATCGCGGGCGCTGCAGTCCATGCAAACGCTTCCTCCGGGGGCGCAGTCCATGGATCTTCTAGGGGGCCGGCTTCGATCGAGCGACCCCAAAGGTTGGCGTCGATCGAATAGGGTTTTTCCGCGGTGTGCGCTACCGGGATATCGTGCTTGCGTGCGAACTCGATTGCATCGGGACGCGAAAGGGGGGACTCGCGAAGCGGTGCTCGGCATGCAATCGCGGGGGCGAGTGCCCGCACCGCGAGCTCGATGCGGACCTGATCGTTTCCCTTGCCCGTGCATCCGTGGGCTACGACGGTTCCAGCGTAATCTTTGGCGGTCTTCACGAGGAGTTCGCCGATAAGCGGGCGCGAGAGAGCCGCCGAAAGCGGATAAACGTCTTCGTAGAGCGCGTTGGCATGCAGCGACAAAAAGGCATAATCTGAGATGAAGCGCTGACGCGCGTCGATCAGCACCGCATCGTACGCGCCTAAAGCCATCGCCTTGGAGCGGACCGCATCGAGGGCCGCCTGCGCACCGGTCCCGGCGACGGCGTCGCTCTCTCCAAGGTCGACCGTCATCGCGATGACCTCGTGGCCCTCGAGAATGAGCCTCTTGAGCAGAACCGACGTGTCGAGGCCACCCGAATACGCGAGGACGATGCGACTCATGCGACGCCGGCGGCGGGAGCCGAAGCGCCGTGACCTTTTAGGTCGCGAAAACGCTGCGTGACGTAGGGCATGGCGCCGGCGGAGCTGACGACCACCAGGATCGTATCGTCGCCGCCGATCGTGCCGAGGACCTCCGGCCAGGCGGCCTCATCGATGGCGGAGGCAACCATCATCGCGCTACCGGGCGGCGTGTGCATCACGATAAGGTTATCGCTGCCGGCGATCGTGGTGACCAGCTCGGCCATTACGCGGTGCAGGCGGCTGGTGTACTGTACGCTGGTGCCCGGTAGCACGTACTTGAAGATCTCGCCTCCGCGTGCCGGCTTGATCGGCACTTTGGCGAGGCCGAGCTCCTTCACGTCGCGCGAAACCGTGGCTTGCGTGACTTCGAATCCTTGACGCTGAAGCAGCGCGACGAGCTCCTCCTGAGAGTGAATTGGGCGCGTAGCAACCAGCGTTAAGATGGCACGTTGACGGCGTTTTTTCATATCGTAATTCCCTTGCATTCGGTCAGTAATGCAACCAGGAGCGCCTTTTGCGCGTGCAGGCGATTCTCGGCCTGGTCGAAGACCGCGCTCTGCGGTCCGTCGATTACTTCCGCACTCACCTCCTCGCCGCGGTGAGCAGGCAGACAGTGCATGAACATTGCGTGCGGCGCGGCGCAGGACATGAGCGCCGTCGTCACCGCATAGGGTCGCAGCATTGCGTCGTTGCGCTCTCGATAACACTCCTCACCCATCGACGTCCACGTATCGGTGTAAACCACATCGGCAGCCCGAACCGCGCGCGATGGATTCGAAAATGCTCGAACGCCTGCGCCCGAGAGCCTTCCGAGATGTGAGAGATGAGTAAGGAAGCTTTCCGCGGGACGATGGGAACGCGGAGAAGCGAAGTGGACCGTCGCCCCCAGAATAACCGCTGCCTCCGCAAGAGAAGCGGCAACGTTGTTGCTCGCATCGCCAAGGTAGGCGATGCGCAAACCCGCAACGGTGCCGAAACGCTCTCCGATCGTCAGCATGTCGGCTAGGGCCTGACAAGGGTGCGCCTCGGCCGAGAGCCCATTGATAACCGGAACCCCTGCGGCCTCTGCGAAGCGCTCGAGCGGACCATGCGAGTGTGTCCGAACGACGACTGCATCCACGTAACGTGAGAGCACGCGCGCGGCGTCCTCCGGAGACTCGCGGGAGCCGACCATGAACTCCGAGCCGTGGGCGAAGAGCGGCTCGCCTCCGAGCCGGCCGATCGCCACTTCAAAAGAGACCCGCGTCCGCAAACTCGGCTTTTCGAAGAGCAGCGCGACGGTTCGCCCGCGCAGACTGCTCTGGCCGACGCTTGGGCGCTCCTTGAGAAAGCGTGCCAGGCGCAGTACACTCCCGAGCTCCTTCGGCGAGAAGTCGCTAATTTTCAGAAAGTGCCGCCCGAGAAGCCCGACCGCGCTCGAGGGGGCTGGCGCCACGGCATACATAATCTGTATATTTATACATATGACGAATATTTATGCAAGCGCCTTGGTCGTCAAATACGGCGGGAACGCGATGGCCGGAGCGCTGACGGAGGCGGACCCGATCCTTACCGAGGTCCGTTCCCTCCGGCAATCCGGTCACGCCGTCGTCATCGTCCACGGGGGCGGCCCCGAGATTGACGCGGCGCTGGCGCAGCGCGGCATCGTGACCCAAAGAGTCGACGGAATGCGCGTCACCGATGCTGCGACGCTCGAGACAACGGAAGCGGTGCTCTGCGGCAGCGTCAACAAGCGGATCGTGCGGCAATGCTTGGCGCTCGGCTTGCCTGCGGTCGGCATAAGCGGGGAAGATGGAGGAATGCTGGTCGCGGAACGCCTGCGGCCTCCAAATCGTGCCGATCTCGGCTACGTGGGCTCAATCGCCCGCACCGACATCCAACTCATCCAAACGCTTCTAGCAGCCGATTTTGTTCCCATTGTCGCACCTCTCGCGGTTACTGCGGACGCGTTACACGCCTACAACGTCAATGCGGATCTTGCGGCCGGAGCGATCGCGGTGGCCCTAAAGGCAAACGCCTTGATTCTAGTAACGAATGTGCCGCGGGTACTACGTGATCCGGACGATCCGGGCTCAGGAATCGGGCATTTTACGCCCGAGGAGGCGTTGTGCTTTGCTGCCGGCGAGGCGTGCCGTTCGAGCATGAAGCCAAAACTGCAAGCCGCAGCAAACGCAGCGAACGCAGGCGTCACCGCGACCTACATCTGTGCGCTCAAGCAGAACGCAGTCGCATCGGCGATGAGCGGAGACGCGACGCTAGTTTCGAAGAAGCGCCGCTCTCCCGAGCCTTTTTAGCTTACGGCGAAATCGGGCGGCGCTACCGATCGGTGGGCCATGACGTCTGCGAGAGCTTCGCTCGCACGATCGCAACCGCACGGAGAACGCCGCCGGCAACGGTGCGCCGCACGGAGTTCCTGGCGAAGTGCGGCTCGCCGCACCAACGTCCGCCGATCCGCTTCGCGTCGAGATCGTTGTTCGGACCTCCCGCAGTGTACCCGCGCAAAAGGGGAGCCTCGCCCAGCTCCCTTTGCCGGCAATAGGAACGGGCGACCGGGTCGGCGGATTGGCGGAGCAGTTGCCACTCTTTGGAGGAAAAATTGAATATGAAAATGCGGTTTTCCGTGCTGGCCGTCGTTGTGTTCGTGACGATGGCATTTGCGGGAGGCGGGAGCTCCGCCCGCGCTCAACAAGCCTCACCGCCGCCGATGTCGTTCTATACGCAACTCGGCGGATATGACGCTATCGCAGCCGTGACCGACGACCTAATCGGGCGCCTCGTGGCCGACCCGAAGCTGGCCAAGTTTTTCGTCGGTCTCAACGACGCGCACAAGGCGATCCTACGTCAACACTTCGTCGAGTTTCTTTGCGCCAAGACCGGCGGCCCGTGCATCTATACGGGCCAGGATATGAAGGTGGCGCATGCCGGACTGCACATAACCGAAGACGAGTGGAACGCGGCGATCGCGGACTTCGGGCAGACCGAGGATAAGTTCAGCATCCCGCAGCCGCTGCGCGTGCAGATCGCCGATCTCTTCGCCCAGATCAAATCCGACATCGTCACCGGCCCGTAAAACGCGAGGCGCGATGAAGTATGGGGGGCGACGCTCTCCTTGGCGAAGCGAACCCCGATGAAGACGGTAGAGAGTGCGGCCCCGGGAGTTACGGTCGAGCGCGACGGCGAGATCGCTCTGCTTACGATGAACCGGCCCGAGAAGCGCAACGCGCTCTCGCTCACGATGATGCGCGAGCTCGACGCCGCGCTCGCAGCGGTCGCCGGCGAGCCGGAGATTCGGGCGGTGATCCTTCGCGGCGAGGGCCCAGCCTTTTGCGCCGGCCACGATCTGCGCGAGCTGGTCGGCCGCGATGCCGGCACGTATGCGGCGATCTTCGATGCCTGCGTGGATCTCATGACGCGGATCTCCGCGATTCCCCAGCCGGTCATTGCCGAGGTTGCGAAGGTTGCTACGGCGGCCGGCTGTCAGCTCGTTGCCGCCTGCGATCTGGCGGTCGCCTCGAGCGAAGCGACGTTCGCGACGCCGGGCGTGCGCATCGGGCTCTTCTGCAGCACGCCGATGGTTGCGCTGACGCGTGCGATCGGTCGCAAGCGCGCCATGGAGATGCTGCTCACCGGTGAAGCGATCGATGCGCGGACGGCGCTGGCGTGGGGGCTGGTCAACCGCGTCGTCGCGCCCGAGCGGCTTGGGGACGAAACGCTCGCGCTCGCGCGTAAGATCGCCGAGTCGAGTCGTGGCGTCGTCGGCATCGGTAAGGCGGCATTCTACAAGCAGATCGATGTAGATCAAGCGCACGCCTACGAGTACACGAAGGCGGTGATGACCTCAAACGCGATGGAGCCCGACGCAACAGAAGGGATCACGGCATTTCTCGAGCGGCGGCGGCCGGTCTGGCGGCGTTAGGAACTACTGCGTGTCTCGCTGGAGGGGTTGGGTGGGTACCGTTGAAGCCCGACCGCCCGCGGCGCTCGATGGTGGGCAGCGATCGTCGCGCGACACGAAAGCGTCGCCCACACCCGGTATGTGCGGCCCGACAAAAAGGAAACCGTGCATACGCGACGGCAGGGGGGCTCGCCTTTGGCGAGCCCTTCTGTAATTCTGCCGATCCACCCGAGCCCTGCGAGGAGAAAAACCGGCGCATCGGTCGAATGAGTGGCGCTTCGTGACCTTCTATACCGCGCGAACGCGCTATGCTGCAATCGTTTTGCTCGTTGCCCTCGTCGCCTCGCTCGCCGTCGCGTTCTTCCGCGTTCGCGCCGAGTCACACGCGCGCCGCATCGAGCTCGCGATGGATTTCACCGACTTCGACGCTCTCGCGCGGTCCTACGCCTATAACCCTGCAGCCTTCTTGATCGCGTTGCGGCGTGCCGGTCTGACGTCGCTCGCGCTGACTGAAGAGCTCGGTGCGAACATCGGCGACGACGGAAAGGCCTATGCGACCACCGGCGCGGCGCTGGTGAATCAGGCGCGCGTAACGCCGATCCGCGACCCGCTGCTCGCCGCGCTCGTCGGCAGCCGGCGGATCGACGACGGCGCGGTCTACCTCCTCGTCTCCGATGCCGCGACGTACCACCGGTATCGCGTGCAGCTCGCGCTGCATTTCGAGCGCGGGACGGTTCGTGTCTTGCGCAAGACCCGGCCCTGGCTCATCGAGGTCCGCACCCAGATCGACTATTTCAACGCCACCGCGCTCGGCATACCGACCGGTGAGATCGAGCTAGCGCGCCGGCTCGGACTGCTCGTCGTTCCGCGTTTCCAGAACGACGAGAAATTCAAAGCTCGGCAGATCGACGCGACCTTCGACGACGTGCTGCGCTACGATCCAAAGGTTTCGACCGTGATTTTCTTTGGGCTGGCCAATCAGGTACTCGGCTACCCCGATCATTTGGAGGACACGGCCGACGCGTTCAAGCGGCACATCTTCAACTTCGGTTCGATCGAGACGTACGACGCGAGCCAGGTCCAGAAGGGGAACGACGCTTTAGCGCGGCTGATCCCGGGCAGAACCGTTCGCGTGCAGGCGATCGCGAAGACCGAGCTCGACAAGCTGAAGCTCGACGAAGCCGTCGCTCGCTACGTACTCGGCGTTCGCGAGCGCAACGTGCGCGTCGTCTACCTGCGTCCGTGGACGCATCAGGACGGCAATCTTTCGATCGAGGCGACGAACGTCGAGATGGTCAAAGCGATTGCGAACGAGTTGCGAGCCGGCGGAATGCGGCTCGGGCGCGCGACGCCGATTCCGCAGTATCGCGGGAACAATCGGATTCTCGTCGGCGTCGCCGCGCTCGCCGTCCCGTCGATCTTCGTGCTCCTGCTCGAGTTCTTCGGGTGGTATCGCCGGCGAATCGCGGCAATCGCCTACGCGCTGACGATCCTGCTCTACCTTGCCGGGCTCCTCAGCCACCATGACGAGTTCGTTCGCTCGGTCTTCGCGCTGGCGGGCGCGCTGCTCTTTGCCACCGCGGCGCTGCTCGTCTTGATTCCGGCATGGAACGAAGTGCCGGCCGCGACCGAGAGCACCCAGTTCCTGCGCAGTCTCGGATGGACGCTTGCGGCTACAGGCGTGGCACTGATGGGCGCGCTCGTCGTGGTGGGCGTGCTGAGCTCGCCGTTGACGATGGAGGAGATCGAGCGCTTCCGCGGCGTGCGGTTGATCCTGGCGCTTCCGCCCTTGATCGCGCTCACGCTCTATCTGTTCGATCGGCGCTTCGGCGCCGCGCATCGGCCCCGCGACGTCTTTCTCTCACCAGTGCTCGCCTACCAACTTCTAGGCGGCATCGCAATCGTGGCCCTCGGCGCGCTGATGCTCGTGCGCAGCGGGAACGAAGGCGAGGTCGCACCCTCAGCCTTCGAACTCGCGTTGCGTCACGCGCTCACGCACGTGCTGAGCGTTCGTCCGCGCTTCAAGGAGTTCGTCATCGGCTTTCCATGCATGATGCTGCTACCCGCACTCTTCCCGCGGCACCGGCGCGCGATCGGATGGCTGCTTGCACTGGGCATCGGCGTGGGCATCGGCGATGTGATCGACACGTTCTCCCATCTGCACACTCCGATCGAGATTTCGGTATTGCGCGTGGCGATCGGATTAATCGCCGGCGCGATCGTCGGCGCGATCGTCATTTGGATCTACCGCCGCGCCGTGCCGGCGACGCCGTGATGGCCCGCGTCTTGCTCTCGGGCTACTACGGTTTTGGAAATCTCGGCGACGAAGCGCTGCTCGAAGTGATCGTCGAGCGCCTGCGGCAGCGCTTTCCGTCGGTCCAGCTCGAGGTGCTCTCGGCGACGCCCGCAGCGACCGCCGAGCACCATGGCGTGATCTCGACGCCGCGCTGGGATTGGCGCGCGATTCGCGGCGCGATCGGACGAGCCGACGTCGTGCTATCAGGCGGCGGCGGACTGCTGCAGAACGCGACGAGCACGCGCAGCCTGCTCTACTACGCCGGGGTCTTACGCGAAGCGATACGCGCGCGGCGAAAGACGATGGTATTCGCGCAATCGATCGGGCCGCTCGATCTCTGGGGACGGCTCATCGTGCGTCAGTTCTGTCGAGGGCTCGATTGCGCGACCGTGCGCGACGAGCGTTCGCAGGGACTCTTACGCCGGCTCCTCGCCAAGACGCCCGTGGAGCGGACCGCCGATCCGGTCTTTTTGTACGATGCGCCGGAGGTGGGCACCGACTTGGCGAGCGAGGGGCTTGGCCCCGAAAGCGGCGCGTATGCGGTGATCAGCGTGCGAAAAATCGCTGCCTTTCGCGACGTCCCCGCGATGTTGTCGCGCGCCGTCGACCGGCTCGCGCAGCGATACGAAATTCGCTCGGCATTTCTTCCGCTCGGAGGCGCCGGCGACGCGGCGGCATCGACCGACGTGATTCGCGCCTGCGCGTCGAGCCCGATGCTCCTGCCGGAGTGCCCGCTCCCCAGAGCGGCCTCGATTCTGCGTGCTGCCCGCGTCGTCGTCGGGATGCGCCTGCACTCACTCGTGCTCGCGGCGCGTTATGCGATCCCATTTCTACCGATCGCCTACGATCCGAAGGTTTCGGCGCTCTGCGAAGACCTGAAGTATCCGCTCGAGCCGCTCTGGAGTCCCGGCGACCGCCGGCCGAGCGACGGCACGATCGATGCGCTCGTCGACCGGCTGGTCGCGGAGCGCGATGCGCTCGCCGCGCACTTGGCGGAGCGCCGCGCGGCGGTCCAGGCGGCGGCGGAGCGCAACTTCGACGCACTCGGCGAACTCTTAAGCTAATCGACGATGGATTATCGCGCGACGCTGAACCTTCCCAAGACCGAGTTCCCCATGAAGGCCGAGCTGCCCAAGCGCGAGCCGCAACGGCTGGCATGGTGGAGCGAGCACGGCACGTACGAGCGGCGCTTGGAGCGCAACGCGCCAAACGGGCCATGGATTCTGCACGACGGGCCACCCTACGCCAACGGCGAGCTGCACATGGGCCATTTTCTCAACATGGTGCTCAAAGACGTGTTTGTGAAGATCGCGTTGCTCGACGGCAAATACGCGAAGTTCGTCCCGGGCTGGGACATGCACGGACTGCCGATCGAGTACGAGACGCTCAAGCACCTCGGCGTCAAGGATTTCCATGCAATCGATCCGCTCGAGCTGCGCGAACGGTGTAAGGAGCGCGCCCTCTTCTGGCTCGACCGTCAGCGCGATCAGCGCGTTCGCATGGGAAACTTCGGCTACTTCGACCGGCCGTATCGCACGATCGATCCGTCGTTCGAAGCGACGATCGTCAACGCGCTCGCCGACCTCGCGGAGCGGCAACAGATCTACAAGGGATTACGATCGACGCTCTGGTGCATCCACGACGAGACCGCGCTCGCCGAAGCGGAGATCGAGTACGAGACGCGCGTCTCGCCCTCGATCTACGTCCGTTTTGCGGCAAACGGCGAGCAGCGCGAGCGAATTCTCAACGCCATGAGCGCGGTGGACTTCGAGGGCAAAGTTTCGTTTCTGATCTGGACGACGACGCCGTGGACGCTTCCGGCAAACGCTGCGATCGCGCTGCGCGCCGACGCGACCTACGGACTCTATCGCGTCGGCGACGAAGCCGTGATCGTTGCCGAGGCGCTCGCCGAAACGGCGTTTGGAGAACGCTTTGCGTCGGCGGCGCAGATCGGCCGCGCGCCCGGCGCGCAGCTCGACGATCTCGCGGTCCGACATCCTTTTATGGATCGCGATTCGGTGGTCGTGCTCGCGGAGTACGTCGATCTCGAGACAGGAACGGGCGCGGTGCACACGGCGCCCGGCCACGGTGCCGACGACTTCGAAACCGGCATGAAGTACGGGCTGCCGATTCTCAATCCGGTCGACGCCGCCGGACGTTTTACCACCGACGCGGGTCCGTACGCCGGGATGCCGATCTTCGAAGCGAACGCAACGATCGTCGAAGACCTCGAACGCAGCGGCGCGCTTTGGAGCCTCGCAGACTACGAGCACTCGTATCCGCACTGCTGGCGCTGCCATAACCCGGTGATCTTTCGCGCGACTGCGCAATGGTTTCTCGCGATGGATCAGAACTTGCTGCGCCAACGCGCGATCGACGCGACCGACGACGTCGAATACACGCCCGCGTGGGGGCGCGAACGTCAGCGCCAGATGATCGAGACCCATCCCGAATGGTGTCTCTCGCGACAGCGCACGTGGGGAACGCCGATTCCGTCGCTGGTTTGCCTCGACTGCAACGAAGCGGTGCTCGACGCGCGGGTCGCGCGACTTGCGGCGAAGCGATTCGGGGAAGCCGGTGCGAGCGCGTGGTGGAGCGATCCGGTGCAAACCTATCTACCGCCGGATTTCACCTGCCCGAACTGCGGCGGGACGCGTTTTGAAAAGGAGAAGAACATCGTCGACATCTGGTTCGAATCGGGAGTGACGCATCTCGCGGTGCTCGGCCGCGACGGGATGCCGTGGCCATCCGATCTCGTTCTCGAGGGCGGCGATCAATTTCGTGGTTGGTTCCGCAGCTCGCTCATTACCGGCGTTGCGATCAAAGGGCGCGCCCCCTACAAGCGCGTGATGAAGAACGGCTGGGTGAACGACGAGCAGGGCCGGCCGATGTCGAAATCGCGCGGCACGGGAATCGATGTGCTCGACGCGATGGATCGCTGGGGCGCCGATGTCTTGCGTCTGTGGGCGGCCTCGGTCGAGCCCATCGACGACGTACGCTTCGGCCCAAACGTCGTCGAACAAGTCGGACGCGTCTACCGCAATCTGCGCAATCGCATGCGTTTCATGATCTCCAACGTCGACGATCTCGGTGTGACCGACATCGTCGGGCGCGACGCGATGGAGCCGATCGATCGTCTCGCCTGCACCGTCGCCGACGCATTCGTGGCGGCCGTCAAGAACGCGTACGATCGCTGCGAGATTCACGACGTGTACCTGCGCGTCGTCGAGTTCGAGAGTGGAATCTCGAGCCTCTACTTCGATGCGCTCAAGGATCCGCTCTACTCGCGCGCCGCCGGCGATTCGCGCCGGCGCAGCGCGCAATCGGCCCTGCTTTACGTGCTGACCCGCTTTCTCACGGTGCTCGCGCCGGTGCTCTCGTTCACGGCGGAAGAAGCCTGGCAGGCCGTCCCGCGCGCGCTTCGCGGCGACGCAGAAAGCATCTTCGATACGTCCTTCGATGCGGGCCGCCATCGAGGCGCCGCCGTCGAGAGCGATCTGCGGCTTTGGCAACAGTTGCGCGCGCTGCGCGCGCGCGTTGCCGCGGCTGCGAGTCCACGAGATTTCGAAGCCCAACTTCGCCTCACCGTGACGCCCGCGGCGTATAAGCGTCTGGCGGCACTCGGCGACAATCTTCGCGAGGCGCTCGTGGTTTCACAGTTGTCGCTCGTGCAGAACGCCGCCGACGACGGCGACGACGGGATCGCTTCCTTCGAGCTATCGCCGGCCGAGGGTGCGAAGTGCGTGCGCTGCTGGAAGTATCGCGAGCTGGGCACCGATCCGGCCCACCCGCAGATCTGCGCCGAGTGCGTGCAGGTGGTCAGCCGACTATAAAAATATCGTCAACTGACCCCATTTTGGCGCTCTCGAAATGCCGTCCAGGCACCGCCTTCGATTGCGACGCGCGCTTCGCCCATCAGGGCGTTTACGTAATAGACATTGTGGTATGAAAGCAGACGCGGGCCGAGCATCTCTTTGGAGCGGAAGAGATGCGACAGATAGGCGCGTGAGTACGTGGTACACGCAGAGCATTCGCACCTAGGATCGAGGGGCGTTGCGTCGTCCACGAAGACGGCGTTGAAAATGTTCAGCTCGCCATCGTGGGTCATGGCGCGGCCGTTGCGTCCGCAGCGCGTTGGGTAGACCGAATCGAAGAGATCGATCCCGCACTCGATCGCGGTGATGAGATCGCGCGCCGTTCCAACGCCCATCAAGTAGCGCGGCTTCTCTTCGGGTAGCAGCGCCGCGGTGACGCGCGTGGCTTCGTACATCTCCTCCCGGCTCTCACCGACGGAGAGCCCGCCGATCGCATACCCGGGGAAATCGAGGTCGACGATTTCGCGCGCACTGCGCTCGCGCAGCGCGGGATCGAGGCCGCCCTGCACGATGGCGAAGAGCTGGGTTTCATTGCGCGCGGGAACGGCCGCCGAGCGCCGCGCCCACGCAGTGGTCAAGCGGACCGACTCTTCGAGTTGGTCGCGAGAGGCCGGCAGCTTCACGCAGACGTCGAGCACCATCGCGACGTCGCTGCCGATTCGCTGTTGAAATGCGATGACGCTCTCGGGTGTAAAGCGGTGTTCGCTGCCGTCGAGATGCGAGCGGAACGTGACGCCATCGTCGTCGATCCGCCGCCGGCTCTCCAAGCTGAAGACTTGAAAGCCGCCCGAATCGGTGAGAATCGGACGATCCCAGGCCATGAATCGATGGAGTCCGCCGGCATGCTCGATCGTTTCGAGTCCGGGACGCAGCCAGAGATGATAGGTGTTCGCCAGCACGATCTGCGCCCGCGCTTCGCGCAACTCGGCGGGCGTCAGCCCCTTGACCGTCGCCGCGGTGCCGACCGGCATGAAGCACGGAGTCTCCACATCGCCGTGCGCCAGGCACAAACGTCCCCGCCGCGCCTGGCCGTCGCGAGCTACGAGCGCGAACATCGCTACGTTAGGATGACACGCTGGAGACGATCTCTTTGGCCCGCAAATACGCCGGCGGGGGCGGCGCTTCGAACTGCATCGGTTCGGACGTGCGGGGATGACGGAACGCAAGACGCCACGCGTGGAGTGCTTGTCCCGCAAGCTCGAAGCGCGCCTCTCTCCTGCCGTAGACCGGGTCGTTGAGCACCGGGTAACCCGCGGCTTCGAGGTGGACGCGAATCTGATGCGTGCGGCCGGTCTCCAGCGCAAAGACGAGCTCGGCGTGCTTCGGGAAGGCTTCGCGGACTTCGTAGTGCGTCACCGCCGGCTTGCCATCGTTGACGATGGCGTACTTCATTCGGTTGCGCGGATCGCGTCCGATCGCGCCTTCGATCCTGCCGCGCGCGTGCTGCGGCAGACCGCAGACTATTCCCAAATACTCGCGCTCGATGCGGCGCGCTTTCATCGCGGCGCCGAGCTTGCGCAGGCTTTCGTCGTTCTTGGCGACGACGAGCAATCCGGAGGTGTCGCGATCGAGGCGGTGGACGAGGCCCGGACGCAGCGCGTCGCCGGGCAACCCACCGCCGACGTGCGCGAGAACCGCATTGACGAGCGTGCCGCTCTTGGCACCATGCGCCGGATGCGTCACCATTCCCGCCGGTTTATCGACTACCAGCAGATCGTCATCTTCATAAACGATCGCAAGCGCGATGGATTCGGGGCCGGCGACGAGCGCGGGCGGCTCGCGAACGTCGAACTCGAGCGCGTCGCCCTCTTCGAGCAGCCTGCTCGGCTTCGCCGGTACGCCGTTGACCAGAACCTCGCCGCGTTTGGCGCTGCTCGCCGCTAGCGATCGCGAGGCGCCCGCAAGCGAGGCGACGAGGACGTCGGTGCGCCTTCCCGCTTGCTCAGCGGTGACGACGTGTAACAAGACTCGAGAGCAGCAACAACCCAACGCCGACGGTGATGCACGAGTCTCCAACGTTGAAGATGTTCGGCCAAATCCGGTAGAAGTCGATGAAGTCGATGACGAACCCGTAGTGCAACCGGTCGACGATGTTGCCGATCGCGCCGCCAACGATCATGCCGAAGGCGATCCGCACGGTGAGCGAGCGCGCCGCAGCGTCGCGGAAGCTGAACCAAAAGAGCACCAGCACCACGATCGCCATCGCGATCAGCAGCACGGCATTGTTGCCGAAGAGCCCGAACGCGCCGTGCACGTTGTGCTCGAACGTCCAGTTCAGGAAGTTCGGTATAATGACGCGGCACGGTCCCAGCGCATTGGCACACGCTTGGAGAATCCAGTGCTTCGAAGCCTGGTCGGCCCAGAGCACGAGGACCGCGACGATCGCGACGACCAGCGTATTGACTACGTTAGAGTTTTGGTTGCGGTACAAATTGATAGAACCATCCTGCGACGTTGAGGAATGCATCGTTGACGAGAATCAATCCGACGACGATAAGGAATGCGCCCGAACCGAACTCGATCGCTCGTAGCGTGGGCCGAATCCGGCGCAGCAGCGGCAGCACGGCGCCTACGGCGCCCGCCGTCGCGAGAAACGGCACCGCGAGCCCAAGGCAGTAGAACGCGAGCAGAAGTGCCGCCTGCGCGCTATGCTGCTGCGACGCGATCGCGAGAATTCCCGCAAGAATCGGTCCGATGCACGGCGACCAGCCGGCCGCAAAGGCCATTCCGACGATCCCGGAGGTCCAGAACGTGGCTCGGTTGTGCGTGAGGTGCAGGCGCGCGTCCATCATGAGCCATGGAATCCGGAGCATGCCCATCATGTGCAGCCCGAGCACGACGACGATTACGCCGCCGATCTGCGCGAGCAGCACGCGATTCGCGGCGAGCGCACCGCCGATTGCGCTGGCACTCAGGCCGAGCGCGATGAAAATGAGGCTGAAACCGGCCACGAACGCGACGGCGTGCGCGAGCGTTTGAATCCGCGTCGCGGCCGTCCGGTCGCTCTGGAGATCTTCGACGCTCTCTCCCGTCAGCAACGAAAGGTACGCCGGCACGAGCGGGAGGACGCACGGGGATACGAAGGAAACGAGGCCCGCAAGGAAGGCGATGCCGGCGGTAATATGCGTCGTCTCGGTCATGCGCCGGTAGTGGTTTGAAATGCAGCACTGGTTTACCTATCCGACAAACATCGACCCCGTCGCGATCCATCTCGGGCGCTTCGGCATTCATTGGTACGGAATCGCCTATTTGGTGGCGTTTCTCTGCGTCTATCTTTGGATGGCCCGCCCCGCCGGGCGCCGCCGCCTCGGCCTGACGCGGGACCAGATTCAGGATTTCCTCTTCTACGCGCTGATCGGCGTCCTCGTGGGCGGTCGGACGTTTTTCGTGATCAACGACATGATCAGCATGCACGACGCCTCGGTGTACTTCTCGAATCCGATCAACTTCATCGCCGTCTGGAACGGCGGGATGGCCTTTCACGGCGGCCTCGTCGGCGTGCTCATTGCGATGTGGCTCTTCATTCGCAAGCATCCCGGATTGAAGTACACCGTGGTTGGCGACGAGGTCGTGATGATGCTGCCGATCGGCATCACGCTGGTTCGAATCGTCAACTTCATCAACGACGAGCTCTGGGGCGACATCTGCAGCCCCGACCGGCCCTGGTGCCTGATCTTTCCCTCTGCGCCGACCATGAACGGTGTGGGCGCCTACCGCCATCCGTCGCAGATATATGAGGCGATCCTCGATATTCTTACCCTGCCGATTCTCCTGATCGTCTACCGTCTCAAGCCCAAGGACGGGGTCGTGGCATGGACCTGGTTCACGCTCTACGGCATCACGCGGACGATCGCCGAAATATGGCGCCAGACGGCGTTCAGCTTCATGGGACTAACCGGGGGCCAGCTCTATGCCCTGCCGATGATCGTCATCGGCATCGTCGGAATCGTCTATTGCGCGACGCGCCCAGGCGCGCGTACCGAAGCCCGCGCGGTCTCGCCGCAGCCGGCGCGTGGATGAATGAGGGTATCGCCGAGCGATATCGAGCCCTGCGGCGCGCGATCGACGGCGAGCTTCTGCGCTGCGGCCGGGATCCGGCGTCGCTCACGCTGGTCGGCATCGCTAAGGGGCAACCGGTCGAAAGGATTGCGGGCGCGATTGAGGCCGGCCTGAGCGATCTGGGCGAGAACTACCTGCAGGAGGCGCGCCGGACGTTTCCGTTGCTGCCGCCGGTTTGCAAGCACTTCGTCGGCCATTTGCAGACGAACAAAGCCAAGGAAGTCGCCACCGCCTTCGACGTGGTCCAGAGCGTCGACCGCGCCCAAGCAGGCGCGGCGCTCTCGCGGGCCGCGCTCGAGGCGGGAAAAGCGCTGCCGGTGCTGATGCAACTCAACGTTTCGCCCGTCGAGCGCTTTGGCTGTCCGCCCGAGGAGGCCGAGAGGCTCGCCGAAGAGCTCCGCGGGCTGCCGGGCCTTCGCCTCGACGGTATCATGGCGATCGGTCCGCTTACCGCCGACCGCGACGCAATCTTGCGCGCATTCTCACTCGCTGCCAAGACGTTGGCCCGCGTAGGTGGAAGTACGCTCTCGATCGGTATGTCGGGCGATTGGCGCGAGGCGGTGCAAGCGGGTTCCACGATGTTGCGCATCGGCGAAGCGCTCTTTGGTTCGCGACCGGCAAAGGAGGTTGCGCTGTGAGCATGTTCAGCAAAATCGGTTCGTTCTTTTCGATTCGGGATGAAGAGGACGATTTCTACGAGGACGACGCACCTTCGCCGCGCGTCGTACCCCTTTCGTCTGCCTCGCGTCGGGGCGGGAATCAAGTGAGCGTCTTCTCACCGCGCAGTTATCAAGACGTCGTCGAGATCGCGGATGCCTTGCGAAACCGTCAAGTCGTTATCGTCAATCTGCAGAACGCGGATCGGACGCTCTTGCAGCGCGTCGTGGATTTCACGTCCGGCGTTGCGTACACGATCGACGGTAAGATTCAAAAGCTAGCCGAGTCGATCTATCTCGTCGTTCCAGCCGGCATCGTCGTCAACACGGCGGGATTGCGCGATTCGATGATGGCCGACGGTACCTTCGACTTCATGGCCAACCGCCCGTAGGATACAAAGAATGCAGAAGATCACACCGGTCGACATCCAGCACAAGAGCTTCAAGAAGGCGCTGCAGGGGTACGACCGCGCCGATGTCGACGGTTTCCTCGACGAGATCATCGAGACGCTCGAAGACGAGGCGCAGCGGAACGCCGCGCTCGAAGCCGAGATCGCCGATCTCAAAGAGCGCATCAGCCATTTCAAAGCGATGGAGGAATCGCTGCATAACACGCTCGTCCTCGCGCAACGGACCGCCGACGAAGTCAAAGCCTCAGCGCATAAGGAGGCCGATCTGATTCGCGAACAGGCGCGCCTCGCCGGCGACCGCGAGATCGCCGGCTACAACGATGCGATTGCCGACGTGCGGCGCGAGCATCAGCGTTCCGTCGAAGCGACGGAAAAAGCCCGCAGCGAGCTGCGCAGCCTGCTCATGACGCACCTCGCATTGCTCGAACGTGCAGACGGTAGCGCGGTCAACGGCGAGCCGCGTGCCGCCGCACCCCCGCCCGAGCCCGAGCCTCCAAAAGAGCCGCCCCGCAAAGACGACACGACCCGCATAACCGTTTACTGAAAATGGCGCGGATTGCGGTCTTGCCCGGGGACGGCATCGGCCCCGAGGTAACGCGTGCCGCCGTTCGCGTCTTCCAGTGCGTTCGCCCCGACGTCGAGGCGCTCGAAGCAATCGTCGGCGGCGCCGCGCTCGCCGCCGGTCTGCCGCCCCTGCCCGATGCAACGCGCGAGCTCTGCGACCGCAGCGACGCTATTCTCTTCGGAAGCGTCGGTCTTCCGCAACATGACGGCAAGCCGTTGCCCGAACGTCCCGAATACGCACTCTTTTTGCTGCGCAGCGATTACGAGCTCTACGCCAATCTCCGCCCCGTGCGCGTCTTTCCCGGACTCGAGGAGGCCTCGCCCCTCAAGCCCGAGATCGTGCGCGGCCTCGACCTGCTCGTCGTACGCGAGCTCACCGGCGGTATCTACTACGGGCGCCCAAAAGAACAACGCACCGTCGACGGGATCGAGGAGGCCGTCGATACGATGCACTACCGGGCACCGGAGATCGAGCGGATCGTGCGGGTGGCCTTCGACCTCGCGCGCGCGCGCCGCAAACACCTCACCTCAGTCGACAAGCAGAACATTCTGGAAACCTCGCGGCTCTGGCGCCGAATCGTCAACGCGATGGCGAGTGAGTACGCCGACGTGAGGCTCGATCATCTGCTCGTCGATACTGCGGCGATGCAGCTCGTCGCTCGTCCGGGCGACTTCGACGTGATCGTTACCGAGAATATGTTCGGCGACATTCTCTCCGACGAGGCGGCGATACTGACCGGATCGATCGGTACCTTACCGAGTGCGAGCCTCGGCGCGAGAGGATCGCCCGGACGTCAGTTCGGTCTCTACGAGCCGATCGGCGGAACCGCGCCGGCGCTGGCCGGCGCAAACGTCGCGAATCCGACCGCTTCGATTCTCTCCGCGGCGATGCTACTGCGCCACTCGCTCGACGATGAGACGAACGCCGCGCGCATCGAACGCGCCGTCGAGCGAGCCTACGCCGATGGCTTACGCACCGCCGAACTAATGCGCTCGCCGGCCGGCGCGCTCGCGACCGACGCGTTCGCGCAGGCCGTCGTCGAGCGGCTATAGCTTCCGGACCCCTTCCCTACGACTTGGTGCAGGTTCCGTTGTAACTGGCTTTCCAGGCTCCGCTCGAGTTCTCTTCGCCCGAATCGTTGAACTTCGTCGAGCTGTAGACCGTGTACGTATCGCGGATGGCGTACGACTTGCCGCTGCTATCGAAGATCGTGCCCGTCCACATCGATTTGTGGCCGGACTGCTTCGTCGATTCGTTTCCGGTGCCGCCGTTGGGATAAGCCCAGGATGCCCACCAGGTTTTCGTCTTCGGCGCGTACGCGATGAAGCCGTATTGGTCGAAGTTGGTGCCGGTGTATCGCCAGACGATGGCACCGCTCATCGTGCTGCGGGAAGCGGTCAGGGGTTTGGGCCGCTGGGCCGGCCAAGGCGGTTGGAATCGTGTTCTTGCAGGTCCACGTACCTAGCATCCAGTCGTAGGCGTGCGGCCCCATGCCCGCGCCCGACATCATCATCGACGATTGCGCCGAAACGGCGCCGGGCGCCACGGCCAGCACCGCGAACGCGGCGAGAACAAACAACTTTTTCATCGTCTGGTTACCTCCGAACAAAGGGAGAATGCTTTGGGTGGGTTGTCCGACCAGCCAAGCGTTACCTTGGCCGGCGTGTCAGGTCCGAGTCGACTCGGTTGCTACGCGGCGCCCGATGAAGTCGATGAACTGCACGTGCAGCACGGCGTGCGCGTGCGGGTGTGCGGCGAGCCAGGCCGCGCGCCAGCGGGCGACGGCGTCCCGCTTCAGCGCTGCGACGGTCTCGTCGTCGGCGTCGACGTACTGCTGCAAGTCGAGGCTGACGATCAGCGTCGTCTCGGGCTTGATATCGAAGCCCATCACGACGCCGGAATACTGCTGCTTTAGCGGCGCGACCGCCGCCAGCTCGGCATCGTCGAGGCGTCGTTGCGGCGCGGGCGAGCTGCAGCCGGCAAGGAGCAGCGTCGCGAGCGCCACGCGGAGGGGACGCAGGCCGTTCATCTCCCGGAAACGATTCGGCCACGCCGGCGCGCTACCATGCGTTCGTGGACGGCATGGCATGGGCCGCGAGCGCAATGGTTGCGGCGCGAACGCGGCTCGAGATCGCGACCGAGAATCTCTCAAACGTTTCGACTACGGGCTTTCGGCGGATAACGGCGCGGGGTTTCTTGACCTCGCTCGGCGTGACGATTGCTCGCGAGCGCTCGCGCGATCGCAGCGGCGAGGGGCGCGCCGGTGCGTTCGGCCCGAGGATTAGCGGATCGGCTATCGCAAACGGCGTCGACGCGATCTCCGAGATGATCGACGTGCTGGCCGCCGAGCGTTCGTTCGAGAGCGCACAGAAGACCGTCGGCGCGATCGACGCCGCGCGACAGAAGTCGGTCGAAGCCGCTCGGGTTTCGTAGGGGCGCGGCAGGTATGGATCGCGCACTCTTCGCCGCCGCCAGCGGCATGGCGGCGCAACAACGAAATCTCGAAACAATCGCCGATAACTTGGCCAACGCCGGCGTCGTGGGATTCAAAGGCTCCGCGCAGAGCTTCGCCGAGCTGCTCGCACCCGGTCGAGGCGGCGTCGGCACCGTCGCGCTCGGTGCGCACGTCTTTTTCGCGCAAGGGAAGCTCGCGCGAAGCCCGGGGCCGTTCGATCTCGCTATCGACGGCCCCGGTTTCTTCACCGTCGCCGACGCGCACGGCCGGCGCTACTACACGCGCGACGGCGCGTTTTCGCGCGCCGCCGACGGCACGTTGCGCGACGCGCACGACCTGCGTCTGACCGGCCTGCGAATCCCGTCCGACGCGCTCTCCGCCACGGTCGCGGCCGACGGCACGGTCACCGCGACCTTCGCAAAGGAGACGCGCGTGATCGGCCGGATCCGCGTCGCCGAGTTCCCAGCGGCCGAGCGACTGCGTGCGCGTGACGGCGCGCTCTTCGAGGCAACCGCACAGTCCGGGACGGCGCGAACGGTTGCGCCGGGCGGCGACGACGGACCGAAGCTGCGATTCGGAATGCTCGAGGAATCGAACGTCACGATCATCGATGCCATGATGCAGATCCTGACGGCTCAGCGTGCCTACGAAGCGAATGCCAAAGGCGTTCAAGCGGCCGACGAGATGCTGCGCATCGCCAACAACCTGCAGCGTGGATAGCGTCGCCGCGCGCCGCGCGGGCGAGCTTTTCGAGGCGATGCTGCTCGCGCCGATTCTTCGCCCGATGATCGCGGGTGCAGGTACGCTTGGAGAATACGAGCTCGATCTGCTCGCAAACGAGATCGCGCGCCGCGATGCGCACGGTTTTGCTGCGTTCGTTGCGACGAGCCTGAAGCGCGCGCCGTGAGCGAGGCGCCGGCCCGCGACGCGCAGGTCCGAACGCTGCTGCCGCTCGTACGCAAACTCGCGCGGCGCCTGAAACGGCTCGTGCCGAGTCTCGACGTCGACGATCTGGTCGGTGACGGATCGGTCGGCCTTATCCGTGCCGTGGACTCTTTCGATCCGATGCGCGGTCCGCAGCTCGCCGAGTACGCGCGCCGGCTGATCGTCGGCGCGATGCTCAACGGAATACGGCGCATGGATCCGGTCTCGGAGCGGGCGCGACGTCTCGTTCGGGACGGTGAGAACCAGCGCTACGCCCTCGCGGCCGCGCGTGGCGACGTTCCGTCGGCACGAGAGATGGAGGTGCGCTGTCCGGGCTACGGCCGCGCGGTCGCGGCAGCCTATCGCGGCCAGCCGCTCTCGCTCGACGCGCCGTTACCGCGCGGAGAATCTCTCGCCTACGACTGGAGCGACGATCCGGCGCACATCGTCGAACGCCGCTTGCAGCGCGCAGAGCTCGCCGCCCTGCTCTCCGGATTACCGCGGCGTCTCCGCGAGGTGCTATTCCTCCACTACTTCAACGAAACGTCGCTGCGAGCAGTCGGGCGCCGCCTGGCGATCTCGCCGCAGCGCGCATCGCAACTACATACCAGCGCGATCGCAAAGCTCAAGCAGCAAGCGCATGTTGCGCCGTATTGAGCTCGACGAAGCGAACTCCGCACTCCCGCTGCAGATCGGTGCAAACCCTTCGGAAGCGGTCGCGCCGGTCGTCCCCGATACCGAACTCGACACCGCGCTGCTGCCGCACGATCAGCCGCGCTGGGTCAAAGACGCCGTCGCCGTTTCACAGCGTACGCGCGAGATTATCACGCGGCTTCGCCCGGCGGCCGTGCAGGTGCTCAGCTTCTGGGATCACCGCATTCGCGCGATCGTCGTGGCGGGTGAGCGCGTCTCCGTCGATCCCAGCGGCTGCTACCGAGCGGGCGGCTAGGGGCGGTGCGCGCTCCCTGGCGACGGAGTCGCCGCGGGCAAACGTGCGCGGACGGAACGTGCTAACCACTGAAGGGCAATAGGTGCGCGAGAACGGCGATGGCAACGGTCGCCGTTCCGGCAAAGATGAAACAGATCAATGCTCGCGTGACGAGCAGTACGTCGTGCGCGTCCATGTCCATACTCTCTCACGCGAGCCTGGTAACCAACGGAGAGGAGGCTGTGATTCCTCTGAATTTTCGCCATCGTGCTCACGACGGTATGAAAAGATTTCTTCCCGTCATGCGCTGCGGAATCGGCAAGCCCATGAGCGTGAGCAGGGTCGGCGCTACATCGCCGAGCTTGCCGCCCAGCGCCAGGCTTCCGCACAGATCCTTGGCTACGAGCACGAACGGTACGGGGTTGGTCGTGTGCGCCGTGAGTGGATTTCCTTCAGGGTCGATCTTCTCTTCGGCATTTCCGTGATCGGCGGTAATCGCGAGCAGCCCGCCCGCGTCGAGCGTCGCGGCTGCCAGGCGTCCGAGAGACTCGTCGATCGTTTCGACGCCCTCGATCGTCGGCTCCCACTTTCCCGTGTGGCCGACCATATCGGCGTTGGCATAGTTCATGATGATGGCGTCGTAAGTTCGCCCGGCAAGCGCCTCCACCGCCGCTGCGGTGATCTCTCTCGCGCGCATCGCGGGCGCGAGGTCGTAGGTGGGAACGGCGCGATCCGACGGGATAAGCCGGCGATCTTCGCCTTCGAACTGCTCCTGGCGCCCGCCGTTGAAGAAGTACGTCACGTGCGCGTACTTCTCGGTTTCGGCTAGCCGAAGCTGACGCAGACCTTCGCGCGCCACAATCTCGCCGAAGGTCTCGTACTGCGGGCGCGGCCCGAAGAGCACTGGGTTGGTATACGTTTCGTCGTACTTCGTCATCGTGGCGAAAAACGGATTGCCGTACGATTTCGAAGCGAAAACGCCGAAGCCGTCGTCTACGTAGATGTTCGTCCCCGCGTTGAACGCCGTCGTGAGCTGACGCGCGCGGTCGGGCCGAAAGTTGAAGAAGACGAATGAGTCGCCGTCCTCGATCGGTCGCGGCTCTCCAACGATCGTCGGCCGGACGAACTCATCGTTCTCACCGCGCGCATAACCGGCCGCAACGGCGGCCGCCGCACTCTGGTCGCGGTACTCGGCGCGGCCGTACGCGAGCAAATCGTAGGCTAGCTGGGTACGCTCCCAGCGACGGTCGCGGTCCATCGCGTAGTAGCGTCCCGTAACGTCGGCAATCGCCCCGGCGCGTCCCGAATCGGCGAGCTTCGTTTCGAGCCGATCGAGAAATCCGAGCGCCGAACGCGGCGGCGTGTCGCGCCCGTCGAGAAAGCAATGAACGGCAAGCGGTACGTTCGCCGCCACCGCCGCGTCGATCAAGGCGAAGAGATGCGTAATCGAGCTGTGCACGCAGCCGTCCGAGAGCAAGCCCATAAGATGCAGGCGTCCGCCGCTGCGCGCGACGTGCGCGAGCGCCCGATGCAGAGTCGCGTTTTCGGCAAACTCGCCGGCGACGATGGCGGCGTCGATCATGGTGACGCCTTGCGGAACGACGCGTCCGCTGCCGAGGTTCATATGGCCAACCTCGCTGTTCCCCATCACGCCTTCGGGAAGGCCGACGGCCTCACCCGACGCCAGCAGTGTCGTGTGGGGGTGCTTCTCGTAGAGGGCGTGCCAGTGCGGCAGCTTCGCCGCCGCGATCGCGTTGCCGTGCGTCGCGTCGCGGCAACCCCACCCGTCGAGCACCGCGAGAACCACCGGATCGTAACGCATCGCGTTAGCGGCGCGCGCCGGCAATCAACGTTGCGAACCCGATGGGATCGAGCGAGGCGCCACCAACCAGACCGCCGTTGATATTCGGCAACGCTGCATAGGCGGCGACGTTTCCGGCGTTCATGCTTCCGCCGTAGAGAATCGGCGTATCGTCGAGACCTTCGATGCAGCCGCGAATCGTTGCCATGACGCGATCCGCGTCCGCCGCATCACAGTTCGCGCCGGTGCCGATCGCCCAGATCGGCTCGTAGGCGATCGCGACGCGCGGGAGTTCGTCGCGCGGGACGCCGGCGAAGGCCGCGCGCGTCTGCGAAACGACGCGCTCGTCGGTGCTCCCGGCCGATCGTTCGCTCGACGTCTCACCGACGGCGACGATCGGCGTCAGACCTTCACGCAGCGCGGTGTGGACTTTCAAGTTGACGGTGCGATCCGTCTCGTCGCAGTACGCGCGCCGCTCCGAATGTCCGAGGATGACGTGCGTCACGCCGAGCTCGCGGAGCATCGGAGCGCTGATCTCACCGGTGAAGGCACCCTGCAGCTCCCAGTGCATCGTCTGCGCGCCGAGACGAATGCGCGTGCCGCTCAGCCGAGTCGCCGCCAAGGGAATCGAGGTGAAGGGCGGCGCGATCACGATCTCGATCTCCTGTGGCAACCCTGCGATCGCCGGAAGAAAGGCGTCGAAAAAGGCCGCGGTTTCACTCGCCGTTTTGTGCATTTTCCAGTTTCCGGCGACGATCGTTCGCGGGCGGCTAGGTTTCAAGTGCGGCGACTCCCGGCAGGGTCTTTCCCTCTAAATACTCGAGCGTCGCGCCGCCTCCGGTCGAAACGAAGGTCGTCTCCGCGGCGAATCCCAGCATATGCGCCGCCGCCGCCGCATCGCCGCCGCCGACCACGCTGACCGCGCCGGCCGCGGTCGCGCGCGCGATCGCCTCGCCAACGACTCGCGTGCCACTCTGAAACGCGGCGCGTTCGTAGACGCCCATCGGTCCGTTGAAAACGATCGTCTTTGCCGACTCGATTTCGCGCGCGTACGCCTGCGCGGTCTGCGGGCCGATGTCGAGGATCATCTCGTCGCCCACCTCGCCGATCGGCACCTCGCGTGCCGCGTTCTCGGCGTCGATGCTCGGTGCTACGACCGCGTCGGTGGGCAGCTCGAGCTTTACGTTGCGTTGCGCGATCAATGCGAGCACGTGCCGCGCCGGTTCGAGATCGTCGTCGCGAAGCGATTTGCCGACGTTGACGCCCGAGGCGGCGAGCAACGTGTTCGCCATGCCGCCGCCGATGCAGAACGCGTCGACGAGTTCGGCAAGCCGAGCCAAGAGTTCGATCTTGTCCTTGACCTTCGCGCCGCCGATCGCGCAGACGAAGGGTTTGCGCGGCGCATCGACGAGCCGCGCGAGCGCCGAGAGCTCGGCCTCCATCAAGAGTCCGGCGGCATTTGGGAGCAGGTGCGCGAGCCCCTCCGTCGAGGCGTGCGCGCGATGCGCTGTGGCGAAGGCGTCGTTGACGTAGAGATCGCCGAGCACCGCGAGCCGCTTCGCAAAGGCCGGGTCGTTGCGCTCTTCCTCGGGATGAAACCGCACGTTCTCGAGCAGGAGCACGTCGCCATCGTGCAGTTCCGCGACGGCGCGTTCGGCTTCGTCACCGACGGAGTCGCCGGCGAAATGGACGCCGAGGCCCAGCCGCTCCGAAAGCGCCTGCGCGAGCGGTCGAAGCGAATAACGCGCGTCGGGCTTGCCGTCGGGACGTCCGAGGTGGGAGAGCACGATGGTTCGAGCACCCCTCTCGTGCAGCCAGCGCAGCGTCGGGATCGCGGCGTCGACGCGCGCGTAATCGAGAATCTTGCCGTCGGCCAGCGGTACGTTGAGGTCCTCGCGTACCAAGACCCGCTTTCCTCGAACGTCGAGGCTGGTCAACCGCCGAAAAGGCACTCGAAACCGGTGCGGCGCTAGACGCGCGCTGGAATCGTGGCCAGAACCATCGCCGTCAGCTCGGCGAGCCGGCACGAATAGCCCCATTCGTTGTCATACCAGGCGGCAATTTGCACGAGGTCGCCGTTGGCGTTGTTCAGCTTCGCATCGATGATCGAGCTATGCGGGTCTTTCTTGAAGTCGCTCGAGACGAGCTCGTTCTCGGTATACGCAACGTACTTGCTCATCTCGCCTTCGGCGGCGCGGCGTAGAATCTCGTTGAGCTCGGCTCGCGTCGCGGACTTCTTCGTCTGCGCCACGAGATAGATCATTGAAACGGTCGGCGTCGGAACGCGCAGCGCGAAGCCGTCGAAGGTTCCCTCGACTTGCGGAATCGTGAGATAGAGCGCTTTGGCCGCGCCGGTCGACGTCGGGACGATATTGGTCGCGGCGTTGCGCGCTCGCCGCGGATCCTTGTGGGGGCCATCCAGGACGTTTTGATCGTTGGTATACGAGTGAATCGTCGTCATGAACCCCTTGACCCAGCCGAGCGTGTCGACGACCGGCTTGACGGCGGTCGCCAGGCAGTTGGTGGTGCAAGAGGCGTTGGAGATCACGTTGTGTGCGGCGGCGTCGTAGCGGTCATCGTTGACTCCGAGCACGATCGTGATGTCTTCACCTTTAGCTGGCGCCGAGATGATGACTTTCCTCGCACCGCCGCTGTCGATGTGCGCGCGCGCCTTGGACGCATCGGTGAAGAGGCCGGTCGATTCGATAACGACGTCGACGCCGAGCTCCTTCCACGGGAGCTTTCCCGGATCGCGTTCGGCGAATACGCGGATCGACTGGTTATCGATCGTCAGTTTGCCGTCAGTCGCGCCGACGTTGCCCGCATAGATCCCGTAGTTGCTGTCGTATTTAAAGAGGTGGGCGCATTGCTGCGCGTCGGTGAGATCGTTGATTCCGGCGATCTCGATCTCGGGATGGCGTTCCACGAGCGCCTTGGTGAAATTTCGTCCGATGCGGCCGAAGCCGTTGATTCCGATACGCATATGAGCGCGTTTACCGGGCGGCTTTCGCGCTCCCCTGCACGCCGCGAAGATGGTCGGCGAGGCGGGTGAGCGCGCCGAGGCGGCCGCTCACGGTCGGCTTGGGAATCGGCGGATTGCAACGGCGCCCGAGCTCTGCGAGCGACTCGTCGGGATGCTTGAGCCGCAGCTCCGCGACCTCGCGCAGCGCCGGCGTAAGGCGCGTCAACCCGTACGCGTTGTAGAGGTATTCGATGACCTGACGCTGCGCCGCAGCGGCTTGTGCGCTGCGTTCGAGGTTCGCCGCTTCGGTGTTGACGAGGCGGTGAATGCGATTCTTCGTCTCGCGCAATGCCCGGACGTCTTCGAGCTGCAGCACCGCGGCGAACGCGCCGACGAGCGTGAGTACCTCCGCGATTGCATCGAAATCCTTGAAGTAGAGAACGTAGCGCGACTTTCGTCGCACTTGTTTTGCCGGGACGCCGGCGCTTCGAAGCATCCACTTTAATCGCTGCGCGATAGTGTCATCGCGCAGGACGAACTCGAGATGGTAGCCGTGGCTCCCGGCGGCGAGCGAGCCGCACGCGAGAAACGCTGCGCGAATCTCGATGAGACGATCGCATTTGTGGAGCGGTTTCGGCGGGGTCTCCTGCAAGCGTGCGGTAAGCGCGATTGCGAAGGTCGGCAAGCGGTGAAGGCGCGTCGGAGCACGGCTTTCGATTGGGTACGATTTACGTTCGTCGAGCAGCGACCAGAAGAGCCGTGCCACTGCGTTGCGATGCGTGACGAACTCGCCCCGCGCGTTGCCGTAGAGCGCGAGGCCCGCGAGCAGCGCTTCGCGGCAGTGGCTCGCCGGGGGAATCTCGCGCGCGAGCGCGTCCTTGGTATCGGCCGAGATCACAGCCACTCGGCCTCGTCTTTGCGCGAGTCGAGGATCTCGTAGAGCTCGGCGGGCTTGAGCCCTGGGGTCACGCGCAAAGGCACCTCGCGGACTAAAACGGTGACGAACTTCGTGGCGTAGTGGATCTCCAGAACGTCGCCCGGCTTCACTTGATAGCCAGGTTTGAGGGGCTTGCCGTGCTTCGCGATCCGCCCATGCTCGAGCGCCTCGTGCGCCTCGCTGCGACGTTTTGCCAGTCGCGAGACCTTCATGAACTTATCGAGTCGCACCCGGCCTCGTTCGGCGAAGGGTCCGCGGCGCCATTGAAGGGCTCTCAGAGAGCTTTTAGGCCCGCGGAAGAACATAGCGGTACGCTGCTCTCCAGCGACCTGCTGGTTTTTTGAGGTTGTTGCGATGTCTTTGTCCAGAAAGCTCGTCCCGTTGCTGCTCTCTGTGGCCTTGAGTTCGTGCAATGCGAATTCGCCGATTCAGAGCCTGCCGTCCGCCGGCTCCGCCGTGCGAACGGTCGTGCAGAGCCCGGCCGATAAATTCGGGGGCGGGAAGCCGACTCCGATCCAGCACGTCGTGATCATCGTTCAAGAGAACCGGACCCCGGATTACCTCTTCCAAGGTATTCCCGGGGCCGACATTTCACAGTACGCGATCGATTCACGCGGAGAGCGCGTTCGCTTGCGGCCGGTCTCGCTGAGCTCGGGATATGGGCTAGGGCACGATCACGATTCATTCGTGAGGGATTACCACGGCGGCAAGATGGACGGGTTCGACGCCGGAATGGCTCGCAATCGCCTGCGGCCCTTCGGATACGCCCCCGAGTCCGAAGTAAAGCCCTACCACGACATGGCGAGGCAGTACGTACTCGCCGACCACATGTTCGAAAGCAACGAGGGACCGAGCTTTCCGGCCCATCTCTACCTCATCAGCGGAACGGCGACCGACAAGGGAATCTTCAGGTATCGCGTGAGCGACAACACCTACAGCCGCGAAACCAAACATACGGCTCCGGGAGGCTGCGACACGGGGCCGTCGATCGTGGTTCCCACAATCAGCCTCGACGAAGGCACCAACGGACCGCGCGTCTCTCCATGTTTCGACCGTCCCGTGCTGACCGATCTTCTCGACGGGCAGGGCGTTTCGTGGCGATACTACGAGCATGGGAAGGGCCCGGGCCTCTGGCACGCATTCGACGCGATCCGGCACGTGCGATACGGCGCGGATTATAAGTACGTGATCTCACCCTCGCAGCAAATCCTCAAAGACGTTCCGCGCGGCAAACTTGCCGGGGTAACGTGGGTGATTCCGCGCGACGATTGGTCCGACCATAGCGGGAAGCACGCCACCAAAGAGGGTCCGCCCTGGGTCGCCGCGGTCGTCAATGCGATCGGGGAGAGCAAGTTCTGGAAGAGCACCGCCATCTTCGTGGTCTGGGATGATTGGGGCGGCTGGTACGACCACGTCCCACCGACGATCTACAACGCCTACGAGCTCGGCTTCCGCGTCCCGCTGCTCGTCATCTCACCGTACGCCAAGCGCGGCTACGTCTCGAAGGTCCAGCACGAGTTCGGGAGCATCCTGGCTTTCACCGAGGAGACGTACGGAATCCCCAAGGGCGCGCTCCACGCGACCGATGAACGCGCCGACGACTTGAGCGATGCCTTCGACTTCTCACAGCAGCCACGGGCCTT
Organism: Candidatus Cybelea sp.; assembly: GCA_036732685.1. GTDB lineage: Bacteria > Vulcanimicrobiota > Vulcanimicrobiia > Vulcanimicrobiales > Vulcanimicrobiaceae > Cybelea. The sequence goes on along the minus strand of DAINBY010000002.1, from coordinate 187,016 downwards.
TCTCCGGATTCAGGCGCCGCCGTTCGACCCCGGCGGCGCCGACATCTACGACGAGGACCCGTAACAGGCGCCCGCCCCGCGCGTAGAGGCCTTTCGATATATCGGATCCTATTGCTAACTCGCGATGTATCGGGTACTATCTCGTTCATGGATGCTGGTTTTTGGGGTGATCCTCGTTCCGGGGGCTGGTGGTGGCACGAAGGGCCGCGCCATCGCCGGGGCATGCGCCGCATGCGCCGGGGCATCTTAAAGTTCGCCTTGCTCAAGCTGCTCGAAGAGCTGCCTCGGCACGGCTACGATCTGATTCGCGCGGTGCGCGCGAAGGGTTGGGGCGCGGGCGCCGGCTCGGTCTATCCGATCCTGGCCGCGCTCGAAGCGGCCGGCCTGGTTGCCGGACGTGAGGAGGGCGAGCGCCGAATCTACGAGATCACGCAACGGGGACGCGATCTGCTCGGCGAACATGCGGCCGAGGTCGAGCGATGGCTTAACCAGGAGGATGACGACGACGAAGAAGAGCCCGAGCGCGCGATGGGTTCGGAGTTGCGCGATTCGGCGCGACGGCTGATGCAGGCGATCGCTCAGCTCGGCCCTTCGTCCAAACCGGAAACGATCGAACGCGTCTGCGAGTTGTTGAAAAAAGCGCGCAAAGAAATCTACGAGCTGCTAGCGGAGGAGTAAGAGCCGATGGCTCAAGCCGAGACCCGACCGGCGCCGCGCCGCCACGGTGTCAACATCTTCGAGGAGGGGAAGCCGATGTGGCAGATCCTCCTCGTCTTTCTCGTGCCGCTGATGCTCAGCAACGTCTTGCAATCGGCATCGCAGACGATGGCGAGCATCTGGATTGGCCGCTTGATATCGACGCAAGCGCTCGGCGCGATTTCGGCCGTCTTCCCGATCATCTTTCTCTTGTTCTCGTTCGTCTTCGGCGTCTCGAGCGGCAGCAGCGTCTTGATCGGGCAGGCCTTCGGTGCCGGCGACCATCACCGCGTGAAGAAGATCGCAGGAACGGTGCTCGGCGCCGCTCTCTATCTCGGCATCATCGTCGCGATCGTCGGCGCGCTCGGCTCCACGACCGTGCTCGGCTGGCTCGCAACGCCGCCCGACATCATCGGACAAGCCGATGCATACGCGCGCGTGATCTTCCTCACGATGCCGGTCTTTTTCGTCTACTTCGTCTACGCGACGATTCTGCGCGGCACCGGTGATTCGACGACGCCCTTTTACGCGCTGATCGTCTCCGCGGTACTTGCGATCGCCATCACGCCGCTCTTCATTATTGGGACCTTCGGCCTGCCCAAGCTCGGCGTCGTTAGCGCGGCCGTCGCCGGTTTGATCGCCAACTCGGCGGCGCTGGCGTGGCTGATCTACTATCTCAACCGTCGCAATCATCCGTTGAAGTTCGATCGCGAGACGTTCTCCGACATGCGCATCGATTGGAGGATCCTCCAGTCGGTCGTCCGCATCGGCGTTCCGACCGGAATCCAAGTGATGATGGTCTCGCTCGCCGAGATCGCGGTGATATCGTTCGTCAACCGCTTCGGTTCGAGCGCAACGGCAGCGTACGGTGCGGTCAACCAGGTCGTCGGCTACGTCCAGTTTCCGGCGATTTCGATTGGCATCGCGGCCTCGATCTTCGGCGCCCAGTGCATCGGCGCGCGCCGCGAAGACAAGCTCGGCAGCGTGATTCGCTCGGCCGTCGCGCTCAACTATTTCATCGGCGGCATTATTATCGGTCTCTGCTACATCTTCGCGTGGGCAATTCTCGGCTGGTTCATCACCGATCCGCATACGTTGCAAATCGCGCACGAGCTGCTGATGATCGTGCTCTGGAGCTACCTGCTTTTCGGAAACTCTGCCGTTATCAGCGGCGTCATGCGGGGAAGCGGCACGGTCCTCTGGCCGACGATCAACGGCATCTTCGCGATCTGGTGCGTCGAAGTGCCGGTCGCATACGTGTTGATGCACCGCATCGGACTCGACGGCGTCTGGCTCGGCTATCCGGTCGCCTACTGCGTCGTCCTAGTGCTCCAGTTCTGCTACTACGAGTTCGTCTGGAAGAAGAAGACGCACGAACGGCTCGCCTAGCGCGTAATTCGTTCGGCACCGGCCGCTCTACGAGAGGCGCGGTTAGCTCGTCCTCGCGTCGCCGCCGAGCAGCGACTGGTCGAGCTGCCTGAGGTCATAGGCATCGCCGCGCCGCGTCAGCATCCAGAGCATGTCGAATCGATCGTCTGGCCACACGCTCGGGGTCTTCGCGCCCAAGGCAGCGGCGATGAGCGGAATGTGTTTATGTTCCCACGCAACGAGCACGATGCCCGAACGCGACTCGATCTCGGCAGCCAGCTCCGCTTCCTGACCGACGACGTACGGCGTATTCACCGTTAAACCGAGTCTAAGCGCCAACGGGGCGACCGTCTCTTGCGGCCGCAGGCTCTTGCCGTCATTGTCGGCAGATGGGCTCGTATCGACGGCCGACGCGTAGATGAAGTCGGGCCGTTCGATCGGGCCCTCCCGCGGCGCGTCGCAAAATAAGGGAACCAGCGCCCCGGCGCGCTGCCAGCCTCGCACGCTCAACGAATGTTTATTCGCACTCCCATCCTCGTCGACGCCGTAGGGTGGCGGCCCGGGCGGATCTTCAGGCTGCTTCTCCGCGTGGCGCACCATCACGATCTTCGTAGGCGGCATCGCTTAGATGCGTTTCTTCTCTTTCGGCGTGACACAGGTGCCGGTCGCGCGGCAGACGACAACCGGCGGATCGAGCACGTCGGCGGCGCTCTCCCCGATCTCCGGTCGTGCAGCGATGACCTTTCGCGCCTCGAACTCCATGCGCCGCGAGGTCTTGCCGGCGCGTACGATGCGCCCTTCGGCTTCGATGTAGTCGCCGGCGTAAGTCGGCGCCAAGAACCGAATCTCTTCGTACGCGGCAAAGAGCCCTTCGTCGCCATCCATTCGAACGAGCAGTTCGGTCGCGACGTCACCGAAGAGCGCGAGTATGCGCGCGCCGTCGACGAGATTGCCGCCGTAATGCGCGTCCGCCGTGCTCATGCGGACTCGCAAGACAGCGCTTAGACCTTCGCTAGTTTCCATAACTCCTCGAGTTCGTCGGCGTCGAGATCGGAGAGGCTCTTTCCGCCAGCGGCTGCACGCTCTTCCATGAACGCGAATCGCCGGTGGAACTTCTCGTTCGCTTCGCGCATCGCGGTTTCGGCGTCGATGCCGAGAGCCCGCGAGAGATTCACGAGCGTGAAGAAGACGTCGCCCAGCTCTTCGCGCACGCGCGAATCGTCCTGTCGTTCGCGGCGCGCTTGCGCGAGCTCGTGCAGCTCCTCCGAGAGTTTGTCGAGGACGCCCTGCACGTTGGGCCAATCGAAGCCGACGCGCGAGGCTTTCTCTTGCATCCGCTGACCGCGCTGCAGCGCGCCGAGATGCTTGGGGATGCCGTCGAGGCGGCTGCGCCGCTGGCGGCCCGTCTTCTCGAGCGCTTTGAGACGCTCCCAGTTGCGCCACTGCGCGTCGACGTCTTCGATGACGGCATCGCCGAAGACGTGGGGGTGGCGGCGAACCATCTTGTTCGAGAGCGCGTCGACGACGTCGGCGATGCCGAAGGCTCCAACTTCGGTCGCGAGCGCCGCGTGGAAAACGACTTGAAGCAGCAAATCGCCCAGTTCTTCGCAGAGCCCATCGAGATGCGAAATTTCGATCGCCTCGACGACTTCGAACGTCTCTTCGATGAGGTATGGCACCAGCGTGCGGTGCGTCTGCTCGCGATCCCACGGGCAGCCCATCCGCAGTCGCGCCATGATCTCGACCAGATCGTCCCAACTATAGTGCGCCGATTGCGGCGGTAGCGGAACGAGCGGCATCGCGATCGAGGCGGAGAGCGTCGCGCGCGGCATGCCCGGCACGATCTCCGTGCCGATTCCGCGGTTCTCCAACGCGCGAAGAAGCGGCGGAAGGCCGGAAAAATCTGAGAGCGGATTGCCGAGAACGCCGAGCCCGATTTCGTCGTAGGGCAAGTCGCCGATTCGCCGTACGAACGCTGCGATCTCATCTTCGCTTCCGCGCACCAGCAGCGCCGGATCGCCGACAAATCCGCGGAGGATCTCGACGCCGTTGCGCTCCAGATAACCCGTCAGATCCGGTGGTGCGAGCAAGATGACGGCCCTCCCGATCGCGCGCAACGCATCGAGGCCGCCGATCGTCAGAAGCCCGGGATCGCCCGGCCCGAGACCTGCGATGCGAACCAGCACGCTTGGAGTGGTTCGAAGCGCGTTGCGGGACTACTGCGTCGGCGGGGTTACCGGCGTGCTGCCCGGCGGTATCGCGGGCGCATTGAAGATGTCGGCGGTGTTACGCGGGCGAGCGTTGCCCTTCGGCCGGGCTTGTCGTTCACCGTGACGGCCGCATCGCCCGAGCTGCTCGAGCACGCTGCGAGAGCGTGCCCGAGAGCAGGGTGATGAGGCCGACGATGACGCGCGGTGCGTTTCGCATCGCAGATCCGTCGAACGGCGCTATTACTTAGTCGCCGCCGGTGCGGGAGATGCAGCCGCGCTCGCAGCCGCTGCCGGTGGGGCGCCCGGTGGGGCCGCCGCCGGCGCGAAGAGTCCCGCAAACTGCGGATCGTTGACCACGATCGTCGCCTTCTGCTGGAGCCCTTGCAGGAACGGCTGAATCAACGGAGCCTCCTGCTGCTGGCGGAGCGTATCGAGGATTTGCGGTGTGGCGCTCGCAACCGTCGCCTTCGTTCCTGGAGTCCGCGATTCGACCTGAATAATGTGGTAACCGAAGGGCGACTTGATCGGCGGACTGATCTGACCGATCGGCGCCGAGAACGCGTACTTGTCGAACGTCGGCACCATCTGACCTCGACGGAACGCGCCGAGATCCCCACCCTTGTCCTTGCTGCTGGGATCGGTCGAATACTTCTTTGCGAGATCCGCGAAGCTGCCGGGATTCGTTTTGAGCTGCGCCTCGATCTGATTCGCGAGCGGGAGGCTCTGAACGAGAATGTGGCGCGCCTTCACTTCTTCCGGCTTGTCGTACGACGCGTGATTCTTGTTGAAGTAATCCTTGATCTGGGCGGGCGTGATCGTCACGTCCTTGGAGAGTGCCTTATCCATGACGATCTGCTCGCGCAGCGCCTGGCGCACGTCGGCCTCCGTGAGACCGCGCGATTTCAGCATCTCGTCCCACGAACCGGCGGGAAAGTTTGCCTTAATCTGAGTCTCTTTCGCGTCGATATCGGCGTCGGTGACCGTTATATTGTTGTTCTTGGCGTACTGCTCGATCAGCGTCTCCTGCACGAGCTGTTGCAGGACGGTACGGCCCATAGGGCTGCTTTCGAGTCGCTGGTCGAAGGTCGACCGGCTGATGGGCTGTCCGTTCACCGTTGCGATTGCGCCGCCGCCCGAGCACGCTGCGAGGAACGTGCCCATAAGAAGACTGGCGAGGCCCACGGTGAGGCGTTGGGCTTTCGACATCATTGCTCCGTTTAGGAATAGGTTGGAGTGCGTAGTAAGCGGGGCCAGGTAGCCCCGCATCACGCGGCCTGGTTCGCGTGGGGCGGCAGAGCTCCTCTATAATGCGTCGAGGAGCTTCCTCAGGAGCGGCATCCAGGCGCCGGCTGCCGGAAGGTCGACCAGAACGCGCCCATCGGCAAAACGGAAGCGGTTTTTCGTCAGGGATTGAAGCTTCGGTACCGCCGCGGGGTCGAGGCGGAAGCCCGTGCCGACGCCCAACGTGAGCCGGCGCTCGTCGACGATGACCCGCGTCACGTGCTTTCGGAGCGCCACCGCGCGCAGCTTGGTGAGCTCCACCAGGTTGGCGAGCGGCTTGGGGAAGGGGCCGAAGCGGTCGCGAACCCCCGCCGCGATTTCCTCAACCGCTTCCTCGCTTCGGGCCTTGGCGAGCTGCTGATAGACGGCGATCTTCTGCGAGACCTGGCCGATGAAGTCGTTCGGAATGAAGGCGTCGATCTTGACGTCGATGACGGCTTGGCGGTGATCTTCAAGGGCGCTGGGGCCGCCGCGCCGCTCCGCGATCGCCTCGGCGAGCAGCTCGCAGTAGGCATCGAATCCGACCGAGGCGATGAACCCCGACTGCGCCGAGCCCAGCAGGTTGCCGGCGCCGCGAATCTCGAGATCGCGCATCGCGATCTGAAGCCCCGATCCCAGGTGGGCGAATTCGCGAATCGCCTCCAGGCGCGCCTTCGCTTCCTCGGTGAGCGCCTTGTGACCCTGGTAGAGCAGATAGCAGTAGGCCTGATGGTTCGAGCGTCCGACCCGGCCGCGCAGTTGATAGAGCTGGGCGAGGCCGAAGCGATCGGCATCGTTCACGATCATCGTGTTGACGTTTGGGATGTCGATGCCGTTTTCGATGATGGTCGTCGCGATCAGCACGTCGAGCTCACCGTCGATGAAGCGCTGCATGACCGGCTCGATCTCGGCCTCGCGCATCTGCCCGTGGCCGACGCCGATCCGCGCGCGGGGAACGAGCTGCTCGAGCGCATTGCGCACGGCGTAGATCGATTCGATGCGATTGTGCAGATAGTAGACCTGACCGCCGCGGTCCAGTTCGGCGGCGATCGCACGCTGCACGATCGCATCGCTCGTGGGTACGACGACCGTCTTGATCGACATCCGGTTCTTCGGCGCGGTTTGAATCAACGAAAGGTCGCGGACTCCCATTAGGGACATATGCAACGTTCGCGGAATCGGGGTCGCGGAGAGCGTCAGCACGTCGACGCTGGCGCGATACTCTTTGAGCCGCTCCTTGTGCATCACGCCGAAACGCTGCTCTTCGTCGATTACGATCAACCCCAGATCGGCGAAGGCGACGTCCTTCTGCAGAAGCCGGTGCGTTCCGATGACGACGTCGACCTTGCCTTCGGCAAGATCGCGAAGGATACGCTTCTGATCGGCCTTCGGCGTGAATCGCGAGAGCTCTTCGACGCGAACCGGAAACGCACCGAAGCGCGTGCCGAACGTGCGGTAGTGCTGGTCGGCGAGGAGCGTCGTTGGCACGAGCACCGCGACCTGCTTCTGATCGGCAACGGCCTTGAAGGCCGCGCGCATCGCAACTTCGGTCTTTCCGTACCCGACGTCGCCGCAAACGAGGCGGTCCATCGGCCGCTCCGACTCCATGTCGGACTTCGTTGCGTCGACCGCCTTCTGCTGATCGGGTGTCGGCTCGTACGGGAAAGCCTCTTCCATCTCGGCCTGCCACGTGGTATCCGGTCCGAAGGCGAAACCACGCGACATCTCGCGTTCCGCGTAGAGCACGACCAGCTCGTCGGCGATCTTGCCGAGCGCTTCGGAGACGCGCGATTTCGTGCGCGCCCAATCGGCGCCGCCCATTTTGGAGAGGCGCGGCGTCTGGCCGTCCGCGGCGGCGTACTTCGCAACCTGATGCATCTGCGTGACGGGCACGAGCATCCGATCGCTGCCGGCATAGCGCAGGTCGAGATAATCCTGGGTCGCGCCGAGAATCGTCTCGGCGCGCAGACCGAGATACTGGCCGATACCGTGTACCGCGTGCACGACGTAATCGCCGACCCGCAGATCGGCAAGCGTAACGGGGACGCCTTCTTTGACGGCCCGTATCTTGACCCGTTTGGGGGGCGCGCCGAAGATCTCGCGATCCCCGAGCACCCGAAGCCGCAGGCTGGGGATTCGAAAGCCGGCCTCGATCGAACCGTGCTCGACGAGCACCGCGCCTCGCGCGCGGCGCCCCTTCTCGATACCGGCGGCGTGCAACAGGTCGTTCGTCCGCGAGACAGCGGCGCTGACGATGCAGATAGTCTCGCCGCTCGCGCTCCACTCGCGCATCGCATCGGCGAAGAGCGCGATCTGCCGGTTGAAATGCTCGACCGGTCGGCATTCGAAGACGAACGAGTCGAGGACTCCCGGAACCCACTGCAGCGTCTGCGAGCCGCCCTCGATCGCGCCCGGCAGAACCAGCGTGGCCCGCTGCGCGATCGCCGCGCCGAGATCGTTTAACGATGCCGAATCGGCCGCGAGCTCGGCGCGCAGTGCTTCCGACGCCTCCTCGTCTCCGAGCAGCGTGTGCCGTTCGCGCGCGCGCTCCTCGTCGAGCGCTCCGGCCACGGCGGCAATCGTCGACGGCTCTTCCAAAACGATCGTCGCATCGTCGGGAAGATAATCGAAGAGCGTCGCGGCGGATCCGGGCCGGTCGTTCCACGGCGCGACCGCGAGCGCGTCGAGCGATCCGCTGCTGCGCTGCGATTCGATCGAGAACGTTCGCATCGATTCGATCGTGTCGCCGAAGAACTCGACGCGCGCCGCAGCGTCTGCCGTCGCCGCGAAGAGATCGATGATGCCGCCGCGCACGGCATACTCCCCCACCGCGCTCACGACGTCGCAACGTTCGTAGCCCAGATCGAAGAGCCGCCGCTGTACGCGTTCGAAGCCCGCTTCTTCGCCGGCGCGAAGAACGAAGCGCAGCGTCTCGAATTCGGAGCGCGGCATAAAGCGCTGGCGCGCCGCGGCGATCGGCGCCAGAACGATCCGCGGCTTCGAATCGGCGAGATCGGCGAGGAGCGTGACGCGCGCGCTCCGTTCCGACGGGCTTTCGATTGCGCCGAGCGCCTCCTCGCGCGAGCGAAGCAGCGAGATGCGATCGTCGCGTTCGCCGAGATAGAAGAGCAAGTCGGCAAAGGCGCGCTCGGCCGAATCGGGCGTCGGCACGACGACGAGCAGCGTGCCCCCGAGCGCGCGCTGCAACGCGGCAAAGATCGAGGGACGCGCAGCAGCGATCGTTTCGTGCAGCGCATAGCCTCCGGGCTTTCGCCCGGCAAGACGGCGCAGCGTGCGCATTCGTTCGATGGTGCCGCTTAGCGCGCGGCTCGATGCGAGCAGGGAACGGATCAGCTCGGCCGCGTCGCCCGGCGAGGATTGCGAAGGTACGGCGACGGTCGTCTCAACGGTCATGCGAGTCGCTCATTATAACAGGACGTCGCGTGAAGAGCGCGAGCAGCGGAAGCGCCGCGAGAATACCGAGCGCCGCGGCAAGGGGCGGTGCCGGGGTCGCGACCGCATCGGGGATGTAGCGCAGGAGCGCCAGAAGCGAGAGTGAGATGGCCACACCGGCCGCCCGCGAACGCGGTTCGAGCGCCGCGAGCGACACGAGCCAGATGCCGTACCAGGGATACGGATTCGGCACGAGCATCCACGCGGCCAACCCGAACCAGATCCAGCCCTCGGTGAGGCGCCGCCGGCGCAACGCGATGCCGCGCGCAGCAAGCGCGGCACAGACGGCGCCCGCGACGATCCAGACGAGCACCGGCGAGAGCGGCGCGACGGCGGCTTGCAGCGAGGCCTGCGGCGCGTACGTTCCGTGCGGTCCAAGATTCTGCGCGACGCCCTTCACCAGCGGTATCGAGAAGAGCACCGCGATCGCGATGCCGGCGGCCGCGCCGGCCCGCGCGCGCCGGTCGGCGACCGCGAACGCGATTGCCGCCGCCGCACCCGGGAGTTTGACGAGGGCAGAGAGCGCCGTCACGGCAGCCCCGATGCCCACCCAACGGCGTCGCGCCAGCAAAAAGCCGAGCAGCACGATCGCCAGCGCGATCGCGTCGTTGTGACCTTCGGCCGCGCACCAGATCGCGACCGGATTGAGGCCGATCGTCGCTGCCGATCGGAGCCGCGCGCTGCGATCGCCCGGGAATGCCGCGTACGCAAGCGGGATGCACAGCAGAAACGCGAGCGAGGAGCTGGCGCGAAACGCGTCGAGAATCGCAAGCATCCCGAGCGGCGCGAAGAGGCTCACGAGCGTGCGAGCGAACGCAACGAAGGCGGGGCCGTAGACGCAGATCGGAAAGGCGCTCACCCACTGCGCTTGCGCGGCGTGCACGATCGGGTCGGAGACGGAGGGAACGTGCGCGTACGGATTGATTCCGATCCGCGCCATCTCGCCGTATGCGGCGTATGCGTAAACGTCGCTCGAAAGGAGTACCGGCGCGGACCACGCGATCGCCGAGGCCGCAACCGCGGCGAGCAGGAGCATTCGGAGCGTTAGCGGCCGCGTTCGCGTAAGCGCGTGCAAGTAATAGAGACTCGCTACCGCGGTGACCGCGAGCAGCACCCCAAGCGGCACCCAGGCCGCAGCGCCCCAATCGGTGGCGACGAGTAACGGCTGTGGCGGAGCGGCGCTCACTTGCCCGCGGCGAGTGCCGCCGCGGCGGTGCCGATGAGAAGCCACCAACCGCCGCCGACCTTCGGATAGAAGACGAGGTAGTCGACGGTTTGATGCAGCGCGAGCGCGACGGTCGCGGCCAGCGCGGCAAGCCTCCACGGAGAGGCATCGCGCAGTCGTTGCCAGGGGCCAGCGCGCAAGCCGGTTACGATTGCGACGAGCAGTGCGATCGTCGCCGCAAAAAGCAAGATGCCGCCTTCCGCCAAGACTTGGAGGTACCAACTATTCGCGTGGGTGCGCACGCCGAGGAGGCCGTAGGCGGGCAGCAGGAGCTCGAAGTTGCCGGCGCCCACTCCGATGAGCGGATGGGCGAGCCACATCCGCCAGGCGGCGCCCCAAAGCTCGTTGCGATTCCCGACGCCGCCCGCGTAGGCGCTCGCCTCGAGCGAGGCCCGCAAGATGCCGGGCGTACGGGCGTAGAACCCCCAGAATGCCGCGCCGGCGATTCCCGCAAGAAGGCCGGCCAGGCCCGGTCTCAACGCGGGCCATGCGCGCCGGCCGCCGGCGAGCACCAGCACCGCTGCGACGACCGCGAGTGCGACCCACCCCGCCCGCGAAAAGGTAAGCACGTCGGCGAAGACGGCGAGCGCGAGTGCAGCGTCGATTAAGAGCGACCGGCGAACGAGCGCCCAGGCGCCGAGCGTGGCGACGGCGATCTCGCAATAAGCGGCGAGCTGATTCGGTCCCTCGAGAAGCCCCGCTATACGCGGAACGATTGCGGGTCCGATAAAGAGCCCCGAGGGCGCGCCCAAAATCTCTTGCGCGAGCGCGGAGAGCGCGACCACGATCGCGGCGACCGCCACCGCGCAGAGCGGCGGCCCATCCTCCGGGTCGAGCGAGTACGCAAGAAACGCCGCGATGAAGACCGCGGCGTATTGCGCGACCTTGAGCGCCTCTCGAATGACGAGCCCGCGGTGCGCGGCGCCGATCGCCGTGAGCGCCGTGACGAAAAAAAGGAGCCCCAGCGCTCCCAGCAACAGCGGTGCAGGCCGCCTTCGCAAGAGCGCACCGCAGCCGGCGTAGGTGGCGCAGCCGAGGAGTACGCCGAGCAGCACCGTTTTAGGCAGCGTGATCGTCGTTCCGAAGATCTCGTGTACGAAGTCGATCGGCGTGACGAGGATCAGCGCGGCCAAGCCGTAGACAGGACGGCGGGCGGCGATCAGCGCAGCCGCGGCAAACGCCGCAACGAAGAGCGTTGCCGAGAGGGGATCGAGCGGCACCGGCGCGACGAAGCGGTCGACGACCGGATGATAGGTCAAGATCGCTCGATGTCGCTGATTAGATAGAGCGGGCGGCCTTTGACTTCGTCGTACACTCGGCCGAGGTACTCTCCGAGAATGCCGAGGCTCATCAGCTGTACGCCTCCGAGAAAGAGAACGGCGACGATCGTCGAGGCCCAGCCCGGCGTGTACGCGGGCGGGTTCAAGCTGAAAAGTTTGAATCCGATAACGATCAATGCGTAAACGAACGCGATCGCGCTAACGATGAAGCCGAGATAGGACGCAAACCGCAACGGAATGTCGGAGAACGACGTGATGCCATCCATCGCGAAACGGATCATTTTCGTGAGCGGATACTTCGTTCCGCCGGAGTAGCGGACGTCGCGGTCGTACTCGACCGCCGTTTGGTTGAAGCCGACCCAACTCACCATCCCGCGCAGGAAGCGGTTGCGCTCCGGCGATCGACGCAACGCGTCGACGACGCGCCGGCTCATCAATCGAAAATCGCCCGCATCGATTGGAATCGCGATCTTCGTCAGGCGCTTGATGATGCGGTAGAAGACGCGCGCCGTCAACAGTTTGAACGGGCTCTCGCCCGATCGCGTTCGCCGCACCGCATAGACGACGTCGTACCCCTCGCGCCACTTCCGGAGAAAGGCCTCGATGAGCTCGGGCGGATCTTGCAGGTCGCCGTCCATCAGCACGACCGCATCGCCGACGGCGAGTTCGAGGCCGGCCGTCGCGGCAAGCTGGTGGCCGAAGTTTCGGGAGAGATTGACGAGCACCACGTGGGGCCGCTGCGCCATCTCGCGCCGGGCGGCGGCCGCGGTATCGTCGCTGCTGCCGTCGTTGACCAGAACGATTTCGTAATCAAAATCGGCCCGCAGCCGCTCGACGACGCCGCCGATGCGCTCGAGCAACGGTCCGACGTTTGCCGACTCGTTGAAGAGGGGAACGACGACGCTGAGCACGGGTCTCGCAGAATTCTTCATTCCACTAGAGAGTTTTCAACGTAATGCGGGCAGAACCACTCTGGGAGCCCTTATGATGATGCGCAACGTCCGCCAGGCCGTTTGGATCGCGGCCTCGGTGGTCGCGCTCGCCGGGTGCAGCCACGCCGCGCACGGTGCGAGGTCCCCAATGCCGTCGCCGCCGCACGCGCACGTTCTTCCGACTCCCACTTCGCCTGCGTCGCCGGTTTCAACGCCGGCGGTTGCCTCCACCGCCCCGGTTGTGACGCCGTCCGCCGCGCCGCAGTCCGGCGCAAAAAGGGCCGCGCTCTTGCCGCCGCCGCCGAAGAAGGTTCCGCAGCTCCCGCCCGAGGCGGCGCCGCAAATCCTGGAGGTGCAGATCAGCGAAACGGTGGTAGGCCCCGGCGACAGCGTCCAGGGGAACGTCGTCACAAGCAGCAACGTGGCGAGCGTCGAGGCGCGCATCGGCGGCTACGCGGTCTCGCTGCGAAAAACAGGGGTTGGGCGCTTTGCGCTTACCTATAAGGTCGGAGCACTGCCGTGGTTCGTTCACGGAAACTTCACGATGCAAGTCATTGCCCGCAACACTAGCGGAACCGCAATCGCTCGCGATATTCCGCTGACCGTCCGCTAACCTTCGCGGCGATGCGCCGTAATGCCGTAACGGCGGGGTCATTCCTCGCGTTCGCTGCAGCGCTCTGCCTCCTCGCGCAATGGCGTTACGCGATTTTCCGAAACGGCGTCGATTTGGGAATCTTCACGCAGGTCGTTGCAAGTCTCGGCGCCGGATTTTCGAGCACCGCGGAAGGCGGTGCCAACCACCTCCTCGTTCACTGGTCTCCCATCATCGCAACGGGCTGGCCGTTCGTTCGTCTCTTCGGCCCCGTTGGGCTCGAATATTTTCAAGGAATCCTCGTAGCGGCAACGCTCGTTCCGGTATGGGCCCTAGCGCGGGTCAGATTCGGCCCAACCGCGGCGTTCGCAGTCGTCGCCGTTGCGGCGTTCTATCCAATCTTGTGGGCAAACGGCGTCGCGGACTTTCACGAGATGGCGTTCGTGCCGCTCCTCTCGGCGACGCTCGTCTATGCGCTGGACCGCCGCCGTTGGAGGCTGAGCATCGTTACGGTGCTGCTTCTCTGTTGTACCAAGGAAGATCAGTTCGTCGTCCTCGCCGTAAACGGAATCCTCTTTGCGGTGACGGCCCGGGATGACTTCACGGCGAGGCGTATCGGATGGACGATCGCGGGCGTGGCAATCGCAATCTCGTTGCTTTACTTCGGACCGATACGCCACGCATTGAATCCGAACGCGCCCTACCTATCGCTCGGATTCTTCGACTGGCGCGGTGCTCACGGCGGCAGCTTCGCGTTCGACGCGCTGACGCGCCGCGCAGCATACGTTCTGATCGTCCTTGCGCCCCTCGCGTTTCTCCCGTGCATTTCCCGCTACGGGCTCTTCCTGATCCCGGGATTGGTCGAGATCCTTGCCTCGAGCCGGCCGGTTACGCTGGTGCCGGGCGCGCACTATAGCGCGCTGCTCACGGGCTATGCGCTGGCGGGATTCGTCGACGGCGCGTCGCGACTGAGCGCGCGCAAGCCGCGGCTAGCCTCGGCCGTTGTCGCACTCGCGGCGGCGGTATCGATCGGGGTGGGAATTTTCGCAAGTCCGATGGAGTATTGGTACTCTCTCTACCGGCGGCCCAGCGCGCACGACGCGCTGCTCGAGAGAACGTTGGCGAGGCTGCCGGCGTGTGCCGACGTCGGGGCCCAAGACGAAATCTTCGGCCATCTCGGTCTCAATCCGAATGCGTCAATTGATTTTGCGGGCCAGCAGTGGTTCGTCTACGACGCAACCCACTATTCGCCGCGCTGGTACGCAATCGATCGTCCCGTCGTGCTGCAAGCGCTTGCGAATCGTACCTACACGATCGCGACCCAACGCGATGGAATAGTCGTGCTCCGCCGTGTCGCTCAGCGCGGAGGCTTTCCAGCCGGCGGCTGCGGCGGCGGTAGTCCGGGTGGAAGATTCGGGAACGGCGCCGGGTTGTAGGGTGTCGGCATGATTTGCGGCTGCACTTGATTGAGTCCGCCGGGTGCGGCATCTTGCCACGCGTAAACGGTGTCGCGTAAGACGCGGACGTCGGCATCCGTGACGACGAGTTCGCGCGGCTTGCGCGCCAGGCCGTTCTGGGCGATCTCCTGCGTCTGGAGCGAGCCCCGGTTGTAGAGGTAACGAAAGACGGTGCCCGAGGCGAAGCGCCGCGTGATCTGGTAGTGCAGCGCGTCCACGCGGTCCATTGGAATGGCCTGCGCGTTCCAACCACTCTGATCGGTCGCGATATAGATCGACGAGGTGAACGGCGTATACGGCGGCACCTGCACGATAAACGTCACCAGGACCGGGCGGCCCGAGAAGTGCTGGGTTGCCACGGTCGTTTGCCCGGGCGGCGGCGTCGTCGCCGCATCGAGCAGATCCGGGTTGGGAACCGGCGAGGAGAGCGCGACCGCAAAGCGCGCCACGTCGGCGAAGCTCCCCTGTGGTGCAAGCGGCGCGCGCGAAAGATCGAGCTCGGTAACGCGCCCGTTCGGATCGAAGGTGGCGCGCGCCCAGATCCTCGGCGCGGGATGAAGCGCCGTCGGGCCGCCGGTCTTTGCGTCGCGAATCACGATGTCTTGCGCGACGTGAAAGCCGTCGCCGGTGGTGAAGAAGACGTATCCGTCTTGATAGGCCAGGAGCTGCCCGCTGACGACGATATTCCCAGCCGAGGCTGCGAGCAGTACGACCGCGAGCCACAACGCCGAGACCGCGAAAGCGATGCGTCTCATATCGGTAGCAGCTGCACCACGAACGTTGGCTGCCAGAACGTCGTGCGGTACGGGTTTCCGTACCAGTAGAACGTGCGCGAGAGGTCGAGCATGGCGTGCGAGAGGATCTTAAAGCGTACGTCTCCGGTTGCGTCGTACGGAGCTTGGCCCAAATACGACGTGTAGAGCGGCTGGCCGATGATGTTATTCGGTGGAAGTCCGAAGAGCCCGGGTACGGCAGTCGGATAGTCGTCGTGGTGGCGCACGAGCAGCGAGAAGTTGAACTCGGGGTTGGGAGCGTCGTTGAGGCCGAGGCTGGTCGTGCGCTGCGTCGAGACGCCGCGAAACGACGTGAAGCTCAATGGGCACGTCGACGTATTGACGGGTTCGCACGGCAGGTAGCCGCCCTTGATGTAGTGATCGCCGACGTTGAGGATTTGATAGCCCACATAGGTATTGAGCGCGCGCGTAAACTGCCGGCTGATGCTGAAGTTCTCGTTGGTCGTGCTGATCCAGTGGGGCAGTGAGTTCCACTGGTACTGCTTGTTGAAGCTCGCGTTGAAGTAGTACGTTTCGTACGGACTCTCGGGTTGGTTGAGTTTGATCGACGGGGTGAACAGATTGAAGCCCAAGACCGTATTCCAGATCGTCGTGTAGACCGGGCAATAATAGACCGCCGAAGCGCCCGGCGGCGGCTTCACGCCGTGCTGGTCGGGACATGGGGCGCCGAACGCCTGCAGGCCCGGTATTGGAATCGGCGCGCCGTGCCCCGGGAAGCCCTGCAAATACTGATCTCCGCCGACCGTGTCGTGGTTGAAGCCGTAGCCTTCGTAGATTTGCTCGTAGAGCGGCAAGTTCCCGATCTTGTTTTGAAAGCTGGAAGCGGTCACTTGCAACTGCGACGGGTGATCGAGGCTGCCGGCGACCGTCCCGTGCGGCTGGAGCGATCCCGGCCCGAGCAGACTGTAGTTGGTCAATTGCGAGGAAGCCGTTACGTAGGAGTGTGGGAAGGCATAGGTCGCATTGATGAACGTCGTCTGCTGGGCGGCCTGCGGTTCGCGCAGCCAGGCCTGCTGCGTGTAATATTGCGTGAAGCTCTGAATCTGAAATCGCGAGCCGAGCTTTTCGTAGAGTGCCAGATTCCACCATTTTTCGGCGCGCGTCGCGGGATTGACGGAGAAGATCGCGTACTCGTGGTCGCCGACGAGATGCTGTTCCACGGAGAGATACGTTTTATAGGTCGGGTCGTAGCGTAAATGTAGCGCGGTCAGCGCATTGGGGCTTCCGGCCATGGTCCACGTCAGGTCGACGCTGGCACCGGAGAGGGTGTTCTGCGCAAAATATTGATTCGACGAGAAGTTCACCACGTACGTACCGAGCGGCACGCCGGAGTTGAGAAAATAGGTGTGCGCGTTGATGAAGCGGACGTAGGTCTTGGAATCGATGACGGCGCCCGTACCGGTAACGCTCGGGTGCTCGTTCACCTCCGGAAAGTAGAAAGCGTCGCCCGGCATCTCGCGTCCCTTCACGGGATGCGCGAGATCGCCGTTGAGGAAGGTCCAGCGGTCGGGCTCGGAGGTTACCGGAACGAAGTAGATGCGCCGAAAATCGAGGAAGTCGGCGATCGCCGCGCCGCTCACGGTCCCCGTTGCGTCGTGCATCGTCACGTGACCCGCGATCATGAAGCGGTTGAGCTTGAGGTCCATCGAGAATGCATCGCCGGTGACGGTGAAGCCATCGCTGGTCCGCACCCGCACGTTGCCGTCGCCTTCGATTAAAAAACGATTGTAATAAAAATCCAGGCGAGCCGCGTTCAAATAGAGCACGGTCCTCGGCGGCGCCGCCGTCGGTGCGGGCGTTGGCTCCGCGGCCCGTGCTGCGGTGGATGCAAGAACGAGCATCAGCGTTGCGAACGCCGAGCAGACGATGCGAGGCACGGTCGCAACCTTTTAGTCCGGCGTCGGGCCACTCCTATCGCGGGGGTTCGCGAGAGTAGGAACCGAGTTGCGAAGGGAAGGAGCGATTGGATGAGACGCGTGGTCGCAATCGTGATCGACTCCGGCGGCGTCGGCGCGCTCTCCGACGCGGCGAGCTACGGCGACGCGCCGGGAGCGAATACGATCGGCAACGTTTCGCGGCGGCTCGGTTCGCTGCATCTGCCGAACTTCGGGCGGTGGGGGCTCGGCCACCTGACGAGTATCGCCGGCGTTGCGCCCGTCGCGCGACCGCTCGCGCGCGTCGCACGTCTGATGGAGCGCAGCCGTGGGAAAGATACGATCACCGGACACTGGGAGATGATGGGCGTCCTGACAACCGTCCCCTTTCCAACGTATCCGCAAGGATTTCCGCAAGAAATCGTCGCCCAGCTTACGCGGATCGCCGGCAAAGCGCCGCTCGGAAACAAGACGGCTTCGGGAACCCAGATCATCGAAGAACTCGGCTCCGAGCACCTCGCAGGCGGCCGCCCAATCCTCTATACGTCGGCCGACTCCGTCTTCCAGATTGCCGCGCATGAGGAGATCGTGCCGCCGGCGACCCTCTACGAATGGTGCGGCCGCATGCGGGAGGTGCTGCAGCCTCCTCATAATGTGAACCGGGTCATCGCTCGCCCGTTTGTCGGCAAACCGGGGGCTTTCCGGCGGACGCCGAATCGACGAGACTATGCAATCGAGCCGCCTCCAAATCTGCTCGACGAGCTGCAAGCTGGGCACATTGAGGTGCACGCGGTAGGCAAGATTGGCGATATATACTGTGGTCGCGGCATCTCATCGTCGGTTCGCGTCACCGACAACCGCGATGCGATGGAGCGCACGTACGAGTTGCTGGACCGGATCGAAAGCGGTTTCATCTTCACGAATCTCAACGACTTCGACTCGAAGTACGGCCACCGCCGCGACGTACGCGGGTATGGCGGCGCGCTCGAAGAACTCGATAGGATGCTGCCGGGTCTCGAGGCACGGCTGCGCCATGGAGACGAGGTGATTCTTACCGCCGACCACGGATGCGACCCCACAGCGCCGGGATCCGACCACACGCGCGAGTACGTTCCGTTTATGCATCTCGGACCGGCCGGCGGTGCGATCGGCGAGATCGACGGTCTCGACGCCGTCGGACGTGCCGTAAGAGCGGCACTCCTAGCGTGAGGCAATCGAGCGCGATTCGGATCCCGGTTGCGGCGCAAGGCGCGCGCGACGTGCCCGAAGCGTGGCGTATCGCCAAACGTGGTATCGACGTCGTCGTCGGCGGTTTGCTGCTCGCCGTCGCGGCTCCCGTCGTCGGAATCGCGGCGTTGGCGATTGCCTGCGTTACCGGCGGTACGCCGTTCTTCGCGCAGGAGCGCGTCGGCATGCACGGACGCCGCTTCAAGATGTTCAAGTTGCGCACGATGGTCAACGGCGCGCACGCGATGCGCCAGAGCGTGATGCACCTCAACGAGGTCGACGGCCCGGTCTTCAAGATTCGCAACGACCCGCGGCTCCATCCGCTCGGACCTTTCTTGCGCCGTACGAGCATCGACGAGCTTCCGAACCTCATCAACGTCGTCCGAGGCGAGATGTCGCTGGTTGGCCCGCGTCCGGCGCTGCCGAGCGAAGTCGAGGACTACGACGCGGTCGCCTTCCGCCGGCTCAGCGTTCCGCAGGGCATTACCTGCCTTTGGCAGATCAACGGACGCAGCGACGTTTCGTTCGACCACTGGATGGAGCTCGACAACCGCTACGTCGATGAATGGACGCCGCTACGCGATCTCTTGATCGTCGCCAAGACGATTCCGGCGGTCTTACGGAGGAACGGGGCGCATTAGGTCCTCTCCGCATCTCAGGGTCGTTCCGGAGCTTCGCCCGCGCTATCGCTTTTCGATCGCGGGCTCGACGTTTTTTATCATGGGAGCGACCTTTGCGTCGACGCTGCTGGGATTCTTGCGCGAGGTCACCAGCGCCCGCTATTATGGAACGCGCTGGGAGATGGACACCTTCCTGGCCGCGGCGACGATTCCGACGATTCTCTTCGGCGTCTTCAACGGGGCCCTCGTGAGCGCGCTCGTCCCGACCTTCTCCGAGTACCTGGCGCATCGCAAAGAAGAAGAAGCGTGGCGCCTGGCGAGCACGGTGCTGAACATCCTCGCGATCGTCTTAACGACGTGTGCCGTGATCGGGTTCTTCACCGCCCGGTGGTACGTGCCGGTCATCGCGCACGGCTTCCCGGCCCCGCAGATGGGGGTCGCCATCAAGATGACGCGCTGGCTGATGCCGAGCATCGTCGCGGTCAGTTTGAGCGGCGTGCTTTCGGCGATGCTCAACGCCTACCATCGCTTCCGCGCCGCGGCGCTCGTCGGCGTTGCGGTGAACGTCGTCACCATCGCATGCGTCGTTTTGCTCAGCCACGGATTGGGAATCTACGCGCTGGTCATAGGGACCGTCTTGGGACTGACGGCGCAGATGCTCGTGCAGCTTCCGTCGTTTCTCTCGATCGGACGGTATCGCCTGATCATCGACCTTCACCACCCCGGCCTGGCCAAGATCTGGACGCTGCTCGGACCGATCATCGTGGGCTCAGCAGCGGGCCAGCTCGCCCTCTTCTTCGACCGGTTCTTCGCCTCTACGCTCGCACCCGGTTACATTGCCGGCATGAACTACGCGACGAAGCTGGTGAACTTTCCCCAGCAAGTTTTTGCGGCCGCAATTGCGACGGTCATCTTTCCGCTGCTCGCGGCGCAGTTCGCGCGCGAGAACCGGCGCGGCGTGGCGCGCAGCGTCGTAACCGGCCTGCGCCTCGTGAACTTCATCACGATTCCGGCGGCGTGCGCGTTGGTCGTTCTCGCGCATCCGATGGTGCAGGCGCTCTTCGAGCGCGGAACCTTCCAGGCGAGTGCTACGGACCTGACGGCCTCGCTGCTCCCATATGCCGCGATCGGACTAATCGCGCTTGCGGCCAACGTGGTCTTGACCCGCTGCTGCTTCGCATGCCGTGAGACGCTTTGGCCAGTCACCATCTCGGTCGTTACCGTGATCGTCAACGTGCTGCTATCGATGGTCTGGCTTCCGACTCTCGGCGCACGCGGTTTACTGCTCGCGAACTCGCTGAGCCAAAGCATGCAAGCGGTTCTCTTGCTAGTGGTGATCGCACGCCTGGTGTCAGGGATCGACTGGGGCGCGTTGCTGCTCTCCTCGGGCAAGGTGGTCGTGTGTTCGGTGGCGATGCTCGCAGCACTAGGATGGATTGGCGCGCTTGGCGTTACCCCCGAGGCGACGCTCGGCTCTCGGGCGTGGTTCCTCTTCGGGCAGATCGCCATCGGCGGCACCGTCTTCGTAGCGGTCGCACGCATGCTCGGAGTCGAGGAGCTTAATCTTGCGTGGCGAACGATCGTCGCGAAGTTCGAGCGAAACCTCGTCAGCCCGCCGGAGAACCGCGAAGCGCCGATCGCGTAGGACGCCAGAATTACGGCTCGCTCGGCAGGCTAGCTTTTTCTCCGGGGCAAACCTTTGAACGACATGCTCTCGATTCTCATGCCGGCTTACAACGAGGCGCATTCCATTGCCGAGAACGTGTGCGAGACCGTCGAAACGATGCGCGCGCTCGGCATCGACTTCGAGATCGTCGTCATCGACGACGGAAGCATGGACGGCACGCATACGGCAGCAAGCACGGCGCTGCGAGCCTTTCCCGACCTCGTTCGCGTGGTACGCTGCAGTCGTAACGAGGGGAAGGGCAATGCCCTGATCTGCGGCGCGTCCTATTCGAAGGGCGCGTACGTGGCCTTTCTCGACGCCGACATGGACCTGCACCCCGAACAACTCGAGCGCTTCTTGGCGATCATGGAGTCGCGCCACGCCGACGTGGTGATCGGTTCGAAGTTCCATCCTGATTCCAAGCTGGAGTACCCGCCGTTGCGCCGGGTCTACAGCCTCTTTTACTACATGATGGTGCGTGCGCTCTTCGGGCTGCCGGTGCGCGACACGCAGACCGGCATCAAACTCTTCAAGCGCGAGGTTCTCGACCGCGTGCTTCCCCGAATTTTGGTCAAGCGTTTTGCCTTCGACCTCGAGCTGCTCGCGAACGTTCATCACTTCGGCTATCGAATCGCCGAGGCGCCGGTGACGCTGAACTTCAAGCGCGTCTGCAGCCGACTTCGGCTGGCCGCAGTCTGGAACGTCTTCCTGGACACCCTGGCGATCTTCTATCGCATGCGCATTCTACACTATTACGATCGGCCCGAGCGTTTGGCGGTCAAGCTCGACCGTCCGGCCGGGTCGCACGAAATCGTCGTCCCCGTCATCGTCGGAGAGTAGTGGCCGTAGCGGCCACTACTCAAAAAGCGGGCTCGCACACCGCCCTGGTACTCTTGCTACCGGGGCTCGGTGACGCCTTCGCCGCCGGTCCGATTCTGCGCGGATTGAGCAGGGACGGCTGGACGGTCGACGCGGTGACGATGCATCCTCCCGTCAGCGAGTATTTGCGTGCGCTGGGCGTCGTGCGCGACGTCGTGGAGTTGCCGTTGCGCCCGCGGGCCGCCGAGGTGCTGCGTTCGCTAGCCCTGCTGCGTCGCCGAGGCTACGAAACGTGCTTTCTTCCGTTTCCGGCGACGCGCTGGCAGTATGCGGCGATCGCGCGTGGCGCGGGCGCGAAGCGCTTGGTGATGCACGAGTACGGTGGCTCCGCGAGCGCCATCGCGCGCACCTCGGGCAACACGCGGGTCCCGTTGCGCGGCGGCCATCGGCTGGCTGAGAATCTCCGGCTTGCGCGCGCTGCGGGATTGCCGGCGGACCCGGCCGAGCTCGAATACTGGATTCCGGCAGCGTGGAAGTCGGAGCGGCTCCCCGGCACCCTGGGCCTCCATCCGGGTTCAATGGCCTATAAAGGAAACGAAGTGAAGCGCTGGCCGTACGAACGGTTCGTGGCGTTGGCGCGCGCGCAAGCCGCGCGCGGCCGAAGCGTACGCTTCTTTCTGGGTCCGCACGAGATCGCCGAAGCGCGCCAGGCCGAGGAAGATTTTCGAGAGAGCGAGGGAATTAGCATCATCCGCGAGCCTCTTACAGAAGCTGCGCGACGGCTCTCGGAGTGCGAAGTCTTCGTCGGCAACGACGCCGGGTTCAGTCATCTCGCTTCCGGTCTCGGCGTCAAGACGCTCGCGTTGTACGGCATGACTAGCGAAATTCGGGGAGCTCCGATTGGACCGGCCGTCGCCTTCCGCCCGTCGCTCTGTCCGGCGTGCCACGATGAAGGCTTGCGCGGTTTCGAGTGCGTGCGGAGCCTGGAGTACCGGTGCATCCTTAAGGATATCGAGCTGGCGGAGGTGCTCGAACGCGTCGAAGCGCTCTTTGCGGGGCCTCCGGTCGCGCAGCCCGTCGTCTTGGAAGGTCCGTTCAGACTCTATGGAAAGGCTTATGGGTGAAAGAGCAGACCGCGCAACCTAGGGCGCTCACGGTAGAGCGGCCCGCGGCGTTGCAGCGCGCGTTGGTCCCCGCGCTTTTCGTCGCGCTGGCACTGCTCGTTACCACCGGATACGGAAGCGGCATTCAGCTCAACGACGGCCAAGCCGGTCTACACATCAATCCACTGGAGTTCTTGGGCCGGCTGCTTCACGCGTGGAATCCGCTGCTAGCCATGGGCACCCATACCGGCTTCTGGGTTCCCTACCAGATGCCGTACTCGTGGATCTACGGAGTCGCGCAGGTCCTGCACGTTCCGCAGGGTTTCGCTCAGCACGCGGCGGTCTTTTTCGTCTATCTCGGCTGCCTCTGGTCGATGTACTACTGCCTGCGCAGCGTGGCACCGTGGCTCGATGAGATCGCGCGGATCGCCGGCTCGTGCGCCTACCTCTTCAACATGTACGTTGCGCTCAACTCGCAAGCGCAAATCGTCTGGCTGCTGACGTACGGCGTGCTGCCCGCGATGGTCGGCGTTACCGCACGCGCGATTCGCGGCGAGATCAATCTCTGGCGAGCCTCGCTGGCGATCGCGCTGCTGGTGCTCCTTGGCGGCGGGGTCAATCCGCCGCTGGTAGCGATCAACGTCGTCATCCTCGCGCTCTTCGTCGCCGTCACGATCGCTTTCGATGCGAAGCCCTCCGCGGCGCTGAACCGCACGCTCCCGGTTATCGCTGCGGCCGCCATTGCGACGCTCGTGATCAACCTCTACTGGCTCGTCCCCTTCGTCGATTACTTCCGCGGCGTTTGGCTCAACGGGGTGCTGAGCGAGGCGCCCTCGATGCACAACGCGGCAACCTCCTTCGCCAACGTCCTGCGCGGCCTCGGTCACTGGGCGACCTTCGTCTCATTTGCGGGGCGGGCGTACTTCCCGTGGGCGGCCGCCTATGCGTCGGGCCTCTTCGGCGCGCTGCTCTGGTTCGTTCCGATCGTCGCCTTCGGCGGGATCGCCTTTCGGCGGAACCAGCGTCCCGCGACGCTCTTCTTCCTGATCGTGACGCTCGTATCGGTGCCGATCGTGGTCGGCTATTACCACGACGCGCTCGGCGATGCGGTAACGACGCCACTCTACGACGAGTTCTACCGCAACTTCCCGGGATTTCAGATGTTCCGCTTCTCGTACAAATGGGTCGCGGGCGTCGAGTTCGGCATGAGCGGACTCTACGCGCTCGGCGCGTTTGCGATGATCGCTGCGTTACGCGACCAGATCGGCAAACTCGCGGAGCCGGAGCGCCGGAACCGGGCGTGGCTCGTTTCGGCAGCCAGGACCGTCGCGATCGCGCTGCCGATCCTGATCTTCGTTCCGGTGGTCGTCTCGAAGACGAACTATCCGGGCCAGCCGCTTCCTTCGTGGGAGTTTCGCGAGAGCGCGCTGGTCGGCTCCGACCAGCGGCAGCGCGTCGCGCTCTTCCCGACGCAGTTTCTCGAACAGTTCGATTGGGGAAACCCGCAGTTTTACATCGAGGACTCGCTGGTCAACCGGCCGCTGATTTATGGATTGCTCGGCAGCGAGCCATCGGAAGGGACCGATACCTGGATTCGCCGCGCGTATCGCGCGACGCGCGAAGGCTTGCCGTTCTCGGCCGATATGTTCCGCGTCATGGGCGTCGACACGATTCTGCAACGCGACGACTTCATTCCGGCTATCGATTTCAGCTCGCCGGGTGAATGGCGCTTCAACAGCACGACGCTCACCCACGACCTATTGCAGCGTGTGATCAAAGCGAGGCCGGTACGCTCCGACGGTCCGCTGCGAATCTACTCCCTGAGTGGCGCGCTGCCGCTGATCTACGGCGTCTCGCATCCCGCGATCAGCGCGCTGCCCACCTTCTCCGACGCCTATCTCGGCGATATCGGCGCGATGGCAAGGGGGCGTGCTCAGTTCGATCCGCCGACGCGATCGGCGGACGAATTTACCAGCGCGATGCAAGCGCTCTCGCCGATCTTACCGGGCTCCGCCGACCAAATGCGCGACCTCGCCGTCAACCAGGCGCTCGCGAGGGGCATTCGAGTCCACGCGCCCTCGGCCGACGCGGCCTGGTTGACGCACTTCGAGGCGAAGGCGACCGGGATCTATTCGATCTTTGCGCTCGATCAATCGATGCTCTTCGATCGGCCTGGCCCGCAGACGGTCGTCGTCGACGGAAAGTATCTCTCCGTCAAGACGGTCGGCGGCGCGTGGACGGGATATGGAAACGTCGCGCTCACGGCGGGGAAACACTGGGTCTCGGACGGCTACCTAGACCCGGATCTCGTCGTCGCGATCGTCGGCGCCGACGACCTGCGGGCTTGGCAGAGTAGAATCACCGCGCTCGCGCACGCGCTGCCGAAGAATCTCAGTGCCGCGAGCCTCGTCTACGCGCCGCGAACGGGAGTCACGGTCGCCGCATCGGGAAGATACCGCGTCCGCGCGACGGCCGTCGCTCCCTTCGGTCCCGACGGTCTCGAGCGAACGCAAGTACGCCGCACCGGCTTTCCCGGCAATCTGGCGTCCACGCTGCCATACGTTTTGGGACGCGGCGCGGTCGGAACGTCGGAGTTGATGATGCCGGCGCAGTGGTATCGCGACGATCCGGCCGCCTACCAATGGCAGCGCGGCGATCCGATTTCGTGGTTCCTCTTGTCGCGTCACGCGACCGTTCGCGTCTTCGTTCCCGGAACCGGCGGCGTTCGCGCGCGCGTCTCGATGCGCGTCAGCCGTTTGCAAGTTGCCGACGTGATGACCGTCAGCGTCGCGGGCACGGCGGCGCAAAGCATTCTCTTGCCGGGCCAGGATGCGACCGGTCAGGCCTACGACACGATCGACCGCCTCGACGGTCCGGTTCCCGGGGTCGTTCATTTCGCGGTCGACTTGCGGCCCGGATGGAATGAGATTGCCTTCGACTTTCACCCGACCGGGAGCGAACGTCCCGACCTCGGCCCGGACGTGATCTCGGCGGCGGTTGGTCCGGATCTCGAGTTCGAGCGAATCGGCAACGTACGGGCGGCACGGCGCGCGGCGCCGGTCCCGATGGCCGCGTTCGCTGTCTCTACTCCGCCGAACAGGTTCGCCGGCGACCCTGAGATCGTCGGAAGCGTCGCGAATACGGGGAGTCTCGGCGCTGCGCTCGCGGTCGCGCTCGCGCGCGACGGGCGCGAGGTTTATCGAATCTTTCCAATCGCGCGTGACGGTGCGTTCGACGTCCACTTCATGCACGCGTTTCCAAACGACTGGAACGACTCGTCGCGACGTCTCGCGGGAATCTGGCTCGTTTCGCGGGCGCGCGGCGCGAAGTTTAGCGGCGTTTACTACACCGTGCACGCGCTTCCCGGCGCGAACTTGCACCGCCCGCGTTCGCTCGAAGACCTACCGCTCGTAGTCGACGGCAACGCGGTGAGCGACGCGCCGATCTTTCTAAAGCGCGGGTACCATAACGTCGTGAGCGGCGATCCGCAGCTGAAGATCGGCTTGCTGACGCTCGAACCGGTGACGCTTCCGCGAACGCAGGACTTCGGATTGATCTGGCAGCGGCGATCGCCGACGACGATCGACGTAACCGCACGCAACACGGCCGCCCCCTTCCTGCTCGTCTTCGACGAAGCGTTCCATCCGGAATGGAAGGCGACACTCGACGGCGCCGTGCTCCCACACGTCATCGTCAACGGCGTCGGAAACGGTTGGATCGTTCCGAGTCTTCCCTCCGGAGGCCGAATCGTCTTGACCTTCGCGGGTCAGGCGTATTACGTGATTGCCGGCGCCATTTCGGCGATTGCGCTGCTGATCATGATCGTCTTGGCCTGGGCGCCCGAGCTCTGGCCGATCGAAACCACCAACCGATGACGCGTTCGGCCGTCCATTGGGCGCTCGGACGTGCACTGCGGTTTGCCGTCGGTACGTGCGTCGTTGCCTTGATCTTGGCGACGACACTCGCGGGAGATGCGGCCGAGCGTTTTGCGACGACTGCATACCTCGCGGCGATTTTTGCGGCGCTTGCGTTAGCCGCCGCGCGAATGCTGCCCGCACCTGCCTCCGAGAACGCGAGCGAGGCTGCGGCTCCGCTGTTTCCGGCGTTTCTCGCCTACGCGATCGGGATCGCGATTCTCGTTACCGTGGTCGCATCGCTCGTGGCGCTGCCCGGAGCCGAAACGTTCGCGCTGGTCGCCGGCGCCGCGCTCATCTGCGCGACGATCCTCGCGCGCTCCGGCGCGTTTGCCGCCTTCAACTCGGCGCTGATGCGCGGCGGCGCTCTCGTCGCCGCCTCACGCTACGCCGCGGTCGTTGGCGTCCTTGCGCTCGCGCTCGCCGCGATCGCCGGGGGCGATCTCGCCGAGAGCATTGTTAAGGGCGCCTATCGCCTCATGCTCCTCGCCGCCTTTTTCGTCGCGGCCTCGCTGCTCGCGCCGACGAGCGCGGGTGACTGGGGCCGCACGATCTGGCTGCACGTGACGGCCTTCTTCGAACGTGGAACGCTCGTTGCCGCTGCGGCGGCCGTCGCCGCAATCGTTCCGGCAAGCGTCCTCCCGCCGCCGTTCTCCGAACCCTTTGCGATTGCGGCTTACGCGGCGGCGGCTTGCGCCGCAGTCGGCGTGGCCATGGAATGCCGGCGATTGCGCTCCTAACGCGCCTCATGTCGCTCGCCGCGGCCGCACTCTTCGCGGCCTTCGTCGTAGCGAAGGGCGTTCCGACGCTGCGTCACGATTGGACGTGGCCGATCGATCGCACCGCGATCGCTTCGTTCCTCAGCGACTCGATCAACGGTTGGGTCGCGTCGGGTTTCGGAGCGCCGAATCCGCATCCCACGACGTATCTCATCGGGCCGCCGATTGCGGCCGCGATGTGGGTCGCCGGGCCGCTTGCAGCTCTCGCACTGGTGGCTGCGATCGTTGGATATGCCTGCATGCGCATCGTCGCCGGCGCGGCCGCGCGCGTGGGCGCAGGCGCTCCGGCCGCGATCGGAATCGGCCTCTTCGCGCTCTTCAATCCATGGGTCTACAACGAGGTCGTCGCGGGACATCTGGTGATGGTGTTCGCCTACGCCGGTTTCATCGGCCTCTGCACGGAAATGCTGCGCGGCCGCGAGGCATCGTGCGTGCGGCTCGCACTCTGGATCGCGTTGATCGAAGCGCAGCTGCAGTTCTTTATTCTGGCAATGCTCGCGCTCGGCGCCTTTGCCTTCGTGACGCGCAAATGGCTGCCGCCGGTCTTGGGAGCGATCTTCGCGTTGCCGTCGATCGTCGGGCTCGTCGCCGACCGCGCGACGCTCTTGCGGATCCCGTACGGCGTGGAATGGCAGACGAATCAATCGGTATTTCCCGTACCCCTGCTCGGACTCGGGGGCTACTTTCCCGGCTATGCCGACCGCCTCGGCATCGCGGCGTCGATCGCCGTTTGGGCCGTTCTCGCTCTCGCCGTTGCCGGCGCGATCGCAGGGTGGCGCTCGCGCGCGTCGATCCCCGCGGCGATTGCGGCCACGGTCATCTTCGTCGGCGTGCTCGGCGTGCACGGACCGCTTGCCGCGCCCTACGCCTGGATCGTACGTAACGTTCCCGAGAGCGGCGTTTTTCGCGAGCTCTACGATTTGGCGGGCATCTTTGCCGCACTGATCGCGCTCCTTGCCTGTGCGGCGGCCGCGCGCTTCCGAGTGCTCGGGTACGCCGCGCTCGCGGCCGGAGTCGCGTTGCCGATTGCGTGGCTGATTCGACCGCCGAGCGATCTCTGGATCGGGTCGAACGCTTATCCGCATCCCGCGGTCGCCGCGGCGCCTTTCACGCGGGTCGCGTTGTTGCCCGCCTTTCAACCGCTCGCGCTGCGAGGCGGCGAGGGCGACGGCGCCGATCCCGACGCGCACGTTTACCCCGGCAGCGTCGCTACGCTCAACGAGTACTTCCCGAGCTATCCGGTCGACATGGCGCTGGCGCGTTACGAACAATCGAACGATGCCGGCGCGCTGCGTGCGCTCGGCGTGACGGCGGTCGTTCCGCGACCGTGGCTCGTTTCGAAGACCCGCGGCGGGATCGGACTTGCGGCGACGTCGCTCGAACCGCGTTGGGCAAATAGCGCGGCGTCATCGGCGCACGGCCTCGAGCAAGCGATGCCGTTGCTTTCGGAGTGCGCCGCGGTGACGGTCGTCACGCTAGCGCAGCGGCTCGATGCGTGCGATATCTTCTTTGGCGACGCGCAGGGTTACGCGCCGGCGCGGCCGATCGCCGCGCCGAGCGACTCGATCGATCCGCGCGCCGCATGGATCGACGCGCGACTCGCGTTTGCGGAGTATCCCGCACTGGCGCAAGCAATCGGGGGCGCGCTCACGCAATCGACGCTTCCGCAAAGCGTCGAGCCGAACTCGTGGCTGCTCGCGTACGTGCACGGAGCGCTGCGCGCCGCTGACGGATCGACGATTGCGAGACAAGCCGGTGGGTTTGGATGGTTTTGGATTCCACGCGGCGTGACGTCGGTCGAGTGCGCCGGCATCTGCGAGCTCGTCGCGCAAGCACCGAATCTGCCGAGACTCGCACCACCCACGCCTCCCGCTCCAACGCGCGCGGTCGAGTTTCGCCGAATCTCACCGTGGCTCTACGTTGTCGGCGCGTCGGGGATGCCGGCACCCGTCTTGCGCTTCAACGAGCGGTACGATCCCGGATGGCTCGCCTTCGCCGGCGGACGAGCGCTGCCGCACGTCCGCATCGATCTTTCGGTAAACGGTTGGCTTCTTGAAGCGGTACCGCGCACGGTGATTCTCGTGCAAGCGACCGCGCTCGTGCAAGCGATCGCGGAGATCGCCGGCATTCTTTGCGCGATCGGATTGCTGAAGGCGCTCGCGCGCGAGCCGACGAAGCGCGCCTGAGTGACGATGACGACGCTCGTTCCGTTTGTCGATTTGAAGGCTCAGTTTCGTGCGCTGCGCGCGGAGATTCTTCCGCGCATCAACCAGGTGATGGAGGATGCGACGTTTGTCCTTGGGCCCGACGTTGCGGCCTTCGAGGAGAACTTCGCGGCGTACGTCGGCGTCGAACACTGCGTCGGCGTCGAATCCGGGACCGCTGCGCTGCAGTTCGCGCTCGATGTCCTCGGCATCGGCGCCGGCGACGACGTAATCGTTCCGGCTAATACCTACATCGCGTCGGCGCTCGCCGTCTCCGCGGTCGGTGCGCGCCCGGTGCTCGTCGACGCCGATAGCAACTACCTAATCGATCCCGCGCTGCTCGACGCGGCGTTGACGCCGCGCACCAAGGCGATCATGCCGGTCCATCTCTACGGCCAGGTCGTGCCGATGGAACCGATCATGGAATTCGCGCGGCGCCACGAGCTCTTCGTGATTGAAGATGCGTGTCAGGCGCACGGCGCGCGCTGGAACGGTCGCGGCGCCGGTAGCTTCGGCGACGTCGCCGCCTTCAGTTTCTATCCGGGCAAGAACCTCGGCGCTTACGGCGACGGCGGCGCGATCGTTACTTCCGATGCGGCGCTCGCGCAGCGGCTGCGCCTCATGCGCGACTTCGGCCAGCGCAAGAAATACGAGCACCTCATCAAAGGAGGGAACTGCCGGCTCGATTCGATTCAGGCCGCCGTGCTCGACGTCAAACTGCGCCGGCTCGACGCGTGGAACGAGGCGCGGCGAAGGCATGCCGCCGCGTACGACGCGCGTCTGGCGAAGATCGGCATCAAGCCGCCGGTGCGTCTCGCGGAGGAGTCCCACGTTTACCATCTGTACGTGATCGAGGTCGAGCATCGCGAACGCGTGGCGACCGTGCTGCGCGAGCGCGGCATCG
Source organism: Candidatus Cybelea sp. (assembly GCA_036732685.1). Classification (GTDB taxonomy): domain Bacteria; phylum Vulcanimicrobiota; class Vulcanimicrobiia; order Vulcanimicrobiales; family Vulcanimicrobiaceae; genus Cybelea. The sequence goes on along the minus strand of DAINBY010000002.1, from coordinate 156,639 downwards.
CGACCGGAATCCACTATCCGATACCGATTCATCTGCAGCCCGCCTACGCCGAGCTGGGACTCAGCCGTGGCGCGTTTCCACGAACCGAACGCAGCGCCGAACGCGTGCTCTCGCTTCCGATGTTCCCCGAGCTCACCGGGGAGCAGATCGAGCTCGTTGCAGATGCGCTCGCGAGCGCGCAGCCGCTCGTCGTCGCCTAGCCGCTTCGCCTCGACACCTGCGCGATGGCGAAAAGATCGCTCGGCGTAGCCGTCGTTGGCGCGGGCTACTGGGGACCGAATCTCGTTCGGAATTTCTACGCTTCCGACCAATGGTCGGTTCGTTGCATCGTGGAACGCGACCGCGACCGGCTCGAGCGGCTGCTGCGGTTCTATCCGACGGTCGAAGGCCACGCATCGATCGAAGCCGCGCTCGCCGATCCCGGTGTCGATGCGATAGCGCTGGCAACGCCGCCACACACGCATCACGAGCTTGCGGCGCGTGCGATCGAAGCCGGCAAGCACGTCCTCGTGGAGAAGCCGCTCGCAGAATCCTATCGGGAGGCTGAAGATCTTTGCCAGCGCGCACGGCGCGCCGGCGTTCGCCTCATGACCGACCATACGTTTCTCTACACCGGCTCGGTCGAGAAGCTGCGCGCCCTGCGCGAGTCGGGCGAGCTCGGAAGCATCTACTACATCGACTCGATTCGCGTCAACCTCGGGCTCTTTCAGCAGAGCAACGTCGTGTGGGATCTGGCGCCGCACGACGTCTCGATCCTCAACTACATCTTAGACGAGCTTCCCGTTTCGGTCGCCCTTGCGCTGGGAGCGTGCGTTCATGCAAAGGTTCCGGACGTGGCATTCCTCACGATGTGGTATCCGGGCGGGTGCCTGGCACACGTGCATCTGAGCTGGCTCTCGCCGGTGAAGCTTCGGCGAACGATGATCTCGGGCAGCCGCAAAATGGCGGTCTGGGACGACGTCGAACCGACCGAGAAAATCTACATCTACGATAAAGGCGTCGTGCTCGATCCGTCGAGCTCGACGTTGCAACAGCAGATGGTCTCGTATCGATTGGGCGATCTGCACGTGCCGCTGGTCGACAATCGCGAAGCGCTCGGCAAACTCGTTGCCGACTTTGCATCCGCAATCTCCAACGATACGGCAACGCGCTCCGACGGTCCGTTTGGCGCCGGCGTCGTGCGAGTGATCGAGGCGGCGTTGCGCTCGGCGGAGCGCGACGGCGCGAAGGTCGAGGTGTGAGCGCGCAAGCGCCGATCCGGTTCTCGCTGATGCTTCCAACGCTCAACGAAGCGGCACGGCTACCGGCGATTCTCGACTCGATTCGGCGTCAGCGTTACCCGGCCGAACAAGTCGAGCTGCTCGTTGCTGACGGCGGGTCGACCGACGACACGGTCGCCATCGCGCAAGCTTTCGGGGCGCGCGTGATTCATAATCCGATCCGGCGAGCAGAGCCCGGTGCCGGACTGCTTTTGGAGCGGGCGACGGGCGACGTCGCGATGTGGCTCGCAGCCGACAACGCGTTCGCCGGCGATCGATTCCTCGAACTGATGGCGCGTCCGTTCGCCGACCCGCAGATTCTAGCGGCGTTTCCGAGTCTGGTGAGCACGCCCCAGGACGGTGGAACCACCCGTTACTTCAACGCGTTCAGCGACCCGTTCAATCACTTCATTTATGGCGGCGGGACCTCGCCCGCTTCGTACCATCGAACCTATCGCGTCAAACGACGCACCGGCGATTACGTCGTCTACGACTTCGCCAAGGGACCGCGCGCGCTGATCGCGCTCGCGCAAGGATTCACGATTCGCCTTCCCTATCGCAAGCCGCCCGGCACCGACGAAGACGACGTCGCTCCGGTCGAAATGCTCCTGGGGAGCGGCGCCGAGATCGCCTACGTCGAGGGCGCGCAACTCGAGCATCACACCGTAGCGGGAATCGGCGATGCGTTGCGCAAGTTCGGTCCGCGTTTTCGGGCGCGCATGACCGACACCGGCTATCCGGTGTGGGGGCGTCTACGCGCGTCGCGTCGCGCGCAGCGTCTACGAGCCTACCTTTGGCCGTTCTACTCCGTTAGCTTCGCGTTGCCCGCGGTCGCCGCCGTGACCGGATTGATCCGCGACCGGCGCCCCGAGTGGCTCTACCATCCCTTCGTGAGCGCCGCCTTCGGCTTTGAGTTTTGGCGCCAAGCCGGCATCGTTGCCGCGCAGCGCCTGCAGCGGCGTTCCTAAGCGCATCGCTCCGTCGCGCTTCTCGAAGACCTCGCTCCAGTATCGCATCATTACGAGGCCGTCTTCGTGACGACCGAGCAGATCCGGGATCGGCCGCCCCTCGATCGTGTCGATCAAGAGCGAGGCGAAGTTGATTCCCGCGGCCGTGGTCAGCGCGAGCGTGCCTGAAAAACGCGGATTCATCTCGATGATCGAAAAGCTACCATCTGCCAACAACATGCCTTGAACGTTGGCAGGACCGGTGAGGCCGCTCCGCTCGACGACGGTGCGCGCGATCGTCTCGATCTGCGGATGTCGATACGTCCGCCCTTTCACCGAGACGCCGGCTTTAATCGCTATGCGTTCGCGGGGAACGGCCGCGACGACGCGGCCGGGCGCCGCGGCGAAGCAGTCGACGGTGAACTCGGTTCCGTCGATCGCTTCCTGCACGATGAGATCGGTGCGACCTCGGGCGGCTTCGTGCAGCGAGTAAGGCGACTCGATGCGTGCCGTACCGACCGATCCCGAGCCGCGCTGCGGCTTGAGATAAACGGGGAACTTACGAACGGCGATGCTTTCGCAATACGCTTGCGTCGAGGGTCCCGGTACGCCGATCTCGTGCAGAAACGCCGCAAACTCTAACTTGTCGCCGGTACGGTGTACGATTTCGCGCCCGGGAAGCGCGAGCCGGCATCCGATCGACTCGAAAAGCCCGCGTGCGTCGTCGAGCGGAAGGAACTCGCTCTCGACGATGAGCGGCACGAGCAAGTCGATCTGCAAGCGCTGCGCCGCCTCGAAACAGCGACGCGCGAACTCACTCGAACCGGCAGGCGGAAGCGCGACGAACTCGTCTGAGAACGCGCGCGTCGCGTTGAGCGGACTCATGTCGCCGACGGCGATGAACGTGGCTCGCCCGTCCTCGCGCAAGGCTTTGATGACCGATTGCGCCGTCACCGTGCCGGCAGCGGTAATCATGATTCGACGGACGAGCGGCCGCAGGGCGTCAGCGGACATCGTGGGGCTCCCAACGCTCTCTCAAATCCTTCGGTCCGATCGGCCCGGGATGACGAAAAATGAAGAACCGGCTATCGGGCCCGACATACACGGTATCGAGCGTGAACGGATCCTGTCCGTAGAAGACGATCGCGTTGGTCGACCGGTCGTAAACGGCGCGCCAGTGATAGCCGGACGGAAGATGCGCGTAGTCGTAATGAGTCGCGGGCCTGCAGGACGTCAGCGCGACGAATGCGCCTGCAGCGAGGCGCTTGAGATTAGTACGCGCGGACGTTGCGCAAGCCGGCCGCTTTGAACGCGGCGGAAATTACCTCCGCCTGCGAACCGGCATCGGGATAGAGCACGACCGAGCGCCCCTCGGCCACCGCGTCGCCGAAGTTGTCGACTTCATCCGATGGGACGTCGAAGCCGGCCAGATAGCGCCGCGTCGGATCGACGTGATGCGAGAAATCGCTGACCGTTACTCCAGATCCGCCTAGTCCCGGCACGTCCGTCCCGGTTTCATCCCATACGCCGACGCCCTTGGTCATGTCGTCGGAGAGCGAGTTCGATTCCATGCCGACGATAACGTCGACGAACTCGAGCTGGTACGGCTCGTCTTCGATGGGCGGGGTCGCGGTGACGACCTTCACCTTCGTTAGGTCGATTTGCTGCGCCGAAAGCGCAACCTCGAGCGCTCTCGCGTCCGAGTCGGGAAAGATGCCGACGACCAAACCTGCCACGCGTTCGGACTCCTTATAAAAAGTTCTGGAACTTCAGCCTGCGTATAGCCTAAGGGCGTGGCCAAGCCGTTCGACGCCCAAGCGGATATTCTTTTCGGAGGCGTTCGAAAAGTTGAGGCGCATGCCGTCATGCACGTTGCGCGCGGGATAGAAGTTGACGCCCGGAACGAAGACGACTTTCGATTCGGCCGAGATGCGCAGGAGCTTCGCCGTATCGACCTCCGGCACCGTAACCCATAAGAACATGCCACCGGAGGGTCGCATAAATCGCACCCCTTCAGGCATGAACTCGGCGAGCGCCTCCGCCATCACGATGCAGCGGCGCGCGTAGGTTTCGGCGATGCGCCGGACGTGTCCGTCGAATGCATTTCCGTCGCTCGCGTACTCGTGGAAGACGTATTGTGCGAACGTTCCACTGTGCAGATCGGCGCCTTGCTTTGCCAGCACGATCTTCTCGCGAATTTCTTCGTCCGCGATGACGAGCCACGCGATCCGCATGCCGGGTGCCAGGATCTTGCTGCCGGTGCCCGAGTAGATGATCGGCGCCGTCGTTTCGTACGAGACCAGCGAGGGCAGATCGTTGCCTTCAAACCGCAACTCACCATATGGATCGTCTTCGACGATCGGAAGTCCGAAGTGTTCGCAGATGCGAACGACGACCTCTCGCCGCCGACGCGAGAGCGTACGTCCGGTTGGGTTTTGAAAATTCGGAACGAGGTAGAGAAACTTTGGAAACGGATCCGCGCGTTCGAGCACGCGCTCGAGCGAATCGGGTATCAAGCCCTCTTCGTCGGTTTCGACCGTTACGTACCGCGTCTGGTAGGCATCGAACGCTTGAATCGCGCCGAGATAGGACGGATCTTCGAGCACGACGTGATCGCCGGGGTCGAGGAAAATTTTTCCGACCAAATCGAGCCCTTGCTGCGAGCCGTTCACGATCGTAACGCTCTCGGCGTCGAAGATGCGGCCGAAGCGGCGGGTCAGCCGTTCCGCTACCCAAATCCGCATTTCGGGGATTCCCTCGGTCACGCTGTACTGAAGGGCCGCCGGTCCGACCCGTTCCATAACGGCGCGCGACGCCTCGGCGATTCCCGCCGTCGGAAAGAGTTCCGGCGCGGGAAGGCCACCTCCGAACGAGATGACGTCCGGTTGCTGGGTAACTTTGAGCATCTCGCGTATCGTCGAGGCGCGTAAGTGCGCCGTACGCTGCGCGAACTGCGCCGCCCGCGAGATGGTGTTCATGTACTCTAGATACTTAGCCGGTGGGCATGGGGGGTCCGCTAAAGGGTGCGCTGACCGGTGCCGCCTGTTCTCCCCCGACGGAGTCTCCGGCGAATGAGAGCAGCGTCGCCCCCAAGCCGATGAGTCCGACGAAGATCAGCACGAGGGTGCCGACGACGGGAACGAGCTCGGCGGCGCTGATGAGGGCGATGCCGACGAGCAAGGCCACGAGCGGCGAGGGCGTTGTCGCGGGACTCAACAGCTCGCAAAGCCGGCGTCCGATCAAAAGAGCGAGCGCGGCGGTGCCGAGGAAGACGCCGGCGAGCACGAAGACCAGTTCGAGCAAGATCAGCGGAATGAGCAGAATCGTGATCGCGAGCAAGACCGCCAGTGGAACGACCGCCACGCAGCCGAGAACGCCGACGACTGCGCTCAATCCCGGATGCCGTTCCAAACGGTCGAGCACCATGCGCGTTCTCAAGGGGAAAATGAGGAAGACGAGCAGCGCGAGCAGATTCCAGGAAAGGCGCCAGAGTAGACGATGATCGGGCACGAACGGATTGTAGGGTGACTCGCTCGGTGCCCACGGAACGACCGCCTGGGTCACGGCTCCGCCGACCTGATTAATCTGCCCCGTGACGACCCCGCCGGGACGTGGGTCGTACGTGCCGCCGACGACGTTGACGTCGCCTTCCACGATGCCGGCGATCGTCGCATCGCCGAAGATCACGGTGAGGTCGCCCTCAACGACTTGACCCGGCTCGACGACCACCGAGCCGAAGTACGTCCCGCCGTGGTAGATGGCTTGTGCGTCGGCGAGCGCTGCGGCGGGCAGCGCGAGCGCGGCGAGGGCGAATCCGAGAATTGCGGCCAGCCGCGCGATCATGTGCGTTCTCCTCGAACGAGATAGAGAGCGATCAACGGGCGGAAGCGTCGGTACCCGTAAAGGAGGGCGACCAGCAGCAGCAGGTCGACCAAGAGTATGCCGGTCACCGCCGCAGCGGCGAGCGGCGCGGCCGGGGCGATGACGCGCGCTGCCGCGCCGAAAGCGGCCACGTTGCTTCGCGCGAACGCTGAGGCCGCTCCGAGAACTTGGCCGGCCTGGGACGTACGTAGCGCGAAGATTGCCGCCAGCGCCCACGCTATCCCTAAATAAAGAAGGAGTGCGACGCCGAGCGGCAGGCGACGGGGCGCCCGGGTCGGGGTCGCGTGCGTTGCCGAGACGACTGCGGCGGTAAAATCCGGGGCGACGCCGGGAGGCCGCGCGGTCGCGAGCAAAGCGTCGATCACTCGCAGCTCCTCCAGGAACGTCGCGCAGGCAGCGCAGGAACGCACGTGCGCGCCGACCGCGCGAGCGTCGCGCGGACGGAGCGTCGCTTCGAGATAGGCGTCGAGCCGCGGTTCACACCAGGAGCACCGCATTGATGCCCCCTTTCTGTGGAACGTGCAGCGCTTCGACGGCGCGCGATTCGCGTTCGCGCATCTTCTTGGTGAGCGCGATCTTCCCGCGATGAATTAGCGTCTTCACGTTGCCGAGCGAGAGCCCCAGCGTGCTCGCGATCGTTTGATACTCCATATTGTCGAAATAACGTAGCGCCAATACCGTTCGCGTGCGTTCGGGGAGCTCGGCGAGCGCCGCGCGTAACTCGCGCTCGGCCTCTTCGCGTAAGACGTCGCCGGCCGGATCGGCCTGCGGCGAGAGATCCGGAAGGGCGTTTTCGAGCGATTGGTCCTGCGGAAGTTCCTGATATTGGGGAGCGCGCAGCGATTTGGCGAGATAGGTCCGAATCACGTTTCGAGCAATTTGATAGATCCAAGTCGAGAATTTCCCGAGTTGAGGATTGAAGGTCGCTAGATGCGCGTAGGCGCGAAGAAACGTCTCCTGCGACAGGTCCGCGGTCTCGGACGAGTTGCGTACGGTTGCGCCGATGAAGTTCGCGATCCCGCGTTTGTAGCGATCCACGAGCACGCCGAAGACCTCCCGTTCCCCGGAGCGCACCCGATGTACCAGAGCTTCGTCGCTCTGATCATGGAATGCCATCTCCCCTCGATTCGGTTCCTCTGGCCGCTCTTACCTAGGCTCGGCGCCGTTTGTTACAAGGGAGGCGAGCGGCGGATTCTGGGCATCGCGGCGAGAGAGAATTGGGCGCCTCCCGCCTAGCGGCCACTCGATGCCGATCTCGGGGTCGTCCCAAGCAACCGCGAGCTCAGCCGACGGGTCGTACGGCGCGCTCTGCTTGTAAACCACGATAGTCTCGTCTTCCAACGCGAGGAAGCCATGGAGAAATCCGCGCGGCACGTAGACCTGCTTTCCCTCCGCGGCCGAGAGCGTACGTCCGAACCAGCGGCGATACGTCGGACTCTCGATCCGCACATCGACGATCGCGTCGAACGCGCTGCCGCGCACGACGTTGATGAGTTTTGCCATGCGCGAAGCGCCGTGAAGGCCGCGCAGCACTCCGCGGTGTGAGAGCGAGAGGTTGTCCTGAACGAATGCATCCTCAATGCCGCACGCCCGATAACGATCGAGTGAATAGGTCTCCTCGAACGAACCTCGCTCGTCGCCGAAGACGCGCGGCGTCAGCAGCAGCGCTCCGGCGAGAGGTAATTGCTCGATCTCCATGAGAAGCAGTCTACTATGAACGGTAGCGTGAGTCCGCCCGGCACGTTCGTGCTCCGGCGCGGGCTCGAGCGCCTTCGTAGCAGTGCGATGCTGAGGCAGAGCGCGCTCGTCTTTTCGGCGGGCATGGTGCTTAATCTCTGCAACTTCATCACGCATGCCGTCGCGAGCCGCGAGCTCGGCGTCACCGTTTACGGTGGCCTCTACGCGTTGATCAACGCGGCGCTGATCGCCGCGCTTCCGGCGGCCTTCGTCGCGCCCGTCGTCGCACAGCTCGCCGCCGAGTTTCGGGCGCTTCACGACGACGGTCACATGCGCGGTCTCACCCAGCAGGTCGGCGACGGGTTCGCGCGGCTCGGGCTGCTCTACATGGTCGTCGCGGCGTTCGCCGCAATCCCCTTTGCGCGCTTTCTCGACGTCCCCGTCTGGTCGGCGCAGTTCGTCGGTCTGATCGCCGGCGTCGCGCTCTACTTGAGCGCGCTGCGAGCGATCGCGCAAGGCACGCAAGATTTCGCCGGCTACGCACTCTCCAATTCGATCGAAGGAATCGCCAAAGTTTGCGGTATCGTCGCACTGCTTGCCGTGGGCTTCAAGCTCGGCGGAGGCATCGTCGGGTTCTTTGTCGGTCCGGTCTTCGCGTTGGTCTATCTCGGAGCGCGGTTGCGGCGCCGGTACGCAAGCGTCGAGCCGCGCGCGATTCGCTACGATTGGCGGCGCATCCTCAACGCGAGCGCCGGAGCGGCCTCCGCATCGATCTCGCTCGCGCTGATCGGTTCCGCCGACGTGGTCTTGGTCAAGCACTTTTTCGATCCGCACTCGGCCGGATTGTACGCGGCCGCTTCGCTGGGCGGAAAGATCCTGCTCTATATGGTCGGCTTCATTCCCACCGTGCTGCTTCCGCAGGCCGCCGACCGGCACGCGCGAGGCGCAAAGACGCGCGAGGTCTTAGCCGGGAGCTTGCTGATGTTCGGCGTGGTCGCGCTCTGTGGGCTCTTCGTCTTCAAATACTTCGGAATCGACGTGCTCCACGCACTGGTCGGCCGCGCCTTCGATGCAGCTTCGCCGCTGCTGGTGACGTACGGTTTGGCGATGGTCTTGCTCGCGCTGACGAATTCGCTGACCTCTTACGGCATCGCAACTCACCGCCTAGCCTTCACCGTGCCGCTCTTCATCTGCACGCTCGGCACGCTCGGCACGGTCGTCGTCGTTCATCCGTCGCTTGCGGCGGTCGTCGAGATCCTCGTCGTGGGTAACGCCGTGGCGGCCGTCGCCGTAGCCGTTTCGTTAATCGCGCAGCGAAACACGGCCGGACGCCGGTCGACGGTGTGAAGCGCGTCCTCTTGATCGGAGGCTCCGGTCAGCTCGGAACGGCTATCGTGCAGACGTGGACCGATTGCACGATCGCCGCACCGCCGCGCGATGAGCTCGATCTCGCCGACGGTGTCGCAATGCGTAACGCGATCGAAGGGGTCCGTCCCGACGTGCTCGTAAACGCGGCGGCATTTCACGACGTCGATCGCTGCGAGGACGAGCCCGAGCGCGCCTTTGCGATCAACTCCGCTGCCGTCGGCGCGGCCGCCGCGCTCGCGAGAGATTACGGCGCCGTCTTCGCGACGATCAGCACCGATTACGTCTTCGATGGTGAGACGACCGTTCCGTATGCCGAAGCGAGCACGCCGCATCCGATCTCCGTCTACGGCGCTTCGAAACTCGCCGGCGAGCAACTGGTCGCATCGATGCGCTCGCGCGCATTCGTGGTGCGCACGTGTGGCGTCTACGGGCGAGCGGCCGGTAGGCGGTGGCGCGCGTCGTTCATCGAGCGCGTCCTCTCGCAGCGCCCGCAGGACGCGCCGCTGCGCGTGGTCAGCGACGTCGTCGCCTCGCCGACGTTTGCCGGCGATCTCGCCGTCGCGCTCCGCCGCCTCGTCGAGACCGATGCCTACGGACTCTATCACGCCGTCGATGCCGGGCCCGTGAGCTGGTACGACTTTGCCGTCGAGGCGATGCGTCAGGCCGGCGTCGACGCGCGGGTCGTCCCGATTCGGGCCTCCGAACGAAAGGCTCGGGCCTCCCGCCCGCGCTTTTCGGCGCTCGAGAACGCCAAACTGGGCCGTCTGGGCATCGCCATGCCCTCGTGGCGCGACGGAATTGGCGCCTATCTTCAAGTAAGATAGGGTTCACCATGGAACTGCGCATCGATCGTAGCTGCGTCGAACGCTGCCGGAAGCTGGCTGCGGCCATCGCCGATCCGGTCGAAACGTTTATCGCGGCGCACTCGACCGTCTCGGTCGAACGCGCGGTGTTGCGGCTGCTCGGCGTCGACGGAATCACGGCCGAAGAAGTTCCGCTTCCCAATGCCGTAGTCGATTCGATTGCCGTAGACGCGCGCGGTCATGGGGCGGCGATTCCGTTCGGAAGGGCCCTTGCCGAGACCGGACTCGAGCCGCCGGCCCTCGCGCACGCGCTGACCTCGGGAGGGTGTACGCTCGAGCAGTTCGCGGAAACGCCGGAGAGCGCGGCTCGGGGCGCGCTGCGTCCGTACGTCGATGAAGCCCTCACTCGCATCACCGCGCGGCGCGCGGAACGCACCGAAGCGCTGGTGCGTCTTCCGCAGCTCCCGCCGCCGCTGCTCTACGTGATCGTCGCGAGCGGCAACATCTACGAAGACCGAACCGCTGCAGTCGCGGCCGCCGAGGCAGGCGCGCAGGTCATAGCGGTGATTCGTTCCACCGGCCAGTCGCTGCTCGATTTCGTGCCCTACGGTCCGACGACCGAAGGCTTCGGCGGCACCTATGCGACGCAAGCGAACTTCGCGATCATGCGCACAGCACTCGACGAGATCGGCGAGCGGCTCGGCCGCTACGTCATGCTCACGAACTACGCCAGCGGTCTCTGCATGCCGGAGATCGCGGTAATGGCCGCGCTCGAGCGCCTCGACATGCTGCTCAACGACTCGATGTACGGAATCCTCTTCCGCGACATCAACATGAAGCGCACCTTCGTCGACCAGCACTTCAGCCGTATGCTCAACGCCTACTCCGGAATCATCATCAATACCGGCGAAGACAACTATCTCACGACCGCCGATGCAGTCGATCAGGCTCCGGCCGTTTTAGCGTCGCAGTTCATTAACGAAGAGTTCGCGCATCGCGCCGGTCTGCCCGACGCCCAGATCGGTCTAGGTGACGCGTACGAGATCAATCCGGATCTGGAGGACAGCTTTCTCTATCAGGTCGCGCAGGCGCAGCTCGCACGCGAGATCTTCCCAGAGGCTTCGCTCAAATACATGCCGCCGACCAAACACATGACCGGCGACGTCTTCAAAGGCCACCTGATCGACGCGATGTTCAACCTGACCTCGGTGATGACGCGTCAGAGCATCCATCTCTGCGGGATGCTGACCGAAGCGATTCATACGCCGTTTTTGGGGGACCGGGCGCTCGCGCTGGAAAATGCGCGCTACGTCATGAACACCGCGCGCCATTTCGGCGACGAAATGGTGCCGCGGCCCGGTGGAGCGATAGAGCTGCGAGCGCAGGACGTTCTGAACGGCTGCGAGGCGCTGCTCGAACGCGTCGCCGCGGCGGGGTTGATGCACGCAATCGAGGCGGCAACCTTTGCCGACGTTTCGCGAGCACCCGAGGGCGGACGAGGCTTCGACGGCGTCTTCGCGCGGGCCGCCGATTACTACAATCCCTTCGAAGAGGCGCTCGCGCCGGCGGCGGTTCGAGCGTGACGAAGCTCGTCAAACCTTACGGCGACACGCAGAACGACGGCAAAGTTCAACTTTCGTTCACGTTGCCCGTGGAATGGAGCGAGGCGGCCGACGAAGCCGCGCGCCAGCTCGCGGGGAAGATGGGTTTCTCCGAAGTGCAAGTCGTCGACGGCCGGCGGATCGCCTCGGGCTTCTCGTTCTTCGTTCTCTACGCGAGCACGCCGCAAGGCATTGACGTCGAGACGATCCACGCGCCTTCGGTACGGGCGAGCGCGATGTCGATGGAAGAGATCGATGCCTTCGTTACCGAGCGGATCGGGCGAAAGGTTCGCGTCGCCGGCGCTTGCATCGGTACCGACGCGCACACCGTCGGGATCGACGCGATTCTCAACATGAAGGGATACAAGGGCGATTACGGTCTCGAGCGCTATCACACGTTCGAGACGTTCAATCTCGGCAGTCAAGTCGCAGTCGACGAGCTGGTGCGCTACACGCAAGAGCATCGTATCGACGCACTGCTCGCCTCGCAGGTCGTAACGCAGAAGGGAAGCGACGTCAAGAATTTTACCGCGCTGAGCGAACTGCTGGAGGCGCAGGGATTGCGCGACCGCGTCGTCCTCATCTGTGGCGGGCCGCGCGTGACGAACCTCCTGGCCAGCGAACTCGGCTACGACGCCGGCTTCGGTCGCGGCACGCTGCCGAGCGAAGTCGCATCCTTCATTGCGCTCACGCTTGCGGAGCGCCTCCGCCACGCTGTCCGTTAAAGACGTACGAACGTTGCGCAAGACTGCTCTCGTTACCGGAATCACGGGTCAAGACGGCTCGTATCTCGCCGAGTTCCTGCTGAAGAAGGGGTATCGCGTCGTCGGGATGACGCGCCGTACGAGCACCGAGGTGCACGAACGGATCGAGCACATCGTCGACGACGTGGAGATCCTCTCGGGCGACCTCCTCGATCAGAGCTCGATCACCTCGATCGTCGACGCGGTCGCGCCCGACGAAATTTACAATCTTGCGGCGCAGTCGTTCGTGCCGGCCTCGTGGAGCCAGCCGGTGCTGACCGGCGAGTTCACCGCACTCGGCGTGACGCGCGTTCTCGAAGCGGTCCGTCAGGTGAATCCGGCGATTCGTTTCTACCAGGCGTCGAGCTCGGAGATGTTCGGCAAAGTCGTCGAGACGCCGCAAACCGAGACGACGCCGTTCTATCCGCGCAGCCCCTACGGCGTCGCAAAGGTGTACGGGCATTGGATTACCGTGAACTATCGCGAGTCGTACGGGCTCTACGCCTGCAGCGGAATCTGCTTCAATCACGAATCGCCACGTCGGGGCAAGGAGTTCGTCACGCGTAAGATCTCCGATGGGGTCGCGCGGATTAAGCTCGGGCTGGCCAAGGAGCTCCGGTTGGGAAATCTCGACGCGCATCGCGATTGGGGATTCGCCGGTGACTACGTGCACGCGATGTGGCTGATGCTCCAGCAGCCCGCTCCCGACGATTACGTGATCGCGACCGGCCGATCGCACAGCGTCCGCGATTTCGTTCGGATCGCTTTTGAAGCGGCCGGCCTGGGCTCGTTCGAACCGTACGTAACGATCGATCCGCGCTTCGTGCGTCCGGCCGAGGTCGATCATCTCATCGGCGACGCGAGCAAAGCGAAGTCGCAGCTCGGATGGGAGCCCGAGGTGGATTTCGAGCGGCTCGTCGCGATGATGGTCGAATCGGACATTAAACGATGCGAGCGCTCGTAACCGGTGCGAGCGGTTTCGTCGGCAAGCATCTCGTCGACGCGCTGCGACGCGATGGCGCGCAGGTCTTCCCCTGCGGCGGTCCGCACGATGCCGATACGGAGCTTATCGTCGATCTTGGGCGCCCCGAGACGATACGCGCGGCGCTCGACGCCGCGCGGCCGAGCGTCGTCTTCCATCTTGCCGCGCAGAGCTTCGTTCCCGAGTCGCTCGCGGCACCGATCGAAACCTACGAGATCAACGCCCTCGGTACGGCGCGCTTGGCGGACGCCGTGCGCGCCTGCGACGGCGCGCCGCCGCGCGTCGTCTTTGCGAGCTCGGCCGAAGTCTACGGCGTGCGCGGGGCCGATGAGTACCCGCTGCGCGAATCGCTCGATCTGCGGCCGCGCAATCCATACGGCGCGAGCAAGGCTGCGGCGGAGATGATGCTGCTCGCACAAGCCCGCAGCTTCGGCCTCGACGTGGTCGTCGCGCGCGTCTTCAACACGATTGGCCCCGGCCAGACCGAGCGCTTCGTCACCGTCTCCTTTGCGACGCAGTTAGCGCGCATCGCCGCCGGCGGCACTCCGCGGCTGCTCGTCGGGAACTTGCGCGCGGCACGAGATTTTCTCGACGTGCGCGACGTCGTCAAGGCCTACATCGAGCTCGCGCGGCGCGGCGAGCCGGGAGAAATCTACAACGTGTGCAGCGGAGGGGCGATCGCGATTCGCGACGTGCTGCGCGAGCTGATCGCGATCGCGGGCGTGCCGGTCGAAGTCCGCGAAGATCCGGCCCGCGTTCGCGCGTCGGAGGTACCGCTCTCGGTCGGCGATCCGCAGAAGCTGCGAGCGCGCACGGGCTGGGTGCCGCAGATCCCGCTGCAGCGTTGCCTGCGCGACGTCTTCGAAGCGGCGCGCGAACGGGTCGCCTTGGAGGCCGCCTCGTGAGCTTGCAAACTTTGCTCTTCAAGAACCGCGGGCTGCTCTTGAGTCTGCCGGCCGGGATCCTCGCGCTCTTCGGGCGCCCCAGCGCTCGAAGCGTCGCAACGGGCGTTCCGATCGCGATCGCCGGCGAGCTGATCCGTTGCTGGGCGGTAGGATACGCCGGCGCGACCACGCGACACGATGCGGTCACCGCACCCGAGCTCGTTACGGCCGGTCCGTATGGATTCGTCCGCAACCCGCTCTATCTCGGCAACTTCGTTACGGCCGCGGGCTACGCGATCGCGTTCACCGGCAAGAACTCGCCGCTCGCGCGCTGCGCGCTGGTCGGCGGGTCGCTCGGCGTCATGGCCGCGCTTTACGCGGCCATCGTGCCGCACGAAGAGGCCTTCCTGCGATCTGAGTTCGGCGAAACCTTCGACCAGTATTGCGAGCGCGTGCCGCGGATCGTTCCGCAGCCCGATCCGATGCCCGACGGCAACGGCGAGTGGCACGCCGAGACGCTCTTGACGGCCGAGAGCAAGACGTTCGCGCTATTCGGAGCGATGCTCGCCATCCTCGCAGTGCGCGCGGGCCGCGGGTAAGGCGGCTCGTGCCGGTGCGCCGTCATCTCACCATCGCGCTGATCGCGTCGGCCTTCGTTGCGGTGCTGGAGTTCTGGGGCGGCGCGGTCTCGCATAGTTTGGCGCTGACGACCGATGCCGTGCACGTCTGCACCGACGTTCTGGCGGTGGCCCTCGCGCTGCTCGCCGCGATCGGTGCGGCGCGTCCCCCGGACCGCCGGCGCACGTTCGGGTACGGACGCATCGAGGTGCTCGGCGCGCTCCTCAACGGAACGCTCCTGCTCGTGGCGACGCTGGCGATCGTCTACGAAGCCGCGCGCCGTTTCGCCAATCCGGTCGAGCCCACGGCCGCGTTGATGACGGTGGTCGCCGCAGCCGGACTCGCCGTCAACGGCGCGGTCGGCCTGCTCTTGCGCAACGACGGCAAGCGCGATCTCAACGTACGGGCGGTGCTCTTTCACGTCGCGGGCGACGCGCTCGGCGCAAGCGCGGTGATTCTCGGGGGCGTCGCGATCGCGCTCACGCACGTGGCGTGGATCGATCCGCTGCTCTCGCTTTTCGTTGCCGCGATCATCGTTTTCGGCGTCGTGCGGGTTCTGCGCGACGCGACGGACGTGTTGCTCGAAAGCGTTCCCGGCGACGTCGACTCCGGAAATCTCGAGCAGCATATCGCGGAAATTCGCGGCGTCACGGGGGTCCACGACCTGCACGTTTGGTCGATCGGCAGTGGTTCGCGCGCGCTCTCCGCCCACGTGTTGCTCGACGACCGCCGCCTCAGCGAAGCCTCCGAGGTGTTGCACGAGATCACCGATTGCGTGAAGGCGCACTTCAGCATCGCGCACGTCACGGTTCAGTTCGAGTGCGAGCGTTGCCCGGTCGCGGTGCGGCATTGAACGATCGCCGCGCGCTCGTTCTCGCTCTGCTCGCCATAGCCGGCTGTTCGGGCGGAGGCTCCTCCGGCGCGGCATCGGTACCGCCGGTTCGCGGTACTCCCGGTCCGCCGCCGCAATCGACGCCGCCGCCACGCGTGGTGCGTGCGCACATCAAACATATCGTCATCGTGGTGCAGGAGAATCGCAGCTTCGACAATCTCTTTCACGGTTTCAAAGGCGCCCACTACGCGACGTACGGATATCTGCACGACGGCACGAAGGTTGCGCTGCAGCCGACGACGCTGCGCTCCCACGACATCGATCACTTTTGGCGCAACGGGATCGGCGATTGGGATAACGGCAAGATGGATGGGTTCGATCTCAACGGACTCGGCAGCGGCGGCAACGCCGGGCGCTATGCGTACCAGTACGTCGATCGGCGTCACATCGAACCGTACTGGAGCATGGCCCAGCAATACGCGCTCGCCGACAACATGTTCCCCACGATGTTCGGAGGCAGCTTTACCGCGCATCTCGACCTTATAGCCGGAACGACGAACCTGCACGCGGGTTCCGCGGAGGTCGACTTTCCGCTCCACGAGCCGTGGGGATGCGACGCCCCCGGCGGAACCCAGACCTCGCTGCTCGATACGTCGCGCGGCGAGTCGTGGGGCGACGGCCCCTTTCCGTGCTTTACCGGGTTTGCAACGCTCGCGGATCTGCTCGACCGCGCCCGCGTTTCGTGGGCCTATTACGCGCCGAGCGTCGGCGGTCCGAACCTCGGCGGCCATGTCTGGTCGGAGTTCGACGCGATCGAACCGGTGAGGCGCGGGCCGGATTGGGGGCGCGACGTGATCTCGCCGCCGAGCCGGGTGCTCGAGGACGTGAGTGCGGGCAGACTTCCCAGCGTCGCGTGGGTAATTCCGAATTTCGCGGATTCGGATCACGCGACCGAGGGCCCCGACGACGGTCCCTCTTGGGTGGCGAGCATCGTCAACGCCGTCGGTGAATCGTCGTACTGGAACTCGACGGCAATCGTCGTGCTCTGGGACGACTGGGGCGGCTGGTACGACAGCGTCGCTCCACCGCAGCTCGATTTTCGAGGCTTGGGAATCCGCGTGCCGTGCATCGTGATCTCGGCGTACGCGCGTAAAAGCTACGTTTCTCATACCGAGTACGAATTCGGAAGCGTCCTGCAACTCGTCGAAGAGGCCTTCGCGCTGCCCCCGCTGTCGTCGCTCGGATTCGGCAGCGGGTATACCGACGAGCGAGCGTACGGCATCACCGACGTCTTCGATTTCAAGCAACCGGCACGCACGTTCCGTCCGATCGCGACTCGTCGTTCGCGTGCGTATTTTCTCACCGAAAAGAGCTCGGAGCTGCCGCCCGACAGCGAGTAAACCGCAGGGTGGCCGTTGCCCGCCGCGAATCGAGCGACTCCTATGATGACGAACTCAAAGGCCGTTATACTCGCAATAGCGCGGACGCCGTTCGGCAAGTTGGGGGGAGCGCTCGCTCCGCTCTCGGCAACCACGCTCGGCGCGGTCGCCCTGACCGGCGCGATCGAACGCTCGAAGATCGACCCGTCGGAGATCGAACACGTGACGTTCGGCGAAGTCTTGCAGGCCGGCGTCGGTCAGAATCCCGCGCGCCAAGTCGTCTTTAAGTCGGGGCTCGCCAAGACGGTGACGGCCGATACCGTCAATAAGGTTTGCGCGTCGGGTCTGCTCGCGATCGTCAACGCCATGCGTTCGATCAATGCCGGAGCGAACGTCCTCGTTGCCGCCGGCGGCATGGAGTCGATGTCGAACGCGCCGTATCTGCTGCGCGACGCGCGTTACGGATACCGCTTTGGCGACGGCACGATCGTCGATGCGATGATCTACGATGGCCTGTGGGATCAGTATTTTCCGATGACGATGGCGACGCAGGGAAGCAAGGTCGCCACCGAGCTCGGTCTGACGCGCGAAGAGCAAGATCGCTTTGCCTACGAAAGCCACCGCCGCGCCGGTGCGGCGCACGCGGCTGGACACTTCTCCGACGAGATCGTTCCGGTCAAGGTCGCCGCCAAAGCCAAGGACAAGGTCGTCGTCGATCGGCTTCCCGTGCAAGGTAGAGCGCGCGTCCCCGCCGCGGTGGGCGGCGCGCATGAGGTTTGGGAACACGAGCCGTCGGGTGAGTTTACGCTCGACTATCCGTCGTACGCGCCCTTCGTTACCGGCGATCAACCGCACGTCGTCGTCGATCGCGACGAGGCCGTGCGCGGCGACGCCAGCCTCGAAGCGATGGCGAAGCTGCGGCCGCTCGAACGCAACGGGACGGTAACCGCCGGCAACGCGCCGGGCGTCAACGATGGCGCCGCGGCGATGATCGTTGCCGATGCCGAGTATGCCGCGCAACGTGGCTACGAGCCGCTGGCGACGATCGTCGATCACGCGACGATCGCATGGGACTCGCCGTACATCGCGTTGACGCCGGCGATGGCGGCGCGCAAGCTGCTCGATCGCACCGGGTTGCAGCCCAGCGATATCGCGGTCTGGGAGATCAACGAAGCCTTCGCCGCCGTGGCGATCACCGCGGCGCGACGGCTCGGACTCGAAGAGGGATTGATTAATACCTGGGGCGGCGCGGTGGCAATGGGCCATCCGATCGGCGCTTCGGGCACGCGCATCGCCGCTACGGTCATCAATCAGCTTCGCAAGCGAGGCGGAGGTCTGGGGATCGCGGCGATCTGTTCTGGGGGCGGCCAAGGCGACGCCATGCTCATCTCGGTGTGATTTTGTCCAGCTCTGCGTCAGCTCGGGCTTCATTTACCGCAGTAAACTTCGGCCCTCGCTTCCTTGATCTGAACAAAATCACTCCCGAGATCGCTTGAAGGACGTAGCGAGATGTTAGCGGCCCAACGCGGACAGTTCGAGTTGACCGACGAGCAGCGCGCCATCGGGGCGCTCGCGGCGGAGATCGCGCAGCGCGAGATCGCGCCGCACGTCGCGCAGTGGGATCGCGACCACATCTTTCCGCGCGAGCTGTACAAGAAGCTCACCGGCGCGGGCATCATGGGTATTCTGGTTCCCGAGCAGCACGGTGGCGCCGGCGCCGATTACCTCTCGTATGCGCTGGCGATCGAAGAGCTCGCGCGGGTTGACGCCGGAACGGCGGTGACCGTCTCGGTCCATTCGATGATCTGTTCGGCGATCTACCGGCTCGGAACGCCGGATCAAAAGGAGCGCTGGCTGCCACCGCTGGCGACCGGCGACGTCATTGCCGGATTCGCGCTGACCGAATCCGACGCGGGTTCGGATGCCGCGGCGCTTCGCGCGACCGCAAAGCGCTCGAACGCCGGGTACGTGCTGCAAGGAAGAAAGCAGTGGTGCACCTCGGGGAGCTACGCCGGGTTAATCATGGGCATGTTTCGCACCGGCGGCGCCGGCGCTCGCGGCGTCAGCGCCTTTTTAGTCGATGCGAACCTTCCCGGCATCACGATCGAGCGCGTAACCGAGAAGCTCGGCATCCATACGAGCAATACCGTCGATCTGGCATTCGACGGCGTCGAGGTGGCTCAAGACGCGCTCTTGGGCGAGGAGAACGCGGGATTCGGCAATGCGATGACGGCGTTGACGGCGGGGCGCATCGGAATCGCCGCGCAAGCGATCGGAATTCTCGCCGCCTGCCTCGACGAGTCGGTACAATTCGCCAAGGAGCGCATCGCCTTCGGTAAGCCGATCGGCGCGTTCGAAGGCATCTCGTTCAAGATCGCACAGATGGCGACCGATCTCGATGCCGCGCGGCTGCTCAACTATCGCGCGGCGGCGCTTGCCGATGCCGGCGAGAACTTCGGGATCGCGGCGAGTAAGGCGAAGTTCTTTGCCTCGACGGCCGCGCGCAAGCACGCGGCGGAGGCGCTGCAGATTCACGGCGGCTACGGCTATACGAGTGAGTTTGCGGTCGAACGTCATTACCGCGACGCCAAGATCACGGAGATCTACGAAGGCACCTCGGAGATCCAGCAAGTCATCATTGCCCGCTCGTTGCTGGGGCGCCTCGATTAGCTGCTAAGACGCCCTGCGACGAAACCGGCAAGGGGCGTCGCATCACCCTGCGCGAACCACGAGCCGCGATGAATCTCATGGAGTATCAGGGCAAGGAGCTCTTCAAGCGTTCGGGGATCGAAGTGCCCCGCGGTCACCACGCGCCGTCGCCGCGCGCCGTTGCGGAGTTCCTCGAGGGAAAGCTCGACCAATGGGTCGTGAAGGCGCAAGTCTTGATGGGCGGGCGCGGCAAGGCCGGTAAGATCAAGATGGCGACCGGCGCAGAACAAGGACGCGCCGTTGCGCAAGAGATCATGGCGACGCCGATGCCCCCGAACCGGCAGAACCCGCTCGGCGAACCGATTAAATCGCTGCTCGTCGAAGAGCGTCTTGAAATTGCGAAAGAAGCCTACTGCGCCATCACGATCGACCGCGCCGCGCGTAAGCCGGTAATCATGGTCAGCCGCTTCGGCGGCATGGAGATCGAAGAGGTCGCGGAGCACCATCCCGAATCGATCGCGAAATTTTTCGTCGACACCACGATCGGCTACTCGCCGTTCATCGGTCGTGAGCTTGCGTTTGCCGCGCAGCTCGATCCCGGATATCGCAAGCATCTTCCGCCGATCGCGGGCGCCCTTTACGATCTGTTCTTCCGGTACGGAGCGAAGCTGGTCGAGATCAATCCGCTGGCGCTCACGACCGACGGTCGGGTTATCGCCTCGGATGCGAAGGTCGAGCTCGACGACGACGCGCTCTTTCGCCATCCCGAGTTCGACGTATGGCGCACGGCGCTGCCGCTCGACGAGGACGAAATGCTCGCCGCCAACGCCGGCGTCGGCATTCGCAACTTTCGCCGCTTCCCCGGACGCGTCGGTACGATGGCAAACGGCGCGGGGCTTGCGATGGCGACGATGGACGCGGTCGCCAACGCAGGTGGCGAGATCGCCGATTTCCTCGACGTCGGCGGCGGTGCGAACGCGGAGCGCGTGCGCAACTGTTACGAACTGGTCGTCAACAACACCGGTGCCACGGTTTTTTTCGTCAATATATTCGGCGGAATCACCCGCGGCGACGAGGTCGCGCGCGGAATCGTGCAGGCACTCGAGCAGACTTCCTCGCGAAAGATTCCGCTCGTCATCCGGCTGACCGGTACGAACGAAGAAGAAGGACGCCGCATTCTGAGCGCCGCGGGAATGACGCCGGTCGAGACGATGGACGAAGGCGCGCGCAAAGCCGTCGCCCTCTCGCAAGGAGCGTAAACGTGTCGATCTTTCTCGACAAGAACAGCAAGGTGATCGTGCAGGGCATCACCGGGGCGGAGGGTTCGTACCATACCGAGCGGATGCACCGCTACGGCACGAATTTGGTCGGCGGCGTCACACCCGGTAAGGGGGGACAGAAGACGCCGCAGGGCCTTCCGGTCTTCAATACGGTTCGAGATGCCGTCGATGCTACCGGCGCGACCCACACGTGCATCTTCGTTCCGCCGCCATTTGCGGCCGACGCGCTCTACGAAGCCTATGATGCCGGCATCACCTTTGCCGTCTGCATCACCGAAGGCGTCCCGGTCCACGACACCCTGAAGGTCGTCGGCGCCACCTCGGGCATGCGCATCATCGGTCCGAACTGTCCCGGTCTCGTCTCCCCGGGCAAGGCCCTCGTCGGCATCATGCCGGGCCACATCTTCAAAGAGGGAGGCGTCGGGGTCGTCTCGCGGTCGGGGACGTTGACCTACGAGGTCGTCGACCTCCTCACGCGGGCAGGCCTTGGCCAATCGACCTGCATCGGCGTTGGGGGCGACCCGATCATCGGGACGACCTTCGTCGAATGCTTGCGCGAATTCAAGAACGACCAGCAGACCAAAGCGATCGTCATCTGCGGGGAGATCGGCGGCTCCGACGAGGAAGAGGCTGCGGCCTTCATCGCCGAGCATCTCCCCGAGACCCCCGTGGTCGCCTTCATCGGGGGCCGCAACGCGCCGCCGGGGAAGTCGCTCGGCCACGCGGGAGCGATCATCTCAGGGGCATTTGGAACCCCTCAGAGCAAAATCAAAGCCTTCCAGGCCGCCGGCGTACCGGTCGCCGAACGGCCCTCCGAGATCCCCGCCCTGGTCGGCGAGCGCCTGGCCGTCCGAGCCTAGCCCCAGCCCGGCCAGAATGCCTGGCAGGGGAAGCGATCTCGAGGGCACTTCGTCTTAAGGCTCTCTAAAGGAACCGACCCTTTCCTGAGCAAATGCTCGGAGACGTGGGTCACTCTTCCAATCCCCGGCCGAATACGGCGTGGGGGCGGCAGAGCGGCTCCGCTTTTGACAACTTAAAATCGATAGAGGGTACACGAACATGAGTTCACACAGAACCCTCCGTCACGCGGTCACCGCCGCGACGCTATTGGTGGCATTCCTAAGCCAGGGAACATGGGCACTGGCTGGAGTCACCGGTAATATCGCGGGAACGGTTAAGGACTCGAGTGGCGCACCGATTGCCGGCGTAAGTCTTCAGGCAGTCGCCGCCTCAGGGGTCCAGACCACCACGACGGACGCGGGAGGCCATTTCATTATCCTCTCGCTCAACCCTGATACGTACACCATCAATTTAACCAAAAGCGGGTATCAGGATATCTCGTTCCCGGGCGTCACGGTCTTTGCCGACCAGACGCAACAACTCTCGCTGACCATGAGCAAAACGCTCAAGGTCATTGCGCACGTTACGTCGCAAGCTGGCGCCGCGCTGGTTAAGTCCGGTATCAGCAGCGACCTCTATCAGGTCAACGCCGCTCAGATCCAGGCCTCGACGGCCGTCGGCGGCGGCGGTAACCTGAACAGCATCTACTCGGCGATCGCCACGACGCCGGGTTTGATCGTTGGAACCGGCGGCATGGGCTGGAATCAGCCCGTCGTCATTCACGGCTCGAACCCATTCTTCAGCGGGTTCGAGTACGACGGTATTCCCGTCAACCGTGCGTTCGATAACTACACGTCTTCGACTGGGTCGAGCCTCGGCTTGCAGCAGCTCGAAGTCTACACCGGCGGCGGTCCGTCGGCGATCGCTTCGAACGGCGTCTCCGGTTTCATCAACCAGGTCATCAAGACCGGTACCTTCCCGGGCTACGCCAACATCAACGGCGGCCTCGGAACGAACGCCTTCTACCACCAGTTCGGAGTAGAGGCGGGCGGATCGACTCCAGACCGGAACTTCTCGTACTACGTCGGTCTGAGCGGTTACAACCAAGCCTTCAACTATCTCTCGCAAAACAACGGCGGAAATATCGCCAACTACGGATCGGCCTTCTCGAATTATAGCGGGCTCGGTACGATCCCGTTCGTCTTCGGTTTCGGCGGCAACCCGTTCAGCACGGGCGCCTTCGGCGCTTGCGGCTCGAACGATCTTCAGAGCACGGCCACCGAGTTCAACCCGTTCTTTGACACTTGGCTCTCGAAGCAGTACGGTCTGCCGTCCAGCGCGATCGTGTTCGACAGCTACCTCAAAGCGCCGGGCGGAGATCTCGCTCCGGGCTGTTTGATTCCGTTCAACGGGCTCTTCGGATCTCTGAACTTCATAACCGACCGCGAAAATGTGGTCAACCTGCACATGGGAATCCCGCGCCATAACGGCCTGCGCGATGACATTCAGCTTCTCTGGAGCGGCTCCGCGCTGAAGTCGTACGCCGACTCAGCGCCCAACGACGCCGGACCGGGAGCGACGAACTTCGGGCTTGCCAAGGTCGGATGGTACGGTTACTCGCCGCAGGGCCTCGGAATCTCCGGTCCCTATCGCGCGCAGTACACGGACGCCATCACCTACAACCTCCCCTTCGGCTCGCGCGTCGCAAGTTGCTCGACGGTCAGTACGACGGGCCTCTGCACCTCCGGCCTGTCGATTGCGCCGACACAGGTCTACGCGCAGCCGAACAGCCCGTCGCACTCGTTCGACGGCACGATTCCGGATAATCTCTCCGACCTCTCCAACAACGATACCGGCATCGTGAAGATGCAATACACGCACGCGCTCGATCCGCGGTCTTTCGTCCGAGTGTACGCGTACACGTTCTTCTCGGATTGGACCCTCGACGGTCCGATCTCCGGCTCGAGTCCGCTTGCATTCGAGTATCCGTACAGCGGCGTCGCGCCGGCCTACGATCTGATCACGCATACCTCCGGCGGACAATTGCAGTACACGAATCAGATCAACGACCAGAACCTCATCCAGTTCACCGGTAACTACACCCAAGCGAACGTCGTCCGCTTCAACAATACGGGTTACGACGCGGGTGCCTCACCGATCGGCTATATCTCGGAGGCCAACGGCGTTTACTCGTGCTGGGATCCGTTGACCGGTGCCCCGTCTGCCAACGGGTGCATCAGCGGATACAAGAGCAACGCGGCTACCGGCCCGGGCGGGTCGATCTGCGGAACGCTGCCGACGTGCTTCGCGCCTCCCGGAACGCCGGCGGCCAGGGCCGGAGCCCAGTGGGCGACGCTCTGGAACGGTAATGCTTCCGGTACGTACAACCTCGTGAAGCCGCAGCTCTATAACTTGGCGCTCTCCGATCAGCTGCGCCCCAACGACAAGTGGCTCTTCGACCTGGCGATGCGCTACGACAACTTCACCTACAATCTGCCGGAGGGCACCAGCCAGGCGCAGAATCCGTTCTACGCGCAGATCATCAACGATTACGTCTGCTACAACTACAGCACGGGTCAGGTCCTCAACAACCCGCTGAACGCCGGCGTTCCGCCGCCGCCTGCGGCTTCGTTGATCGACGGCCCCTGCCCGACGGGCTACCAGCATCCGGGCTCGACGAGCAAGCCCTTCACGCTGAACTACCAGAGCGCGTACACCCAGACGTATTGGGAGCCGCGCGTTTCGGGCACGTACACGCAGTCGCCCGACACGGTCTGGCGCTTCTCGGCCGGTCGTTATGCGGAGCCGCCGATCTCGGCCTCCGTCGACTACCTCTACCGGGGCGGCAGTGCCGTGAACCTCTGGGCGAACTTCATGAACGCCGGCTTCTTGTCGCCGTTCCATCCCATCCCCGGCATGACGTCGGCGCAGTATAGCGCGTCGTACGAACATCACATGTCGGGAACGCAATGGAGCCTGAAGATCTCCCCGTTCTACAACATCACGTCGAACTGGGAACAGCAGTCCTTCATCGGCGCCGGCTTCGTCACGCAGATCCCGGTCGGCATTGGGCAATCGTACGGGTCTGAGCTCGCGCTCAACTACGGCGATTTCAGCCGCAACGGCTGGTCGGGTACGCTAGCCTTGACCTACACTGAATCGCAGGTCAAGTTCCAGAACCTGCTCGGACAGAGCCAGATCGCCGTCGTTAACCAGGCCATCGCGAACTATAACCAGCTCACGAAGGCCGGCGGCGGATCGCAATGCTACGGAGGCGCGAGCCTCGGCGGCGGAACGTTCGGCACGCCGGTTCCCTGCAGCAAGTCTGGTGCGATCTACAACATGTACTACAACAAGCCGATGCAGGGCTTCCTCGATCCAAATGGCTGGTATCCGCAAGGTCAGTTGGCACTCGGTGTGAGCGGTGTCAACAACACTCCGGGCTACTACAACACGCCATGGGTTGCCACGATTCTGGCCAACTGGCGTCACGATAAGCTGGCGATCACGCCGAGCCTTCAGTTCGAGTCGGGCGCTCCCTACGGAAGCCCGCTCGACGTGATCGGCAACGATCCCCGTACTTGCACCAACAACCAAGGCATGGACGGAATCTCCGACAACTCGCACTTCGGTCAGCCGGGCAGTGCTAACTGGTGCGATTACCGGACGATCGTAAGTGCTTCGGCGCAGACCGAAAGCAAGTACGCCGCCCCCGGTTACCTCTACATACCGAACCCGCAGACGGGGTCGTTTACATCGCTCGGTCAGTTTACCGAACCGAATATCGTGATCGGTAACCTGCAAGCGACGTACGACGTTTCGCCGCGGATCAAGTTGCAGTTGACCGGTGCCGGCATCTTCCACGCATGTTGGGGTGGAACGGCGGAACCCTGGACCTCGAGCACCGGCTTCCCAGCCGGCGGCGCGGTCTGCGGTTACTTCCCGAACGGGTTCTACACCGCGAACTCCTTCAACGGCACGAGCCCGTACGACAAGCACGCGAACCCGACGCCGATGGCGTGGGAGACGCAGTCCTACCTACCCAAGAGCAACAACACGAGTGGTGGATACCTACCGTTCAATCTCTTCATAACCGCGCAGTTGCGGCTCTAGTAAGAGAAACCGGATCCATCGTGAGAAGGGCCTGCTCCGGCAGGCCCTTCTTTTTATACTGAGAATCGAAACCCACACATAGCAATGCCTAGGCTCGTGCCGGCACTCGTTGCCGCTTTTCTCTTATCGCTCGTCTTTTCGCCGACGCTCGTTGGCGCGTCCGCATCCGGCGCGGCGACCGCTGCTCTGCCCTCTCCGGTACCAACGAAGCCCCCGCAGATATACTACGTCATTACGCGTCCGATCTGCGCGCAGCTCCAGCACACGATCGCGCCGGCGGTCGGCATGCTTCTGCAAGACGACCAAGACATCGCGAAGAGTCCACCGATTTTCAACCAGTACATTCAGAACGCGTTCTTAAGCGCCGATCCCAAGTCGGCATACGATTCGACCAACTACAGCTCGGCTGGGCGGGATATGGCGCTGCAGCGGATGGAACAGCTCGTCCCCAGCTTGGCGCAGAACGTCATCGGCGTCCAAAAGCTGCTAGAGAACCTTTCGAGGCCGACAGGCGATGCCGCCGACGACCAGCGATTGAAGAGCATTCGGGAAGAGCTGCTCAAGGCGGTTGCTATGCAGAGCGTCTCGCTCGATCTTATCAACGGATTCGTCCAGACCCAGCAACTCGGCGACATCCAGCACGCCGGCGAGGAGTACCTCTCCTCGATTAACGGCACGGGAACGACGGGGGGCGCGACTCCGGCGCCCAACGGCGGCCTCGCTGCGCAGCAGGATCCAAACTCACCGGGACTCCCGCCGAATCCGTACCAGGTCGACGTCGCCGCGATGCCGGGCTTGAGCATCGGATACAATCCCGTGTCGCGCGTCGTGAGCGTGCTCGGTTCGGTGCAAGAGGAGACGGCGAATCGCGAGAAAGAGCTTGCGAAATCGGTCGGCTCGGTGGCGGCGCTCTGCGGCGTCGACTTGAATCGCTCCCATTGAGGTACGTGCCATGAAGAAACTCGAAGCATTCCTTTGCGCCGCCGTGCTCGCCGGGATCTGTGCGAGCGGAACGGCGCTCGCCGACGCGACCGCCTCGCCGTCGTCGACGGCCCGCACGCTCGTCTACAGCTTTACGTTCAACGTGCAGCAGAGCGGCGAGGTCACCAACGACCCCGGCACCTCCGGCGCCCACGATTATTCGGGCAATCTCAACGATTCGGGCACGATGACGGTCAACGTCCAGCGGGAGCAGCAGGACCGCGGCCTCATACTGACCATCAGCGAGCACGGCTTATACGGTCGCAACGCGGGCGCCGCGACGTGCGTCGTCTACGGCAACACGAATATCATCTGCGATCCAAATGCGACCGTCAACACGGAGGAGTACACGCTCTTGCGTTTCCTCGGTCCGACTTTCATCGATCCTGCGCAGATCGACGAAAAGCAGCATTGGAAGATCGAGACCAGCGACCCAACGATCGACCTTTTGGCGAACTACCGAATTGAGAGCAATGCCAACGGAGTAATGCAGATCAGCGAGACGCGCAACGTTACGCATCGAGAGGCGGGCGAACGCCGCTCGAACGTTCAGACGAAGATCGTCTACGATTTCAACAAGCTGGTGCCGACGAGCGTCGACGAGTACAACATCGAACGACAATACGGCGGCAGCGAAGCGACCGGGACCTCGACGTTTCAGACGACGCTGAAACTCGTCTCCGACACGATGGCAAAACCATAGCCCAGTACGGCTACCAATGCGAGGATTGCGAGATCGCAATCTTTCCGACGACGACCCGCGCCGAGCTCGCGTGGCTTAAGGACCGAGTGCACGTCGCACGCGAGGTCGCACGCCACTCAACCAACGGGTTGGACTCGTGGATGATGGAAGGGCTCGCGTTCCTCGACGAACACCAGGACCACGCGATCGTCCTAGTCTCCCGCCGCTGAGCTGAGCAGACCCCTCCCTCCCGTCATCCTGACCCGTCGACTCGCTGCGCTCGCTCAGGACTGTGCTTCGGGCAGGCGCTAAGGAAGCCGGGGCAAGCCCCGGCTTCTTGTCATCCTAAGCGGAATCGAAGGATTAGAGGGGGATGCGGAGGTGTTCGCCGGGCTGGAGCGTGCCCGAATGGAGATGATTCGCGTCGCTGATGCGGTCGACGATCTCCTGGACGTCGGCGGTCGGACCCGCGTGGGCCGCCGCGATTGACCAAAGCGAATCGCCTGGCTGGACGGTCACGCTGACGTAGCGCTGAGCCGTGGCGGCGTAGAGTCGTACGCTCGAGAGCGTCGGAAGCGCCACCATGAGCGCGAGCGCCGCGAGCGCGATGGCCGGCATCAGCGAGAACCGTTTCCGTCGTACGATCATGTTGCTCTTATACCCCCTCTCACTATGCCCACATGTTGTGCCAAACGCCTGTTCGTCCCCTATATTTTAGCACGGGGCCGCCGGCGCTTGTCAAGGCGTTTCGAACGTATGTTTGCCTTGAATATCGATTTGTGATAGGGTTGTACCGGTCGCGAGTGCCATACGCTTGGCATTCTTGGTTGGAGGAACATGCCAAAAGAGACGATGGAAAAGCCGGCCACGGAACGGCAACGGCACATTCTGGAGGTCATTCGGACCTTTACTGCCGAGCACGGCTATCCGCCCTCGGTCCGAGAAATCGGCGAGCTGGTCGGTCTCTCCTCATCTTCGACGATACACGCTCACCTGAAGGCGCTCGAACGTCGCGGCCTGATCTCGCGAGATCCGACCAAGCCGCGCGCTCTTCGGTCGGGAAGCATGCCGGCAGTTGCCGACGCTCTGGTAATTCCGGTGCTCGGTCGCGTCGCCGCCGGCGTCCCCATCACGGCGCAGGAGGATATCGAAGGCGAGTTCGTGCTCCCCAACGCCTTCGTGCCGCGCGCTTCCGACGCGTTCATGCTGAGGGTTCAGGGCGACTCGATGGTCGAGGCGGCGATTCTCGACGGCGACCTCATCTTAGTACGCCCGCAGCGAAGCGCCGAAAACGGCGAGATCGTGGTCGCGATGCTCGAGGGCGAAGCTACGGTCAAACGCTTCTACCGAGAGGCCGGTAGAATCCGGCTCCAGCCGGAGAATCACGCGATGGCGCCAATCTACGCGAGCGATGTCGAGATCGTCGGTCGCGTCGAGGCCGTCGTCCGCCGCCTCTAGAGCCTTCCGCGCCTTCGAGGCGCGAGCGGTGCCGGTCATGCGCCGCGTCGGAGGGCTCCCGTTCGTCGTCGCCGTTCGTGAGGCGCTGCCATGGAGCTTCATCGGTCTGGCCACCGCGTTCGTGGCGATTTTGGCGATCGAACTCCGTTCCGGCATGCCGCAGAGCCTCTCGCTCGGGCTACGCGTCGCCTCGGCGCTCCTCCCGGCTTTTGGAATCATGGCTGCGACACTCGTCGTCGTGCTCCCATTGCGTTTTGCGCGGGCGACGCGGTACGGCGTGGCGCCTCTGCTCGCCGGAAGCATCGTCGGCTTCGTTCTCGCACTCCCGCGACCGTTCGGACCAGATCCGATCTCGTATCTGAGATTCCTCGGTCCGTCGGGACTCTTCATTGCGATCCTCACCTGCGGTGTCACCGGCGCGTGGATCGCCGCAGCCCGGCGCCGACTGCCGGCGATACCGGCGGATTACGCGGGTGCACTGCTTGCGATCGGCACGTTTGCGGCGCTCGCCGCGTTGCACGTCTCGCTGGCGGCGACGATCGCCGCTGCAATGCATCCCATTGCGCGGCTGGGCGACACGTATTTCGCGCTGATCGTCATCGTCGCGATCGAGACCATTCTCTGGACGGCGGGCGTTCACGGTCCGGCCATGCTTGCGGCAATCGTCACGCCCGTTTACCTCACGATGCAGATGCAGAACACGCACGCCTTTGCGCTGCATGCTCCGCTGCCGTACGTCGTCGTGGTCTCGCTCTTTCTCTTCGTCTTTCCGGGCGGAGCGGGCGCAACGCTTCCGCTGGCCGGACTCCTGGCGATATCGCACGTCCCGCGGCTGCGCCGCGTTGGGCGCGCCACATTGATTCCCGCGTTCTTCAATTTGAACGAGCCGTTGTTATTCGCAGCTCCGGTCGTCTTCAATCCGCATTTGGTGCTGCCGTTCGTCGTCGCGCCGCTCGTCCTCGCCACCGTAACCTATGCTGCGGTTGCCCTCGGCTTCGTCTCTCGCGCGGCCTTCTACGTTCCGTCGTCGGTGCCGACGTTCGTCTCGACCTATCTCGCGACGCAGGACTTGCGCGCGGTCGCGCTGGCGGCGTTCAACGTCGCGCTCGCGACGGCCATTTGGTATCCGTTCGTGCGAGCATACGAGCGGCACGTTATCGAGGCGAGCGAGTGATCGCGAAGCTCTGCGAGCGTTTCGGCATTGACGGAAACCTGCGCGAGGCTGCGGTCGCTGCGTACGAGCGTACTTCGGGGCTGACGTACGACGCGCAGCGGCACGTCGCCGCCGCGGTGCTGCAGGCCTTTCTCGACGAGGGGATCGTCGAGAGCGACCTCGCCGGCTCTACCGGATACGGTTACGACGATGCCGCGCGCGCACGCTACGAGTCGCTGCTCGCGCGCGTGCTTGGAACGCAGCGCGCGCTCGCGCGCCTTTCGATCGTCAGCGGGACGCACGCCATCGTCGCAGCACTCGCCGCGTGTACGCCGCCGGGGCGAACGCTGCTCTCGATCTCCGGACGCCCCTACGATACCCTTCGCAATGCGATCTGCGAGGCACCGTTCTCGCTCGTTCGCCAAGGCGTCGCGTACCGCGAGATCGCGCTGGACGGCGACGGCAGCATCGATCTCAAAGCGCTGGAGGAAGAACTAGCGCGCGACCCCAACGCGACGATTTTCGTTCAGCGTTCGCGCGGGTACGCACCGCGCCGATCGCTCTCCGTCGCGGAGTGCGAACGCGCGATTCGCGGGGTCAAGCAGCTCGCGCCAAACGCAATCGTGCTGGTAGATAACTGTTACGGCGAGCTCGTCGAGGAGCGCGAGCCCTCGCATGCCGGCGCCGATCTCATCATGGGTTCGCTCATCAAGAATCTCGGCGGATCGCTCGCGCCGGCGGGCGCGTACGTCGCCGGACGTGCCGAGCTCGTCGAGCGCGTCGCGGCGCGTATCTACGCGCCCGGGCTCGGCGACGCACTCGGTCCGACGCTGGGGATGGGCCGTGCCCTCTGCCAGGGCCTCTTTCAAGCGCCGCTCGTCGTCGAGCAGTCTTTGCGCGGGCTCGACTTCATCGCCGCACTCTTCGAAGAGCTGGGCTATCACGTCGACCCGGCGCCCGGCGCTCGACGCACCGATATCGTGCAAGCGATCCGGCTGGGCACACCCGAGGCATTGGGCCGATTCGCCCAGGGGTTGCAGACCGCCATGCCGGTGAATGCGCGCTTCCGGCCGGAGCCGGGGCGCGTGCCCGGCTATGCGGAACCGGTGATCATGTCCTCGGGCGCGTTCGTGAACGGGGCGACCATCGAGCTCTCCTGTGACGCGCCGCTGAGAGCCCCGTTCGAGGTCTACGTGCAAGGTGGAGTGAGCGCGGCGCACGCCTATCTCGGCGCGCTCTTCGCGGCGCGGGCACTCGAAGGCGGCCCCCAAGGAGGCAGACGGAGCGGGTAGAGAAAGGCTGGCGGCCATGTACCTGCTCGAAGTGCTGAGCGGCCCGCTCGACGGAAAAACGTGGACGTTCGAGCGGGAGATCACCATCGGTCGGGACGACGAGCTCGCCGAAGCCTGTCTAGCCCTCGACCGGTACGTTTCCCGGCAGCACGCGCGCTTGCAGATCGAATCCGATGCGATCCGGCTCGTCGACCTGCGCAGCCGCAACGGAACGCGCCTGGCCGGCCAGACGGTCGTCGGCGCGGTTCCTCTGCCGGTCGGGGCGCCGTTCGTCGTCGGGCGCACGATCTTGCGGGTGACGCGCGCATAGCGCTTTCATGGAACACGTTGCAGACGTTGCGCGTGCGCGCGTGCTCTTCGCCGCGTCGCCGCGCCCGCTCGGGTTCGTGCCCACGATGGGCGCGCTCCACGATGGGCATCTCGAGCTCGTCGCGCACGCGCGCCGGCAATCGGCCTGCGTCGCGGTATCGATCTTCGTCAATCCGCTTCAGTTTGGCCCAACCGAGGATCTCGCTCGCTACCCACGCTACCCGGAAGCGGATCGCCAAAAGCTGGGCGCCGCAGGCGTCGACATCCTTTTCACGCCGGAGACGGCGGCAATGTACCGGCCCGGTTTCTCGACATCCGTCGATCCCGGGCCGATCGCGACCGTCTTCGAAGGCGCGGTGCGCCCGGGGCACTTTCGCGGTGTCGCGACCGTGATCGCGAAGCTGCTCAACATCGTGCGGCCCGGAGTGCTTTTTCTCGGACAGAAGGATGCGCAGCAGGCAGTGGTTCTTCGCAACATGATCGCCGATCTCGACTTCGGCGTGCAGCTTGAGATCGTGCCGACCGTGCGCGAACCCGACGGCTTGGCGATGTCGAGCCGCAACGTCTATCTCGACTCAGAGCAGCGCGCGCAGGCGCCGACGCTCCACCGGGCGCTCCTTGCAATGCGCGACGCGCTCGAGCGCGGCCGGCGCAGAGAGGACGCAATCGCGGCGGGCACCGCAGCCTTGAGCCCGTCGGCAGCGCTCGATTATCTCGACGTCGTCGACGGCGAGACGTTCGAGGCTCTCGAACGCCTGCGTACGCCGGCCTTCGTCATCGGCGCGGCGCGCTTCGGGACGACCCGCTTGATCGATAACCTTTGGGTGCGCTAGTGGACGGCGCACGTATCCTCTTAGGAGTGAGCGGCGGCATCGCGGCATATAAAGCCGCGGCGCTGACGAGCACGCTCGTCCAGCGGGGCGCGATCGTCGACGTGGTGATGACCGCCGGTGCCGAGCGTTTCATCACGCCGTTGACGTTTGCGTCGCTGACCGCGCGACCCGTCTACACGTCGCTCTGGGACGCGCCCGAACGAATCCCGCACATTCGCCTGGTGCGCGAGGCTGACGTCGCGCTGGTCGCGCCGGCGACCGCGAACCTGATCGCGAAGCTCGCGGCCGGAATCGCCGACGATCTGCTGACGACCGCGCTTCTCGCCGCACGCATTCCACGCATTCTCGCGCCCGCAATGAACGAAGCGATGTACGAAGAGGGCGTCACGCAGGCCAACCTCGCCGCGCTGCGCGCGCGCGGTTTCGAGTTGGTCGATCCGGAGCGGGGTTTTCTCGCGGAGCGCGAGAGCGGCGTCGGACGGCTCGCCGCCGAGGATCGCCTGATCGAGGCACTCGAGCGCGCCCTGCGGCGCCGGCGCTCGCTGCGCGGCAAGCGCGTTGCGATCACCGGTGGACCGACGCGCGAGCCGTTCGATCCGGTCCGTTTCTTGAGCAACGCCTCGACCGGAGCGACCGCGATCGCGCTCGCGCGCGAAGCCGCTCTGCGCGGCGCCGACGTAACGCTGCTTCTCGGTCCGACGCTGCTCGAACCGCCGGCCGGCGTCTCCGTCGTGCGCGTGACGACGGCGCAAGAGCTCCTTCGCGCCGCGCTCGAGCATGGCGTCGGTGCCGACCTGACGATTGCGACGGCGGCCGTCGCGGATTGGCGCCCGTCCGAACGGTCCGCATCGAAACTGCGCAAGAACTCACAAGAGCTGACGGTGCAACTCGAGCCGAACCCCGACGTGCTCGCAGCGCTCGGCGAGCGCAAGAGCTCGACCTTTTTGGTCGGCTTCGCCGCGGAGACCGACGAGCACGAGGCGCACGCGCGCGAGAAACTGCGTCGCAAGCATCTCGACGCGATCGCGGTCAACGACGTGCGCGACGAGCGCGGTTTCGGAACCGGCGAGAACGCGCTCGTGCTGCTCTGGGGCGAAGACGGCCGCCGCGATCTGGGCACCGCGCGCAAGGACGCGCTCGCCGCGCGCCTGCTCGATGCGATCGAAGAGTTAATGACATGCTCCTAGGAGCCTGTCGGACTTGGCCGCTTTCGCGGCTTCGGGCCGCCTTTTGCCCGAATACTTCGTTGCTCATCGGTCACGAAGCTACGGCTTCGCTCCCTCTTCGCGCCTCGTCTTCGAACAAAATTCGACACCGAATCCGCGAAAGGCCAAGCCCGACATGCTCCTAGCGATCGACGTCGGCAACACGGAAACGAAACTCGGCTGCTTTTCGGATGGAAAGCTGCGCCAGACGTGGCGAGTGACGACCGAGCGGCGGCGCACGCCCGACGAGTACGGCGTATTCTTTACGCAACTCTTCGCCACGAGCGAGCTCGAGCGCGGTGCGATCGACGCGGTCGTGATTGCGAGCGTCGTTCCGCAGCTCGACCCGGTGCTCGAGTCGGCATGCGTGCGTTTTTTCGGTACGGCGCCGCGTTTTTTTACGCCGCAGGCGCAGGGTTTGATCGAGGTCGTCACCGAGAATCCGTCGGAGGTCGGCGCCGATCTCGTCGCGGCGGCGGTCGGCGGAGTCGACCGCTTCGGCGCGCCGCTGATCGTCATTAGTTTCGGGACGGCAACCGTCTTCATCGCGATCTCGCGCGAGGGCAAATACTTGGGCGTGGCGATCGCGCCGGGAATCGCCGTCTCCGTCGACGCGTTGATCGGGCGTACCGCAAAGCTTCCGCAGATTGCGCTCGAAGCGCCGGGCTGCGCGATCGGGCGGAACACCGTAGAGGCGCTACAGAGCGGAATCGTTTTCGGCTTCACCGGTCAAACGGAGGCGATCGTCGCGCGGATTCGTGGCGAAATGGGCGTCGACGCAAAGGTCGTCGCGACCGGGGGACTCGCAGAAGTGGTCGCCAAGCAGACGCCCGTCATCGACGCGGTCGACCCCCACCTCAGCTTGGTGGGATTGGAGCTCTTTCACCGTAAACTCTAGCTGTATGGGATTCGCCCCGTTGAGGATCGGTCCGATCCAGGTTTGGCCGCCGCTGATTTTGGCGCCGATGTCCGGCGTGACGAATCGCACCATGCGCGCGCTCTACCGGCCGTTCGGTCTTGGTCTCACCGTCACCGAGTTCGTCTCGTCGAACGCGCTCAAGTACGGCAGCCGCCGGACGATGGAGATGATCGACCAGCACGGCCTCGAGAAGCCGGTATCGACGCAGCTGTGGGGCGACGATCCGAAGACGATGGCGGTAGCGGCAAAGGTCGTGCGCGAGTGCGGCGCCGACATCGTCGACATCAACTTCGGCTGCCCGGCACCAAAGGTGACGAAGACGAACGGCGGCTCGGCGTGTCTGCGCGATCCCGATCGCTGCGAAGAGATTATGCGCGCCGTCGTCGCCGCGGTCGACTGCCCGGTCACCATGAAGATGCGGCTTGGCTGGAGCGAGGACTCGCTCGTCTACGTCGACGTCGCGCGCCGCGCGCAGCGAGCCGGCGTGCAGGCCGTGACGCTCCACGCGCGCACGGCGAAGCAATTCTATCGGGGCGAGGCCGATTGGGAGCACATCGCGCGCCTCAAAACGGCCGTAGAAATTCCGGTGATCGGCAACGGCGACCTCGACGATCCGCATCGTGCGATCGAGCGAATGCGCTCCACCGGCGTCGACGCGATCATGCTCGGACGCGCGACCCTCGGTAATCCGTGGCTCATCACGCAGATCCGCGACCTGATGGAAGGACGTCCGGCGAGTCCGCTTCCCGAGCCCGCCGAGCGTCTGCGTTTTGCGCTGATACACTATCGCACGATGGTCGACGAGCTCGGCGAAGCGCGCGCCGTTCCGCAGATGCGCAAACACGTCGCGCTCTACCTCAAAGGCATTCCGGGTGCGGCCGCGCTGCGCGAGCGCATCATGCGCATCGATTCGGCTGCCGAGACAACGCGCGTGATCGAAGAGACGATTGCACGCCTGGAATCCGAAGCGCTGGTCGCCGCGTGATTGAGGAGCGGACCGATCTCTACGGTGCGTCGACGCCCGAGGCGCTTGCTGCAGAGGTCTACGAAAACTACAAGGAGTTCGTCAATCCGCCGCTCGCTCGCGTTATGAAGCTCTCCGGTTCGCCGGTCGAAGTGCGCGCGCGGGGTTGCACGATCTGGGATCAAACCGGCAAGCCCTATCTCGACTTCGCCGGCGGTTACGGCGTATTCACCCTCGGCTACTCGCATCCGCGCGTCGTCGAAGCGGTGAAGGCGCAGCTCGAACGCATCGCCCTCTCGGGAAAAACGATGTTCAACGTGCTGCTCGGCCGCGCGGCGCGCCGGCTTGCCGAGCTCGCGCCCGGCGATCTGCAGATCTCGTTCTGGTGCAACAGCGGAACCGAGGCAATCGAAGGCGCGATCAAGCTCGCGCGCGCGGCGACCGGCCGCGCAAAAATAGTCGGCACGCACGACGCCTTTCACGGCAAGACGCTCGGTGCGCTCTCGGTCAGTGGGCGCGAAACCTTCCAAACGCCCTTTCGTCCATTGCTCGCCGATTCGTCGAGCGTTCCGTTCGGCGAAACGGAGTCACTCGAACCGGCGCTGCACGATGCCGCCGCCTTTGTCGTCGAACCGGTGCAGGGCGAAGGAGGCGTGCACGTCCCGCCGGCCGGATATCTCCGCGAGGTTCGCAGGATCTGCGATGCGACCGGCGCGCTCTTCATTGCCGATGAGATTCAGACGGGACTCGGCCGTTGCGGATATCGCTTTGCCTGCAACCGCGACGAAGCCGTTCCCGACGTGATGACGTTGGCAAAGGGCCTCTCCGGCGGCATCATTCCGGTGGGGGCCTTCATTGCGCGTCCCTCCGTTTGGAACCGTGCCTTCGGGAAAGCGCCGCTGTTGCACACCTCGACCTTCGGCGGAAGCGAAATCGCCTGCACCGCGGCTATCGCGGCAATGGACGTACTTGAAGAAGATGGACTGGCCGAGCGCGCCCGGATTCGTGGCGAACAGCTGTTGTGCGGCGCGAAGGCAATCGCCGCGGAGTATCCGGCGGTCGTGCGCGAGGTGCGCGGATTGGGGTTGTTGGTCGGCGTCGAACTGACCAGCGAGGGCTACGGTGGATGGATCATCCCGGAGATGCTCAAACATGGCGTCACCGCGGCCTGGACTCTCAACGCGCAGCGCGTCATTCGTCTCGAGCCGCCGTTGATCGTAAGCGAGGTCGAGATCGATCGCGCGCTGGAGGCGTTGCGCGCCGGCGTCGCAACGGCCTACCAGAAGTTCGGCGAGTTGTAATCGCTTCGCAATGCCCTATGTTGAGTGTAGAATCGTGATCGACGCCCCGGCCCGCCGCGTTTACGAGCTCGCCAAGGATCAGGAGCGATTTCCGCAGTTCATGCCCGACGTCGAGAAGGTGACGATCCTCGAGCGCCGCACGAACGGCGTCATCTCGCGATGGAAGACGCTCGTCGAGGAAGCGCCGATCGAATGGACCGAGGAGGACCGCTTCGACGACGCGGCGTTGCGAATCGATTACCAGCTGCTCGAAGGCGACCTCGATAAGTTCGAAGGTGCCTGGACCTTCGAACACAGCGAAGGCGCCACTGAGGTCGTGCTCGGAGTGGAGTACGATTTCGGCGTGCCGACCCTTGCCGAACTCATCGGCCCGACCTTGGAGAAGAAGGTACGCGAGAATGCCGAGATGATGCTCGCGGCACTCAAACGCCAAGCCGAGTCGGAGGCCTCCGCATGAACAAGTTCTGCTTTATCATTCACCCGCTCTCGTTCGAGGATATCGCGCGCTACGAACCGGGCGCAAAAGGGAAGGGTGAGGCGATTTTGCGCAAGATCATGGAGTGGATGCCGTCGTACGCGGCGGTCCACGTAACCGGCGTGCGCGCCCCCGACGGCCGCGAGACCGAAGGATGGTTCGTCGCGGCGCCGCTCTTGCCGCAGCAGCTCGTCGAGTTTCCGCGCGAGGAAGTCTATAGCCGCGTCGTACGCGCGATCGAGATCGGCGCGGAGCTTGGCGCGCAGGTTGCGGGTCTCGGCGCCTTTACCGCGGTCGTCGGCGATGCCGGCGTCACCATCGACGCGCGATCGCCGATTCCGGTGACCACCGGGAACTCGCTCACAATCGCCGCGGGAGTTCAGAGCCTCTTTCGCGGCGCCGCCGAGATGGGCGTCGATCCGGCCTCGTCGACGGCGGTCGTCATCGGCGCGACCGGCTCGATCGGCAGCGCGTGCGCGCGCCTCATGGCGCCCAAAGTGGAGCGTCTCATTTTGGTTGCGCGCAACGAGACGCGCCTGCGGAAGTTTCACGAATCGGTTGTGACGCAGCTTCCGTGCGCGAGCGAGTACACCACCGACGTTTCGAGCGCGGTCCGCCGCGCGCAGCTCATTCTTACCGCTACGACCTCGACGCAAGACGTCATCGAACCCGAGGATCTTCGCGTCGGAGCGGTCGTCTGCGAGCTGTCGTTGCCGCACGACGTCAGCCGGCGCGTCGCGCAGCAACGCCCCGACGTTTTGGTGATCGAGGGTGGAAATGTGTCGGTACCGGGAGATCCGCGCTTCGAGCGCGTTCGCGAGCCGGGGACCGAATTCGATCTCAATCTCCCGCCTCGCACCGCGTTGGCCTGCATGGGTGAGACGATGATCCTCGCGCTCGAGGGACGCCTCGAACCGTACACACTCGGACGCGGCATCGAGCTGGCGAAGGTGATCGAGATCCAAGAGATGGCGGAGCGCTGCGGCTTCGAGCTCGCTGGGATGCGCGCATTCGACGCCGCGATCACCCCCGAGAGGATCGCCGCTACTAAGGCGGCGGCCGCCAACGTTACCCTGAGCGGTGTCGACGGATGAAGCGCGTCGTTTCGGTTTCGCTTGGCTCGAGCAGCCGCGACCACGCGGCGCGGGTAACGCTCGTCGGCGAGGAGTTCGAAATCGCACGCGTCGGCATGGACGGTAAGCTGGATGCCGCAATCGCTAAGGTGCGCGAACTCGACGGGAAGGTCGACGCGATCGGTCTGGGCGGCATCGACGTCTATCTCTATGCAGGACGCCATCGGTACGCG
Organism: Candidatus Cybelea sp.; assembly: GCA_036732685.1. Taxonomy (GTDB): domain Bacteria; phylum Vulcanimicrobiota; class Vulcanimicrobiia; order Vulcanimicrobiales; family Vulcanimicrobiaceae; genus Cybelea. Next base: position 117,904 of record DAINBY010000002.1, on the reverse strand, counting down.
CTGCGCGACGGAATACGCCTGCTCGAGTCTGCGAAGATCACTCCGGTCGTCGACGGGAGCGGCCTGAAGAACACGCTCGAGCGCAAGGCAGTGCGCTTCATGCAAGAGGAGCTCGGAATCGACCTGCGCGGCCGGCGCGTGCTGATGGTGAGCGCACTCGACCGGTTTGGAATGGCGCAGGCCTTCGTCGATGCCGGTGCCGACGTGCTCTTCGGCGATTTCATCTTTGCACTCGACAAGGACATACCGGTCCGCGATCTTCACGAGTTCGAAGCGATGGCGGAGAAGTATCTTCCCGACGCCTGCAAGCTGCCGTTTCAGTTCTTCTATCCCACCGGCAAGAAACAAGAGAAGCCGCCCGAACCGAAGTACCCGCAGTACTACGAGCAGGCCGAAATCATTGCCGGCGATTTTCACTTCATGCGCCAGTTCATGCCCGACCGGCTCGACGGCAAGATCGTCCTGACCAACACGGTGACGCAAGGCAACGTTGACGAGCTCGCCGCGCGCAGCGTCAAGCTGTTGATCACCACGACGCCCGATATCGCGGGACGCTCCTTCGGAACCAACGTTTTGGAGGCCGCGCTCCTGGCGCTGCTCGGTAAGGCCTGGAGCGACGTCGTGCCGGCCGACTACGAGCGCTTGCTGCGCGAGCTGGAACTCAAACCGCGGGTCGTGGAGTTGGGTTAGGGAGAAGGCGTTGGAGCCGCCCCCTCAGAACAACCCGCGCCAGCGTTGGAGAACGCCGTCAAAAGCTTTGGGGGCTTCTCCTCGTAAGCGACCCGTGAGGACCTATAGTTGAACGAAAAAGAGACCGTACTAACCGCGGAGGGTCTGGCGAAGTTGGAGCAGGAGCTCGACGAGCTCAAGAGCGTCCACCGTCGCGAGGTCAACGACCGCATTCGCCAAGCCAAAGAGTATGGCGACTTGAGCGAAAACGCGGAGTACGAGGACGCCAAACAGGAGCAGGCCTTTATCGAGGGCCGCATCCTCAAACTCGAAGCGATGGTCCGCAACGCACGATTGATCGACGAATCCGAGTACGTTGCCGATGAAGTGCATCTCGGCGCGGTCGTCAAGGTCAAAGAGCTCAAGAACAACGATACTTACGAGTTTTCGATCGTCGGATCCGCGGAGGCCGATCCCCCCAACCGCCGCATCTCGAACGAGTCTCCGCTCGGTAGCGCGCTAATGGGACATAAAAAGGGAACGACCGTCGACGTCGCTACGCCGCGCGGTCTCGTAAAGTATAAGATCGAATCGATCAAGAGCAACGCGCCGAAGAAGGCCGCAAAGAAGGCCTCGTAGGCCGTAAAGAGATTCTGTTGGACGAACTCGGCAAGACCGAAGCGGCACTCGTAGCGGCCAGACGTGAGAATCTGGCCGCTTTGCGTTCGCGGGGGAGCGATCCGTTCGCCGCGCGCCGTTTCGAGGTGGAAGCGACCACGCAGGAGCTGCTCGCGCGGTACGGTTTCCTCGTGCCCGGTCAAGATGCAAGCGCGGAAGGATGGAGTCTCGCCGGGCGCATTCTCTCAAAGCGCACGATGGGAAAGACGAGCTTTGCCGATCTCGCCGACCGCACGGGCAAGCTGCAAATCTACCTGCGCAAAGAGGAAGTCGGCGACGGGGCCTTTGCCGACTGGGGCGACATCGATCGCGGCGATTTCGTCGGGGTCCGCGGGTATATGTTCCGATCGAAGATGGGCGAGTTGACGCTGCACGTCAGCGCGTTCTCGGTGCTCGGCAAGGCGCTGATGCCGCTTCCCGACAAGTGGCACGGTTTGCAGGACGTCGAGAAACGCTATCGCCAGCGCTACGTCGACCTGATCGTCAATCCCGAGGTGCTCGACACGATGATCATGCGTAGCCGCCTGATCGCCGAGATGCGCCGCTTCATCGACGGCCACGGCTTTTACGAAGTCGAGACGCCGACGCTGCTGCACGTCGCCGGCGGCGCCGCGGCGCGTCCCTTCGTGACCGAGTGCAACGCGCTCGATCAGGTAATGCAGCTACGGATTGCGACCGAGCTGAATTTGAAGCGATTGATCGTCGGAGGGTTGGAGCGGGTCTACGAGATCGGCCGAATCTTTCGAAACGAGGGCATCGATACGACCCACAGCCCGGAGTTTACCATGCTCGAGCTCTACGCGGCCTATTGGGACGTCTCGGATATGATGGAGTTTAACGAAGCACTGATCGCACATCTCGTTTCGATCGCGACCGACGGCGGCACCGAGCTGACGTACGGCGACGGGTCGATCTCGTTTGCGCGTCCCTTCGCGCGGATCGAGTATCTCGAGGCGATGGCGCAATTCAGCGAAGGAAAATACACGCGCGAGCGCCTCCTGGATCCTTACGAAGTGCAGATCGTTCTCGAAGATCTCGAAGTGCCGCCGTCGCCGTCGCACGGGCACGCGCTCGACAAGATCTTCGAGCGCGTCGTCGAGCCGAATCTCGTCGCGCCGACCTTCGTCACGGGATATCCGGTCGTGATCTCGCCGCTGGCGAAGCGGCGCGCCGGCGACGACGCAATCGTCGACCGGTACGAGCTCTTCTGCGCGCACATGGAGATTTCGAACGCCTTCACCGAGCTCAACGATCCCGACGACCAGCGCGCTCGCTTCATGGCGCAAGTCACCGAACGGGCGGGCGGCAACGATGAGATTCCGGAGCCGGACTGGGATTACGTCCGCGCGCTCGAGTACGGCATGCCACCCACGGCCGGCATCGGCATCGGCGTCGATCGACTCATCATGCTGTTGACCGGGCAGCGCTCGATCCGCGACGTTACGCTCTTCCCGCTTCAGCGACAGCACGGTTGAGTGCAACGATGATCCTTCGCCGGAGCGCGCTGCTGCTTGCACTCGCGGCCATCGCGGTTGTGCCGGCGATCTCCGGCGCGGCGGAGCACTTCTACTATCTGCATCCGTCACAGCTCGACCTAACGGTGCTGCTGCCCCCACCGCCCGACGTCGCGTCGGCGCAGGCGCGTTCCGACGAAGAGCAGGTTGCCGCCGCCGTGGCCGGGCGCAGCCGCTCGCAGCTCTTCGAAGCGGAGGAGACCTCGGTACGCACGGTCTTCTTTTACGAGCCATCCGTCGGTCCCGGGTTCACACCGGAGAAGCTGCCCGTCACGGCGGCCTTCTTCGCGCGCATCGGCTCTGACGTCAAGAATCTCATCGACGACGCGAAAGGCTACTGGGGCCGGCCGCGACCCGACGGCGCGCAGAAGGCGCGCGGCTCCTATCCAAGCGGTCACGCGGCCTTCGCGGCCGCGAGCGCTATCGTACTCGCCGAGTTGCTCCCTGCCAAGCGCGATGCGATCTTCACGCAAGCGCGGACCTTCGCCGAGAACCGGATCCTCTTGGGCCTCCACTACCCCAGCGACATCGCCTCGGGTTGGACGGCCGGAACGCTCGCGGCGTACGTGATGATGCACGACCGCGCCTTTGCGCGCGATTACGCCGGCGCCGCGGCGGAGTTGCGCAAGGCGAAACTCTGACGACCCTTCGCCTGACCGTCGAATACGACGGCACCGAGTTTTCCGGCTTTCAATGGCAACCCGAGATGCGTACGGTGGCAGGCGTCTTGGAAGGCACGCTCGGGCAGCTTTTCGGCGAGTCCGTGAAGGTCACGGGCGCCGGCCGGACCGATGCCGGCGTGCACGCGACCGGCCAGGTTGTCTCGCTCTCGACCGAGTCGGGCTTTCCGTTCGATCGGCTCCTCGTCGCCCTGCGCGGGCTTTTGCCACCCGATCTCTCGGTACGCGAGGCGGTCTGCGTTGAGAAGGGCTTCTCGGCCCGTTTCTCGGCGCGGGGGCGCACGTACGTCTACGCGATCCTCAACCGGCCGCAGCGCAGCGCCTTACTCGCCCGCTACGCCGCCTACATCGCGCCGGTGCTCGACCTCGACGCGATGCGCGAGGCCGCCGCACACCTGGTTGGTGAGCACGATTTTCGCTCGTTCGCCGCCGCCGGCCCCGAGGATCGGACGCTGCGCCGCCTCACCCATCTCGAGATCGAACCCCGCGGCGAGCTAGTTCGTGCCGAGGTGCGGGCCGACGGCTTCCTCCGTCACATGGTGCGGACCATCGTGGGAACTCTCGTCGAGTGCGGTGCGGGGCGCCGCGCTGCGGACTCGCTGCCGGCGGTGCTAGCGGCGTGCGACCGGAGGGCGGCCGGGCCGACCGCACCGCCGGAGGGACTCTACCTGGCGGGCGTCTGGTATGACGGCGGCTACGACTCCTTCGCCGAACCCCCGATCTTGCAGGCCTAAGGCCTCGTCTCCCACCGGAATACTTCCACCAACGGAACGTCAAAGACGTGCGCGATCCGGAATGCAGCCTCCAAGGACGGCGAATATTTCCCGGCTTCGATCGCGGCAATCGTCTGCCGGGTGACGCCGATGCGGTCTCCAAGTTCGGCTTGCGACATCTCGCCATTGTGGAAGCGAAGGGCGCGGATTCGATTGGAGAGCGAGCCTTCGATCATGCTTGACGGCGGTAGCTGAAGACCACGACGCTGTAATGGACGACCTCCGCCGCGACGATCGTGACGAGCGCGGCGTCGATGATGGCCCAGCCGCTAGAACTGAAAGGCATGATGCATCCCACGACGATCATGCCGGCGATCAGCACGTAATATGCCGAACTGATCGAGCGGTGCATGATCGCGCGGTCGCGTTCGTCGGGCGGCGTGTGCGCATCCTCGGGCGACATGCGTCTGAGATAGAGGTGGCCGGCGCCGAGAACGAGCATTTGCGCGATCGCCGCGGCCGCAAAGAGTCCCAGCTGACCCAGATTCGGCAATGCCTCGTGCTGAAACGGACCCGCTGCGGCGACCGCAAAATACGGACCAAAGGTGACGGCCATCGCGACGAGCGATAACCATGCGATCTTCTCCCGGTATGGCATCTTGCGCCCTCCTGCGGCTAACGGAATAATGCTAGTTAAGAATACTATACACCATGTAAAGAAAAGTCAACATCTGCGACGAGCGCTTTCGCCAGCGTGGTCCAGGCTGCTCATGGAGAGTAGGCAAGCGGGCCACGATTCGGCCGCTTGACGCCGCACGGGCTTTACCGATAGGATACGTTGGTTGTGCGCACCTACCAGCAAACCACTGCTGAGACGGCGCATCGATGGTATGTCGTCGATGCCGCCGGCGAGCGTCTCGGAACGCTCGCGGTTCGAATTGCTCGTGCGCTCTCCGGCAAGTATAAGCCGACCTGGACCCCGCACATCGACGACGGCGACCACGTGATCGTTCTCAACGCCGAGAAGGTCGAACTTGGTGGCAAGAAGTGGAACCAGAAGCTCTACTACCGCCACAGCAACTATCCCGGCGGTTTGAAGGTGCAGACGGCGCGCGAGATCGCCGATAAGTATCCGCAACGCCTCATCGAGAAGGCCGTGCGCGGGATGCTGCCCACCAATAAAATGCGCGACGTGCAGCTGCGGCGTTTGAACGTCTACGCCGGCGCCACGCATCCCCACGAGGCGCAGAATCCAGCGCCGCTCTCGACCGTACCGTAGGAGCCGTTTTGGACGAATCGATCGACGTCATACAAGCCACCGGGCGCAGAAAGCGCGCGGTTGCGCGAGTGAAGCTTTCGCTCGGTCAAGGCGTCATCACGGTAAACGGTAAGCCCGCCGACGAGTATTTTCCGCGACCGCAGCTCATGCAGATCGTTCGTCAACCGCTCGAAGCGACGCAGAGCGGATCGCGTTTCGACGTCCGCGTAAAGGCCGAAGGCGGGGGCGTGACCGGTCAAGCCGGCGCCGTGCGCCATGGTATCGCGCGCGCGTTGCTCGCACTCGACGTTTCGTTCAAAGAGACGCTGCGCAAGAACGGCTTTCTCACGCGCGATCCGCGCGAAAAGGAATCGAAGAAGTACGGCCGCAAGCGCGCCCGTAAGCGATTCCAGTACAGCAAACGCTAAAGAGCCTTCCGAAAGTTCTCGCGATCGTGCTGGGCGCGATCGCTTTGTTTTGGCAGCCGGGGGCGGCATGGATCGAGCGCGCCTACGTCAACGGTGCCTATCCGAACTGGGAACACACCGCCTTTTCGATCACGCATCCGTTGCCGTGGTCGCTCGGCGACCCGGCCGCGCTCGCCGGTGCCGTGGCGATCGTCTGGCTCATCGTTCGCTTCGTACGCTTGCGCCGCAAGCGCGCGCAAGAGGCCGGAGTGCTCCTGCTCAACTGCTTGGCGATCGCGGGCCTCTATGCGATCTGGTTCGAGCTGAGCTGGGGCTGGAACTACGCCCGTGCGCCGCTCGAAGCGCGCATGCAGTTCGACCCATCCCGGGTGACGCCGCAGAATGCAACGGCGCTGCGCACGCAAGCGATGGCGCAGATGAACGCGCTCGCAGCAGCGGCGCACGCGCGCGCTTCGGCCCCGCTCGATCTCGACGGCTTGCGCGGAGCGTGGCTCCCCGCCGTGCAACGTGCCGGCGATCGCTGGAGCCCTTCAGTCGGCGAGCCGAAGCCGACCGTCGCCAACCCCTTCATGCTCGCGACCGGAACCAGCGGATTCATCAATCCGCTCACGCTCAACGTCGCGCTCGCCTCGGACCTGCTCTGGTTCGAGCGCCCGTTCGACCTCGCGCACGAATGGAGCCACGATGCCGCGTACGCGCGCGAAGACGAGGCGAACTACCTCGCGATCGTCACCTGTTTGCGCTCCGGCGATCCGGCGATGCAGTACTCAGGATGGTTCGAACTCTTTCTCTATCTGCCGCAGAAGAGGCATTACGCCCATCGCGAGTTCGTGCCGCTCGTTTGGCAAGATTTCGCCGCCCTGCGCAAGCGCGACGCGCGCCACATCAACGTGATGCTCGCGCACTGGACCTGGCGTACCTATAACGTCTACCTGAAGAGCAACCGGATCGCCTCGGGGATCGCGAACTACGACGAGGTGACGCGCTTGATGCTCGGTATTCCGCTCGACGCGCAGCGTTTACCGGTCGCGCGATAAAAAAAAGCGGGGACTCGCTTGTAGTCCCCGCTTAACTCAGGCGGTACCGGGCTAGCCCTGCGGCGGTTTCCCGCCGTTGCCCTGCGGCGGTTTGCCTTGACCGTTGCCCTGCGGCGGTTTGCTTTGACTATTGCCCTGCGGCGGTTTGCCGCTCGGGGGCTTGCTCTGCATGTTGCCCTGATGGGTCGTGGTCTGCTTGTGCGCGCCGTTTGCCGATTGCATGGTGTTGCTGGGCGGCTTGCTGTGATGCTGCGGCTGCGTCGCAGGTTTGCTCTGCATCGAGTTGGCCGGTTTGTTCTGCGGCTTATTCGCCGGTTTGCTCTGCGTGGTGTTCGCCGGCTTGCTCTGCATCGTGTTCTGCGGTTTGTTTTGCGCGGTGTTGTTCTTCTGCGCGGCCTGCTTGTCGGCGGTCGTTACCGGCGCGAAGTTCTTCGGCTTATTACTGTCGTTGAACGGTTTGTCCGACGCCGTCAGCGAGGGTTTCCCCTTGTTGACCGAGGCGAGCTGGTTGCGGTCCTGACCGGCGATTCGCGCCTGATCTTTCTGCGCGGTCGTCGGCGCTCTGCCGTTCTGTCGAGCCTGGATCTGCCCCGAGGTTGGCTTGACGGTCGTTCCGCCCTTGCCGCCGTTGAAGCTGACGTTCTTGCAGTTGTTACAGACGTTTTTGTTGATGACCGTCTTGTTGTAGGTGTTGTGAATCGTCGTGGTGTTGACTCGGGTGACGGCCGTGTTGTAGGCGAAGTTGCCGCCGTTCCAGGCGCCGCCGTAGAAGCCGCTGCCCGGATACCCGTAGCCGTAGTTGATTCCCCCATAGAAGCCGACGCTGGCTCCCCAGTACCCGCCGTTCCAGCCGTAGTAGCCGTTGTTATAGCCCCAATATCCCGGCGTCCAGAGGACGCCGACGGTCGGCGGAGCGACCCAGGTGCCCGGCACCCAATAGTAACCGGCCGACCCGTAGCCCCAGTATCCCGGGGTCCATTGGTAGTTCGGGTACGGCGCAGGCGGCTGCGCGTAATACGGCATCGGCGGCGGGGCCGATCCGACCGTAAATCCGACGCCTATGCTGAATTGCGCGGGCGCTGCCAGGGGCACGCCGGCGATAAGAAAGGTTGCGATGATTGCGATGAGCGATCTTGTGAGTTTCACGGATCCTCCTTTTCCACAGACATTATATCGTAGCCGCGCCGGGGTATAGGGCGCCTGCCCGCGGTTTCACAAGATTCTTACCCCGCAATTAGCGCCTGCTAACTCGATCCTCACCGGGCTCTCAGGTTATATCCCGTCCATCTTGGGTATGCGTCGCGGCCACGTGCCCTTGATAGCATCGGCGCATGTTCGACGTCGGTGACTCCCTGCGCGATGCCCTCAACGGTGCGCGCGCACGTCTGCAGCACGCACAAACTGCGGTCGCACGCTCAAACGCTGGGCAGGACCCCGGACGATCCGCCGACGCGGCGATGGCGGAGACCGCCCTGGCGGCGATCTTTACCGAAGCCCTGCTCGCTGCCGAACGGGCCCGCTTTCAAGAGATCAAGGCGGTCGCGAAATGAATATCGATCTGCTCGATGCCGCGGCAGCCGGGATGGACGCACAGCGCGCCGCGCTCGACGTCGCCGCGCGAAACGTGGCGGCCGCCGAGGCCGCCGGTCCCGACGGCGAGTATCCGCGAATGATTCCGGTCTTTCGCGTCGCCGAAAGCGATGGCGACGCCCGCGTCGAGTTTGCCGGAACGCGCAGCGAACCCGGCAGAAACGTCGACATCCTTACCGAGATGATCGCCGTGATGAATGCCTCGCGCGCTTACGAATCGGATGCTTCGGTCTTCGACGTCGGTAAGCGGCTAGCGGAGAAGACGATCGATTTGGAGCGGCTATGAGAGTCGAGCCGATCGTCCCCGATGTAGCGCCGCTTGAGAGCGTCGCCGACGCATCCGGATTCGCTCGAGCTCTCGATGTGTTCGGCAACGTGCTGACCGGAGCGACCCGCGCCGAAGACGACTTCGCCTACGGCCGAGGCTCGCTCCAAGCCGCGGTCTACGAGCGTGCGCAAGCCGACGTCGCACTCTCGGTCGCCACGTCCACCGCGCAGCGAATCGTGCAGACCGTGCAATCCATCCTGAACATGCAAGTTTAGGCACCGCGCGGTGAACGGCGTCGTGCCGCTCCTAAGACGGTGGAATACGCTGCCGAAGGGCGTGCGGACGGCGGCGAGTGGAGCATTCGCGCTCCTGCTAGTCTGCGCGGTCGCAGCCGCGATTGCCGGGCACCCGCCGCGGGCTGCGCTCTTCGCGTCGCCGCTCTATCCCGAGCAGCGGTCCGAGGTCGAAGAACGGCTCGCGGCATGGAACGTACCCTTTACGCCAACCGGCGACAACGTCGTCGTCGACTCGCGGCGCCGCAGCGATCTCTTGCTCCGCCTCTCGCTCGCCGGCGTTCCTCACGTGCACCTTTCGAGCACCGGAGAGGCCCTCGCGAGCATCGGCGTACTGACGCCACAAGCCGTCATCGAGGCTCAGACCCGGGACGGACTCGCGGGCGATATTGAAGCCGGACTTCGCGGAATCGAAGGCATCGACGACGCCCGAGTCATCGTTGCGCCCGCAAAATCGGCGGAGTTCGCCGACGAGTCCGGTCACGATGCGAGCGCTTCGGTGCGGCTGCACCTTCGTGCGGGAGGGCCGCTCTCGCGTCAAACGATCGCGGGGATACGTTCCTTTGTCGCAGCGAGCGTTCCCCAACTCGAGCGCGGAGGCGTCACGATTCTTGACGATCGCGGCCTCGCGCTCGACGAGAGTCCTACGGCGAACGACGATGGAACGGATCTTCAGCGCTCCCTGCAATCCGCGCTCGATGCGGCGTTCGGTGAAGGAGTATCGATCGTCCGCGTTCGGGCGGAGTACGATGCGGCGCGCAGATCTCAGCGCGACGTGAGCCGCGTACCGGCAGGCGCGCCGGTCGCCGGAACGCGACGAACCGAGAGTTACGACGGCAACGGCAAACGCTACCGGCGGATTGAAGAGGCCGACGATCGCGGAAACGAGACCCACGAGTCGCTAGCGCTGCTCCCCGCAGGCACGCTCAAGCGTCTCTCTTGCGCCGTCTTCGTCGATCGAGCCCGCGGGTTAGACGTGACGAAGGTGCGCGCGCTTTCTGCCGCCACGCTTGGCTACGAGGCTGCGCGCGGCGATACGCTTGCGGTGGAGGCCGTCGATTTTCGCCGGGAATCGCTCGCACGTGCAAGCCATTGGTGGTTGCTCTACGGCGCGATCGTGCCGATCTTGCCGGCGCTCGTTTTGGCTATCGGACTCGTCGCGGCCGTCAAAGCCGGAGTGCCGGCTGCCGCGGCACTCGCCCACAGGCTCGTCGAACGCGGCATCGTCGAACGCGCGACGAAGACCGCGGCCGGCTTTCCGCCGGCGCGAGTGCGCAGTCTGCTCGAGCAAGAACCTCCGCATGCTGCGGCGGCGATCATCAGCGCATTGCCCGCAGCAACTGCAACGGCAGTCCTAGAGCTCTACCCTCCGCACGAGCGCGAAGCGATTGTGAACCGCATGCAGCGCCGCCATTCCCCGCTGCTCGCGAACCCGGACGAGCTTTTGCGCCGCGGTGTCTAACGTCTTCGTTTCCCTTGGGGAGTTCTTCCGGCCAATTCCATCCGATCCCGCGATCGACGCCGTGCCGCCGCCCGAACCAATCGCGGCAACGATCCCGGCCTCTCTCTCCGGCGATCAAGACGAAGCGCTCCGAGCTGCACGACGCTTCCACGCCGCTCTGAGTGATGCACTCGACGCCACCGTGGCAGAGCTCGTGCCGGTCGTGGCGCGCGAGGTGCTCGCTCGCGAACTGCGTCTCGCTCCAGCCGACCTCCGAGCGATCGCGGGCGCGGCGCTCCACCGGTTCGAGAGCGAAAGCGTGCTGGCAATACGGGCGCATCCGAGCGACCTCGCCGCACTCGAGGGCTTGGAGTTCGAAACGATCGCCGATCGTGCGTTGGAGCCCGGCGACGTTATCCTCCATCTACGAAGCGGAACGATCGATCTAACACTCGCCGCCCGGCTCGAGGCTTTGCTCGGCGCGTGAGCCTGGGCGCGCCGGAACGGCTTGCCCTGGGTACGTGCGCATTCGGGCGTTCCGTCGACGCGCGCGGCCTGCCGCTCGACGGTGGCGAGATCCTGCGCGGGCGGGTTGTCGCCATCGATCTACGATCGCCCGCGCCGAGCGAGCGCGCGCCGGTCTTGAATGCGTTGTGGACCGGAATATGCGTCGTCGACGGCTTGCTCACAATCGGTCGCGGCGCGCGCGTCGGAATATTCGGAGCGCCCGGCGCGGGAAAGACGACGTTGATCGAATGCATCGTCGCCGGTTGTGCCGCCGATGCGGTCGTCGTCGCGCTTGTCGGCGAGCGCGGCCGGGAAGCACAACTATGGATCGAACGGTGCGACGATCGCACTACGGTCGTCTGCGCCACGAGCGATCGTACTGCAGACGAGCGCGTCCGTGCCGCTCACGTCGCCTTCGCGCACGCCGGCGCGCTGCGCGAACGAGGATTGCACGTACTACTCATTCTCGACAGTTTGGCGCGATACGCGGCGGCGTTACGCGAGATCGGCATCGCGGCGGGTGAGAGTGCCGGACGCGGCGGGTATCCGCCGAGCGTCTTTGCCGAGATGGCCCGTTTGGTCGAGGTCGCCGGCGCGACGCGAGAGGGCTCGATTACCTTGATCGCCACGGTGATTCACGACGGTGACGATCGTGATCCGGTGAGCGAGGCGGCCCGCTCGCTGCTCGACGGACACATCGCCCTGTCGTCACGCCTTGCCGAAGCGGGGCGGTTCCCGGCCGTTGACGTTCCGGCAAGCGCGAGCCGCACGATGGAAGCAGTCGCCGGCGAGCGCCACGTCGCAGCGGCAATGCATGTGCGGCGAGCGATTGCGACGCTCGACCGAGTCGAGGATGCACGCGCGTTAGGCATCGCGCCGCATCGCCGATCGGAGAAGGCCGCGATCGCCGCCGAAGGCCGCATCGAGGCATTCCTTCGGCAACGCCGCGTTGCGACGGCCGCCGGTGAAACGCTCGCCAAGCTCTGGCAGATTGCCGCACTGCTGGAAGGTTCCGATGGAGACGTTCTCAACTCGGCAACGTCGCGATGAGCGGCCGCTCATCTACCGCTGCGATGATCGTGCCATGATGACGAATCAGCTCGACGTCAGCATCTTGGCCGCGCCGCTCGCTGCGATCGATCGCCGAGCCCTCTCACAGGCATGGTACTCCGCGCTGCGGCTCGTGCCGCACGTTTCACCAAGGGCGCTCGCTCCGGCGCGCTATCGCGAGAACGCCGCGATATGCGGTGCTGCGCGCAGGATCGAGCCGGCAGCGACGCGCCGTCGGAGTACGGAAGCGGCGGGGTCGCGCGTCATCTGGAGGACGTCTCGGGTTGCCGACGGCGATCGCGAGGGCACGCCCACGATGCGCCAGGCCGCGCCGCGAACGCGTCTCGCCGAGCGCATCGAGCGCACGTTCTCCGGCCCCCGCACCAAGCCGAAGCGAGCGACGTTTTCGTTGGGCCGCGGGCGTGCGCGCGTCCACGTCGTTTTACAGACGACCGGCGGGCGAACGACGTTGCTTGCGATCTGTCGCCCCGAACTGCGTGCGGTCGTTGCGCTGGCGCTCTTGCAAGCACGGATTGCGCTCGCGACCCGCGGCGTCGGCATCGACTGCTGCGCGATCGGAGCAGGTGAATGTTTCTGAACCCAAGTCTGAGCACGGCCTTAGACCGAATCGCGGAACGAGCCGCCGACGTTCGCCGTGCCTATACGCCGGGCGCGCTTCCGGTCCACGACGACGTCGCCGCGGCTGCGACGGTCTCCGATTTTACGCTCGATCCGCTCGCCGTCGTCGCGCCGGACGGCGCCTATTTCGTAACGGTCGACGACGGCGGCCGAGAGTCGTACACGCGGGACGGTACGCTGGAGTTGCGCGGCGGTAGGCTCGTCGACGGGAGTGGGCACCCAATTCTCGGCGCGCGTGCGGACGGCACGCTATCAGCGCTCGCAGTCGATCCGGTCGACGAAGCCCTCGGCCGCGTTCGCGATGCCGCGGTCGAACGCGACGGCAGCTTCGTTTACCGTCGCGAAATCGTCGATCCGCGTAGCGCGGTGAGCGGGGTGCAGCGAATCGTTGCGGGGCTCATTGCGCTCGCGCGATTTCCTGCAGGGACGCGCCTCGAGTCGACCGACGGCAGTCACTTTGTTGCACCTCCGGGTGTCATCGTCCAAAACGGTCGAGCGAGCGACGGAGATTTTGGGGCGCTCGTCCCGATGCGCCGCGAGCGCAGTCGAATCGACATCGACGAAAGCCTCCTCCGTCTCAAGGAAGCGTACTTAACGTTCGATGCTCTTCAAGCCGCGGAGGCCGCCAAAGCTCACCTCTGTAAGACGGCGATGGATCTTCTGAAATGAAATCGCTTGGTTTCTCATCATCGCCGCCGCCGCCCGGACTTGGAGTCTCAGGCAGACGCCTAAAAGAAGCGCGATTCGAATCGCGCTCGTCGCTGCCCATCAGCGCCGCGTGCGTCGTGGCCAACGGCGTGAGGGAAACGTTGAGTTCGCTGCTCGCTCTCCCCGTGACGCTGCGGCTCTTCGCACCCTCGATACCCGCGCCGCAAGCCTGGCAGGCAATTCTCCGTGAGGCGCGGCTCTATCGCGTAGCCGGCAACGCCGGCGATGCCGCGATCGTGCTGCGACGTGCGGATGCGAGCGCGCTCTCGGCCGCGCTCTTCGGTGAATCTGCGCCCGCCCCAACGCAGCGCGCGCTCTCGCCGATCGAATGCGACGTTTTGGACCGGATGGTCGGTGCCGTTGCGGCAAATTTTGCCGCAGTCTGCGGAACCCGCGAAGAACACGCAGTCGAGCGCGTCTCGGCGCTCGGCGGATTCGTCACCTATTTCGAGCTTTCGATCGAGGAGCCGCTCATCGCGAGAATCGGCGTCGCGCTCTCGCGAGATCCCTCGCCGGAGGCAAGAGGCCCCCTCGGAGTCGCCCACCTTGCCGGTATCGAGCTCGACGCGCTTGCAACGCTCGACCTCGGAAGCGCGAAAGCCGCGACCGTCGCTCGCCTCGCCGTCGGCGCAACGTTGCCGATCGAACCCGCGGCCCTGCAGCGGTGCACGTTGGCCGCGCAGGGGCAGCGCCTCGCGCACGGTGGCAGCGGCGTGCGTAACGGGCGCTACGCGATGCGCGTCGACGCGGTTCGTAGCGCAGTCTGAGAACCGGAGTGGCGGGCGAGGCGAAACCTTCGGAACCGGCCGAGAATATCGGCTTACTCATGCACGTACCGCTGCACCTCACCGTCGAACTCGGTGCCTGCAAGATGTCGATCGCCGAGGTCCTCAAGCTCGGTACGGGGTCGATCGTGGAGCTCGATCGTCCGGTCGCGCATCCGGTCGATTTGCTCGTAAACGAACGGCCGATCGCGCGCGGCGAGATCGTCGCCGTCGACGAGAGTTTCGGCTTGCGGATCACCGAGTTGCTGCCGCCCTAACGAACGCTTCATGCCCGTAGACCCCTTCGTCACTGTCCGGCATGCGACGGTACCGCTGGATCTGCTCGTCACCCTCACGATGCTCTCGCTCGTACCGCTGCTGCTCGTCATGTGCACGTCGTTCGTGCGCATCGTCGTGGTGCTCTCGCTAGTGCGCTCGGCGATCGGCGCCTCCGCACTGCCCCCCAACGCGGTCCTGACCGGGCTCGCGCTGGTGCTGACGATGGTCGTGATGGCACCGACGGCACAAAGAATCGAACACGACGCGCTCGGTCCCTACGCTCGGGGCGCGATCCCGCCCTCGCAGGCGCTGACCCGAGCAATCGCTCCGTTACGCTCGTTTATGCTTCGCCAGACGCGCGCCGCCGACGTCGCGATCTTCGAGCGCGTCGCCCGCCGGCCGTCCGAACCGGTGGTCCGCGCGCCGATCACCGTACTGGTGCCTGCCTTCGTCGTCGGCGAACTTCGCAGCGGCTTTGCAATCGGTTTCGCCCTCTACCTGCCGTTCGTGGCGATTGACTTGGCAGTCGCGGCGATGCTGATGGGACTCGGAATGATGATGCTCAGTCCGCCGGTCGTATCGCTCCCGGTGAAGCTGCTGCTCTTCGTCATGGTCGACGGCTGGGCGCTGCTCTGCGGAGGCGTTGCCGCGAGCTTCCGATAAGGAGTGCGCTCATGCGCATCAGCGAGGCACTCGCGACGCAACGCCCGTTCTTTTCGTTCGAGTTCTTCCCACCGAGGGACGACGAAGGATCGCGCCGCCTCCTTCGGACGATAGCGGCGCTCCACGCCCTGCGTCCGGCGTTCGTATCGATCACGTATGGCGCCGGGGGGTCGACGCGAGCGCGCACGGTTGCGCTTGCAAAAGAGATCCAGCAGCAGATCGGCCTAACGGTGGTGGCGCACGCCACTTGCATCGGCGCCAACAGAGCCGAGCTGCGCGCACTCTTCGACGATTTAGCACGCGCCGGGATTGAAAACGTCTTGGCGCTACGCGGCGACCCGCCGCCGGGTGCGCCGTTCGAGCCGACCCCGGGGGGCTTCGCGTATGCAAGCGAGCTTGTCGCGATGCTGCGTCGCAACTACGACTTCTGCATCGGAGCGGCGTGTTATCCCGAAAAGCATCCCGAAGCCGAATCGATCGAGGACGACACGGCCCACCTCAAGCAAAAGGTCGATGCGGGTGCCGACTTTCTCGTCTCGCAACTCTTTTTCGACAACGCGCACTTTTTCGAATTCGAGCGCCGCGCACGACGCGCAGGCATCGACCTGCCGATTCTTCCGGGATTAATGCCGATTACCAACTTCGCGCAGATCCAGCGATTCGTCGCCGTCTGCGGCGCGAGCATTCCGCCAAAGCTTCGCGTCGAGATGGAGTCGCGAAAGGGGGACGATAAGGCGGTCGAAGATCTGGGCGTCGCCTACGCCTCGATGCAGGTCCTGGGTTTGCTGCAAGGCGGCGCACCCGGAATTCACTTTTACACGCTCAATCGCTCGCCGGCAACGAGAGCGATCGTATCCTCGCTCTTAGCCGCAAGCGCGTGGCGTCCCGGCTTCGAGCAATCGAATGCAATAACAAACCGGTAAGGTCCGGGAAACCGTTCGCCGCTACCGTTGAGGCGTGGACGTCCTCGACGGATTGCTGCACGATGCGTTGATTACGACCGCGACAATCGCACTCCCAATGTTGGGTGTCGCGGCGCTCGTGGGCACGGCGATTGCGGTAGTGCAGGCAGCGACGCAGGTGCAGGAGCAGACGCTAACGCTGTTGCCCAAGATCCTCGCGGTCGGAGTGATGGTCGCGATCTTCGGGCCAACCGCAATGCACTTACTTGGAGCGCTCTTCGATCGCGCGGTCGCCGCCATCCCCACGATCGACGCCGGATGGTGACCGGGCTGCTCGTCTTTGCGCGCTGCGCGGGGTTTACGTTTCGAGCGCCGGGTCTCTCTCATCCGAGCGTACCCGGCCCATTACGAGCCGGTTTCGCGATCGCATTCGCTGCCGCCGTCTCCTCCGGGGTCGCACGAACGCCGCACCCACTCGACGGCATGACGCTCGCGCTGGCGCTGATTGTCGAGTTTCTGCTCGGTGCCGCGATCGGTATGACGGCGTCGTTGGTTTACGACGGAGCCTACGCAGGTGGCCGCGTCGTCGACGATTACGTCGGCGTGAAAGCTATCGCGCCGAGCCTGCAGCTCGTTGCCCCGAGCGGTTTCGGCCGCGTCTGGTCGCTCGCGTTCACCGGCGGTTTCTTTTTGACCGGTGCCTATCGCGCGGTGCTTCTCGGATTCAGCGATAGTTTCGAGCGAATCCCGGTCGCCGGCGCCCTGCACCCGAACGGTTGGACCGCGTTTGCCGCGGCTTTCGCATCGACGATCGTGCTCGTGGCCCTGCAGCTGGCCGCACCCGCGGTCGCGCTGGCCTTCGTGGTTCAGATCGCACTCGGAGCGCTTTCGCGGGTGATTCCGCGCTTCGGCAGTTTCACGCTCGCTTTTCCGCTGGCATTCGCCGCCGCGCTCGTCGCGACGACAATCGCGGTGCCGGTCGTCGCGCAGCGATTGCCCGCGCCGCTGCTCGACGTTCCATGAGCGACGCTTCCGAGAAGCCCTTCGAGGCGACCGCCCATCGAATCGCCAAGGCACGCCGCGAGGGAAACGTAGCGCGTTCGAGCGAGGTTGCGGCAAACTTATCGTTTGCCGCTGCAGCATTAAGCGTTGCAGCCGTCGTCCCATCGGTGAGTGCGGCGGCGCGCGGTGCGATCGTTGCGGGAATTTCCGGACGCGTCACACCGGCGGGCGCGGCGATCGTGGCCGCGGCGCTCGTACCGGTTGGCGCTGCAGCGTGTGCCGGAGTGCTTGGCAGCCTGTCGCAAAATGGCGGCCTTACCGCGGCTTCGATCGCGTTGCGGCTCGAACGGTTAAACCCGGTCGAAGGGATCAAGCGCATAATTTCGCGCGAAACCCTGGCGCATTCGTTGTGGGCCGCACTTGCGTTTGGATGCGCGGGCATGGCGATGGTGCCCTTCGTCGCCTGGAGCGCCACAGCGTCGCTGCAGGCATCGGGGCTAAGCCACGTTGCGGCGGCGGCGGGGATGGCGGCACGGGAAGTTGCGGTCGCCGCCTGCACGGTCGGATTCTGCTTCGCGATTGCCGAGCACGGCGCGGCGCGAAGAGCATGGCTGCGCAAGCTGCGCATGAGTTTCGAAGAGCGCAAACGGGAATCGAAAGAGGAGGAGGGCGACGCGACCGCGCGCGGACGCCGGCGGGGGCTGCACCGAGCTCTGTTACGCAGCGGGAGGCGGCGACTCAAAGACGCGGCCTTCGTCGTCGCCAATCCGCAGCACGTCGCGGTCGCGTTGGAGTATCGTCCTCCTGAAATTGACGTGCCGCGCGTGCTCGTACGAGCGGCCGATGCTGCCGCGATCCAAGTGCGCGCGGTTGCAGCACACCTCGGCATTCCGATCGTGGAGAACGTCGCGCTTGCGCGCGCGCTCTTTCGCGACGGCCGCGCCGGCGAGCCGATTCCTCACGCACACTACGTCGCCGTCGCCGAAGTCGTTGCCGCCTTGCTGCGCACCAGCGAGCTCGCGTCGTGAGCGCAAAGAAACGCGCCGTCTATGCGTTTGCCGCGCTCTTGTTAGCGATCGTCGGAATCCTGATCGTTCCGCTGCCGCCGTGGCTGCTCGACGTTCTCTTGGGCGTCAACATCTTCGGCTCGTCCCTCGTCCTGCTGCTCTCGGTCACCGTCGAAGATCCGCTGGAGTTCTCCGCCTTCGCGCCGGCGCTGCTCGTCGCGACGCTCTTCCGTCTCTCACTCGACGTCTCGGCAACGCGCCTCATCCTCAGCGCAGGTGCGCAGCCCGGCGCCGTCGGTGCGATCATTCCCGCCTTCGGAGCGTTCGTGGTCCATGGGAACTTAGTGGTCGGACTCATCGTCTTCTCGATTTTGGTAACCATTCAGTTCGTCGTCATCGCGAGCGGCTCGCAACGCGTCGCCGAAGTCGCGGCGCGGTTTACGCTCGACGCGATGCCGGGAAAGCAGATGGCGATCGACGCGGACGTTCATGCGGGGGTTCTCGACGGCGAAGGCGCGAGACGCAAGCGCGAGGCAGTTCAGCGCGAAGCCGACTTCTACGGTGCGATGGACGGCGCCGGAAAGTTTGTGAAGGGCGACGCAATCGCCGCGCTCGTCATCGTAGCGCTCAACCTGTGCGGTGGGGTCGTCGTCGGGGTCGCCTATCACGGGCTTTCACCTCTCGACGCGCTCAACACGTTCGCCCTGCTCTCGATCGGCAACGCGCTCGTGACGACGCTCCCGGCTTTTCTCATCTCCACCGCTATGGGCATGATGGTCACGCGCGTCGCATCCGACGGCGCGCTCGGCGCGGACCTCGCCACGCAGCTCCTCGCACGACCGGACGCGTTGCGCAGTGCGGGCGCGCTGCTGCTCGCGTTGGCGCTCGTTCCGGCCTTGCCTCGACCGCTCTTCGTCGTGCTCGGTGCCGGCGCGTTCGCCGTCGCGCATGCGGCGCAGCGCCGTCACCGGCAGCAGGAGCTCGAATCGATCGACGACCGCGAGCGCGCGAAACGGCACGCGATGCGCCGTCCCGAGCTCGCTCTCGGGCTCGTCGGCGTCGATGCGATCGCGATCGAGATCGGCGCGGATCTCGCGCAGCTTCTGGCCCAGCCGCTTGCCGATGCATTGCTCGATCGCGTCGGGGAAGTTCGAAGGGCGCTCGCCGCGGACATCGGCGTGGTGCTTCCCGGCGTGCGCTTGCGGGACGACCTCGCCCGCGATCCAAGAACGTACGGAATCCGCGTACGGGATCGTTTGGTGGGTTCGGGCCGGCTCGACCTCGATCGGGTGCTCGCGGTCGCCGATGAAGCCGTGCTCGCTCACTTCAGCGCTCGCATCGAGCGCGAACCGGTCTACGGATTGCCTGCGGCGTGGATCGATCCGCCCGCGCGCGAACGAGCCGTCAACGCCGGTGCGCTCGTCTTCGACCCGATCTCGGTGCTCGGATCGCACCTGGCGGAGATCTCGCGCGCCCACGCCGCGGAACTCGTCGGGCGGCAAGAGCTGCAATCCGTGCTCGAGCATTTGCGCGCGACGGTTCCCGCCTTGGTCAAGGAGGTTGGCGGCGACGCGCTCCCTTTCGGAGCGCTGCACCGAGCCTTCAGCCTGCTGCTGCGCGAGGGCGCGTGGCCGCGCGATCCGATTACGGTTCTCGAGGCGATGCTCGAAGCACGGAGCGACGATCCGCAGGAACTTGCCGAAGCGGCACGGCGTGCGATCGTACCGGACCTCCTGCGACGCCGTGCCGTTGTACAGCTGGAGCCGCTCATCTTCGACGCATCGTTCGAGCGACGGCTCGCGGCGGCGTGGCGCGGTCAGGGAACCGACGGACTGGAGCCCGGGACGGCGCTCGCCCTGCGAGCCCGAATCGAATCGTACGGTGCGACCATGCCACGCGATCGCGCCGCAGTTCTCTGCACGTCCGCGCTCCGGCCGGTCCTTGCGGATTTCTTGCTGCGTTCGAGCGTTCGCGTGAACGTTTATGCCTACGGCGAGCTGCCCAATGAGATCGTAATTTTGCCCGCCGAGGTCATCACGTTAGAGGAACCGAACGCGCTCGCCTCATGCACTTAACGACGCTCGACTGGGTCATCGTCGTCGTCTCCTTAGGCGTGACCTTCGTGCCGGCGCTCGTGCTGGCGCGCCGCGCCGGCAAGAACATCACCGAATTTTTTGCGGCAGGCCGGGCCGCGCCGTGGTGGCTGATCGGCATCTCGCTCGTCGCCACCACCTTTTCGACCGACACCCCGAACCTCGTCACCAATCTCGTGCGCGACGGCGGGGTCGCCGAGAACTGGGTCTGGTGGTCGTTCCTGCTCACCGGCATGGCGACCGTCTTCTTTTATGCGCGCCTTTGGCGCCGTTCGCGCGTGCTCACCGATCTCGAATTCTACGAACTGCGCTACGCGGGGCGCGCCGCCTCGTTCGTGCGCGGCTTTCGCGCGATCTACCTTGGGCTGTTCTTCAACTGCTGGATCATCGCAACGGTCAATCTCGCGCTGGTGAAAATCGCCGGCATTCTCTTCGGTTGGCCCCGCTTCGAGACGCTCGCGATCTCGGTCGCGGTGCCGATCGTCTTCGCGGCGACTGCGGGGCTCTGGGGCGTGATGGTCACCGACATGATCCAGTTCTGCATCACGATGAGCTCGGCGTTCGCCGCCGCCTACTTCGCGATCCACGCGCCCGGCGTCGGCGGTCTTCACGGTCTCGTCGCGCACTTCGCTCACGCCGGCCCCGGAACGCTCGCGCTGCTGCCGAACTTCAAAGACTGGCAGACGTCGCTGGCGATCTTCGTGATTCCGCTGACCGTGGTTTGGTGGTCGGTTTGGTATCCGGGCGCCGAACCCGGCGGCGGCAGCTACGTCGCGCAGCGAATGCTCGCCGCCAAAACCGAATCCGACGCGCTCTTCGGCACCTTCGCCTTTCAGGTGATGCACTACGCGCTGCGCCCCTGGCCGTGGATCGTGGTCGCACTCGCCTCCACGATCGTCTATCCGTCATTGCACGATATCCAACTGCGCTTTCCGGGCGTCGCCCCCAGTCTGATCGGTAACGACATCGCCTACCCTGCCATGCTCGTCTTTCTGCCGGCCGGTTTCGCGGGCTTCATGGTCGCCGGGATCTTCGCGGCCTACCGCTCGACGATCGAGACGCATCTCAATTGGGGCACGTCGTATCTCGTCCACGATTTCTACCAGCGCTTCATCCGACCGGAGTCGACGCAGCGCGAGCTGGTCTTCGCGGGTCGACTCGTCACCGTGCTGCTCATGATCCTCGGCGTGCTCTTCACGCTCGCGCTCGACAACGCAAAAAACTCCTTCAATCTCTTGCTCTCAATCGGCGCGGGAACGGGATTGATCTATTTGCTTCGCTGGTTCTGGTGGCGGATCAATGCCTGGAGCGAGGTGAGCGCGATGCTCTCGTCGTTCGTCGTTGCGTTCGCGTTCTTCGTCGCAGCGAAGCTCGGTCACACCGCCGACACGACCGTCGTGCTCCTCACGACCATCGCGGTTACGACCGTCGTCTGGGTCGCGGTCACGTTTTGCACGCCGCCGGTCGAGCGCAGCGTGCTGGCAGAGTTCTACGCTCGGGTGCGCCCGGCCGGTCCGGGGTGGGAGAAGATTCGGCGCGAGTCCGGGCTCGGCGCTTCGCCCGACTCGCTGACGCTTGCGCTCGCCGGGTGGGTGCTCGGGTTGGCCTCCGTCTACGGCGCGCTCTTCGCCACGGGCGCCTTCGTCTATGGCCGTCCGCAGCAGGGCGCGGTCTGGAGCGCCGTCGCCGCGGCGGGGGTCGCCGGGCTCTTGGCAATCGGACGGCGCTTGTGGCGCCCCGCGGCAGGCCCGGCGCCCGCCGAAGGCTAAGCTCCACCGGCTCCAATGAACTGGAATAATCTGAAGGCGCCGTTCAAGGCGCTAGTCATCGTCGCTGTTTGCGCGATCTCGATCTGGGCCGTCTGGCCGGTCCAGAAGACCATTCATCTCGGCCTCGACCTTCAGGGCGGAGCACGGCTCTTGCTTCAGCTCTCCCCGACCGCCGAGGTGCCGCGCGTTACGTCCGAGGTTCAAGCGCAAACGCGCGAAGTCATCGACCGGCGCATCAACGGTCTCGGCGTCGCCGAGCCATCGATCAGCAACGTCGGGACCGACCGCATCCTCGTCGAGCTGCCGGCCGTCAAGGATCCCGACGAAGCGGAGAAGCTGCTCAAGCAGGCCGCCGTGCTCGATTATAAGATCGTGCCCTTCGACGTGATGCAGAAGGCCGACGCCGCGAATGCGGTGCTGCTGCAGCCCAACGTCTCGCCGAAAGAGAAGGCCGCCGCGGAGCTCTACGTTTCGAAGACCGCCTACGAGAAGAGCGGCAACGTGGTCTACTCCGGCAAAGATTTAAAGGCTGCGCAGGCGAGCTACGACCAGTCCGGCCGCCCCGACATTCTCTTCCAAACCAAGGATCCCGCGCGGTTCGGCAAGCTCACGTCGGCCAATCTCCAGAAGCCGCTGGGCATCTTCCTCGACCACCGCTATCTCTCGGCGCCGATCATTCAAAGTCCGATCTACGATAACGGCCAGATCACCGGAACGTTCACGGAAGAGGAGACCGTCACGCTCGCCAACGAGCTCAACGCCGGCGCCCTTCCGGTCAGCATCAGCGTCATCGAGAAGGAGACGATCGGCCCGACGCTCGGCAAGCTCGACTTGATTCAGTCGATGCGCGCGGCGGCGCTCGGACTCGGTCTCGTCTTGATCTTCATGATCCTCGTCTACCGCTTGCCCGGACTTCTCGCCGACCTGGCGCTCGCGATCTACGTGCTCGTGATGATGGCGATTCTCGCCCTCTCACACGCGACGCTGACGCTGCCTGGCATCGCCGGCTTCGTACTCTCGATCGGCATGGCCGTTGACGCGAACGTCCTGATCTTCGAGCGCATCAAAGAGGAGCTCTGGAACGGCAAGACGATGCGCGCCGCGGTGCGGGTCGGATTCCAGCGCGCCTTCTCGGCCGTCTTCGATAGCCACTTTACGACGATCGTCGGTGCCGGCGTGCTCTACATGCTCGGCACCGGAACGGTCAAGGGCTTCGCCTTCACGCTCTTCTGGGGAACCGTGGTCTCGCTTTTTACCGCCGTCTTCATCACGCGATTCTTCGTTGACACGCTCGTCGACAACGAGGTTCTGACGACGCCCGAGCTTTACGGCGTCAAGCGTTCCGAGATCGGCATCTTCGCCAAGACCGCCGGGTCGGGGGCGGGAGCGTAAGCGATGCTCTTCCGCCGTCTCAACTGGAATATCGTTGGATGGTTCAGGATCGTCTCGACGATCTCGTACCTCGTCATCGCGCTCGGCTTCGGGTCGATGATCTACCACGGCTTCGCGGGGGGCGATGGCTTCCACGCCAACCGCATGCTGCGGCTCGGTCTCTCGTTCACCGGCGGCACCGACATCTCGGTGCAGTTTACCCGAGCCACGACCGCCGACAAAGTAAAGCAGGCGTTGGCGGGGCTGGGTATGAGCGAGGAATCGGTCACGACTGCCGGCACCGACGGCAAGGGCTTCATCATTCAAACGCAGACGGCGTATGCGAATAACTCGACGCCGGTCTGGAACGCGCTCAACACCGTCGCGCCGGTCGATCGGGCGGCGTCGCAGATTACCTCGGTCGGTCCGTCGCTCGGCCGAGAGTATCTCACGAAGGCGCTCTGGGCGCTCGTCATCGCGCTGGGCATCCAGTTCCTCTACATCGCCTTCCGGTTCGGCTGGAACTATATCTTTGGTTTGGTGACCGTCATCGCGCTCATCCGCGACGCGGCGATGATGATCGGCATCTATGCGCTCGCCGACCGGCGCGCCGACGACGCCTTCTTGGCCGCAGTCTTGACCGTCATCGGCTACTCGGTTATGGATACGATCGTCATCCTCGACCGAATCCGCGAGAACACCAAGCTGATGGCGGGCGCGCCGTACGCGACGATCGTCAACGAGTCGATCAAACAGACGATGACGCGCTCGTTCAACACGCTGGCGACGGTCGTGATTACGCTGGTGGCGCTGCTCGCGCTGGGCGGTGCGAGCCTGAAGAACTTTGCCTTCGCACTGCTCGTCGGCATCTGCTCGGGCGGTTACCACTCGATCTTCTACTCGGCTCCGCTCGTCCTCGGCTTCCGCAAACGCCAGCTTGAAGCGGCCAGCAAACGGCGCCACGCGGGACTCGCGCAGGATCGTACGGTCACGGCGCGGTCGCGCGCCGACTCGGTGGCACTGCAGAGCCGCAGCGGCATCGCGCGCGAGGATATCGTGGCGGCACGGCGCGAGCGCCGGCAGAAAGCGAAGTCGTCCCGCACGACCGTGCCGGTCGCACCCTCGCGCTATCGCAAGAGGCGCACCGATGCGGTGAGCGGCGTCGCCGTCGAAGAGCCCTACACGGGCGAAGAAACGAACGCAGCGCAACCGTACACGGGCGAAGAGGTGATCGACCCGCTCGACGCGCAGCAAGCGGGATTGCACGATGCGGCGATTGAGCAAGGCCACGAAGAGATCGCGCTCAACCTCGACGACCTCCCTTCGACAGGCTCAGGGCAGGCTGATCGTCGCGAAGAAGGCCCCGCGCACTAAAGAGCTCCCGCCGCCGACGCCTTCCGAAGCCGCCTTCGAGGCGGCGTTGCGCGCGTTCGGCGCTTCGACGAGCTCAGAGCTAGGTGAGGTAGCCGGCGCGGTCGACGGCGTAGCCAGCGCACCTGAGTCTACCTCGAGCGCATTGGTCGAACGCATCTTTGCCAAGGGCGACGAGTATCTGCGCGATCCATACTCCACGATCGGCGATGCGCCGCACTTCCATACGAAGATCGCGGGCGTATCGTTCGAGGGCCGCCAAGATCTCATCGCCGGCCTGCACGCCGGCGCGCCGCTCGAGCTCCACCGTCAACCCCAAAATCCCTACGACGGCAACGCGATCGCCGTTCACTACGGCAACCTTCAACTCGGATTCTTCAACAAACGATTGGCCGCGCATATTGCGCCGCTGATCGACGCAGGCGCACGGTACGTAGCGCGTATTGCGTCGCTCACCGGCCGCTCGACGGCATCGGGATCGGATGAAAAACATCGCGGCGTCAATATTTTCGTCGAACGCGAGGGCGGCACGGAGCTCTCGTCGCGCGCTCGCGGGGAGGCGCCTTCCGATCGCGGCATCGACGCCGACGACGTCGCCGAACGCGTCCGCGGCGCGCTGATCGGAACGTCGCAGCCGCACGAGGCGCAGCATGCCGTGCTCGAGCGGCTCGCCGCCGGTAAGAACACGCTCGCCGTGCTAGGGACGGGGCGCGGAAAATCGTTCTGCTTTCAGTATTCGGCGGCATTGCGCGCGTTCGCCGGCGCCGGTAAGACGCTCGTCGTCTATCCGCTGCGCGCGCTCGCCAACGATCAGTACGAAGCGCTTCGCCGTACGCTCGATCCGCTCGGGCTGCGCTGCTTTCGCGCGAATGGTTCGATCGACAACGAGGAACGCGAGGAGCTCTTCGCTGCCTTGCGCGACGGCGCATGGGATCTGGTGCTCGCGACGCCCGAGTTTCTCGAGTTTCATCGCGACGCGCTGGGCGGACGCAGTACGCCCGCCTTCGCCGTAATCGACGAGGCGCACCACCTCCAAGAATCGCGCCACCGTCCGGCCTACGCGCGCCTGAGTTCGACGATCGCGAGCCTCGGCGACCCGCAAGTGCTTGCGCTTACCGCGACCGCAGGCGACGAGACCTTCCGCCGCATCGTCGAAGAGCTGCGCATCGCTGCCTGGGTGATCGATCCGACGGTGCGCGAAAATCTCCAGGTCGTCGACGCGCGCGAACGGCGGGACAAGCACGGATATTTGGTCGAGGTCTTCACCGGTAAATCGGAAGGCGTCGACCAGAAAGGAATCGTCTACTGCAACTCGCGATCCGAGGCGACCAGCGTCGCGCGGCGGCTGCGCCGCGAGCTCGGCGACGAGGTGATGTTCTACCACGCGAAGATGCCCAACGGCGACCGGCTTGCGGTCGAGCGGCTCTTTCGCGAAGGCGGCTTGCGCGTGATCGTCGCAACGTCCGCATTCGGTGAGGGGATCGACCTGCCCGACGTCTCCAACGTGGTGCTCTACCATCTCAACTTCGACTTCGGCGAGTTCAACCAGCAGGCGGGAAGAGCCGGTCGCGATGGCGCTTCCGCGCGCATCCACTTGCTCTATGGGAAGAAGGATCGCGGGCTCAACGAATTTCTCATCGACTTAGATGCGCCGCCGTTGCCGTTGCTGCGCGAGCTCTACCGCGGCCTACGCGGGCTGGCACGCGATGCGATCGTACGCGGCGGCGATGCGGATATCGCCGGAACGCTGGACATCGATCGCGTTCGCGATCGCACGGTAAGCGCCGCGCTGCGGATCTTTGTCGATTCCGAGCTCGTCGAGGTCGGCGAGGACGACGACGGACGCTATATCCGGCTTTTGCCCGTGCGCGGACGCGTCGAGATGGAAAGCAACGAACGGTATGCGGAAGGCGAGGCGACGCGCGAGGCTTTCGCGCGTTTCGCCGAGATCGCGCTTACCGCGCCGGCGACGACGCTCGAGCGCATCATCAACCGGCCGATCTATCCGTCAGGCGTGGCGTTGCGCCTTTAAACGTCGGCGTGCGAGGCTACGCAAGCACGCCCGTCATCGCAGCTTCATCGACCTTTTTGTAGAATTCGTTGTCGGTTTCGGTGACCCCTGACGAGGCCCACGGATCGATCTCGCGCCGCGCGGTGGGAAGGTGCACCGTCGGCCCGACCGCATCGGAATAATCCGCACCGCCGAATGGTTCGAAGTCGTCGCTCTCACGATGTGCGAGAACGAGGTTATGCACGTCCGCGCTCGCCTGACGAGCGTCGCCGCGCAGCCGCTCGTCGAGACGGCCGTCGCTCGCGAGCGCATCGTAGAATGCGATCGCGGGACGGTCTGCGTGCCACGGCAGACCGTGGCTGCCGGGAAATCGCACCATGCCGTCGATCGACCGGGCATCTTCGCGCACCGCGCTGCGGACGCTCGGCGCCGAGGCCTCGCCGGCAACGTCGTCGTTGAGCCGTTTGATCGAGATTTCCGCTTGCCGCACTTTCTGGGGACCGAGGTCGAGCACGTCGAAGGCCGCGGCCGGACCGAAGCCGCCCATATCGCCGGCGTCGTACTTCGTGCGCATCACGTCGCCAACGACCGCCTTGGCCATCGCATCGGGATCGTTTTCGTGCTCTGCAATCGCGTGCGCGACGTGGCTCGGGACGCCTGGCGCGAGCATCGTCTCCGGACTGGCCGCGAGATAGCGCACGCCGGCGCGTGAGAGTGCGTCCGCGAACCCCATGGGATACTACAGAAGGGCTTCCAAACTTCCGGTTCCGGGCATTCGAGGCAAGCCCGGCTTCTTCCGCAGTCGCAGGCAAGCGCCATTCTGGGCACCGAACCAACCGCTAATGATGAACGCTTCACTCAAGTATGAGGTGGCCGGTCGCGAGGTCTCTCGTGACGAGTTCCTGCGCGCCATGCAGAACAACTTTCACAGAATGGTTGCGGAGCAACTGATTGGCTGGGTAACGGCTCGTCTTGTCGACGTACGTTGCGAGATCCACGGCGCTGCGCCCACAGTCGTGTTAGTGGAACAAGCCGGCACGAATACCTCATTTGTTTTGCGCGATCTCTGCTGCGATGACGTTAGGACCAAGGCTGAGCGTGCGTTCAGGCCTACACGCGGGCCTTCCGCCGAGTAGAAAAATCAGCCGGATAGCCTTTACCGCATAAGTGGCCCGAACTTCCGGTCCGACTGCGTTGGCGGCTGCGCAACGCAAACGTCAAGAGGTCGTCAGCAGACCTTCGGAAAACCTACATGTTGCTTCGAGCAATGTACAGCAATGAAATCGATGCGATCCGTGCTGCTTTCACCGCTACGAGTGTTGCCGTGGTTGGTGAAGGATCGTTTGGAGTCACGTTTCGTGTCGATGCCGCTGCGGGGACAACTGCGCTCAAACTTTTCAGACCGAATTTCGATCTCGGACGCAGTGCGCGCGAGATCGATAGCTTGAGGCGCATTACATCCCGCAACGTCGTCGCCTTTGTCGATGAGGGAAATATAGATATCGGCGGCCAACAGCGCCCATACTTCCGAACTGAATTTGTCGATGGACAGACGCTTGAAGCACGGCTTCGAACTGCGAAGCTCAAAAAACGTGACCTGCTTAATCTCGCCAAACAAGTGACTCAAGGACTCGTTGCACTCCAGGTGGCGGGCGTCGTCCACCGCGATTTGAAGCCGGCGAATATCCTAATCGAAGTCGGCGGGCGCACCGTCATTGTCGATCTCGGACTGGCAAAACGGCGCGGCGCCGTCAGGCTTACCGCAAGCAACGCTTTCGTCGGAACTGCACTATACGCCGCTCCTGAACAATTCGGAGGCGCGGCGCATGTCGATATCCGGGCCGACATTTTCTCGCTTGGTGTGATTCTGTTTGAAGCGGCTGCGGGCCAAGGGTCCCACCCGTTCCGATGCGACCAAAATATGACGGAACAAGAGGTCTACAACGCACTGCGAACAGCGAAACCGCAGGAGCACCCTATTAAAGTGCTCCGAAGAATAGTAGGGGAAATGCTTCAGGCGCGTCCGTATCGTCGCATAAACTCGCCCAGCATTCTGCTAGACGCACTGAGGAAAATAAGGTAAGGCTAGTCAAATGTTCTATGCTCACTTGGAAGGCCGAAAGGCTTTTGTACAAAACAGTATCGATGCTGGGCTCAGAGGAGCGTGCTACAACATAGTCTACCCTCCTGATCCAGACGATGTCGCCTCCGACTTCGAGATTCTAATTAACCCGCAGACTTTCAGATTGACGTTTCCAGCAAGCACACGCGCTCCGAAAGTGCAGCATATCTTATCACCCTTTGGGGAGCTTTCGGCGCTCGACCTCGCTACGCTAGATGCTGACGGTCGAGCTGTGGAACTCACCGCGACTGGAAGACGGATCGCGGACCATTTTTTGATTGCACAAGATGCACTTGGTGCAACTGAAGTGCTCGCGCCTTACTACGCGGCAGCATCCGTAACGGACCCGCTCCTCGACATCAGTATTCTTTCAGCGCTATATGTCGAAGACCGCACCGACAAGCACGTCTTTTGCGGGGTTATGCTGGATTCCGACATCCTTCTTTCTCCCAATGACTTGGAGCAACTCGCGAACCGGCTGACGACGCCTAACCCACCAAACAACTTTTATTTTGATTTAAATCTGAACAGTTCGCCAAAGCGACCTCTCCGAAATCCTGCTACGCTGTCCGTACTTAAAGTGCTGTTCGATGCAATGGACGAAGCTGAGAAATATTCGTTGCTGGCGCGGTGCAATATCGAGGGGCTGCTACTCTGCGCTGCAACGGGGCTTGACGCGTTTTCCTCGTCGTATTTTCAAAGCGAGCGGCAGCCGCTCCATAATAGGCTCGCCGAAGATTACGTAGCGCCACCTGAGCAAATCAGGGCACCTACCCCCTATCTCTTCTCACCCGCACTGATGA
Source organism: Candidatus Cybelea sp. (assembly GCA_036732685.1). Taxonomy (GTDB): domain Bacteria; phylum Vulcanimicrobiota; class Vulcanimicrobiia; order Vulcanimicrobiales; family Vulcanimicrobiaceae; genus Cybelea. Next base: position 88,274 of record DAINBY010000002.1, on the reverse strand, counting down.
CGGATATACCAAGGCCGCTCGTTCAGCGTTTAGTAAACGAGGGTTTTGAGGAATTCTTTGAGTGCGACTGTGGATCGTGCACTGTACTGTTAGGTAACGCAGAACTAGTAAATGCCGCGCGTTACGCTCCGGTGCACTACAACGCTTGCATGACGACGCTCAACGCGACGTTAGACGAGGCGGGCGACGTAGGCCAGCGATCCGCGCTAATTTTGAATTGGATCGAACACGCAGAGCAAATCGCTGATGACATTGGGCGGGCTGCTGTTGCCGCCGGGACCTTCACGCACCTAGCGCAGTGGAAGGCCTGGGTCGAGGAGCTTCTATCAAGCGACGATGACGAATAAGGCGTGGTCCGCGAAGTACTGCTTGGGCACTAATAAGTCCGGCAGAATCTGCTGCGTAGGGTTGCAACGCGCTCGAGGAAATCAAAACACGTGATCGATCGCGCTCTACGACAATGAGGCCTACGTTTGCCTCTTCGAACGCACGGCGATGCCTTAGGGCGCCTTTGACGCCTGTAGATCCGAGCGCAAGATAGCATCGATGGGCGAATTGGCGATATCTACTGGCTTGATATAGCCCCCTAGACCAATCGTAAAGCTTCGCTTCTATCGCGATCACTTCGGAAAACACGTCTTCCATCCTTACCCTATGCTTTGGGATCGCTATTCGACAACTCTTGCTGAAGCAGTCGTGGCGGAAATGGGTCCGTAGGCGCCTGATCCTAGATCGCGATATTGACTTCCCAACGACTAGGTCGGCTACACCATCGCTAGTGGGCACTTCGCGTAGAATCGCGTGCACCGCCGGAAAAAGACTAAAGACATGCCGTTCGAGACACGCTACAAGATCCAGCTCAGAGCAAAACGGCTCATCAACACGATTTTTCATGGAAGCTATTGTGCTCTTCAAGTGCTTCATCCTGCGCTCCTGGTGGTCTAGCGACGCCTCTCCTGCCTCAAAAACGGTAGCGATCCAAATCTTTTGTTGCCTCATCCAAAGCCGCATCAACATTAAGCGCATCACGGCGCGCTCGTTCGAACAACGATTCTAAGCCGGAATCCTTTGAGAGCCCAGTTAACTCCTGAAATAGCGCCGAATCTAGTTGCCCGGGGTAGATTTCCTCTAAGAGCCTGCCGCTGCTATTAAATAGCAGCACTCCGTAGTATGGTTCGTTATCAAAGTTCTCAAATCGCCGAGCAACTTGGACGACAAACTTATCTAATTTCGCCTGGAAAGCATCCGTATCGGCCGTTTCTTCCCAGCTCAAAAGGTCGGAGGTCAGCAACTTTGCGACGAAACGCGTCTGGCGCTCTTTCGGTCGTTCACTGTGCATTTTGTTCCCTCAAAATCCTTTCCAGAAAGCTTGATATTGTCTGAATCGCGTCCTCTTGATTCGATATTATGCGCACTAGTCGTAGTAGGTCCGGGGATACGCCCGTTTTTACAGCTGCCGTCGCTGTGCGCTCCAATATGCGTAGCTGCGCGATGACGCCGGCTGCAACCCCGGATTGAGAAGCCATGCCTTCCGTAAGGAGCGATAGTTCTGTGGCAGATCGCCGCGCGTCGTAAGACCGGATTAGTACCGCGTTCCAATCCGACGCGAGAGCGGACATCCGAAGACCGGACAGCACAACAAGTAATTGGCGGCATTCGCTAGAAGCCCTCAGGGTTGTAAGTACAGTATTCTGTTTCTTTACGGCGGCCCTAACAACTCTACGAACTAGAATCACCGCGCCAAAGGATCCTATGCTAAACACCGCGCCCACAACGGCCGCGATATTAGCGTACGGACCTAGTTCTGCGTTGAGTTGACTAAGCAGATCTGCCATTCTTGCGTATGTTCCTAGCCGACCTGTCGTTTGCTAGCGCCGCGACCTGCTATTCGTAGGCGATTGTTCTGTGCCAGCGCCGCACCCCGCTTTCTCGCTGCTTCTCCACCATGTCCTGGATCAAGGCCCGCCGCACGCATCTCCGCAAGCCGTGCGTTCGCCTTCTCGATTGGCCTCGCCACCTCGACGCTATAACGCAGATAGCAAGGTCGTCCACAGAATTTCAGCCCCTTCCGCGGCAGCGGCTCTTTACAGTACCCGCACACGGCCCGCTCCCACGTTTCGCGGCGCTCTGCGATCGGCTTCGGCGCCTCGCGAACGAGCCGCCGCGGCACGGCGATCCGACGCAGCTCTTTGGCGTAGTCGTTCGCGATCTCCAGCGCCGCTTTGCGGAAACGGGGCATCAGCGCCGAAGCGAGGAGTACCGTCAGATCGGGATCGAGTCGCACGACGCCGTCGCTCAGTTCGTGGAACATCGCAGGGTGCAGCTTCTCTTTGTGCAGCAGTTCCAGCGCCCAAACGTCGGCCTTCGATCTCAGCGGTTCGAGCAGATCGTAAATAAAAGATTCCCTTAGTCGATCGTCGGTGTGCAGCAAGCCCAGATCGGGATCGAGACCAGTCGCCTCGCAGGCGATCCGCGTCTCGACCTCCAGGAGCGTATAGCAATAGTTCAGGATCGCGTTGAACGGATCGGTCGCATCGCGCACTCGTTCGCGCCGTCCGCTTGTTCGCGGACTAATCGCCGCCCAATGCGCTGGTATCCGCTTGAGAGCCCACGGTCGCCAGGGGAGAGGCGTCTCGACCAGTAGTTCCCAATAGATTTGCGCTGCTCGTCCTTCCAGCGCGAGGAAGTCCACAAGCGTTGTAGTCCCCATCAGCGCCGCTTTGCATGCGTGGATTTCCGAGGTTGCCGTGGATTTCCCTGAGTTGTTCACGATACCGAGCCGTGGAAAGTCGCACTCGATCGCGGAAATCTGCGAGTCCAGTTTCTTTCCCAGCAGATACCGCGCCAAGGTCACGGCGTCGTCCGTAACCGCGGAGACTGCCTGCGCCCGTTTCACCGGCCCGTCGTGCGGCGCGTCCGGGACGAGGCAGTTGAGCAGGGTACTGTCGGACGCCACGAAGGAGACCGCAATCCCCATGCGGGCGCACCAGTCGATCGCATCCATGGAGACCGTCCCGCCCGGTGCGCGAATCACGATCCGCTCGACCGAGCAGCGCCCGCGCGGAAATCGGGTCTCGCGGATCTTCCCCTCGTTCGCGAACCCATCGCGCGTGACTAGGTGGCCGCGCTCTACGTACATGCGCGCGTCGTAACCCTCAAGTACCAAGATTCGCTCGTTCATCGTTTCTGTGCCTCGCGGATATGTGTAAAGATCGAATCGCGCATGACTCTGAGCTGATAGAACTCCTGCGCCACCGGATCGAAGTTACCGCGGCGCATGTTTTCCCGCATCTCGATCGCGTGCGGCTCATCGCGAGTCAGTACAAGAACCGCCGTCATAGCTGGTGCAAGGAGCCGAGCGAGAGTTTTCGACGTGTCGTTCTTCGGATCGGCAACTTCGGGCGCATTCCGTATCTGATACACGGGAAAGACATGGCCCATAACGTTGAGCGCTCGGTGCATATCATGAACGAGCTCAATGATTTCGGCTGGTTCATGTGCCTTCAACTCACGAACGGCGACGAGTAAGGGATTCCGGCCTTCATCTGTGTTGATCAGCTGCAGAGCCTCTTGAATGACGTCCCAGCCTTTTCGAACGATATCACTCCTAATCTCTTTGATTCCTACGAGGTAGGCTAGGCGCTTTAGAACCGGGGCGATTACTTCAAACGAAGTCTTGGAGAACAGCGCTCTCAATACCAAGCCGACAACGGTCGATAGAAGGTCGAGCATGATGCCGTTGTCGATAAACGACAGCAACCACTCTTTGATGAACGGCTTTACCCACGGCATTCCGGCTTTGCGCCAGCGTTCATCATCGCCGTGCGACCGCATCGGCACGCGCCGGCGATCGTATTGCCGCCTTAGAAAACGCAAGTACGTGCAAACGCATCGCTCGATATGCGCACAAACGGGTTCAGGCGGTATATCAGTCGCTCCATACCAGCACAACCAAAATGCCAACGCCGCCGCACGCGGTCGCTTGGTACCGAGCTTTTTGCACAGCGTTAGAAGATCGAGAAATCGGTTTGCCTGATAGATCGTAAAGCCGCGCTGATTCGTGCCTTTGATCCACGCAAGCTCGGTGATGAGGCCCGCGGCACGAAAGCGGTCGTAGCGGTCATCGCGCGGATCCAATCCGCGCCGCTCCGCTTCGGCAAACACCTCTGCTCTCGGGATCAAGGGTATCTCGACCGACTCATTTTCCATATATAGGAAGTTCGCGAAACCGGCCATCTATTCCGCGATTTACTGTCAAGAAGTCTGCTGCACCTTAGCCTAATCCCCGGCGTCAGCATCCGGCGACTTTGCCGGTTCACTCGCCAAGACTTGAGGTGTCGACGACATGGCCAAGGTTCGAAAGTCCAAGGTGCGATCTCCCGGAGCCCGCGGCAAGCCGGTCACGATCACGCGGCGTTTCCTCGAAGCCCTGACCGGCACGAAGCAAGATGCCTACTATCGCGTGCTCGATGCTCTCGCACTTGCGAGGCGCGACAAACAGTCGCCCACCAAGGCTGCACGAAAGAGCGGCACAACGCTACAGACGATGCGCAAGTACGCAGGGAGCGCATTACAGGAGCGATCGGGGCGAGTCTACGTCACTGCCAGCGATCGGCTGCCGCGCAGAATGCGGGTGTTTACGACCCACGGCGAGCAGGTCGTGCAAACAACCAGCTCGCGCAAGGCCTCCCTCATCGCCGACCATAACAACGCGATCCGCGCCTACGTGCTGACGCGCGACGCTTCCGAGCTCAAGCAGTTCGAGGGCAAAACGATCCGCAGCGGCGGCAAGGTCTACACGTTCGGCACCGATCCGCGCACGCTCGATCGCCACATCCGGGCCGGGGCCGCGCATTTCGTGGACATTTACGCGCGAGGTGCCAGCACATGAGCGATACCAAGAAGCTGTTGCGCCTGGGCAGCGATGCCCCGAAATGCGCCAAATGCGGGAACGACGACCGCCGCGTGCTCTGCCGCATCCCGCAGGGGCGCCGCTCGCTGATCCTGTGCGCCAACTGCCGCGCCGAGCGTAAGGAGCTCTCTGCAGCTGCCGCAGCACGTAAGCTACGGCAGTTTGCAGCCGACGGCTACCCGCAGCCAGCGTGCGTCGTGTGTGGGCTGGCAGTCCTGCGGATGCTGGAGCGCGATCACCTCGCGGGAGCTGCCAACAGCGACCGCATGCAGCCGCTCTGTGCAAATCACCACGCACTCAAGTCGTACATGGCCGAGCACGGCGCTGCTGCGGTGCTGCGGCTGCGCGATGCCAACCGCTCGGCGCTGCTGCTGCAGGCAGCGTTCGAGTTCGGCCTGGGTGCGATGCTCGCAATGTTCGCAGCGTGGGACGGCGTAAATGGCGAGACGGCACGTTGCATCTTCCTGGGCACTGCGTCCGTGCTGCTCCTAGCGTGGGCAGCGTGGAACGTCTCGGCCGACGCGCACTTCGAGCAGCTGCTCGGACCGGGCTACGATCGCGCGATTCCGGCGCCGGTACCGCGATGAAACGGCAACAACGCCTGGCGTGGCCGAAGCGCGGTCCCAGCAAGGCTTCCGCAGCACTCACCAAGCCCAAGACACCGGGACCACGCCCTCACCCTCTCCTCACCCCTTCAAAAGGCGCGCAACGGGCATTCCTTGCCGTGACGACGGCGATCCGCGGCTGGGTCGAAGCACGACGCGAGGACGGCACGCCTCGTCGACCCACTGCGAAACGCCGAGCAAAGCTAGGGTGGCGCCCGGAGCACTACGGCGATCGGGTGCTGGTCTTCGATACCGAAACCACGACCGACGCTGCGCAGCGGCTGCTCTTCGGCTTCTTTCGGGTCTACGAGCACGACCGGCTGATCCGCGAAGGCCTGATCGTCGCCGACATCCTCGATTACGCGCAGATGACGACACTAACTGAATACTCGACACGTTGTCGGGTGCCGATCTACAGCCGCGAGCGATTTGTGGAAGAGGTCTTCTATCCGGAGGTTTACGTGGAAGGCACGCTCTGCGTCGGCTTCAATCTGCCCTTTGACCTCGCACGGATCGCCGTGCACGCGCGCATCTGCCGTGGCGAAAATCGCCGCAAGTTCGGGATCGTGCTCTCGCGCCGCCTGCGCTGGCACGACCTGCGCATCGAGTCGCTCTCGGCGCGCGCTGCGCTCATCGGCTTTGTCCCCAAGCGCAAGCTCACGAAGTGGGAGAAGCCCTTCTTTACCGGGCGGTTCTGCGACCTGAGCGCTACGGCAGCGGCCTTCACCGGCCAGCGCCACAGCCTGCGCAGCGCCGGCGATGCATTTCGTACCTACACCCGCAAGATGCAGGCGCCGGAGCTGGGCGCGATCGACCGCCGTAGCCTGTGCTACGGGCGGCAGGACGTGCGTGCAACCTGGGCGCTCTACAAGGCGCTGCGTGCTGAGTACGTGCTGCACCCCTTTGCAACGTTCGAGAACGAGCTGCACAAGCCCAAGCACGGGCGCTACATGGGCGAGCTCTATTCCAGCGCGAGCATCGCCAAGCAGTACCTGCGGTTGCTGGGCATTAGGCCGCTGCTCGTCAAGCAGCCGGGGTTTTCACGCACATACTTAGGCATCGCGATGGCAGCATACTTTGGCGGCCGTGCCGACGTGCGGGTGCGCAAATGCGACGGGCCGGTGCGTGTGCTGGACTTTACGTCGATGTACCCGACGATCTTTTGCTTACAGGAGCTCCAGAAGCTGCTCGTCGCCCCTCGGATTCGAGCGAAGTGGGTTACCGCCGAGATCAGGCGCCAGGTGCAGCAGCTCGCACGCGACGGCTCTACGTCCGCCCTTTACGATCCGAAGCTGTGGCGCAGGTTCAACTGCTTCGTGCTGGTCGAGCCCAACGGAGCAACGTTGCCGGTTCGCTTTCGTAAGGACGTAAAAGATCGGCCGATCGGACGTAACGGCAAACGCGAGGCTGAGCCGTTTACGATCGCCGTTACGCCGCTGAAGACGCCGGAGCCGCGCTGGCACACGTTAGCAGACGTAATCGCGGCCGTACTGTTGCGTGAGCGGGCGCCGAAGATCCGCCGCGCAATTCGCTTCGTGCCGGAAGGCCGCCGTCGGCCGCGATCGACCAAGTTCCGCAACGCGGTCGAACTCTGGTCGAATCGTCCGATCTTCAAGACCATCGTGGAGCAAAAGCAGATTGCTAAGGACCGATCCAAGAGCGATGACGATCTCGCAGCCCTGGCGCTGGGGCTCAAAGAGATGGCGAATAGCGGCGCCTACGGCATTCATGCTGAGGTCAACGTCAAACCGCCCAAAAGCGACGATCCGATCGTGGGTGACGTGTATGCGGATATCACCTTCGAGGCACCCAAGGTCCACTACGAGCGGCCAGGAGCCTTCGCCAATCCGATTCTTGCAAGCCTGATCACGGGCGGCGCGCGATTGATGCTCGCGATGCTCGAACGCGAGGTGACCGATCGGGGCGGTTCGTTTAGCTTCTGTGACACCGACAGTCTCGCGATCAATTGCGGGCAACCTAACTCCGATGGAATCCCGTGCCTAGCCGAGCGCAACATCGATGCGATCATCACCGCGTTTGATGCCCTGAACCCGTACGAACGCGCCGTCGTTCCGCATTTGCTCAGAGTCGAATATCCCGGCGTTAACGACCTGCGCTGCTTCGCCGTTTCGGCCAAGCGGTACGTGCTGTACCGATGGCGGTCCGGCAGCCGCATTGAGATCGTCAAAGCCTCGGAAAGTGCCTTAGGCGCAATCATCGGTCGTTCGCGAAACGAAACGACGCCCAAGCTGGCACGGCGGATTTGGCTTTCGATTCTCCTCAACCATTTGGACGTGAATCCGCGGCAGCGGCATCGGGCGAAGCCGTTGGTTGATTTCAACGTGCCGATGCGGCGTAAGTTCCCAATCAGCGCGCCGGCGATCCTGAGTCGGCTCAATCCTCACAATAAAACGCGATCGTACGATTACCGCATTAAACCGTACGGATTTGTGCAATCGGTTGCGCCCGCCGTAACCGGTCCCAATGAGCCGTTGCCCATCGCACCCTTTGAAAAGGACTTGCAGAAATCTAGGCGCCTGCAATGGGTCGATTACCATACCGGCGATCCGATTCGATTGGACTGGAGCTGCAGTAGCATGGCCGGTACGGTCCCCGTCATGCGGCTGAGCGAGTACGTGCGCGACTACGCGCGGCATCCCGAAGCGAAGGCTGCGGATCGCAATGGCAATCCCGCGGGGCCGGATACCGTCGGGCTCTTGTATCGACTGCCGCTCCAATCTAAGCGCCTAATCCGGATCGGTAAGGAGGTCGATCGGCTCGCAGGCGACGAGGGCACTACGCTAACCCCCGAGCAGCCGGTCGAATACGAACGCGACGAGCTCGCAGAGGATATCGAATACCTTGCGCAGTTTCCGCAAGAAGGCATAGCCCGCGATCTAGGGCTCTCGTCCCGAGCGTGGCGGAATCTCGTTAAGAGCGTTTCGGAGCCTCGGGCGAGAACCGCGAGGCGCATTCGGCTGCTTGCAGCGGATTGCCGCAACCGAAGAACATACTAGTACCCGAGATGACTCTACCAGAAGTGCGCGGGATCCGGGTCGATACACAAACTCGTTGTGCACACTACCATTCGCGACTCGACATCATCGCGATAAAGATGAAATGCTGCCGCACGTACTTTGCGTGTAAGGATTGCCACGATGCTCTCACCGATCACCCGCTTGAGTCCTGGCCCCCTGAAGAGCAAGCAGAGCCTGCCGTCCTTTGCGGCGCGTGCGGCTCGGAGCTCACGATCGCGGAGTACCTCAAAAGCTCAGCCCAGTGCCCTGCATGCGAGGCGATCTTCAATCCGAACTGCCGCACGCATCACGGCTACTATTTTGCCCTATCCTGAGCCCCGAAGGTGCCGTAGCTCGCCGCCTATACTAGCATCTCGTATCCTTGCGACCTCAGGGTTCGCAAGTTCGCGCGAATAACGCAGGCAGCCGTGGCGGTCGCCAGTAGCCTCCCCCCGCTATCGACGACTTCGCCAGCGGTAGTCGCGAGCGATCGAGTGCGCGAGACGACGCGCCCTTCGCATGTGACGGTTCCCGTCTTGTCGGTGATAGGGCGCAATAACCGCGCGTGAAGATCGATCGTCCGATAGGTGGCTTCGGCCGGTAGAGTAGACTTCACCGCCGCGCCGAGGGCAGAATCAAGCAACGCCATCGTGAACCCTCCGTGAATGATCGCCGTGTAGTTATTGTACCTAACGCTCGGAGTCGCCTCGAACGTAACTTTGCCTTCGGATACACAAACAATGCGAAATTTAAGTAATCTAGCAAATGCACACGACGGAGCGCAGCCGTCGCAAATCGCGCGAAGAGCCGCAAGACCGTCCAATCTATCTAACATTGATCCGTACGGAATCAAAGGGCGTAGAAAGGACGACTAGGGTTACGATGTGTACTGCAGCTGGCTCCAAGTGATTGAGAAGCGCTTCAAGGTGAATGACATCCCGAACGACGGCGTGTGCAATAAACGAAAACTCTCCCGTGACCCTGTAGCACGCGAGAATCTCTGGGCGCTCCCGAGCAACCTTAATGAAGCGCACGTCCGGGCCGTTAGGTCGCGCTAGAATGAAGGCGGTGACTGGGTAGCCTAGCTTCGCTGCGGAGAGCTTCACCTGGTAACCTTCTATTACACCCTCCTGCTCTAAACGGCGAATCCGCTCGGCTACGGTTGTGGCGGAAAGTGACACGGCCTTGCCAATCTCCGCAAAGGGTCTGCGTGCATCCTCCTGCAGTTCACGAAGGATCGCACTATCGACAGCATCGAGACTGCGAATCCGCGGATTTCGCTCCAACTATCCCCCCTTTTCAAACTTACGACACGTTGTTTTCTGATATTCTAACTGTCAACGCGAAGCCGTCAATGGTACGCTATGAAGCATGTTGACGCGTTTCGCGCCTCTGTTTTCACCTGCTCGATGACGGATTGTACGCTCGTCACGTGCGACGACGTCCCCCATTTAGATCCCGACGATAGGCTGCTTGCCGAAGAGCTCGTCAGGCGCGGGATTTTTGTTGCTGTCGCCGTTTGGTCTGACGAGTCGGTGAACTGGTCCGACACAAAATGCTGCGTTTTGCGCTCGACTTGGGACTACTATCGGCGCTTTGACGACTTCGCCAAGTGGCTCGACCGCGTTAGTCAACTGACGACGATTTGGAACTCGCCCGAGTTGGTGCGATGGAACGCGGATAAGCGATATTTGCTGGATCTGGAGGAGGCTGGCGTCCGTATCGTCCCCACGCTGTGGGCGAGTCGCGGCGAGAAGTTCAGCTTAGTTGAGTGCCGCGAGCGATATGGGTTTCAAGATATGGTGATTAAGCCGTCGCGAGGTGCAGCAACACACGATGTGCTGCTGATCCATGGCGATGATGACTCCTTAGCCCACGGGCAAGCACACCTAAACCGGCTGCTGCGGGGTCACGATGCGCTTGTACAGCCGTATCTGGACTCGGTAATGGGTTACGGAGAGCGGGCGCTGGTCTTTATTCGAGGCACCTTTTCACACGCTGTTAAGAAAAAGCCCTTCGATAGCGTCCTTGCCGTTAGGGCGAGTACAACGCCGGTCGTGGAGGCTACGCCAGACGAGATCGCCCTGGTTCGGGAAGCGCTTAGCCTTGCACCGGCTCCGTCACTATATGCGCGAGTGGACTTGCTGCGCGACTCAAACGGCGCGGCCTGCGTTAGCGAGGTCGAGCTTATCGAGCCTGGGCTTTACTTTGGCGCACATCCCCAGTCGGTCATCACGTTTGCGGATGCATTGGAGCATAAGTTAAACGGACCGGGCCTGCAGGGCCGTCTTGAGAATCGAAGCTCAGAGGTATCGTTTTCCGAGGTTTCTTAGGCGCGCATCATTGCATTTGCTTGGATCAACGTGTGCCAATCGCGCTGGACCTTGTTACAATGCGTTAAGCTCGCATAGAGTGAGGCGCGCCTTCGCTTACTTTGGAGGGTAGCATGGGCTTCTCGGAAAGATTCTTGGCCGTTTGTTCTGTCGTGCTGGGCATTTGCTGCGCATCGATCGCAGCCGGCTGTTCGCATCAAGGCCTCGCGCCGGCCGTGATCCCGCAAGCGCCTGCGGTCGGACCGGGTCCCACAATCGTGCATCGCATAGGGGCAGACTCGTCGTCCTATCAGGTCCTGTACGCCTTCGGAAGCTCCGGCGCCAACGGCTTAATCCCTGAGTCGAGCCTGATCAACGTGAAAGGCACGCTCTGGGGTACCACAGCTCTTGGCGGCGCGTACGGCAACGGGACCGCGTCCGGAGGAACGGTCTTCAGCATCAGTGCCACCGGCACGGAGCAGGTGCTGCATAGCTTCGGAGCTGGAAGTGATGGTAGCAAGCCATTCGGCGGCTTGATCGACGTGAGAGGCACACTGTACGGCACCACACTTGCCGGCGGCACGTATAACAAGGGAACGGTCTTTAGCATCAGTACGACTGGCACGGAGCAGGTGCGCCACAGCTTTGCCGGCGGTTCCGATGGTTCGAATCCATACGCCGGTTTGCTCAATGTGAACGGCACGCTTTACGGCACGACAGCGAACGGCGGTACTTACGGCGGGGGTACCGTCTTCAGCATCAGTTCGCGCGGCAAGGAGCATGTGCTGTATAGTTTCGGCCGTAATCCCTACGGTGCCATCGGTCCGGGCGGGAACTTGATCGATGTGAATGGCACGCTCTACGGGACAGCGGGCGGTGGCACCGGCAACTACTGCACGGGAGGGTGCGGAACGGTCTTCAGCATCAGTACGAGCGGCAAGGAGCATGTGCTGTACAATTTCGGTGGTCCCCCCGATGGAGAGTTCCCGGGGTATGGATTGGTCGACGTGAACGGCGTGCTCTTCGGCACGACAAACTCTGGCGGCACGCATAGATGCTTCACCTACTTCCCAGGTTACTGCGGGACTATCTTTAGCGTCACGACGGGCGGCACGGAGCACGTGATATACAGCTTCGGCAGTAGCTTGAACGATGGCTCATACCCCCAAGCGAGCTTGATCGACGTGAAGGGCACGCTTTACGGCACCACCGAGCATGGGGGCGCGTACTGGCACGGGACGGGCTACTCCCCCGGGGGAACGGTCTTCAGGATCAAGCCGAACGGCAAGCGCGAGCACGTGCTGCACAGTTTCGGTAGCGGAACAGACGGCGTGTCGCCTAGCACCGCCTTGATCGACGTGAACGGCAAGCTGTACGGCACCACGCCGGAGGGCGGCGGCATGTTGGCGCCATGCTCTGGCTTCGGCGTGGTCGGCGGCTGCGGAACGGTCTTCGCGTTGAGCCTGTAACTGCAGTAGCGAGCCGATGTTCGCGTGATTCCTGGACCGGAGCCTGTCGAGCCTTATCCTTATTGAGCTGTTCTTTGGAAGCGAGGGTTACGATGAAGAAGTTGAGTTCCAACCGCATTGTCCTCAGTGTTTACGCAGCGGGTTCACTGCTAGCAGCGTGCGGCGCACCGCAGCCGATAGGCCTGCCAACTGCTCTCCCGCAGGCGCCTGCGGTCGGGCCGGGTCGCGCAATCGTGCATCACATAGGGGCAGCGTACTATCGAGTCCTGTACAAGTTCAGAAGCTTTGGTTACGACGCGAGGGGCCCCCTTGCGAGTTTGATCGACGTGAAGGGCACGCTCTACGGAACGACAGTGGATGGGGGAGCGTACACCAACGGTGGAACGGTCTTCAGCATTAAGCCGACTGGCAAGCACGAGCAGGTGCTGCACAGCTTCGGCAACGGCTCAGATGGCATATCCCCTGCAGCGGGATTGCTCAACGTGAACGGCACGCTCTACGGCACGACATCATTCGGCGGCGCGTACGGCACAGCGAGCGGAGGGGGGGGGACGGTCTTCAGCATTCAGCCGACTGGGAAGCAGGAACAGGTGCTGCACAGCTTCGGCAGCGGCTCAGATGGCGCCTTGCCTTTCGCGGGATTGCTCGACGTGAACGGCACGCTCTACGGCACGACACGTGACGGCGGTACTTACGGCTATGGCACCGTCTTCAGCATAAGTACGACCGGGACGGAGCACGTACTGTACAGCTTTGCCGGGGAACCAGATGGCGCCTTGCCAGATGCGGGATTGATCGACGTGAAAGGCACGCTCTATGGCGCGACCGCAAACGGCGGCTCGAGTAATTGCATGGGTGGATGCGGCACGGTCTTCAGCATCAGTACGACTGGCACAGAGCACGTTCTCTATCGTTTTCTCGCCGGCACCGATGGCTGGATACCCGCTGTCAGTTTGCTCGACGTGAAAGGCACGCTCTATGGCACCACACAGGCGGGCGGCGGGCACAACAACCCCGGAACCGTCTTCAGCGTCAGTAGGACCGGTACGGAGCAGGTGCTGTACCGCTTCGGCGTAGGCTCCGATGGAGACCGTCCCTTGAGCAGCTTGATCAACGTGCACGGCACGCTCTACGGTACGACAGTGGCAGGCGGCGCGTACGGCACAGCGACCGGAACGGGGGGAACGGTCTTCAGCATCAGGCCGAGCGGCAAGCATGAGCAAGTGCTGCACAGCTTCGGCACCCGCTCCGATGGCGAGGGACCCGAAGCAGCCTTGATCGACCTAAATGGCACGCTCTACGGCACCACGTGCTGTGGCGCTCTGGGCGACGGAACGGTCTTCGCGTTGAGCCCCTAACGCTAGTCGCGGCCCAGGCGTTCGCAGGTTAATTTCGTCGCGGTTTTTCCGTTAGCATCAGTCCGTAAGTCGCTAGGACTCTGAGTATCAGGAATCGCATCGAAGAACGCTGGAGCTTCCCGGCGGCCGGGATCCCAACCAACGACAGCCAGGGCTTCTGGATACGCGAGCCGATTGGCGCAACGATCGGCACGAAAAAACGCCGGGTAGACCAATCGCGACCCTCATATACGAGGCCGCTTCGAAAAACGGCCTCGTATATTTGCTTGATAGGAGAGCTACGTCGTGGACATCGGAATACTCGGTTTCGGAACGCTAGGCCGCGCGCTGGTCCAGGGGCTACGCACAAATCCCCGCGTGAGTCGTATTGTGGCAACCACACGTTCACCCCGCGCACACTTTCCCGACGTTCCCGACGTGATCATGCTCGAGGATAATCGCGAACTCGCTAGTGTGTCCGATGTGGTCGCGTTGTGTGTCAAGCCGGGGCAGATGGAGAACGTTGTGCGCGACGTAGCCAGCGAGCTGCGGGAGGGGACGCTCCTGATCTCTGTAGCGGCAAGCGTCTCGACCCAGGTAATCGAAGATTGGACCGACGGAGGGTTTCCGGTCGTGCGCGCGATGCCTAACATGCCCTGCCGCATAGGCGCGGGTATGACTGCACTGGCAGCGGGTTCCGCTGCAACACTTGAGCATATGGAACTCGCACATGATCTGTTTTCGGGGCTCGGACGCGTCGTAACGGTCGAAGAGCTGCTGATGGATGCGGTGACGGCGATCAGCGGATGTGGCCCCGCATACGTATATCTTATCGTCGAAGCCTTGACCGATGCTGGCGTGAGTCTAGGGCTCCCGCGCAAGATCGCGCTTGAGCTCGCTGCGCAAACGCTACACGGCTCCGCTGCCCTGGTGCTCGCGAGCGGCGTACACCCGGCCGCGCTCAAGGATGAGGTCACGACTCCCGCGGGGTGCACGATCGACGGACTACTCGCACTTGAAGACGGCCGACTTCGCTCGACGTTGGTCCGTGCCGTCGCCGCTGCCGCGAGACGGGGCACGGCGCTTGTGGTGTCGCCCCGCGCCCGCCAGACCTAACCGGAAGTTTAAAGGCCCTTATGTAGTATCCCTCCGCGAACCCCATGGTATCCATAAGACACTGATTCGCGACAACGCCGTCGACGCCGCGGCCCAGATCCTCGGGATGCTCTTGCCCGTGCAGCGCGACCCCGTCGGCGATCGCCTTCGCGATGTCGGGCATCGACATGCACGAGCCATCGCCGGTCTGCAGGCCGCCGCCGTCGCCGCCGCCATGGTCGACGAGATCGATCCAGGTTTGGTTCGTACCGCTCGCTTCGGCGTTGTCGAGCGTGCGGGCGACGAAATGCGCGAGATTCGCTTCATCGCTCATGTCGACGGCTTTGCCAGTCTGAACGCCGGCGACGTCACCATCGGCGATCGTGTATTGCTCGGTGTGCAGGCGGCCTCTGACGATCGCATCACCATCGCCGTGCAGATGCGTGGTATCCTCGACGGTGTATTCGATTCGTCCGTCGCGCGCGCTCGTGCGGAGCGCCTGCGAGAGCGTCGTCTCTTGGACCGCATCGAGATTGTTGTCGCCGTCGCGGTAGATGCCGAACTCGAGGGACCGGCGGGAAGGGTTTACCGTAACGTTCTGCAGCATGGAGCCTCCTGACGAGTGATGTCGGAGACCTACTGCGACGGGCGCGGCGGGCCGCTAGGGGCTCGTTTCAGACTCTTTTCACGAGTGCCCGTTACGCTGCACTCGTAGCAGAGCGCGTTCTTACGGGAGGTTGATATGGCCATCTTTCGACTAATAGGCGTCATCGTGATCGGGAGCGGGCTGCTCGGGGCGTGTTCGGGCGGCGCGCCGTCGCCGGTCGTGCCGGGCGCCGTCGCCCCGCAAATGCAATCCGCAGCCCGCGCGATTCCCCAAAAGCTTCACACCGGCCGAGTGCTCTATATCGGCGATATCGACGGCCAGCCGGGGCTGGGTCAAATCCACGTCTATAACGCAAACATGAAGGACCCGCAGCAGCTTCGGATGATCACCAACGGCGCGGGACGGCCCTTCGGGATGTGGGTGGACAAAAAGAACATCCTCTACGTCGCGAACTATCCAAACAAGCTTCCCGGCAGCGTTACCGAGTTCAAGCCGAACGCCTCGACGGAGTTCTACACGATAACGAACTTCAAGGGTTACCCGGAGAGCGTCGCGGTCGACGACCAGCAGAACGTCTACGTGAATGAGTCGGTCCAGGACGAGGGTTTCGTGCAGGTCTACCCGCCGGGAAGCAATTCTCCGCAACGCACGATCGACACCGGCATCGGCGGCTATGCCTTCGAGTCGGGCGGCATGGGCTTCGACCAGCAAGGAAACCTGATCGTAGCCGAGCAGGCAAAGTTGAAGCTCCAGATGGTCGAGATCGCCAAGGGTTCCTCCACGGTCACGCCGATGAACCTCGATCTCGACGGCAATAACATCACCGGGCCCGGCATGGGCATCGATAAGGCCGGAAATATCTACGTCGCGAGCAGCGGCGCGGAGACGGTCTCGGTCTTTGCGCCGGGGCAGACGGAGCCGTCGCGGGTGATTTCCAACGTGCCGGCTTACGGGTATATGGCTGTGACGCCGCAAGGCGCGGTCTATCAAGCCAGCGGCGAATCGAGCGTAACGGAGATCGCGCCGGGCGCGAACTCGCCGACGTTTACGGTCTCCTGTCAGTGCTCCGCACAGGGAGCCGCCGTCAGCCGATAGCTTTATGCGGGCGGCGCTTTGACGCCGGCGCTCGCGTAAAGCGCGCGCGTGTCGTACATCACGCCGCCCTTGAAGGTCGTTTCGACGCTGCGAAGGCGCGCGATCGAGGCGAGCGGGTCGCCGTTGACCAAGATTGCATCGGCGAGCTTACCCGCCCGCAACGAACCGAGCGAGTCGTCCATGCGCATCACTCGGGCCGGCACGATCGTCGCGGCTTGCAGCACCTGTGGGGTAGGAATGCCGGCCTGCGCGTAGAGCTCGAGCTCGTGGATGAGGTCGAAGCCGGGCAGAATATCGTCGGTCCCAGCGACGATGCGAATGCCGTTGGCGTGCAGCAACGCGATCATGTCGAGGTAGGCTTGCGCTGAGGCACGATACTTCGCGTCGAGCCCCGGACCGAGCGGCAGGCCGTCCGTGGTGAGCGTTCGCCGGACCTGCGGCGGCAGCCAATCGGCAACCTCTGCAAATCCCGTCGAAGCGATGTCGCCGGTTCGCGTCATGGTATAGCTGTAGAAGATGCCGACCGTCGGATCGCTCACGATATTCTTCGATTTTAGTAGCGCGATGAAGTCTTTGACCGCTTGACTCTGGAGATCGATCGTTCCGGCTCGCTCCGCGGTGGCCGTGAGCCGTATCGGGGTCTGGGTGCGATCCTTGGTGTCGGGCATGAAGTTCAGAAAGAGGAAGTTCACGTGCTGAATTTCATCGAAGCCCGCGTGCACCGCATCTTGCGCGAGCATTCCGGCCGGAATGTGCCCGCTGACGCG
Organism: Candidatus Cybelea sp.; assembly: GCA_036732685.1. Taxonomy (GTDB): domain Bacteria; phylum Vulcanimicrobiota; class Vulcanimicrobiia; order Vulcanimicrobiales; family Vulcanimicrobiaceae; genus Cybelea. The sequence goes on along the minus strand of DAINBY010000002.1, from coordinate 71,058 downwards.
CATCCCCTGCGCGTGTGCCTCCTTCACGATCGCGGGGACGAGCTTGGGATCCATCGAGCTGTAGATCTTGATCTGCACCGCGCCGAGTCTCTTCCAGTCGCGAACCTGCGCGATCGCTTCGTCGACGGTGCCGGTCGTGGTGCCGATCGGCGCCGTGTACTTGCCGGTGCCGTCCATGAGTCCCGCGATGATGACGCGCGGGCCAACCAACTCACCGCTCGCGTACTGCGCTTGCGTCGTGGCGATGTACTTTGGATCGTTGCCGGGATCGCGGATCGTCGTGACGCCTTCGGCGAGCAGGCGGGGTCCGTAATCGGCGGAGAGATGCATGTGCATGTTCCAAAGGCCCGGCAGGAGCGTCTTCCCGGTGCCGTCGATGCGGCGCGCATCGCTCGGAATGCCTAGGTCGGCGTTGCCGACCGCGGCGACGCTATCGCCGTGGAGGATCACCGTCGAGTTCGGCACGACGCTCCCGGCATCGGAATCGAAGCGTGCGACATTGGTAATCGCGATCGCCGTGCCGGTTCGCTGCGGAAGCGTTTGAGCGATTTGGCGGCCAAGATCCGCCACGCGTTCGTTCTGTGCCTCGAGCAGCTGCGGGAGCACCGCGTTCCATCCGCTGCGAATAACCGCACCCCAGGCACTCCCCGTCATGAAGAGCTCGCCGCTGGAGTCCAGCCAGATGTCGCCGGGAGTGAAGTCGAGGCCCGTGAGCTCGTACATCGTGACGCGCTTACTCTCGCGTCCGTTGCTCAAGGCCAGCGTCTTGACCGACGAGACGATCGTCACGCCGCTCGGCCAAAGGCCGACAGACTCGCCGGGCGCGCCAAGGGCCGCGCGCGCTAGGATCGCGCCCTCTTCGGGCGTTCCGTCCATGCTCACGTAGAAGCGCGCCGGAGAGTTCGGATGCCGCTCGTTTTCGGCTGAGTTCTTCCAGGTCGCCGTCCCGTTTTGGACGGCGAATCGCTCGTCGACCGGCACCTTCAGATAGTTGTATCCGGTGGTATGCAGGTTGGCGATCAAGCCGGCTCGATCGAGGACGATCCGGCTGCGCATCTTCGGCCCGCGCCCGCGATCGACGAACTCGAAGCGCACGTCGAGCGTTCCGTCGGGCATCGCGAGCGTCGTCTGCGAGCCCTTGACGACGCCCGACGAAACGAAGTCGTACTGCGTGACGCTGCCGTAGAGCTTCGCCGCGGCGAAGGCGGGCGATGCCCAGACTACCGCGGCCGCCGAGCCGACGGTCGAGATCCAATCGCGACGCCGGATCGGCGGCTCCCCGGCCATGCCCGTATGGCCGCTCCCGCGCAACGGGAGGCCGAACAACGTCGAGCATCGATGAGAACGGCACGTACACATGCTCAGGCACCCAGCCTTTCCTTTTGGTAAGTCCATTGGTACGCCGCGCGGTCGCTTGCGTCAAGGGCTACGAAACGCATATCCGCACGAAGCCGCGCCCGTTATGCTCGGAAGGTCCGTGACGTACCGCACCTCGCCTAGGCCGCTCAGCCGAACAAGCGTTCGGAATGTAGGCGTCTCTTTTCGGGAAAGTACACGCGACTCATGATTGCCGACCACGACGTTATCGTACTCGGCGCGGGCCTTGCGGGCATGCGCGCCGCCCTCGAAGCCGCGCGTCTGGGCGCGGACGTTGCGATCGTCACCAAGGTCCATCCGATTCGCAGCCACTCGAGTGCCGCACAGGGCGGCATCAACGCCGCGATCGGCGAGACCGATAGCTGGGAGTCGCACGCTTTCGACACGATCAAGGGCAGCGATTATCTCGCCGATCAAGACGCCGTCGAAGTGATGTGCCGGGAAGCGCCCCAGGACATCCTCGAGTTCGAGCACATGGGCGTCATCTTTTATCGGAACGACGATGGCAGGCTCGGCACCCGCGCCTTCGGCGGCGCGTCGCAAGCCCGCACGTATTTCGTCGGCGATATCACCGGGCAAGCGCTACTCGTGACGCTCTACGATCAGATTCTCAAGGCCGGCGTGAAGGTCTACGAAGAGTGGTTCGCTACCAAGCTCTACATGGATGGCGGCGCCTGCCGTGGCGCCGTCGCGCTCGAGATGGTCACCGGCGAACTCCACCTGCTCCGTGCCAAAGCGGTCGTGGTTGCGAGCGGCGGCCTGGGGCGCCTGTACGAACCGAGCACCAACGCATTGATCTGTACCGGCGACGGTTACTCGCTCGCCTATCGGGCCGGCGCGCCGCTGATGGACATGGCGATGGTGCAGTACCATCCCACGACGCTGGCGGGCAGCGGCTTCCTGATGACCGAAGCGGCCCGTGGCGAAGGCGCGTATTTGCTGAACTCGCTCGGCGAGCGCTTCATGAAAACCTACGCGCCGAACAAGATGGAACTCGCGGCGCGGGACGTGACCTCGCGCGCGGAAGCGACGGAGATCGCGCAAGGCCGCGGAATCGACGGAAACGTCCTACTCGATTTGCGTCATCTCGGTCCCGACGTCATCCTCAAGAAGCTGCCGCAGATTCATGAGATGGCGCTCGACTATCTCGGCATCGACATGATCAAGGAGCCGGTACCGGTTCGCCCCGGCATGCACTATCAAATGGGCGGCATTCGGACCGACGTCGAGGGTGCGACCGCGATCGCCGGGCTCTACGCGGCGGGCGAAGTCGCCTGCGTCAGCGTTCACGGTGGAAACCGGCTCGGCGCGAACTCCCTGCTCGATACGATTATCTTCGGACGGCGCTCGGGACGCGCGTCGGCCGGATATGCGAAAGGCACGCTGCCGAGCCAAGGCGGCGAAGAGCTGCTGCGCTCGGAGCAGCAGCGCCTCGAAGGACTCTTGGCACGGCCGTACACGGGCGAAACGTGCGCCGGTTTGCGGCTCGAACTTGCGACGATGATGGATGAAAAGGTCGGTCTCTATCGCAGCGACGCCGGTCTGCACGAAGCGCTCGAGGCGCTGCGCGGCTTTCGCAAGCGCTACGAAAACGTAGCCGTCGGCGACAAGAGCCGCGTCTTCAACCAAGCCCTCACCTTCGTCCTCGAGCTTGAGTATCTGCTCGACTGCGGCGAGACGATTATCCGCGACGCGCTCGTCCGCAAAGAGAGCCGCGGTGCGCACACGCACGTGGACTACCCCGAGCGCAACGACCGCGAGTGGCTCAAGCACACGATCCTTACGTTTCGCCGTGACGGCGAGGAGCCCGAGATCTCGCACGTTCCCGTGACGATCACTCGCTGGCAACCCGAGGTACGCACCTACTAATGCAGTTTACGATCGAAGTCGGACGCTACAATTCCGAGGGACGCTACGCCGACACCGCAAAGCCGGGCGAGCCGTTTCCGGCGCCGTGGAACGCGTCGCCGGTCCGGCGCTATCAAACCTTTACCGTCGACCTTCCCGAGCACGCCGTCGTTTTGGACGCACTGATCGCGATTCGCGAGTACCAAGATCCGTCGCTTGCCGTCCGCTGCGCGTGCCGCAGCGCGATCTGCGGGTCGTGTGCGATGTGGATCAACGGGCACGCCAATCTCGCTTGTAAGAGCAAGCTGGCCGCCTTCACCAAAGACGGAAAGACGCGCGTCGAGTCTCCGCCCTCGATGCCGATCATTCGGGATTTGGTCTGCGACATGAAGCCGTTTTGGGACAAGCATCTGGCGGTGCGGCCGTGGCTGGAGAACAAGCAGCCGGTTCCGCCGCCCGACCAAGAGTACCGCGTTCCAAACTCGTCGATGGAAGAGCTGATTCAAGAGGTGAGCTGTATCAGTTGCGGCGCCTGCGTGATGGATTGCGAGTCGTTCGCGGTCAATCCGGATTTCTTGGGCCCGCAGGCGCTCGCGCAAGCGTATCGCTACGTCGGCGACCCTCGCGACGACAAAACGAAAGAGCGGCTCGCCGAGCTGAGCAAGCCCGGCGGCATCTGGGATTGCACGCACTGCTTCGAGTGCGTGCAGCAGTGCCCGAAGGGCGTCGCGCCTCTCGACCAGATCCTCAAGCTACGGAAGATGGCAGTCGACGCCGGGTTCACGCATAATGCCGGCACGCGCCACGCCGACGCGTTTGCGGAGTCGGTCAAGCACAGCGGGCGCCTCAACGAGCTGACGTTGATGCCGAAATCGACCGGGCTCTTCAACATCGTCGGGCAGCTCAAGACGCTGCCGAGCGCGATCAATATGGCGCGCGCCGGCAAACTGCCCCCGTTGATCCACAAAGCGATTCCCGGGGTGGCCCGCATCAGAAAAATTTTCGAGCGCGTCGGAGGAAGGTTCAAGTGAAGGTTGCGTTCTATCCCGGTTGCGTCTCGAAAGGCGCTTGTCCGGAGCTCTACGTCTCCGCGCGGCTCATCGCCGAACCGCTCGGTCTCGAGTTGCACGAGCTGGAATCGGCGCCGTGCACGGGCGCGGGAGTCCTGAGCGAGCAGAATCGCGATCTCGCCGACGCGCTCAACGGCCTGACGCTGGCGATGGCTGAGGCCGAGGGCGCCGACCTAATGACGATTTGCAGCACCTGTCAGGGCGTACTCTCCGATCACAACTACCACCTCAAGAATGACGAGGCGCGTCGCGATAAGGCCAATGCGACGATCGCCGATCAGGGCTTTCGCTACGCCGGCAAGGCGACGGTCAAACATCTGCTCTGGATGCTCTTTGAAGACATCGGGATCGATCGGGTCGCCGCCGCAATCAAACGCAAGCTCACCGGACTAAAGATCGCGCCGTTCTACGGCTGCTACATCCTGCGGCCGAGCGAAGCGCTCGGATTGCGCGAGCGTCCCGAACGCAAGACGTACCTCAATCAGTTGATCGAGCTGCTGGGCGCCGAGGCCGTCGAGTATCGCGGCGCGACCAAGTGCTGCGGGTTTCCGATGCTTACCTTCAATCGCGACAAAGCGTTAGCGATGGGCGGCAATCACATCATCGAGGCAAAGGAGAAGGGCGCGGACCTGCTCGTTACGCCGTGTCCGCTCTGCCATCTCAATCTCGACGGACAGCAGCCCGACGCCGCGCGCGTCCTCAAGCAAGATATCGACGTTCCGATCTTTCATCTGCCGCAGCTGCTCGGCTTGGCGTTCGGCTTCGAGCCGGACCAGCTTCGGCTCAACCACCACGTCGTTTCGACGAAGGGCGCACTGGAAAAAGTCGAGCTAAAGGTCTAACCGCTCCATCTACGCAGACAGCTACGTAGCGGGTGTGGCCGGCGTCGCGGGGCAATCGTTTAGGAGCGTCGCGCCCTCGGGCGTGCTGTGGTCTATCACGTATTTCACGAGCTGCGGCTCGCCTCCAATTCTCTCAGACGGCGGCGGCTGAAAGCGGGTGGGAAAGTCGGGGTCGTTGACGTTGCGGCTCGACCACGGGTTCGCCGATTCGCTTGGATAGTACCAAGGATAATCGAGCAGCATCGATTGCGCCGAGCCATCGGCGAAATGAACCGACATGCGGATGTCGACCCAGAATCCTCGGGTGCGCGGGTCGTAGTGCGAGCCGTGCGGATCTGAGAATGTAACGTTGCCGCAAGGCGGCGTGCCGCTTGTGGCGCCGGTACCGCTCCCTTGCGCTCCGGCGCCTGCCCCGGGACCGGCAATCGTAGCGCTTCCCGCAGCTGCGGCAACCGCCTTACCGCGCGATGCGACATCCCAAATCGGGCGGCTCGCCGGCAATCGCGCGGCGGCGAATCTCACAACGGCCGGTCGACGCCCAAGCGCTGGGAACCCGTGAGTGCCCTCGGCCGCGAGCGCCGTTCTGTGCGGCAAAATCGAAGCAGCCGGCTGCGGCGTTGGCGGCATCGCGCTTGGTTTCGGAGTCGGTGTCGAGCGCACGGTGATGCTCGCGACTTGCATCCGGCTGACGATCTGCTCGCGGGGCTCGCGCGTGGGGTTGGTGGGAACCAAACCGGCGGCGACCTCGTGTATCGCGATGGCGATCGCAAGTGCTATTGCAAGCCGCCTGCCGTTCGAGGCTCCAAAAAAAACGCCGAGCCGTTCGCGAGAGAAAGGCTCGGCGTTAACGAGGCGGTGCTTACTCAGGGCTGGTGTTATATGTCTGCACGTACCACTGTTTGAACTGATCGTAGGTCGGATAGTAGCCGTACTTGTGGTAGAACCAGTCGCGATACGCATCCTGCCGGCGCGTCACTTCTTGCTGTTCTGCCCGTTTTTCGCGGACTTTGTGATTGTAGTTGACGACCAGCGGAACAGACGCCGCCGCCGCTGCGGTTACCAGTATGATTGTATTGGTGCTGCCCGAACCGTCGGCAAGCGCGGGAGCGGCGATGCTTGCGGCAAGCGCTGCCGTCAGCACGGCAGCTAGGGCTTGCGGTTTCTTCATGTCCGTCCTTTCTGCAGGCCATTCGACCTCCCGGCTCCAACCCGGACTTCGTGGAGATCGAAGCCTTAATTCGAGCGATCCCGGATTTTCCGATTCCAGGGATCCTTTTCCGTGACATTACCCCGTTGTTGAAAGATAAGCAAGGCTTTCGGCGCTCGATCGACCTCTTCGTCGACCGCTTCCGCGACCGAGGCATCGAGCACGTCGTCGGCATCGAGTCGCGCGGTTACATCTTCGGCGCTCCGATTGCGTATGCCATCGGAGCCGGTTTCATCCCGGTGCGTAAGCCCGGCAAGTTGCCGCACGCCACGCTGAGCGAAGAGTACGCGCTCGAGTATGGCACCAACTCGCTGGAGATCCATTCCGACGCGATCGGGCGGGACGAGCGCGTGCTCGTCGTCGACGATTTGCTCGCGACCGGCGGCACTGCGGCGGCGACGGGAAGGCTTCTCCAGCGCCTCGGCGCCCGCATCGAAGCCTTTGCGTTCTTGGTCGAGCTCACGGCGCTGGGTGGGCGCGAAAAGCTCGGCGATGCCGAGGTCGTTTCCTTCGTTGCGTATTAGCCGCTCGGGTTTGGCCGCCGCGGTCGCGACGATCGCGGCGCTGGTGATCGCCGCGCCACCGGCCGGCTCGGCGCGCCCGCACGCGACGCCGACCCCCTCGCCGACGCCCGTGCCGGTTGCGGATCCGGCGATTACGAATATCGCGCGCCACCAGTTCGTGCAATGGCAGGCCGGGGTGGTGAGCAAGAGTCTCTACGCGCCCCAGGTGCTCGCACAACTCAGCGATGCTAAGATCGCCGACACGTCGCGCGCGCTGGGTCAGCTCGGAGCGCTGACGGACATGCTCTACATGGGGCGCTGGGTAAATCCGGATTTCCCCGCGGGCACGAACGGCTACATCTATCAGATGCGCTGCACGCAGGGAAACGTCTACCTCTGGCTTGCTCTCGATGCCGACGGGAAAATTGCGACGATTTACTTCAAGAACCGGCTCGACGTCGAGACGGTGACCCCGGCTCCGTCGGCAACGCCTAGTCCTCCCGAAAAGGCGTTATAATAGCGGGATACCGATGACCATCGAGCAGCTCATCGAGCGAGTCCGGCGATACGAGCCCTCCGCCGACGCGGAGCGGCTGATGCGCGTCTACCAGCTCGCCGACGCGGCCCACCAGGGGCAGCACCGCGCCTCGGGTGAGTCCTACATCGAGCATCCCCTCGCCGTGGCCGGCATTCTCGCCGAGCTCGAGGTCGATCACCAGACGATTGCCGCGGCGCTACTGCACGACGTGGTCGAAGATACGTCGATCACGAGCGAACAGGTCACCCAGCAATTCGGCGAGGAGGTGGCGCGCCTGGTCGAGGGCGTTACGAAGCTTACCCGAATTCCCTACCAATCGAAAGAGGACGCGCAGGTCGAGAACCTCCGCAAGATGTTCCTGGCGATGGCCAAAGACATTCGCGTCATCATCATCAAGCTCGCGGATCGCCTTCACAACATGCGCACCCTGGCGAGCCTTCCCGACGCGAAGCGGCAGGCGATCGCGCGCGAAACGCTCGACATCTACGCCCCGATCGCGCATCGCTTGGGAATCTGGAAGATCAAGTGGGAGATCGAGGACGAATGCCTGCGCTATCTCGATCCGGCCTCGTTCGGCGATATCGTCGAGCGCGTGGCGAAGACCCGGCGCGAGCGGGAAGCCGACGTCGACAAGGCGATCGCACGGCTCCGCGACGAGTTCAAAGAACTGAAGATCAACGCTGAAATTCAAGGCCGTCCGAAGCACTTCTACTCGATCTACTCCAAGATCAGTAAGGGCCGCGACTTCTCGACCATTTACGACCTTACGGCGATTCGCATCATCGTCGACTCGGTGAAGGATTGCTACGCCGCACTCGGTGCGGTCCACGCGATGTGGACGCCGCTGCCGGGCCGATTCAAAGATTACATCGCGATGCCCAAGCCGAATATGTATCAATCCCTCCATACCACGGTAGTCGGGCCGAGCGGCGATCCGCTCGAGATCCAGATCCGCACCTGGGAAATGCACCGGACCAGCGAGTACGGCATCGCCGCGCACTGGCGATACAAAGAGGGCGGCAAGGCCGATCAGTTCGAGAACAAGCTCTCCTGGCTGCGCGCGCTGCTCGAATGGCAGAAGGATATGCGCGACTCGCGGGTTTTCATGGAGAACCTGAAGCTCGATCTCTTCGATTCGCAGGTCTTCGTCTTCTCGCCGCGCGGCGACGTCTACTCGGCTCCCGCCGGCGGTACGCCGCTCGATTTTGCCTATCAAGTGCACACCGACGTCGGCAACCATTGCGTCGGCGCCAAGATCAACGGCCGCATCGTGCCGCTCGACTATGCGATGCAGAACGGCGACATTTGCGAGATCCTGGTCAATAAGTCGAGCGGTCGCCCGTCGCTCGACTGGCTCTCGATCGTCCAGACCTCGAGCGCGAAGCACAAAATCAAGCAATGGTTCCGCAAGGAACGCCGCGAGGAGAACGTGCTTGCGGGTCAAGAATCGCTCGAGCAAGAGCTGGCGCGCGCGGGACTGCGTACCGACGTCGCGCGCGGCGCCCTTCTCGAGCGGATCGCGACGCGACTGAACTATGCCACGCCGACCGATCTTTACGCCGCGATCGGATTCGGCGATGCGTCGGCGCAGTCGGTCGTTAACCGGCTCCGCGACGAACTCAAGCACGACAACGTCGTTGACCTCACCAAGATCGGCCGCAAGACGCCGCCGCGCAAGACCGTGCGCCGGACGAGCGGCGTGCGCATCGCCGGCGTCGACGACGTGCTCGTCCGCTTGTCGAAGTGCTGCTCGCCCGTCCCCGGCGATCCGATCATCGGCTACGTCACGATCGGCCGTGGCGTGAGCGTGCATCGCGCGGACTGCCCGAACGTCGCATTCATGAACGCGACACCGGAACGCATCCTTCAAGCCCAGTGGATTGACGACGCGGGCCTCACGCACGGCGTCGACGTCGAAGTCGAAGCCGACGACCGGACGCAGCTCCTGCAAGACATCATGGGCGTCTTCTCCGAGCTCAAGACGCAGGTCAGCTCGGTCAACGCACGGGTCCGCAAGGACGGCGTTGCCGTCGCGAGCCTGACGGTACAAATTCGCGATCTCGACCATCTTCACAAGTTGCTGACCAAGCTCGAAACGCTTAAGAACGTCCGCCGCGTCTATCGCGTCACTAAGCGCGAGCGAACGGCCCTGTAGGAGGCGTGTCGAGCGCCCATTTTATCCTCCCCGCCGCGGCGGCGCTGCTGGCCGGCGCGATGAACAGTGTCGCGGGCGGCGGGAGCTTTCTCACCTTCCCGGCGCTGCTCGTCGCGGGCGTTCCGCCGATTTCGGCTAACGCGACGAACAACGCCGCGATGTGGGTCGGCACGCTCGGCAGCGCGCACGGCTATCGCGAAGAGGTCGCGGAGCACCGCGCGCTGCTCTTGCCAGTGGTTATCGCCAGCGTTGCCGGCGCGCTGATCGGCTCGTCGCTCTTGCTCGTGACGCCGCCGGCGCTCTTCGAGCGGATGATACCCTGGCTGCTGCTCTTCGCCACGCTCGTATTTGCAGCGAGTCCACTCTTGACGCGCCGCCCCCGCCCGGCGCCGCACCACTCGCCTTGGCAGATCGCCGTGCAGTTCGCCGTTGCGATTTACGGAGGCTACTTCGGCGCCGGCATGGGAATCTTGATGCTCGCGGTGCTCGCCTTTTCGGGACTGCCGACCTTTAACGCGCAGAACGCGATCAAGAACGTGCTCTCCGCTACGATCAACGGCGTCGCGCTCGTACCGTTCGTTATTGCGCGCATCATCGACTGGAGATTTGCGATTCCTATGGCGCTCATCGCGCTGCTCGGTGGATATTTCGGCGCGCGCTTCTTTCGGCGCGTGCCGCAACCGTTGGCGCGCGCGCTCGTCGTGACGATCGGAACCGCGATGACTATAGTATTTTTTGTTAAGACTTTCATCTGAAAGGTAACGACGGTCGCTTGTTCTTGCAGGGTGAGCGAAAAAGCGATTCGAAGGCGCGAGCGTATACATTACGCTTATCTAGCGAGGTTTTTCAATGACGTGTACCAATACGAGATCGGCGCTGCTTGCTGCAGTGGTGCTTGTGGCAGCCGCAGCATGCGGCGGAAATAACGCGGTCCCCTCCGCACCGCAAGGTGCGGCGAGTGCCGAGTCGCAGGTCGGCGCCGGAATCGAATCGCTCGGCATTGCGCCGGAAGACACAACGTCGATTCTCAAGAAACTCACGAAGGACGTGGTGATCGGCTCGACGGTTGATCCGAGCAACGGTGACAAGGGGCCGCGCGGTATCTCGGTCGTCGGGAGCACTTTCGGCAAGCTCAAGAAGGGCCAGATCGTCATCTGTAACTTTGAGGATAAGACTGGAGCCCCCGGCAACGGCACGACCGTGGAACTCCTCAATTCGGCGGCAGGCTCGAAGCCCGTGCGCTTCGTGCAGAATGCCAAGATAAAAGGCTGTGCGGACGCGGCGGTCAGTCCCGCCAGCGATTACGTCTACGTCAGCGGTTTCTCGAGCCATCTCGCGGTGCAATTCACTCCCACCGGGGCGCTGAAGAAAACCTGGGGCAAACCTCTTGCAACGCCAGTCGCCGATCTCGACGGCGCCTGCACCGGCGGCCCGTCGTGTCTTTACGCGTCGGAATACGTCTACGCCGCCGACGCCATTACCGGCGGAATCGTTAGCTTCAGCGTGAACAATTACGGCAACAAGAAGCCAACGGAAGTGATCTCGGGACTCGCGGTTAACAAGAAGTCCGGATGGACCGCGCTCGGTCCGACCGCCCTAGCTTACAACACCGCGAAGAGCGGAACGCTCTACACGATTGACGGCGTCGACAACACCGTCGTTTCCTTCAACAACGCCAGCGAGTTGCTCGTAGCCAACGAGATCGCGGTTCTCCAAGGCGGCAAAACTTTTAAGTGCAAATATCCAAAGACAAGCTGCGGCTCGCTCATTCTCGCCGGTGCACCGATCGACGGGCCCGTCGCGCTAACGCGGTTAGCTAACGGTAATCTGATCGTCGCGAACAGTGGCGGCAGTTCTCCGGATACGCTCGTCGAGCTGACCACGGCCGGAAAAGTCTTGGACACGAAGGTGGTGGACACGAGCAAAACAGCCGGCATCTTCGGCCTCTACGCAATCGGGACGAACGACGGCAACACCGCGCTTTACTACACGGACGCAAACGACAACAATCTGCACGAGCTCGAGCAGTAGCTCGGGTCTCGCGCAGATTATTCCGTGTCGACGGGATCGTTCGAGGGCGGCTCGTTCAAAAAGTGGGAGAGCGGATACTTCGATTTGATGGCCGAGAACTTGCGCGGCTTTTGGCTGAAGTCAAACGCGTCGTCGAGGCTGGTAGCGCGTCCGTCCGTATAACCCTCTGCAGTCGTGCCGACGCTCCCCGCCGGTAGACCGTACACCTCTTCGACGAACCTCAGGATGCTGCCGAACTCGTACTGCACGTGCGAGACGTAGCCTTGCTTCGCGTACGGTGAGATGATCAAGCACGGAACGCGGAGGCCGAGGCCGCGGTAGTCGAGCTGGGGCGGAGCGGCGTTATCGAAAAATCCGCCCCAGTCGTCCCAGACCACGATGATCGCGCTCGACTGCCAGTAGGAGCTTTTGCCGATCGCGTTTACGACGGACGAGACCCACGACGGCCCTTCGTCGCTATGGTAGTGGGGATGATCGGATTGCGGCCCCGTCGGCGTCACCCAGCTCACCGAAGCGAGTTGACCGTATTGCGCATCGGTCAATACTTTCGTTTGCGGGGCGATGATGTTCGTATTCCAGTCGGAGCCGTAGCGAACGTATTTAATCGCTTCGAACGGCTCCCAGAAGCCGGCGTCCAACAATCGAGTCGCATAAAACTTCCACGAGATGCCGGCATTATCGAGCACCTGTGCCATCGTATTGAACTGATCGAAGCACGGGAACCCCGCTTCGAAGGGATGCAGTCTTCGGTAGGGTTTCGCCGCGACGTACGAGCTCTTGGTTCCGGGGGGTGAGTCGCAATCGTCGGGCGCCGCATCCGGAAAGTCGACCTCAGCGCGTCCCGGCAGCTTGACGTCATCGGTTCCGGCGACGAGCGTTAGGTGCGCCGTGAAGCTGCCGCCGAACTCGGTAGGGAACATCGCGTCCGCCAGCACGTATTGCTGCGCCATCGACCAATAGGGTAGCGTTTGGCGGCGTTCGACGTACTCGTAGGCTTTGTACTCTCCGCCCGTCATGCCCCACTGGGTGAAGCCGTCCATCCGACCGTTGTTCCAGTCGATCATCGACGCCTTCCAGTTGTGCTTGAGATCGGAATTGGTTTGAAACGTCGTCTTGTGCAGTGGTTCGGGCATATCACCCACGGGGCACGGCGAGCTCGACGTCGTGGGACGCAAGCTGCCGCTAGGCGGGGGTGAGGCGCAGCCGGTCATCGGTGCGTTTGCGTTGGGGTATCCCGCGAAGAGGCTCTCGAAGCTGCGGTTCTCTTGAATGATAACGATGACGTGCGAGATTTTGCTGCCCGTAGTACGGCCTGCAGCCGGCCGGACGGCGTTTCCGGGCGTGGCCGAAAGAGTCGTGCCGTTCTGCCCGCAGCCGGCAGAGCAAACGAGCGCAGCGATCGTGAGAACGGGCACCGCTTTTGAGATCATCTGAAAGCGCCTGGTTCAAAAGCGTTGTGCCGGGCTCCTACGGATGGGGATTTCGGCTTTCTCACCCGAAATAGGCGGCTTTGCCTACTGCCCACTCGGCTACGGGTGGGCCGCCCGCGATTTGCGGGCGTCCATAGTACGGGGATACGAATGAACGTTTACGAGGTTACGTATATTTTGCGCCCTTCACTCGAAGACGGCGAGGTCGACGAGCGTGCCACCGCGATCGCTGAGATCGTCAAGGGCCGAGGCGGCGAAGTGAGCGCCACCGAGCGTCTCGGCAAGAAGCGACTCGCATACGAGATCAACGACGTACGCGAGGGCCATTACGTCGTCATGCAGTTCAAGGGCGAGGCTTCGGTCTCCAAAGAGCTCGATCGCCAGCTCAAGCTGCACGAAGATGTGCTGCGAGCGCTGATCGTCCGGCTCGACGCCAAGATGCTGACTCATATGGCCGCGCTTGCCGCGGCAGCTCCGCCTCCGCCGGCGCCGCAGCCCTGAGCCGCGGCAGCCTTTCGACAACATCTGTGCCATACAGTTGACACTCCGGGGCGATAGCTTCGAACCAACGAAAGCGGCGAAAAGAGGGTAATCAATGGCAGGTTCTTACAATCGCGTCATCCTGGTCGGCAACCTAACCCGCGATCCGGAGATACGGTACACGCAGTCGGGCAAGGGCGTGACGAAGTTCACGCTCGCCGTGAATAATCCGCGCAATAAGGAAGAGACGACCTTCGTCGACATCGTTGCGTGGGATCGACTCGGCGAAACGTGCAACACGTATCTGAAGAAAGGCTCGAACTGCCTGGTCGAAGGCCGCTTGGTGATCCGTAGCTACGATGACAAGGACGGCAACAAACGTAAAGCGACCGAAGTCGTGATCGACAACATGCAGATGCTCGGATCGCCCCGCGATCGCAGCGGCGACGACGGCGGCGGCGGCGGTGCCTTCAACGGCGGCGGCAGCGCAGCGCCGCAGGCGTCGAAGTCCGGTGAAGCCTTCGGCGACGAGCTCGAAGACGAGATTCCGTTCTAAGAGGGCGGCGTGATTGCGTCGCTCCTGCGTGGAGCGTCGATCCTAGCTTTATTCTCGCTAGTCGCGGCGATGGGATCGTTCGTTTGCGATAACGCCGGCGTGACGGTCGACGGGCGCGGTAACATTGTGGTCCGGGGCGAAAATGGGTTCGTCAGCCCCAACTCGTCGGTACTTCGGAACATAACCCAATGGCCGCAGCCTCCGCACCGCGAACAAAACTTCGCACTTTCGCAAGGCTATGCGCTTACCCGCAACGGGGCGATGTACGTTCTTGCCAACACCGCCTATCACCCTAACCTTGTCTATCGGATCGACCTTTCGACCGGCCGATTTGCCCCGATCGGACACGATGACACGGCGAAAACCAACGCCTTTGCCAGATCGAATGAGACGTTTATCGCGGCCACCAGCCGCTATGCGTATTCGGTCGATCAGAAAGATCCAATTATCAGCCGCGCCGATCTTTCAAGCGCTCATCTTACTTTACGCACCTTTATCGCGGGATCGAAAACGCAGCTCAGAAGCCCAATCGGGGTTGCCGCCGAGGAAGATGGTCGGCTTTGTGCCATCGACAGTGAGACGCGCTTCGTTCTGTGCTATGCGCCGAATCAGCGTGGTAACATTTCGCTGGCCCGACTCATCGATCTTAAGAAGCTGCTTGGTTACGCGCAGGTTTGGGATTTGGTCTTCGATCGCTTGGGACACATTATTGTAAGTGGGACAAGCGATCCCAACGGGGTCTCGGCGTTTTCCGTTGCGGTGATCGATATCGCTGCAGCGATGCCGCGAGTTTTGCGCGTCATCGCCGGCCCAAACACGCAACTCTACGGACCGGTGCTCGCCGTCGACGATCGCGGTGACATCTTCGCACTACAGACTCAGTCTCCAGACGGATTCGCGGCCCGGGCGCTTTTGGAGTTCGGAACGGATCAGCATGGCGATGTTGCGCCGCGCTTCGTGCGAAAGCCGGCAGCAAGTGTAGCCAATCCGCTTCGGCTTGCAGTCGACCAGCGAACCGGCGACGTAGCAATCCTTGGGTCGGACGGAGTCGCACTCTTTCAAGGCGCGGCTCGCCGACCGCCGTCGAGCTGGCCGGCAGAGGTTCGTCTACCGTATCGAGGCTGGAGCATCGCCTTTGGAGGGCAATCGTCGCTGATAGTTGCCGATCAATTCGGCGCACTCGAAACGTACGGCGCGGGCGGCACGGCGCCGGCGCTTGGAACCGCTCGAGGAGCGACTTTGAACTTGCACGACCCGGAGTTCATCGCAACGGACCAAAAGGGCAACGTCTACGTTGCGTCGACCGACGGCGTCATCACGCGACTGCCGACTCAAAGCGAGGCTTCGCGCTCCTTGCATGCGTGGAGCTTCAAAACTGTTTTCGGACGGAACATGAACGCGTTTGCCCCGGACGCAGCAGGTTATTTCTACCTTGCATCGGCGTCGAAAGAGGCGATCGTCGCGGTTGGGCCCGAGGGGCGGCAATCCGTAATCGCTGGCCCGGCAACCGGCTTGGACGACCCGCTCGGCTTGGCCGTAAACGTTCGTGGGGCGTTGTTCGTGGCCAATGCCCGGGGGAAGAACCTTCTCGTATTCGCGCGCGGTTTCGCCGGGAACGCCGCGCCGATGGCGCGGATCGAAGGGCCTGCAACCCTGCTCATCGCGCCTCAGGCGTTGGCAATCGACGCGGCAGGCCGACTCTACGTGTTTGACGGTCCTCAGACCGCTTCCACCGGCGGCGGGGCGCACTACGTCAGAGTGTACGGCACGAATGCCCGCGGGAACGTCGCGCCGCTTCGGTCCTACGAAGTCAAAACGACGTGCTGGCTGAACGCTCCTTAGGGCCTCACCGCTAGGGTATCGCAACCGGTTCGAACGACTTCCGATTTTTTCCATTCGGGCGGGAAAGCAAGAGCACTGGTTGATCGTGATAGAGACTCTCCTCGAAGAGCTCATAGCCGCATTTTCTGACGATGCGCAATGACGCACGATTCTGCGGATTCACCATGCAGACGCTGCTCGGGAACGAAAGATGAACGTCGGCCCAGGAGAGGGCCGCGCACACCGCCTCCGTCGCATAGCCTTTCCCGTGAAAACGAGAGGCTAGCGCGAATCCCAACTCCGGCTTTCCCTGGATTGAAGGCGCCACGTCGCGCTTGAAATCCGCAAAGCCGACCTCACCGACGAAGTCGTTGGAGACTATCTCCTCAATCACCCAGTATCCGAAACCCATGACCTGCCAGTGCCCGATGTATGCGAGCAGCCGCGCCCAGGTCTGCTGCTCGGTCGAGGGCCGCCCGCTAATGAATCTGGTTACGCTTGGATCGGACCACATCGCGAGAGCGTGCGGCAGATCGTCGTAGCGATGTCCGCGTAGGCGAAGACGCGCGGTTTCGAGGATGGGAATCATCGATTTGAATTTCAGGGTCGAGTTTGCCGCTCCTCGAATTCAACCGGAAGGTCGAGCCCGGCACGGGTATTAAGTCTGTCGCGTGATCCTCGCGCTCGCGCTCTGCGGATCGTTCCTCGGTTCTTCGGCGGCGGATGCGAAGGCGGCGCAAATCGCGTCCGCAATGACGCCGGCCGAGTCTCTTCAACTCGTGCGTGGCGAAACCGGCACGCCGGTTCGCAACGGCGTACGCACGGGCGCGATCGGATCGGCCGGCTACGTGCCCGGCGTGCCGCGCCTCGGCGTTCCGGCGTTACAGGAGACCGATGCGGGGCTGGGTATCGCAAACCCCGACGGCGTGCGGCGCCGCGACGTGGCAACGGCCATGCCGTCGGCTCTCGCGCTCGCTTCCACGTGGGATCCGCAGCTTGCGTATCAATACGGTGCGACGATTGGCGACGAGGCGTGGCGCAAAGGCTTCAACGTGCTCCTCGGCCCCGGCCTGGATCTCGCGCGCGACCCGCGCAACGGCCGCAACTTCGAATACTTCGGTGAGGATCCACTCCTCGCCGGAACGCTCGCCGGCGCTGTCATCTGCGGCGTTCAGGATCAGCACGTCGTTGCAACGATGAAGCACTACGCGTTCAACGACCAGGAGACCGGGCGGTTCGTGCTCTCCGCCGATATCGGCGAAGCCGCAATGCGCGAGAGCGACCTGCTCGCGTTCGAGATCGCGCTCGAACGCGGGCATGCCGGGGCGGTGATGTGCGCATACAATCGCGTGAACGGCATCTACGCCTGCGAGAACGACCATCTCTTGAACGCGATCCTCAAAGGCGATTGGGACTTTCCGGGCTGGGTGATGTCCGATTGGGGAGCGGTACATGGAATCGACGCCGCGACGCACGGGCTCGATCAGGAATCCGCCGGGGAGTACGACCGCGCGATCAGCGGCACGGTTTTCTTTACGTCCGGCGCGATTCCGCAGAACCGCCTGGTCGATATGAACCGTCGCATTCTGCGGTCGATGCTCTCGGTCGGCCTCTTCGACGTGCCGCCGCAGCGGTCGCCGATCGATTATCCGGCGCACGCGAGGGTTGCGCTGGAGGCCGCGGAGCGCGGTACCGTCTTGCTGAAAAACGATGCGATACTGCCGCTCTCGCGATCGCTTCGCCGCATCGCCGTCATCGGCGGTTATGCCGACGCCGGCGTCCTATCGGGCGGCGGTACTTCGCAAGTACCGCCGGTCGGCCGCGCTCTGGTCGTGCCGCTCGGCGGCGAGGGTGCTCCTTTGGTTTTCTTCGATCGATCGCCGCCGCTCGCGGCCATTCGATCGATCGCGCCGCACAGCGCGGTGAGCTTCAGCGACGGCCGCTATCCCAGCGAATCCGCCGCGCTCGCGAAGGATGCCGACCTTGCAATCGTCTTCGCGACGCAGTGGGTCTCCGAGGGTATCGACGCTCTCGACCTCACACTACCCAACGGTCAGGACGCATTGATCGCCGCGGTCGCCGCCGCGAACCCACGTACGGTCGTCGTGCTCGAGACGGGCAACCCCATAACGATGCCGTGGCTCGATCGCGTGCGCGCCGTCGTCGAAGCATGGTACCCGGGAGAGCGCGGCGGCGATGCCATCGCCGGCGTGCTCTTCGGAAACGTCGACGCGACCGGTCGCCTGCCGATGACCTTCCCATCGGACCAAGCGCAGCTCGTGCATCCCGACCTGCCGGGACTCGACGCGGTGCTCGCGGTTAGGGCCGCCGGAGCTAGCGGCTTTCAAACCGCGCGGGCCCTCCAGCCCTTTTCCGTGACCTATCCCGACGGCGGCGACGTCGGTTACCGGCGATTCGTCGAGGAGAATCGGCGGCCGCTCTTCGCCTTCGGTCACGGCCTTTCATATACGAGCTTTCGGTATGGAGGCTTTCGCGTGAACGGCGGAACGACGCTGACCGCGACCTTCACCGTAACCAACGCCGGAACGCGCACCGGCACCGACACTCCGCAAGTCTATCTCACGCAAAGCGCGGGATCACCCGTTATGCGGCTGATCGGATGGTCTCGCGTTACGCTCTCGCCGGGAGCGTCGCGCAGCGTAAGCGTCGTGGCCGATCCACGTCTCCTCGCCGGCTTCGATCCGTCGCAAGGGAAATGGGTCGTGCGAGAGGGCTTATACGAAGCCGCCCTCGGCGCGGCATCGGATTCGTTGCAGCTGCACGCGAGGGCGCCGATCGCGGCGCAGCTCCTAAGGCCCTAGGTCCCTTCCGGGGCGTCGGCCTCGGCGTTGATCGAGAGGTCGACGTTGTTGCCGACGATCAGCGGTCCGTAAGTCATTCCCCATTGCGTACGGTCGATCGTAGCGGTCGCGGCATAGGCGATGATCGATCTCCCGTGCGGCGTCTTGCCCGCGGCGACGACTTGCGCGCTTAGGGTAATCGAATGCGTCTGGCCGTGCATTGTGAAATCGCCGGCAATCGTGAAATGACTCGGATCGGTCCCCGTGATTTTCGTGCTGACGAACTTGATCGGCGGCGTCTCGGTGACGTTGAAGTAGTGCGCCGATCGCAAGTCGGAGTCGCGATGATCGTTGTGAGTGTCGATCTTCGAGGCATCTAGCTCGGCCGTCACCGAGACCGGAATCTGCGAACCCGGATTCAGCTCGACCGAGGCTCGGACGATCGGCATCGTTCCAATGACCGGGACGATCCCGAAGTGGCGCGCCGTAAACTGTGCGGTCGAATGGACCGGGTCGACCGTCCAGGTCTCCGATCCGGCCGCGAGAGCCGGTATCGAGGCGAAGAGCGCTGCCAGCGGGATGGCGATTGCACGCAAAGCTTTCATACGCGAGTTCATTTGAACATCTAGGGCAACCGATACTGCTTGACGATGATTCCGTCTTGGGGAGGCCACACGCCGGGGATAGGGATGCCATGCATCGCGGATCGGATGCGAGCGATATCCGTCGCACTGAACCCCGCACCCTCGGTCGTGCTCATTACCTGATCACCGTTACGCCAGGTGAAAACCTTGCGGCGAAGCAGGACTTCGTGCCCGTTACGTTCGCCCTCGTCTAAAAAAATGTACTTTGACGGCGGTCCCGTCCGTGGATCGAAGCGGTCGGCCAAGAGCGTTAACGAAAGGCCGCCACGTCGCTTGTAGGTGAACCGGACGCAGGGGCCCCCGACGCTCCACGACCCAGTCGCTTTGGAGTAGACGCCGGTCGGCGTTGTTGCGATTGTTTCGGAGACGACGTCCTTCGGCAGCCCGGCCGGCGCAACGATCGTGAAAGCTACGCGCGCTTGTGCTTGCGTGAGCGTGCCGATGTGCGGACGCATCGTCGATTCGATCGATGCGGGAGGCGCCGGAGGGGGAGTCCAGCGTAGGATCGCTTCGATTTGCGCTTCGAGGCTCTGCACGAAGCCGGGCGCAACGACGGGCAGCGTCACTATCGCAATCGCCGCCGCCGCAGCAGCGGCCAGATAGAAGCCCGCAGCGCGTGGCCGCTCGCGTGGCAACTCGGCAACTCGCCGGCGAATCTCCGCGAGCGGAACGGGCGGCGCTTCGATCTCACGCATCATCGCGTGCAAGCCGGCGGCGATGCGGGCCTCAGTGAACATCGGTGAGCACCTCGTCGAGCGGATGGGCGGATTCGATAACCGCGAGTATTCTGCGCAGCATCGCACGAGCGCGCATCAAGTGAAAGCGAACGGTCGCAGGGGCGATGCCGAGCGCAGCGGCAATTTCAACGCTGCTCAACCCGGCGTAGTAATGCAGTAGAATCACGGCACGTTGGCGCGGCTCCAACGATCCGAGGGCGTCGTGCAGATCGAGCGCGTCGCCGTTCTCGACGTAGACGTCAGCGGTGCGTAGTTCGTCGAGGCTCCGCGCGATTGGGCGACGGCGGGCTGCGTCGAGGGCGCGGCTCGTCACGATCTTGCACGTCCACGCCGCGAAAGCATCGGCGTCCCTCAGCGAGTTCAGCCGGGCAGCGATCGTGGCGCAGGCTTCTTGCGCCGCGTCTTCGGCCAGCCCGCGGTCGCGCAAAATGCCGAAGGCCAGCCGATAGGCCTCGGGCCAGAGTTCGGCGATCAGGGTGTCGAGCGCATCGCCACCCGACCGGGCAGCCTCGACAGCCTCGCGTCCGATCTTCATACGACTAATAGACGCGTCTCGACCCCGAACCGTTGGCGGCCCTCGCACGTTTGTCCCAAGTGCTTGTCCCATTTGTACAAAGGCGGCCACGGGTGACCGCATAATCGTCGCAAGCAATACCACGCCGCACTGAAGAGGAGATTCGAGCGACGATGCATTCGACGGACTTGCCTGCCGGCGCCGAGCTGCGCGATTTTCTCATGCTGCCCTACTCCGAGCTCGAGGAGCTCAACCTGCGCGCCAAGGCGCAGCGCCAAGAACGCGTGCCGCTGCGCGCGCTTCAAGAGGAGCGTCTGCGCTATCTCGCCGAGGAGCCGCGTATCAAAGCCCTCACGGTGCTCTTCAGCGACCTCGAGGGGCGTCTGCATATGCTCGACTACGACAAAAAGTTCTTGCTGCGTTCCTACGATAACCTCACCTTCGACGGTTCCTCGATTCGCGGCTTCACGCCCCAGCGCGAGAGCGATCTTCGTCTCACGCTCGATTGGAGCGCGTTCTATTGGGGGCCGGCCGATATCTTCGGTCCGGGAAAGGTGCTGGTCTTTGGCGACGTCTTCGACCGCGACGGCAAACCCTTCGCCGGCGATATTCGCGGGGCGCTCAAGAAGCTCGCCAACGACTGTTATGCGAAGGAAGGCTACGCGCTCAACGCCGCCAACGAAATCGAAGGCTTTCTCTTCCAAGGCCTCGACGCCGAACGCCGCTACCACGATACGGGTAAGTTCGAATACGTCAACACGGGCGGATACTATCACTCGTTGCCGGGCGACCCGCTGCGCAACTTCATCGACACGGTCGCCGAGGTTCAGCGCGCGATGGGCTTCCAAAACGAGAAAGACCATCCGGAGGTAGCGCCCTCGCAGTTCGAGATCAACTACAGCTACGGCGACGTCGTCGCCGCAGCCGACCAGATCCAGCTCTACAAGCTGATCTGCCGTCAGGTCGCGACGAAGATGGGCATGACGGCGAGCTTCTTACCTAAACCGGTCATCGGCGTGAACGGCAGCGGCATGCACACGAACGTCTCAGTAAGCAAGAACGGCAAGAATCTCTTCTGGGATCCAAAGGGGAACGAGCAGCTCAGCAGCTTCGGCTGGAAGTTCGTCGACCGGATCCTCACGCACGGCAAAGAGATCTGCCTCATGCTCAACTCGAGCGTCAACGCCTACCGTCGCCTCGACCCGCACTTCGAAGCACCGAATCAACTCAAAGCGTCGGCGATCGACCGCGGCTCGATGGTTCGAATTCCGATCGGCAACGAGCGCAGCATGCGCACCGAAGTGCGCTCCGTGGCGCCCGATGCCAACCCCTACATGGTCATGCTGGCGGTCTTCAAGACCGGTCTCGACGCAACGACGAGCAACCTCAAAAACCTACGGCAAGCCGATCGCTACTTGCCCGACAATATCTACGACGCGCTCTCGGCCTTCCGCAAATCCGAGTGGACCGGTAAGCTGCTCGGCGAGGACGTGAAGCAGCGGTACGCCGATCTCAAAGAGGCGAGCGCCGATCGGTGTCCGCGTCTCCTCGGTACCTTCGTCAAGGCGCAAGAAGTCATGTACCACCACGAGGTCTACAACCAGTATCTCTGGAGTTTGTTCTAGCGCTCAGCGCTGCGCTCCGCTGACCGGCGCTCCGCGCGGCAGACGCGACGTGGTGGTTCGGGGACGCCCGTTTTTCCCCGCCGTGCGAAAAAACTGCTCGCTTCGTCGTCGCTCTCGCCATCCTGGCTTCGCTCCTCCCTCAGACGCCCCGAATCACCACGTCGCGCCTGCCGCGCGGAGCTCGTCGTTAAGGAATACTGCCTTGTATGCGGTAGCGCAGGTGGATTACTCCGGTGTCGAAAGGGCGCGTCTCAAGGACTTCGAGATTCCGTCGTAATGCGGCTCGGAATGCGGGCTTTCCGCCGCCGACGATCACCGGGTTGAGAAACACGTGACATTCGTCGAGGAGATCGGCTTCGATCGCAAGCCCCGCAAGCTCGGCGCCGCCAATGTCGATGTCGTGCTCGGATTCCCGCTTGAGCTTTCGAATGGCGTCGAGGTCGAAGTTTCGCTCGATACGAGTGTTGCGCGTCGTGGCGGCGGTGAGCGTTCGTGAAAAGACGATCTTCTCGGCCTTCTGCCAGACCCGTGCGAAGTCGCGGTGTTCCGGTGGATAGCCCTCGATCGCCGCATCCCAGTAGGCCATCGTCTCGTAGAGTCGCCGCCCGTAGAGATAGGTTCCGATCGGCCGTAACAACTCAGTAACGAACGCGTGTACCCGATCGGGATTAACCCAATCGAAGGCACCGGTTTCGTCCTCCACGTAACCGTCGAGCGACGTGCTGGTGATGTAGATCAACTTCGACATACGACCTCCTCCGCGTCGTCGCGATTAAAAATGTTGGGCGATGAAGTCGATCCAGTAGTGGAAGAGGTCGACGATTCGCACCGGGTCGGTTGGGAAATGCCCGTTGATCGGCCAGACGCGCAGCGTCGCATCCTTGTGATTGTCGCGCAGCGCCCGCCAGTACATCGACGACGTGGCGAAGGGATCGCGATTATCGCCGACGTCTGAGAGAATGAGAACCGGAGTGGTGACGTCGCGCGCGTACCAGATCGGCGAGACGCGCCGCCACTCAGGCGCGTTGTTCCCGACGAAGGGTGAGCCGTGCAGCATGTCGACGTCGGCGAGACTATCGTCGGCGGTCCCGTAATCGGTGATCCAATCGTTGACCGAGGCGCCCGAGACGGCGACCCGCCAAAAGTGATACTTCGAGATGAGCCAGGCGGTCATGATTCCACCGTAGGACCAGCCGCAAACGGCGATGCGGGCTTCGTCCACGATGCCGCGCGCGCGCACCGCATTGATGGCGGCGACGATGTCCTTGCCGGGACCGTCCTCGGGGTCGTACAGAATTGCGCGCTGATACTTCAGCCCGAGATTCGGCGTGCCGCGATAATTTGGACGCAGCACGAGCCATCCGCGCGCCGCCATCACCTGCGCCCAAAAATCGAACTCGAGCATCGACGGATCGTCGGGGCCACCGTGAATGAAGACGACGAGCGGGTAGGTTCGCGAGCGTGAGAACCCGGGCGGAAGATAGAGGACGCCGTCGCCGGGCACGCCGGTTCTCGTTGGAAACGTCACGCGTTGCGCCTTCGCCCAGGCGTACCCGGTCATTGCGTCGTTGAACGCGGTGATCTTCGTCGTGGCTCCGTCGGGCGAGTGTTTGTAGAGCTCGAGCGGTTGCGTCGTCGCGCTCGCGAGAAAGGCCAGCGTGCCGTCGGCAGCGATGGCGTTGCCGAGCGACGGCACGTCGGCGCCACCGGTCGTCGATAGCGGCGTTCCCGGAACGATATTGCCGACGTCGATGCGCGACAAATCACCCTGCAGCGAAAGGCGGTAGAGCGCATTCGTGGTGCGATCGGGCGCGGTCACGATCAAACTGTTGGAGTCGCGCGACCAGACGAAGTCCGCGACCGGCCGGTCGATCTTCGCCGAGACCGGCGCGCCGATTCCGCCCGCCGAGGTCGTCACATAGATCTGCGTGAGGCTGACTTGAGGATCGCCGTCCGAATACGCGTAAGCGACGTGGGCGCCGTCGGGCGAGAAGAGCGGGTAGGCCTCCCACATCGAGCGGCCCGTCAACGCGCGAAGGCGCTTCGTCTCAACGTCGACCAGGACGGCCCGCGAATAGCTTTGGTCGTTCAAGATCGCGTTGCGGCAGAGGGTGATCGCGATCGTCTTGCCGTCGGGAGACCACGAAGGCGGTGCGCCCTCTGCCGCGCTCTCCGGTCCGAACGTGAGCTGCGTTGCCGTGGCGTCGCCGAGGGAAGCGGTGAAGAGATGCAGCGGTCGCGGAGCATCGCGCGCGGTAATCGGTTCGGTCGTAAAAAGAAAGCTATCGCGGAAACGGTCGGAGCCGGATTTCTGCGCTTGCGGGTCTGCCGCAGTATAGGCAAACGCGTTGCCGTCCGGGCGCCACGCAAATGCATCGACGCCGTCGGGATCGCGGGTGATGGCATGCGCGTTCTCGCCGGCGGCGGAGATGACGAAGATCTGGGTGCGGGCCTCGTCGCCCGTACCGTCGTCGGCCAAGAACGCGAGGCTCGAACCGTCGGGCGAGAACGCCGGATCGGCCAGGCCGGTGCGATTCGAGACGAGCGTCTGCATCGTGCCGGTCGTTAGATCGACGAGTGCGAGCTCGCTGTTACGCCGGTCCTCGTTCCACTGCGTGCGCCGCACGATCAGCGCGGCGTGTTTGCCGTCGGGAGCGATGGCGGGTGAGTCGAGCGCGACGAGCCGCGGGTAATCGTCTTCGCGGACGATCGGCAACGGCGCCGCGGCCAAGAGCGTCCACGCGAGGGCAAAGGCGAACGCGAGCGGCCGCCGGCGCACTCCGCTCACTCCCCGAAATGTTGGGCTATGTACTCGATCCAGTAGTGATAAACGTCCGCGGCACGCACGGGATCGCTTGGAAAGTGTCCGTCGACCGGCCAGACTCGCAGGGCCGCCTCCTTGTGATTATCCCGCAGCGCGCGCCAATACATCGATGAGGTTGCAAAACTGTCGCGGTTGTCGCCGACATCCGACAGAATGAGCACCGGAGTCGTGACGCCGGCGACGTAGTCGATCGCCGAGGCTCGCCGCCACTCGGCGCCGTTCTTGCCGACAAACGGCGAGCCGTGGAAGAGGTCGGCATCGGAGAGACTGTCGTCGGCCGTGCCGTAGTCGGCAATCCAATCGTCGACCGAAGCGCCCGAAACCGCCGCTCTCCAAATGTGGTATCTGGAGATCATCCAAGCCGTCATGATGCCGCCATACGACCAGCCGCAGACGGCCATCCGCGACGTGTCGACGATGCCGCGTGCGCGCACGGCCCTGACGGCCGCCATGACGTCTTTGCCCGGACCCTCTTCGAGATCGTAGAGCACGGCGCGCTGATAGGCGAGGCCGAGATCGTCGCTCCCGCGGTAGTTCGGCTGAAGTACGAGCCAGCCGCGCGCTGCCATGACTTGCGCCCAAAAACTGAAGGAGAGCATCGACGAGCTCGTCGGTCCGCCATGGATCAAGACGACGAGCGGATAGCGTTTTCCAGGGGTGAACCCCGCCGGAAGATAGAGCACGCCGTCGGCCCGCGTGCCGGTCGTCGTCGGGAACGTGATGCGCTGCGCGCCGGCGAGATCGAGACTCGCGATGGCCGCGTTGAAGCTCGTCAGCTTCGTCGTCCCACCATCAGGCGATCGCACGAACAACTCCGAAGGCTGCTTCGTCGTCGAGCCGGCGAAGACGATCGCGCCGTTCTCCGCGACGGCATCGGCTATAGAAGAACCGATCACGATACCATTGGTGTCGAGGCGCTGCGGTGCGCCTTGCAGGGGAACGCGATAGAGCGCGACGGTCGCGCGATCCGGTGCGACCGCGTAGAGGCTCGACGAATCCGCGGCCCAAGCGGCCTCAGCGATAGGGCGATCGATCTGCGCCGACACGTTGACGCCTCGCCCCCCCGCCGGCGTCGTGACGCAGATCTGGGTAAGATTGATTTGATTGTCGCCGTTCGCGCAGGAGTAGGCTATGTGCGCCCCGTCGGGCGAGAACCTTGGATCGCCTTCCCACGCAGTGGCGCCCGTGATCGTTCGCACCGTCCGAGTCGCCACGTCGACGAGCGCGACTCGCGAGTAGCTCTCGTCGTTGAGGATCGCATTGGGCACGAGCGTGAACGCGATGGTCTTTCCGTCGGGCGACCACGAGAGCGTCGACTCGGCTTCTCCGGTCGCGACGCTCTGAGTTCCAGCCGTCAGTTGCGTCGTCGTGCCGTCGTCGAGTGAGACGGTGAAGAGATGAACCGGACGCGGGAGCTCGCGTGCGACGATCGGCTCGGTCGTGAAGAGGAAGCTGTCGCGGAAACGATCGGATCCCGTGCGCTGGGTTTCGGCATCTTCTGCGCTGTAGGCGAACGCGTGCCCATCGCGACGCCAGGCGAACTGCTCGACGTCGACCTTTCCACGCGTCGCCGCGCGTTCGGTGCCGCCATCAGCGGGTATGACGAAGATCTGGGTATGCGAGTCCTTGCCGGTTCCGTCGTCGGCGAGAAACGCGATTTGCGAGCCGTCGGGTGAGAAAGCCGGGTCGGATAGTCCCGACCGATGCGTCAGCAGCGTCGTCTGCGACCCGCTCGTCAAATCGACGAGCACGAGATCGTGTGCGCGCTTGTCTTCGTCCCATTCGACTCGCGTAACGACAATGACGGCGTGCTTACCGTCCGGCGCGATCGCCGGCGCTCCGATCGAGACGATCCGCCGGTAATCGTTCTCGCTGATGGTCTGCGGTGACGCGGCGCCGGCAAGCGCCACCCCCGCGACGAGCGTCAACGCCAGCGCAAAAGTTTGGGGGATGATGCCGCTACGAATCATGGCTCGATCGGATCGCCGCGAGCGGTATTGCGATCACGCTCCCCGAGTCGCTGCCGATGATGAGCGTTGCGCCGTCGACGATGGGCGAACCGACGTTGAACGGCGTGTGCATGTCCTTGTCACCAACCATGCGCCCGGTCTTCGCGTCGAGGGCCCACAAATACCCGCCGAGATCGCCGAAGTAGACGACACCGTCGACGTCGACGATGCCGCCCTTGACCGCGCCGCGCGTTGGAGCCTCCCACACGAGCGCGCCGCTCGCGGCGTCGAGCGCGTGAACGTACGGCGCGATCGAGCTGCCCAAATAGAGCTTTCCGTCGGCGAAGAGCGGGATCGCGGCTTCGTTGCGTTCCGGCAGCGCCCCGGTCTCCAGCGCCGTATCCCAGAGCAATGCGCCGTCGCCGGCGCGAAGCGCGTAAACGCGCTCCACCGCGAGGTCGCCGATAACGGTCACCATATCGGGCCAGACGGGTGAGACATAATCGCAGTAAACGCGGTTGCCGTCGCTGACCGGTGGGCAATCGCCGATTCCCGACGCGCCTCTGGAAAAGGGCGTCTGCCAGACGACCGCTCCACCGTCGGCGTGAAGCCGCCAAACCGCGTTCTTGCCAACCCCGGTGGTGATGAAATCGCCGTCACCGACCGGCAACGCTGCCGTCATCGAAGCCATCGACCCGATCCAGTGCGAGTATCGCCGCGCGCCCGTAAGCGGATCGATGCCGTTGATCCATCCGGCGCCGTCGTGATTCACGAGAATTCCGTCGATGATTGCCGGCGTCGGCATCGCCGATCCGCTTAACGGGACTTGCCAGCGCAAGGTTCCGCTCGAGCGATCGAAGGCGATGAGCGCACTCGGACCTTTCCCAACGCTCACCGGTTCGGATGGCGACGAGGTTCGGCTCGTCGGGTCGCCTTCGCCGACGATAACGACGTCGCCGTAGACGAGCGGCGCGCTCATCAGCGGATTGATGACCTGTGCCTTCCAAAGAATCTGACCGCTGCCGGTGTCGACGGCGTAGAGCGCGCCGTGGTTGTTGCCGAGATAGAGGGTGCCGTCGACGATCGCCGGGCTTGCCGAGATTTGAGCGCCCGTCTCGATCCGCCATGTGGCTTGAAGCGTTCCACCGAGCACGGCATTATTATTCGGTCCCATCCGGAACTGCGTCCACGCCGGCTCGACGACCATCATAAGGGCTGGAAGCAACCAGCCAGCCAGCACGATCATGAACGATACTCTTCGACTAGAGCGTGAGCTGCATCCCGTCGTAGGCGATCTCGGCACCCGCTGCGAGTACGGCCGCGTGCGCCTCGGATGCCGAGTCGAGCATTGGGTTGGAGTTGTTGAGATGGGTGAAAACGATGCGCGCCCGCGTGTCGCGAAGTTGAGTCAGCGTTCCGTCGCTGCCACCGACCGGTTGATGGCCCATCGCGCGGGCACGCTTGGTCCCCAATCCCGTCGTCTCTAACTCGTCGTCGGTAAAGAACGTGCCGTCCAAGAACGCAAGGCTCGCCGACGCGATCGCATCGGTGAGCGCTCCATCGATTGCGCCGAAGACCGGCGCGAAGAGCAGGCGCTCCTCGCTGCCTCGATCGGCAATTTCGTACGCAACAACGGCGCCGCGCAGCGGTCGCCGGCCGTCATAGCCCGGAGTCGTTCCCGGGATCGCAATCGCGCGAACTTCGAGCCAGTCGCCAATGACGTCGTTGTCGCCGACGTTGCCAATGGTCTCGTCGATGGGCACTGCTTGCCAAAGATGCGGCGGCGCCGCAAAGTGCGCAAAGCTTGGCTGTGCCACGGCGATCTCTCGAACGACGGCGGTCGATCGCACCCGCAGCCGCGTGCGCGTCGCTTGACGCAGAACCGCGAGCCCGCCGATATGATCGAGGTTTGCGTCGGTGAGCAATACGTCGCCGATCGGCGTAACGCGCCCCCGAGCCGGATGCAGCGGTTCGAAGGCCTCTATTTGCGCGCCGACGTCGGGCGAGCAGTTGAGCAGAAACCAACGCTTGCCTCGGGCTTCCTTTGGGCTGATCGCGAGGGTCGACTCGGTACGACCTGGAGCGCTTCCCGCGCGCGCGGCGCTGCAGTTAACGCATGCGCAGTTCCACTGCGGCACGCCGCCGCCGGCCGCCGACCCGAGAACGCGAACGATCACGCGCGCCGAGCGAGGGGTTCGACGTCCTGTACGTCCTCGCGCAGCGCTTCGACGACTGAATGGTGCGGGCTGAGCGAACAGGCGGGATCGGTCGCGCTCGCATCTCCGGCGAGCAGAAAGGCTTGGCAGCGGCAGCCGCCCCAATCGACCTCGCGGCGTTCGCACGAGCGACAGGGTTCGCGCATCCAGCCCGTGCCGCGATAGCGTTGGAACGCCTCGGAGCTTTCCCAGATCTCGCCGATCGAGCGATTCCGAACGTTTTCGAAGCGAAGATCGCGGATTGCCGAGGCAGCCGGACAGGGAAGCACGTCACCGTTGGGTGTGACGGTCATGAACTCGTTGGCCCAACCGTTCATGCACGGCTTTGGAAACTCGCCGAAATAATCCGGAAGGACGTAGACGATCTCCATCGTGCCGCGCAGACGCTCGCGCGCTGCGGCGACGACCTCTTCGGCGCGGTTAACCTGCGCGCGCGTCGGCATCAAGGCCGCGCGATTGTGATAGGCCCACCCGTAGAACTGGACGTTCGCGAGCTCTAAGCGCGCGATCCCGAATCGCTCGGCGAGCTCGATGATCTCGGCAACGGCATCGTGGTTACGACGGTGGAGTACGCAGTTGAGGGTCAGCGCGACCTCGCGCTCGCGTACCCGGCGCAGAGCGTCGAGCTTCGTTTCGTGCACCGTGGTGCCCGCGATACGGTCGGCCACATCCGGTTGAGGAGCCTGAATGCTGATTTGGATATGATCGAGCCCCGCATCGAGCAGCCGGTCGAGCAGCGCGTCGTCAAGAAACGTACCCTGCGTAATCAGATTGGTGTAGAGGCCTTCGCGCGCAGCCGCGCTTATCAGTTCGGCAAGGTCGCGGCGTAGCGTCGGCTCGCCGCCCGAGAAATGCGCCTGAACCACGCCTAAATCGGCGGCGTCGTGCAAGACGTTGCACCATTGTTGCGTCGAAAGCTCGTCGCGGTACTCGCTCAGCGCGAGCGGATTATAGCAGTACGGACACTGAAGGTTGCAGCGATACGTCAGCTCGCAGAGCAGCGAGAGGGCCCGGCTCACCGCACAAACCCTCGATCGGCGAGGCGGTCGAAGAGGCCGCCGATATCTTTGCGCGCCTCTTCCGGTTCCACTTCGAACGTTTCGACGACCGCCTCGATGATCTCGTGCAACGTACGCTTGCCGTCGACGAGCTCGAGGGCAACGGCGGCGGAACGGTTCAAGACGAGCGCCGCCTCGGGAACGAGGAGCATAACGCCGCCGTCGCGATCGTGTCGTAGCTTGACACCCTTGCCAAAGCGCGGACGTGCCTCCGCGTTCACTTGAAGACGCCGCACGCGAGGGCGGTCGCATCGAGCATGCACCAAAGCACGTCGCACTTAAAGCGCAATGCGTCGACGCAGCGGTCTTGCGACTCCGGGGTGGTGGCCTCGTGCAGCACCCACGCAAGCGCCGCATCGGCGTCGCGCCGCGCGAGCGGAATCCGTCGTTCGAAGTATGCCAGCCCGGCGGGATCGATCCAGGGGTACTTCTCCAGAATCGCTGCGACGCGCCGTTCCATGACCGGGGGACCGAAGAGCTCGGTCAGCGAGGACGCGACCGCTTCGATCCACGGCCGCGTGCGGGCGAACGTCACGTAGGCGTCGACGGCGAAGCGCGTACCCGGCGCGACGCTGCGTTCGGAACGGACGTGCTCGTCGTCAAGGCCGACGGCGTGCGCGAGTGCGAGCCAGGAGGCCGTCCCGCCCGCTTCGCCGTTACTCTCGCCGTCGTGGTCGAGGATTCGAGATATCCAGGCGCGACGATGTTCTGCCGAAGGGAGGTTCGCGAGAATCGCCGCGTCCTTCACCGGAATCTGCTTCTGATAGTAGTAGCGATTCGCAACCCAGGCTTGCACTTGGGCGCGGTCGAGCGTTCCGGCGACGAGCCGCTCGTGAAAGGGATGCCTGTCGTGGTATCGCTCCCGGCCTATGGCGACCAGCCGCGCCACGAGGCGGGAGTCGTCGGCTACGATGTGCGCTTAGAGCTTGGGACCGCGGACCGGCGCAGAGAGATAGGCGGTGACCTCTGCTCCGAGTGGGCGTTCTTGAAAGTCGGGCCGTTCGTAGCGCGCGCGTGGCTTCTTCATTGCGTCTCCTTGAGTCGAGTGCTGACAGTATACATTACGAACGCGTGTTTGCGTACGCCAGCCGGCGCCGCATGATCTCGCTGGGAATCCGGATTCGGTCGGCGAGCCGCAGGAAGGCAAGGACCCGTACGTGCCACCACGTCATGTCGATCTCGAACCAGCTTAGACCGTGGCGCGCCGAGAACGGAAAGGCGTGGTGGTTGTTGTGCCACCCCTCGCCGAACGTCAGCAAAGCGACCCACCAGCAGTTCGTCGATTGATCGGTGGTGCGATAGGTGCGATATCCGAGCATGTGCGCGGCGCTGTTGACGAACCATGTCGTGTGATAGCTCACGACAAGGCGGAGAAAGACGCCCCAAACTACCCACGCCCAGCCGCCAAGGAAGAAGAGTCCTACGGCCAGCGCGATCTGCAGCGGGAGCGCCAGGTAGGATAATGCCCGGTAGAACGGATCGGCTGAGAGGTCGGGCGCGTAGCGTGCGATCTCCTCGTCGGTCGGATAGGCGATGTTGTGACGATAGAGCCAGTCGACGTGAGCCCATTTGAAGCCGAGCTGGATGCTGTGCGGGTCGCCATCGTGATCGGCATGCGCGTGATGCTTGCGATGCACGGCAACCCACCGAATAGGATCCCCTTGCAGCGCGAGCGTGCCGAAGATCGCCAAAAGGTATTCGAGCGGTTTACGCAACCGAACGCTGCGGTGCGTCAGAACGCGGTGATAACAGAGCGTGACGCCGAGTGCGCCGGTGCAATACGAGACGACCGCGAGCAGGATCAGATCGGAGAGACGAAAGAGCGCCGGCAAAAAGGCCGCAAGCGCGCCAATATGAATGAGCGCGAGCCCAACGCCCGTGCCATATCTAGACATTCGATCCATGCCGCTCCACTTCAAACGCAAACGCCCTGCGGGGAATGCTCAGTCCGTTTTGTGCCACGCCAAAAAGGGCCTGCCGAAGCAGGCCCTTTCGAAGGCAGGTTTGCCGAGCGGTCGACTACTAGTGGTAGGCGCGGCGACTGCTAAAGCAGTCCCGGCAATAGACCGGTTTATCTCCGCGCGGCTGGAACGGAACTTCCGCGACGCCCCCGCACTGGCTGCAGGTTGCCTTGAACATCTCGCGAGCGGCGCCTCCTCGGCTGCCGCCGCCGCCGCCGCCGTTCGAAGAACGTCCGGCCTTGCGAGCCGAGCGGCATTCCGTGCAACGGCTGGGCTTATTGGTAAAGCCCTTCATCGCGAAGAACTCCTGCTCGCCGCTGGTAAACGCGAACTGCGCTCCGCAGTCAACGCAGGTAAGCATTTCGTCTGTATACATCTGTGAGCGAATCTCCTAAAACTGTTGAATTGATTTGTTCTCCGGATCCGATTCGCTCAGTATCTTGAGAACTTCGCGGACTTCGAAACCTGGGTAACTAAACCACTATACACTATTGGGGGCCGGGCGTCACGGCCAGGCCCGGACGAAGGAGTCGGGGGTAGCCCACCGAACATACGTTCCGAAATCCGGCCCCTTAAGGGACGGTGGTGGCGCGACTCCAATCGCCCCACCTGGCTAGGGTTCTCGGCCTTCGGCAAGGCCCCGAACCAGCACCCACCTAGTCGAGAGGAAAGACCATGCCACCGAAAACCAAGATGAAGCGCGCTCCCAAGGAGCGGCGCACCAAGCGCAAGCCGTGCAGCTTTTGCACGGAACGGGCCATTGCGGTCAGCTACCGCGACGTCGGCCGCCTCAGGAAGTTCGTTTCCGAGCGCGGGAAGATCGTGCCCCGCCGGATCTCCGGCAACTGTGCGAAACACCAGCGCATGCTTACGACGGCCGTCAAGCGCGCCCGGCTCGTCGCCTTCTTGCCGTTCGGCTCGGAGTAGCGCCGAGCGTGAAGCTCGTGCTCTTGAGCGACGTGAAGGCGCTCGGCAAGCGGGGCGACGTCGTCGACGTCGCCGACGGCTACGCCCGGAACTTCCTGCTTCCGCGAAAGCTCGCGGGTGAGGCGGACAAAGGTGCGCTCGCGCAACTGGACGCTCAGCACCGGGCCAATGAGCGTCGCGAAGCACAGGAGCTCGCCGATGCGCGCGCGCTTGCCGCCCGGATCGAGTCGGCGAGCCTCACCGTCAAAGCAAAAGCGGGCGAGAACGGAAAGCTCTTCGGTGCCGTGACGAACTCCGACGTTGCGGCGGCGATCGCTGCCGCGCTATCGATCGCGCTCGATAAGCACAAGATCGAACTTTCCGGTCAGATCAAAGCGCTCGGTTCGTACCCGGTCGAGATTAAGATCCATAAGAACGTCGTCGCGAAGACCGCGGTCAACGTCGTAGCGGCGTAAGAGCGTGGCGCACGCCGAGCAAGTCTATGCGGCGCGGTTCCGGCGTAAGTTCGGCGTCGAAGACGAGCTGAGCCGGTACGTCAGCGCGCTCTACGACATGCTAGGGTCGGTCCTCGGTCAAGACAAAGTCGTGCTGCGAGCCGGCAAAGTCAACGCGCTAAAGATGATGCGCTCGCAGAACTTGCCGGATCGGCTCTGCGGTTTGCAACGTCTGGTCTTCGAGGATCCGACGCGCGAGCGGGTGACCACTCGCGCTCAACAGCGTAAGGTCCTCGCGGAGATTGAAGAAGCGATGGCCGACGTCATGGCACAACGCCACGCCGAGGACTCGATCGAGCGCCGGGTCAACGAGAAGATGGCCGAGCGCCATCAAGAGTACGTCAAGGACCTCAAGCTCGAAGCGCTGCGGGAGACGAGCGGGCCCGAAACGCCCTCTTCTCAGGCAAAGCTCGAAGAGCTGGATGCGCTCTCGCAACGCAGTCTTGCCGCATCAGCGCTCGCTGCGCTGCGTCCCAAGACGTTCGGCGACGTCGTCGGAGAGGAGGCCGCGATCCGCGCGCTGCTGGCGAAGATCAGCTCTCCCTATCCGCAGCACGCGATTCTCTACGGGCCGCCGGGAGTCGGCAAGACGACGGTCGCGCGGCTCGTGCTGGAGGTTGCGAAGTCGCGTCCGTACACCCCGTTTGCCAAGGACGCGCCATTCGTCGAGGCGAGCGGAACGACGCTGCGCTGGGATCCTCGCGAAACCATCAATCCGCTTCTAGGCAGCGTCCACGATCCGATCTACCAGGGTAGCCGGCGCGAGTTCGCCGATGCGGGCGTCCCCGAGCCGAAACTCGGTTTGGTAACGCGCGCCCATGGCGGCGTGCTCTTCATCGACGAGATCGGTGAGATGGACCCGTCGCTCCAAGCGCGGCTGCTCAAGGTGCTCGAGGACAAGCGCGTGACGTTTGAGTCGTCGTATTACGACGAGACCGCCTCGAACGTTCCCGAGTACGTGAAGCGGCTCTTTCGCGAAGGTGCCCCGGCCGATTTCATTCTTATCGGGGCGACGACGCGCGAACCGGAGGATATCGATCCGGCAATGCGCTCGCGGTGCGCGGAAATTTTCTTCGAGCCGCTCACGCAAAGCCAGATTCTCGCCATTGTGCAAGGCGCGATCAAGCGTCTGGGTGTGAGAGCGGCGCGCGGCGTCGCCAAGCTCATCGCGTCGTATACGATCGAGGGGCGCAAAGCCGTGCAGATCGTCGCGGACGCCTACGGTCAGGCATTGTATCGGCTCCATCCCGGCCGCCGTTCGGAGAAGACGAAGCGGCCTTGGATCGTTGAAGAAGACGTTCGTGCCGTCGTGCAGACGAGCCGGCTGGTGCAGCACACGCTCGTCAAAGGGCGCGCGCGACGCGAAGTCGGCAAGAGCTATGGGCTCGGCGTTTTGCACCACACGGGAAGCATCATCGAGATCGAGGCCGTCGCTTTTCCAGCCGCGCAACCGAGCAAGGGGACCATCCGCTTTAACGATACGGCCGGATCGATGGCAAAGGATTCAGTTTTCAACGCGGCCAGCGTGCTGCGATCCGTGACCGGTACCGACATTGCCGAGTACGATCTCCATATCAACGTCGTCGGTGGCGGAAACATCGATGGGCCCTCGGCGGGGCTTGCGATTTTTCTCGCCCTTTACTCGGCCGTTACGCGGACGGCGCTTCCGCAAGACGTTGCCGTCACCGGCGAGCTTTCGATTCAAGGAAAGGTGCGTGGCGTCGGGGGTGTCGTCGAAAAACTCTACGCCGCGCGGCAAGCAGGTATGCACCGCGTGCTTCTTCCGAAGGAGAACGCGCGAGAAGCCGGCGCGTCGCTCGCTGGGTTAGAGATCGTTTCGGTCGCCAACGTCACCCAGGTCTTGGAAGAACTGCAGCCCAAACGCCGTCGGCGCCGCGCTTCTTGACTCTCCGAGTGCCACCCCGTGTGGCACACTGCTCGGATAAATTCAAAGCTATGCACAACCGACCCACAAGGCGTTCACCGCCGGGGCGCCGGACAGCGGGTCGACGCCTATGACCGCTCAACCCATGCCGTCCCCGGTCGATCGCATTCCGCCGAGCAATCTCGAAGCGGAGATGGCGGTGATCGGCTCGATTCTCGTCGATCGCGAGATGTTTGCCGCGGTCGGCGAAATCATTCGCCCGGCCGATTTCTACGCTCACGTTCACGAAACGATCTTCGCCGTGCTGTTCGACCTCTACGAGCGTGGCGAACCGCTCGATAAGATCTCCGTTTCCGAGGAACTGCGGCAACGCGGCGCGCTCGATCGGGTCGGTGGCCTTTCGTATATCAGCGCGTTGATGGAAACGGTGCAGACGGCTGCGTCGGCACGCTACTACGCGACGATCGTTCGCGAAAAATCGGTTCTGCGCTCGCTCATCCACGCGGGGACGGAGGTCACGCAGCTCGGATTTGAGGGTGAAGAAGACGTGCCCGGAGCGCTCGATCGCTGCGAGCAGCTGGTCTTTTCGATCGGCGAGCGGCGCGGCGTGACCGATTTCATGCCGGTCAACCGGCTGATGAAGGACGCATTCGACCACATCGACCGTCTCTACCATATGCGAGGCGATCGCACCGGCCTGACCTCCGGCTTCCGCGACGTGGACGCGATGACCACCGGGTTCCAGCCCGGGAACTTCGTAATCATCGCAGCGCGTCCGGGCATGGGCAAGACGTCGTTCGCACTCAACATGGCGGTCGCGGCAGCCCGCGAGGAGGGCGGTCCGATCGCGTTCTTCTCTCTGGAAATGTCCAACAACGAACTGATTCAGCGCTTGATCTGTTCCGAAGCGCGCATCTCGATGAACGATATGCGTCGCGGAAACATCAAGCCGCACCAGTGGGAAGAGATCTCGCGCGCTATGGGCGCGATCAACGACCTGCCGATCTACCTCGACGATCTTGGTGCGTTGACCATTAGCGACGTGCGCAGCCGCTGCCGGCGTCTGAAATCGACGGTCGGTCTTGCGGCGATCTTCATCGACTACCTCCAGCTCCTGCGTCCCGGCGTCTTGACGCGCAATGCCAACCGAAACGAGGAGCTATCCGAGATTTGCCGTTCGCTCAAAGCGACGGCCAAAGACCTGAGCGTCCCGATCATCGCACTCGCGCAGCTCAACCGCGGCGTTGAGATTCGCAGCGAAAAACGCCCGATGCTCGCAGATTTGAGAGATTCGGGTTCTTTGGAGCAAGAAGCCGATATCGTTGCCTTTCTCTACCGCGATGGATACTACAATCCCGACGCTGCCGAACCCGACCTGACCGAGTTCATCATCGGCAAGCATCGCAACGGACCAACGGGTACGGTGAAGCTGCGCTTCCAGCGCGAGTACACGCTGTTTTTGCCTTACGGCGACGAATCCCACTTCTCACCTGCCTAGGGCTGATTTGGCTCAGTGCGTTGTCGCCTTCGGGCCTCGTTTACCGTAGTAAACTTCGGCCTTCGGCGCCTAGCACTGAGCCAAATCAGCTCCTAGGCAGACATTGGCGGATTGCTCGCGGCTCCCTGAACTGAAGCAAATCAGCTCGTAGGGGCCTGACGGCAGGAAGAGGTTTCGCTTTTTTGGCAATGTGTTAACCATGGTTAGCGTTAACTGTGGGTAACAAGGCGGCGGGGCTCTTGTCGGTTGGGTCCGATCGGTCGCCGGCGCGTGCGCGCGAAGACTACGTCAAGGCTATTTACCAACTCGGCGCCGGCGGCCCGGTGCGTGCCGCGGCGTTAGCGCGGTATCTCAACGTGAGCCGCGTCTCCGTCAGTAAAGCGAAGCGTTTGCTGGAAGCCGGCGGCCTTCTGGAGACCGCACGCGCGCCCTCGCAGCCGCTCCATCTGAGCGCGCGCGGCGAGCGGCTTGCCGTGGCAATGGTGCGGCGTCACCGCTTGCTGGAGACCTTCCTTCATCGCGCGCTGCACGTGCCGCTGGAGCGGATTCACGCCGAAGCGGAACGCATCGAGCACGTGATCTCAGACGACGTCGCGTTGCGAATCGCGGCGTTGCTCGGGAATCCGCGATCCGATCCGCACGGTCATCCGATTCCGTACGGCGATGCGCTTCCGCGCCGCGACCTGCCGCCGTCCTTGGCGACGTTAGCGGCCGGTTCGCGGGCGCGCGTGCTGAGCCTGGACGATCGAGACGATGTTGCCGTCGCCGCGCTCGCCGCGGCGGGCGTACTTCCCGGCTCGACGCTCCGCGTCGAACGCACGCAACGCGATCGCGTCTTCGTACGTCGCGGAAAGCGCGTCGTTGCGGTTCGCCGCGCTCACGCGGAGATGGTGCGCATTGCAACGTAGCTACGGGCTGGGCGCGAGCAGCGCGCACGTCGTCGCCGCCGCGCGCGACGCGCTAGCGGGAAACCGTCGTGGTTGGCGAGCGCTACTCCCCTTTACCGGACCCGCATTCGTCGCCTCCGTCGCGTACATCGATCCGGGCAACTTCGCGACGAACATTCAAGGCGGCGCAAGCTTCGGCTACCGGCTGCTCTGGGTCGTCGTGCTCGCGAACTTGATGGCGATGCTCTTCCAGGGCCTCTCCGCAAAGCTCGGCATTGCGACCGGAAAGAACCTTGCCGAGCTTGCACGCGCGCACGCGCCGCGGCCGGTCGCATACGGGATGTGGGTCGTCAGCGAGTTTGGTGCGATGGCAACCGACCTGGCGGAGTTTCTTGGCGCGATCGTCGCGCTTTATCTGCTCTTTCACATCCCGATGCTCGCCGGTGCTGCGATCACGGGTGTCGTAACGTACGCGATTCTCGCGCTGCACCGCTACGGCTTTCGAACAATGGAGACGCTCATCGGGGCGTTCGTCGGCGTCATTGCGGTCTGTTACACGGTCGAAACTCTGCTCGCCAAACCGCAATGGCCGCTCGTCTTCTACCACTCGGTGGTGCCGTGGCTCGGAGGGTCTTCAAGCGTTCTGATCGCGGTCGGCATCGTCGGCGCGACGGTGATGCCGCACGCCATCTACCTGCACTCCGCGCTCACCGCGGATCGCATCGTGCCGGAGGATTCCCGTCAAGCAAAAGCGATCGTCCGGTTCTCGTATATCGACGTTATCGTCGCGCTGACGATTGCCGGACTCGTCAACCTCGCAATGATGTACATGGCTGCCGCCGTCTTCCACTCGACCGGCCATGCGGACGTTGCGGATATCGCAACCGCTTATCGAACCTTGACGCCGCTGCTCGGAAATCTGGCGGCGGTCGTCTTTTTGATCTCGCTCTTGGCATCCGGAATATCCAGCTCTGTGGTGGGGACGATGGCCGGTCAAGTGATCATGCAAAGCTTCGTCGGCTTCGCCGTGCCGCTTTGGGTGCGACGGCTCGCGACGATGCTCCCCGCCGTTGCCGTCATCGCGCTCGGATTGAACGTTACGCAGACGCTTATCGTCAGCCAGGTAATCCTGAGCTTTGTCTTGCCGGTGCCCGTCATCGCGCTCGTCTTCTTCACGGCGCGTTCCGGAACGATGGGGAGCCTGGTGAACGCGCGATGGCTCAGCGTGTTGGCGATCGCGGCGGGCGCATTAATTCTTGCGCTCAACGCGATCCTAATCTGGACGGTCGCCCATCCCGGTTAGATGATGGTAGCCTGATCCTCGACGGTGCCGATGCCCTGCGCGAGATAGAAGCGCGAGAGCTTGACGTATTCGTCGGCGGATATCTCGATCCACGAGGCGGCATCGCCTTCGAGGGCCTTCTTGACGGTCGCCGGCGCGCCGGCTGCGACCACGTGCGCGGGAATCGCGGCCCCCTGCCCGACGACGCTCCCGGCAGCGATCAAGGCACCCTCGCCGATCGTGCATCCGTTGAGCAGCGTCGCGTTGCTGCCGATCAAGGCGTGGCGTTCGATCCGGCAGTCTTCCATCACCGCGCAGTGTCCGACGGTCACGTCGTCGCCGACGTGCGTGCCCCCGCTCTCACTGACGTGAAGCACCGCGTTGTCTTGAATAGAGGTGCGGGCGCCGACCCGGATCGGGCCGTTGTCGCCGCGTAGCACCGCGCCGAACCAAATGCTCGACTCGGGACCGACCTCGACGTCGCCGATCAGGACGGCGTTGGACGCGATAAAGGCGGACGCGGCAACCTTCGGCCGCTTACCTCGATATTCGATGATCATGGGCGATGCTTCGCAAGCAGAGCCGTCGAACCTCGCCGGTATGCACCGGCATCAAACGCCGTTGCGCGGAGTTAAAGCGACGCCGCGCCCGAAACCCGGCGATCCGGCCTACACGCCGGTCAACTACGAGTACGCGGGACGAACCGGGCACGTGCACGAGGTCGTCGAGATCGGCGGGCGCAGCCTGGCGAAGGTCGGATTCGACGACCGCAAGATCGTCTATTACTTCCTCGACGACCTCGAGCTCGATGAAGGCGCGCGTCGCGGCACCTTTCACGATACCGACGCACCGCAACCAAACTCATAAAGCCGCGTAGGCGGGGCGAAGGGGAGGGGCACCGCGGAGACCGTGGAAGGAGCGGCGGCCCGGGCCCGCACCGCGCCGGCCCTGCGAAAGCCGACGTAGCTCAACGGTAGAGCAATCGCTTCGTAAGCGATAGGTTATCGGTTCAAATCCGATCGTCGGCTAAAATTCTTTTGCTACAGCCGCAACCGCATGAAGGTCGGAGAGTCGTACGAGACCTCCGCGTACGGCGTGCACTCTTCGAAGCCGAGCGATCGATAGAGACGGTATGCGGGCTCGAGCTCCGCTTTATGGGTGTCGAGCACGATGCGTCCGAAGCCCATCTGGCGCGCGAACTCGATCGCCGCGACGACG
The DNA here is from genome assembly GCA_036732685.1 of Candidatus Cybelea sp. Taxonomy (GTDB): domain Bacteria; phylum Vulcanimicrobiota; class Vulcanimicrobiia; order Vulcanimicrobiales; family Vulcanimicrobiaceae; genus Cybelea. The sequence continues at coordinate 30,680 of DAINBY010000002.1, read as the reverse complement.
AGTAATCGAGCGGCGCCGAGCCTGCGGCTCTGCGGACGAACGAACAAGCGCAACAACACGGCCGTCGACTGCGGATCTTCCGGCGCGGTTCTCAGCGCGACGCAACCGATTGGCCGGCTCTCGTACGTCGCCACGAATGCCGCGTTGGGCGGCGCGTACGTTGCGCCGATCTCGTCGATGCCGGGCACGGCACCGTGCCGAAGCTCAGCGGGCAAGTCCGCTTCGTAAGCGACGAAAAGCTCGTGGAGCCAACGAAAATCGAGCTCGCCTTGCGACCGGTGCACGGTAACCGTCATGGAGTGCGGATTCGAGGCGTGCGCGCCGAGCCTTGTCGGAGAGCAGTGCGAGCGAGCGCGTGCAGGTAGGTCGCAAATGCGGTGAAGAAGGGACGAACTCTAGTGCGAACCTCGAGCCTAATACGCCGTGCTTTCGGCCTCTGCGCCGCAGCAGCAATCCTCGCGTCCTGCGGCCAGTCTCAGAACCAGGGCGGAGTGCTCTCCACGACTGCGCCGGGCGCGATCCTACGCGCGGCGAGCGACTCGTTGCGATCGCCGAGCAATCAAGGGCGCGCGGCGGCCGGCAAGCGCAAGTCGGGGATCGATCCCGCTGCGGCTGCGGGGCGCACGCTGCTTTATGCGGCCGGCGACGTAAGCTCGTACGTCTTTACGACCGACGGCAAGGTCGTCGGAAACATCACCCAGACGGCCATTGGTGCATGCTCGGATAAGAACGGCGACGTCTTTTTCACGGGCGTCAACAGCATTATCGAATTCGCCCACGGCGGAACGACGCCGATCGCTTCGTACGCGGTCCCCGGCACCGCGAATTCCTGTTCGATCGATCCGACGACCGGCAATCTCGCGGCCGTTGTCTTCTGCCTCACGGGATGCGGAGAATCGGTCGTTGTCTTGACCACGCCCGGAATGCAGGTGCAGTCGTATTTAGATAGCGCGTTGCCGTCGCTGCTCTTCTGCACGTACGATACCAACGGCAACCTTTACGTCGACGGTTATTCCGGTTCGCAGTTCGGCCTCGCCGAGCTTCCTGCCGGCGGTTCGGCCCTGCAGACGATTACCCTCAGCCAAAACATTCAGTACGCCGGACAAATCCAGTGGGACGGTCAGTACATTGCCGTCACGACGACGATTCATCCCGCAATCGAGCAAGTGCAAGTAACGGGCTCAACCGGCTCGGTCGTCGGTACGACGCAACTGACGGGCGTCGGAACCAGGGCCACGCAATCCGCGCTCTATCGCGACAAAGTCGCCGTTCCGACCGGGACCAAGTCACGCGCGCGTTCGACTAATATTCTCTTCTGGAAGTACCCAGTCGGAGGCTATCCGGTTCGCACCTTTACCGGCTTTATCGGCAAAGGGCACGCAGAGATCACCGGCGTAGCGTTCAGCTTGCCGCCAAAAACGCTCGCTAAAGCGGCTTTCGGAAGTAATACTGCGCCTTGATCGTCGCGTAGCCGCGACGTCGATAGAAGGCGTGGGCGCGATCTCGCACGACGTTTGAGTGTACGCGCATCTCGGTGCAACCGCGTTCGCGGGCCCAGGCTTCGGCCGCATCGAGTAGATCCGCACCGATACCCGAGCTGCGAGTCGATTCGTCGACGACTAGCCCTTCGAGATATGCGCCGAGACCTTCGACGAATGGCTCCTGCGCACGGACCGCCGCCCAGCCTGCAACACGCTCGTCGACGACCGCGACGAAGATTTCGCGTTCGGTACGCCGCGTTAGCCGGCCGGCGATCGCCGCCGGGGCGACCTCGTATCCGAGCTGGCCCATGAGTCTGGCTATCTGCTCGGCATCTTCGAGCCGCGCCAAGCGAATCGTCAGTTCGTCGACCTACGGGAGGAGCGTTAACCGATTTTCGGCGGTACGCTGCACCGCCTCGTCGCTAAAGGGCAGCGGCCATAGGCGGCCGGCGATCCACGCATCGGCTTGGTCGGTGTAGTGCCCCGAACCGGGCTCGCCCGACTCACCTTGCGGGATCGTAATCCCGCCCGCATCCCAGTTGCCGACATCCCAGACCGCGCGAAAACTTTGTGAGTAGCTCGGATACTGGACGTGCAGCGTTAGCGCGTCGCCGTATCCCGGAAGGGTCGTTCCGTCGAGAAAGTTGATGCCGAGCGCGGAGAGCGAGTGCAGCACCGCAACGGCGCCGGCCACGCGCCAGGGCGCCGGGGACGGGGGCACGATAGCCTGCAAGACGTCGCCGGTGACGCCGGCCGACAGCAGCGTGGGCACCCGGCCGGTGTGGTGATCGGTCAACCGTAGTCGCAATCCCTCGATCACGGTCGCGGTCGTCGAATCCCCATTCATTTCGCCGTCCCAGCTCGCGAGCGACGCTGCGACGTCCGCGTTGCTCTTGCTCAGGGCCGGCGCCAGATCGCGCGCCAGTTCGCGCTCCGCGAGCGAGAGCGCATCCATTTGCATGCTCGCGAAGTAGGCGACATCGTACGTTCGGCGGGCGCGCAGCAATTGGGCAATTCGATAGGCGCGGTAGGGTGGCGCAAACTGCGGGCTGAGGTCGAGCGGATAGTTCGGTCCATACATCTTGTTGTTCGCGGTCCACACGATCGCCGAGCGCGACGGCGCGACCCTCGGAAGCTGCGACGCCGGAATCGGCGCGTAACGACGCTGCAAGTCGGTTGCGGGATGAATCCACCGGCCGCGCACGGGATCGTTCGGAATCTGCCCGGCTAGCACGTATGCCGCGCGGCCCGTCGTGTCGGCGAGTGCGAAGTTCAAACTCGGACAAGGGAGCTTAGAGAGCGCCGCCGTTGCTGCTTCGATCGACTCTGCCCGATCGAGGTCGAGAAAGACCGGCGCCGGCGAAACGGGGTCGTCATACGCGTTCCAGCGCACGAGCACGAACTCTTTCTCGTGCGTCGTGAGTCCGAACTCTTGGGCGCCGCGGTAGTAGCGCTGCGTAACGCTGGCGTGAAACCGTACGTCGAAGTGCTCCGTTTGCCAAGCCGAGGGATCGAGGCGGGCGGGCGGTGCGAAGACCGAGAGCGACGTTACCGTGCCGGCCGTCACTCCCCAAGCCACGCGCTCGTTGTGACCGAGCACGACCGCCGGTATTCCCGGGAGCGAAGCGCCCGCAACGTGATACCGTGGCGAGCGTAGGTCGACCAAGTACCAGACCCCGGGAATGTGCAGGCCGAGATGCGGGTCGTTCGCCAACAACGCGCGGCCACGCTGTGCGCGGTTCGCACCGGCGGCCCACTCGTTGCTCCCGATCGGCGGTCGCGTGTCGGCGAGCTCGCGCAGAAGCATCCCCACGTGCCGCTTGCACGCTGGGCCGGGCCCGATTCCCGAGAGTCCCATCATGACCGGCGCGTCGTAGCAGGGATCGGTGAACGGAAACCGGGCGCGCAGGAAGCCAAGTCCGCCTTTCCGATAGGCCGCGTCGCGCGATGCGACCGCGTTCCAATCGTCGATCAGATCGAGGACTTCCGCCATTCCGACGGCGAGCGAGTCTTGCGGCGTCCACGGGCGCGGACGATATTCGAGCAGACGAAACTCGACAGGCCGCGGCTCGCGCGCGATCGCCGCGTTGACGCCGTCCGAAAAAGCTATGAGGATTTGCCGGGTCGATTCGTCGAGCCGCCGGTATTGCGCGTCGACCATCGCCCGCACGGGTATGGCGCGCTGCTCTTCGTCGGTTGCAAGCGCGCCGCCGCCGAACACTTCGGCGAGGGTACCGAACGTATAGCGTCGCAGCACGTCCATCTGGAAGAGCCGCTCGGAGCCTTCGACGTAGCCCTGGGCAAAGAAGAGATCGTGATCGTTAGTAGCGATGATGTGTGGCACGCCCCGATCGTCCCGCAGTACCGAGACCGGACCGCGCAGGCCGAGACCCGAAATGGCCCCTTCGGTGCGTGCGTGCGCGCGCATACCGAGCATCACGTTCGCGACGAAGGCGATCGCGACGAGCACGACGATCGCGAGCGCTGCGGCGATAACGCGCAGAAGGAGTTTCAACGCGCGCAGCTAGGCATCGACGAAGACGTCGTCGCCTTCGATCGATACCTCGAACGTCATCAGCGGTAGGACGGCGGGGAGGGTGAGCGCGTCGCCGGTCCGCACGTCGAAGGTCGCACCGTGACGCGGACAGACGACGTGCTCGCCTTCCAGCTCGCCTTCATCGAGAGGTCCGCCGTCATGCGTGCAGACGTCTTCGATCGCGTAGATCTTGCCGCCGACGTTACAGAGTAATAGCTCGACGGAATCCACGGCAACGCGCCGGGTCGTGCCCGGCGCAATCTCCGAAACCTTCGCTACTCGATGCTTCGCCACGCCGGGCTCGTTCTACAATCCCCCGCCGTGTCATGCCGTCGGAGGTTGCGTGCCGGCGCCGTAGTCGAAGGACGATTTCACGATACTCCACGCCGCCCAAAAGGTCGAATCGACCGCGCGCTCGTCGACCGCGACTTCGTGGAGCAGTCCGTACGCGTCCCGCGTCAAACACCCCGCCTCGGTGCTCGTGTCGATGTCGGCGACCGAGAAGACCGTGTGGCGCAGCTTTGCGTCGAGGAAGTCGCTTGAAAATCGGTCCACGTCGCTGGGGTTTTGCCGCGCGAGGCCTAGCCGTTGGGCGATGCGCTCGAGTTGGCCGCGTGGATCGAGCATGAGGCAATCGTAATCGACGACGACGAACGGTTTCCCGGCGATCTCGTCGAGAAACGGCACCACGTTGACGAGCCACAACCGCTGCGCGGTCTCGACATCCGTCCCTTGCCGCGCGTGCAGCGAAGCCGCCACGCTTGACGGGTTTCGGATCGCCAGTAGATACGCGTCGTCAACGCCGCACTCGCTCAAGACCGCAAGCCAGAACGGCAGCAGCCGGATGGTGCGCGGATCCTTGAATCCCCAAAGCGCGGCCGGCGTAAAGTGCCGCGAAAGATAGCGCCGCGCCTCGCGGCGCAACTGCCACATCCGCCAGCCGCCGAACCTTCGCCGCTCGATTGGCGCGACCGAATCCCACGTGAGATGCAATGCTTTGAGCACGCGCTCGTTGAGTTCGACGATGCCGCGATCTTCCCAATAACCGGTCGGGTTCTCCGGTTGCGCGTCGAGAAAGTCGTTGCCGAGGTTAACGCCCAGTGCCTGGAGTCCGCGAGCGACGGCACTCGTTCCACTTCGATGCATGCCGAGCGCCACGATCGCGCGCGAATCTCGTACCTGCAACTATTGCGGGCCGACCGCCAGCGAGATCGGATTGCCGTATTTGTCCGCCCGAACGGATGCAAATGGGGTCTGCGCGCCCGGCGCGTAGACCGTGATGTGCCCGCGGCTGCCTGGGGCTCCGTAGTGGTTGCTAGCGACGTAGAGGTTGCCGCCGGAATCGAAAACCACTGCGATCGGGTCGTTGATGCCCTGCGTGATCTTGTATTCGGGCACGGCACTTCCGGGCGCGTAGACCGAGATCCAGCCCGGATCGGGGTAGGTGCCGGAGTTTGCCACGTAGAGCGTCCCCGACGCATCGAGTGCGATCGCCTGTGGGCTCGAGATCGAGTTGGTGATTCGACGCAGAACCTTCGTTGAGTGCGGAGCGTATTCGATGATGCTGGGATGCCAGTTCATCACGAAAACGTCGTCGGCGCGATCGACTGCGATAGCGACCGGATTAACCAGCCGTTCCGTCATCTTCCGGAGGATCGAGCCCGATCCCGGGGCGTAGACCGTTACCGAAGGCTTCTTGCCGTTCGCGTTAGCCACGTAGAGATTGCCCGCAGAGTCGAACGCGAGCGCGCGCTCCGAGTGAACGCCTCGCGTAATCGAGCGCAGCAGCTTGGTCGTGCCCGCCTGATAGACGTTGACCTCGTCGGGTTGCGGTCCCTTGGAACGACGGAGGGTGGGAACGCACGATGGGCACACGTCGACGTAGAGATTGTTTGCGCTATCCAGCGCCACGGCCCACGCTCCGTAGAGTCCGAGACGTCGCGAGCGTCGCTGGCTTCCCCGATCGAACTCTACGACCTCGCCCCACCAGTCCACGACATAGAGACGTCCGGTCGTATCGAATGCAATGTCGTTTGCCGAGTTCGCATCTCTGAAGATCCGGCGATCGACGCCGCTCAAACCCGGGTCGTAGACGGTGATGCCGCCGTGCGAAAGCACCGGACAACATCCCCCGACGTAGAGATAGGAGCCGGCACTGGTGCTGCGTTGGGCGGCAGACGGCGCTTGCGAACCAGAGCTCGGCAGACCGGTCGGCTGCAGGATTCCACATCCAGGGAGCAGGGCGAGAGCTATCGATAACGCGGAAGCACGAAAACCGACGATCTTCATGTGGCACACCCCTTTACGGCGGAGCCGTAATCGTGACCTAAGTTATTATTCGGCGGTGGCTCGAACGAGCCTCCGGGTCGGGGTGTCCGGTCACAGGCCATGGCGCGCCTGCGCTACGTTTTGCATGAAAACCGCGTTGTACGGGCGGATTGTATTCGGCGCCTCGGCGGTGCTGTTCGGTGTCATCGCGCTGATGTGGCACGACGCCGACACGTGGCAAGCTCTGTCCAAGATCTGGAGCCTGCCTTTTGGCTCGATCGTCGGTGCCGCTCTGATGATCGCCCTGATTGCCGGTGGACTCGGCATACTCTCCCCGCGCGCCGCACGCTCGGCGTCGCTCGTTCTCGGCGTCGTTTACGCGCTTTTCGCGTTGGCCTGCATTCCCGGCATCATTGCCGCACCACGAGTCTTTGCGCAATACGACGGCTTCTTCGAACAGTTCTGCCTATTCTGCGGAGCGATTGCCGTATACGCGGCGACGGAAGTAAACGCCGTGCGGTCGATGGCGCTTGGCCGAGTAGCGCGCGTTGGGCTCGGAACCTGTGCAATTTCATTCACGCTAGCTCAAGTGATCTATCTGCGCGTGACGGCCGGTTTGGTCCCGACCTGGATACCGCCAAGTCAGATGTTCTGGGCCATACTCACGACGGTTGCATTCGGACTCGCGGCGCTCGCCATTCTCCTCAATCTCAAGGCGCGGCTTGCGCTACGTCTGCTGACCCTGATGCTGGCCCTCTTTGGCGTGTTAGTTTGGATTCCGCTCCTGATCGCTCACCCGGAGGCGCATTTGAATTGGTCGGAGTTCGCTCTGAACTTCCTGATCACGGGCGCCACGTGGATGGTGGCCGAAGTTAGCCCGGTTGGGACGGCGAACCTAGTTAAGGTCTCGTAGCGGCTCACGCAGCCGCGCCGGAAGGGCATTTTCGCAAGTGTACTCGCTGCGGCGGTCGAACACTCGGGATACACTACTCCTTTGGAAAGCCGTCGATGTCGCTCGAGATACTGAACACCACCGCTGCACTCGGAACGTTTTTGGTTATAACGGCGACCGCGATTGCGGCGCTGATCCAGTTGCGCCACGCTCGGAGCAGCAACCAAATCGCCGCTTTGAACGAGCTACGCGCGAGCCAGCAAACCGACCATTTTATCAAGGCGCTGCACTGCGTATATTCCGAGTTGCCTTTAAGAATTCACGATCCCGAGTTTCGATATCAGCTCACACACCGGAATGAAAGAACCCCCGAGTTCAACGAGGTTCTTTCGAAAGTCGAAGCGGTTGGTGATTCATACGAGAACTTCGGCGTACTGGCCAAGGCGGAGCTCGTCGATCGCCGTCTTCTGCTCGACTTTTATACGGCTGTGGTACTCGATGCATGGGCCGCTCTTATTGACACGACCGCGATCCTTCGGGCGCATTATGGATCGTCGATATGGGAGAACTTCGAATACCTAGCAGTACTCGCTCAAGATTGGAACGCGGCGCGGCCTAATGGATCGTATCCCCGCGGCCTCCGTCGGATCGAAGTACCAAACCGATGGCGTGAAGCAGACGAGCAGTACGCATTAGGCCGGCGAGCGGTCGAGGCCGGGCCGGCCGTAGAATCTAACGCTCGATGACCGATTGCGCGATCGCGGCGCTATCGCCGATGAGATCGATTGCTGTGATGCGGTCGCCCGCTATCGTAAAGCGGAACGCTACGCGCACCTCGCGTTCGTGCATCCACACCGCTCCCGGTTTCCCGTCGATAAATACGGGTTGGGCGGCACGCGCGCGCCCGGCGAACGTCCGCGCAACCGCATCCGCGCCCTCGATGCCGGCCTGCAGGCGATCGCTCTGCCAGTATGCCGCGCCGCCCATCGCCACGACGGCGGGATCCGCGCGGAGCGTTGCGCCCGGATCGAGCAGCGCGAGCAAGGTGGAGAAACTTCCCGACCGAGATGCCTGGAGAAACGCGCGCACCAGTTCGTCGTGCCGCTGCGTCACGGCATCACGGCCGGCGGAGGCGCCGCGCACGCGGCGGCGTGCGCGGCTGGCGAGCTGCCGCGCCGCCTCCGGCGACCTTCCGACGATCGCGGCGACGTCGTCGAACGGCACGTCGAACGTGTCGTGCAGTATAAAGGCGACCCGCTCTGCCGGCGGCAGCGCATCGAGCAGGATCCGCAGGGCTGCGCCGATAGAATCGGCGAGCATCGCTTCCTCCTCGGGGCGTTCGCCGGGAGCGATTGCTGCAACGTCACGACGCGGATCATCCGGCGTCAGTTCTTCGCGCCGGCTGGTCCGCCGTTTCAGCGCATCGAGGCAGACGCGCGCAACGACGGTCGTGAGCCAGCCTTCGAGGTTCGCCACACGCGCCACGTCCGTCCGGCTGATGCGCAGCCAGCTCTCTTGCAGAGCGTCGTCGGATTCCGCGCTCGACCCCAGTATTCGTAGCGCAATGCGCCGCAAACGTGGCCGCCCCGCCTCAAAGCGCTCCGCGAGCTGCTCCGTATCGTGCAATCTATCCCCCCGCGGCGCCCGTCACATTTCACCACGCTCGATCCGTCATAGAGATGGAAGGAGAATGAAATCTTGAAGGACGTTTCGTTAATAGTCTATTCGGTAGCAGATCTCAACACAGCCAAGCGATTCTTTCGCGAGGTTACCGGCAACGACCCTTACGTCGATTCAGCCCGATACGTCGGCTATAAAAGCGGTGATATGGAAATCGGGCTCGTTCCGACCGGAGAAAAACGCGAGGCGAGCGCGCTCGCCTATTGGACCGTAGACGATATTGCAGCGAGTGTGAAAGCCCTCGTAGACGCCGGCGGTACGGTCGTGCAGGAGATTACCGACGTCGCCTACGGACTGCTGGTCGCGAGCGTGAAAGAGCCCAACGGCTCGATCGTGGGATTACGCCAGTTCCCGAAGGGCTAAGGAAGATATTAAGCGCACAACGGCGCCGATACTTACCCTACGGCGCCTTCCATCTCCATCTTGACGAGCCTATTGAGCTCGACGGCGTACTCCATCGGCAGTTCCTTGACGAAGAAATCGAAGAACCCGTTGACGATCATCGCCGTTGCGTCGGCCTCTGACAGGCCGCGCGACATCGCGTAGAAGAGCTGCTCCTCGCCGATCTTGCTGACGCTCGCCTCGTGCTCGACGGTCGAGCGCTGCTCGTGGATCTTCATCGTCGGCTTCGTGTCGCTCGACGACTCCTCGTCCATGATGAGCGCGTCGCAGCGCACCCGGGTCTTTGCGCCGACCGCGCCGGCATGCACTTCGACCAGTCCGCGATACGTCGTCTTCCCACCGTGCGCGCTGACGCTCTTGTTCGTCACCATCGAGGTCGTGCGCGGCGCTGCGTGGATCACTTTCGCGCCCGCATCCTGATGCTGCCCCTCACCGGCAAAGGCCATCGAGAGAATCTCGCCGCGTGCGCCCTCGCCCATCAAATAAATCGAGGGATACTTCATCGTCAGCCGCGAGCCGATGTTTCCGTCGACCCACTCGACCGTCGCGTTCGCGTGGGCGATCGCACGCTTCGTGACGAGATTGAAAATGTTGCGGTACCAGTTCTGGATCGTCGTGTACCGGATCGAGGCGCCTTCCATGGCGATCAGCTCGACGACCGCCGAATGGAGCGACGACGTCGAAAACTTGGGCGCCGTGCAGCCCTCGATGTAATGCACCTTCGCGCCCTTGTCCGCGATGATCAGCGTGCGCTCGAACTGGCCCATGTTCTCCGCATTGATGCGGAAATAGGCTTGGAGCGGCATCGCGACCGTCACGCCCGGCGGTACGTAGATGAACGATCCTCCCGACCAAACCGCCGAGTTGAGCGCCGCAAACTTGTTGTCGCCCGGAGGAATCACCGTCGCCAAATACTTCTGAACGATCTCTGGATATTTCTTGACCGCGGTGTCCATGTCGCAGAAGAGCACGCCTTGCTCGTCGAGTGCCTTGGTCGTGCTGTGATAGACGACTTCCGACTCGTATTGGGCGGAAACGCCGGAGAGAAACTTGCGCTCGGCCTCCGGAATACCAAGACGATCGAAGGTCCGCTTGATGTCCTCGGGCACGTCGTCCCAGGAGCGCTCCGCCTGATCGGTCGATTTCACGAAGTAGTGGATGTTGGAAAAGTCGATCTCGCTCAGCAGCGCGGTGTCGCCCCACGTGGGCATCGGCTTGCTCAGAAAGATCTCGTAGCCTTTCAGCCTGAACTCACGCATCCAAGCCGGCTCGTCCTTCATGGCGCTGATGCGCTCGACGATTTCCCGGGTCAACCCCTTATCGGACTTAAAGACGTAGTTTTCGGGATCGTGAAAGCCGTGTCGGTACTCCTCGATGAGCTCCGACGGCTTGGTGGCGGTTTCGAGCTTCAATGCCATAGCAACATCAAGCGTACTGCCCCCGGCGTAATATAGTCAAGATAATAAAGTAAGAGCTTCACTTTTCGGTTCTAATCCATTTGACGCACTAGCAGGCAAGCGGTAGGGTGGAACGGGCCCGTGAAAGGGCTATTTTAGATCAACGACTCGAGCAAGGCCCGAAACTGCGGTTAGGACGGCAGGGCGCCCATGTCGCGTCGCTCCGAGGAGACCCAAGTCGAGCCTCGATTGCGCCCCGACAGGAGTACTTGTGAACGCAAGTAGGGTGTTAGACTGGGGACATGCGAATCTTGCGACGCCCGTTCCTAGTAACGGCGTTCTTCGCGTTAACGAGCTGCATCGGCGCTTTGAGTCCGGCTCAACCTTACAATACGCCTGGAGGTGTGCGTCCTACGCCGTCCGTTAGACCAACGCCGACTATCACGCCGTCCATTAGCCCTACGCCATCTATTCGACCGACGCCGACGATCACGCCGTCTATCAGTCCGACGCCGTCTTAGCAGGCCTTGCGGCTAGCGCTTCATTCGGGTTGCGAGCCACTAAGCGAGGCTCCGGAGCCGCACGGGTCGGGTTATGCGGGAGGTGTCGCGGCTGGGCCGGCGCGGGCCGCCTGTGGGCAAGCTGTGGGAAAGGGCTTTACAGCGGGGGGGTGAGGGGGTATGATTCCCTCTGCGTTTGTGGTCGCGAGGCCGCAGTCGCAAAACGGTTTGGGGAGGGCGCGCCCATTCGCGCCATCGCGGCGAGTCGCCCGTGCACCGTAAAAAGCGCCGGCAAGAGCTCGCCGAAAGGTCGGGGACGTGTCTGCACCGCAGCCGCCAGCCGACGAAGTCCGGAGGTGGGATTCCTCAAGGGTCAAGGAGACCTGAACAATTGAAGGCACTCGGCAGGCACATCGTGTGCGAGCTTTCGGGCTGTCGCCCCTCCTTGCTTTCAGATATCAACGGCATCGCGGCCATGATGATCGCCGCCGCGAAGGCTGCGCGCGCTACCATCATGGAGAGCGCTTTTCACCGTTTTGAGCCGCAGGGCGTCTCTGGAACGGTCATCTTGGCGGAATCCCATATTTCGATCCACACCTGGCCCGAGAAGGGCTACGCAGCGATGGATTTCTATACGTGCGGCGACCATACCGACCCCTGGCTCGCTTGCGAACACGCCGCGCGAGCGTTGCGGGCAACGAGCGTGCTTGCTACAGAGTTCAAGCGCGGCATCGAAAAGAGCGATGGAGAATTCACGCACGTCCTAAGTCGCAATCAAGATTCGCGCGTGCTCAGCGTGTCCGCGTAGCTTTTTAACCGCTATCATCAGCAATTATCAGCTTTTGTAAGCCGGTTTTCGGCAGGCTTGCCGTACCTGCCGTCCAATTCTGTTATTCCAAACGGTCACTGCACTCTCGAATGAGGTTGAGAAGAAATTTCGATGCGTTTATCAATTATTCGGTCTAGCGCGTTAGCAGCGGTCGCTGCGATCGTGCTGGCCGCTTGCGGTGGGCACGGCGTCGTTCCGGGCTCTTCGTCGTTAGCGCCGATGAGCGCAAACGGCGCCGCGCCGACGGCCAACGACGCTGCGTCTATGGCGGATGGCGACGTGACGCCGCTCGGTCTAGCGACCTGTGCAACGAACCCGCCGCAGTACATGTGGATCTTCAAGGGCGCTTGCGAGAAGTTCACGCTGAAGTCCACCGGCGGCAAGTTCACCTTGGGCGCGTATGACAGCATCAGCGTCACGGGTTCGATCGGCTACAATAGCGCCAAGGGATCGGTATCGATCTACCTCGTCGATGCGACCAATAAGAACGGCGACATCCTAAAGAACAAAGGCAAGGCGTTCCCGCCCTACAAGGGCAAGGGCACGGTGGTCGTTTACGCGGTCGCGGATAATCAATCGACGCAAACGATCAAGCCCCTCTCGCACAAGAACGTGCCGATCCTCAAGTACGTCATCACGGACCAAAAAGGATTCCCCGGAAAGAACTGTGCCGCCGCGATTCTTGCGAAACAGCGCAACGGCCAGTTCGCGTGGAGCGCTCTCCCCAGCCAGTTCCCGGTGAAGGGCAAGACGGTGACGATCACTCAGTACACCGTTCCGCAGGGGCTCGAGCTGCCGCCGAAAGGCACCGGACTCTACTTCGCGATCAACTGCTTCTAGTTCGAAGGCGTTCGCGGTTTCTCGATAACCCCGTCATTCGGCGGGGTTATCGTTTTCTTGCGCCAATCTAGTTGGCGATGCCGAAGACGCAAGAATGGCACTGGTACGTCGAAGAGTTCGCCCCGGCCGAGCAGCACCATCACGCCGTCGACGAGATCTATTACTCGGGGCGCTCGGATTTTCAGCAAGTCGCAGTACTGCGCTCGCCGGTCTTCGGTAAGATGCTCGTTCTCGACGGCGACACGCAGAGCGCCCAAGCCGACGAACGAATCTACCACGAAACGCTCGTGCATCCCGCGCTTGCGGGCGCCGCAGACCGCCGTGAGGTGCTCGTCCTCGGCGGCGGCGAAGGTGCGACGCTGCGCGAGGTGCTCCGATGTCCCGACGTCGGCCGCTGCACGATGGTCGATATCGACGCGCTCGTCGTCGACCTTGCCAAGAAGTATCTGCCCGAGTGGTCGGCTGGATCGTTCGAAGACGCGCGCGCTCGCGTCATCGTCGGCGACGCGCTGGAGTTCATGCGCCACAACGGCGACCGCTACGGCGTCATCGTCTCGGATCTCACCGAGCCGCTCGAGGATTCACCGAGCAACCCGCTCTTCAACGATGCGGTCTTCGAGCTGATCAAGTCGAGGCTCTACGACGGCGGCATTTACGTACTGCAGGCGAGCACGGCGGCGGTCCACAATGCGGCGCTGCACTGTAAGATGGCGCGTACGCTGCGGCGCCAGTACAAGCACGTCGTCTCTTTCTCGACGCACGTACCGGCCTTCGATACGGAGTGGGCATTTCTCGCGTGCAGCGATCGCGTCGATCTCGCGAGCCTCGATCCGGCGCGCGTCGACGAGTATTGCAGCGGCCTGCGCGGCGAGAGCTTCTTTTACGACTCGATCACGCATCGCCGGCTCTTCGCTCTTCCGCTCTATCTGCGGCGAGCGCTGGCGGCGGGCGGGGATAGCTTTTAGGGCGAACTACAACGCCCGACAGGAGAGTATAATGGCGATCGATTACTCGCACGCACCGCACGCTTGGGAGAAGGAGAAGAGCAATTTCGTCGCGCTGCTCGACCTAAAGTTAGAGAGCGTCGAGCACGGCCGTGCGGTGATGCGCATGCCGTACCGGCAGGAGGTCACCAACGGAACCGGCGCGGTGCACGGCGGGGCGATCGTCAGCCTGTGCGATACCGTCTTTTACGTCGCGCTCGCATCGATCTACGGGCGCGATCAAGAGACGACGACCGTCGCCCTCCAGTGCAACTTCCTCGCTCCGGCCGGTCCGCCGAACGATCTCGTCGCCGAGGCGCGGGTTCTGCGCGGCGGCCGCCGGATCGTCTACGGCGAGGTCTACGTTCGCAGCGGCGAAAAAATCGTCGCGCACGCCACGCTCGACTTCCTGAACACCTATCCGGAAGAGAAGCCCAAAAAGTGACGAGGCGGACGCCGCTTCACGACGATCACGTTCGCGCGGGCGCCCGCATGGTACCGTTCGCGGAGTTCGAGATGCCGGTGCAGTACGCCGGCATCTTGAAGGAACACGACGCGGTGCGGCACCGAGCCGGGCTCTTCGATCTTTCGCACATGGCGCAGTTTTGGCTGAGCGGCGATATGGTCGCACGCTGGGCCGATACGCTCACCATCAACGCGGTCGCCACGATGAAGCCCCTCCAGGCCCGCTATAACATCTTTTGCAACGAAGGCGGCGGTGCGCACGACGACACGATCTTCTACCGTCTCGAGCACGGCTGGCTGCTCGTCGTCAACGCGGCGAACGCCGAGAAGATGTGGAAACTGCTCAACGACAGGCTACCCGAGTCGGGAGTCGAGCTGGAGAACCGGCACGGGCGCGGTGCGCTCGTTGCGATTCAGGGGCCGCGCTCGGTCGAGATCCTGAAGCCCCACGTTGACGTCGATATCGCCGCGCTCCGCTACTATTTCTGTACGGAAGCGCGCGTGAATGGAATCCCCGCAATTGTTGCGCGTACCGGATATACGGGAGAGGATGGATTCGAGCTCTTCATCGACAGCCTGGACGCTCCGGAGATTTGGAACGCGCTCCTGCGCGACCATCGCGCCGAGGGGCTCGAACCGTGCGGCCTCGGCGCGCGCGACGTCCTGCGTCTCGAGGCGGGCATGCCGCTGTACGGGCACGAGCTGACCGAGGCGATCACGCCGGTGCAAGCCGGATTGAAGTGGGCGCTCAAACTCGAGAAGCCGGAGTTCGTCGGCAAAGAGGCGCTCAAGGAGCAGCTCGATATCGACCGGTACTCGCGTATCGCCGGTCTCGTGATGGAAGGACGTGCGCCGGCGCGCGAAGGGTATCAGGTTTGGCACGACGGACGCATCGTCGGCTCGATACGTAGCGGATCGATCGCGCCGTCGTACGGTAACCGAAGCGTGGCGACCGCGCTCGTCGCACCTGAGGCGGCCGAGATCGGCACGCGGCTCGAAGTCGAGATTCGCGGTAAGAATCACGAAGCGACGGTCGTTCCGCTGCCTTTTTACAAGCGCGCAAAATCGTAGTAAAGGAGAAGAAGTGGCGCCAGGTGAGGACCTGCTCTTCAGTAAGGAGCACGAATGGGTGAGGCTCGAGGGCGAATCGGCGACGATCGGCATTACCGATTACGCCCAGAACGCACTCGGCGATATCGTGTACGTTGAGCTGCCGAAGGTCGGCGCGACGATCGCGCAGTTCGGTAATGTCGGCGTCATCGAATCGGTCAAAGCGGTCTCCGATCTTTTCACGCCGATTTCAGGGGAGGTGGTTGAGGTCAATGCGGCGCTCGACGGCGATCCCGCCGCAGTCAACCGCGAGCCGTATGGCGCCGGGTGGCTGCTCAAGATTCGGCCCTCGAATCCGGACGAGGTGAAAAGCCTGCTTTCGCTCGCCGAGTACGAAAAGATCGCTACCGACTAGCCAACAAATCACCGGCAGCGCACGCTGCCCCGGAACATTGCGTTGCGAATGCCGATCCGCTGAGCGCCGGTGAGCTGGGAATCGGCGTAGAGATCGTTCGTGACGAGATGGAAAACGTAGGCCTCCGCCTCCGTCGGAAACTCGCCGCACGGCATTTGCCAGTAGCGTACGAAATACCGAACGCGCCACGCGATTTGGCGCTCCGGGAAGGAGCGCAGCGTGCCGTCGGCGCGTTCGCACGCGACGTACTGCGCGAAGCGCGTCGCGAACGCCGCGCAGCGCCGCACGTCTGGGGCGTCGAGTGCCGCGGCAAGCAGACCGGCAATCATCGCCGATCATTTCACGCAGCGCCGGTTCTACGGCAAGGGGCGCAAGCGCGATGTGACCGGCCGATCGGCGTGCCGATCGGCCGGTCACAGGCGAGGCGGGAGCTTATGACTGCGGTCCGACCGCAGCCCCGATTGGGTGCTTCACGCCGTTGGTGATGGTCACGGTCGACGTGCTGCCGCTCAAGTCGATTACGGTTACGTAGCCGGGTTCGAGCGACTGCGCGTTGCCCTCACTGGGGACGGCGAGGTACTGGCCGTCGATCGTCAAGAAGAGCGGCGCGTTGAACGTGCCTTGCACCTTGCCGGTGTAGCTCCAGGTTTCGCTCGCATCCGAGTAGATCGCGACGTCGTTATTGCACGGATCCGAAGCGTAGAGATTCCCCTGCGCGTCGAAGGCCAGACCCGGGGCCTGTTCGTTTTGCGAGAGCGGCACGATCATCCAGAGCGTCGGAAAGATGTCGTTGGCAACCGTATCGCTGTTGCCGCTGCATCCGCCGTTGAACGGGATCATCGTCATGGTGCTCGCCGAAGCAAAGAAGGTGCCTTGGGTGGCCGTCGGGTTAACGGCGATCCCTTCGTTGAGGTCGGGCGCCGAACCGACGCCGGCGATACCGAGCGAGGGGTTTGGGTTGCCGACCGGATACTCGATGACTTGCTGAGCGTATCCGTTCGACGCACTTCCACGATCGGCGACGTACAGCGTTCCGTTCGCCACCGTGACGGCGCTCGGATCGGCGAGTCCCTGCGAATACGTCTTGACGAGCGACGCGCCGCCCGGCGCGTACTCCAGCACGTTGCCGCCGCTTCCATTGGCAACGTAAACGTTGCCGGAGGCATCGACGGCGATTCCGCCGGCGTCGATGAGGTTCTTCTTCACCGTCCGGATCGGAGCCGGGTTCTGCGAGCCTGCGTTGTAAACGAGCAGCTCCGAGGAGCCCTGCGCCGTCCGGTTCGAAACGTAAACGTAGAGTGCGGTCGATCCCGAGGCGACGTGATGCTGCGCGACTTTTTGAGGGTGGACCGTCGGGAGAAGAGACGTTTGGCCGGTCGCGCCGCTGCATCCCGCGACGATCGTGAGCGCCGCAGCCGCCAGGTAGCTCTTCGGGTTTAATGTCGAGTTCATGCGAATACTCCTTGAAAGAAACAAAGGCTGTTGCGCTTTGCTGAAGTAATCGTCGCACGCGGCTGGTGCACTCGTAACGCACACTTGCACGAACGAATCGCACAGCACGCCCGCACACCCGTTGTGAGAGCGTGTGTGTATACAAGTAGACCGAGGCAAAATGCAAAAGGCCCGCGCTCTGCGCGGGCCTTTTGCGGCGGCCGGTACGTTTACGGACACCGGACCGGTCCGTCGAACATCATATTACGAATCTCGACCCGATCGGCGTCGGTCAAGTCCTGGTCGTTGTAGAGATCGTTCGTCACCATGTGAAAGACGTAGGCCTCCTGCTCGGTCGGAAACTCGCCGCACGGCATCTCCCAGTAGCGGACGAAATAGCGAACGCGCCAATCGACGGCACGATCCTTGAACGTTCGAAGGGTTCCGTCCGCGCGCTCGCAAGCGGCGGCCTTGGAGACGCTGGCTGCCAGCGTTCCGCAGCGTATGCCGTTATCGACGTGCATCGCAGCGGCGAGAATGAGGTGAGTCATGTTGGGCTCCTTTCCTTACACTCCAATCATCGCGTAGGCGAGCGCCGGCGATAACGCACAGCCGCACAAACCACCCGCACGTTTGCGTATCTGTGTAGGTCCAAATCGGCGGGCGAAAAAAGTAGCGGCCCAGTCGTTCGACCGGGCCGCTTTCCCCGCTTCCTCATAGCAACGGTGCTACAAGATGCTGACCGACGCTCCAGTTGCGTACGCCGGTGCCGAGGGCAGGCTCTTCACCTGGTTGCTCTCGTTCGGGTACGTCCAATAGTCGAAAGCGCCGCCGCATGCGCGATTGTCGCCAATCACGGTGGCGCCTTGCCGATCGTTTGCGGGCGTGTTTGCGTTGCCCACGATGTAGGGCGAAAGCACGTCCGTGGATCCGGCACTGCAAGCATCGGTCAACTCGGTCGTGCCGGCGAGCGCGAGCGCTCCCGCGGCAGACTCGGTTGCGCGATAGATTGCCGTCGAGCGGCGGAAGTGGTAGTTCCGGTCGGCTAGCGTGATGTATTTTCCGTCCCACATGACGCCGCCGGGGATGGCGATCGAGCGATTGAAGGAGATCTTCTGCAGCGAATGAGCGCCGTTCCGAAGTTCGTAGACGTTAGTGAGGTCGGCGATCATGCACTCGAGGTAGAGGTTGTTGTGGTTATCGTAACCGGGCGTAGAGAGCGTGACGCAGTTCGGTACCGCGAAGGTGGCGCGAGGAGCCGTGTAGGCGCCGGCGCTAGCGTTCGCGCTCCAGACGACGACGGAGCTGGGCTCGTCTTCTGATCCGGGATTTTCGGCAGCGGCGAGATCGCCGTTTGGCGCGACGGAACATCCGATCGGATGTCCGCCGGTGGAGACCGTGCGAATCGGCGTGGTCACGCCGCGCGGATACTCCACGAGGGAGCGCGCATCGGAGTCCGCAATCCAAACGTCGCCCTTTTTGTCGACGCACTGACCGGCCGGTGCCTGGAATCCGGTTAGCATTCCCAACTGCTTGCCCGTGCCGAAGTCGTAAACGAGCACGGCACCTCTCCCTGCGTCGGAGAGATAGAGCATTTTCTTAATCGTCGCGGCGCTCGCGATCATCCACGACCTGTCGGACGCGGAATGAGACGCCGAGTTTTGGGCACCCGAGCCCTGATCCGGGATGACGGCCGGGCCCGCGAGCGACGAGTTCGCTCCGGTACACGCGGCGAGCGCTGCGGCGGCTGCGGAAAAAACGACCGCCTGAGCGCTGATACGGTAAATCGAGGTCATGTATTTGCTCCTTGAAGAGAAGGCCAGGCAGGTGCCTGTACCGATATGCATCATCGCCCCAGCGCATGGTCGGCCGTAACGCACAATCAAACAACCGACTCGCACAGCAGTCGCTGTGTGGGTCGAGTGTAAAGGCGCGAGGGTGGCGTTGGCCCGGCGCGAACGTACCAGGCGCCATGGAGGACGGGGAGCGGACCGCCGGCTCGTCGGACTTCGGGACGCTTCTGCGACGCCACCGGCTCACTGCAGGTTTTTCGCAGGAGGCCCTAGCCGAGCGCGCCGGGATGAGCACGAACGGTATCAGCGCGCTCGAACGCGGTTATCGGCGCACGCCGCACCGCGAGACGCTCGCGCTCTTGGCAGCCTCGCTCAGCCTAAAGCCCGACGAACGAGCGCGGTTCGAGGCCGCCGCCGCGCGGCCCAGTCATCCGCGTTACGCGCCGGTCTTTAGGGGTGGCGTTGCTTCGGAAGGCGCGGCCTTCGCGCTGCCGATCTCGCTGGCGACCTTCGTCGGCCGCCGTAAAGAGCTCGAGGAGATATCGGCGCTCGTGCGCGAGCACCGCTTCGTCACCCTGACGGGAACGGGCGGCATCGGCAAGACGCAGACGGCGCTGCAAGTCGCTACCGGGCTCGAGCACGACGATCGCGCCCTCTGCTTCGTCGGCCTGGCGCCGATTGCCGATTCAACGCTGGTGGCACCGACGATTGCCGCGGCCTTGGGCGTGCAGGAGGCACCCGATAGCCCATTGCTCGACTCGCTCGTCGCCTATCTCCAGAACCAGCCGCTGCTGCTGATCCTCGATAATTGCGAGCACGTCATCGAAGAGGCGGCGTCGGTGGTGGAGCGGCTATTGGGCGGTTGTCCTTCGCTTCGCATCATTGCGACGAGCCGCGAGCCGCTGCGAGTCGCCGGCGAGCGCGCCTATCGCCTCCCGTCGCTAGAGGTGCCGGAGCCCGACGAGGCTCGGCGTCTGGGCGCCGGCGAGGTCGCCGCGTATGGGGCGATCGTGCTCTTCGCGGATCGAGCCCGCGCCGTCGACCACCGCTTCGTGCTGACCGACGAGAACGTGCCGATTGTTTCTGAAATCTGCCGTCGCCTCGACGGGATTCCCCTCGCAATCGAGCTGACCGCCGCGCGCGTCAACCTCTTGTCGCTTAAAGCGCTTGCGCGCAAGCTCGACGATCGGCTAAAGCTGTTGACCGGCGGCGAGCGGATGGCCCTTCCGCGACAGCAGACGATGCGCGCGACGATCGACTGGAGCTACAACCTGCTCACGCTGCCGGAGCAGCGGCTCTTCGAACGGCTTTCCATTTTCGCCGGCGGCGCAACCATCACGACGGCAGCCGGCGTCTGCGGCGACGACGACGTCACCAAAGCCGACGTTTTCATCGGCCTCTCTTCGTTGGTCGACAAGTCGCTGGTCGCGGCCGAGCTCGAGGGCAATCAGCCGCGATACGCACTCTGCGAATCCTTCCGCGAGTACGCCCGTGAGAAGCTCGAGCGTCGCGGTGAAGCCCAGATCGTCGCGCACCGTCAGGCGCGCCTAGCGCTCGAGCTCGCCGAACGCCTCGAAAACGTCTACGACAGCGAACCCGACGATGTGTGGCGCGCGCTCGCGCGCGAAGAGCTCGACAACTGGCGCACGGCCTTGCAATGGGCGCTTGCGGGTCGCGGCGAGATTCGCTTGGGACAGCGCCTCGCCGGTGCGCTCCGGGTGGTCTGGCAGTATTTCGCGCCGTTGGAAGGACGCCACTGGCTCGCACTCGCGCGCGAGCTGATCGACGAAGAGACGACTGCGGACGTCTTGGCGGCGCTGAGCTACGCCGAAGCAATCGCCGCGTGGACGGTGCGCGATCACCACGTGCATCTCGCCGCGAGCGAGCGCGCTGCCGTGCAGTATCGTGCCAACGGCGATGCGCTCGGCGCCGTGCGCGCGCAAGGCCTCGTCGGGCACGCGCTGATGGCGCTCGGACGATCGGCGGAGGCTCGACCGCACCTGCATCAAGCGCTCTCGATCGCTCGGGCCCGGCGCAGCCGGCGTCTCGTCGCCTACATCGTTCGGTGCCTCGGATGGGATAGCTGCGTCAACACGGGCGATGTGGTTGCGGCTCGTGCCTACTATGCCGAAGCTCTCCAGATCTACGACTCGCTCGGTGCGAAGCTGAACTACGCTTTTGCCCTCAACGACTTGAGCGAGTGCGAGTCGGTCGCGGGGAACGTCGAGCTGGCCCTTCAATTTGCTACCGAGGCCGTCGAGCCGCTGCGGGCCTTCAACGAAACGCCGCTGGTCGCGCAAGCGCTCGACAATATCGCGCTCTATCTCGTCTTGCTCGATCGCTACGATGAAGCCGAAACTCGCGCCCGAGAAGCGCTCGCCCTCGCGCTCGATTACCGTCGCGAAAGCCGGCACCTCGAGTTTCTCGCCGCGCAAGCCCTGCAGCATCTCGCCGCAACCAAAGCGTTGCGGGTGGGTCCCGCGCAGGAGCGGCGCCGATTCTGTTCGCAGTCTGCGCGAATCCTCGGGTTCGTCGACGCTCGTCTGGCGGCGCTGGGATCGGGCCGGCTCAACAACCAGGAGCAGCGCGAGTACGATCGCGTACTTGCCGCGCTCGGTGAAGCGATTGGAGCCGATTCGGTTGCGGGCCTCATGGCCGAAGGTGCTGCCATGAGCGAAGAAGAGGCCGTCGCCGAGGCAACAGGCGCTCCAAGAAGCGTCGAGGAAACGGTCGAGGCCAAGGGGGAAATTTGATGCTCCGTTTCATCGCGCTTGTGGCGCTCGCGTTCACGCTTGTTGCAAAGGTCGCATGCGCCGGTGCGCGTGCCGGAGAACCGATGCTGCCGCCGCAGCCCAGCGTTCACCCCGTCGGTATCCCGGCGGATGCCGTCATGGTTTCGCCGTGCATCGCAACGATGGGCGAGCACTGGGCCAATCCTAAAAACCTTCCCCTCGGTCCGATCTACGGGGTTTGGCGCGGCACGCCGGTCTTTACCGAGATCATGGTGACGGCGAAACAGCTTGCCCGTGGCTTTAGCTACGCGAACCTACGCGCGCTCCCTGGATACTCGATCGACCATGTCGATTTCAAGTACGAGCCGCACGGTCACCCGGGATTACCGCTAGCGCATTACGATCTGCACGCCTACTACGTGACGCCGGCGGTGCAAGCGACCATCTGTCCGAACGGCATCCCAGATCCCGCGATGAAAGCGATGAACCGATAACCTAGATCCCAGGGGAACATGTACGCACCGCACACCAGCCACGATATCGAACAGATGCTCGCAGCGATCCCTGCCGGGTCGCTCGACGAGCTGTTGCGCGTTCCCGACTCCATCGCGCTCAAGGAGGCGCTCGACGTCGTCCCGGCGTTGCCGGAGTATCTGATCCAACGACGCTTCGAGCAGCTCGCGCGAGAGAATACCGGCGTCGGTTACCGCTCCTTCCTCGGCGCGGGTGCGTACCGCCACTACGTGCCGGCGGCGGTCGCGGCGCTCGCAATGCGTGGCGAGTTTCTTACCGCCTACACGCCGTATCAAGCCGAGGTCTCGCAAGGCTATCTACAGGCGATTTACGAGTGGCAGAGCTACGTCGCGCTGCTCACCGGAATGGACCTGGCGAATGCCTCGGTCTATGATGGAGCGACGGCACTCGCCGAGGCGGCGATCATGGCGCTTGGAGCGACGGGCCGCCACAAGATTCTCGTCTCGCGCGCGGTTCATCCGAACTATCGCGCCGTGCTGCGAACTTACTGCGACGGTCTCGACGTCGCCGTCGACGAGATTCCGTTTAGCGCCGAGGGGACGACCGACTTCGACGCGCTTGCCGCCGCGGTCGAAAGCGGCGAGTACGCCGCCGTCGCGCTGCAATCGCCGAACTTCTTCGGCAACATCGAGATGCCGCCGGCCTCCACGCAATCCTCCATGCGTGCGAGCGGCACGATTCCGGTTGCCGTCGTCGCCGAGGCGCTCTCGTTGGCCGCACTCGCAACGCCCGCGGCGTGGGGCGCGCAGATCGTGGCGGGTGAAGCGCAGAGTTTTGGCGTCGCACTCGCCTACGGAGGCCCATACGCCGGCTTCATCGCTTCCACGCAGGAGCACATGCGCCGTATTCCCGGCCGGCTCGTCGGAAAGACCGTCGACAACGCCGGGCGCGCTGCCTACGTGTTGACGCTCCAAGCGCGCGAGCAGCACATCCGGCGGGAACGCGCGACCTCGAACATCTGCACGAACCAGGCGCACTGCGCGCTGATCGCGACGATTTATCTCGCGCTGCTGGGGAAGACGGGATTGCGCGATGCGGCAGCGCTCAATCTGGGACGCTCGCGCGAACTCGCCAGCGCGGTCGCCAACGTGCCTGGAGTGCGCCTCAAGCACGCGGCGCCCTTCTTCAACGAGTTCGTCGCCGACGTCGGGCGCCCGGCCGGCAAAGTGCTCGCAGCGCTGCGCGAGCGCAACATTCTCGGTGGCCTCGCTTTGGGTCGCTTCTACCCGGAGTTAAGCTCGTGCATCCTCATGACCGCGACCGAGTTGACGACCACCGGCGACATCAAGGCGCTGGCAAGCGCGCTCGAGGAGGTTCTGCATGTCCCCGCCGCGGTCTAACGGAAGCGCCACCGGGGTTCCGCTAATCTTCGAGCTCGGCCAGGAAGGGCGAGCGAACCGCTATCTGGAGGAAGGGAAGCCGCTCGAGACGTTCTTGCCTCCCGCGGTCTTGCGCGACGAGCTTCCGCTGCCCGACAACAGCGAGCTCGACGTCGTGCGTCACTACACGCAACTCTCCCACCGAACGTTTGGCATCGACCTTGGCTTCTATCCGCTGGGCTCTTGTACGATGAAGTACAATCCGCGCGTCAACGATGCGATCGTCGCGCGTCGCGAGTTCGCGGAGCTTCACCCGTTTACGCCCGACGAGCTCGCGCAAGGGGCGCTACACGTCATGTACGAGCTCGAGCGTTCGCTGAGCTCGCTCTTTGGCATGGCGGCGTTTTCGCTCAATCCCTCGGCGGGGGCGCATGCCGAACTTGGTGCGTTGCTGATCGCAAAGAAGTATTTCAAGGAACGCGGCGAGACGCATCGGGACAAGGTCATCGTCCCCGATACCGCTCACGGCACGAACCCGGCCTCGGCGTCGATGTGCGGTTTTAAAGTCATTTCGTTGCCCAGCAACGAGCGCGGGCGCGTCGGCGTCGACGAAATCCGTAAGGTGCTCGGCGAGGATACTGCGGTCTGCATGATGACCAATCCGAACACGCTCGGACTCTTCGAAGAGCAGATCGCGGAGATCGCCTCCGCCGTGCACGAGGCCGGCGGCCTCATGTATTACGACGGCGCAAACGCCAACGCAATCATGGGGTACGCTCGTCCCGGCGACATGGGCTTCGACCTGATGCATCTCAACACGCACAAGACCTTCACGATCCCGCACGGCGGGGGAGGCGCCGGTCACGGACCGCTCGGCGTTGCCGCACATCTCGTCGAGTACTTGCCAACCCCCTTCGTAACGCGCGACGACGGGGGATTCCGGCTCGACTTCGATCGTCCGAAGTCGATCGGGCCGATGCGTTCCTTCTGGTCGAACTTCGCGCATGCCGTGCGCGCGCTCGCGTACTTGTACGCCAACGGTGCCGAAGGACTCAAACGTGTCTCGCAGCTCGCGGTCCTCAACGCCAACTACCTGCGCGTCAAGGTCTCGGAGTTTCTGGAAACGCCCTATCCGGAGAACTGCCGGCACGAGTTCGTCGCGTCCGCGCAGCGACTGAAGAAGGAGCACGGCGTGCGCGCCCTCGATCTCGCGAAGGCGTTGCTGGATTGCGGTTTCATGGCGCCGACGATGTACTTTCCGCTCCTAGTCCCGGAGTGTTTGATGATCGAGCCGACGGAGACTGAATCGAAAGAGACGCTCGATGCCTTCGTCGAGGCGCTGCGGGCGATCGTGGTCCGCGCCCAAGCCGATCCCGAAGCGCTCTTTGCCGCGCCGGTGACGACCCCGGTCGGGCGCGTCGACGAGACCCGCGCCGCACGGCAGCCCGATCTCCGCTGGCGGCCGGCCCAGCCCTAGCGCGCACGGGAGCCACCCGCCGGACTCCGAGGCCAGCTCCCGCCCCGCCTTAAAAAAACGACGCCGCGAGAGGGACTCTCCGCGACTCGACGGAAAAGTGACCCTGGTTAATGACTAATGTCATCTTTTAATGGAGGACGCGGGGTGTACTTTCAGCTCGTCGCTGATTTCCTGGCGCGTGGACCCCTCGATCGCAGCCCTTCAGAGGTGGAGGCGCTGCTCTATGCGAGTTCGCGTCAATGGCCTAGCAGTAGCGCGCTTGCTTGTCGGGAAGGCGGGTATGCGCGTATCTGCGCGTACCAGGATCCTCGGTTTGAGGTCCTACTGCTCAACTGGGCCCCGGGGGCGGTCTCTCCAATTCACGATCACGGCGACCAGCACTGTTGGATGTACCTACTCGAGGGGCGCTTGGAGGTCGACGACTACGTCCGCCTCGATCCCGGAGACATACCGGGATATGCGCACGTCGAGCAGGTGGGCTCGCGACGCCTTGAAGTCGGCGAGCTCGACTCTCGCGTAGGACGGTACGATCTGCATCGCGTTAGCTCGGGCGACTCGCCGGCGCTGTCGCTTCACGTCTACGCCGCCCCGCTTCGCCAATTCGGCATTTACGACGAGCCGTCGCGGCGTTGCGAAACGAGCTACGGACGATACGACGCCGTGCTTCACGCCAACGCGCAGGGGGCGCCGCGATGATTGAAATGGACGTTGTCGTCATCGGCGGCGGCTTTAGCGGGTGTGCGGTCGCCGCGAACCTCGCGCGTTATGCGACGCAGATTTCCTCGCTTGCGCTCTTCGAACCCGGCGAGCTTGGTCGGGGCGCCGCATACGGCACGAGCCATAGCGAGCATCTCCTCAACACGCGCGCGCATCAGATGAGCCTCTATAGCGACGATTCGGATCATTTCGTGCGGTGGCTCGGCCCGCGCGGCGGTGCCGACGATTTCGTCCCACGGCAACTCTACGGAGAGTACGTCGGCGAGATCGCGCGGCAGGTCTTCGACCGCCCTCGATTCGGCTGCTTTCGCGGTCGCGTCTCGAGCGTGCGGCGCTGGACGAGCGGCTTCATCGTTGAATCGTCGACGGGCGTGCGCTTTGCGGCGCGCAGCGTGGTGTTGGCAACCGGGCATCTTCCGCCGAGCGACGACTTTCTGCCGCTCGAAGTGCTCCTCCATCGCGGGTACGTCCCCGATCCGTGGCGCTTTGATTACCACGGCGTGGAGGGAGACGTTCTCGTGATCGGCGCGGGTCTCACGGCACTCGACGTGCTCGTGGGGTTGAAGGCGAGTGGACATCGTGGGATGGTACACGTTCTATCCCGTAGCGGTCGCTTTCCGCACGTGCACGCGCAGGTCGTGCCGTACGACGTGATTCCGGCGCTCGACACGCGTGGCGCACGGACGCTATTACGCAGCCTCCGCCGCCACATAGAGACGGCAGCAGAACGCGGATTCGACTGGCGCGCCGTGCTCGATTCACTGCGCCCCGAGGCCGATGCGCTCTGGCGGCGGCTCGCATCCGACGAGCAACGCCGGTTCGAGCGTCACCTGCGGTCGCATTGGGAGCGCTACCGGCACCGGGCACCTCAACAAGTCGATGCGGTCCGCCAGGAGTATGCGAGCGCGAACCGTCTCCGCCATTACGCGGGCAAGTTGATTCAAATGGCAGATGGGAACGCGACGGTTGCGCTGCGCGGAGGCGGCCGGCTCGACGTGCGTCCCGATTGGATCGTCAACTGTTCGGGTTTCCGGCAGGCGGCTCGAATGACGAGAGATCCGCTCCTGGGATCGATGCTCGCCGATGGTCTCGTTTCGCGCGACGAGGGCGGACGCGGCCTACGAATCGGTCCGGATTTGGCGGCGATCGATCAAGACGGCAATCGAGTATCGGGCTTGTGGATTGTGGGACCGCCCGTGCGGGGCTCTCGATTCGAGGCCACCGCGGTGCCCGAGCTTCGCGGCATGGCCGAACTTGCCGCGCGCGAGATACTCCAACGACTTCGTAAGGACGTAGCACTCTTAGGAGCTTAACCGATGAAGAAACAAGAAATTATCGCCGCGTCGATCGTCGCGGTGTGGTTGCTGACTGCCTGCGGAGGCGGCGGAAACCTACCGAACGGATCGGTCGTCAACTCTCCGGGCGGCGGAGATCCCCCGCCGACGAAGCTTGTCAACGTTAAGGTTACCGTCAGCATTCCCGCGCGCGAACGCGCTCACGGCATTCGTCCGGGTTACGTGTCGGTCAACACAAAGTCACTCGTAATTCAGCTGACGTCAGTCGATGGCGGTGGAGTTAGTGGCGTCAATCCGACGACGATCGAAACCGCTGCGAAGGCCCGGGGTTGTAAACTCGAAAGCCGGCAACTCGTCTGCAGCACGACGGCCTCGGGCTCGCCCGGCAACGACGTCTTCGCCGTCACGACGTATCAAGGATCGAACGCGACCGGATCGGTCCTTTCCGTCGGCACCGTGCAAGCGAAGATTGCCGCCGGCGGCGGTGGCGTCCAAATTAGCAACTCGCTCTCGCTTTCGTTGGGCGGCGTCATCGCCTCGCTCAAGGTCGCCCTCTCCCCATCCGACGGCAAGCGCGGCACGCCGACTCGATCGGCCGTGTCGCTCGAGGCGTACGATGCGAGCGGCGCACAAATCGTCGGACCGAGCGATTTCGCCGAGCCGGTCACGCTTTCGATTCAGGGAGATAACGGCAAAAGCTTCACGCTGCGTGCCGGAAGCCGATCGGGTGCGTCGCTTTTGATCGCCAAGCCGGCCTCAAACATCGCGCTCGACTACAACGGAAACCGCGATGCATCGTCGGTCTCAGTTCACGGAATCGTCACCGGACCCAGCGGAGTCGGCACGAGCGCCAATTTCGCGCTGAAGGGAAGGCAGCCGCCGCCACCGGTGGGCACCATTTACGCGCTCAATCTCGGTGCGAACGACGGACGCGCTGCAACCGTGACGGAGTACGACGGTAAGGCGAGCGGCAACGCAAAGCCAGTTCGTACGCTCGTGCTCAGTTCGAAGCTCTATGCGCGCAGCATCGCCGTCGACGCGAGTAACAATCTGTACGTCGGATACGTCGACAACCAGTTCGGCTTCTCGCCATCGAGCGGCTTGCCCGACAAAGGCAACGAGATCGCCACCTATGCGCCCGGCGCTAGCGGGAACGCGCAGCCGACGTCGGTGCTCACCGCCGACCAGAAGACGAGCAGCACCATCTTTCCGGTCTACTTGACGATCGATCCATCCGGCAATTTGGTGACCTACGGGGCGACGAGCGTCGATGGCAGCAACGGCAACGATGCGGTACTCTCGTATCCGCCGGGAAGCACCGGGGCGGCCGCGCCGGCAGATGCGTGGGCCTACTACTACCCCACTCTCTACTACAGCGGCCCCACCGGCCTCGCGCTCGATTCGGCGGGAAACTTTTACGTCAGCGCCGCTCTTCATTCGTCGCTTGGCCCCAGCTACGGACTCTTCGTAACGCCGGCTTCCGACAATGGAAATCCGTCCGTCACGCCGTCGCGCACGATTCCGTGGGACGCGACCACCGGGCTAAATCCGGGACTCACGACCAACGTCGCACTCGCCTCCAGCGGCGAGCTCTTCGTGGGCAACAATGCCACGCAAGGAAGCGGCAGCGCCATCTCGTGTCAGGGCCGCGCGAACGTCTTTGCGGCGGGGGCGAGCGGCGGTACGACCGACGTTCCACCGCTGCGCGTTCTCACGCTGGGCGGTATCGTCACGCAAAACGCCGAGTGCGTGTCGTCACGCGATATTCTCGTCGCATATTTTCCGTCAGTATTTCTCTACTCCACGACGCTGTTCGCGGCCGATGACTTCAACAACGCGATCGATGCCTATCCATCCGGCGCTCACGGCACGGTCAAGCCGACTCTGAAGATCTCCGGCTCGGCCACGGGCTTGAATGCGCCGATCATGCTAGTCGTTACCCAAAACTCACCCACCTAGTAAAAGGAAACCACACATGAGAACCACCCTCGCTATACTGGCCTTGGCAATCCTTCCGGCGTTCGCGCTCAGCGCGTGCAACGGAACTACGGGAGGCGGCAGCGGCATGAGCGCGTTACCGAACGCGCAAACGCCCGGGTCGCATCGTATCCGTAACAACGATAACGGTCCACAAGACCTGCACGCCGGCGGTGCCGACGTACCTGCTTATTCCTATAATCTCGGCAGCCAGCCCGTCGGCACGTACAATCAGAATCAACCAGGTCCGGCCGCGGGTTCGCTCTTCTATTCGGCGCCGACGACCGGAACGATCTACTACTGCCTCACGAGCAGCACCGATGGACGCGATGCCTTCGAAGGCTCTGGAGACTCCGGATTTCCACCGACCGGCCCATGCGCTCCGCTCGGATCGTCTGCGACCGGATTCGGCGGTCGTCAAGATCCGCTCGACTTCGTTGCCAGCGCCGTCGCGCTTGCCTCGACCGAGTGCTGCGCATCCGGCACACCCTACGCTCAGAATCGGCTAACGGGATCGGTACAATGGGGCCAGCCGTTCGAATTCCCGCAGATCGGGGCGGACATTGTTTACGGCTATCGCCCAATCGACTTCAACGCCAACGTTTCGAACATCAAGCTCTCGACCTGGACCTATTGTGCGATCGCAAACGGGACGATCAGCAATTGGAACGACCCGGCTATCACCGCCGACAACGGCACCTCAGTAACCGGCGGAACGTCGGAGCCGATCACGTTCTACTTCCGTTCGGATAGCGCTGCCTCGACGCAGAACTTCGTCAACCACCTCAACACGGCATGCAACGTCACCTGGACGAAACCGTACAACAAGTCGCCGTACCAGGGATCGGGACACAGCGCGGCCTGGACCTTTGGCGTTAACAGCAAATGGCCCGGACCGGGATCGTCAGGCGATCCCAATCCCAACTTCATCGGCGAGCCCGGCGATCCGGGTATTCTCGCCGCGATTCAGAGCACTCCGTTCGGCACGGGCTACGTCGTCGGTGGCTACGTGAAGGCTGCGAATCCAAAAGTCGGCCAAGCGCTGCTTCAGAATGGAATGAGCAGCGGTCAACCCGTCTTCGTCGACCCGACGGTACGACAGTCGCTGGTGAAGGCGTTCAAAAAAGTCACCGCTTCGAACATCCAGTACGGTCAGGGAAGCGACGGAAATCCACTCGGCTCGAGCACACCATGGTGCCAGCTGTACATCCCGCAGACCGCCTACGTGAATCCGCCGAAGGGCGCTTATCCGATCGTCGCCGTCAGCTACTTGCTCTTCTACGGAAACAACAACGGCGTCCACCTTTCCGACAAGACCAAGCTCATCAACTACCTCTACTCGACGAAAGCGAACACCATCATTAATAAACTCGAGTACGTTTCGCTTTCGACTTCCGTGAAAACCGCTGTCGTCAGCGCACTCAACGGCAACGGCGGTAGCCAACCCGCCTGTCTCCAATAAGCAAAAAGAGCTTACGGGCGCAGCAGCAATGCGGCGCCCGTAAGCGGCCTCACTCTCGCATCTCAATTTGAGAAAAGAATTCGATACCGCATGACTTTCCTATTGCGGCGCGTCTGGATTGGCTCCGGGCTCGCACTTGCGCTAGCCGCCTGCGGCGGCTCGAGTTCGTCGTCGAACGCGATGCCGGCGCAAGCCGGCACCGCGC
>DAINBY010000001.1:0-491099 GCA_036732685.1 Candidatus Cybelea sp. | reverse complement strand
CACCGTCCTCGAGTATGGCGACCCGATTTTCCCACGGGTCGCTCGAGATCAATATCTCGCTCGACAAATTATCCTCAAATTACCGAGAGCTCACCCTCGCCGCGCGGTCCCTTATCGGGGCGCTTGCGGGCGGCGCTCCTCGCGCCGCACCAGCTAACTCTCTAGAAAACTTCTGTTAAAAACCTCTGCCGACGGCCCTTCGTCAATCGACGGGGCCAGCCAGCTTAGCCGCTCCTTCTGTTCCCGTCGGGGGCGCAGCGGCCCTGCGTGAGCGACGTCTTCGAGCTTTCGCCCGGCTCGTTAGGCGTTGCCCAAGACGTCGCGGTCCCGCTGCGAGTAGATATTGAGAAGGATCCCCAGCGCAATGAAGTCGGTCAGCATAGCGGAGCCGCCGTAGGACATGAATGGCAGGGGGATACCGGTGATCGGCATGATTCCGATCGTCATGCCGAGGTTCACCAGGACGTGGAAGAAGAGCATCCCGACCAGGCCTGCCGCGAGGAGAAAGCCGAACCGGTCGCGCGCGGCGAGCATCGTGCGCACGCCGCCGTAGAGCAGCGCGGCATAGAGTGCGAGCAAGGTGAGGGCGCCGGCGAATCCCCACTCTTCCGCCAAGACCGTGAAGATGAAATCGCGCGAATGCTCGGGCACGAAATTGAGCTGCGTTTGCGTCCCGTGATAGAGTCCCCGCCCGAACCACTCGCCGTTTCCGACCGCGATCTTCGATTGGTTGAGATTATAGCCGGCGCCCTGCGGATCGGCCTTTGGGTTGAGAAAGACGAAGAGTCTCGCGCGCTGGAAGGGCTTGAGGACCGCACTCGTGCCCAGTGCGGCCGCCGCGACTACGAGCATGCCGAGCGCGTAAATGCCGAAGTCGCCGAGCTTGGGCAATGCAAAGAAGAGCTCGGCGGTCATGATCGCGACCAGAACGAGCGACGTGCCGAGGTCGGGCTGTTTGAGAATCAGCAGCGCTGGGACGGCGACGGCCAGCAGCGGTTTGTAAATCTCTTGCAAATTCTCGTACGTTCCGCGGCAGAGCACCGCGGCCAGCGCAATAGCGATGACGAGCTTTGCCGGCTCCGAGGGTTGAAAGGTGCCGAGTGGCCCGAGCGAGATCCAACGCTGCGCGCCCATCGCGCTGTGGCCGCCACGCAGAATGAAGAGCAGCAAGAGCAGATTGACGGCGTAAAGCCCCGGCGCCCACCGCTGCCAGGTGCGATAGTCGACCCGCGAGATGGCGAGCATCGCGGCGACGCCGAGGAGCAAATAGAGGATTTGTTTCCTAAACTCGCCCGTGGCGTCGGGCGCATGGAGCCCAGCCGAGCGTATGCAGAGGATTCCGGTAAGCGCGACGAGCAGCCCGGCCACCGCGAGGAACCAGTTGAAGTTGCGTACGTAGCGCGCGGTGCCCGCGCGAAGCACGCCTGCCGCCATAGGGGTGAGCTTATTGCGCGGGGAGGGGAGCGGGAGCCTGCGCGTGGGCTTGCGTCTTTTTGCGCTTTCGGCGTTTGCGGACGGGCGGCTTCGAAGCTGCGGGCGTCGCGGCGGCCGGAGCTTCCGAGGGCGCGGCTTCTTCCACCTTGTGGACGCCGTTGCCGTTCGGTGACGGCCGGCTGACGCCGAGGATCGGGATGTTCGCGAGCATCGCAAGCGTGCGGTCTTGGCGCTCGAAGGTCACGTCGATCTTCTCGCGATCGACTTCGACGAACCGCGAGATCACATCGACGAGATCGCGCTTCATCGTCTCGATCATCTCCGGCGCAAGCTCGAGATGATCGGTCATCAACACCAGGCGAAGGCGCTCTTTCGCGGTAGCGCTCGAGCCTTGCGGGCCGAAGAGACGCTTCAAGAACTCAATCATCGGCGCTTGCCTCCGAGCAACGAGCCGAGACGCTCGAAGAGCGGGACTCTAGCCGCCGGCGGCATCGGCGCCGCCACGTCTTCGCCCGCGATGCGCGCCGCGATCGCATGGTATGCGGCACCCGTCGGCGTCGTAGCGCGAAGGGCGAGCGGCTCGCCGCGATTGGTGGTGACGATGATTTCGGGCTCGTCGGCAATGACGCCGAGCAGTGGCAGGCGCAAGATCGCGTTGACGTCGTCGACGGAGAGCATCTTGCCCTTTTGCACGAGCTGCGGACGGAGGCGATTGATCACGAGCTGCGGTCGAAATCGGTTCCCGAGCAGACCGACGACGCGATCGACGTCCCGCACAGCCGCGACCTCGGGCGTACAGACGACGATCGCCTCGTCTGCGCCCGCGACGGCGTTGCGGAAGCCCAGCTCGATGCCCGCGGGGCTATCGATCAGCACGTAGTCGAAGCGCTCCCGGAGCTTGGTGACGAGTGCCTGCATCTTCGCCGTTTCGACCTCGTCCTTTTCGCGCGATTGCGCGGCGGCCAGCAAGAAGAGACTCTCGGTATGTTTATCGGCGACGAGCGCGTCGCCGACTTCGACGCGCTCTTCGAGTACGTCGAGAAGATGATGTTTGACGCGGCTCTCCAGGCCGAGCACGATGTCGAGATTGCGCAGACCGATGTCGGCGTCGATCATTACCACGGACGCGCCGCGCAGCGCGAGCGCCGTCCCGAGATTCGCGGTCGTCGTCGTCTTACCGACGCCGCCTTTACCGGAGGTAAGCACGATTGCGCGCCCGAGCTTTCCTCTCGCCTCCTCGAGCGGTTCGGAAGCCTCGCTCGGCACGACCGGGTCGGTGCTTTGCAGTTGGTGCATGCGTTACCCCGCTTTCAGCGCGTCGAGCAGACGACCGAAGAACGTTTGATTGTCGAAGCTGGTGAAGGGCACGAGCTCGCCTTCGAGGCGGCGCGCGATCTTGTCGTAAATCACGCGCAAGCGATTCGACTCGTTCAAGACGATCGGCTCGCCCCGGTTCGTGGTATCGATGACCTCCTCGTCATCGGGAACGATGCCGAGCAGCTCGATGGAGAGCACGTCGCAGACGTCCTCGACCGAAAGCATGTCGCCGCTGCGCACCATCTCGGGGCGCAGCCGATTGACGATCAACCGAATCGGTTTTCCGTCGGCGGCGATCTTCCCCACGACCCGGTCGGCGTCGCGAATCGCACTGACTTCCGGCGTCGTGACGACGATCGCTTCGGTCGCGCCCGCGACCGCATTGCGAAAACCGGTCTCGATCCCCGCCGGCGAATCGATCAGCACGTAGTCGGCGACCTCCGCCGCCTGTTCGACGATGCCGGCAAACTGCGCGGCGGTGATCGCGTCTTTTTCGCGCGTCTGGGCGGCCGGCAGAATCGAGAGCGAGTCGAAGCGCTTGTCTTTGATCAACGCTTGACGGAGCTGGCAGCGCCCTTCGGCGACTTCGACGAGATCGAAGACGATGCGTTTTTCGAGACCAAGCACCAAGTCCAGATTGCGAAGCCCGATGTCGGCATCGACGAGAATGACGCGCTTGCCGCGTTTGGCGAGGGTCGCCCCGAGGTTCGCGGTCGTCGTGGTTTTGCCGACGCCGCCCTTCCCCGAGGTGACGACGATCCTGCGCGCGCTCACGCGCCCGGAGCCTGCAGCTCGCCGAGACGGTCGAGCGAAACGATTGCGATCTCTCCGTTTCTGACCAGCGCAGCCTCGGGCCGCGGCCCGCTGCGCCGTTTCACGCTCTCGTCGGCGGCGATAAAGGTGGCGATACGCAGCTGCGTCGCGGCGAGATCGATCGCGTAAATCCGCGCCTCGGCGTTCCCCTGCGCGCCTGCGTGCGCGATTCCGGCGAGCCTGCCGAAGACCAGGATATCGCCGGTCGCGACGAGCTCGGCTCCGGGGTTGACGTCGCCCACGACCACGATGTTTCCGGTGTGATGAAGCGTTTGACCGCCGCGCAACGTCGTCGAGTTATAGAGCGTCGTCGGCACCGCGTCGACGAGGCGAAGCTCCACGGGACGCGCGTTCTCCTGTTCGAACCTGACGCGTCGCACGCTTGCCTCGCCGCGCTTTCGCCGCTGCGCGATGTCGTCGCGCGCGCCGGCGAAGTCGGCGACGAGCGATCGCGCCGATTCCGAGAGAGGCGCGGTCGAAGGCTCGAATCCCAGTGCCGCCGCGCGGGCGAGCGCCTCGAGGCCGTCAGCCGAGCCGCCAAGCGCACGCAACTCGATGCCCGCGCCGCTCAAAAGGGCGCGCAAGCGCGTCACGTGCGATTCGGACGGCGCGTTATCGCCGAAACTGGCAACGGCAGATGCTCCACGATAAAAGCTCGGCTGCTCGGCCAGGCGAGCCTCCAACTCGGCGAGGGCCTCCTCGAGGTCGCGGCCGCAGAGCGCCACTTCGAGGCCATCCAACCTCCCCCGTAAGAGTGTCACGCGGCGCTTTGCGAGAATAATGCGGCACATCCCCCTCGCCATCCACAAAAAATTCGCAACTTCTTAGACGTTCTCCACATATAATACACAGAAGGAAGTCTACAGACATGCTCCGTCGGACGGTTCCGTTCTTAGCGATTCTCTCGCTCCTTAGCGCCGCGTTTCCGGCGCCGGCTTCCGCAATGTCGACGCAAGCCGAGATCGCGGCGGGGCAGGCGGAGGATCAGCAGATCGTGGCGAGCAGCGTGATCGAGACGGATCCGTTGCTCAACGCATACGTCCAAGGCATCGCCGGCAACCTTTGGAATCAGGTCCAGCGCAAGGACGTTCCGTACTCGGTTAAGGTCATCAAGGACGCTCAGATCAATTCCTTTGCGACGATGGGCGGCTTCGTCTACATCAACGAGGGCCTCGTCGACTTCGTCCAGTCGGACGACGAACTCGCCAGCGTGATCGGACACGAGACGGGGCATATCGAGCGCCGGCACGTCATCACGACGAACTCCAAGGCGGAGATCCTGAACATCCTCTTTGGAATCGCGTCGATCTTCTCGCCGATCATCTACGAGTTCGGCGGCCTCGCCGAGGCCGGTTTGATGGCGAAGATCGAGCGCGGAGACGAACTTCAGGCGGACCGCTACGGTCTTCAGCTCATGTCGCGGGCCGGTTACGATCCGGAGTCGATGGTGACGATGATGGCGCACCTGGGCGTGCTGCAAGAAGAGCACAGCGACGCGGTCAGCAAATACCTCGAGGATCATCCCGATCCGGCCGCGCGCGTCGCGCACCTGATGGGCTATCCCGAACTCGATCCCACGACGGTGACGCCGGCCCAGGAGTTGGTGCAGGCCTCGAGCGACGAGGAGCGGGCACGCTACGATTTCGCTCGCCTTCGCCTCGACCAAGTGCTCGCGAAGGATTCGCAGAGTTCCGAAGCGCTGCTCGAGCTGGGACAATCGGAGCTCGCGCTCGGCCAACCAAACAAGAGCCAGCAGACGCTCGCGGAGGCCGCGCAGCTGGGTTCGCCGGCGACGCGCGCGACCGCGAATCAGCGCATCGCCGCCCTGCGCCGGATGCAAGTCCAAGAAGTGACGCTCACCAAGAGCGATCCGCCGAACTTGCAAGGCACCGTCGCAGCGGCACAGACGACACACGCTCAGAGCGCCGTCGAGATTCAGGCGCGTGAAACCGAGGGAAAAGACCAGTTCAAGTCGGTGCAGACCCGGCTCGATACGCTGCAATATGAAGTTCCCGATCTCAGCCGCGTCAATATCAGACGGGGTTCGCGCGTCGAAGCGATCGTGAAGAACTTGACCTCGATGGCCCGCTCGCTCAACAGCGCCCTCCAGGACGCCGGCGGCGACACGAGTCCGATCGGCGGCGTCGGGTCGCTGGAAAAGAACAAAGAGAGCGGCGCGCTCAAAGAGAGCGCCGACATTTACAACGAGATGCTCGCGCCCTTCACGATCAAGCCGATTCCCACCGAATCGGTCGCCCTCTTTCCATCGTACGCACAGATGCTCACCGACCTCTCGCGTGCCGACAGCGAGATGCTGCGCTCGGTCGATGCGGCCCGCGCGGCGCTGACGCAGGTCGATCAATCGCTGGGCGACCTCGACGAGTTTCTCAAGGAGCTCGACCACGCCTCGATGACGTTCAGTGGCGACATCAGCCCGAACGAGTACGCCGCGCTGTTGCCATCGATGAAGAAATGCGTCGACGAGTTCAACGCGGCGGCCACCGCCGCGTCGGAGGCCTCGCAGCTCTACAATCTCGCGCGCGCGCGTCAGCTCTCAGCCCGGATTACGCTCCTCGGGCTCGGCACGTCGCCGCAACTTTACTCGACCCTTCAGTACGCGCTGCAACAGCGGTTCGGCTCCAGCGGGATCGATTATCGTACGATGCTCCACGACGGCTTGACGCCCGGCGACGTTACGGCGGCGACGATCGTGGCGGCCGACATCAAGAGCACTCCCGAGAGCGTAATCGCCGAGGCGAAGAGCGCCGGCGAAACGATCGTCGACGTGGCGAACGCGCATAAGATGCACGCCTGGCCATTGGAGATATTCATGGGACTCGTCTACTTAGACTACACCGATGACCCCGCCAAAGAGCTCCGCAAGGCCGACGGCTCGCTCGCCGTCAATCTCGACAAGCTGGGTCTCTGAGAGTATCGATGGCGACCGTCGGCGACGCACGTCAGATCTTCTCGCTCGTTCGTAAAGGCATCGATGCCCGTTCGGTTCACCTGCACGTGCGCAAACCGTTTCGTTTCTTGCTTTGCGGCGAACCGGCGCTCGTCGCCGAGCTGCGCGCGCTACTGCTGGCCGGAAACGACGAAGCGCTCCTTCCGCAGGCCGCCGCCTGCTTAGAAACCATTCGCCCCGGCGCTCCGCTCCTCACCAATCCCAACGAAGTACGCGCGATCGTTTTCCTCGGACGCCACGGCGACGCCGCGGCTGCGGATTTCGATTCGCTGCGCGTCGTGCGCGTTCCGATTCTCGCGCTGACGGTCGACCCGGATGCGACGCCATCGGGTCCCGCGTCGCCCCCGGCGGCCGGGGAATGGAGCGAGTACGT
Source organism: Candidatus Cybelea sp. (assembly GCA_036732685.1). GTDB lineage: Bacteria > Vulcanimicrobiota > Vulcanimicrobiia > Vulcanimicrobiales > Vulcanimicrobiaceae > Cybelea. The sequence continues at coordinate 484,194 of DAINBY010000001.1, read as the reverse complement.
TGCGCCGGCGATCTCGGGCGACGCGCTTCGCGGACGTTTCTTCGCGCATCTGGTCGAGTGCGCGAAAGGCGTTGAGATCGCCGTCGGGCGCAACCTGCCGGTGCTACGCGAAACGGTCGCGGCGAAGCTCACGCGCGATGCCGCGAACAATGCCCTGAAAGTCGCGCTTGCAAGCGCGGTCGTCGATCATATTCCGGTTGTCGGCATCGTCCTGGGAGCATTTGCATCGGCCGGAGACATGGTCGCGATCACGGGAATTCAAGTGATGCTGATGCTCCACATCGAAGCGGCCTATGGACGCGATCCGGACATGCAGCGAGCCTGGCAGCTCTTGCCCGTGATCGGCGGAGGCTTCGGCTGGCGCACGCTAGCACGCGAGCTGGCCGGCTTCGTTCCCGTCGCAGGAATCGCCATCAAAGGTGCGATCGCCTATGCGGGTACGATCGTCGTCGGCGAGGGCGTCACGTTCTTTCACGAGCAAGGCGCGCACATGACCAAGGGCCAAGCATCGGCGCTCTACGAGCAAGCCCGCAATGACGCGCTGCGTTTTGCGCGCGAGCTTGCCGCGCGCATCCTCAAGCGTTAAGGGTTCGTCATCCGAGCCGCTCGAGCAGCGGCTCGTCTTCGAGACGTTGCAGATCCGGGGCGACGCGCGGCCGGGCTACGGCGGCAAGTTGTGCGGCTATCGCGCGGCGACGCTGCGGCGCAATCGCTTCGCGCCGTTCCAGAAAGCGCTTGACGAGCGCGCGCTCCTCGCCCGAGAGATAGGCCGTCGGCGCGTAGACCGGCTCGTCCGCCTCGGCGGCGAGCTCCGACTCCCGTTCGAGTCCGGCCTCCTCGCTTCGGGCGCGAACGTCGAAGTAGTAGACGGCCATAACCAGCGCGAGGAACGGCGTGACGACGGTGCGGACGCATGCGTCGATCGCCACGTACGCAACCGGCCATCGCGAGAGCTCCAGCAGTCCCAGCGTATCGACGATCGCAAACGAGAGGCTCGCGATCGCGCCGACCGCAACCGCGCAGAGTAACGCACGCCCCATCTCGCGGCGAGTGAGTACGCGCTCGACGGTCAGCCGCAGCGACGTGCGGGCATCGCAACCCTCAACGACGACGCCGTAGAGCGCGCATGCGGTCGTCACGACCAGCGCGAGCAGCACGAACGCGACGACGGCAAACGCGATGGCGACCGCGACGGGCGCCACCACCGGAAGAAGGGTCGAGGCGAAGGCTGCGGCCGCGACGACCGGGATTGCCGCAAGCATGAACGAGGCCGCATAGGCGGCAAGCAAGACGAGAATCGCGACGCCCACTAACGCCAGGATCGAGGACCAGCGCGCGACGACCACTGCGTAGCAGGCCCGAAACGCAACGGCCTCGCCGCGATTCCGTCGCGCGGCGCCGACGCCGACCGCGCTCACCGCAAATGCCAGCAAGGTGTAGCCCAAGAGCAACGAGCCGATCGTCAATCCGAGCGAGCCCGGCGAGAGTGCGGGAACGCCCTCCGCGCCGAGGCGTTCGGGATGCTCCAAAAGCGCGATCGAAGCGTCCAGTCGCGGTTGCTCGCGCAAGTCGACGGCGTATTGCACGGCGGCAACCGGAACGATCGTTACGACGGTGAGCGCCGCGAACGCTACGAAGGAGCGAGCGTACAATGCGATTGCCCGGCTGAAGATCCCCGCCAAGTCGAGCGGTTGCCGATCCATCGCGCGCGGCTTCGGGCCAGGCAATCCAAACACCCCCGATGAAGCGAGCGCCGATGCTCGTTGGGACGATCGATGGCATCCGGCGTTATCCGGTCAAGAGTTTGCGCGGCGAGGAGCTCGACTGCGCCGAGGTCGGCTGGTCCGGCATTCCAGGCGATCGCGCGAGCGCGTTCTTCGTGCTCGACGGCAACCCGCGCGTGGGCAAGCCCTATCGCGGGAAAGAACACGAACGCTTGCATCTGACCTCCGATCCGCATGCCGCGCACTCCGCGGCCAACGATCGCGGCGTCGAGGTGGAACTGCGTGCCGGCGATCACTTCTTCGACGCCGCGCCGATTTCGATCGTGCTCAATCGTTGGCTCGACGACCTCAGCGACGAGGTTGGCTATGCGGTCGAATGGGAACGGTTTCGTCCCAACTTCTTCGTGCGTGCCGCTACCGGATTCGCAGTAACGGAGAACGATCTCGTCGGTGCCGATTTGCGCTTAGGAACGGTACGGATGCGCGTCCGCGCGCCGATCGAGCGCTGCGTTACGATCACCTATCATCCGCGCGGCGAGGCGAGCGATCCGCGGATCCTTCGCTTTATCGCAGAACGTCGCAACGCGAAGATGGGCATTTACTGCGACGTGCTCGAACCTGGAAGAGCGTCTCTTGGCGACTCGCTCGTACGAGAGGCGCCGCTGCACTCGTAGCGACGCCTCTGACCCACACCCGATGCGTGTACGGTAGCGCGATGCGTGCGAGCGTGCCCTAATCAAGAGTGATTAGACCGGTCGTCACTGCCAACCGGAATGTCCAAACGGAAAGTTACGAGTTTGCTACAGGGCGCGGCGTCCTTCCAACGCTTTGGCGATCGTCATCTCGTCCGCATAGTCGAGATCGCCGCCGATCGGGAGGCCGTAGGCTAAGCGAGTGACCGCGACGCCAAGCGGCAGTAGCAGGCGCGAGAGGTAGATCGCGGTCGCCTCGCCTTCGGCGTTCGGATTCGTTGCGAGAATGATTTCGGTCGGCCGCTCGCGACCGACTCGCTCGACGAGTTCTTTGACGTGAAGCTGCGCGGGACCGATACCGTCCATCGGCGATATCAGCCCACCCAGCACGTGGTAGCGTCCTTTGAACGCGCCGGTGCGCTCGATCGCGTAGACGTCCTTCGCCTCGGCTACAACGCAGACGATCGTGCCGTCGCGGCGCTCGTCGGTGCAAAGATCGCACGGATCCGACTCGGCCAGCGAGAAACAGATGGAACAGAAGCGAACGTTGTCTTTGACGGAGAGAATCGCCTCGGCAAGACTCTGCGCTTCGTGGCGCGGCCGGTTCAAAAGATAGAAGACGAGACGCGCCGCCGTCTTCGGACCGATCGTCGGCAATTTGCTCAGCTCGTTGATCAACCGTGCGACGGGATTGGGAGCTTGTCCGACCTGCGTCACATCAATCCCGGAATTCGCATGCCCCCGGTCGCCGAAGCCATTCGTTTCTGCGAGGTCTCGTTTGCCTTACTCAGGGCGTCGTTCATCGCAACCGCGACGAGATCTTCGAGCGTCTCGACGTCGTCGGGATCGACCGCTGCTCGATCGATCTTGACGCGTTTGACGCGCTGGTCGCAGCTTAGATCGACCGTTACGGTGCCTCCGGCCGCGCTCCCGCTGACGATCGTGTTCGCCAGCTCTTCTTGAGCCTTCTGCATCTCGGCTTGCATCTTCTTGAACTGCGCCAGCAGATGAGCTTGATTCATGTTCAACGTATCCGTTCGTTCGCGTAGTCGAAGAGCACGTCGGGACCCTCCTCCGATCCAACCGCCGCGCGCGCTGCGCTTCCATCGACGCGCAGCCGCACCTGCAGGGAAGCGCCCAGGACGTCGGCGATTGCCGACTCGATGAGCGCGGCATGATCGCGCAGCGCGTCGGCGCTCCACGTGTTGGGCAGTTTGAGCACGATCGCGTTCCCCTCGACGGCGTCGATCACGGCCCGCGACAAGGGTGCGCTCAGCGTCTGGCGCCGGCTCTCGATTTTTCCGCGAATGCTCTGCCACGCCGCGCGCACCTTTTGCACCGAAATCGCGGCCTCGCGCTTCGCTGCCGGTTCGGGCTTGGCGACGGTTCGGGCGGCGGGCTCGGGCTTGGCGACGGTTTGGGCGGCCGGCGTCGGTTCTTGCGCCGGCGTCTCCACCGGTCGCCCTTCAAGGGCAGTAACGCGCGCGGAAAGGGCATCGAGCGTCGGGTCTTCGTTCGTGAGGATATAGCGCAGGAGTGCCGTCTCCAGCTCGAGCCGCGCGTTGCCGCCGGAGCGCGTAAGCGAGGCCGCTTCGCCGAACGTTCGCAGGGCACGAAGCACCATTGCCTGCGAAACGTTCGCCGCTTGACGCACGACCCGCTCGGCGTCGTCGGCCGCGAGATCCCGGGCGAGCAGAGCCGGATCGATTCGCGCGACCAAAAGGTTGCGAAAGGCGGCGATGAGCGAACGAATCAGAATCTGCAGATCGCTTCCGGCGTCGCTCGCTTCTTCAACGACGCCCAACGCCGCCTGCGAGTCTTTCGCGAGCGTCGCCTCGAGGAGTGATTGCGTGAACGTACGACCCGTCGAACCGAATGCAAGGTCGAGCGTCTCGATCGTCGCCGGCGCTCCGCCGGAAAAGGCCGCCAGCTGTTCGAGCATCGTCAGCGCGTCTCGCAGACCACCGTCGGCGCGGTAGGCGATTGCCGCGAGCGCTTCGTCGTCGACCGCGATCTTCTCAGCCGCAGCGATCTCCTTCATCCGATCGATCATGACGGGCACGGCGATTCGTCGAAACGCATACCGCTGGCAGCGCGACAGGACCGTGACCGGAAGCCGCTCCGGCTCGGTCGTCGCTAGAATGAAAACGGCGTGCGGGGGAGGCTCCTCGAGCGTCTTGAGAAAGGCGTTTGCGCCCTCCTTAGTGAGCATGTGAGCCTCGTCGATGATATAAATCTTCATCCGCATCGTCGCCGGCGCGAATTTTACGGCTTCGCGCAGGGTGCGAATTTCGTCGATGCCCCGGTTACTCGCCGCATCGATCTCAAGGACGTCGAGCGCCGACCCCGCCAGCATCGCCCGACAATTCTCGCAGGTATTGTCCGGTACGGGAGTCGGACCGTGCTCGCAGTTGATGCAGCGTGCTAGAATCTTAGCAGCCGAGGTCTTTCCGGAGCCTCGCGGCCCGGAGAAAAGGTAGGCGTGGGCGAGCTTTCCGCTTTCGATCGCCGCGGTCAACGTGCGCACGACCGCGCCTTGGCCGACGAGATCGCCAAAAGTCAGGGGGCGCCAGGTGCGGTAGAGGGACACGGCGCTCAAACTTTAGCAGGCCGTTTCGGGGCGCCTGCCGGAGGGTACGGTTGAAACGAGTTCTCCCCGAAAGTGGTTATGAGAGTTGCTTCCCAAGCGGCGGCGCTTGGTCATTTGTGGGATAAATAAACGATACCCGTGAATTTGCGCGCAGCGCTCCAAGAACGGTTTGGCTTCGCCGGTTTCTACCCGGGCCAGGAAGAGGTCGTTTCTCGCGTCCTGCACGGCCAGGATACGCTTGCAATTCTGGCCACGGGAGCCGGGAAGAGTCTCACCTACCAGCTACCCGCGCTCTTACTCGAAGGCACGACGGTCGTCGTCAGTCCGCTGATCGCGTTGATGAAGGATCAGCTCGACATGTTACGCGACCGCGGCATCACCGACGTCGTCGCACTCAACTCGACGCTATCCGAAGATCAAGAAGCGCGCGCGCGCGAACGCATTGCCTCGGGTACGATTCGCATCGTCTATACGACTCCGGAGAAGCTCGAAGACGAAGCCTTCCTACGGTTGCTCCAATCGATCCGCGTGCCGCTCTTCGTCGTCGACGAAGCGCACTGCATCAGCCAGTGGGGTCACGACTTTCGCCCTGCGTATCTCGCGCTGGGCGGCGTTATCGGCAAGCTCGGCCATCCGGCGGTTCTCGCATTAACGGCAACCGCAACGCCATCGGTGCGCGAAGATATTCTTCATCAGCTCGGCATCGATCAGGTCAAGCCGATCGTCCGCGGCTTCGATCGCCCGAACTTGATCTACGAATCGCGCAAAGCCGATAAGGAAAGCGACAAGCTCAAGATTCTCACCGGTCTCTTTGCCGGCCGCGACGCGCTGGACGGCACCGGAATTATCTATACCGCAACGATCAAGAACGCACTCGAGGTCCAGGAGTATCTCGCCGGCGAGCTCGGCGTTCCCGCGGCGGTCTATCATTCCAAGCTCCACAAAGAAGACCGCACCACGGTTCACAATCTCTTTATGGACGAGGCGATTCGGGCCGTCGTCGCGACCAACGCTTTCGGTCTGGGCATCGACAAACCGAACATCCGCTTCGTCGTGCACTACGATCTCCCAGGTTCCTTGGAAGCGTACACGCAAGAGGCCGGGCGCGCGGGGCGAGACGGGCTACCCTCCCGTTGCATCCTCATCTACCGGATGAGCGACACGCGCGTGCAGAACTATTTCCTTACCGGCAAATATCCCGACGTCGAGGAGGTGCAGCGCGTCTTCGGAACGATCGAGGTCTTCGGCGAACAGGCCGAGGGCGTCTCCATGATCGACTTGCGAAAGATCCTTCAACTCCCGCTCACGAAGCTGAAAGTGATCATCGCGCTTCTGAAGAAGTCCGGCTATATCGAGCACGTCGGAAAGTCGGCGTACGGTTTGACCGAAGCGGTCCGCAAGCACCGCGATTTGATGCTGAATCTCGCGAACTACGAAACGAAGAAATCCTACGATCAGAGCAAGCTCGCGATGATGCTGCAATACGCCGAAACGACCTCGTGCCGCCGGCGATTCATCCTGAACTATTTTGGCGAGGATTTCGACACCGTTAACTGCGGTGCGTGCGATAATTGCCTGCGCGCGCTGCGCCGCGGCGTGGACGTGCAAGCGACGACCGGCGGCTTTCGGATCGCCGACGTCGTCTCGCACCCGAAGTTCGGCATAGGGACGGTCGAACGCGCCGAACGGGACCTGGTAACGGTCCTCTTCCCAAGCGTCGGTTATAAGACGCTGCTGGCCTCGGCCGTCAGGCACTCAGAAGCGCAAATTGCCTAGGAGCCTCGGGGCTCCGAGGGCCGCGCTCCTCGTCGCGGTCTTCGCCGGACTCGGCGCGGCATCGCCGCCCGAAACTCCCTCGCCATCCCCGTCGCCCTCCGCGGCGCCGGCAACGAGCGCCACGCCCGCACCAGCCCCGTCACCCTCGGCCACGCAGCCACCGATTACGGTAACGCCCGCGAGCGCGCTGGTGCCGGTCGGGCGTCCGCTCGATCTGACGATCGGTTCGGCGATCAGTCCGCTGGCGGCTACCGTCGCCGATCCCACGATCGCTGGAGTCTACGTCGACTCCACATCCCAGCGCGTGACGATCGTCGGGAAAGCTCCGGGGACGACCGTCGTCACGATCTCCGACATGCGCGGCGTACGTCGCGACGTGCCGGTGCGCGTCGCGTTCTACGCAGGAACGATCGCCGACCGGATCTCGCTGCGGCTCACCGGCGATCCCGCCTCCGCCGAGTTCGTGCGCGAACAAGTATCGCGCGCAGTCAGAGAGGCGACGCAAGCCCGGCCCGACGCACAGATTATCGTCACCGCCGACGACGTTCCGGTTCGCAGGCCGCTCGAACAGGACAACGACGCCTCGTTCGACGTCCCCGTCTTGATTCAAGGCGTTCAAGAATTGGAAGTCGAGGGCTCGACTCACGTCGACGTTGCAAACGTCGCAGTCCCTCGCATTTCGCCCGACTCGCTTATGGTCAGCGACTACCCCGAGCGTTTAACGGAGAACGGCACGCTCTTTACCGCGGATCTGAGCAACGAACAGCCGTCGCGCTTTCTCTACTTTCATTACAACCCGCCCGGTCAGCCGAATCGGCGCATCGTGCTGCGCGCCGAGAACCTCTCGCGCGAGCCTTCGATCGTGCAGTTCATCAGCGGGCGCGGCGGCCCGTCACCGAATGAGATGGAGGTTGGCCACACGGCCACCAAACGATTCCTCGCCAACGTCGTGCAGAACCAAGGACAGCTCTTGACGCTCGTCGGGAACAGCGCGACGGAGATCGTTACGCAGGAACTCCCCCCCGGAAACGTCGTCTGCAACTTACTCCAGCTGCGCGTCCTGTCGGGCGGCAGCGTTCATCTCACGCTCGTCGCGCAGAACGACGACGCAAACGGCGCGGCGGTCGCGGACGCCGAACTGCTCGAAAGCACCTATAAGCATGCGCGCGGCATTTATCCGATCGCGGAGTTTCACTTCGCGACTCGGTGGAGGGTCGACGACGAGTATCTCGAGCTGCCGATCGGGCAGATTCCGTTGCCGAACCACCTTCGCGGACAGGCGCTCGCGGGAGACTACGGCGTCCTGCAATCCTTTGTCGTCAACGTCGAGAACCCACTGGGTAGCCCGCAGGCGATAGCGATCTACGAGAATCCGCGCGGCGGCCGCGCGACGGGCACCTATTTGATCGACGGCGTCGTGGTGCAATCGCATCAGGTGCCGCCGTACTCGCGCTACAAGGTGCGGCAATATATCGTGCCCGCCCACGGATTCGTACGCGTGACGATCGTCACGATGCCCGAAGCCGGCTCGAGCCTTCCGTTGCGCCTCGTCTTCGCACCCGACGACGGCAGCGTCGCACCCGGTGCGCCGGGCTCACCGATCTACTGAGGCGTAGGCCTCCTCGACGCTCCGGGCGCTGCTCTCCCACGAGAAGCGCGCGACCGCGGCGGCGCGCCTCTGCGCCGGGCGTGCCCCGGCTTCGCCATTCAATGCGGCGCCGAGCGCCGCTACCCATCCGCCGACGTCGCCGGGCTCCACAATCCGCGCGTCGTCGCCGACGACTTCCGGCAACGAGCTGGAACGCGCTACCACACACGGCAGGCCCGCGCAGAGCGCTTGCGCCGCGGCGTAACCGAAGCCTTCGTACGTCGACGGAACGGCGGCCGCCGCAGACTCGGCGTAGAGCTGCAGGAGACGTTCGCGCGGAACGTACCCCGGCATCTCCACGCGATCCCCGACGTTCAAACGCCGCGCCAGCGCGGCGCATTCGTCCGCGTACGGCGTCTGCGGACCGATCGCCAAGAGGCGGACGCCGGCGAGCTGCGGCAACGCGCGAATCAGCACTTCGAGATTCTTGCGCCGCTCGATCGTTCCAACCGCGAGAATCGTTCGACGGTCACCGGCCCCACGCACCAGCCGGCAAAAATCGGCGGCGACGCCTGGGTAGACGACGCCGACTCGGGCGGGGTCGATGCCGCGACCGTACCTGAGGAGTTCGTCGCGCGTGAAGTTCGAGTCGACGAGCACGCGCGCAGCACGACGATAACGTTGCATTGAGAACGTGCCGAAGTAGTAGCGCGCGTAGGGAGGTGCGTGCGCCTGCGCCGTCTGCCACGCGAGATCGTGTACCGTGACGACGATCGGCATTTTTGCGGTTCGCGGCATCGTGCCGGCAGCACAGTGAAGAAGCTGGGCGCCGCTGGAACGCGCTCGCCGGGGCAGCACGATTTGATCCCAGAGCAGACGCCGGTCGAACCGCCACGGATCGAGCGACGGGTCGCGCAGCTCGACGATATCGAGACCCCGCGCGCGCAACGCACCGGCCAAACCGCGCACGTACTCTCCGATACCCGTCGCCGTACCGACGGTCAACTGCGCGTCGAGCGCAACCTTCACCGAAGATCCCGCTCGAGCGCGCGCGCCATCGGAGCGCTCGGATCGAGCGCGCGCGCGCGCGCCAGGTACGCGAACGCGCTTTGCCGGTCGCCATTTTCCCAGGCGACGACGCCCAGACCGGCGATCGCATCGGCACTCCGCGGGTCGATATCGGCCGCACGCGAGAAAAGCGACTGGGCGCGGCGGCGATCGCCCAGCAAGTCGGCCTGATTTGCAGCCTCGACGATGTACCGCTCCGAGAGCGGCGCGAGCCGCGCCGAACTGTCGAAATCGCGCAAGCCCGTTTCGAGCCACGCGCGCTGACGCAGGCTTCCCGGAACTTGGCGCCATGCCTGGCGGTTGGCGAGGCGTCCCATCTGCCAATACGCTTCGGCGACCGCGTCGGGGTGCGTACTATCTCGTGCGAGACGAATTTCAAGCAACCGCTCGAGCGCATATCCGGCGGCGGGGTCGCGGTCGGCTAAATGCTGCGACGCCGCGTCGATGGCGGCGGGATCGGGTGCGGCGAGATAGTACTCGCGGGCGAGCGAGTTTTGCCCCCGTGCCGCAGCGACGCGCGCTAAGAGTTCGTCGCGCACCGGCGATGCAGGGAGTCGCACGGCGTAGCGCTCCGCGGCGTCGGCATCGCCGCGCCCGAGCGCTTCCTGCGCGAGACTCGTCTCGACGTAGGGCGCCGGTGCGATGGCATCGAGAACGCGGTAGACGGAGCGCCCGAATGCTACGGGAATTCGGGGCGGAAGCGTCTGCGGCGCCGCAACGCTCGCGGCGAGCGCGTCCGACGCGAGCTGGATCGTTGCGAAGGCAATGACGAGCGCGGCGATCACCGCGCCGCCGAGAAACCGAACGAGCGCGTACCGGCGACGGGGCAAGCTAGAACTTAACGGTAAAGTTGACGTCCTCGCGCGTCTGGGTCGTACCGTTCAGCGAGAGATTGTCCTCGAATCGGTCTTGATACGCGCCGATCGAGAGAGAGCTGGAGATCCGCGGAATGTTGAACGTCAGCTTTCCACCGTACGAGTTGTCGATCGTGTCGAGATTCACGAGCCCCGGCAGACCGTAACCGCCATAGAGATGCTGCGCATCGTAGTTGACGTTCAACGTCAACTCGCGCAGAACCGGAACCGAGAGGCCGGCCCCAAGCGAAAGGCGATTCAAGTTGGCGTAGCTCGGAACGAGCAGCGGAGCTGCGCCGGCGCCCGGCAACTGCCACGACGATGCCGAATCGATCGGCGAGACGGTGAAGTTCGAGGCGTCGTTCCGCCCGATGTGTTCGTACTCGCTCGAGAAGTTGACGTCGAGGTTGCGCCGACCGGCACGCACGTTGAAGTTTGCTCCCGCGCCGGCCGAGGTATCGCCGAGCGCAAGCTGCGGCGTCTGAGTCGAGGTGCCCGCCGCCTGCCCTTCGAATCGGACTGCGCCGATCTGGGCGGTCGAAGAGAGAGAATCGGGAGCGCGTACGTCGGGCGCCACGAACGCGAGCGTCCCGGGCGAAACGGCGGGCTCGGTCGGCGCCTGATAGGCGGCCGTAAAGCGCATACTTGGCGGCGCCAACGTCTCGTCGACCGGCGAGGCCGCGGAAGGCGCGAAACGCACGACGTTCGAGCCGATATTCAACGCGGCAGCGGCGACCGAGATTTCGGTAGGCACGAGGTCGGCGACGGCGCGGTCGGCCGTCAGCGTCTCGCTCGCGTCGCGGGCGAAACCGGCGTTTTGGCCGTTCGGGCGCACTTGTAACGCCAGCTCACGCAACGGAGATTCGCCATTTCGGTCCCCGTGCGCGGCGGCGAAGGATGCGCTCGAATCGGTCGTCTCACCGAAGAGAGTGACCATGAGCTGCGAAGCTAAATCGGGACCGCCGTTTGCCGGCAAGAGTCCCGCAGCAGCCGCAACGGTGAAATTAAGCGCTACCCCTAGCGCTGCCGATGCGACGACGCGTACGACCCGACGCACTTGACCTCCGCTCAATGACGCTGTTATCCGCGAATCGGGGGATGAAGAACGCACTCGCAGGGACTCGTTACCTTAAAGATCGAGCCTCTGCTCCCCTTGCGAGAAAGCGCCGGGCGATCAAGACGGCGGCGTAATCGTCGATGGGCCGTCGTGGCATCTGAAGCCCGATCGGGAGAATACGGCGCCACCCCCGAGGCGGGTGGTCGGCGAAGTACAGGCTGCGGGCACCCCGGCTGGTTTCGTACTCATCGACGAAGTGGATCGGCAGGCCGAGCGCCTCGAGCGCGGCTTTGACGGGGCGGGCATTCGTGCCGCTGCCAAGCGCGATCGCGGCGATGCTTCGTCCGGCCGCGACCTCCGCGAGACGGGCCGGCAAGCGGTCAATCGGTTCGATGCCGGCTGTGACTACTGCTCCGGAGCCGTCCAGCAGAGCGTACCCAGCCTTGCTTCGTCCGGGATCGACCCCGATGACGGAGATGGGCGCGCTCACGGCTGCTGGGTGAGAACGATGACGACCGGTATGCCGCCGACGTGCGGATAGTAATCCTCGCCGGCGAAGGCGGTCAGCAAGTAGGTACCGGATCGCGAAATGCGCGACTGCATCTGCGCCACGTCGGGAATTAACTGCATCGGTTGGAAAATGTCGGACAAAAACGGTGGCAAGTGGAGACGCCGCGCGTTGATCGAAGTGTAGTTCTGTAGCTGGCTGAGCGCGATGTTGATGCTCGCGCCACTCTTGCCGGGAATCACGAGTTGCGCGATGACCTCGCCTTTTCGAAAGTAGCGAATGTCGGGCGTGACGTTGATCCCGAAGTGAATTTGATCGTTCTCGAAGAGGTTCTGGTCGGACGTGACGGTCAGCATTACGTTGGCTTGCGAGAGCTTCGCGGCCATCGTCAGGTCGTTCGCGAGACCGGCGAGCCTGCGATCCGCGTCGGGCGGAATCGCGTACGGCTTCAGCCCGAGCCGCGGGTAGGTCGCATTGACGTACTTAATGGCAAAGAAATAATAGTCGCGGATCGTCGTGAGACGCTGCGAAGACGACGCCGACTGCGGAATGATGCGATAGAAGGGAACCATCAGGGCATCGACCGGAAGGATGAGCCGCCCGTTATTGACTTTCGCCTCGAGGTCCCGCTGTCGCGTCTGCAACTCGCTGATCTGTTGGTTGATCGAGCTCAGCTTGAAGAACGCGATCTTCACTTCTTGCGAAGCGAAGATTGCAGCAAGCGAGACGACGAGTGCGATGATCACGCCCGTCGCAATCGCCACGATCGTCGACGTATAACGCGGCCGAATTCCGAACAGGCTCAAGCGGCGTCTGCCGACTTGATGGCCGACCCGGTCGCCGACGTAGGCGACTCCGCCGGCGAGCGCCATCACCGCCAGGAGGTTCCCGATCCCGCGGACGATCTCGACGAAATTCATACCGCCGCCGCGCGCCGCAAACGGCCCAGACCGATCGCGGTAAAGAGAATGTTCGGAACCCACGCCCAGAGCGCCGCCACGGCGATCATCGCCTCGGCGGCGAACGAACACGCCGTCATCACCACGTAGTAGACGAAAACGATTGCCAACGAAACGCCGAAGCCCAGGCTCGTGCTCCCACTCGACCGAATCGACCGCAAGCCAAACGGAATCGCGATGAGCATGAATACGAAACACGCGAACGGACGGGCGATTTTCTCTTGATAGGTCGCGACATACTTGCGTCGCTCGGTGTCGGTCAACTGGCCTGAACGAACGACGTCCGCGATCTGGGACCGGCTCATGTTCTCCGGATCGTCGTTGCTCATGCGCTTGGTGAGGTCCGTTGGCCTCTCGCCGATTTCGACCTCCTGCTGCGGGACGCCGGGCTCCGAGAGGGTCGTTCCGTCGGGATTGAAGCGGTAGACGCTCGAGTTCTGCAGCGTCCACTTATCTACCGCGAACTCGGCGCGATCCGCAAAGATGATCTGCCGCGGTTCGTGGTGATTGTCGTACTGGATTAACGTGACGTGCAGCAGAGCGCGCGAGTTTGGCTCGTAGGCGGTCGCAATCGTGACCTGCCGGCCGCCGCCGGGAAGCGGCGCCGACACCGTGAGATCGCGATTGAATGCGCTTACGTGGTTGATAACGGTGTTCTCGATCTCGATCAACTGATCGTCCGCGTACGGTACGAGGTGCTCTTGGAGAAAATACGTTACGAAGGACATGACGATGCCGACCGCGAGCAGCGGTGCCACGATCCGCGCGAACGTCACTCCCGCCGCTTTGAGCGCGGTGATCTCGCTCTCGCCGGATAATCGCTGGACCGCAAGGAGGGTGCCCAGCAGCAACGCCATCGGAATGACGAGTACGACGTCGGCCGGAAGCGACCAGCAGAAGACGAGCAGTGCGGCCCAAAGCGGCGCGTGCTCGCTGCTCACGAGCTTGCCGATGTTCAAAATTTCGGTTGCGGCGAAAATCAGCGTGAACGCCGCTACCCCAAAGCCGAAGGGTCCTGCCAGCTCCGTCAGCATGTAGCGGTCGAGAATCGTGAATCTCATCGCGGCTTGCCGCTTTTTATAATCTGAAGCCCTCGCCGAGGTAGAACTGCCGCGCGATTGGCGAGTCGAGCACCTCTTGCGCCGATCCCGATACCTCGATGCGGCCGTTATTCAAGATATATGCGCGATCGACGATCGCGAGCGTCTCACGCACCTGATGGTCGGTGATGAGAATCCCGAGCCCGCGATCGCGCAACTGGCGGATCATCGTCTGAATGTCGGCGACCGCAATCGGATCGATACCGGTGAAGGGCTCGTCGAGCAAAAGAAACGAGGGTTGGATCGCAAGGGCTCGAGCGATCTCGACCCGCCGGCGCTCGCCGCCCGAGAGGCTGTCGCCGCGCGCGTCGACGAAGGCTCGAAGGCCGAACTCTTCGAGCAGCAGCGGCAGACGGCGCTCCCGCTCCTCGTGCGAGACGCCGTTCTGTTCCCAAATCAACCGAATGTTGTCGCCCACGGAGAGCTTGCGGAAGATCGAGTTCTCCTGCGCGAGATAGCCGATCCCGTTTCGCGCGCGCGCGTACATCGGCGCGGAAGTAAGATCGATCTCGCGCTCGTCATTGGCGAGCGTGACCGTACCGCCGTCGGGTTTAATCAAACCGACGACGATGTAGAAGGTCGTCGTCTTGCCGGCGCCGTTCGGGCCGAGCAGACCGACGATTTCGCCGGTCTCGACCTCGGCGGTGACGCCGTTGACGACGAGCCGCTCGCCGTAGCGTTTGACGAGTCCGCGAAGCTTGATCGCTGATGTATTGCTCATTGCATCCGAATGTGAGTGAGTGAGATGTCGGAGTCGAAACTCGAACCGGTCGCTCGGAATCCCTTCGGGTCGGTGACGACGACGTCGCCGGTTCCGTGCAGCATGCCGCTGGCTCGGTCGTAGACGAGCTGCGTGCACTCTAACGTCATCCCCGACGACGTTCTAGCGTGAACGCCGTTGCGCAGCGTCACGGTTTTCGCCGCCTGATCGACGACTGCTTCCGGCGCGTTCGCCGTAATCGTGGATCCGTTCCGGTGGAACGTCACGCGCGCGTCCTGGAAGACCGCGAGCGCGCCGCCTTGGGGGCCCTTGCTCTCGTACGAGCTTGCGAGCAGATCGTAGTCGACGCGGTTGTGGACTTGCTGAATGAGGTGCACGGGTCGATTTGCCGTCCCCCTTCCCCTGATCTCCAGCACGAGCGGCGTCGCGGTGCCGCGGGGCCCTGAGGGCGCCAACGGCGCGGGCGTGGCTTTTGGAGGCTGAGGATTGCAACCAGTCGCGGCGGCGAGCCAGAGCGCAGCCGCGAGCGCTCGGTACCGCGTCATCCCTCGGTCGTCGGGCGCGGGTCGCCGCCCCGCGCCGCAGCCAGCGCAAGACCCATAATTGGCATCCACAACCCGAAAATTACAACCGTCACCGTATCGATCAGGCCTTGCACGGCAACGCCGGCCAGTCCCGCCGCGATGGCGAGTGAGAGCAACGCTTGCGACGGTTCTGCGCCCGCGACGCGGCGGCGCAGTTCGACGGCAAATCGCCAGATGGTCCACGCAACGGCGCTCAGACCGACGATTCCGAACTCGACGAAGAAGGTCAGATAGAGACTGTGCGCGTGAAACGCGGTCGCGTCGCCGTCGGGCGCACGCACCAGCGAGTAGAGGCGCGAGAAGTTGAACGGTCCGACGCCGGTAAGCGGGAACCGGTTCGCGATCTCGGCCGCCGCTCTCCAGATCGATAGGCGCGTGTAATCCTCGCTCGGATCGTGGTGCGCGTTAAAGAGCAGCAACACCGCGACGATTCCGCCGACCGCTACGGCGGTCGCCGCGCCGAGGCTGCGATGCCCGCGCGCCACGAAGAGAAATGCAAAAGCGGCTGCAGCTCCCATCCATCCGGCGCGCGAATACGTCAGCGCGAGCGTCACGAGTCCGAGCGCGAGGACTGCCCAGCCGAGCATTCGCAGCGCACGAGCCTGAGCGACGCAGCCCAGTGCGTACGCGATCGGCAAGAGCACGATGAGATAACCTGCGAGCTCGCCGGGCAGAACGAACGTGCCGGTCGCGCGACCGTGCGCAATTGCGTACTGTGCCGGAGGATAGCGCGTCACGATCATGGCGATTGCCAGGGCCGCTGCCAACGCGCCGGAGAGTAAGAACGACCAGTATATCGCCACTGCCGCGTAGCGGTCGGAGTAGAAACGCATGACGGAAGCGTGCCAGATGATTCCGAGTGCGCCGATCCCGGTAAAGAGCAGGCCGGCGACCGGATCGAAGCCCGCAACGTCCGCCAAGAGACCCGCACCGAAGACCGCCGCCAATGGAAGGAGCAACGGCTGCGACCCGCGTTGCGGGAATCGCGCGAGCGTCGCTACCGCGTAGATCGCGAGGAGCGCACAGCCTCCGAGGACCGCGAGCGCTACGCCGCGAGGAACCAGCGAAACTCCGGGAAAGCCGACGCCGGTGAGCGCGATGAAACTCGGGAAGAGCGGTACGATCGCAAAGATCGATCCGAGCCCCATGGGCATCAGACGGCGCATCACGGTTGCGCGACCAAATCCGCAATACGCTCGGCAATGCGTCGCGCCGCACCCGCGTCGCCCATCCGCTCGCGTCCGATCGCTCCCATGCGTTGCCGCCGGGCCGGATCGTCGAGAATCGCGCTCGCTCCGGCGACTGCGTCGCGCAGATCGCCCGGCAGAACGGCGAGCGCCTCCCCGAGCAATCCGCGTTGCCGTTGCCGATACCAGCGGTCCCGGCGATCGCGTTCGCGCTCGAAGGCGATGACCGGCAACGCTGCCGCGGCTGCCGCTTCGTTCGCGGTCCCGGCCTGTCCGAAGACGAGTGCGACGCGCGCGAGCAGTGGCCCGATCGGACCTTGCCAGCCGCGCACGATCTCGCGTCCTCGCAGACTCATCACGAATGGCACGAGGGCGCTCGTCGTCTGGCGAACCTCCCACCCGGCGCCGCGAGCAGTTTCGGCAAAGCGCGCTGCCTCGAGCCCAGGCGCGATCGATAGTACTGCCCCCAGCTCTGGGCGGGAGGCCGCGAGCTCGCGGGTGACCTCCAGAAGAAAGCCGGCGTCTTCATACGCGCTCTCCCGGCTACCCGGAAAGAGTGCGAGCGCCGGCACGAACCCCGTAACGGCGGGCTCGATGCGCGAGTCGTTCGGCGATTCGAAGAGATCGGCGATCGCATTGGCGGCGTCGGCGTCGATGCCGTGGCGCGCCAGCGCAAGCGCCGTCGCGCGGTCGCGTACGAAACGGAGTCTCGCACGCATAAGGACGCGTTCTTCGAAGGGGCCGTACGGAGCGACGTCGACGCTCTTCGCGCTTCCAACGAAGACGGAAGGCGTTTTTGCCAGCAACGTCATCGCGAGCGCGTAGACGTCGCCGACCGCGACGGCTGCATCGTACGAGCCGCGCGCCTTGCGCAGAAATTTCGCCTGAGCCCAGGTGAGCCCAAGCAAACCGGCGCGTAGATCGCGCGCCAGGTTGCGGGCGTTTCCCATTGCGATCAACCCGCCGCTGGGCATCGTGCGGCGGGGGCCCACGTCGCTCAGCGTCGCACCGGTCTGATTCCCGACGAGCGCGAGATGATGGAATTGCGCATCCGCCAAGAAGGTGCGAAGCTCGGTTGCGATGCGCTGCGCGATCGCGACTTCGCCGTGACCGTTGGTCACGAAGAGCACGCGCTTCACGCTGCGCTGCGTTCTAGGAGTGGAAGTAGGGCGAAATCGGCGAGCACGAAGCGACGGCGCTGCGGGTCGTACTCGACTTCGTTGCGCGAGACGAATCGTCCATAGGGACCGGCGTGAACGATCGGTACGGCTCCGGCGTATTCGGGTTGCTCGAGGGTGTCGTGACTATGCCCGCCGAGAATGAGATCGATTCGAGGCACGCGTTCGGCGAGCCGGCGGTCGAGCGCAAGACCGACGTGCGAAAGAACCACGAGAAGATCGCCGTCGGGTACGTCGTTTGCATACGGCGCTACGGCGCTCCATGGATCGAGAAAGCGCCAGCCGAAGAGGCGCTCCCAGGCGCTTCCCATCCGGTACTGCATGACGAGCAGACCGAGCACGTGCACCCGGACCCGCTCCGCGCGGTCGCCGGCAACGTCGAACCGAATCGCCGGCAGAAACGGCAACGCTCGCCCTTTCGTATCTTGCAAGTTGGTGCAGACCAGCGGGTGGCGCATTCGCTGCGCGCGCGCACGAAGCAGCCCAAAGAGATAGTGGAACTCGCGATTGCCGATCGCTTGCGCGTCGTAACCCGCCGCATCCATCTCCGCGATGATCGGCTCGTCGCGATAGTAGAGACTCTGGCTCCCGCGCAGCGAGTCACCACAGTCGAAGAGCAAGCCCGGACGCTCCGAGCGGATTGCGTTTAGCGGCGCGGCAATGCCGCGCCGATCGTGCAGATCGGAGGTGTGGTAGATGCGAATCATGCGTCGCCGCGGGCGAGTTCGACGGCGTAGCGCGCGGCGCGCTCGAGCGCGTCGGCCGGACCGAGTGCCGCGCGCAATCGCAGGAACTCCTCGTATTGCGGTGCCGGATCGCTCATCAGCGATTCGATCGCATCGGCGAGCGACGGCGGCGTCGCGCGTTCTTGCAGGAGCTCGGGAACGACCTCGCGTCCGAGTACGAGATTCGGCAGCGTAATAAATCGATGTTTGATCATCCGATGTCCGTACCGGATGAGGATGCGCGGGATCACGTAGATCGCTACTGCCGGAACGCCGAGGAGCGCGCTCTCTAACACGGCGGTGCCCGACGCAATAATCGCAGCGTCCGCATCTTCAACTGCCGCCGCCACGCCGCGCGCGACGCTCGCGTTGCGGAGCTCGTCGCGGGCAATCGCGCTTCGAATAGTACGCTCGGCGCGGTCGTCCGCGGCACCGAAGACCCCACGAAGATTGGGACGGCGCCGTTGCAGCGTGCGCAGCGTCGCAGCCATCACCGGCAGGTGGCGACGCAGCTCGCCCGCGCGGCTTCCGGGCAGCATTGCGACGGTGCCGCCGCCGGCCGGCGGCGGATCGCGCAACGGCCGCATCGCATAACGGCTCGCCAACGGATGCCCGAAGTACTCGACCCGGCATCCAAGGCTTCGATAGAACTCGTACTGATGCTCGAATGCCGTCACCGGAAAGGCGACGGCGGCAACGTTGCGCGCCTTCTCCGCGTTGTCGAGCCACGTACCAGGCGGAAAGAGATCGACGATCGGACCGGCGTACTGCAGGCGCTTACGCAGCGTATTCGCCAGACGCAGATTGAAGACGCCGAAATCTACGAGCACAACGAGGTCCGGCTTCGACGCCGCAATGTGGAAGGCCGTGCGCAGCATCGCGGCGAGCAGCTTCGGAATGCGCGGAATCGCCGCCAGCGGCCCCATGCTCGCCCATCCACGATGATTCATCCAGAGACGAAAGCCGGCATCCCGCATTCGAGCGCCCCCAATTCCCTCGAATTCCGCATCGGGATCGAGGGCGCGAATCACATCGGCCAAATAGACCGCCATCGCTTCGCCGCTCGGCTCCCCGGTCGAAAAGAAATAGCGCATAACGCGTCGCGTCTCGTCGGTCGCTACGTGCCGGCGCGGGGCCTCCGACGCGAGCGCCATTGACAGGATGTCAAATTGTCCTCAAGAGGTGGCGCGAGCGCGGCGGGGTAGGAGCCCGCAGGACGCGGGCGACGAGCGTCCCCGCGGCGGCACGTAGCGATCGACGAGGCGCAAAGCCACGAACCTTATTTCAGGACGCCGCGCTGCGACGGGGCTTCGAGAAAGGCGATGATCTCGCGCCCCGGGCCGGTCGTCACGTGCTCCTTCATCGCCCCGATCGCTTGCGAGACGTTGAGCTTCGGATCGTACAGCAGCTTGTAGAAACTCTTGATCTCTTTGCGCTCCTCGACCGAAAAGGCCGCGCGCCGCAAACCGACGCTGTTGAGGCCGTAGGGCTGGCACGGGTTCCCTTCCACGAGAAAGAACGGCGGAACGTCTTTCGTACACTTGCTCATCCCACCGACCATCGCGTTACGCCCGATGCGCGTGAATTGATGGACGCCGGTCTGGCCGCCGATCGTGACGTAGTCGCCCACGTGCACGTGTCCCGCCAACTGCGCGAGATTGCTCATCGTAACGCCGTTGCCGAGTATGCAGTTGTGCGCGACGTGCACGTACGCGAGCAACAAGCAGTCGTCTCCGACCGCGGTCACTTCGTCGTCGCCGGTCGCTCGCTGAATGCTGACGTATTCGCGCAGGGTGGTGCGGCTGCCGATGCGCGTGAACGCCCGCTCCCCGGCATATTTTCGATCTTGCGAGGCGGCCCCAACCGTGGAGAAGGGATAGAGAACGCAATCCTCGCCGATCTCCGTCCAGCCGTTCACTACGACGTGTGCCTGAAGAACGCTCCGTGCGCCGACGCTGACGTGCTCGCCGACGATGCAGTAGGGTCCGATCTCCGCATTCTTTCCGATCTCGGCTCCCGGATGGACGATCGCGGTGGGGTGCAGCATTAAGGAGCCCCGGAGCACTCAGACATGCAGTACGCTGGCGTCGGCGCCGAACATCCGCGGGTCCGACGCAATTGAGAACATTATCTCCGCGGAACAGGCGAACTGCCCGTCCACCGTTGCTTCGCCGCTCACCCAGCCGATGTTGCGCTTGTGGCGCAGCATTCGCACCTCCATGTCGAGGCGGTCGCCGGGAACGACCGGACGCCGGAACTTCGCTTTGTCGATGCCGGCGAGATACGGCGTCTTTCGCGAAAACTCGCCGGGCTCGAGAATCATCGCGCCACCGAGTTGCGCGAGGGCTTCGATCATGTAGACGCCCGGCAGGACGGGATTGCCGGGAAAGTGCCCGGCAAAGACTTGCTCGTTATACGTGATGTTCTTATATCCGCGGACGCGCACCATCGGTTCGAATTCGAGAATCCGGTCGACGAGCAACATCGGATACCGGTGCGGAAGAACCTCGAAAATGGCTCGTATGTCTAGCTCGGCCAACGTCAACTCCTAGACGGACGGTACGCTCGCGAGCGCGCGCAGAGCGCGCGTCATCGATGCGTGAAGTTCGTGGCCGCTCTTGATCGCGACGATCTCACACTGCGGCCAAGATCCGAGCAGCGCGAGGTCGCCGATCAGATCGAGTACTTTGTGGCGTACGGGTTCGTCGGGCCATCGCAACGTCTGCATCGGCCCGTCGGGGCCGAAGACGAGCGCGTTCTCCAAGCTCCCGCCGCGTCCGAGTCCGCGCGCCCAGAGCGCTTCGACCTCGTGCAGGTAGGCGAAGGTTCGCGCACCGGCGATCTCGCTTTCGTACCGCGCCGCGTCGATGCGGCCGTCGAAATACTGCGTGCCGATCGGCACGGGAAAGTCGGCGACGAAACGCACGCGGAAAGCGTCGGCGGGAAACGCCGCGATCATTCGGTCACCGGAGCGGATCCAGCACGGCTCGTCGATCTCGAAGACGCTGCGCGGCACTCCCTGCGCGATCAGCCCGCATCGGACGATCTCGGTGACGAACTCGGCCGCGCTGCCGTCGCGGGCCGGAATTTCCGGCCCTTCAACGTGGATTTCGGCATTGGTAACGCCCATGGCGAAGAGCGCCGAGAGCAGATGTTCGGTCGTTGAGACGCTCGAACCGTCGCGGCCAAGCACCGTCGCTCGCGACGTGTCGACGACGTACTCGGCGATGGCAGGCACGCGCGTGCTCCCGAGCACGAAGGATATGCCGTCGCCGGCCGGCGCAGGTCGCACCTCGACCGCCGCCTGAGCGCCGGTGTGAAGACCGATTCCTTCGAAGTGGAGCGTATCGCGTAACGTCGCCTGCATCATGCGCCGTTAATCGGCCGAGCGCGTGCGCTCGAGAGCCTCAACACGATCGAACAGCTTTGGCAGTTTGCGAATCATGACCTCTCGGCGGAGATCCTCGCGATGATTGCGTGCAGGATTTCCCGAGATCGTCGCACCGTCCGCCACGTCCCCCCAAACACCGGATTGACCGGCGATGGTAACCCGCGAACCGACGGTGATGTGCCCTCTGAAACCGACTTGTCCGGCGACCTTGACGTGGTCGCCGATCACCGTCGAGCCGGCTAAACCGGTCAACGCGGCGATCACGCAGCCTCTGCCGATGCGACAGTTGTGCCCTATCTGAACGAGGTTGTCGATCTTCGTGCCGGCGCCGATCCGCGTGCTCCCGGTCTGCGCCCGGTCGATGCAGGTGTTCGCTCCGACCTCGACGTCGTCTTCGAGCACGACGTTCCCGATCTGGGGAATTCGCTCCGAACGGTCGTCGACGAAGGCCCAGCCAAAACCCTCGCTGCCGATCACGCAGCCCGAGTGGAGCACGACCCGGTCGCCGATCCGCGTGCCGGGCATCACGCTGACGCGCGGGTATATCCAAACGGAATCACCGATCGCAACGCCGTCACCGACGTACGCGCCCGCTTCCACGACGCCGGCATCTCCGATCGTGACGTCGTTGCCGACGTAAGCGTGAGGACCGACGTAAACGCCCGCGCCGAGCCGTGCGCCGGCTTCGATCGCGGCACTCGGGTGACGAAAGGGCCCGCGCGGCCGCGCTGGCTGAAACGAGGCAAGCAACTGCGAGAGCGCGTGGCGTGCGTTCTCGACGACGAGCAGCGGTTTTGCGGTCGCATTCTTCGCCAAATCGGGCTCGAGCAGAATCGCGGCCGCGGCACTCGCGAGCGCGGTCTCCAAGTAGGCCTCGCTGGTCGCGAAGGTGAGGGCGTCGTCGCCCGCCTCATCAACGGCACTGATGCGGGCGATGCGGACTTCGCCGTTGCCGACGACGCGCCCGCCGATCCGTGCGGCCAGTTCATCCAGCGTGCCGAGCATGAGCTCCAGCCGCTACCTGCCCGGCGTGGGCGTTGCCTTTTCCGTAATGTTGAGCGCTTTCTCGACATCGCCCGTGATGTCGACGCCGCCATAACCCACGCCCTCGCGCGTCAGCACGAGCTTGAGCTGCCGCTGCGACGCGATTCGCCCAGCCGCATCGCGGATTTGCTGCGTGAGCTGATTGGTGACCCGCTCGTACTTGCGCTGCAGATCGATCGCCGCGCGCTCCTTGCGCGCCGAGCTCTCGCGTCGCGACTGAATCGAATGTTCGTCGGCGTAGAGCTGGTTCTGATAGCCCTGGTACTCGGGCCAGTTCGCGACGATGCGTTGCACGTCGACGAGTCCGATCGGGCTGCGTGCGGTGCAGCCGGCGAGCGCCGCCCCGGCGCAGAAGATAAGAATGTAGCTGTAGCTTTTCACTCGTGTTGGCTTTCAACGTCACTGATAACTTGGTTCGTTAGGTCGTAACCGCCCGCGGTCGACAAGACATCCGTCAGGACGACACTGAATCCCCGTTCTTTGGCGATCCGTCTCGCATCGTTCTGCACCTGAACAACCATCTGCTGATAGAGCTCGCTGCGGCGCTTTTGCAGCGAGTCCAGCTCTTTTCCCGCCGCACCCGTCGCTCCGACGTCGGCCCCGTGAAGGGCGGCAAACTGCCGATCGAGGTCGCTCTTCGTCGCGTTGTAGTCCGCCACCGTCTTGGCCGCATCGGCCTGGAATTCCCCGATATATTGCCGGTGAAGGCGTGCGATGCGGGCCTGGACGTCGGCGGGAACGTTCGACGGCATCGACGGCGGCCCCAGGCTGCGCAGTTGCGAACCCACCTCGTTCCGCCGCTCTTCCAGCTTCGACCGCGTTTGTTGATGGATCGCGCCGACTTGGTTACGGATCGCATCGCCGGTTTGACGATCGAGCTCGCCTCGATAGGCGCGCAGCGTTGCGGCGTCGCCGTTGCGCTGGGTGTCGAGCGCGGCCGCCTCCTTAGCGTTGATCGCAGCGAGCTGATCTTGTGCCTGTTTGCGCGCTGCCGGCTCGAGGGCGAGGTTCGACAGGCGCATTTTGATCGCCAACCGCGAAGCGGCGTCGCTCTGCGTCAAGCGCAAGGAAAGGTCGGTCTCGTTCTGTTGCAGTTGCTCGGCCTTCGCGCGATACTTCTGCGCCGCTTGGACCTGCAGTTGCTTGGCGATCGTGGAGGTGGCGGCGTTGTCTTGCGCGATGACGTTCTGCTGGTAAGCCATCAGATCCGAATTAGCGGCCTGCGCGGCCTGCTGAGCCTGTTGGGCCGACGCGCCGCTCATTTGCGACGCCGCCGCCGCGCCCGAGCCGTGAATGCCGGCCGCCGCGAGCGCCGCGGAGACTGCTTGACTCTCGCGATTTGCATAATCTTGCTGCTTCTGCGCCAAAATCTTGTTCGCGCGTACCTGCGCGTCGCGCAGCTCGCGATTCAGCTCCGCGGTCTGCGCCGCGATCTGCGCCGCGCCGAGCGGCACCTGTCGCGGCGTGGATTGAAGGTTGATCGCCGCAATCGCGTCGTCGAGCTGCGAGAGCTGGCCGTAGAGCGGATGATGCTTGACAACGTCCTCGACCCGCACGTAACCGGCTCCGCGGATCGCCGACGAATGCACGTTTGGAGCGCAGGCGGTCACCGCGAAGAGCACGGCGTACGGCACGACGCTACTTCGAAAGCGCATTTTGGACATCCGTCGTGATGTCCGTCCCTCCGTAGATCACATCCGCCTTGTCGATCACCAGCAGCAAGTTCTTCTTGCGTGCCACGTCGGAGGTCGCGGCCCGCGTTTGGTCGACGAGCGGCTTGAGGAGCTGATCCTGCTTGTCGGAAATCGTCTTGTTGTACTGCTGCAGGATCTGCTGCTTGGCGCTGGCGCCGCGTGCCGTCGCCATTTGCGCCGAGAAGATCGAGCGCTGCGTGCTCTCGAATTGACTCATCGTGTTGTTTGCCGTTTGAACCTTCGGCACGGTGTCGAGGACGCTCTGATCGACATAACCGATCTCGGACGGTGGCGGGGTCGCCGACGGCGGCTGGATGGCCTGCGGGCTGGCGAATACCGCTTCGACGTCCTTGGTGATGTCCTGCCCGCCGTAGATGACCACACGTTTGTCGACGATGACCGCGAGGTTGCGCGATGCGCTGACCGCGGCGATCGCCATCTGAGCGCGCTGAAAGAGCGGACCGGCGATCTCGCGCTGCTTGTCGTTGAGCTGCTGCTGAAACTGCAGCGCGACCTGCTGCTTCTCGGCGTCCGTTCGCACGTGCTTGACCTGCGCGTTGAACTGGGCGTCGAGCTGCGACTTGTAGGCCGCCATTTGCCGGTTCGCCGTAATGAAGACCGGCAAGTTTGCCAGCTCCGACTGATCGACGTACCCGAGGTCGGTAAGATCCGCCGCAATCGCGCCGGGAGCCATCCACATGGCAAGCGACGCGGCGCCGGCGAAGAGTATCGCTGACCTAATCTTCATGCGCTTTCTATTGGTCTCCGGGGCGGCGTGGCCTGCAACCGCCGTGGTTAGAAGCTCTGGCCGATTCCGAAGCTGGTGTGCGTTCCGTTTACGCCCTTAGCGAAGTCGATGCGGACGGTGCGAAGTCCGAGTTGCGGAACGTCGAAGCGAATGCCGAAGCCGGCGTCCCCGTAGAGCGCCCAGTCCGCAGGATACCCGGTGACACGGTTGGTGTACGGATTGAGCAATGGGTAGGCTCCTCGGATGTGGTAGTCGAGTTCGTCGACGAATACGGCGAGGGTAATGCGCCGGTCGAGCGCCACCGGCTGGCGCAACTCGATCTGTCCGAGATAGGCGTTGGTCGCGTAAAAGACCTGATTGTACCCGCGCATCTGCTGATCGGAGAACGTAAAGAGCGAGCTCGGCGGAATCACGCCCGACGTGTTGTCGGCGACTCCGTGAATGCCCAGCGTCGCGTCTTTGAGTATCGGGAAGAATTTTGCGATGTCGAGCGTGGTCTGCGTAAACGTAAAGTTCGATCCAAGGGCCGGCGCCGAGATGGCGGCGTTGAGCAGGGCGTGGATGCCTGAGCGAGGGTTAAACGGATCGTCGAGCGTGATCGTTTGCAGGCTCAGACCGGGCTGAACGAGATTGTACGGCGCGCCCGTGTTGACGTTGGCGATCGATGACGCGGCGATGCCGAAGGAACCACCGTAGCTGTTCGGCGTCGAGCTGATCGGACTCGGCGTCGGACCGGCGACGATGTTCGGCTGGTTTCCCTGGAAGTAATACGGCGAAGGAACCGTCGTGTCGTAGTGGATCCGCTGAGCGCCGAGTGAGAACGAGAGCAGCGTGTAGTCGCTCAGGCGCCGCCCGATGTTACCGGTAACCCCGTTCGCGCTCGAGACGCTTGTTGCGTTCACGCCGGAAACGAGCGACGAGTTGGTACTCGAGTAAAGGGTAACCGGGATCGGAACGGTGGAACCGCTCCTGACCGACGATCCGGAGCCCGATATCGAGTAGATCGGATAGTAGTACGTCGTGTGATTCGTGAAGATCGAGCCACCGGCCGTATAACGTTCGCCCTGCGGCGTATTGCTAAGATACGGTACCGAGAGCGTGAGCTGCGCGATGCCCGCCCGCGCGCCTTCCTGCAGCTGCAGACCCCCGGAGTTTCCCGTCCCGTGCAGGTTGTTATCCGAGAAGCCGAGCGTCGCGTAGAGCCCGAGACCCGTCAAGCCGCCCGAGTAACCGAACCCGACGGATGCCGTCGCGGTGCGCTGCTCGGTAACGTGCCACACCAGCGTGACGTCTTGCGGTTTCTTTGGATCGGGGCCGGGCTTGATGTCGGGCTCGACCTTCGAGAAAAAATTCAGCGCGTTGAGCCGCTGATAATCGCGTTTGATCGCATCGGTGTTGAGTACCATCCCGGGGCGCTCTCGCAGTTCGCGGCGAATGACCTGGTCCTTCGTTCGCGTATTGCCCGTGACTTCGACGACCGCGATGCGCGCCACGTAGATATCGTACTTGACGTCGGCGGTGCCGGCCTGGAGGTTGATCGACGACGGAACGATGCCTCCCTCGAAGTTTCCGACCTCGAGATGGAACGTATCTTCGTAGAGCTTCTGGAGTGCCTTATAGTCTGCGTCGCGGACCGCGTCGGAATAGATGCCGCCGGGTTTGAGCGTCAGATGCGGCAAAATATATGGCGGCGGCAATAAGGGATCGCCGCCGATGACGATATGGTTGACGACCAACCCTTCTTGAATGGTAAGCGTCAGCGCGCCGGTCTGCGAATCGAGATTGATATCCTTGACGTGCGTTGGAACCTGCCCGCCGTAGCCGATCCGCTCGTAATAGTTGTTGATCTTGAGCACGTCTTGCCGGAACGTGTTCGTGTTAAAAACCTGGCCGACGGAGAGATCCATGAGTGCGAGCAAGGTGTCGCTCGGCACTTTCTGGTTCCCGGTAAAGGCAATCTTGGTAATCACCGGATTCTCCACCACCCGGTAGGTGACCGCGATGCCGCCGGGACGCTGACGGATCAAAGGCGGCGCAATGTCCGCAAAGTACCCCAATGCGTTGAGCCGCACGAGATCTTGCTGCACGGTCTTGGGATCGTATGGCTGACCCGGACGTGCCGCGATCACCGCCATGAGCGTCTGCGTCGGAACGTGCAAGTTGCCGGTGATGTCGACCGAGACGATCTTCGGCGCAGCGGCCGATACCGGGAACGGGGCAATGAGGCACAAACCGGTCATCGCGAGGAGCGCGAGCACCGCCACGCAACGTTGGAACGGCCCCACGCGCCGGGGATCACAGGTCATGTAAAAAAAGTAGTCCTCAATTTATCAGAAGGTCCTCTGACGGCCTCAACATATGCCGACGGCGCGCAATCGCGCCGCGTGCGACCCGGGACGCCCTGTTCCGCCCGGCTTTCCCGGGGTCCTTGCGCATCCCAAAGCCTGAACGTGCGTTTAATCAAAGCGCCATTTACCAGAAATGACGCTGCAAGGTAAGACTAAAGCCGCTATTACCGATCAACGGCTGGGTTGCGAGATAACCGGCGCCGTACCCTACCGGGGACGTCGGAGACTCGAAGAGCTTTGTCTGCCCGTTCTGGACGAAGAAGCTCAGCGTTGCCGACGTCTCGGGGTTGGGCTCAATCATAAGTCCGAACGATTGCGTCTGCGGAATCCCAAAGGTCACGGCATAAACGGCGCTGACGGCCTTACCGAGGAGGCGACTCGCAGAGAAGCCGACGTTTCCGTAGTATCCGAGCGTGAGGTTGATGCTCGAGAGCCCGAGGCCTTGGCCGAGCGTCGTCTCGAGCGGCGATAACAAGCCGGCGGTAAACTGCGCGTTAAGCAAGTTGAACGCTTCCTGACCGACGGTGATCGAGCTCCGTTGTGCAACGGAGACGTTTGGAATCGGAGCGACCGCGCCGATCGGCGTTATCCCGTTGGGTTGTTGCTGCGCCAGCATTCCTTGGCGGCTAAAGCCGATGCCGCCGACGAAGCCGCCGAAGGGAGCGATGAGGGCGAGGATCTGCTCCTGTGCATAACCCGGTGGATTCGAGGTGAGGCCGATCTTGAGATTTGCGACCGGCCCGTCGACGCGAATCGTGACTTCGGCGCTGCCGTAGGGATTGCGCGCGCGGTCGGGATCGGGATTCACCACCGTCGTGCTCGCAACGGCGTGCAGATTCGGCAAAACACCGTCGGCCGCGTTAAATTGAACGCTGCCTTGCTGCACGCGAAAGGCCCGGTCGAAGTACGTAAGCGTCCCGCTCGTCGATTTGAAGGCGCCGGCCAGCGTCGGCGCCGCGAGCGTTCCGGCGAGCTTCACCGAGCCGTCCACGCCGATGTCGAGCCCCGCCCCGTAGCCGCTCCCGCGCACGCGCACGTTCTTTCCCGCCGTGGCTGCAAGATCGAAGGCCAGCGGCAGCGGCGGCCCGCCGAGCGATCCCGAGCCCTGCGCGGCTTTTACGAAAGCCGCAAACGAGAGCGTCGCGTTGCTCAGCGTCGCCTTCCCCGAGAGGAGTGCGTCGCTGCCCGGACGTTTTGCAAGTGCGATCGACGCATCGAGGGTTCCGCTACCGTACGCGGGGAGATCGAGCTGGGCTCCGCGCGCGGAAGCGCGCAACGAAAGGGTCGCGCCGCTGTGCGTGAAGCCGTTGGGGAACGCGATGTTTCCCGTTCCCGTAACCGTTCCGTTTCCCAACCGCGCGGAGGCCGCGGTAATCGTTGCGCTGGTTCGGTTGAAGGCTAGCGCGGCGGCAATCTGCGCGATCTGCACGCGCTCGAGATCGCTGACGTACGATCCGCCGGCCAGCGAGAGCCGTCCGATGACCGCCGGCTGGCGAACGGTGCCGGAAAGGCCAAGGTGTCCGTCGATGATTCCGCCGAGCTTCGTGTTGGCCCCGAGTACCGCATCGAAAATCGCGGGATCGAGACCGACGACGTCGAGATCGAAGCTGATCGGTTGATCCGGAGCGGCGAGTCTCAACGGCGAAAGCTCGAGCGGCAGCGAACCGGCCAGCGTCGCCTCCCCCTTCGCAAACGTCGCGCCTGCATTGGAAATCACGAGCGCGTGCCGCTCGACGCGCGCCTCCCCGAAGAGCGACGCGATCGGTATGCCGTACGCGACGACGTCGTTCGCGTCGAAACCGGCGACGAAGTTCGGCGCTTTATACGTTCCGCCAACCGTAAGCGTCGATTCGAACGATCCGCGAACCGGCACTTTTCGTTTTGAGAGATCGTAAACGAGTTGCGCGAGGTGATCCGTCGTCGCGTGTACCTGCAAATCGAGCGGTTCGTCGGCTCCCAAGCCGAGCGTTCCACTGGCGGATGCCGAGAGCGCCGAGGTCGTCAGTTCGGCGCGGTCGACGACCACGCGCCTTCCGGCAGAGTGAAGCGTGACGTCGGCGCGATCGAGCGTGAGCGGGCCGAGCGTTCCCGCCGCGACGCTCGCGTTCCCGCGGAGGTCGAGATTGGGGTAGCGTCCGTGCACCGTCGCGACTCCCGAGACGCGCCCGGTAATCGGCAAGCTCTGCATGCCGAGCGCAGGCATCCAGAGCGAAAGATCGAGATTCTCGACGCTCGCGCCTAGATCGAATCGCGAGCGCATCAGCGTCGACTGCCAGTCGGTCGCCGGCGTCAGCCCGATCGAGCCGTGCGCGCGCAACATGCCTTCGCTTCCGCCGACGGCTAGCGCACCGGTTACGATATTGCGCGCGCTCGACCAGAGGGCTTTCGTATCGCCGATCGGCAAGTTTCGGTATCGAAAACCGCGCACGTTGATGGTTCCGCTCGTCGTAATCTGCCTATCGTGCGATGCCGCGGAAAGATTGACGCTGCCGTTCCCATCGAGCGTGTCGCCGGTATCGAAGAAGTTGTTGAAGTCCGAGAGATCCGCGCGAGGGGCGCGCAGCTCGATGGCGTTCTCGTGCGGCCGCGCGACGGCGGTGAAAAAACTCGCAGTCGTGCCGACGAGTACCGAACCGTCGCGAATCGCGACGCCTTGCGGATCGGCCGCTAGCATCGCGCTCCCGTCGACGAATGGAAGTCCGTTGACGTCGCCCCCGGGTACGCCGACGTGGCCGCTCACGTCGGGTCGGATGCTGCGGCCCGCGATGCGCAACCGCGCGTTAAACGTACCGTCGGTCATGTAGTTGGGAAGTCCGAACGTGTGGAGCGTGGGAGCAATCTGCGCGGCCGGGACGACGGCGTCGAGTGCGTATTGCGGGGAGCCCGAGGCGAGCGCCGAAATGCTGCCGTTGACGCTGGCATACGTCCCTCCCAGCGCTCCGAGAATTCGCCGTAACGCGACGGCGTCGCCGGCGACGCGAACGTCACCGTTGCCCGTCAGCGAAAAATGGGCGATGCGGCCGCGATCGATCGTGACGCCGCCATCAAAAGTCGGAATCGGCGAGCCGGCGGCGAGCCTTCCCTGCGCCGAGAGCGTTCCGGCGTCGAGCGGCAATCCGATGCCGTGCAGTTGCGCAGCCTTCAATTTCCTTGCGACGAGCGCGATTCCGGTGGATCCGTTGGCGGCTGCAGGCGTCAACGCAAACGTGCCGGCCGCAACGACGTCGCCGCCGGCCGCGCGCGCCATCGCCGAGTAGAGGCGCAGACGATTCCCTTCGATCGCCAGGGTTATGCTCGCGCGGTCCACGGGGATGCCGTGCAGCGTGGCGCCGGCCATCGCCAGATTCGATCCTTGCACCAGAATGCGCTGCGGCTCGATCCCGATGCCGACGGTGCCGGCGAGCTTGCCGTGTCCGGCGATCGCATTTCCGATCAGCGGCTGCAAGCCGTCAAACGTTCCTCGATACGTGCCGTACGCATCGAACCGCTGCGACGAAAATCCCCCGTGCCCGGCAAACGTTCCCCACGGACCCGAGGCGCGTAGCAAATTGATTGCGGCGCCCTGCAGCGTTCCTCCGAATCCGGCCTCGATGCGATCGAACTTGACGCCGGCAATGCTCGCGTCGTTCCCGGTCACGACTCCCGCCAGGACGATGTTCCTTCCCGCGCCGCCGCCGAAGATCGTCATCCCGACCGAACGCCCGTCGACAGGCGGCATCGCCGGAAGCGAGATTCCTGGAAAGGTTGCAAGCGCCGGCGCCCGCATTCGCAGACCGCTGGCGAGGACCCAGAAGGCGCTCGTCGAGGCCGGACGGTCGAGCACGTATCCTCCGTCGAAATCGCCGCGCTCCGTGTGAAACCAGAACGGGGCGACTGAGACGGTGCCGTTGGGATTCGTGTCGACGAGCGCCGCAACGCGCGAGACGCCCCGCGCCGATGCCGCGCTTCCAACCACGTGAAAGAGCAGGTCGTCTCCCGTCGCGGATGCGTCGATGACGATCGGTTCGTCTCCAAGCATCTCGTCGAGATAGGGCAGCCGGCTCGCCGGCCCTTCGACGTGCAGCGCAAACTGCGAGTGCAGGTGCCGCCCCACCGACATGGTTCCGTCGACCCGCAGCGCGATGCCGCCGTAACCGACGCGCAGCGGCGCGAGTGCGACGACGTTGGAGTGATAGACGACGCCGGCCACGAGCGAGACGAATGAAAGGGCGCGGTAGTAAGCGTGCGGTGCGTCGACTTTCGCGACGATCACGGGATCGTCGATCGGGCCGTGGACGAGCACGCCGAGTCGCGCCTTTCCGGAAATCGGCTGGTCGCGCGCGAACGTAAAGGCCTGGCGCAACGCGGAGAGATCACCCGCTCCCCAGACTCCCAGACGCAGTTGTGCCCGTCCGGTGAGCGCGCCCGTGAAATCGTAAGCTCCGCCCTCGATGTGCAACGGAACTCCGGCAAGCTCGGCACGCGCGTCGCGGACGAAGAACGCATTGTCGATGACTTGCAGTCGCGCTTGCAAATTCTTCACCGGCGTCGCAAGCGTTTGGAGGGCGAGGCGTCCACCAACGACGTCGAGCTGCAGCGAAACGTGGTACTGCGGCGCGACATTGGGTTCGACGCCGAGGGCGTAGATGCGAGCGTCGAGATTGCGCCCCTCTCCGCCGAGGATTCGCACCGCTGCCGTATCCGCGAAGTAATTGGCCAGCGCGCGTGCCGGAAAATTAGCCGCTTTCGCTCGGTGCGTCGCGTAGCCCGCGGCCGTGTCGATCCGGCCGGTAATCGTAAACGGCTCGGCGCGCCCCTCCTCGAACGCGCCGCGGGCCCGATACGCGGTGACGCCCGCAGTATCGACGGAGGCATCGACCGTAATGCCGCGGACGTGCAGGTCTCGTGCGCTCGAATCGTAGGCTGCCGGCTCGCGAAACTCGATCTCCGAATCGCGCACCCGCAACGAACAGCGTATCGGAACAGAGTCGACGCGCTGCGGAGCCGCGGGGGGCGCGGCGGCGCTCGGCACACTGACGTTGAAGCTCCCATCCTTAAACCGGATGAGCGTCAGCTTGGCGCCGTCGACCTCGGCGCCGACAAGCCCGAAGCGACGACGGCTCCCCGGCAAGAGATCGCGCAGCGAGTAGCGGACGGCGATTCGCGCGGCGTCGAGCAGCGGTTCGCTACCGCGCTCGGCTCGTACGCCGCTGAGAACGGCTCCGTTCCACCCGACGTGAAAGTCGCCGATACGCAGCGTATATCCGGCAAGACCGGCGCCTTCTTCAATCGCGAAGCGCAGCAGGTCGTGGCGCCTTGCGACCACGAGCGAGAGGACGACGATTGCGGCGAGCAGGCCGATCGCAAGGCGTTTGCGCACAGGTAACCTTAGCGGTCTTATACCCCCACTCGCTTTGGCCCCGCTGTCCTAAGCAGCTTCTAAACGAAGCTCCGCTCCCGATGCAGCTCTAAAGCGCGGGGAGCCCTTACAGATCGAGATTCTTTACGCTCTTCGCGTACTCGAAGATGTATTGCTTGCGCGGTTCGACTTTATCGCCCATCAGGTCGGTGAAAATCTGTTCGGCTTCGACCGCGTCTTCGACCGTGATCTGCTTGAGCCGGCGGTTGCCGACTTCCATCGTCGTGACGGCGAGCTGCTCGGCGTCCATCTCGCCGAGCCCCTTATATTGCTGAATGGAGAAATCTTTGCCGTCGTCGCCGACGATCGATTTGAGCTCGGACTCGTTGAATGCCCACCACTGTTTCTTGCCTTTTCGGATGCCGTAGAGCGGGGGCTGCGCGATGTAGACGTAACCGTCCACGACGAGCGGGCGCATCTGCCGGTAAAAGAAGGTCAGGAGTAGCGTCCGAATGTGTGACCCGTCGACGTCCGCATCGGTCATGATGATGATTTTGTGGTAGCGCAGCTTCTCCACATTGAACTCGTCGCCAAAACCGGTACCGAGCGCGGTGATCATCGTACGAATTTCTTCGTTCGCGAGCACCTTGTCGAGGCGCGCCTTCTCGACGTTGAGAATCTTGCCGCGCAGCGGTAGGATCGCTTGATTGTTGGGATCCCGTCCGCCCTTCGCGGTGCCGCCTGCCGAATCGCCCTCGACCAAGAAGAGCTCGCTCTCCGATGCGTTTGTGTTCTTGCAATCGACCAGTTTGCCGGGCAGCCCCGAGCCCTCGAGCGCATTCTTGCGGCGGGAGAGATCGCGCGCCTTTTTCGCGGCGTCCCGTGCCCGCTGAGCCTGCATGCACTTGTCGACGATCGCGCGCGCGTATTTTGGATTCTCCTCCAGGAAAAAGTCGAGCCGTTCCGACACCAGGCCCGCAACGATGCTGCGAACTCGCGCGTTTCCGAGCTTCGTCTTCGTCTGTCCCTCGAACTGGGGATCTTGTAACTTCACCGAGACGACCGCCGTGAGACCTTCGACGATATCGTCGGTCGAGAGCGAGTTCTCCGACTCCTTTAGCATGCCGCGCTTGCGCGCGTACCCATTGACCGCGGCGGTTACGGCCTGCCGAAACCCCTGGAGGTGCATACCGCCCTCGATCGTCGCGATGTTGTTTGCGTACGAAAAGATTTGATCGGCATACGCCCCGGTGTACTGCATCGCAACCTCGACGTCGACGCCGTCCCGTTCGGCGTGCGTCGAAATAATCGGGTGGAGCGGATCCTTCTTTTCATTGAGCCACTCGACAAACGAGACGATGCCGCCGTCGAAGGTATAGGTACGCTCGCGCACACTCTCGCCGCGTTCGTCCCGCAGCGTAATCGAGAGCCCGCGGTTTAGGAACGCCAGTTCGCGCAGCCGCTTCTGCAAAATATCCCAATGGAACTCCGTGACCTCGAACACCTCGGTGTCGGGCTTGAACCACTGCAGCGTTCCCGTGCCCTCGGTCCGCCCAATTTTCTTGAGCTTTTGGACCGTAATGCCACGCTCGAACTTCATCTGCCAAACGAAGCCGTCGCGCTTGACTTGCGTTACCATCCACTCCGAGAGCCCGTTTACGACCGAGATGCCCACGCCGTGCAGGCCGCCGGATACCTTGTAGCCGCCCTTTCCAAACTTCGCGCCGGCGTGCAGAATCGTCATCACCACCTCGACGGCGGGAAGTTTTTCCTCGGCGTGAAGGTCGATCGGAATGCCGCGTCCGTCATCTTCGACCGAACACGATCCGTCCTTGTAAAGGACGACGCGCACGGTGCGCGCGTATCCGGCCATCGCTTCGTCGACGGCGTTGTCGACCGCCTCGTAGACGAGTTGATGGAGGCCGCGCTCGGCGGTGTTGCCGATGTACATGCCCGGGCGCTTGCGCACTGCCTCAAGCCCCCGTAAGACTTCAATCTGTTCCCCGGTATAGTTCGTTGACATTACACTCTTCGTTTTTGACGCTCGACGGCGCCGCCTTCGCCGGCGGGTTCGCCATAGAGAAGCTCGTGCAGCTCGTCGCCCAAGATATTACGCACGGTCGCCGATACGATCGCCTCGGGTGGGAGCTTGCTGCGTAAAAGGACGTACGAGCTCGCGACGAGTCGCTCGCGGCCGTCACGCGAGAGCCGCTTGGCTGCTCGGGCTCGCGCCAGCATCCCCCACCAGTGGGTAAGCATCTGGCGGCGCAATCGTTCGTACTCCCCTTCCCCTAACCCATCAACGAGCGCGGCCGTTCCGGCGTAACCGAGCCACGGCGCCTCGAAAAGCAACCGCGCCGTCGCGGCACCCAGCGCTTGCGAGCGGGCGGTTGCGCAAGTTTGGCAGAGCGGCCCTGCCGCGGGCTCAATGAGCGCCCCGCAGCCGCCGCACTCGTTCCAGCCCTCCGCCCGGCGGTTCCGGCGCTGCTGTTCGACACCGGCCCGGAATCGCTCCAGCGCTTCGGCGCTCGAGCTGGAGGCCGCGCGCTCGACGGGCCTTCGAAGTGCGCCCTCGCGAGAACGCGACGACGACGTTCGCCGCGTGGGCAGACGTCCAACCCGAAATCGCAAGCGCTGGACTCCGGCGCTCGGCACGCGTGCATCGACCGCGCGAACGACGTGCTCGGCGAGGAAACTGAGCTGATGGCTCCAGGCGCTCGACCGGGTGACGATCATCAGCGCGCCATCGGCAATACGTGCCGGATGTGAGTTCTGCGCCACGTCGGGGCCGACGATCTCCGCCCACCCCGCCTCGAGAAGCACGATCGGATCGCACGCGCCGCGCCGCTGCGCCGGCGCCCATCCGGTCATCGCCGTGGAGAGCTTCAGCATGCCGCGCAGCCGTGAAGGCGAGCGTCGACGACGCGTGCGAAACGCGCGCCGGCAGGGAGTCCGACCGGCAAATGCGTGGCGGTGATGAAGGTCTGTTCGTACTCGCCGATCTCCGCAAGGAATGCAGCGGCCCGCTCCTCATCCAACTCGGAGAGGACGTCGTCGAGGAGCAGGAGCGGAGCCTCGTTCGAGCGTTCGCGCAGCACCGCGTACTCGGCGACCTTGAGTGAGAGCGCCGCCGTCCGCTGCTGGCCCTGCGAGCCGTACGCGGCGAGCGATACGCCGCCGAGCATTAAGCTCAGGTCGTCGCGATGCGGGCCGGCAATCGCCCGTTTGCGCAGACGTTCGGCTTCCGCGTAATGCCCGAAACGTGCCTCCAGCGCGGCGGCGATTACGGTCGCGGTCGGCATCTCGAACGGCACGTTGGGCTCGTAGCTCACCTCCAGCTCCTCGTTAGCGGCGAAGCGCGCGTGCGCGATTCGGGCACTCTCCCCGAGTGCCCGAATTAGTTCATCGCGGGCCAGCACGATCGCCGTGCCGGCCTCGACCAGCGTCGCGTTGTACGTCGCTAGAAGTTCGGGATCGGGTTCGATCGCTCCGCGCAACAGCGCGTTCTTCTGTTCGAGCGCCTTACGGTACCGTGCCAGCTCGTAATAGTACCGCGGTTCGCTCTGCGATAGGGCGATGTTTAAAAATGCGCGTCGCGCGCCCGGCGTGCCCGAAATCAGTTGCAGATCGGCGGGCACGAACGTGACGACACGCATTTTCCCAAGGTAGCCCGCGTAGCGCACGCTGTGCGCGTTTACCGTATAGGTTTTGCGCGTTCCGCGGCTCGAGCGTTCGATCGTGCAGGCCAAGTCGACCCGTCCCGAACGCAGCGTCGCTTCTCCGTAGAGCACGGCGCGGTCGCTGCCCGTGCGTACCGTGTCGGACTCGTGCGAGGTCCGAAACGACTTCCCCGTGCCGAGCATTGCGACGCTTTCTAAAAGATTGCTCTTCCCCTGTGCGTTAGCACCGACGAAAACGTTGAGCCCCGCAGCCGGCTCGAGGTCGAGTTCGGAGTAGTTTCTAAAATCGGAGAGCGTCAAACGCCGGAGCAGCACATCATTGTCGCAACGGCATCAGCACGTAGAGCTGCTGCCCCGTTTCGAGCGGCTCGAGCGGGCGGATAGCGGCCGGCGAGAGCGGCCCTAGGAACTCGATGACCGTCTTCTCGTTCTTGATGTGGTTGAGGATCTCGACCAGATATCGCGCGTTGAAGGCGATCGTGAGGTCGTCGCCGGTCTGTTCGATCTCGAGCTCCTCATAGGCATTCCCCGATACGTCGGAGCTGGCGGTGACGATCAGCGTTTGATTTGCGACGGCTAACTTCACCATGCTGGCCCGATCGCCAGCCACGAGTTCGGCACGGCGCAGACTCCCGATGAGCTGCGACGTGCTCACCGTAACGGTACGATCGAATTTCGCCGGAATCACCTGTTGATAGTTGGGATACTGGCCATCGACGAGGCGCACCGTGATGGTAACGTCGCCGCTGCTCATTTGTAACTGATTGCTCTGTGCGCCCAGCGCGTTGATTGCAATCTCTTCGCCGGCGCCGAGATTGCGCGCGGCCTCCGCGAGCGCGCGGGACGGTACGATGTACTTTTCGCTCCCGTCGGCGCCGCCCTCGAGCGTCGTAACGAACTTGGCGAGCCGATACCCATCGGTCGCAACCATCGTAACCGCGTTCCCGTCAACCTCAAGGAGCGTTCCCATGAGAACGGCTCCGCGAGCCTCCTCGCTCGAGGCGGCGAAGATCGTCGCGTCGATACCGTCTCGGAAGCGTTTCGCCGCGATCGAGAGCTGCGAGCCACGAGCGGCTGCCGGTAAGGGCGGGTACTCGTCGGCGGGCAGCGCGTGAAAGTCGTAGTTGCTGCGATCGCATTTTACGCTCGTGCGGGTTGGCGTACCGGTCAGCTCGAGGGTACCGGGCGAGAGATTCCCGAGATAGCTGGCAAAGAGCTTCGCGGGAACCGTGACCGAACCGCCTTCTGCCACCTGTGCCGGAAAGGCGTGTTCGAGCGTCAACTCAAGATCGGTGGCACGCACCGCGATCTTCCCGCCGTCGGCCTGGAGTAGCACGTTGGAAAGGATCGGCACGGTCGTGTGCGCGTTGACCACTTTACTGGCGGCTCCAACCGCCGTGGCGATGTCCTTTGTGGCGCAGGTGAATCTCATCGTTTCCACCGTTGGTCGTACGAGCGAGTTTTCCTAGGAGTA
This sequence comes from Candidatus Cybelea sp., assembly GCA_036732685.1. Classification (GTDB taxonomy): domain Bacteria; phylum Vulcanimicrobiota; class Vulcanimicrobiia; order Vulcanimicrobiales; family Vulcanimicrobiaceae; genus Cybelea. Next base: position 446,166 of record DAINBY010000001.1, on the reverse strand, counting down.
AAGAAGGTAAGTCGTAGTAGCAGTAGGGCGGTAGAATCTGAGGACAAGTCGGCTTTAGCTTGCGGTACTGCGGTTTTTCCGCGCGGAAAAGCTGTGGATTGTACAGTACGCTCCATACACCGTTTCACGCCTTGGAAGTGTTTGTAAAGGTCGTACGGGTGGAAAGGCCCGACCTTGTGCGCAGAGTGTTCAGGGATTCTGGCACATGGCGATGAGTTGCCGGATCTTGTTACGGTAGGCCTCGTCGCGCTGCATCTGTTCCTTGATCTTGTCGCGCGCGTACATGACGGTGGTGTGGTCTTTCTTTCCGAACTCGCGAGCGATCTGCGGCAACGAGTACGTCGTTAGCTCGGTCGCGATGTACATCGCGATCTGGCGCGGGGCGGCGAGACGCTGATCCCGGCGCCCGTTGTCCATCTCCTTGACGGTCAGGCCGTGAGCGCCGGCAACGGTCTCCTTAATCTTGGCGATCGTAATGCGGTAGAGCGGGGCCTGGGCCACGGCGCTTTTCAGAACGTCGGCCGCGAGCTCCGTCGTGATCGGCGACTTGGTCAGTGATGCGTAGGCGATGACGCGGATCAGGGCTCCCTCGAGCTCGCGGATGTTCGAGGGAATCACTCTAGCGATGAACGACGTTACCTCGTCGGGCACGGGAATATTCTCGCTGCCGGCCTTCTTACGAAGAATCGCCTCGCGCGTCTCCAAATCGGGCGCCTGGATGTCCGTGAGCAAACCCCACTCGAACCGCGAGCGCAGCCGTGCCTCGAGCGTCTGAATCTCTTTAGGCGGCCGATCCGACGAGATGATGAGCTGGCGTCCCGATTCGTGCAGCGCGTTAAACGTGTGGAAAAACTCTTCTTGGGTCGTCTCTTTGCCGGCCAGGAACTGAATGTCGTCGATGAGCAGCACGTCGACTTGGCGGTAACGATTGCGGAACTCGGGCGTGCGATTGTTCTGCAGCGCGATGATGAACTCGTTAGTGAACTTCTCGCAGGTCACGTAGACGACGTTCGTGGCGAGGTTATCTTGAATGACGCGATGGCCGATCGCGTGCATGAGATGCGTCTTGCCCAGACCAACGCCGCCGTAAAGAAAGAGTGGGTTGTAGGCATGCGCCGGGGCGCCGGCGACGGCTTGCGCCGCGGCGTGCGCGAACCGGTTTGAGTTGCCGACGACGAACTCTTCGAAAGTATAACGAGCATTAAGGTTTGCGGTGCGGAAATCCTCAAGCGGGCGTGTCGGAATGCCGGGGACGGTCCGGGTGCCGTCGCTCGCTTCGGCAACCGAGAGCCGCAGCTCGACGCTCGTCCCGAATAGCTCGCTCAGGACGCCGATCATTTGCGCGCGCAGCTTCGTGCCGACCCAATCTTGCGCGAACTTGCTGTGAACGGCGAGATGGAGCTCGTTACCGTGGAACGATATGAAGCGGATGGGCTTGATCCACATCTCGAAGACCGGCTTCGAGAAGGTGCGCTCCAAGGTATCGAGCGCGGCTTGCCACAGCTCGTTGGAGATCTCGGAGTTGATCGCAAGCGCCATCCTCTGCGTCCCCTATCATCAGCGTCTAGAAACAGCACTACGCAGCGGGCCTTTATCCGAAAGGATCGGGCTGCGTCACCCCCGTGAGGGCGCAACCACTTGGCTTAATGAAGGCTTGCTCCTGCGGATTCTATGCACGACTTTATACACTTATCCACAGGACGACGAGCACGCTATTTCAGGGATTTTTCCGATTTATGAACTCGCATGACGGGACCCCGCATCGGATGTAAATTCGTCGGCGCCGTAAGGCCAGGCGACCCCATCCGGAAGGCTCCCGGGCCCGGTTCTCCACAGCCTTTTCCACAGGTGTGGAAAGGGCGGCAGTGGTCTCGTTTGAAAGCAGGCGGCTGGGGGCGCTTAGTAAATCAAGCGCCGCGTGAGCGAAACCTGAAAAGCCCACGATTCGTAGGGAGAGTAGGCTGAAAGGAGGTTCCTTAATGACCTTGCCGACCGCGATTGTCGTCGCAACTGGAATGACCTGCGGAACCGTTCTTTTGGTAGTTATTGCCTCTTTTCTCTGGACATCTACCCATCATCAGTAGGCGGTGACTCAGTTTGAATCGGCCGGCTCGCGGCGCTTGGTGAGCCTAGCAAAGCCCGATCCGTGGCTCAAATAAAAACGAAGAGGGGCCCCAACCGGTCTTCCCCACCGTTCAAGGCCCCTTGCTTAGGCGAAGGAGCTTTATCTAGTAACTATGCGTTGTCAGGGTATCTGATAAAAAGATAACCTAAGTCATTTTATTTAGCAAGAGGCTTAGGTGGGTGATCTGTCTTAGGACTTTTTTTGTCAGGCTCGGGCCCACCGAAAGTGACGGACCGACCGCTGCTTAGGTTGTTACAGAGGGAGCACGGCCAGCCCGCCGCTATCACCATACCCCGTTTCGCCCTTGGACCTTGCAAGAAAACCGCGAAACCTCCCGGTTGCCCGTCCGGACTGCGGCTCCTCGCGTTGCATTTTCCCTCGCCTTTGCTACAATAGCCCGGCTATGTTCGACTTCGATCTTCAGCTTTTTGCCTCAAAGAAGGGTGCCGGCTCGACCCGCAACGGGCGCGACTCAAACGCCCAACGCCTCGGTGTCAAGCGTTTCGGCGGCGAGCGCGTCATCGCGGGAAACATTCTGGTGCGCCAACGCGGGACGCGCTTTTATCCAGGCTCAAACGTCGGTATGGGTCGCGATCACACGCTCTTCGCCTTGACCGACGGCGTCGTGGAGTTCAGCAGCGGTAGCGAACGCCAGCGTATCTCGGTCGTTCCCGCCGCGTAACGCCGCGGGATTGCAGCAAACGGGGCCGTTAGGCCCCTTTTTATTGCGCGGCGAAGGGTAGAGGCCGTGCAGTTCATCGACGAAGCGGCGATCACGATTGCGGCCGGAGACGGCGGCGACGGCATCGTTGCCTGGCGTCGCGAAAAGTACGTTCCTAAGGGCGGTCCGGCCGGCGGAGACGGCGGTCACGGCGGCAACATTTACATCGAGGCGACGCCCGAGATCTCGACGCTCGTGGAGTTTCGCTTTCGCCGCAACTTCGCCGCAGATTCCGGCAAAGGGGGCGGAACGTCGAACAAATCGGGACGTAGCGGCGACGATCTGACGATCGCCGTTCCCGTTGGAACGCTCGTCTTGCGTATTCGTGAGAACGGCGAGGAGGATTTCGTCGCCGATCTCACCCGCGCCGGCGCGCGGGTCTTGGCAGCAAAGGGCGGGCGAGGCGGCCTCGGCAACCAACACTTTGCAACGAGCGTTCGACAAGCGCCGCGTTTTGCGGAAAAAGGCGAGCCGGGCGAACGCTTCGCGTTGCGGCTCGAATTGCGATTGCTCGCGGACTGCGGGATCGTCGGCGTTCCCAACGCCGGCAAGTCGACGCTGCTCTCAGTCGTCTCCGCGGCGCGTCCGAAGATTGCCGATTATCCGTTCACGACGCTCGAACCGCAGCTCGGCGTGGTGCGCATCTCCGAAGAAGAGTCGTTCGTCCTGGTCGACGTTCCCGGCTTGATCGAGGGCGCGCACGAAGGGACCGGCTTGGGCGATCAATTTCTCAAGCACGTGGAGCGCACGCGCGCGCTCGTGCATCTGCTCGACGGAGCGAAGCCGCTCGACGAGATCCTTTCAGATAAGGCGACGATCGAAGGCGAACTCGCCGCTTGGAATCGCCATCTGTGCGAGAAGCCGACCCTGCTCGCGATCAACAAGCTCGATCTTCCGGACGCGCGCGAATCGTTCGAGCAGCTGCGCCAGCAGTTCCCTGAGATGCGTGGAATTAGTGCGGCTACCGGCGAAGGCGTGCGCGATTTGATGCTGGCGATCGCGCGGACGATCGAACAGGCGCCGATGCCTTCGGTCGCGTCGCCCGCTCCGGTCCGAATCGAGCTCGCGGCACCCGATGCCTTTGCGATCGAACGCTGCCCCGACGGTGCGTTCGTCGTTTCGGGCGAGCGCGTCGAGCGGCTCGCCGCGATGACGAACTTCGACTCAGACGAAGCACTCGCGCGGTTCGAGCGTGCACTCGGAAAGATGGGGGTCGAGAAGCGACTTGCGGAACTCGGCGCGGCGGAAGGGGATACCGTGCGCATCGGGCCGTACGAGTTCACCTACTCATGAGAATCGGCGTCTTCGGCGGTACGTTCGATCCCATTCACAACGCACATTGTTTCGTCGCGGAGTCGGCGCGATTGCTGGAGCGTCTCGACCGCGTTCTCTTCGTTCCGACCGGAAACCACCACTATCGCAACAAAGCGCAGGCCGACGCGGCGCACCGCTGCGCGATGATTCTCGGAGCGATCGAGAGCAACGACGCATTCGAACTCGATCACACGGATCTGCGCGAGAACGCGAGCGGCTACACCGCAGATCTCCTGCCGCTGCTGCACGCGAAGTATCCGGGCTCGCAATTCACCTTCATCATCGGCGCCGACTCGCTCGTCAACGCGACCTGGGTGCGGCTCGACGAAGTCATCGAATCGCTCGAACGCTTTGTGATTGCGCCGCGGGTCGGAGTGCAGTTGGACGCGCTGGCCCGTGTCATCGAGGCGATCGAGCCGGCACTGCGCGAACGAGTCGCGACGCTAAACCTCCCCGAGATTCTCGAGTCGGCGAGCTTGGTCCGCACCCTGCTAGGCCAAGGCCGCAGCGTTCGGTATCTCGTCCCCGAGCCGGTCTGGCGGTACATCGTCGCCCACCGTCTCTACGGGTTCGATGGCGATGGCGCCGGCTAGGACGTACCTGGGATTCGCCGTGGTGCTGACGGCTGCCCTGAGCGGATGTTCCGCCACGCAGTCACCCGATGATGGCGCGCTCTGTGCGGCCTACACCGCGGGGCGCTCGCACGTCGAAGTCGTCGCCGACGGCACGGTAACCCGCGTCTTGGGCCTTCAGCCGGGGCGCGTCAGTCCGCACGAAGGCTTTCTCTTCCGCCTCGGCTCGGGTTGCGACGTCATCGTTCGCGTCGAAGCGAACACCGACTTCACCGGTCCGATTCCGATATCGCAAGGCGACCGCGTCGTCGTCAAGGGGGAGTACGAATTCTATCCGCTCGGCGGGGTCATTCACTGGACCCACCGCGATCCTCGTGGCCGTCACGAAGGTGGTTACATCCAGGCAGGCGGCAAGCTCTATTTCTAGCGTGCCGCTCTCGCGCATCATTTTGGCGAGCGCGTCGCCCCGCCGGTACGAGCTTTTGCGCTCGCTCGCTCTTGCGGTCGAGGTGGCTGCGAGCGGCTACGACGAAGCGCCGATGCCCGAGTTGGCACCGGCCGAACTCGCGAACTTTCACGCGGGGGAGAAGCTCCGCGCCGCGATCGGGCGGCGCGACCCGCTCGAGGTTCCGATGCTGGCAGCCGACACGGTCGTCGATCTCGACGGCGTCGCCCTTGGAAAGCCGCGCGACGCGGCCGAGGCTGCGCGGATGCTCGCGGCGCTCTCAGGGCGCGACCATTTCGTCCACACCGCCTTTGCGCTCGTCGTTCCGGGGCGAAACGCGCCGATACGGGAACGCGCGACGACGCGCGTCCGGTTCTACCCCCTCGACAGTGAAGAGATCGACGCCTACGTTGCGACCGGAGAGCCGTTCGACAAGGCGGGGGCCTATGGAATCCAAGGGCGCGCCGCGTCGCTGGTCGAGGCGATCGACGGTGACTTTTACACGGTGATGGGCTTGCCGCTGGGGCGATTCGTTCGTACGCTGCGCCGGTTAGGATTCGCCTTGCCGACACCGAATCAACCGCGCCTGGCGTAACGCGCCGCCGCATCGCACCATTCGGGGACCACCATCTTTACGTATCGACACGAACGCAGAATCTTCGCGCTGATCGGCATTATCATTGCCGCGGCGCTTTTGGCTCTACTGCAAATCGGCGCGCAACGCTCGGGATCGGTGAGCCCGATTGCGACGGTCGCGAGCTCGCTCTTCAGCGTTGCCGAGGTGGTCGTCGTCGCGACGGTTCGAGGTGCGCGAAATGCAGGTGCTGCGCTGCTTGCACTGCCTGGCCTCGAATCCACGAACGCGACCCTACGTACGCAAAATCGGCGGCTGACCGAAGAGAACGCGCGACTTCACGAACTTGCCGCCGCGTACGCCGCCGAAAGCGCGGTGCGCCCGATGGTCGATCTGTACCATGGCATCGAGGCGCGCGTCATCGGCTTCCCGCCCGAGAACGACTCGCGAACCGTGACGATCGACAAAGGATCGCGTCAAGGCGTACGCCGCAACGCGGGCGTGCTCGCTGCACAAGGAGTCGTTGGACGTATTGAAAGCGTCGGCCCGTTTTCGAGCACGGTCGTTCTAGCGACCGATTACACGAGCCGACTTCCGGCGATCGTACGGCGCGGGCGTTGGTGGGGCATCGCGCGAGGGAATCTCACCAGCGTCGTCGTCGAGTACATTCCGCAGGACGCGCCGCTCCACGTCGGCGACGTCGTCGTAACCGGAGAAGGGCGCTCGTTCCACTCCGGCGTTCCGATCGGCGAGGTGACCGAGATCGAGCGCGCAGACGCCACGCTCTATCAGACGGTCGTCCTCAAGACGTTCGTCGATTTCGGTGCGCTCGATCGCGTTGTCGTCGTCCCGCAGTAAACCGCACGTAGCGCCGTTCGTCGGGCCACCGTGGTACGTCGCGGCCGCGTGGCTCGTCGCCGCGGTACTCGCACAGGCGACGCTCGTTCATTACCTCGCCTTTCGGAGCGTCGTTCCGAGCTTCGTCCTCGTCGTCGTAATCTGGTATGCGATTCGGGTCGACGCGCGCCGAGCCGCGCTCTACGGTCTGGCTGCGGGGTTCTGTGAAGACGCGCTCTCGTCGCAGACCGGTGCGGCCTGGACGATCGCGACCTGCGTCAGCGCGCTGCTCGCCGGAGTGCTCTCGCGCGGGTTCTTCGCCGATTCGATCCCGCTCGCGACGGGAATCACGATCGTTGCCACGCTGGTGCGCGCGCTGCTCTTTTGGATCGCCATGGCGCTTGCCGGGTATCCCTCGGGTCTAGGTGCGATGCATTTTCACGAGGCACTCATCCAAGCAGTGCTCAACGCGGCCGTCATCGTTGCGGCGATGATCGTGGCGCGCCGCTTCGAGGCTTCGCGCGCGTGAGCGTTCCGCGCGCGCCGCGGCCGAAGCAGTGGCGCATTCCAACGTGGCGGCTCGCGGCGTTCTGCGCCATCGTCGCGATCGCACTCGTTGCGCTCACGGCGCGACTGGTGGAGGTTCAGCTCCTCGACGGCGCGCGTTATCGTGCGGCGGCGCAGGCGAATCAGGTGCGGTTGATTCCGGTCGCCGCGCCGCGCGGCATGATCTTCGACCGTCACGGCGTCGTCATCGCGCGAAGCCGCCCCTCTTTCGTCGTCGGCGTCATCCCGTCGGAAGTCCTCGATCCGCAACGCGAGCTAACGACCCTCGCAAATTTGCTCGGCGTCAGCGCGCAGCCGCTCTGGTATCGACTGCTTCACCATCGCGGGCTCGAATATTCGAGTTTCGACGAGGTCGCCACGAACGAACCCTATGGACCCGTCATCCTTGCGACGGACTTACCCGTCGCGGCGGTTGCGCGGCTCTCCGAAGTGCTAACCGATCTCCCCGGCATCGACCTGGAAGCCCAGCCGATTCGCGATTATCCGCACGGTCCGGACGGATCGCACCTCAGCGGTTACGTGGGTGCGATCACGCAAGAAGAGTACGAGCGGCTCAAGTATGCGGGGTATTCACCCAACGACGTGATCGGCAAAGACGGACTGGAGTTTACTTACGATAAGTACTTGCGAGGTACGCCCGGCGGTCAGCGCGTGGTCGTCGACGCGACTGGTGCGGTGGTTCCGAACGTCAAGCTCGCGTCGCGAGCTCCGATACCCGGTGCTACGCTCGTCACGAATCTCGATTGGCGGCTGCAGAAGATCGTCGAGGCTGCGCTCGCCGGCGAAATCCGCGGGCGCAATCGCTCGCTCTCCGGCGCCGTCGTTGCCGAAGACCCCTGGACCGGCGGAATCCTCGCGCTTGCGAGCTATCCGAACTACAACCCCAACGACTTTGCCGCGGACCGCTGGAAGCACATCGTGCTCGATCTGACCGATCCGCGCCAGCCCCTCTTCGATCGCGCCATCGCCGCCGCGACGCCGACCGGTTCGACGTTTAAGATGGTCACGGGCTCCGCCGCGTTGACCGAGGGCATCGTGCGAGTCGATCAAGTGATCGACGACACCGGCGGTTGGGATTGCGGCGGATATTACGCACGTGACATCGCCGCAGGCGGGCTCGGCGATACGACCTTCGTTCCGGCGTTAGCGGCCTCGAGCGACGGTTACTTCTTCCGCCTCGCCTGGTGGCTCGGAAACGCTCGGCTGCGCAAGTACGCCCTCGCGTTCGGTCTCGACGCGAAGACGGGCGTCGATCTGCCCGGTGAGAACGAGGGAAACTGGCCGACCAACGCGTGGGAGTTGCGAACGTTCGGCGTTCCGATGGAACCGAGCGAGACGTGCTTTTTGGGCATCGGACAAGGCGCGATGCAAGCGACACCGCTGCAAATCGTCAACGTCGCTTCGGCGGTCATCAACGGTGGAATGCTCTACCGGCCTCGCGTCGTTCGCGAGATCCGCAGTCCCGAGGGCGGCGACGTCGAGCGTTTTCCTCCAGAGGTGATTCGGCACGTTCCGGTTACCGCGTCGTCACTCGCCGCGGTGCGCGAAGGGATGGCGCGCGTCACCGATCCCGGAGGGACGGCCTACGGCTTGGCAATCAACGGCCTGCCCTTCTCGGGGAAGACGGGAACCGTCGAGACGGCGAACGGCAACGGGCCGAACACGACGTGGTTCGTCGCGTGGGCGCCGACCGCGCACCCGCGCGTCGCGCTGGCCGTCTTCGTCGATCGAAGCGGCGGTTACGGAGCGACCGTCGCCGCGCCGATCGCGCGCGAAATCCTCGTCAAGTACTTCAATAAGAAACCATAGGTCCCACCTCGGGGCCGGGCGAAGCGTCGCGTGTTCCATCTCAGAGAGGAAGAGTTGAATGCTCGCAGTTCATGAAGATCGGCTCGCCGCCGCGGTCGAACGGCTGGGATCCGAAAATGCGTTCGAGATACTCGCGCGAGCGCGCCAGCTCGAAGCGCAAGGCCGGCGCGTCGTGCACATGGAGATCGGCGAACCCGATTTCGATACGCCCGAGCATATCAAAAAAGCCGCGGTCGACGCGCTCTACGACAACCACACGCACTATACGCCGTCGGCCGGCCTTCCTTCGCTCCGTGCCGCGATCGCCGAATATGCGAGCCGCTTTCGGCACGTAACGCCGGAGTGGACCGCCGAGAACGTCGTGATCGCCCCCGGTGCCAAACCCGTGATTTGGAACACGCTGAGCGCGCTGCTCAATCCCGGCGACGAGTTCGTCTACTTCGATCCGGCCTATCCCGCATACGCATCGTGCGCGAGCTACCATCAGGCAAACGTTCACGCGATTCCGCTGCTGGAGTCGCGCAACTGGCGAATGGATCTCGACGAGCTGGCGCAGCGCGTCTCCTCGAAGACGAAAGTCGTGGTCATCAACTCACCGCACAATCCGACCGGCGGCGTGCTGACCAAGAGCGACCTGGAGTGCATCGCCGAGCTCGCGCAGCGCTACGACTTTCTCGTGCTCGCCGACGAAATCTACAGCCGCAACTTTTATCTCGGCACGGAGTACCTCTCGATCGCATCGTTGCCAGGCATGCGCGAGCGCACGATCGTCGTCGACGGCTTCTCAAAGGCCTACGCGATGACGGGGTGGCGGCTCGGCTACGCGCTGATGCCCGAAAGCCTCGCCAAAACGGCGACGCTCTTCAACAACAACACCTTTAGCTGCGTCGCGACCTTCGTGCAGATGGCCGGTATCGAGGCGCTCACCGGAACCGACGAGCCCGTCCTGCGCATGAACGAAATCTTCCGCACGCGGCGCGACCGCCTCGTCAACGGCCTCAACGAAATCGCGGGCATCTCGTGCCTGCTGCCGGAAGGCGCCTTCTACGCCTTTCCCAACGTTTCGTCGATCACGCAGGACGACCGGGCGCTAGCGAAATTCCTCTTGGAAGAGGGTGGCGTGGCCTGCGGCGGCGGGTCGTCGTTCGGCCCAGCCGGCAAGGGATATCTGCGCTTCTCATACGCCGCCTCACTCGAGGACATCGACTGGGCGCTTCAATCGATCGCGGAGACGCTGCCGAAGTTTAAAGGCTAGCGCGCGCGTCCGGAAAACGCGCTTCGACCGGTAAAGCTACGTTAGTTTCATTGCGTGTTTGACGTCGGCGAGAACGCCCGATGCGATCTCTCTTGCGCGCATCGTGCCGTCGGCGATAAGCCGTTCGACGAGCCCGAGGTCGCTGCGGTAGGCCGCGTAGCGTTCGCGCACCGGGCGTAAGTACGCGTTCAGCTCTTCGGCAAAGTCGGTCTTGTCTTGGACGCAGCCGAGGGCGCCCGACCGGCACGCCGCAGCGATGCCGTCGACTTTGAGCGGATTGACGAAACGCCACAGCGCGAAGACCGGACAAATCTCGGGGCGTCCCGGATCGCCGCGCCGAACCTTGAGCGGATCGGTGACCATCGCGCGAACTTTTCGCGTGGTCGTCTCCTCGTCGTCGGCGATGAAGATGGCGTTGTCGTACGACTTGCTCATTTTGCGGCCGTCGGTCCCCGGCACTTCCGGAAACTCCGAGAGCGTCGCCTGCGGCTCCACTAAAAGCGCTGCGCCGTCGCCGTAGAGATGGTTGAAACGGCGGACGATTTCGCGCCCGAGTTCGAGGTGAGCGACTTGATCGCGTCCAACCGGCACGTACTCGCCGCGAAAGATCGCGATGTCGCAGAGCTGCAGCAGCGGATAGCCGAGAAATCCGTAGGTCGCGATCTTCTGTCCGAGCGCCTCGATCTGGCCCTTGTAGGTCGGCACGCGCTCGAGCCACGATACGGGAGTAATCATCGCGAGGAGCGCTTGCAGTTCGCCGATCTCCGGAACGCCCGATTGCAAGAAGATCGTCGATTTCTCGGGATCGACGCCGGCCGCCAGCCATACCGCGACCATCTCGTCACGGGCGTTGCGGATCTTCGACGGATCGTCGAAATCGGTCGTGTACGCGTGCAGATCGGCGATCTCAAAGAAGGCGTCGGTGGTGTCACTGTAGGTTGCCCACTGCGTCAGCACGCCGACGAGATGACCGAGATGAAGGTCGCCGGTGGGGCGCATTCCCGACATGACGCGGGGACGCTTCGCGGTGAGAGTCATTCGCGCGTCAATGTTACGGCGGCCGGGTCAATGCCTTGCGAGCTGCGCGCGAACGTAGGCCCGCGCCGCGCGAACGGCGTGCGCGATCGGCGTGCCGCCCGCGAGCTCGCAGGCGAGCGCCATTGCGAGGGTGCAGCCGGTTCCGTGCATCTCTCCGGCGATGCGCGGCTCGCTGAAGATTTCGACGCCGGCGGCACTCGCTAGCGCGTCAGCCGGCTCGCCGTCGAGATGGCCCCCCTTTAGGAGTACTGCGGCCGCGCCGCGGGCGCGCAGCGCGGCAGCCGCCTCGCCGATTGCGTCGCGTTCGATCGGCGCGCTTCCGAGCAGGAAGGCTGCTTCATCGAGGTTCGGCGTGAGGACGACGTTGGGCAGCGCCGCGAGCTCGTCACGGACGGCGTAGCGCGTCGCCGTATCGGCGAGCTCGCCGCCCCGGCTCGCGCTGAAGACCGGATCGACTACCGCCGGAAGCCACGGGCGAAGCCGCAACGGTTCGACGAGCGTGCGGACTGCTGAGAGCGTCGGGAGCGCGCCGATGCGAACCGCTCCCGCCGAATCCCACGGGAGCGTTGCGAGCTGCGCGGCGAGCACCTCGACGGGAAGCACGTGGAGCGCCGTTACACCGTAGCCGGCCTGCGCGCTCACGGCGGCGACCGCGGTGAAGACCCGCACGCCGAAGTCGGCGCCGACGACGATGTCTCGTCCGACGCCGGCAACGTTCCACGGATGCGTCGTGCCGATCGAGAGAACTATAGCGCTCACGGCGGTTCGCTCCGATACCAGGCGTCGAGGAGCTCTTCGGTGGCACGCGATGGTTCGGGAGCGCCGGCGATCGCCGAGATTACGGCGGCCATCGCGGCGCCGGCGCGGCGCACCTCGGGAATCGACGCGGTGGTAATTCCGCCGATTGCGGCGACGGGTGCCGCGCTCGCTCGGGCGAGCCGCCGCAAGCCATCGATACCGATCGGTGCGCCTGCGTCGGCCTTCGATGACGTTGGGAAGACGGAGCCAATGCCGAGATAATCGACGCCGCTTTCATTTGCGGCGCGGACTTCCTCGATCGTTCCGCACGAGAGCCCGATCAGCCGGTTCCGCAGCGCTTCGCGCACCGGTGCAACGCGTTCGAAGCCGTTATCGCCCGGCCCGAGATGCACGCCGTCGCAATCGTATTCGACTGCGGCGCGCCAGTCGTCGTTCATGAGGAGCAGAGCGTCGTGCTTGCGCGTAAGCGCGCGCAGCGATCGAATACGATCCTCGAGTATGCCGTTCTTGGCTCGGTACTGCATCAGCCGCGCGCCGGCGTCGAGAACCGCACCGGCGAGTTCGAGCGCACGCGGCTCCTCGTTGATGATGACGTAGATTCCACGCAGCAGCTCAGCCCGCCGGCTGCGCGTTACTCGCCCCGGCGCGTGCGCTGCCACAGCATCACGTTCGCAACGAGGTACGCAAAGTAAACGACGACGACGAGCACGGCGATCCAGGCGTGATGGCTCGCGATCGACATCGGAACGAGCAGCACGAAGCAGAGCACGGCGGCCATCAAGAGCGCGATGATTCGCGAAAATGGAAAGAACACGCGTTATGAGCGCTCCTCGCCGAGCAGGAGATCACCGAGGCGGTTCAGGTCGTCGTCGCTCGCGAAGCGCAGCTCGATGCGACCGCCCCGACGGTGCCGTATCAGCGCGGCGGGAACGCCGTAACGCTCGCGCAATCGCCCTTCGAAGTCACGTTCGTCGGGCGAGAGCTCGCGCACGGCCGCGACCGATCTCGGCGTTGCCTCCGATGCCGACGCAGTCAATCGTTCGAGTGCCCGTACCGACAAGGCTTCGCCGGCGGCCCGCGCTGCCAGCGCCGCCCGCGCCGATTCCGGTGCCATCAGTAAAGCGCGCGCGTGTCCCGCGGAGAGGCGGCCGTCGACGAGCATCGACTTAATCGCATCGGAGAGCGCGAGCAGCCGCAACGCGTTTGCGACGGCCGGCCGGCTCTTGCCGAGGCGCCGTCCGAGTTCCTCTTGCGTCAGCCCGTACTCGTCGATGAGGTGCGCGAAGCCGGCCGCTTCTTCGAGGGGGTTGAGATTCTCGCGCTGGAGATTCTCGACGATCGCAAACTCGAGCGTCTGACGGTCGTCGCTGGCGCGAACGATCGCCGGAATCGTCGGACGCCGCAATGCGGCGCAGGCACGCCAGCGCCGCTCGCCGGCGATCAGTTCGTAGCCGCCCTCGCGTCGGCGTACGATGATCGGCACGAGCACGCCGTACTCGGTAATCGAGGCTTTGAGCTCGTCGAGCGTACCGGCGTCGAAACTCTTGCGGGGTTGAAATCGATTGGGGGTTATTTCGCCGACGGGAATTTCGCGAACGACTTCTTGCGCGCTCGCGACCGGCACCGCGGCATCCCCGAGCAGCGCCGCCAAGCCGCGACCTAAACCACGCTTCGGCTCGCTCATGCCGGTTGCCGCGCCGGTTCGAGCATCTCGCGCGCGAGGGCGAGATAGGCTTGCGCGCCGCGGCTCTTCGGATCGAAGAGGATCGCAGGTCTGCCGTACGACGGCGCTTCGGAGAGACGTACGTTGCGCGGGATCTGCGTCTTGAAAATCTGTTGCGGAAAGTACTTCTCGAGCTCGCGAATGACCTCCATCGCGAGACGCGTACGTCCGTCGAACATCGTGACGAGCACGCCGCTGACGTGCAGCGCGGGATTGAGTGCGTCTCGCACGCGCCAAATCACACCGGTTAGCTGGGCGAGCCCCTCGAGCGCGTAAAACTCCGCTTGTACCGGAATGAGGCAATCGTCCGCCGCGGTGAGCGCGTTGATCGTCAATAGGCCGAGCGACGGCGGCGTATCGAGAAGCACGAAATCGTAGCGATCGCCCACCGCCGCGAGGGCTTGCCGCAGTCGAGTTTCACGGCTGAGCGCTGCGACGAGCTCGACGTCGGCGCCGGCGAGATTGATCGTCGCGGGCGCTAGCGCCAAATTCTCAATCTCTGTCTGAAGGACGATGCGCTCGAGCGGAATCTCTTGCATGAGCACGTGATAGATGTCGTGCGTCAAGCGCGCTTTGTCGACACCGAAACCGGTGGTCGTGTTTCCTTGCGGATCGGTATCGATTACGAGGACGCGTCTGCCGTTGACCGCAAGTGCCGCGCCGAGATTCACGGCGGTCGTGCTCTTTCCGACACCGCCCTTCTGATTGACGAGCGCGATGATCCGGCTCAGTTCGTTTCTCCCGCGTTCTCTAAAGGGCTCACACTCTCGAGATACTGCTCGAGAAGTCTGCGCAGCACGGACCGCTCGTTACGTTCGGGTTCGTCGGTGACCTGCTCGAAGAGCCAGTGCAAGGCCGCGCCGACGCGCGCGTCGCCCTTAAAATCTTCGGCAACTCGGCGCCGCGCAACGAGTGCAGCAATCACGTCATCACCGTCGAGGGCGAGCTCGCGAATCGAAAACGCCGGTTTTCGCGCAAGTTCGTCGCGAACGCGCGCTTCGAACGCCTCGTTCGCGTCGTCGCGCTTCGGCAACCCGCTCCCCGCTATGTCGGCATGTCGTACCTCGAACATATGTTCGATATTCGCAGGGCCGATTCGCCGGATGAAGCGACGGAGCGCTGCGTCGCTAAGGCCGGGATCGGCGGAATACATGTGCTGGCGAACCAGATGCTCGGTCGTCCGAACGACTTCGGTCGGAAATCGAAAGCGTTCCAGCATGCTCCGCGCCATCTCGGCGCCGGCGATCTCGTGACGATAAAAGTGGGGCCCATCCTTGGTCCGCGGCTTTCCGACGTCGTGGAGAAGGGCGGCGAGCCGCACGACGAGGTCGTCGGGAGACGTCGCGTCGAGGGTTGCCAGGCTATGGTGCCAGACGTCGTAGGCGTGCCACTCGTTCTGCTCGATGCCGACGCCCTCGACCAGTTCCGGCCACAAGTGCGCGAGCACCCCCGTTTCCTCGAGCAGCACCAGGCCAATTGACGGCTTTCTTGCTTGTAAGAGTTTGACCAGCTCGTCATGGACCCGTTCCGCCGAGACGGTCGCAACGAGCGCCGCGGCCCCGCGCATCGCCTCGCGCACGGTTGGCGTCACCCCGTATTCGAAGCGGGCCGCAAACTGGGCGGCGCGCAGCATGCGCAACGGATCCTCGCGGAACGTGTCAGGGGTGAGAATATCGATCCGCCGCGCTCTGATGTCGGCCTCACCGTGATACGGATCGACGAGAATGCCGGCGGGAATCGCTCGCGCCAGCATATTCATCCGGAAATCCCGGCGTCCAAGATCCTCCTCGAGGGTGACGTCCGGCCCGCTCTCCACTTGAAAATCGCGGTGACCGGTGCCGACGGAGCGCTCGCGCCGGGGCATCGCGACGTCCACGGTCTGGCCGTCGACCGTCAGCTTAAGGACTGAAAAAGAGGCCCCGACGACGTCGATTCGGCCGATCGCCTGCAGGCGATCGATCAGCTGCTCGCGCTCAACTCCCACGACGACGTAGTCCGAGTCGAGCTTCGGCGTCGCCCCGGCTTCGAGTTTGGCCCGGATCTCATCGCGAACGCGCCCGCCGACTGCGTAGAGGCTATCCGCCGGGAGCGCGGCGGCGAGGCGGAGATCGACGGGAGACGGCTGCATGCGCTCCCATCGTACCGCACCAATTGTTTCACGGTGAACAATTCGGCGATTATCCCCTCACGACACGGACGGGAAAGCCTGATCGCGACGGGCAACATATTGACCTCGTAACAAGTATAATATTTGCCCGGACTTCCTAAATTTTAGGAAAGGAGGCGAAAAAAATGGCATTTGAAGCAGAGCTTGCTACCTACGAACGAAACAAGGAATCGTGGCTGGCAGAGAACTCTGAGGGCCAGTACGTGGTCATTCGGGGAGAAGAAGTCCTGGGGCGCTACCCTACCTATCAGGCGGCCTTTGAGCAGGGCGTCCAAACCTACGGCCGAGATACCCCGTTTTTGATCAAGCAGATACTGCCGGATGACCCGGTAATGTTTAGCCCCCCGTTTGGCACGAGCCACACGAATTTTCACTCGTTATGGCAATACTCAACGCAGGGGCGCTAAACCAGCCGTTTCCAGGGAACCAGCGGGCCAACATGATAGCGAATGGTCCGCTGATCGCAATTGACGTGGCGGACCCCGGAGGTGTAGCGCAGCCAGTAGTCCTTGACCCGCAGGGCGCGCCCGCCACCACGCCGCTGATAGTGCCCGGATTCGCCTTGGTGGACACGGGAGCATCCGGCTCCGTCGTAGATGACGACCTCGCGACTCGTCTTGGCTTGATCGCGAGAGGCGTCGCTAATGGTTTTGGCGTTGGCGGGGCTTATACGGCAAGCCAGTATGCTATCGGATGGCGGATTACCAATACACAGGGCTTCCAAACCGTTGCCGTAACCTCCGCGCCGTTACATCTTCAAAACCCTCAATTATTGATGCTGATTGGCCGAGACATACTGAACAATTGCGTGCTCGTCTTTAACGGACCCACCGGAACGTTTTCGCTCGCGTGGTGATACGATAGGGGCATGGACGAAAAGAAGGACTGTCCAGACAAGGAGCCTCCGGTCACGACCCGCGAGGCGTTTATTTGGGCCTTAAAAAAGGTCGCCGACGCTAAGCCGCCGTCCGACGAGCGAGCGAAACGTCCCGTCCAATCCGAGAGCAAAAAGCCCTAAACATCGGTCGCCGCTCGTCCCGATGATTGTAGCGGAAGCCGTACTCGTCTAAGTAGCCCTGAAGATGCTTCACGGAAACGTGATGGTAGACGCCGGAAATTCCGCGTTTTGTGTTGCCCCAGTACCCTTCGATCGTGTTCGTGTGAATGTCGCCGCGAGCGTACACCTTCGAGCGATGATTGATTCGACGGTGACGAAACCCTAACGCCGGAAGGCGCAGATACGGACGAGCTTCGTCGGTGTAAATCGTCGAACCCGGCATGACTTTTTCCGCGATGGTTTCCGTGAGTTCTCGCGGATTCGGGCCCGCGATGTAGGTCAGGATGCGCCCCCGACGTTCCACAATGCCCGCCACGGGGGTCTTGCCTTTCCCGGAGCGGTACTCGATGCCGCGCTTGACGCCGCCGATGTAGGTCACGTCCGTTTCGACCTGCCCTTCGAGCCCGGTCACGTTCTCGCCGAGAATCCCGCGAATCCGGTTGAACATCCGCCAGGCCGTCTTATACGTCACGCCCGTTTCCCGCATTAGCTGCATGGCTGAGATTCCGCAGCGCGTTGCGCTCATCAGGAAGATCGCATGGAACCAGGTCCGCAGGCTGGTGGAGGACTTGTGGAAGATCGTCCCGGCGGTCGGGTGCGTGTGCGCCCCGCAGTAGTCGCAGGAGGCCACCTTCGGGCGGCTTCTGAGTAGGTGGTGAGGTCGGACCTCGCCGCACTTGACGCAATGGACGCCGTAGGGGAAGAAATGCTCAAGAAGCCATTCCATGCAGGCCCGCTCGTCGGGGAACTCCCGCTCGAAGTCCTTGAAGCCGTACTTTTGCTCAGGGAGTAGATTCGGTGAGGGCATGGTTTAATGCTAACCAAGCCGGGTGCCAACTGTATGGCATTTACGTGCGATGAGGACTAAAAAGGCCGTCTCTGGACGCTGAACGAGTTTGCCTTAGCCTTGCCCTCACGGTGCTATTGTGCTAGAATTCGCGTCCTTGACACGGGTAACCGTGTATGATGATATATAATGCAGTTAAGGGCTGGGATTTTCCCGGTCGGCGGGGGGGATCGCGTAAAGCGATCCCTTCAGCTTTTCCAGAGGTCTTTGAAGACATTATCCCAGGGAACGATTTTTAATCCAAGGATTGAGTGTTTGGTCTCGCCTTCGCCAATGCAGAACTTTGACCTAAATTGTTCCCATCTTTCAGGGCTACTAGTGGGATCAAGCACTTTGTCAGCGCAAGGTCGCGCAAGAAGATCGGCAATTTCAAGCCCTGAAAGATGGTCTTTCTTGGACCCAAATTCGAGCCCAGGGAAAAACTGGCGCCGGAAGTAGCCTGGATGCAAATACGCGGTTCCATCGAGGAAAAGTCGGGCAAACTCGTATTGCATAGCAGCGTCTTCTTTGGGGCCCCTAGACTCTAGAATTAAGCGGGCCTTGGCACCGCCGAAGTTATTTTGGAGCGCCAATGCTATCCGTTCCGCCGTGAAATGAAGCGTCATCAAATAGCCATGCTGCGGCAGGCTGCAATTCATGGCGTCATTACCAAACTCCGCGACATATTGCTCGCGCCTTAGCACACAAGCGATAGCGCAAAACTCAAGTTCCGCAAGAATCTTGGATAGAGAACTCAGGAGTTCTTCTTGTTGCTTCGGGTCGGAACGATAAAATGGAGCCGATCGCTTCCGCACATCTGGTTCGTGTACGCACTCGTTTTCAGAGCCTAGATTTTGGCGTTTCCAGCGCCGCCACTTGGCATCGAACACGTCAAGGTCTTGGTCGCGAACGATCACCGATGCTAGGCAGAATGCTCCAAAGTCCTCTTTGGCTGTGAGCGAATGAGCCCCGCACTCGTCTATATAGACGGTACAGGTCTCAGAACTTTTGGCCTTGGCCCTCTTTCTGGGAACGATTCGACCGCCATCAGCAGCAATGAGGCCCCTGAGTTCTTGCTCGGCCTGGTTAATCGCAACGTCTACAAGATCGGGAGAGGTGCCGTTATCAATACGGATTCGCCTTGCCAATTGCAAGAAGGCCACGAGCCCCTGTTGACGTTTGATCCGCTGACGTAGGAATCTGGGGTCGCGGCTGCTTTCTAGGTCTTCAGCCGTTGGCTCCGTTGCCACTAGGAAGCAGTATATACTAGAGGGCTAATCGAGCAAGCGAACCAAGCAATTCGCTCGAAACCCGAGAGGCCATTTTCAGGGTTTTGTGGTACGTTGTTGCTGGCGTCTCCAACGGAGGCGCCAGCAAAACCGAACTTTGCGCTCGACGGGATTCGAACCCGCAAGGGTTGGGCCAGAGGATTGGCAATCCTCCGCGTTTACCTGTTTCGCCACGAGCGCCAAAGTCGAGAGGATGGGACGCCCAGAGGTTGGGCTCTGGCGGGTCCACCCCACTATCCCGGGGCCCCGGCGTAAGACCGGGGCTTCGGTTTTACGGACTCATTCTAGGCGATTCGGGACCCCAACGTAAGGCTAGATCGGGAAACCTCGGAAGAAGAAGCCCATCAAGCCAATCTCCCACGGTGATCCTTACAGGGCGTCACCATCATGGAATCTTCCGTGCTTGGCACCAGCGTACCCCAACAGCCGCAGAGCCAGCTAAAAGCGGGAGCGACCGTTAGGGGCTCACCGATAATGGTTCGGAGGCTCTCGAAGCTGTACCAATTTTTAGCGATCATGGGCACATCCTAAAGGCTTCCAAGAAGGATGCCAAGCAGGAGATTGCCCCCGCCCGGAGCCGGGCTAAAATAAGCTGCTGCCACAACTCCGTAGCAGCCCGGCGAGCAGCCCCATGAAAAATATCGCGGTTACTACGCCGCCAAGGAAACCGTAGCCCATATATTGGCTCTGCTCCTTGGTCAGGCGCGGCCCCGTAGAATCGTCGTCGCTCATTCGGTCAGGACGGTTCGCCAAAGAGCCAGTCCTCCCTCAAAAACCCGCATCCGTGTCGTGAGGGGATAATCGCCAACAATTCGCCGGGGTTAGAGGCAGAGGGGTCGCTTCGCAGGGACGCCGGGTCGTCGCGGAAATCGCGCCGGTGTCGGACCCTCCTTGCGCACTACGACGATCTGCCGGTTCCCCTCCAACGGGATTTCGACGTCCGTCTTTCCGCCGAGCATGAGCGACGCGTCGGCCAGCGCGATCTGCTCTTCGGGAGAGAGGCTGCCACGCTGGAGGATCGCCATACCGCCGATTGCCAGCAGCGGGAGCAGGAGCTCGGCGACCGTCGGTCCGCTGCCAAGCGCCCTCGCCGTTCCGCTCGCGAATCGTTCGCGTAGCGCGGGGCGATGGGCGGCGACCTCGGCACGCTCGGCGAGCACCCGGCCTTTGAGATCGAGCTCGCCGAGAACCGACTCCAAGAAATGGGCTTTCTTCGCGGTTGCCTCGATCATCGTTATCTCGACCCCCGTGGCGAGAGCCACCGGAATGGCGGGGAACCCGGCTCCCGAGCCGATGTCGACGTAGGGTTCCCGAACGTACGGAACCACGCTCAGACTATCCAGGAGATGCTCGGCAAGGTCCTCGACCAGCTTTGCGCCGGTGAGGTTGAACCGGCGGTTTGCTTCGAGCACGAGCTCGCCGTACCGGGCAAGTCGCTCTCGTGTGGCCGGCGCGAGTTGCGCCCGTTCGAGCAGCGCTTCGATCCGCGATTCCTGCGAGCTCACCTTAGGCGAGCGAGGCGGTTTCGCGCTCGTGCTTGTGAACGTAGAGAGCGAGAATCGCTACGTCCGAGGGCGTGATCCCGGAGATTCGCGATGCCATCCCGAGCGTGCGCGGGCGTCGGCCGCTGAACTTCTCGCGCGCCTCGTGTGAGAGCGCCGGTATCGTGGTGTAGTCGAAATCTTCCGGGATCTCGACCCGCTCGGCTCGCGCGGCCTTCTCGATCGCGAGCTGCTCGCGCCGCACGTATCCTTCGCACTTGATTTCGATCGCAAGGCGCTCGCCGATCTCGGGGTCGAGCGCGGGAGTAAAATTGTCGGCGACCTCGCGGTAACCGAGTCGCGGTCGCCGCAACGCGTCGGCCAGGGTGCTCCCCCGCTCGAAGCGCTCGGTGCCGATCGAATCGGCCGCCACCCGCGTCTGGTTTGCCTGGCGTCTAGCCGCTCCTAGCGCGGCTCGCCGGTCCTCGAATGCCTCCCACGCTTCATCGGAGACCAGGCCGATCGAACGGCCGACCGGCGTCAGGCGCAGGTCGGCGTTATCGTGGCGCAAGACCACCCGGTGCTCGGCTCGCGAGGTGAGCATGCGATAGGGCTCGTCGACTCCCTTGGTGACGAGATCGTCGACCAGCACGCCGGTGTATGCCTGGGCGCGCGAAAGCCGTAGCGGCTCGTTCCCGCGCGCCGAAAGCGCGGCGTTGATTCCCGCGAGCATCCCTTGCGCGGCGGCCTCTTCGTACCCGGAGGTACCGTTGAGCTGGCCGCAGTGATAGAGTCCGGCGATCCGGTGGGTCTCGAGCGTATCCCGAAGCTCGGTGGGCGGGACCATGTCGTACTCCACCGCATACCCAGCGCGCAACATCACGCAGGATTCCAAACCGGGGAGCGTCCGAAGCATTTCGAGTTGGATCTCCGCCGGGAGCGACGTTGAGAACCCGCCGACGTAGAGCGTCGGCTCGTCCCAGCCTTCGGGTTCGATGAAGATTTGGTGCGTCGGATTGTGCGCGAATTTAACCACCTTGTCTTCGATCGAGGGGCAATAGCGGGGACCGATGCCGCGAATCAAATCGAGGCCGTAGAGTGGCGAGCGATGGAGATTCTCGCGCACCAATGCGTGCGTCCGCGCATTCGTTTGCGTGACGTAGCAGGGAAGCTGAGGGCCCGCAAACCGGTGCGGGCTGCGGTAGGAGAAGAGCAAGGGTTGCGGGCTCGGCGCCTGCAGCGCCATTGCCTCATAATCGACGCTGCGCGTGTCGATGCGCGGCGGAGTGCCCGTCTTCAGACGCGCGGTCGGAAACCCGAGGTGACGTAATGCCGCCGCCAACCCGACCGCCGGCGCCTCGCCGAATCGCCCCTCCGCGCGGATGACGTCGCCTTGGAAGGACTTTCCTCCAAGAAACGTTCCGGTCGCCAGGACCACCCTCTTCGCAGCGAACTGCTCGCCGCCGGCGCAACGCACGCCTCGAATCGTCCCCGCCTCGACGGCGAGATCCTCGACGAGCCCCGCAACGATCGTGAGATTGCGTTCTGCGCGCAGCAGCGCCAGCGCCGCGCGTGCATACGACGGCTTATCCATCTGTTGGCGCAGCGCGCGCACCGCGGGTCCTTTGCTCTCATTCAGAAAGCGCGCGTGAAGGCTGCAGCGATCTGCGAGGCTCGCCATCGCGCCGCCGAGGGCGTCGATTTCGCGCACGAGCTGCCCCTTTGCGCTGCCGCCGATCGACGGGTTACACGGCAGCGTACAGATCTTCTCGGGATCGCCCGTGACCAGCAGCGTCGGTACGCCTAGGCGTGCCGACGCAAGCGCCGCTTCGACGCCGGCATGACCGCCGCCGACGACGATCGTGCCGGTGTCGCTCACGCTAGGGCGTTGCCGTTTGCGCGTGAGCGCGCAAACGCAGGGCTAAGGCAATCATTGTGAACCCGAAGATGATCGCGTAGGCGGCGATCAGCCAGATAATGGCTAGCATACCGGCGAGCGGAAACCAGACCATCAGCACCCCGAAGGCGATCGAGGCGATTCCGGCAACGATGAGCCAGATCTCATTCGATATATGCTTGCGCAAGTGCACCGCCGCGACGATCTCGAGAATTCCGGTGAGAAACGCCCACGCCGCGATCGTGAAATAGAGCGCAAAAAGCGTGATGCGGACGTCGTAAAACGTAATCGCCGCGATCAATAGGCCGACGATACCTTCGAGCAGCAGCGGCCACCATCGCTGGTGCGCCTCCACCGCGCGGATCGTCGCAACGATAGCGAAAACGCCGTCGACGAACGCGTACGCACCGAACAGAATCCCGATCGCGACCCAGCTGGGCGCCGGCCAAATCCAAGCGAGAACGCCGAATATTATCGCAGCGATACCGCGGATCAGCCACGTCCACCAGTTACGAGAGAGCGCGTGAATCATTGGCGCTGCGGAAGAACGGTGCCGTCCGACAAGTAGACTCGCTGCACGGCGCACTTCTTGGGAGTCGGTCCGTTCCACGCCTGGCCGGTGAGCGAGTTCGTCAAGTTGTGATTGATCTGCGATCCGCGGCTAAAGCTGCCTTTGTCGATGAGAATGTATTTGTGGCCCTGGTAGTTTACGAGGAAGTCGACCTCGGTCGCGGGCGAGTCGTGAGTGTTGTAGTAAACGACGTTGATTCCGTTGGTCATGTTGCCGCCGTTTGAGTTGACGACGCAACTCGTGACCGTCACGCCGTATGCGGAGCCGGTCTTCGATGCGGCCGCCGGTGCGGCCGCGACGGCGCAGAGCGCGGCAAAAGTCAAAAGCGCACGCTTCATATGATTTTCTCCTTTATTTGCCGATGCAAAAACGCGAAAAAATTCCATCGATGAGTTCTTCGGCGGCGACCTGCTCGGTTACATGCCCGAGGGACGAAAAGGCGCGCTGCACGCCGGTCGTGACGAAATCGAGTGGCTCGTCCGAGCGCAGCGTTTGGATCGCCGTTTCGAGGGCGCCGATCGCCGCATTGACCGCATCGAATTCGTGCAGCGCGGTAAGGTGCGGGCGCGATGCATCGACGTGCTCGCCGCCCCACCCGAGCCGCGCGATAGCGCGGCGAAGCGCATCGAGCGTTGCCGTATGCCGAACGCTTCCGACGAGCGTCTCCGGCCCCGGCGCCGCGGGAGCGCCGCGTGTATCGAGATCGGCCTTGTTGTAGAAGAGGATCCGGTCGCGATCGTGCGTTCGTTCGATCAGATCGAGGGCGTCGGTGCCGAGCGTTTGCGAACCGTCGATGACGACCAGCGCGATCCGCGCGGCTTCGAGCGCGCGGTGCGTCCTCTCGATCCCGCTGGATTCGAGCCGGCCGGCATGGGCGCGAATCCCGGCGGTGTCGATGAGCCGCACGGGCACGCCCTCGATGACGATGCTCTCCTCGATGGTATCGCGGGTCGTGCCGGGTATCGCCGAAACGATCGCCCGGTCGGCGCCGAGCAGTGCGTTGAGTAGCGAGGACTTGCCCGCGTTGGGGGGGCCGACGATCGCCACCGGGAGGCCCTCCCGTAGGAGTCGCCCGAACTCGCCGTCCCGGCGCAGCGCTTCCAGCGCCGTCAAAATGGGAACGAGCCGCCGCTCTAACTCTTCGCGACCAGGCTCGGGTACCTCATCGGGAAAATCGATCGTCGCGGCGAGCTCCTCGAGGATCGCCGCCAGCGCCGCGCGCAGAGTTCTAACCTTGAGGGTCAGCGCACCGTCGAGGTTCGCCAGGGCTGCGCGGGCGGCTGCACGCGTTTCGGCATCGATGACGTCGGCGACCGCAGCGGCGGCGTGAAGATCCATTTTGCCATTGAAGAAGGCACGGCGCGTGAACTCGCCGGGTTGCGCGAGGCGCGCGCCGCAGGCAAGCATCGCTCGAACGACCTCTCGCGCAACGACCGGCGAGCCATGGACGTGCACTTCGAGCATCTCCTCGCCCGTATAGCTGTGGGGCGCCCGAAAACGTATCGCGAGGCCCGCGTCAAGCGCCTCACCGCACTCATCCAGAATGGTCGCACGCGTCGCAACGCGCGTCCGCAGCGGCGATTTCGTCGCAATCATGCGGTCGACGAGTTCGGGTACCATCGGCCCGCTGGCGCGCACGATGGAGATCGCGCCTTTTCCCGGCGGCGTCGCAATCGCCGCGATCGTTTCGGCCGAGGGTGTGCTCAGCGCGGGTGGATGACGACGCGCCGTTCGGGCTCTTCTCCTTCGGATTCGGTGCGCACCAATTCGGAAGTTGCAAGCGCGAGATGGACGATTTTGCGCTCCGACGGGAGCATCGGTTCGAGGTGCTGGGCTTTTTGCTCGCGTACGCAGCGCTCGAGCGTTGCGAGCGCGAGATTTTTGAGTTGATCGGCTCTGTGGGCGCGGTAGCCTTCGGCGTCGATGGTGTAGTAGCGGCGGTTGGTGCGCACGCCCGCGTTAAACGAATTGTTGAAGATCAGGTTGAGCGCTTCGAGCGTGTTGCCGTGGCGGCCGATCAGCATGCCAAGATGCGGTCCGGTGACCTCGAGATACTCGCCTTCGCTCCGGCTGACGTAGCGGACCTCGACCGGCCCGACACCCATGCGGGAGAGGATCTCGTGCAAGAGGTCGCGTGCCGGCTTGGCATCCTCCGGAATTTCACCAGCATCCCGCACTTCGGAGGTGCCACGACGCGGCTCGCGCCGGCGGCGCATTCCACCGCCGCGTCCGCCGCCGGATTTGCCGCCGATCGTACGGTCCCGCAGGTCGGAGGGCTGCTCTTCAAACTCGAAATCGTCTTCGTAGAGCATCGTAAAGTCTTATGCTCCTCGCTTGTTTTTGCGCTTCGACCGCCCCGACTGCGGCGGTTTCGGCTTCGCAACGCCGTTGCCGCTGGGGGAGGCCTTCGGGAGTGCCTTAGCGCCGCCGCTTGAAACCGCTTCGGTGACGACGTGTTCGCTGTCGATCAAGGCGAGCGGCTGATGGTAACGGCGGAGCAGATAGAATTGCTGACCCATCGTGAAGATGTTGTAGGCGAACCAGTAGAGCACCATGGCCGAGGGCCAGCCGTACTTCAATCCAAAGAAGCCCAGCATCACCGGGGAGATCACGGCCATCATCCGCTGGGTCTGCGCCTGTTGGGGGTCGGTGGCGGGCATGCTCACGTACCGCACGCTCAGATACATCGATAACGCGTAGAGCAGGATCAGGATGAAGTCCGGGCTCGCTAAGCTCGGCGCGAGAATCGGTCTGCCGAAGAGGCATCCGGTCGAGATCGAGACGTGCTGGCATGCGGCGGCTGAGGCGGACACGGCATGCGTGACCGCGCTGCCGATCCAGAGCCAGCTCTGATTGGCGAAGAGCGCCTTGTGGTTCATGACCACGTAGTAAACGCTGATGATGACCGGGTACTGAAAGACCATCGGCCAGCATCCGGCAAGCGGATTGACCTTGTACTCTTTGTACAGCGTCATCGTTTCGGCTTGCAGGCGCTGTTTGTCGTCCTTATGGCGCTCTTGCAGTTTCTTGAGTTGCGGCGCGATCTTCTGCATCGAAAGAAAGGCCTTGAACTGCATGGTGTTGAGCGGCCAAAAGAGCAGCCGGATGAGCGCCGCCAGGATGACGAGGCTCCAGCCCAAATTCTGGATCGGCTTGTCGATCGCCAGAACGACCGCCGAAAGGAAATCGACGATCGGCTGCAGCCACGACGCCGCGAGAATCAGATGCACGGGTGGGTTCCTCTATGGGACGGTCGGCTCGGCGCCGGGACGAAGTCCACGCCGCCGGGATTCCACGGATGGCAGCGCGCGAGCCGCGCCAGCGCGAGCCAGGCGCCCCGCAAGGCCCCGTGGTCTCTGACTGCGACGAGCGCATACTGCGAGCACGAGGGATAGAATCGGCACGCCGGCGGCAAGAGCGGCGAGATCAAGAGCTGGTAGACCCGAATCAGACCGACGAGCAGGATGCGCATCGAGAGCTAGGCTCGCTCCATGGCCGAGGCGACCTGGGACCGCAGATCGCCGAAGGGTGCCTCGGCGCAGCCCGGACGGGCGACCACAAGCAACCGCATCAAGCGGCTCGGCCCGAGCGCTTCATCAATGATAGCCGCCAAGCGGCGGCGGAGTTTGTTGCGGGTCACGGCCTTTCCGATCGACTTGCTCACCGTGATGCCGACCAGCGACATCGGATCGCTGGGGAGCGGATCACTGCGATAAATCACGAGGCTTTTGGTCGATACGCGCTTCCCTCGCCGGCGCAAGCGGGCAAAGTCCGCCTGGCGGGTCAGGCTCGCGAAGCGTCGCATCAGACGGTGAGACGATGACGTCCCTTCTTCCGGCGGCGCGCGAGAACCTTACGCCCTGCCTTGGTTTGCATACGTTCGAGAAAGCCGTGCACGCGCTTGCGGCGCCGATTATGCGGCTGATACGTCCGCTTCATAACGTCCCTTTAGGAGAAGAGTAATGCCGCACACCCCGTGGCAGACAGCCCCTGATTATAGCCAGCGAGCCGTCGGGGGCGCAAGCACCCCACACGGAAGAGCCTCCAATACGATGGCGGGGATGCGCCCAAAGGCCGCCGTAACTTGCTGAAGTTTTGAGCGTTTCGAGTATGCAGCCGCCCGGCCGCCGGCGCGTCGTCGTGACGGGGCTGGGGGCGGTCACCCCGGTCGGCAACACCCGCGACGAGTTCTGGAAGCGCCTGATCGCCGGCGAATCCGGGGTCGCGCCGATTACAGCCTTCGATGCAAGCCTTTTTGACGCGCGCATTGCCGCCGAAGTGAAGGATTTCAAACCCGAAGAGCTGATCGGCCGCAAAGAAGCGCGGCGGATGGACCGTTTCACGCAGTTTGCCTTCATCGCGGCGCGCGAAGCGATCGAGGACGCGAAGCTTCCCGACGACGCGGAGTTCAGAGCGCGCGTCGGCGGCGTGATCGGAACCGGCATCGGCGGGATCATCACGTTCTGGCTCAACTCGGACAAAGCGAACGAAAACGGGACCTGGTCGAAGGTGACGCCGTTCTTCATTCCGATGCTCATGGCAAACGCGGCACCGGCGCACATCTCGATGGCCTACGGATACCACGGTCCGTTCTTTGCCGCAGCGAGCGCCTGCGCGAGCGCTAACGATGCGATCTGCACCGCGTACAACACGATCGTCTACGGGGACGCGATCGCGATGATTGCCGGAGGGAGTGAAGCGACCGTTTCGCCGCTGGCAATCGGCGGTTTCAGCTCGATGCGCGCGCTCTCGACGCGCAACGACGATCCGACGCGCGCCAGCCGTCCCTTCGATCGGGAACGCGACGGCTTCGTGCTCGGAGAAGGCGCCGGGATTCTGGTGCTCGAGGAGTACGAACACGCGCGCTCGCGCGGCGCATCGATTTACTGCGAGGTGCTCGGCTACGGCCAATCTGCCGATGCCTACGATTTGGTCGCTCCCGATCCCGACGGTACCGGCGTGTTACTCGCATTCGCGCGAGCGCTTGCCAGCGCCGGCATCGCTCCCGAGGACGTGGACTATATCAACGCTCACGGAACCTCGACGCCGATGGGAGATCCGGCGGAGTCGAAGGCAATCGAAAAGACCTTCGGCGAGCACGCATACAAGATCGGCGTCAGTTCGACCAAGTCCATGCACGGTCACGCCCTCGGCGCCGCGGGCGGGATCGAGGGCGTCGCAACCGCACTTGCCGTGCTTCACGATACGATGCCTCCGACGACGAACTACGAGTTTCCGGACCCCGAATGCAGGCTGGATTACGTTCCGAACGTCGCGCGCCACGCGCCGATTCAGGTCGCGCTGTCGAACTCGTTCGGCTTTGGCGGTCATAACAGCGTGATCGTTTTCGGCAAGGTCCGGTCTGAGTAAACTAGGAATCGCTACGCGTGAGCGGCGAGAACTACCGGCGGCGTCTGCGCGCTCTGCTTCGGCTTGCGGGCGTTGCCCGAGCCGCCGATTTGAGCATATTCGAACGCGCCTTCGTGCACGAAAGCTATGCCAAGGAACGAGGCGGAGGCTCGAACGAGCGGATGGAGTTTCTCGGCGATTCCGTCCTCGGGTGCATCACCGCGGGCTGGCTTTTCGAGCGCTTCTCCGACGAGCCGGAAGGCTTGCTCACGCTGCGGAAGGCCGCGATCGTTAACGACGCGCAACTCGCGCAGACGGCTCGCCGTCTGGGTTTTGGCGACCTGGCCAGGCTCGGTGCCGGGATGCGCACCGCGGGCGGCAAGGATAATACGTCGGTCCTCGCCGATGCGTTCGAAGCCTTCGTTGCCGCGCTCTACCTGCGTTTCGGACTCGAGAAGGCGCTGCGATTCGTCATTTCACAGCACGTCGATCAGCTCGATCACTCCACGGATGCACTGCTCGATGCAAAGACCCGCCTGCAGCACTACACGCAAGAGCATCTCGCCGCGACGCCGGTCTATCGCGAAACGAGTCGTGGAACGCCGCAGCGCCCCGCGTTCAAGTCCCGCGTGAGCGTGAAGGGAAAGATCTTGGGAAGGGGTGAGGGCGCTTCGAAGAAGGCGGCGCAGCAGGCGGCCGCGCAGGCCGCACTTCGCTCGATCGCCGGCGATGTCGAACTCTCGAAGGCGGCCGGACGATGAAGCTGCGCAGCGTTCGCTCCTTCGGATTCAAGACGTTCGCGGATCCGACGGTCCTCGAGTTCGGCGACGGCGTTACGGCAATCGTGGGTCCGAATGGATCGGGTAAATCGAATCTTGTCGACGCGTTTCGCTGGGTGCTCGGCGAGACGTCGAGCAAGAGCCTGCGCGGGCGCGCGCTCGAGGACGTGATATTCTCGGGCAACGAAGCGCGCAAGCCTCTCGGTCTGGCCGAGGTATCGATTCTCTTCGATAACGCCGATCGAAGGCTGCCGATCGAGTTTGCGGAGGTCGAGATCACGCGGCGCGCGTACCGCGTCGGCGAGAGCGAATACTTCATCAACCGCACGCAGGTGCGTCTGCGCGACATCGTCGATCTTCTGATGGGCACGGGCCTCGGCCCCGGATCGTATGCGATCGTCTCGCAAGGCCAGATCGATGCGATCCTCACGAGCAAGCCGGTCGAGCGTCGCGCGCTCTTCGAGGAGACGGCCGGTATCGGCAAGTTCCTCTCGCGCAAAAACGAGTCGTTGCGTCGTCTCGATCGAACCGAGCAGAACGCGATTCGCATCAGCGACCTCATCTCCGAACTCGAAAGGCGGATTCCGGAGCTGGAGACGCAGATGCGCCGGGCGCGGAGGTACCGGCGGGTCGGTGCTCGCGTGCGCGATCTAGAGATTCTCGGGTACTTGCGCGCGAGCGCTACGCGCCGCTCCGAATCCGTCACGCTGCGCGAGCAGATCGCGAAGAACGAAGAGCTGCGCAGCAGCAATGCTTCGGCGGCGGCGCAAGCCGCCGGCGAACTCGCGCGGGTGCGTACGCAGCACTATCGGTGCGAGTTGCAGCTCGAGGAGTTGCGCTCGCAGGCGCAAGCCAAGCGCGGGGAGCTCGCGCTCCTCGAGGCTCAATACGCCGCCGCACTGGCGCGACGCGAAGCGCTCGAGCGGCAATCGACCCAGACGAGTGAAGACGCGGCGCGCGTCACGGCCGAACGAACCTCTCTCGTAGCGGCGATCGAAGGTCTCGATGGACGCATCGCGCCGCTCGCGGGCGAGATCGAGGAGTCGCGCGAACGCGAGCTCGCTGCGGCGGGCGCCCTGGCACGGGCACGCGGAGATCTCGAAGCGATCTTCACGCGTCTTCGCGAGGTCGATGCAGCCGCGGCCGAGTTCGCCGCTCGTAAAGCCGAACGGCGCGTTGCGGCCGAGAGTCTGCGTGGCGAAGCGGAGCGCCTCGAGGTCGAGGAGCGCTCGGCGCGCGAGCGCGCCGAAGAGTTCGAAATCGCGGCAGGCGGCGCCGTCCATCGCGAAAGCGAACGCCGTCGTCAACTCGAGGCTGCGGAAGAGGCAGTGCTCGACGCGCGCGGTCGCGCCGAAGATGCGGAGCGAGAGGCGGCACTAGCGCAGGAAAACGTGTCGCGCGCCCTCGCCGCCCACCGAGACCATTCGGTCGAGGTCAAGTCCGCGGAATCGCGGCTGCATACCATCGAAGAGCTGGAGAACTCGCTCGAAGGACACGTCCCGGGTACGCGCGCGATCGTCGATGCCTGGCAGCGCGGCGAGTTACGCGGTATCGAAGGCATCGTCTCGAATCTCATCACGACCGACGAACGCTATGCGCGCGCGATGGACGTTGCGTTCGGAGCGCGGCTCTCCAACGTCGTTACCACGACCTCCGAGGATGCCGAGCGATGCGTCGATTACCTCAATCGCAAGGAAGCCGGCCGGGCGACGTTCCTGCCGCTCGACACCCTTGCCAAGCGCGAAGGACACGCCCACGACGATCGGCTGGCGAGCGTTTCCGGCGTAGTGGGTTACGCGCACACGCTCGTGCGCACAGCGCCGCAATTTACGAGCATCGTGAACTTTCTCGTCGGCAACGTGCTGATCGTAACGACGCTCGACGTCGGCATCGAGCTGGTTCGCGGGCGAGGCCTGCGCGACACGATCGTAACGCTCAACGGCGAGCAGATCACCGGCGGCGGCGCAATCACCGGCGGGCGTTTCGTGCGCGAGCGATCGATTCTCTCGCGCCGATTCCAGGCGGCGAGCCTGCGCGAAGGGCTCGTCGAGATGCGTGAAAAGCTCGACGAGTCGGAGCACGCGCTACGCGCGGCTCACCTGCGCGCCGATGGTGCGATCGGCGAGCGCGACGCCGCGCGCGACCGGCAGAATCGCGCCGAAGCGCGACTCGTCGGCCTCCGCGCCGAAACCTCCGGGCTGAAGGCCGACGTGGAGCGCACGCACCGCGATCTGGAAGCGGCTCGCGCGACGGTGCGCGAACTGCACGATCGCGCCGCACGAGCGCGCGACCTGGAACGCGAGCGCGAGCGCAGCGAGCCGGAGGCCGAGCGCGGCGACGAAGAGCGCGCGCGGCTCGAAGCCGAGCTCGCCCGCGTTCGGGACGTGATCGCCGCCGCCGAAACGTCACAGAGTACGACGAACGCGCGTGGCGCCGAACTGCGCGAGCGAGCCGCGGCCTTGACCGCCGAGCGCGACGCCGACCAGGCGCGGCTCGCCATGCTCGATCAAGACCGCGAGCGAGGCGGATTAGCCCGCGAGGAGATGCTCGCACAGATCATGGCGCTCGTCGAGGAGACGCGCAAGGGGCATGCGCACGTTGAAGGCCTTCGCTCCGGAATCGCGGAGCTCGATGGCGCACTCGAAACGGCACGCCGCGAACGCGAAGAGCTCGCCGCGACCCAGGCACGGTTCGAAACGCAAGCACGCGCCGCGGAACAGGCGGAGCGCGACACGGCTAGCGGCGGCGAACGCGATCGCACGCGACTCGCGCAAGTCGAGGCGGAGCTCGGCATGCTGGTCTCGCAGTTCGCGCAGAATCCGGCGACGAGCGAGGAGTGTGCGGACGTCGAGACGCGCTATCGCAACGAGACCGATACGGTCGTCGACGAACTTCCCCGGTTGCGGGACGAGCTCGCACGGCTGCAAGCCAACGTCAACCTCAACGCGGAGCTGGAGCGCGGTGAGGTTGCCGAACGCGAGCAGTTCTTGCGGGCACAGATGGAGGATCTCGCCAAGGCGCGCGAGACGCTGCTCGAGTCGATTCGTGAGATCGAACAGGAGACGCAATCGCAGTTCAACGAGACGTTTGCCCGCGTCTCCGATGCCTTTGCGCAAATGTACGGGCGCCTCTTCGCGGGCGGCGAGGCGAAGATGTGGCAGACGCAGCCCGAAAATCTTTCAGAGACGGGCATCGAGATTGCCGTTCGGCCGCCCGGCAAGAAAGCGATGCCGCTCGCTGCGCTCTCCGGCGGCGAGCGCGCCATGACGGCGGCGGCCTTGATCTTCGCGCTCATCGCGACGAGACCGGCGCCATTCTATCTCCTCGACGAAGTCGACGCCGCACTCGACGACGCAAACATCGATCGCTTCTGCGCGATGGTGCGGGAGTTTGCCGGCGAATCGCAGATGTTGATCGTTACGCACAACAAGAAGACGATGGAGATGGCCGACCGTATCTACGGCGTCACGACGCGCGACGCCGGCGTGAGCGCGATCGTCTCGGCCGAGCTCGTACGCGAAGCCGAGGAAATGCTTGCCTGACGGCTCGACGCCGACCGGCAAAGCGGCGCTCCTCTCACTCTCGGATAAGGCCGGCGCCGCCGACCTGGCACGTGCCCTGACGCAACGCGGGATCGCCATCTATGCGACCGGCGGAACGCGAGCCTTTCTCCAGGATCGCGGCGTACCGGCTCGCGATGTCGAAGAACTGACCGGCTTTCCCTCGCTCTTCAGCGGACGCGTGAAGACGCTGCACCCAAAGGTCTTCGGTGCGATTCTCTACGATCGCGCCGACGCCGAGCACGCGTCGCAGGCGGAAAAGTACGCAATTCCGGAGATCGTGATGGTCGCCGTCAATCTCTACCCCTTCGAAGCGACGGTCGCACGCAGCGGCACGACGCTCGAGGAAGCGATCGAGCAGATCGATATCGGAGGCGTCGCATTGTTGCGTGCGGCGGCAAAGAACTTCGAGCACGTCGCGGTCTTGACGCATCCGTCGCAGTACGCGGAGTACCGCGCTGCCGCGCAAGCCGGCGACGTACCGCCGGCGCTGCGCCGCAAGCTTGCGATCGCGGCATTCGAACGGATAGCGGAGTACGACGCCGCGATCGCGCATTATCTCGCCACTTCCGGAGAGGTTCTGCCCAGCGACCTCCCGGGGGCGCTGGCCTTGACGCTTCCGCTTGCCAAGCGCCTGCGCTACGGCACCAATCCGCAAGCGCGCGCGGCCTTCTATCTCGATCGCGTGGAGCGTCTTCCCGAGCAACTCCATGGCAAGGCGCTCTCGTATAACAATCTGCTCGATCTCGACGCGACGTTGCGGGTGCTCTCACGCGCGCCGCTCGGCGCACAGTTTGGAAGCGAGCACGCGCGCTTCGTACGTGCGGCGGTCGTAAAACATGCGGTGCCCTGCGGCGTCGCGCAGCGTTCGAGCGCCGGCGTGGCGGTACGCGAGGCGCTCGGTGCCGATCCGGTCTCGGCATACGGCGGAATCGTTGCGGTGGACGCACCGATGGACGGCGACGCGGCGTCGGCACTGCGTGAGTTCTTTCTCGAGATCGTCGCCGCGCCGGCTTTCGACGAAGACGCGCTAGCGACGCTGCGAGCGAAAAAGAATCTACGGATCATGCAGTTTGCGCCCGAGCTCCCCGACGAGCTGGCGCGCGAACTCCGTCTTCGCAGTGCTCTGGGCGGCGTGCTCGCCGAAGACGACGATCCGGGCGCGCCCGCCGAAGAGTGGCGCGTCGTCAGCAGTCGACTCCCCGACCCGCAGGAGTGGCACGACCTGGCCTTTGCGTGGGACGTCGTGCGGCACGTGAAGAGCAACGGGATCGTCATCGTCAACGGCGGCACGACGCGCGGCATCTGCGCCGGTCAGACGAATCGCGTGAGCGCCGTCGAGATCGCTTCGGCGCGCGCCGGCGCGCACGCGCAGGGTGCCGCTTGCGCGAGCGACGGATTCTTTCCCTTCGCCGACGGTATAGAGGCCGCGATCGATGGCGGCTGCACGGCGATCATCGCGCCGGGCGGATCGATACGCGACGAAGAAGTGATCGCGGCTGCAAACCGCAGCGGCGCCGCCCTCGTCTTCTCGACCTATCGATACTTCTTGCATTGAATCGCTGAATGCAATCCTCGGCTGTGAATGGTTTGAGGGCCGTCTTCGCGTAGCGTACGCCCATGCCGCGATTCTTGCACACGTCGATCTTCGTCAACGATATGAGCGAGTCGATCGACTTCTACACGCAGAAGCTGGGACTCCGGCTGCTCGACGGTCCCCACCACTATCCGGGCAACGCCGACATGGCCTTTGTCGGAAGCGACTGGAACTCGTACATCGAGCTCGTCTACGATCTCGAAGAACATCCTCCGCACGAACTCGGCAATCGCTACGAGCATCTTGCAATCGAAGCCGACGGCGACCTCGGCGAGTACGTGGATTCGCTCAAACGCAAAGGCGTCCGAGTTCTCAAAGACGTCTACAAGTCGCCGAGCGGCACCCGCGCGATCGCTTTTATCGAAGATCCCAACGGGATTCCGGTCGAGCTGCTCGAGCCGCGCAAGAAGCCGCGACTTTCGTAAGGCATTACCGATAGAGAAACGGATCGGCAGGTGGCGCGACGCGCTCGGCGTGCTCGGTGACGAGTCGAAAAGCCCCCGCATTTTGGGCGACGCGTCCCTCCACTCGCAGCCACGTTCCGTTTGGATAGGGCGGCGACCGGTCGAGGCGCACGGCCACGGGCGCCGCATCCGCGCGGCAACAGGTGATCGCATACCGTACCACGGCGCTCGACGAGCCGTCGCGATCGAGCGCGCCGGTAAACGTCAGCCGTTCGCCGGCGAAGAGATCGGTCAACGTCGTCTCCGTCGCGTGGTACTGCGGCGGCGGGGCGCCGAGAATTGCTCCTGCGAGCATCAAGGCGGGCGCCGCTCGTCCGGCCGCGCGGCGCGAGCGGCGGTGTGCGTACGCACAGACGAGCGCGGCGCAGGCGCAGCCCGCCAACGCCGCCGCAAACGCCGGATGCACGAGTGCGTCGCCGTGACGCCACGCGACGATTCCAAGCGCGAACGCAAGCATCGCATAGGCGAGCGCGTCGTCTCCCGGCTCGATATGTCGACCTCCCGCCAACGCGCGAAGGTCGACGAGGCCTGCGACGCAGAGAAAGGCCGCTGCCGCGACCGGGGCGTGAACGCGCAGCGCCCCCGCCAGCGCAACTGCGCCGAGCCCGCACGGCGATGCGACGAAGCCGAGTGCCGCTCCGAAGAACGCGGCGGCTGCCTGCGGCAGAGACCTCGAATCGAATGTGGAAGCGAACTGCATCGCAACGCCGGCAAGCAGCGCGGCCGGAAATACGGCGGCGAGTTCGCTCAGCGGATGGGCGAGGCTTCGATGCGTCTTTTTGCGTGGCGATACGCGATGCAGGATTTGCGCGACGAGCAGCGCTGCCAGATAACGCTCGACCGCGACGAGCGGACCGAACGCGATCCAGGTTGCTGCAGCGGCGGGAAGCGAACGCGCCGACGGGCCGCTACCGCAGCCGCAGCCCAGGTGTTCGAGCAGTGCGCAGCGGCGTCGCAACAGAAGCTCGAGGAGCGCACCGGCAAAGAGAAACGGCGTCGCCTCGAAGAGCGCGCTCGACGCGCCTGCGAGCGCGCTGCGCAGGGCATCGGGAGTGCAGAGCGTTGCGAGCGCGAGCGCCGCTGCTCCGTAGAGCGTAGTGCGCACGCTCATTAATCACGCATGCGCGCGCAATGGCTAGCGCGAGCTCATAGCGAAGGTGAACGCGAGTCATGTCTGAGAAGCTGAGCGCTCCGCGCGGGACTATGGACTCGTTTCCGCCGGAATCGGGGCGCTGGAACGTGCTGGAGGCACGTATCCATTCTCTCGCGGCTCGCTTCGGCTACGGCGAGATCCGAACGCCGCTCTTCGAGTCGACCGATCTCTTCGTGCGCGGGGTCGGCGAGCAGACCGATATCGTCGAAAAAGAGATGTACACCTTTGACGACCGCGGCGGTCGATCGCTCACGCTGCGCCCCGAGTGGACCGCACCGGTCGTCCGCGCCGCGCTCGAACACCATCTCTTTGCATCGCTGCCGCTTCGCCTTTACTACATTGGACCGATCTTTCGCTACGAGCGTCCGCAGAAGGGCCGCTATCGGCAATCGCATCAGTTCGGCGTCGAATGCTTTGGATTCGCCGGACCCGAAGCCGACCTGGAGGTTATCTCGCTGGCCTGGGAACTGGTCGCGAGTCACGGCCTCGACAACGCGACGCTCAACATCAATTCGATCGGCGACGAAAACTGCCGGCCGCGGTATCGCGAAGCGCTGCTCGAATACTTCGCGCCGCACCTCGCGCAGATGGGTCCCGAGGCGCGCGAACGCGCAACGCGCAATCCGCTCCGGTTGCTCGACAGTAAGGATCCCGCGGACATTCCGTACATCGAGCGCGCGCCGCCGCTCGAGCGCTTTCTCTGCGAAGCCTGCCGCGAACACTTCGATGCGCTGACCTCGTACCTTGAGTTGGCGAGGATTCCGTTCACCATCAATCCGAGAATCGTGCGCGGTCTCGACTATTACGGCCGGACCGTCTTCGAGATCACGTCGAACGTGCTCGGCGCGCAGAGCAGCGTTTGCGGCGGCGGCCGGTACGACGGCCTGGTGCGATCGCTCGGCGGACCCGACGTGCCGGCCGTCGGCTTTGCGCTCGGCATGGAACGATTTCTCATGATGCTCGAGGAACGCGGGGCTCGCGACGAGCCGGAGCGCCGCGGAGTACAGGCGGTCCCGCTCGGACCGCAGGCCCGAGCCGTACTCGTGCCGATCGTTGCAGAGCTGCGCCGGCGTCTCGACGTGCCGACCTTTGCCGACTACCAGGATCGCAAGCTTCTCGCGCACTTGAAGATCGCGGATCGCAACCGCGCCCGCTACGCGCTCATCGTCGGGA
Source organism: Candidatus Cybelea sp. (assembly GCA_036732685.1). Lineage (GTDB taxonomy): Bacteria > Vulcanimicrobiota > Vulcanimicrobiia > Vulcanimicrobiales > Vulcanimicrobiaceae > Cybelea. The sequence continues at coordinate 409,064 of DAINBY010000001.1, read as the reverse complement.
GCGAAGAACTCGCCTCGGGAGAGCTGGTGCTGCGCGATCTCGAGGACCGAAGCGACCGCCGGCTGGCGCTGCGCGAGCCGAGAGTCCTTGCCGAGCTCCTCGTAGAAGCGGGCCTTTGATGGACGACGGTAGCCGAATCGAAGAACGGTACGCTGCGGAGACGCAGACGCTGCGTGAGTTGCTCGCGATCATGCACGAACACGACCTCGAGACGATCAAAGTCAGGCTCGGAGAGGCGACCTACGAACTTTCGCGGCGCCGCTCCGACTCGGCCGCCGGCCTTCCTCCACAGCAGCCGGTCGCAACTCCGCCACTCGCCGGCGAGCCGGCCGCCGCCGCAAACGTTACGAGAGTCCTCGCGCCCTTAACGGGCGTCTTCTATCGATCGCCGTCGCCCGACACGCCGCCGTACGTCGAAGTCGGCGATCGCGTCGAACCCGGCGACGTGCTCTGCGTGCTCGAAGCGATGAAGCTCTTCAACGAGATCCAGAGCGACGATGGCGGAAAGCTCGTGCGGATCGTTCCCGAAAACGGCGAACTCGTTTCGCAGGGTCAAGAGCTCTTTTGGATCGAGCCGTGAAGGAGTACGGGCGGCGTAACTTCGGCGAGTTGATCGCCGAACGGCGCGGACTGCTCGATTCGCCGCACTATCGCGCGCAAGTCGAAGCGATCGCCGAAGCGATCGTCGCGGCGCTGCGCGACGGCAAGAAAGTCTTATGGTGCGGCAACGGCGGTAGCGCTGCCGAGGCGCAGCATATGGCCGCCGAGCTCTCCGGACGTTTCTTACGCGAGCGCCCCGGGCTGCACAGCGAAGCGCTCTCGGTCAACTCGTCGACGCTCACCTGCATCGGCAACGATTATGGATACGATCACGTCTTCTCCCGGCAGGTCGAGGCGTTCGCCGATCCGGGCGACGTCGTGATCGGGATGACGACGAGCGGAGGCTCGCGCAACGTCGTGCTCGCGCTCGAATCGGCGAAGCGCTGCGGTGCCATCACCGTAGCATTTACCGGAAATGGCGGCGGAAGGGTCGCCGAGATCGCCGATCTTTCGTTAATCGGTCCCGACGGGTACGCCGCGATCATCCAAGAGGTTCACCAGGTGATGGCGCACATCGTCTGCGACCTCGTCGAGCAGGCACTCATCTTCGAAGGCGGCCTGCCCAAGGTTCTCGCGTGATGCCCGCGCTGATGGTTCCGGACGCACGTACGCTCTTCGACCGGGCGGGCGGACGGCGGATCCTCGTCGCCGGCGATCTGATGATCGACGAATGGATATGGGGCACCGTCACGCGCATCTCGCCCGAGGCACCCGTTCCCGTCGTCGCCGTCGCCGATCACTCGTTTACGCTTGGCGGTGCGGGGAACGTCGCGAACAATCTGCGCGCGCTCCGTGCGAACGTGGTCTTTGCAGGGACGGTCGGCAACGATGCATTCGCCGATCACGTGCGGGAGTTGCTGCGCAGCGAGCAGGTCGACGACGCCGGAGTCTTTAGCAGCTCCGATCGCCCGACGACGCGCAAGACCCGGATCGTCGCACATAGCCAACAGGTCGTGCGGGCCGATTGGGAATCGACGGCGCCGCTGCAATCCGGCGACCGGCGCCGGCTGACGGAGTTCGTGCGCGCCCGCGCGCCGCACTGCGACGCGGTGATCCTCAGCGATTATTCGAAGGGACTCCTGAGCCGCGAAATCGTCGAGGCCGCGGCGGTCTGCCCGTTAGTGCTCGCCGATCCCAAGCCGCAGAACATCGCGCTCTTCGCCGGGGTGACCTGCGTTGCGCCCAATGCCGCGGAGGCCGCAGAGATCACCGGCATTCCGATCGTCGACGGGGCGAGTTTGGAACGCGCCGGGATGCGGCTGCTCGAGCTTCTCGACTGCCGGTATGCGGTCGTCACCCGCGGCGAACACGGCATGGCGCTCTTCGGGCGCGACGGCGAACGCTTGCAGATTCCATCGGTGGCGCGCACGGTCTACGACGTCAGCGGTGCGGGCGATACCGTCATCGCGGTGCTGGGGTTGGCCCTGGCGGCCGGCGCGCCGATCGAACAGGCTATGCAGCTCGCCAACTTTGCCGCCGGCGCGGTCGTCGCGAAGCTCGGCACCGCGACCGCAACGCCGGAGGAGATTCTCGCCCTGCTCGATCCGGCGCCATGACGGACGCGTTGTTCGGAGCGCTGATGGGGGTCGACGAAGCCGTGGCGTGGCGCGAGCAGCTGCGCGCGCGCAAGCGCAGCGTCGTCTTCACCAACGGCTGCTTCGATCTGATCCACGCCGGACACGTCGAGTATCTCGCCTGGGCGCGCGGCCAAGGCGACGCGCTTATCGTTGGGTTGAACGAGGACGATTCGGTGCGCCGGATCAAAGGCGTGTCGCGTCCGATCGTTCCCTTCGCGCAGCGCGCCGCGGTCCTGCTCGCGCTGCGCAGCGTCGACGTCGTGGTCGGGTTTGGTGAACGCACGCCCGAACTCTTACTCGATCGCATTCGCCCTGACGTGCACGTCAAGAGCGACCAGTACCGCGAAGACGAGTTGCCGGAGCGCACGGTCGTGCTCCGGCACGGCGGACGAATCGCGCTCGCACCGCACGTCGCGCGGGCGAGCACGACCGATCTCATCGCGCGCATCCTCGATGCGTATAGCCTTCACCGCTAACGGTCCGGGTGAAGTCGCCGGCTGGTTGCGTCCGTTGCTGCGGGCGCTCTACCAGCGCCGTCCGGATCTCAGGGCGCTCGTCTTTTTGGTGCCAGACGATTATGCTACCGGCTTCGAATCGCAGATGGTGCGCGACGCCTTCCCGCAGGCGGAAGTCTTTGAGCCGAAACGTTACGTACAGTTTGCGCTCGGGGGGAGACTCGACGGCAATCTTGCGGAGGTCGACGTGGTGCAGTATATCGGCGGCGACCTTCTCCACGCCGCTCGGCTTCACGCTCGACTGAAAGGCCGGGCAGCGACGTATAAATTCTCGCGGCGCCGCTATCGCGAGCTCTTCGATCGGGCCTTTGCGGTCGATCGGCGTAATGCCGACGAACTCGCGGGCTGGGGAACGCCGCCGCGGCGCATCGAGCAGGTCGGGAACCTCGCGATCGACGGCGCACTCTTTGAAGCGAGTCTACCGGCCGGCCCGGAGTGCCCGGCCGACGGCATCGTCGTGATGCCGGGTTCGCGCTCGTATGAGATCGAGAACTTAATCCCGTTCTACTTTGCGGTCGCGCTGCGAATGCTTCGCGAGCGTCCGGACCTGCCGGTGGCGTTCGCGCTCTCACCCTTTACGCCGCGCGATCAGGTTCGCCGTGCGATCGAGGGCGGCGGCCATCCACGCATGTTCGGTCGCACCGGCCGCCTCGTCGGCGAGAACGGGCGCGATTACCTAACGACGCCGGCGGACGACGTTCGCATTCCGGTACTGACCAACGGGCTCGCCGCGGCGCGTCGCGCGCGCCTCGTGCTGACGATCCCCGGCACGAAGACGATCGAACTCGCGGTTCTCGGCAAGCCGACGATCGCGATGACGCCGCTCAACGCCCCAGAGGTCGTCACCATTAACGGGCCGTTGACCTATCTCAACCGGATTCCGTTCGTGGGAATCCCACTCAAACGTGCCGTTGCGGTTGGCGTTTCGCGGCGTTTTCCGCACCACACCCAGCCGAATATGGATGCCGGCGCACCGCTTATTACCGAAGTGCATGGGACGGTGACGCCCGGCCGCATCGCGCGCGTCGCGCTCGACGCATACGATAACGCCGAGTGGCTCCGCTGGGCCGGCGAGGGCCTCGCCCGACTCTATCGCGATCACGTCGGCGCTTCGGATCGCATGGCGTCGTCGCTGCTCGAACTCGCGGCATAGGTCCGGCGTGGAGCTCTCGGTCGTAATCGCGACGAAGGATCGGGCGTACTTTCTCGAGCGCGCGCTCGAATCGTTGACGGAACAGAGCGGTGCGCCCTCGTTCGAAGTCGTCGTCGTGGATAACGGGTCGAGCGATGCGACCGCGGAGGTCGCGCACGCGTACGCGCCTGGATCCGGACCGGTGCGCTATCTCTACGCGCCGGAGCCGAATCGCGGGAAGGCGCGAAACCGCGGCGTTGAGATCGCGTGTGGACGGTACCTGCTCTTCTGCGACGACGACGTGCAGCTTCCGTCGAGCTGGATCGCCGCGCATGCCGCGGCGCATGGCGGGAGCGACGGACTTGTCGTTAACGGGCCGATTCTGAACGTTCCTTCGTACCAGGCCCGGCCGAAACCGAGAGCCGCGAACTATTCGCGCGCCTTTCTCTGCACGTGCAATGCCTCGATCGCAAAAACCGCCTTCGTTGCGGCCGGCGGGTTCGACGAGAGCTTCGATCTCTACGGCTGGGAAGATACGGAGCTCGGCGTGCGCCTGCGCTCCGCGGGCATGCAGTGGAGGTTCGCCTGGGACGCGTATCTCTGGCACATCAAACCGCCGCAAGAGAACACGCTTGCCGTCGAGAGCCGCAAGGCAATCGAGAAGGCGCGGATGGCGCGCCGGTTTCTCGCCAAACATCCGTCGACGCGCGCGCGGCTCGCGACGGGAGCCTATTCGCTCAACCTACTGCGTGCGCGTCACCTTCTGCCCGACCGCCTGCTTCCGTTCTACGCCGGCCTCGCGACGAGTCCACGCGTTCCGAACTGGATGCGCGCCTTGGCCAAAGCGCAGTTTCTCGACGCTCTCTACGCGCGCGAACTCGTGCGAACGCTCGATGCGGGCAATGGCCGGTAATCGCGCCCTGCTCTACTGCGCCGGCGGCGGCATCGGCGACTCGCTCGTTGCCACGCTCGTCGCGCGCGCACTCCACGCACGATTCGACGACGTGGACGCGCTGACGCTCTCCGCGCATCGCTCGACTCTCGAGCGCGTCCCCGACGTTGACGAAATCCTGGTCGACGAGGGCGACGAACGCGCCCTTGCGGACGACCTTCGGCAACGCGGTTACGCGGCGTGCATCGTCACCTGGGCGACTCCGCGGACGGCGCGCGTTGCAGCCCTCGCGTCGATCGGCGTGCGTGTAGGGCAAGCCCGGCGCATCTACTCTTTTCGATTTACCGACCGGGTCGTCGTGCGCAGCGAAGACGGCGACGTGACCTCACACTGGTCCGAGATACTGCTCGATTACGCGCGAGCGATCGGGTGCGACACCGCGGACCGGACGTACCGTTTCGTGCCGACGCCCGGCGACGAACGGGAGGCGGAGCAGCTTGGCCTGGCTACCGGGCGGTTTCTCATTCTCAATCCGTGCAATGCGGTCGCCTCGCGGCGCGAGTTCTGGCCGCTCGACGGATGGGCTGCGCTCGCGCGTGCGCTGCGGGCGGAGTACGGCGCCCGCGTTCTCGTCACCGGATCCGCGCCGGACGCGCCGATCACCGAGGGGATTGCGCGGATCTGCGACGATGAAGATGTCGTTTCGATTGCTGGGCGCACGAGCGTCGGTGCCTTCGGCGCGCTCGCTCGACGGGCGCATGCCTTCGTCGGCATCACGACTGGTTCGATGCACGTCGCGGCCGCGGTCGGTTGCCCGACCGTCGGAATCTTTCCCTTTCAATCCGACTTCCCCGACCGCTGGGCGCCGCTCGGCGCGCGGACTGCAGTGGTTAGAGCCTCGTTTCCGTGTCACCAAGGCGACACGAAGGAGCGCTGCCGCGATTACGCGTGCATTGCGAACCTCGACGTTTCGCGAATTCTCCCGGCCGTGGCATCGCTCGTCGCGTGATTCGGGCAACGATTCAGTTCTGCACGTACAACCGCGCCGCGCTGCTCGCGCGCGTGCTCGAGGCGTGTTTCGACCAAACCGCCGGCGAGGACGCCTACGAGATCGTGCTCGTCGATGACGGTTCGAGCGACGAGACTCCGAGCATCATCGAAACGGCGCGAAAGCGCGCGACGTGTCCCTTTGTCGTCGTCACTCAGCCCAACGGCGGACTCGCGCGGGCGCGCAACGCCGGCATCGCGCGCGCCTCCGGCGAGCGAATCATTTTCATCGACGACGACGTATTGCCGCTCCCAAACTTCGTTGACGAACACCTGCGCGCGGCCGCCCGCCGCCCCGGTGCGATCGTTCGGGGCGGCGCGATCGAAGTCGAGAATTACGACGAGTTGCCGCCGCCGATCTGGAGCATCAAGAATTACAGCGGCAACTACTTCTGGACGACGAACGTCTCGGTGCCGCTCGCGACGATCCGCTCGATCGGCGCCTTCGACGAGTCGTTCTCCGAGTACGGCTGGGAGGATATCGACGTCGGGCTGCGCTTGCGAGCCGAAGGCGTGCGCGCGGTCTTTCATCCTAGCGCGCTGGTCTATCACGTCAAACCACGCCCCCGCGCGGCCGGGATCGAGAAGATGGTCGCGCAGGCGCGCGCACAGGCGCGGACGGCGGCGAGGCTCGTTCGCCGGCACCCGAACTGGCGCGCCTACCTCGCGACGGGAATCAATCCGCTGCAGCGCCGCTACCATGGCCTCCTGCGAACGCTTCGCTACGACGATCGCTTTCGCCGGCGCCTTGCGGGAGTCGCGCCGGACGAGGAGCTGCGCGGCGGTACGTGGCGCGCCGCTCGCGCGCTCGCAAACGAGGCGTACTTCGGTGAGTTGGAGCGAGCATTAGCGGATCGACTTTGAGAATTCTGCTCTCGCGCACCGATCGAATCGGGGATTTGGTGCTCTCGACGCCGGCGATTGCGACGGTGCGCGCCTCTTTTCCCGACGCCCATCTGGGAATCGTTACGAGCGAGTACAACGGCGTCGTGATGGAGCGCAACGACGACGTCGACGAGTTGATCGTGCTGCCCAGGGGCGTTCGCGCGCGGGAGTTCGGCAGGCGGCTGGGTGGGTACGACGTCGCGATCGCGCTCGCGCCGCGCGCCGTCGATTTACAGCTCGTCGGAGCGACGCGCGCGCCGCTGCGTGTTGGGTACACCTACGAACGCCGTTGGTTTGCCCGCCTCACCGCGCCGCTCTACGTGAATCGTATCATGATCTCGGAAGCCGACCCCGAGCTCTGCGATCGCGAGCCGCGGCGCGTCGTCCGGCACGAAGTCGTACAGCTTCTCGATCTGGTTGCGCTCGCCGGCGCGACCCGCCGGGTCTCGGCGCTGCGTTTGGATGTTACCGATGAGGACCGCGCGTCGGCGCGAGCGCTTCCCGGGGATCCGATCGTGCTGCATCTCGGTCGCCGCTGGTTCTCGGACGGAAGCACGCTCGCGGGGACGCTCGCAATCGTCGAGCGGCTCGCCGCGCTCGCGCCGGTCGTCATCACCTGTGCGAGCGATTGCGAGGAGTTTGCGGCGCCGTTCGAAGCGAGTTTCGCGGTCGCCGCCTTTCTGCGCGGCTTACCCTTTCATCAGTGGGCGGCGGTGTTGGAACGGGGACGAGCCGTCGTCACGGTCGATACCGGTGCGACGCACGTCGCAAGCGCCGTGGGAAGGCCGACGGTCGTTGCCTTCGAACACCGCTACTTCCGCTTGAATTCGCAAGAATGGTCGCCATACGGCGTGCCGCACGTTCTGGTTCGCAAGCCCGCGCGCGAGGATGCCGGCTCGATCGCGCATTTCATCGACGAAATCGTCGGGGGCGTCGCTCGTTTGATCGATGGTTGAGCAGCCGGAACTCTCCGTCGTCATCCCGACGTACGATCGGCTGGCAACGCTCGCTGCGGTGCTGCCGACGTTGTTGGAGCAAGATCTGCCGCCGGCGCGATACGAGTTGCTCGTCTGCGACTCCAACTCGACCGACGGCACCGCGGAACATCTGGCCGAGCTGCGCTCGCGCCATCCCAACGTTCGCCATCTCCCGGGTGCGTACGGCGGTCGCGCCGCGGCGCGCAACGCGGGAATCGCGGCCGCCCGGGGAACCGTCGTGCTCTTCAACGACGCGGACATCCTGGCGTCGCCGAACTTGCTCTCCACGCACCTGCGCCATCATCGGCAGCGATCGCACATCGCGGTCGTCGGGCTCGAAGTTCAAGTCAAGGACCTGGCCGACTACGCATTCAAGCGCGATCATCCGCAATCGCGCGGGCATCTCCATCCGCCTTCCCGAAAAAAGCTCTCGTGGCTCTACTTTCTCACCGGCAATGCATCGGTGCGGCGCGAGGATCTACTTCGTGCCGGCTGCTTCGATGAGAGTTTTACGGGGTACGGTCACGAAGACTTGGAACTGGGGTATCGTTTGCAGCGCGAGGGCATCGAAATTCTCTACGAGCCGCAAGCCGTGAACTATCACTGTCAAGATGTTGGATATGAGGATCAAAAAGAAAAGATGCGCCTCGCCGGGCGATCGACCGCACGCTTCTACCGCAAGCATCCCGATTTCGAGGTCATGCTCAAGTTGGGAATGACGCCGCTCTCCATGGGTGCCCACTCAATACTCTCGCGCTTACCGCACCTGCTCGGGTACATCGACCGGCGCGCCGAGCGATCCCGTCTGGCGCGCGAGCTCTTGCTGCAGTATTATTACGTCTCCGGAGTCAAAGAGGCGCGCGATGCCGGATAGGGTTTCATGCGGCGCGCTGCGTGCCGTCAACGAGGGCTCGACGGTCGAGCTGAACGGATGGGTAAACCGCCGCCGCGATCACGGCGGCTTGATTTTCGTCGACCTGCGAGACCACGAGGGCATCACGCAGATCGTCTTCGATCCGCAGCATCCGAGCTTCGCGCAAGCGGAACATCTGCGGCACGAGGACGTCTTGCGAGTACAGGGTACGGTCCGGCGGCGCCCGTCCGGAACCGAGAATCCACGGTTGCCTACCGGTGACATCGAAGTGGCCATCGGAATGCTCGAGGTGCTGAACCGTTCGCAAGTCCCGCCCTTCCACGTCAACTCCGACGAAGACGTCGACGAGAACCTTCGGCTCGAGTACCGCTACCTCGACCTGCGGCGGCCTCGCATGCAGCGCAACCTTCGCGTGCGCCATCGCATCATCAAGGCAATGCGCGATTTCTTCGATTCGCGCGATTTCCTCGAGATCGAAACGCCGATGATGATCAAATCGACGCCCGAAGGCGCGCGTGACTACCTGGTTCCCAGCCGCCTCTATCCCGGAACCTTTTACGCCCTGCCGCAATCTCCGCAGCTCCTCAAGCAGATCCTAATGATTGGGGGCTTTGGAAAGTACATGCAGATCGCGCGTTGCATGCGCGACGAGGACCCCCGCGCCGATCGCCTCGTCGAGTTCGTGCAGCTCGACGTCGAGCTCTCGTTCTGTACGCAAGAGGAGGTGCTCGACGTGATGGAATCGTGCATGCGCTACGTCTGGCGAACGGTCATGAACGTCGAGCTGCCGCCCTTTCCGCGGCTGACGCATCAGGAGGCGCTCGCGAAGTACGGTCTCGACAAGCCGGATCTCCGGTTTGGTCTCGAGCTGGCCGACGTCTCGGAAACGTTTGCCGGGACAGAGTTCGCCGTTTTTCGTTCCGCGATCGAAGCCGGCGGCGCGGTCGTCGCGCTGCGCTACCCCGGCGGCTCCGCGCTCTCGCGGCGCGAGTTCGACGCGCTGACCGAGACCGCGAAAGAGTGCGGCGCGAAAGGAATGGTCTGGATCGCGCTCGGCGCCGACGGGGTAAAGTCTTCGGCCGCGCGCTTTTTGACCGATGAGCAGATCAAATGCGTGCGCGACGCGCTCGGCGCGCAGACGGGCGACGCGCTCTTGCTCTTTGCCGACGCGCGCGACGTCGCGTATGGCGCCGCCGGAAAGATGCGCAACGAAGTCGGATCGCGCTGCGGGCTGCGCGATCCGGACGTCTACGCCTTCGCCTGGGTAACCGGGTTTCCGTACCTGGAGATCGACGAGGCGACGGGAGAGCCGATTCCCGCGCACCATCCCTTCACGGCGCCGGCTCCGGGTGACTGGGAGCTCATCGATCGAGCGCCGACGGAGATGCGCGCGCAACACTACGACATGGTGCTCAACGGCTACGAACTCGGATCGGGCTCGATCCGCATTCACAAAGCGCAGGAGCAGCGCAAGATCTTCGAGATGCTCGGTCTCACGCCGGAGCAAGTGGAGGATCGATTCGGGTTCTTCGTACGTGCGCTCGAGTACGGCGCGCCGCCCCACGGCGGTATGGCCCTGGGCATCGATCGCATCGTGATGATCGCCTGCGGCGAAGAGAACCTGCGCGAAGTGACGGCCTTTCCGAAGAACCAAGTCTCGCGAGACGTGATGATGGACGCGCCGAGCGCCGTTCCCGCCGGATTGCTACGCGATTTAGGTTTGCGTCTGGAGAGCCGGCCCGACCCCCGCTAGGACGGTGGTAGGTAGCGGTACCCGGCTCGGCGGAGCCTGCGTAAGCGCGACAACACCTGCGGCTGTGCCTCGAAGAAGACGTTCAACCCGGACCAAAAGCCGCCGTAACTGCGCATCTGCGCGAAAAAATCGTCGAGATCGACGCGGTCCATGAGCCGGCGGCCGATTGCGTTGATCAGCAGCCCGCGAAAGCCCGTCGGCGCGAGTGTCGCGCCGTAGCGGTCGCGTGAGAACGTACGAACGCGCTCGAGCGGATGGCGAAGCCATTTGATCGACGAGAGATACGTGAGCAGCATTTCGTTCCAGACGGCCGTTTGGTTGAGACGAATCGCACCCAGCTCGTGCGCGATTAGGAAAGAGACGACGTCCATCGTCTTGCTCTCGTCGATTTCGAAGACGTTCTGGTGCAAAACGATGTAATTCTCGCGCCACGACGAGAACGCGTGCGAGTAGGGTTGGATCGAACTGCTCGAGATGAAGAGCTCGGGAGGCTTTTCCATCCGCAGCCGGCGGCAGTGGTCGCGCAGGACGGCGTAGACCTCCGGGAACTGCGATTCGGAGACGCGGACCGAGTTTCCACGAATGGATGCCTCGCGGCGGTTGCGGTTGAGTACGAGCAGCGGAATACTCACGAGCGCGGTGATGGCCAGGACCCGTAGAAACGAGATGTCCTTGCCGAGAACGGGGTGGGCTCTTACCCAGGCCGGCTGATAGAAGACGAGCGCAACGGCGAGCCCCATCAATACAAAGTTGACGAGTACCGACGCGATGAAGACGGGACGTTCGAGCGGATCGCGTAACGTCGACTCGTCGATAGTGCCGGGAGCCTGTGCGCTCATGCGTTAGGCGGAGGGCAGCCCGACGCGGGGGCTGAGATGAAGATAACCGAGAAGGCGTCGACCACGCGCTCGACCGTTGTTGTTTCGAGCATCTACGCGTTGAATTCGGCGATCACGAACCGTCCTTAACAGGAGATCGGGGCTTCTAGACGACCTGCCTGCCAAATGCTACACTCTAAAGCCCGGACAAGCCTTTCAAGGTTTTTGCTCGTATTCAAAAAAAGAGCCGTGATATGACCGAGCCGAGCGCGGAGCGCGTCTGCAGATGAACTGGGAGCGGCTTCTCGCGGCGATCATGCTCGTGTCGCTGACCTTCGGTGCCGGGATCCAAGTCGATCGCGACCACCTAAAGGCCGTGCTTCGTAATGTCGGCTTGCTCGGGCGCGCGCTGCTGGCGAACTTCATCGTCGTCCCGCTGCTCGGCGTGCTCTTAGCGAAGCTGTTTCGGCTCCCGCCGCAGGTTGCCACCGGGTTCTTGTTGATGGCGATTGCGCCCGGCGTTCCGTTCGTTCTCGCCTCGGTCAGAAAACGCGGCGGAAGGCTCGGCTTTGCGGTCGCGCTCGCGTTCATGCTTCCGCTGTTATCGATCGTGACGGTGCCTGTGACGGCGGCGCTGGTGATGCCGACCGCCGCAAAGGCCGACTTGCCGATGGCCCGGTTCGTGCTGACGCTGGTGCTCTTCCAGTTGCTCCCGCTCCTGGCGGGGATCGTGGTGGGTGCGCTCGCGCCCGGTTCGGCGCAGCGGCTGGCCCGGCCGCTCCAGTTCGTCTTCTTCGCGTCGGCGGTCGGGCTCATCGCGCTGCTCGCGCCGGCATTGGTGCATGGCGTGGCGTCGGTCTACGGCTCAAACGGCATGTGGGCGATGCTCTGTTTGACGCTGCTCTCGATGGGCACCGGTTGGCTCTTCGGCGCACCGGCCAGAGAGGACCGGCGGGTGCTGGCGATCGGGACGACCCTGCGGAACATCGGTCTCGGGGCGTTGATTGCCACGGCGAGTTTTAGCGACAAGCTGGTCGCTGCGACCGTGCTGACGTATTTCCTGATTCAGTTCCTTATCACGACGATCTTCGGCATCTATTTCACGCGTACTGCACGGGCCGATGTCGCATGACGCCGCTAATCTTATCCGAGTTTGGTTTCGACAAGCTCAACGCCATCGACTACATCTCGCTCATTGCGGCCACGACCAACGCCTTCAACGGCGCGTTGCTGGCGCGTCGTCCCGACCACTACAAGCATTTCACCGTGATCGGGGTGGTTATTCTTGCGTACGCGGGCGGAATCGGCGGCGGGATAGTACGCGACGTCTTAGTGAACAAGGTTCCCTCGCCGTTGATCAACCCGTGGTACTTAATTCTCTGCCTCATTGCCGCCGCGATCGCGCTGATGGTCGACTACGGCACCGAGCTACGCTTCAAGGACGGCCTCTTCCAGTTCATGACCGCCTTCTCGCTGCCGTGGTATGCAATCGTCGGAGCGCAAGCGGCGCTGGCCGCTCATCTGGGCTACGGGGCGGCGGTGCTCATCGGCATTATCGCGACGACGGCCGGCCGGTGGATCATCGACGTTGCCTGCAACGTGATACCGAAGCAGCTCGTCCGCGGCGAGTTCTTCGTTACCGCGGCGGGCTTGACCGCGATTGCGTACCTTGTTTGCAATCAGGTCTTCGGAATGTCGCTGATCCCGTCGACGGCCGTCGCGTTCTTCGTCGGGTTTGGGTTTCGCTTGACCTCGCAGGCGTTGGGCTGGGAGGAATGGGAGCCGTGGGAGCCGGCCGAGCTTACGATCGGCGAGAAGACGCGCAAGAAGCTAGGCGAAGGCCTGCGCGGCGAGTTCGATTCCAAATCGTGAAAGGGTCGGTATGTCGAAGGTAACGGAGCAGTCCCAACCGGGATCGCTCGTGACGCATCGAGAGTTCAAGCTTCTTCTCAAGCCCGAGAAGTTTCCGAACCGGCGCGCGCTGCTGGCATTCAACGAGCTGCTGGAAAAGACCGCGACGAAGCTGGGCGTGCATTACGACCCTGTTGACGCGATCGACTCGCAGCTGCGAATCGTGCAGTTTTACGATACGAAGAACCAAGATCTACGTAAGAACAAGCTGATCTTCCGCATCCGGCAAATCCGCCAAGGGGGGTGGCCCGATGAAAGCTGGGAGCTCACGTTCAAATGCCGAGCGCCGGAGTACGAAAAGGCCGCAGCGTTCGATACGAACACGACGTTTACGAAGCTGCAGCGCAAGAAGTTTAAAGAAGAGCTGATTCGCGGCAGCCGCCCGGGCACGATGGAGAGCATCTTCTCTAACAACGTGATCGTCGAGTACCCGGAGGTCAACGTCGAGTTTCCACTCTCGCGCCTCGCTTCAGCGCTTCCGCACCTCGCCACCGTGGGCTTGAACATGGACGAAACGCTTTCGATCGTCGCCGGCGCGAAGGTTTTCGAGATCGAGTCAACGCTCGGCAATCTCTCGTTTGGACACGGCGTCACCGCTCGAGCAAGCCTCGCCCTTTGGGCGAGGCCGGTCCCCGACCGGTTCGAGCCCCTCGTGGCGGAGTTCGGATTCTCGACCCGCGTTCGCGACGGAGACGAAAAAGAAGAGAAGGGACAACGAGCGGCCGATGAGTTTTTCAAAGCCCTGCAGGTGCCGTTGAGCGATTACCTTTCGGAAGGGACGACGAAAACGGCACTCATCTACGGTGATACCGGATCCTGACCCGGCTAAACATCTTCAGCGTCTTAACGTAAGGAAAGGAACGCAGGATGCCTACGCAACCTAATATCGTCGCGATCATGGCCGACGATATCGGTTGGTTTAATATCGGCGCGTACCATCAGGGAATCATGGCGAGCCGCACGCCGAACCTCGACCGCCTTGCGGCCGAGGGGATGCGCTTCACCGATTACTACGCCGAAGCGAGCTGCACCGCCGGTCGCGCGAATTTCATTACCGGTCAGCTCCCGATCCGCACCGGACTAACCACGGTCGGTCAAGCCGGCGCGAAGGTCGGTATGCCCGACGAAGCGCCGACGATTGCCACGGCTCTGAAGTCGATGGGATACGCCACGGGACAATTCGGTAAGAACCACCTCGGCGATCTCAACCAATATCTGCCGACGCTGCATGGCTTCGACGAGTTCTTCGGCTATCTTTATCACCTCGATGCGATGGAGGACCCGGCACACCCGAACTATCCGCAGGGGCTCAAAGATAAGATCGGTCCGCGCAACATGCTCCATAGCTGGGCGACCGACAAGGACGATGCGACCGTCGACCCGCGGTGGGGAAAAGTCGGCAAGCAGCGGATCGAAGATGCCGGCACGCTCTACCCGGAGCGCATGAAAACCGTCGACGACGAGATCCTCGACCATGCGTTGCAGTTCATCGACAAGGCGGAGGCCGACAAGAAGCCGTTCTTCGTGTGGCTCAATCCGACGCGCATGCACGTGGTGACGCACCTCTCCGATAAGTACCAGAAGATGCGGACGCCCGATAACGGCTGGTCGGAATCGGAGGCCGGAATGGCGCAGCTCGACGACATCGTCGGAAGTGTGATGAAGAAACTCGACGACGACGGCCTCGCGGATAATACGATCGTGATTTTCACAACGGACAACGGTACCGAGAACTTCACCTGGCCCGACGGCGGCCAAACGCCCTTCGCCGGCGGCAAAGGAACCGTGCTCGAGGGTGGCTTCCGCTCACCCTGCATCGTGCGATGGCCCGGTAAGGTGCCGACGGGAAAGGTTGAGAACGGAATCTTCTCGGGCATGGATTGGTTCCCAACGTTCGTTGCCGCAGCGGGAAACCCAAACATCATCGACGAGCTAAAGAAAGGCAAGCAGCTCGGCGACCGTACGTACAAAGTGCATCTCGACGGATACGATCAAACGAATGTCATTACCGGAAAAGGACCGTCGAACCGGCACGAGATCTTCTACTTTGCCGAGGGTACGCTGGGCGCGGTGCGCGTCAACGACTACAAGTATCGGTTCATCGATCAGCCCGGTGGGTGGCTCGGTGGGACGGTCAAAGTCGATTGGCCGCTACTCACCAACCTTCGGCTCGACCCGTTCGAACGAACCGGCATAAGCGGATCGCTGAACTATTATCATTTTTTCGTCTATCAGTTCTGGCGTTTCGTGCTGGTGCAAGAAGTGGTGGGCAAGCTCGCCCAGACGGCGATTGAGTTTCCGCCGATGCAAAAGGGCGCCTCGTTTAATCTCGAAGAGGTCAAGGAACGAATCGAAAAGGCGATGGCCGCGCACGCCGGCTCGTAACCAACACAGCGCCGAAACGAGCGAGCCTCCACTGCGGAAGCTCGCTCTACTATCTCAGTGGCATCGCGACGTATCGACGACGATCTGATCCCACAGCCAGAGATTGCGGAAGAAGATCTGGGCGGCGTGGTCGCCGACGGTCGCTCCGATCTCGCCAACCGTGCGCACCCCGTCGATTGCGCACCACATGCGTTCTTCGCAAGCGTCGACCGGCATGTAGAGGTCGGTGTATATGTGATTCCGGTTGATCAGCACGGCGACGGCGCCGGGAGGTAAACGCTCGCGCACCGCGATCGTATCGGGCAGGCGAAGCGGAACGTACTCCAACCATTCGTTGCCGGCGATAGGTGCATCGGGCTGCGGTCGACCCGCTCGGCGGCAGATGAACGCGTGCCGGGTCATCGTACCGCGAAAGAGTTCCATCGCAGCATATTGGTCTCGCACGGGTAGCTTCGCCAACAGGGCCGCGTGAGGCGTTGTCGCGATCGCGCCGCAATCCGGTAAGTACTGCGCTTGACGAATCCAGCGTTCGAAGACCATTCCGGCGCGCTCGACGAACTCGATCAACTGCGGCACGGAGTACGACCGGTCACGCGGATGGAGCAGCGCGTCGGCTACGCCGGCACGTGTTGCAAAGTCCGGCGAGTTGCGCAAGGGCGGCACGAGCGGATGCTCTGCGGGGAGCGCCTTAAGGCTCGCGACCAGATCGCCGATCTCGCCGTCGCCCCAACCGACGTTCAGACGCCGGCAGTACTCTTGGAGCATGTAAATGCCGGCGCGTCCGTAGGGCGCGTAGACCATCAGGTGCATCGCTCCGTCGGAAGCGAGCACGTCGCGCAGCGCTCCTAGCCCCGCATCCGGATCGGCCAAATGATGGAGCACGCCGGTGCACACGACCTGATCGAATTCTTGCCCGAGTTCGGCCGCACGCTCGATGGGGAGCGGGTGCAGTTCGAGGTTGTGCAGTCCGTGCTCGCGCTTGAGTTCTCGCTCGAAGGCGATGCTCGTCTCGCTGACGTCGATGCCTACGATCCGGGCACGCGGCCACCGTACCGCATAGTGCGCCGCCTGTTTGGTGCCGCAGCCGGCGACGAGTATGCTTCGGTCATCGCGGTACGGCTCGTGCGGCCAGAAGAGATGCGAATCGGCGCGCTTGCGGTTTTCGTCCCAGGCGCGCCGGTACGCATCCACGTCGTCCGCCGGCGGCGGATAGGGATGGCTCTCGTAAAAGCCACCAACTACGTCCTTATCCGTGCGGAGCTTTTACCTGTTCCATAACGGCGTCCAGGTTGAACGAGGCGGGCTTCTGTCGTGGCGGGAACTTTTCGAAGTCTGCGATCTGTCCCGCGATCACCGCTTGCATCATGTACATCTGAGGCACGTGATCGACCATCCAGTCGAAGTACGTGTTCGAGTTGAAATCGGCCCGTTCGAATGGATCGCGGCGCAAGCTGACGATATGCGGTAACCGCAGCTTGATGAACGGTTCGGCCCACTGTTGCATCGTATTGGCGCGTTGAACCGACAAGTTGAACTTCCAGTCGCCGACACGCACCGCGATAACGTCACCATCATCGCTGAAGTAGACGACCGCGTTCCGCGGACTCTCAGCAACTCGACCCGAGAAATACGGAATCTGGTTGTACCCGTCGAGATGGACGTGGAACTTCTTGCCGTCCACCTTGCACCCATCGAGCAGTTGCTGGGTGACGTCGGGATTGCCGGCAGCGGCCACCAGCGTCGGGCACATGTCGATGTGCGAAACGATGCCGTTGTAGACCGAACCGGGTTTGATCGTGCCGGGCCAACGGATGAAGCACGGCACGCGCCAGCCGCCCTCCCAGTTGGAGTCCTTCTGCCCGCGGAACGGCGTATTGGCCCCATCCGGCCACGAGTCGTTTTCGGGTCCGTTGTCGGTTGAGTACATGACGATCGTATTGTCGGCGATGCCGAGCTCGTCGAGCTTGTCGAGCATCATGCCGATCTGCTCGTCGTGCACCACCATGCGGTCGCTGTACGGATCCTGACCGCTCTTGCCGAGGTTCTTTTCGGCAACGTGCGTTCGAAAGTGCATGGCCGTCGAGTTGTACCAGAGGAAGAACGGCTTGTCGGCCTTGGCCTGCGCCTCCATCCACGCGAGAGCCCTCGCCGTGATCTCCTCGTCAACGGTTTCCATGCGCTTCTTGGTGAGCGGCCCGGTGTCTTCGATCGTCTGCTTTCCGACGCGCCCCCAGCGCGGGTCCACGGTCGGGTCGTCTTTGTCGGTTGCAACGCAATGCAGCACGCCGCGCGGACCGAACATCGCTTTAAACTTCGGATCTTTCGGATAATCGGGCAGTTCGGGCTCTTCCTCGGCGTTGAGGTGATAAAGGTTGCCGAAGAACTCATCGAAGCCATGCACGGTTGGTAGAAATTCGTTGCGGTCGCCCAGATGGTTCTTGCCGAATTGGCCGGTGGCGTACCCTTGCGGCTTGAGCAACTCGGCGATGGTCGGATCTTCGGCTTGCAGGCCGACGGTGGCGCCGGGCATGCCGACTTTCGTGAGGCCGGTGCGGATCGGGTTCTGCCCCGTGATGAAGCAGGCTCGTCCGGCGGTGCAGCTCTGCTGCGAATAGTAATCGGTAAAGAGCCCACCTTCGTTAGCGACGCGGTCGATGTTCGGCGTCCGGTAACCCATCATGCCGTTACTAAACTTGCTGATGTTCCAGATGCCGATGTCGTCGCCCCAAAGGATGAGGATATTCGGTTTCTTGGCAGGCATTCGTCGCGGACCTCCCTTTGTGAGATACTCCCTCTGCGCGGAGTCAATGGGGGCTTAGGGGTTCACAGACGCAATCCGATTCACCTGGCGTAAAAAAACCGTTAAAAGCTTAACATCGAGCCTTTCCTTGCGCCTTGAGAACCGTTGGGTTTACCATAGCCAAGCATGAACGTTAGCGCGCGAAATGGTCTCGTTCGCATCGAAGGCGGAAGTTTTAAAATGGGTTCGGACCGGTTCTATCCCGAGGAAGGACCTCCGCGCGACGTGCGGATCGATGCCTTCTCGATCGCGTCCCATACCGTCACGAACGTCGAGTATTCCAAGTTCGTCCGGCAAACCGGTTACGTGACCGTTGCGGAGCGTCCGCCGAACCCCGCCGATTTTCCGGGCGCGCCGCCCGAGAATCTCGTGCCGGGGTCGGTGGTCTTTCACATGACGCCCGGGCCGGTCGACTTACGCGACTTCTCGCAGTGGTGGTCGTGGGTTCCGGGCACGTCTTGGAAGCATCCATACGGTCCGGGGAGCTCGATCGATTCGAAGCCCGACCATCCGGTCGTACACGTCGCCTACGAGGACGCCGAAGCGTATGCGCGTTGGGCGGGAAAGCGCTTGCCGACTGAGGCGGAATGGGAGTTCGCCGCACGGGGAGGACTCAACGGAAAAGATTTCGTCTGGGGTGACGAGATGGAGCCGGACGGAAAGCCTGCCGCCAACACGTGGCAAGGTGATTTCCCATGGAGGAGCACGGCGAAGCATGGCCCCGGTACGATGCCGGGCGGCCGTTTTGCGCCCAACGCGTACGGCCTTTACGATATGGCCGGAAACGTATGGGAATGGACCTCGGACTGGTTCGTGAGCGACCGCAGCGCAATCGAATCGCCGTGTTGTGCCGGCGACGTGCGCGAGCGTAGCTACGACCCTTGCCAGCCGGAGATCCGCATTCCGCGCAAGGTTCTCAAAGGTGGATCGTTTCTCTGCTCGCCGAGCTATTGTTTGCGCTTCCGGCCCGCGGCGCGTTCGCCGCAGATGGTCGATACGGGTATGTCGCACATCGGCTTTCGATGCGCGATGGATTGACGTAAACCACGGTGTTCGCGGCAACGCACGGCTGGGGCGCGTGGAGTGCGAACTGGGGCTGGAGTCTGGCGCTCGTCGCGATCACGATCGCACTGCACGTTACCGGCGTCGTCGTCATCGGAAACACGATCGAACGGCGGCGAGTTCGAGTTCAGCGCAACACCGCGAGCATCATCGTCGCTATCGTCGCGGTTGCGCTGTGGCTGGCGTTCCTGCACGCGACCGAGTCGATGGTCTGGGCGGTCGCGTATTTGCGACTCGGCGCCTTCTCATCTCCGGCCGATTCGGTGCTGTATTCGCTCGATTCGATGACGACGCGCGGCGCCTCGGGGCTCGTCCCTTTGGGTGAATGGCGGATGATGGGAGCGGCGGAGGCCGGCGACGGAATGCTGCTCTTCGGCATCAGCACGGCGTTCTTGTTCTATGTAATGATTCGGCTCTTGAAGCACGATTACCAGTTCCGTGTCTAGCCGCGGGCGCGCGGCGTCGAAGCGCGGATTTATCCGCGGCTTCGGGCCGGGGCTCGTTTCGGGCGCGTCCGCGAACGATCCGACGACCGTCGGCTCGCTCGCCGTGGTCGGTGCCGCAACGGGCTACGGCCTGGCGTGGCTCGTCGTCTTGCTCCTTCCGATGCTCGCCGTGGTTCAAGCGATTGCGGCATCGGTGGCGGCACTCTCGCAGAGCAGCGTACAGCAGGCCATCGCGCGGACGTACGGACGAGGCGTCGCCGCAACAGCGGCCGTCGCGATAGTTGCGATCGGTCTCGCGACGTTGGCCGCCGACGTGCAGGCCGGCGCGCAAGCGTTGACGCTGCTCGTCGGTCCGCCGTTCTATTGGTTCGTTCTGCCGCTCGTCGCCGCGATCGGGTGGATCCTCGCTACGAAATCGTACCTGCGCATCGAGCGAATCCTCGCATCGTGTACGCTTGTTTTTTTGTGCTACGTCGCTAGCGCCATCTACGCACGGCCGGATTGGGGCTCAGTGCTGCACGGCATCGTCGTTCCGCACCTCACCTTCTCACCGCTATTTCTTACCGGCGCCATCGCGCTGCTCGGTACGACGCTGACCAGCTACGTCTACGTCTGGGAATCGATCGAGGTGGCGGAACGGCGACCGCTACTCTCCGAACTGCCTTCGATCAACGCCGATGCGGCGCTCGGAATGTGCGTGGCGGGCTCGAGTTTTCTCTTCGTTCTGATCTCGACGGCGGCGACCGTCGGAAAGCACCACTTGCCGATCCGAAACGCCGCCGACGCCGCCGCGGCGCTGCGCCCGCTGGCAGGCGGGTTCGACCAGGCGCTCTTCGGAATCGGCCTTCTCGCCTCGGCGGCGATCGCGATTCCGGTCATCGCTGCGACCAATGGCTACGTGATCGCGCAGACGTACGCGAAACCGGCGAGTCTGACGTTGCGGCCGCGTGAGGCGTGGCTCTTTTACGGAGGCGTTTTTGGGTCGCTCGCGGTCGCGGCCGCCCTCGCCTTGGTGCCCATTCCCACCATGGCGCTGCTCTACTGGGTTTCGGTAGCCGCGGGTATCGCGACGCCGCTGACGCTCGCGTTGATGCTGATGGTAGCGCGGAATGCCGGCACGATGCGGGGGCGCCCAATCGGGACGCCCCTGATCTGCGCGGGGTGGATCGTAACCGCGATCGTTACGCTATCGTCGCTGGCGTTTGCGGTCTCGGCGTTGCGATCGTTCATTCACGTGTGAGCGATCCGCCTTCTAAATATTGAACGTGTAGCCAAGCAGCGGGCCGCTCAGGTCGAATTTTTGCACGTTTGCTCCCGGAGGAAATGCGTTGTAATCGATCGTGCGCCAGAGCGCCACGAGCGTTTGACCGTGCGGGAATGCGTAACCGGCTCCGCCGTATGCCTGCCACGTTTGGTTGTTGCTTCCCGTGCCGAAGTCGCCGTAATAGGTCGCGTAGAAATGATCGTTAAAAAACGCTCTTCCGCGAATTCCGAAGATGACGTCGTTGGTGCTGTCCGAGGTTGCGATCGTTCCGGTCGGGGAGACGATGTTGTGCTTAGAGATGGTCACGTTATAGTCGGCATTGAGATCGATTGGAAATTCGCGTACGCCGATAAACCCGCTGGCATCGGCGTTGTGGCCATGGGCGATCGTGAGACCTGCGGCAAGTTCCCAAATCGCCGTCGTCAAATGCGCCGCAGCGTCGATGGTCACGGGAATCTTTATGTGTCCCTTTGGCCCCTGGACGAGCGTCGCGATCGTCGCGGTCGTCGACGCATTGATGTAGATTCCGTCGCCGAAGACGTCGACGTCGCCCTTTCTGACGTCAAACGCGAGCATGCCGGCTGTGTTGAGCTTCGGAAGATAATCGCTCGGCCCGACGAGGACGGTGCTCCCGCCGACGGTAGAGGCCTGCGCGGTTCCCCCGCGACGCGGCAGCCGTGGGATCGAGAATTGGTAGTTTGCCTTTACGGTCGGGCCCCAAATGTACGGGGCCACCATAATGTGCGTGCTTCCATCGTACTGACGGTCCATAAACGTGGGCTGCGGCGTTACGGCCGGGGCCGGCGTTACGGCCGGCACCGGCGATGCCGGACTCGGCGATGCCGGGCTCTCCTGCGCGTGCGCGATTCGTGGAACGATTGCAAGTCCAACAAGCACGACCGCCACGAGCAAGCGGCTAAAACTTTTCATAATGTGTGAAGGCTCCCTCATAAGCTGCGTTCGTTTCGGCATTCTCGCGTCCTACTACTCCGACAGGACCTGATTTGCACGCGCGAAGATCCGGTCGAACATCGCAACGGTGAGCTTTCCGGTATTCGTGTTCTGCCTGCTCGGATGATACGAAGCGATGACGGCGATCGAGCGTCGTCCCTTCGTCGCGGTGAGTTCCGCGCCGTGCGAGAAAAGTCGGCGAGCGGGGT
The DNA here is from genome assembly GCA_036732685.1 of Candidatus Cybelea sp. Taxonomy (GTDB): domain Bacteria; phylum Vulcanimicrobiota; class Vulcanimicrobiia; order Vulcanimicrobiales; family Vulcanimicrobiaceae; genus Cybelea. The sequence continues at coordinate 386,966 of DAINBY010000001.1, read as the reverse complement.
CGAGCGCAAAAGCGCGTTCGTGCAGCACTTTCAGAATCGACGCGAAGGCCACCGCTCCTAGCCCGACCATGACGCGCAAGTGGCCCAGTGCGTCGAACTCTTCGAGCAGATACGGCATGCAGTTACGAAGCTCTGCCGGTGTGGGCTTGTTCTTCGGCGGCGCACAGCGAACCGCTGCGGTAATCAGGCAGTCGCGAAGTTGCAGGCCGTCGTTACGGTCGATAGCGTTGGGTTGCGAGGCGAAGCCGGCGCGGTAGAGCGCCGGATAGAGAAAAGCCCCCGACGCGTCGCCGGTGAAGGGACGTCCGGTTCGGTTGCTGCCGTGCGCGCCGGGGGCAAGACCGACGAGCATCACCCGCGCTTGTGGATCGCCGAAGGCCGGAACGGGACGGCCCCAATAGACGCACTCACGATACGCGCGCTTGCGCTCGCGCGCGACCTCTGCCGCATAGGCGCGCAGCTCCGGGCAGCGCGTACAGCGGACGACCGCCGTTTGTATTCGCTCTAGATCCATTCAAAGCACGTCGGCGTATTCGATGCCGACCGGTGCGACGACGTAGGCGACGCCTTCGTTGCGCTGCCAGATTCGTTCGATCGCCGATCGCGGATATACGACGCGCACGTGCGGCGCGGCCGGATCGTTGATAGCGCAATCGCCGTCGTGTGTGAAGCCGCAGAGGACGACGAGATGCCCGTCGGAGTGCGCGAGCGGCGCGCCGGGAAGTTCGCCGTCGCTCCACGAGTACGAGATTGCGAGCGGCAGATTTCGCTCGATCAGGCGCTGCGCGTGGTCGAGATTGCACAGGTGCGCGACGACCCCGCGAAACCCGAGCTTCCCGCTGTACGCAACGTTGAAGGCCCAGTTTCCGGTGCCGTTATAGGCGCGGTCGAAGACCGCACGCGCGGTCTGCGCGACGGAGTGGTCGATGCCGTGAAAAGCGTGGATCATCGAAAGAGCGGCTGGGCTGCACCAGCCGCGTTCGCTTCCGGCGCCGTCGTACTGGGATCGCGCCGGCACGTCGAGGATGAGTGCGTCGCGTGCATATGGCAGCGAGGAGCGCGCGCGCACCGGCGAGGAGAACGCGACGAGCTCGAACTCGACGTCGCTCGCGCGGACTTCGATGCCGTCGAAGGGCTGCACCGCCACAACGACGTCGACGTCGACGTGCGTGCCCTCGTGATCGGGACTGAATGACTTTGCACCCCCCGGCCGCCACTCCGTGTGGTCGAGCCAATCACTGCCCGGTTGTCGCGCGCGCAAGAGCCGGAAAGCGAGGCGACCGCTCTCGGCGTGCGTGTTCCAGCTCAGCACGCCGTTGCGGGTGGGCTCGAAGAATAGCGACACGGACTCGCGCACGCGCAGCGCCTGCGCGAAGGCGCGCTCGCTCAAATCTTCCATTCCCACGCGTTCCAGCTGTCGCCGATGTACGCCGCGGGAACGTAATTCTTGACGTCGTCGTTCATCGCCGTGTAGTTCATGCGCCAGCTAAAGAAGACCGCGGGCACCAGCTCGCGGATACGCTCTTCCTCGCGTTGGTAGAGCCGCTTTCGAGCGGCCACGTCGAAGGTGCTCGCCGCCGCCGCGCTCGTCGCGTTCACGATTGGATCGTTCAGCCACGAGGTGTTGGCGCCGCGTGGGGGGATGAAGGCCCCGTTCCAGCTGCCCGAGTTGTCGGGATCGGGTCCGTTCGTCTCGATCGACCATTCCAGATCGTACTTGCCCGTGTAGAGCGGGCCGTCCATCGCGAAGAGATAGCTGCCGGGATAGTTACGAATCTCGACGTCGATGCCGACCGCGCGCAACATCGCTTGAATCAATACCTGCGACTCGGTATTCTCCTGATGGCCGTTCGTCGCGTAGATGGTCAAGCGCATTTCCAGCGTCCCCTTGCGGAGGACGCTATCTGCGCCGGATTTCCAGCCGGCCTGCGCGAGGAGACGCTTCGCATCGGCGGGATCGTAACGATAGGGCGGCAGCGACGGGGCGGCCCACGACTCCGGGAAGATATCGGAGACCGCGAGCCGGTCGACTCCGTGAAAGACGGTATCTTCGATACGCCGCCAATCGATCGCTTCGGCGATGGCTTGGCGCACGCGCACATCGGCGAGCTGGGGGCGGCTCAGGTTGATGCCGAGATGACGCCAGTCGGCGATCAATCGTCGGTCGATGCGAATACCCGCGATGCTTCCGAGCCGCGCGATTGCATTCGGTGCCACGTTGGGGTAGAGGTCGATCTCGTGCGTGGAGAGCTGGTTCGCCAGCGTATTGACGTCGGGAACGACCTTCCAAATCACTTCTTTGAGCTTCGGTGCGCCGCGAAAGTAGCGCGGGTTCGGCACGAAAACGAGCGACGATCCGTGACTCCACTCTTTGAGCGTGTAGGGGCCGCTGGATAACGGCTGCGCGTTGAAGGCGGCGTTGTTGAGATTCGGCAGCCGTGAAAGCAGATGCGCAGGCATCGGAGCATATCCGGCGCCGCCCATCGCCAGGATGCCGAGCACGCCGACGTTCGGGCGTTTGAGCCGAATCTCGATGGTGTAAGGGTCCGGCGCGATCGCCGATGCGATTGCATCCCATCCGTAGCGCGTCTTGACGTTATTTGCCGGATTCATAACGGCGCGATAGGTGAAGATCCAGTCGGCCGCGGTCAGCGGGGCGCCGTCGGCCCAGACGACGCCGCGGCGCAAGTGGACGACGATTCGCGTCCCGTCGCGGCTGATGCCGCCGTTACTAATCGTCGGTACCTGCGTCGCGAGGTCGGGGACGTAGTCGCCGCGCGCGTCGTAACGCAGCAGAAACGAAAAGAGCAATCCCGAGATCGTGTCGGCGGCGCTGGTGTGCGCGTACATGAGGTTGAGGCTGTCGGGCTCCTCGTCTTCGCCGAGGCGCAGGACCCCGGGAACCGTCCAGGCGTTATGCTCGCCGCGCCCCGGCGCGGCCGGTCGCGCGCACCCGCAAGCGATCGTTGCAATCGCGAGCGCCGCCGCGATCCAGCGCAATGCGTTCAACTAGGGTGCGGCGGCGGTTCGCGCCGGACGCTTGACGATGCGCGGAGCGATCGCCGCGTAGAAATCCCGCGCGCCGAATCGAACGAGATCGGTAGCGGGCAATCCGGTCTCGTCACGCGCGCGCTCGATCTCGGTTCGGGCCTCGTCGTCGGCGAGACCCTGGGTGTTGAGCGCGATGCCGATAACCTTCGCCGGTTTGACCGTCTCGAGCAGCGCTTCGTGGATTGCGATCGATTCGCGGTAACTCAACGTTGGCGTCGGATACGTTTCGATCTGCGCGCGGCGCGGATCGCAGACCAGGACGAGCGCATCTGGCGCGCACCCCGTCATCAGTGCAAGCGTCACCGGTGCGTATGCGGGGTGGTTGATCGCACCTTGCCCCTCGACGACGATGCAGTCGGCGCCCTCGCGGACGGCGTAAAGCACGAGCTGTTCGGCCGCGCCGGCTGCAAAATCTGAGATGACCCGATCGACGGAGATGCCCCAGCCGGCGATCAAAACACCGGTCTGACCGGTCGGAACGAAACGCGCGTTTTTACCGGCGGCGTTGGCGGCACGCACGAGCTCGAGCGAGACCGTCATCTTCCCGACCGCGCAGTCATTGCCGACCGTTAGCACGACGGGAGCGGCGATTCCATAGACGTCGCCGCAAAAGAGCGGCACGTCTGGAGGCTCGCGGACGTCCCAAATGGTTGTTCCGGCAGCACGGGCGGCAACGCGGAACTCGCGATCGCGATCGAGCAGCTCGTGCAGTCCGCTGACGATCTCGAGTTTCGCGGCAATCGCTTCGAGCACCACACCGCGCCATGCCGGCGGTAGCCCGCCACCTTTGGGCGCGGTGCCGATCAACAACGCGGTCGGAGAGAGTTGCAGCGCCTCTCCGAGGCTGCCGACGATCGGCGCGTCGCTGTCGAGATATGGGAGCACGTCGCGCACGCGCCGGCCGGCACTTGCCGGATCGATCACGGCGACCACCTCGTCGGCACCGTAGGCGATGACGCCATGGGCGGTCTTCGCGTCGGTTGCGAACCGTTCGAGTGCGAGGATTGCGTACCGGCGATTCATGCGGCGGCCGCTTCGCGCACGCCGAGCCCGGGTGCGGCGGGGAGCAGCAGCTTGCCGCGGTCGTAGCGGACGCCGTCGAATGGATCGCGCGCAATGAGCAGCGGTCCGTCGATGTCGGCCCAGTCAGCGAGCGGCGAGAGATGTGCGGCCGCCGTCGCGGCGATCGCGCTCTCGACCATGCACCCGAGCATTACCTTCATTCCCATCGCGCGGGCGGTGTGGATCATCGCGAGAGCGCCCCGAATGCCGCCCGTCTTCGCAAGCTTGACGTTCACGCCGTCGACGCAGCCCGCGAGCGCGGGAAGATCGCTCGCCACGTGTGCGTCCTCGTCGGCGACGATCGGAATCCGCACGCGTTCTCGAATCGCCCGCAGCTCGTGCGGGCTTCCGGCCGGAACTGGTTGTTCGCAGAGCTCGATCTCGTACCGCTGCAGTTCGCGTAAGATCGCGACCGCGTCCTCGACGTTCCAACCCTCGTTAGCGTCGATGCGAAGCGTGCCGCCGTAACGCTCGCGAATCGCGGCGATCGTTGCGACCTGTTCGGCGAGCGTGCCCCGGCCGAGTTTGATTTTGAGAATCGGAAAGTCGCGCGCCTCGGCGAGTTTTTGCAGGGTCGTCTCGGGATCGGCGATGCCGATCGTGAACGAGGTCGTCGCCGTTGCCGCCGGGTCGAGACCGAGCAGTGCGTAGAGCGGTTTCCCGAGTTCTTTGCCGATGAGATCGTGCAACGCTAAATCGAGCCCGCCGCGAGCCGCCGGCGGGATACCTGCGTGGAGCAGCGCTTCGAGATGGTAGGGATTCTCCGAGTCTAATGCGTGCGATTCGAAGTAGGCCACGACGCTTGCGACCGATTCGCCATACCGCTCGATCGGGGTCGCTTCCCCGACTCCCTCGAACTCGCGCGTCTTCACTCGGACGATCGCGGTCTGCGCGACGAGCTCTTCCCCGCGCGCGATCGTGAAGGGATGGTGAAGCGGCAGCTCGATGGGCGTGACGGAGACGGAGAGCACGGGCCTCGCTTTCAACCGCGCAGACCGCCTTCCCCGGCTCGGCGGCTGCTTGACTGCGGTGGTACGGTAGAGTGGCTCGACTGCGGTTAGCGCGCAGCGCGCGTAGGTACCGAACCGCTTTATTTGACCTAGGGAGCATCAGCTCCGGATACGACGGACCGGCTTGGGCGAAATGCCTGCTGGCCCGGCGCCCGGGCCGCACCCACCTGCGAGACGCAGGTTCGTCCCTCGCACGCAAGACGCTAGTTGTGGTTGAGTATTGCCGCTCGCCAGCCTTGGATCGACGCGGCCAAACCGGCGGCCGTCGCGTTCCCGGATGAATCTTCGATCGTAAGGTGCCCGCGAAAGGCGCCGAAGATCGTCATGGTTTCGGCGATCGAGCGTTCGCTCTCGGCGACGTCGCTCCAGAGCAAGACGCTGTTCGGTGCGAGCAAGCGGGGATCGCTCGCCGCGTCGAGATGCGCCGGCTCGGGGCCGAACCGCAGCCAGGCCGAATCGGTCTCTTTTGCGACGCGCTTGCAATCGTGCGTCGTCGCCGCGAACGTTTCCGCGGCGTTACGAAGCGCGAGGGTGACGTTGCGCTCTTTCGCCAGCGAAGTAGCGGTTCCGAGCCGCCCGAGCTGCTCGCTCCACGACGTTTCGGTCTCACGCGCCAACGGCGCGGCAATCAAGGGCGCACCGAGCGCGACGGCGCGTGCGAGGAGCTCGTCCATCCGCTCCGGTGTTGCGGAAAAGAAGGCGGCATCGGCGAGCGCCGCGATCGAGAGTCCCCGGTCGGCGGCCATCTTCTTGATTTGTGCGAGGTAGTCGTCGTCGGTTCGCGGAAAATGCCGCACGTCTAAGACGACGCCGTCGCAAGCGAGCTCGCGCGCGCAGAGATCCAAGAACTCGAGTTGCGTGAGTTCGCCGCGTTCGATATCGCGGTGAAACGAACCGCTCGCGCAAGCAAGCTTCATCGGCGTCCGAGCTTCGACCGCACCACGTTGGTCACCCGTAGGATGTGAATGAAACGATGAAAATCGCTCTTGGCGCGGATCACGCCGGTTTCGAATACAAGGATCGTATCGGGCAGATACTCCGGGATCGCGGTCACGAGATACTCGACTTTGGAACGCACGACTCGACGCCGGTCGACTATCCGCAATACGGCTACGCGGTCGGGGAGGCCGTCGCGACCGGTCAAGCCGAGCGCGGTATCGTCGTCTGCGGATCGAGTCTCGGCATTGCGATGGCCGCGAACAAGGTGCCGGGAATACGCTGTGCGCCGGTCGCCGAGCCGTACTCGACCGAACTCGCGCGCCGGCATAACGATGCAAACGTCATCGCCTTTTCGGAACGCCTCACCGGCTGGGAAATGATCGAGCGAATGCTCGAGATCTATCTCGAGACGCCGTTCGATGGCGGCCGGCATGCGTATCGGACCGAGCAGCTCTTCGAGTTCGGCGATGCGCAGCGCGCGCGCACGCTCAAGGATTTGGAGCGCGGCGAAGTCACCGACGCGCGGACGCCCAAAGAGCTTATCGGCAAGCCGTAGCGAAGAACGCGCGATGGACATTCTCGCGCGCAGCGCGATCGAGGCCCAAGACCCCGAAATCTCTGCGGCGATCGCCGGCGAGGAGCGCCGGCAACGAGAGAATCTCGAACTGATCGCATCGGAGAATTATGCCAGCCGCGCCGTTCGCGAAGCGATGGGCTGCGTGATGACCAACAAGTACGCCGAAGGTTATCCCGGGAAGCGTTACTACGGCGGCTGCGAATGGGTCGATATCGCAGAGAGGCTCGCCATCGATCGCGTCAAGCAGCTCTTTGCGGCCGAGCACGCCAACGTTCAGCCGCACTCCGGCGCGCAGGCAAACATGGCCGTGTTTATGGCGCTCCTCCAACCGGGCGAGACGGTGCTGGGCATGTCGCTCGCGCACGGCGGCCATCTCACGCACGGCACGAAGGTGAGCTTTTCGGGGAAACTCTACAACGCCGTCGCGTACGGCGTGAGGCAAGATACCGAGCTAATCGACTTCGACGACGTGCGAGCAAAGGCACTCGAACATCGGCCAAAGCTCATAGTTGCCGGCGCGAGCGCCTATCCCCGCATCATGGAGTACGCGCCGTTCCGCGAGATCGCCGACGAGGTCGGCGCGGCGCTCTTAGTCGATTTCGCGCACGTGGCGGGACTCGTCGCGACGGGACTCCACCCGTCGCCGGTGCCGCTCGCCGATTTCGTCACGTCGACGACGCACAAAACGCTGCGCGGCCCGCGCGGTGGATTCATCCTCTGTACTGCGAAGTGGGCGCAGCCGGTCGATAAGAGCGTCTTCCCGGGAATTCAAGGCGGCCCGCTGATGCATGCGATCGCCGCGAAGGCCGTCGGCTTCCGTGAGGCGCTGCAGCCGGAGTTTACGGCCTACCAGCGTCAAGTCGTCGAGAACGCCCGCGCTATGGCGCACGAGTTCGTTCGGGCGGGACTGCGACTCGTGGCAGGCGGCACCGACACGCACCTGATGCTCGTCGACGTTTCCGTGAAAGGTCTGACCGGCAAAGCGGTCGAGGCCTATCTCGATGAGATCGGCATCACGGTCAACAAGAACGCGATTCCGTTCGACCAGCAGAAACCGATGGTTGCCAGCGGCATTCGCCTCGGCACGCCGGCGATTACGTCGCGCGGTTTCGGCGCAGAGGAGTGCCGCGAGGTCGCACGCATCGTTTGCGACGGATTGACCGACATCGAGAACCGCACGGAGATCGATCGCTTGCGCGGCCGCGTTCGAGAGCTGACGTCGCGATTCGAGGTTCCGTAATAGCGCCCCGGAGGTCGGGGCGCCGTCCGTACTAAAGAGCCGTTCATGCGCCCCGGTTGGGACGAGTACTTCATGCAGATCGCGCAAACCGTCGGTACGCGCGCCACGTGTCCGCGCGCCGCGGTTGGCTGCGTGCTAGTGCGGGAGCATCGCATTCTCACGACCGGGTATAACGGCGCACCGCGCGGGGTCGCGCATTGTACCGAGGTGGGGTGTACGCTGGTCAACGAACATTGTTTGCGTGCCACACATGCCGAGGCAAATGCCGTGGTCCAGGGCGCGTTGCACGGCGTCAGTCTGGAGCATGCGATCGCGTACTGCACGCACCAACCGTGCGTTAACTGCTCCAAGCTGCTCATCAGCGCGGGCGTGAGGAAGATCGTCTACGGCGAGCCGTATCCCGACGCGGTCGCCGCCCAACTGCTCGCCGAGGCCGGCGTCGCGCTCGTTGCCTACGCCACGCTCGAAGGTGCGCGGGGATGAATCTCCATCACGTAAGCCCCGGAGTCGTATACGCTGCGACATTCGTTATCGCCGCGGCCGTCAGCGGCTTGGCGACGCCGCTCGTCGTCCGTTTGGCCAACCGCCTGGGGATCGTCGATAAAGACGGTCACGACCGGCGTATGCACGATTCGCCGAAACCGCGGGTCGGAGGCATCGCGGTCTTCTTCGGCTTTGCATTCGCGCTCTTTACGGTGCTCGGCGTGACGCTCGCCTCGGCGTTCGGTCTTCTCCCCGCCGTCGATCAGTTCGACGCCGCGCACCGGCTCGTCGGCCTGCTTTTCGGGAGCCTGTTGATTCTCGGCGTGGGCATTTGGGACGACGTCATGCAGATGCGCCCGCGCAACAAACTCGTCGCGCAAGTCGTCGTCGCCTTGATCTCGATGCTGTACGGGTTCGTCATTCCCGGCGTTACCGTTCCGTTCGATCACAATCCGGGAACGAACTGGATCGACTTTCCGATTTGGGTTTCCATCCCGGTGACGCTGCTCTGGTACGTCGGGATGATGAACGCCATCAACTTTCTCGACGGTCTCGACGGATTGCTCGCCGGCGTAACCGCGATCTCGAGCCTCTTCCTCTTCGTCATCGCGGTATTGCACGGCAATCCCGTCGTCGCGCTCGTCGTGGTCGCGCTCGCCGGCTCGGCGCTCGGCTTTCTACCGTACAACTTCAATCCCGCGCGTATCATTCTCGGCGACGCGGGATCGCTCTTCATCGGTTACGTTTTTGCGACGGTCTCGATCATCGGCGCGAGCAAGACCGCGATCGCGATCAGCGTCGTCGTCCCGCTCCTCGTCCTGGCACTGCCGGTTCTCGACACCGCGGCTGCGATCGTGCGCCGTGCGACCAGCGGTAAGCGAATCACCGAGGCCGACCGCGGTCACTTCCACCATCAGCTGATCTTTCGGTTCGGGCTCAACGTACGGCAGGCCGTTCTATTACTCTACGCCGTCTGCTTCGTGCTCGGCGCCGTTGCGCTCGCATTCTCTGGTGAGTTTACGCACGTCTTTCGTCACGCAACCTAATCGTTCGCGATGAGTAAACTGAAGGTCATGAGCGTCTTCGGGACGCGGCCGGATACCATAAAAATGGCGCCCGTCGTTCGGGCGCTGCATCTGCATCCCGAGATCGACGATCTCGTTTGCGTCACGGGCCAGCATCGCAAGATGCTCGACGACCTGCTCGCGCTCTTCGGCATCGCGCCGCAGTACGATCTCGACGTGATGACCGAGGATCAAACGCTTACCGACGTAACGACGCGCGTGCTGATCGGTATGGAAGGGGTGCTGCTCGAGGCTCGTCCCGAGGTCGTGCTCGTACACGGCGATACCACGACGAGCACTTCGGCCGCGCTTGCCGCCTTCTACCAGCAGATTCCGGTCGGCCACGTCGAGGCGGGCCTGCGCACCCAGAATCGCTGGCTGCCGTATCCCGAAGAGATGAACCGGCGCCTCACCGCGGCGATCGCCTCCTATCACTTCGCGCCGACGGCGCTCGCCCGCGAGCATTTGCTGCAAGAGCACGTCGCGCCGCAAGACATCGTCGTCACGGGCAACACCGTCATCGATGCGTTTGCGGACGCGGCGGCCCGCGACGACCTTCCGCGCCCTCCACGATGGAACGAGATCGATCCGGAGCGGCCGACGATCGTTATCACCGCGCATCGCCGCGAGAACCATCCCTACATGCCGGGCATCTGCGAAGCGTTCCGCGTGATTGCACGGCTGCCGGCGCGCCCGCAGCTCTATTGGCCGGTGCATCCCTCGCCGCGCGTCGCGCCGGTCGCCCACGCCATTCTCGACGGAGTTCCCGGTGTCGTCTTGGTCGATCCAATCGATTACGCCGAGATGGTCTCAGCGGTAAAGGGCGCCTCCTTCGTGCTGACGGACTCCGGCGGTCTTCAAGAGGAGGCTCCATGTCTCGGCAAGCCGGTGCTCGTGATGCGCGACGAGACGGAGCGCCCCGAGGGGCTCGACGCCGGAACGCTCGAGCTGGTCGGGCACGAGCCGGAGCGAATCGTTGCGGCCGCGCGGCGCCTCTTGAGCGATCGCGACGCCTATGCCCAGATGGCACATGCAGTCAACCCATACGGCGACGGCCGCGCGGGAGCTCGAATCGCCGGATGGCTCGCAGCCCGGCTGCGCGGGGGCGCCTACCCGGCTGCTTTCGCGCGGTGAAAGGCCTGTTGCCGGTCTTGGCTGCCGGCACGACCTTTGCCGCAGCGACGCTGGCGGGGCTCTTCGCTGGGATCTGGGTCTCCGGGCGCACCGGCCAGCCACTCTGGGTGCTCGGGGGGCTGGCCACAGGCTTGGGTGTCGGCGGCTACGCCGCGTTTCGCTTGCTGATTCAGTCCATCTAGTCGCTCGTGCAGGAGGAAAAGGGTAGCGGGCGTAGCTACAGCGTCGCCGAGGCGGCAGCGGATCTCGAGGTTTATCGTAGGCTCAAGCGGAGCAGCTCGATCGGGTCCCTCGCGATCGTCGCCGCGGCGTCGCTCTTGGTCGTTCGTTGGCTTCCGCACCCGGCACTCGCACTGGCAGCCGGCGGGCTCTGTGGAGTGCTCAACGCCCAGCTTACCGCCAGCGGCGCCGAACGGTTACTCGACACCCGCAGCGTGGGGTTTTTCGTCTTAAGTAGTTTCCTGCGGATTGGGGTCTTCGGTATAGTCCCGGTGGCGTTTGCCGCGCTTGGCCCGTGGTGGTCGATGGCGTGGTACTTCGCCGGTTTCTTTCTCCCGTTGGCGATGTTTGCACTTGGCGCTGCACGAAATGGGGGAACCCGTCGAGCTTAGCTCGATGGGGGCGCGCAGTACGTACGGAGTGCTATTTTGAACGAAAAACTCGGAGAGCACACCCTGTGGCACCTTCCGGTGCTCGGTGCGGTGCATGCCGACACGATCGTGACGACTTGGATCGTCATGGCGTTGGCGTTGGCGTTCTTCGCGTGGATCGGAGCGAGCTATCGTTCGGCCTACCAAACGAAGCGGCAGATCGTCGTCGAGGGCGTCGTCAACTACATCGCCGATTTGGCGACGAGCACGTTAGGACCGCGAGGCGAGCCGTTCGTTCCGTTCTTCATCGCCCTGTTCGTCTTCATCTTCTTGCTCAACCAGTTCGGCGTGCTGCCGTTCAAGGCGCTCGGGCTGCCGTTTGGCGGATCGCCCACGGCCGATCTCAACACCACCGTGCCCCTGGCGCTGCTGGTCTTCTTCATGACGTGGATCGTGGGATTTCGCTACAACGGCATAAAGCAGTTCGCGCATTTGGCAAAACCCAACCCGTTGCTATTGCCGTTCAACCTGCTCGACGAGCTCGTCCGTCCGGTCACGCTCGCCGCGCGGTTGTTCTTCAACATCTTCGTGGGCGAGTTGCTCTTTATCATCGTAGCGTCGATCGTAGTCGCGCACGTCATGATCGGTCCGGTCAACCTGTCGCTGGCGGTAACGATCGTGCCGTTCTTCATACAGTTTTTCAACTTCTTCGTCGGTACCGTCCAAGCGTTCGTCTTCACTCTGCTGGCGATCGTCTATCTCTCGCTCGCGATCGGCGAAAGTCATTAAGAAAGGTTACGTTCTTGAGCTCTGAAGCATTGGTAGCCGCTTTCACCCTACTCGCGTTCGGCATCATCGTTGCCGGCGTCGCCTTCGGCTCCGCAGTGGGCGACGGTATCGTTGCCAGTAAAGCGGTCGAGGCAATTTCCCGTCAACCCGAAGCGCGGCCGAACATCATGACCTTCATGTTTCTCGGCGTCGGCGTGCTGGAAGCGTTCCCGATCATCGGCTTGGGTCTTGCATTTTATATGCTGCTGGTGGTGGCAAACGTTCCCGCCATGCTGGCGAAGATGGCCGGCCACTAGCGTCCCGTGTTCCTTTCGCTCGACGGCACGTTCTTCGTCCAGCTCTTGAACTTCGCGATTTTCCTCGCGGTGCTCAACATCGTCTTCTTGCGGCCGGTGGGCCGGGCGATCGTGAAGCGGCGCGAGTACATCAATAGCGTGGTCGCCGACTACGATACCTATCAGGCGAAGGCGAAAGCGCTACGCGACAACGACGCGCGTTTGCGCGCCGAAGCTCGGCGAGAAGCCGAACATGCGATTGCGAAGGCGCGGGCCGAGGCGTCGAACGAAACGGCCAAACTCGCCGCCGGATATGCCGAGCGGGTGCATTCGACGATCGACGAGGCCCAGCGTGAGGTTGCGCAAGAGTTAGATGCGGCGCGCGCCGGCGAAGAACGCCTCGTCGCCGCGCTTTCCGATCTTATGGTAGAGCGTGCCCTCAGCGAGCCGCTCCGATGAGCGACGCCCGGTTCTACGTACAGGTAGCGTCGTGGAGCCAGGTCGCTGCATCGATTCTGTTCATCGTCGTGCTCGTCTGGTTATGGGTGCGCTTCATTCAACCCGCGATTCTCGCCGCGCAGGAGCGCGCGAACAAGCAGATCGCCGAAGCCGAGCGTCATCGGGACGAAGCCAATGCGATGATCGATCTGCTGCAAAGCCAGGTTGACGGCGCCGTTCGCGATGCCGAGGCAATCAAGGAGCGGGCCAAGTCGCAGGCCGAGCGAGAGTACGAGGCCGCCATTGCCGAAGCCAAGGAGGCCGGCGAGCGTGCCTTAGCGAGCGCTCGCGGAGAGCTGCCGCGCGCCCTCGTCGCCGCTCGCGAACAGCTACGCGTCGAATTGTTGGAGAAATCGCTGACTCGTGCGCGCAGCGATGCAAAACGTCGCGTCGACGCCGGGACCAACGCGCGTTTGGTCGATCAGTTCTTGGCCTCGCTGGAGCGTCGCTGATGGTAAACGAAACGCTCGCGCGCCGGTACGCCGTTGCCATTTTTTCGCTCGCGACCGAGCAGAATGCCGTCGATCGGATCGGTACGGACCTGCAAGCGATCGCATCGTCGATCGAGGGCGATGCCCTGGCGCATCAGTTCTTCGTCGCGCCCGTCGTCGCGCGCGAGACCAAGGAACGGGTCTTGACCGCAGCTTTTGGAAGCCGCGTTCACGAGGTAGCGCTGCACGCAGTTCTACTCACCGTCCGCAAGCGCCGCGAGACGCTTTTGCCGACGATCGTTTCGGAGTACCGGAAGCTGGAGCTCGAGTCTCGCGGCGCCGAGGTGCTGACCCTGACGTCGGCGCGCGAGCTCGATGGGCGCGAAGTGCGTTCGATCGCCGAGCGCTTGGAGAAGTTGTACGACAAGAAGTTCGAAGTCAAGCAGGTCCTCGATCCCGGGTTGATCGGCGGCGTGCGCATCTTGATGGGAGACCGTCGCATCGACGGCACGGTCTCGGGCCACTTAGAAGCTCTCGCCAGAACGCTATTTGCTACAAACTAGGACGTAACGAATGATAAATGCTGACGAAATTGCCGGAATCCTGAAGCAACAAATCGAGAGCTTCAAGAGCGAGCTGCAAGAAGACGAGATCGGGACCGTCATCGCGGTAGGCGCGAACCTCGCGCGCGTCTACGGATTGCGCGCCGTTCGATCCTCGGAGTTGGTCGAGTTTCCGAACGGAGTGCAAGGCGTCGCGCTCAATCTCGAAGAGGACAACGTCGGCGTCGTCATCATGGGCTCCGACAAAGATATCAAAGAAGGCGATAAGGTCCGCCGGACCGGGCGCATCGCCTCGGTGCCCGTCGGCGAAGCCTTGTTGGGACGCGTCGTCAATCCGTTAGGCCAGCCGATCGACGGGAAAGGTCCCATCGAAACGCATCGCTACCGGACGATCGAAAACGTCGCGCCGTCAGTCGTGCAGCGCCAGCCGGTCAAACAGCCGCTGCAAACCGGTATCCGAGCGATCGACGCGCTGATTCCGATCGGCCGCGGTCAGCGCGAGCTTATCATCGGCGATCGATCCACCGGAAAGACGGCGATCGCGATCGATACGATTATCAATCAAAAGGGTCGCGGGGTTTACTGCATCTACGTAGCGATCGGTCAGAAGAACTCGACGGTCGCAGCGCTCAATCAAGTCCTCGAGCAGAAGGGCGCGATGGCGTACACGACGATCGTGTGCGTCGGTCCATCCGAGGCGGCCGCGCTGCGCTGGATGGCGCCGTTTGCCGGCTGCGCGATGGCCGAAGAGTTGATGTACTCCGGCAAAGACGTGCTGATCATTTACGACGATCTCACCAAGCACGCGCAGTCGTATCGCGAGATGTCGCTGCTGCTGCGCCGCCCGCCGGGCCGCGAAGCCTACCCCGGCGACGTCTTTTTCCTGCATTCCCGGCTGCTCGAGCGCGCGGCGAAACTCTCCGACGAAATGGGCGCGGGATCGCTGACGGCGCTCCCGATCATCGAAACGCAGGCCGGCGATTTTGCGGCGTACATTCCGACGAACGTTATCTCCATCACCGACGGGCAAATCTACCTGACGCCGGAGCTCTTCTTCCAAGGCATTCGGCCGGCCGTGGACGTGGGACTCTCGGTCTCGCGCGTCGGCGGAGCGGCGCAGACCAAAGCCATGAAGTCGGTCGCGGGACAGCTCAAGCTGGAGCTGGCGCAATACCGCGATCTCGCGGCGTTTGCCAAACTTTCGAGCGATCTCGACAAGACGACGCAGATGCAGCTCCTGCGCGGCGAGAAGATGACCGAGCTGCTGAAACAGCAGCAGTACCAGCCGCAGCCGATGGAAGATCAAGTCGCGATCATCTACGGCGCGACCAAAGGCTTCGTCAACGACGTACCCACGCCGAAGCTGCAAGCCTGGGCGGTCGGATTCGTCGATTTCCTCCACGCCAAGCATCCCGAGATCCCCAAGGCGATCGCCGACAGCGCGCAACTCTCCGACGAGGTCAAAAAACAGCTCGACGCCGCGCTAACGGAGTTCAACAAGAGCTTCTAGGATGGCGACCGTACGAGACCTACGCGACCGAATTAAGTCGCTGAAGAATACCCAACAGATCACCAAGGCGATGAAGCAGGTCGCCGCGGCGAAGATTCGCCGCGCCGAGCTCGCGCAGAAGCAGGCGCGCCCGTATGCCGACGCGCTTTCGCAGATGCTGCGGGACTTGATGAGTGCCGTCTCATCAGTCGATCATCCGTTTATGAAGCCGGGAAAAGCCGGCGCGCCGCCGGGCATCCTGCTCATGACCGCGGATAAAGGCTTGGCGGGCGCCTTCAACTCCAACGTCATTCGTGCCGCCGAGCACGCAGCGCGCGAGCGCGGCGCCGTGCGCTGGTACGCCGTGGGGGTCAAGGCGCGCAACGCGCTGCGGCGTCTCGGTCAAACCGAGTATCCGACGTGGGTGCTCAACGCGCCCTCGAAGCTCGATATCGCGCGCGAGGTCGCCCACCGAATCAGCGACGATTTCACACGCGGCGTCATTTCCGAAATCGTCCTCGTCTCGCAGAAGCTCGTCTCGATGATGTCGCAAAAGCCCGAGATCCGCAAGCTCGTTCCGGTAACGAACGAAGATTTGACTTCCTTATCGGCAACCTCGCGAGGCGAGCGTAGCGCCACTTCGACAGAGCTAAGTGCAGGCGCGGAGTCGAAGGGTCCGCGGGCCACGGTGGAGTTTGCCGGATCGCCGGAGCTCGTGCTTTCGCGGCTGCTGCCGAAATATTTGGAGTTCACGATCTATTCGGCGATGCTCGAGACCGACGCGGCGTTCTTCGCGGCACAGCTGCTGGCGATGACGAACGCTACCGACAACGCCAAGAAGCTCATCGACGAGCTGACCATTCGAATGAACAACGCTCGTCAAGCTGCTATAACCAAAGAACTGCTCGAAATCGTCGCCGGCGCCGAAGCGCTCGGCGTCGAGTAAGAGTTCAACTCGCTAAGGAACGAATAATGGCTACTGCTACCGGAAAAGTCGTGCAAGTGCTCGGAAACGTCGTCGACGTCGAGTTCGCACCCGAAACGCTGCCGAAGATCAACGACGCCCTGCGCGTTCGGGTCAACGACGACATGCACGCGTCGACCAACGGCGCAGCGGTGCCGTCGAACGTCGAGTTGGGCGGCACAGCGATGGAGGCGCGCGACCTCACGCTGGAAGTGCAGGACGAACTCGGCAACGACCAAGTGCGCTGCCTCGCGCTCGGCTCGACCGACGGCCTGGTACGCGGGGCAGCGGTAACGGCGTTGGGCGGGCCGATCACCGTTCCCGTCGGAGAAGGCACGCTGGGACGAATCTTCAACGTGCTCGGTCAGACGATCGATAGCGACGCTCCGGTTAAGGCGGCGGCGCAATGGCCGATTCATCGCCCCGCGCCCGAGTTCAAGTATCAGGATCCGACGCCGCGCATCTTCGAGACGGGGATCAAAGTCGTCGATCTGATGGCACCCTACACTCGGGGCGGCAAGGTCGGGCTCTTCGGCGGCGCGGGCGTCGGCAAGACGGTGCTCATCCAGGAGCTCATTCGCAACATCGCCTACGTCCACAAAGGCTTCTCGGTCTTCACCGGCGTCGGCGAGCGCACGCGCGAAGGGAACGACCTTTGGCTCGAAATGAAAGAGTCGGGTGTGCTCGCGCAGACGACGCTCGTCTTCGGTCAGATGGACGAGCCGCCGGGGGTGCGTTTTCGTATCGCGCAGACCGGAGTCACCATGGCGGAGTACTTTCGCGACGAGCTCGGCGCCGACGTGCTGCTCTTCATGGATAACATCTTCCGCTATCTGCAAGCCGGCTCCGAGGTCTCTGCCCTAATGGGTCGCATGCCGTCGGCCGTCGGTTATCAGCCGACGCTGAGTACCGACGTCGGCATGCTGGAAGAGCGTATCACCTCGACGCGAAAAGGATCGATCACCTCGGTACAAGCGGTGTACGTGCCGGCCGACGACTACACCGATCCGGCCGTCGCCGTCACGTTCGCGCATCTCGACGCAACGACCGCGCTCTCTCGCCCGATTTCGGAACTAGGCATTTATCCGGCCGTCGATCCGCTGGCGTCGACCTCACGCATCCTCGATCCGCAGATCATCGGCGAGGAACACTATGCCGTCGCTCGCGGAGTTCAGGAGGTGCTCCAACGGTATAAGGACCTCCAGGACATCATCGCGATCCTGGGCGTAGAAGAACTCTCCGAGGACGATAAGATTGCCGTGGGGCGCGCGCGCCGCATTCAGCGATTCTTCTCGCAGCCGTTCTTCGTCGCCGAACAGTTCACGGGCCGGCCCGGCAAGTACGTGAAGCTTCCGGAGACGATCGCTTCGTTCAAGGAGATCCTCGAAGGGAAGGTCGACGATTTGCCGGAGGCCGCGTTCTTCTACGCCGGGACTATCGACGAGGTCCGCGAGAACGCCGAACGGATGGCACGTGCCTAGCACGATTGCGTTCAAGCTGGTTACGCCAACGCAAGTCGTCTTCGACGGTGATGCGGAGCTGGTCATCGCCGTCACGACCGAGGGCGAAGAAGGCATACTGCCGCACCACGCGCCGTTTTTGGCGGCCTTGCGTCCCGGAATTCTGCGCGCGAACGTTCTTCGACAAGCTCGGGATGAGGGCGGCGCGGCCTCGCGCCTCGAGCTCGCGACGAGCGAGGGTTTCATGCAGGCGCTCCCTGACGGCGTGACCGTTCTAGTCGACGAGGCGGTGCGCTTCGAAGAGGTCGTGGTCTCCGAGGCGCGTCAAGCGCTCGCCGAAGCGACGGAGCGGCAGAAGGCCGCCGGCGCCGATCGCGAGCTTTACGCGCGCGAGCAAGCAAGAATCGAGTTCGCCAACGCAAAGCTGCGGCTCACCGGCCATACGTGACCTTTCGGGTCACTAGTAGGCGAGCGGAGCGCCTACGCGAACGATATTCCTGAACTATGCTCGATCGGCTTGAAACGACGCTTCGGATCCGCGGCGGCGTGCGTTTGGAGGGCTCCGTCACGACGCACGGCGCGAAAAACGCCGCGCTTCCGATCATGGCGGCATCGCTGCTTGCAAAAGGCACCGTAACGCTCCATCGCGTTCCGCGGATTACGGACGTTTCGGTAATGTCGTCGCTGCTCGAGGCGCTCGGCGCGCGTATCCGTTACGAAGGCGATAATACGGTGACGATCGACGCGAGCAACGTCGCCTCGTATCGGGCGCCCTACGCGCTCGTGCGCAAACTTGCCGCATCGTTCGACGTGGTCGGCGCGCTCTTGGGTCGATTCGGCCGAGCGGAGGTTCCCCTCCCCGGCGGGTGCGTGCTGGGCACGCGAGCGACGGACATGCACGAGCAAGCCTTCGTTGCGCTCGGGTGCGACGTCCACAATGCCCACGGCTATCTGATTGCCGAATCGCGCGGCCCGCGGCTACGGGGTGCCGAGGTCGAGTTTCGTATGTCGAGCGTCGGCGCGACGAAGAACGCAATGCTCGCGGCCGTATTAGCCGAGGGGTCGACGCGCTTGAACAACGTCGCGATGGAACCCGAAGTCGTCGATCTCGCAAACTTTCTCGTAGCGATGGGCGCCCAGATCGCCGGTCAAGGAACCGACACCATCGCGATCGATGGCGTGCGCGAGCTCCACGGCGTGGAGTACGAAATCATCCCCGACCGAATCGTCACCGGAACGCTCCTGCTCGCCGGCGCGGTTACCCGCGGCGACGTAACCGTCAAGCGATGCCGTCCCGACCATCTCGCCGCGCTAACCGATAAGCTCGTTGAATGCGGCGTCACGACGATGACCGGCGACGACTGGATTCGCGTGAAAGCCGACGGTATTACCGGCGGGACCGATATTCTTACCGCTCCCTATCCCGGCTTTCCGACGGATTTGCAACCGCAAGTCGTCGGGTTTCTCTGCACCTGCCCGGGCACGAGCGTCGTCGAAGAGTCGATCTTCAACGCACGCTTCTCATACGTCAACGAGCTCGCGCGCATGGGCGCGGACGTCAAGGTGACGATGGAGAGCAACGCCGCGGTCATCAAAGGACCCAAGCAACTCTCGGGCGCGCCCGTCGAAGCACCCGATATCCGCGCCGGCGCCGGTCTCGTCATCGCCGGTCTTGCCGCGGTCGGCGAAACCGAAATTATCGGTCTCGAGTACGTCGATCGCGGTTACGAGCGTCTCGAAGAGCTGCTCTCGGAGCTGGGCGGTCAAGTGCAGCGCAGCAGCGGCGTCACCCCGCTCGTCGAACCGACGGGATTATTCGAAACCAGCGAATACCCGCGCGTCTCCGCGACGGGATAAATTTCAAACTCCGGAGTGAAGGAACCGTAACTTGGATATCGGGATCGACCTCGGCACGGCGAACGTGCTCGTTCACGTCAAGGGAAAAGGGATCGTTCTGCGCGAGCCGTCGGTCGTCGCCAAAGACGTCAACAGCGGACGGATTCTGGCCGTCGGGGAAGAAGCGCGGCAGATGCTCGGCCGAACGCCGTCGCACATTCAAGCGATTCGGCCGCTGCGCGACGGTGTCATCGCCGACTTCGAAGTGACCGAGGCGATGCTTTCGTACTTCATCAAGAAAGTGATGAAAGACCGGTCCTGGTGGTCCTCGATCGTGAAGCCGAAACCGCACGTCACGATATGCGTTCCGGCGGAAATAACGAGCGTAGAAGAGCGCGCGGTAAAGGATGCTGCGAAGCTTGCGGGGGCGCGCGACGTGGGAATCATCGAAGAGCCGATGGCCGCCGCAATCGGCGCAGGTCTACCGATCGACGGCCCGTCGGGAAGCATGGTCGTCGACATTGGCGGCGGAACGACCGACGTCGCCGTGATCTCGCTGGGCGGGATCGTCGTCTCGCAGTCGCTTCGCGTTGCCGGCAATAAGATGGACGAAGCGATCGTTCGATACATCCGGCGCGTCTACAATCTCATGATCGGCGAGCGGACCGCCGAGGAGATCAAAATCAAGATCGGTTCGGCCTACAAGCTCGAACAAGAATTGGCGATGGAAATTCGCGGCCGCGACTTGATCAACGGCCTCCCGAAGACCGTGAAGATTACGAGCGAGGAGATCCGTGAAGCGCTCTCGGAACCGGTCGGTGCGATCGTCGAGGCGGTCAAAGCCGTACTCGAGAAGACGCCGCCGGAACTCGCCGCGGATATCATCGATCGCGGCATCATTCTTACCGGAGGAGGAGCGCTTCTGCGCGGCTTCGACAAGTTGCTCTCGGAGGTGACCGGCGTTCCGGTGATCGTTGCGGACGACCCGCTCTCGTGCGTTGCAATCGGTACCGGCGCGAGGCTGCGGATCTGAACGTGGCTCCGTAGCGATGCCGCCCGAGCGTTTTGGCCGCATCGTCGATGCGAAGAGCCTCGAGTTCGACGAGATCGCCGAAGAGGTTGCAAGGATCGTCTTCTCAGGGGGAACGGTCATCCTTCCAAACGACACGAGCTATCTCATCGGATGCGACCCCTACGATTACGAAGCGATCGACCGCGTCTACGCCGCGATGGGCAGGCCGGATAACCGGCCTCTTACGATGCACGTTGCGACGGCCCAAGAGTTCCTGGAGTACGCTGCCGAAAATCCGCTCGCGATCCACGCCGCCAAACGGCTGCTTCCGGCCCCGGCGATCGTGCTCGTTCGCAAGCCGGCCTTCATCAGCGACGAGTTGGCAGCAGGCTTGCAGACGCTTGCGTTTCGCGTTCCGGACGACGCGTTTGCACGGCGCGTACTCGAACGATGCGGGCCGATCGCGGGCACGACCGCGACTCCGCGCGGCGGTCCGCGATATCTGGGAGGAGCGGATCGCTCGATGCTACCCGATGCGGATCTTCTGGTAGAGCACGGACCAACGCGCTATAATGGCGAATCGTCAATCGTCGATCTCTCCGGCAGGCACGCTCGTTTGCTGCGCGAAGGCGCGGTTTCGGAACAACGTCTTACCGAGCTGTTCGGACCGATCGAGCGCCCGACGGTAAAGGTACGCTCCTTCGTCCTTCGACAAGCTCAGGATGAGAGCTCAGGATGACAAGTCAAGATACCGCTATAAGATGATTCGCTTACTCTTCGCACTGACCGGCGTTATCGCGCTCGCCACCCCGTTTGCGAGCGCGGCTCCGCGGGCGTTGCCGACCCCGGCTCGTCCGGTACCGGCCCGTCCCGCGCCCTCGGGCTCGACGGCCGCGTCGCCGAGCGCCGCGCCGGCGTCGTTCGATCTCGGCGTCTGGACGGTCCACGCGAGCTCGCTCGACGCCAACTTCAAAAACGGCGACTTCAGCACGCCGAACAAGATCGTAATGACGCGTAACGGCGGCGACGTTAGCGCCGACAAAGCCAACGGCAACTACAAGAGACAGATGCTCTTTCTCAACGGCAACGTAGTCATGCACGATACGCAAGGCAACGCCCAAGCGATTGCCGGGGACGCGGGGGGCGCGCCGCCGCACGCGCCGAGCCCCTCGACGCTGACCGCAGATCAGGCGCAGATTGACGGCGCAGCCAAGGTCTACAAAGCGATTGGAAACGTCCACTACGTGCAAGCCGATACCGTCGTGAGCGCGAACACCGGTACGCTCAACGACGCGGCGCATACGCTGCTGCTGGAGGGCGCGGTACACATTACGCAAGGTACGCGGAGCATGACCGCGCGCAAAGTACTCTACAATACGCAGTCCGGGACCGCGCACGCAGAGGGCGACGTCACGATGCAATTCCCGGGGGAGTTGCATCGCAAGCTCGCAACGCCGCGGCCGATCAAGGTGCCGAAGAACGCGTTAACGGAGCCGGTCTCGAGCTCGGCACCGTAAGAAGCGCCGCGATGCTTGGCTTCGCTCGTCACGAGATGCCGCTGGCCGCCCGCATGCGTCCGCGCTCGCTCGACGAATTCGTTGGGCAGGAGTCACTGCTTGGAGCAGGGCGAGCGTTGCGCGCGGCAATCGAGCGCGACGCGGTACCCTCGATGATCCTGTGGGGGCCGCCGGGAAGCGGAAAGACGACGCTCGCACAGATCGTGGCACGGTCGACGGGCGCCAACTTCGAGGGGATGTCGGCGGTGAGTGCGGGCGTAGCCGATCTGCGCCGAGTCGTCGCCGAAGCGAAGGCGCGTCAGCGCGTCGGCAAACGCACGGTGCTCTTCATCGACGAGATCCATCGCTTTAACAAGGCGCAGCAAGATGCGGTGCTGCCCTACGTCGAGGACGGAACGGTAACGTTGATAGGAGCGACCACCGAGAACCCCTCCTTCGAAGTCAACTCGGCGCTCTTGTCGCGCGCTCGCGTTTTCGTGCTCCAATCGCTCTCCGACGAAGACGTCGGACGGATCGTCGATCGCGCCCTCATCGACCGCGAAAACGGTCTCGGTGACCGCGAAGTCCGGCTCGACGGCGATGCCCGCGGACTCTTGATATCGTTGGCGAACGGCGACGCGCGCGCCGCACTCAACGCACTCGAGTTTGCCGCCGCCACGGCCGTCTCGCGCGACCAGCCGCCGGCGATCGATGCGTCGCTGGTCTACGAAGCGATGCAGCGGCGCGGTTCGCAGTACGACAAGGCTGGCGAGATGCACTACGATACGATCAGCGCGTTCATCAAGTCGGTCCGCGCGAGCGATCCCGATGCGTCGCTCTATTGGCTCGCGCGCATGATCGACGGCGGAGAGGATCCGCTCTTCATCGCGCGCCGGCTCGTCATCGCGGCCTCGGAAGACGTGGGACTCGCCGATTCGAACGGATTGCAGGTAGCCGTCGCTGCCCAACAGGCCGTGCACTTCATCGGCATGCCGGAGGGATTCTATCCACTCGCCCACGCGACGCTCTATCTCGCAACGGCGCCGAAGAGCAACGAGGTTGGGAGTGCCTACGGCGCCGCAATGGAAGACGTCTTGAAGACGCGCAACGATCCAGTCCCGATGCACCTGCGCAACGCGCCGACGCAACTGATGCGGAAGTTAGGATACGGTGAGGGATATCACTACGCTCACGACGACTACAACGTAACCCAGCTCAACGTCCCGCCGGCGTTGAGCGGACGCCGTTACTACAAAAAAAGGCGGTCCGAGTGATTCTCGGACCGCCAGTTTTCCCGTTGCTACTTCTCGGAGTGTGCGTTGGAGCTTCGCACAACCAGATAATAGAACGTCAGACTGTGAACGACCTGTGAATTTCGAGCGAATTTATCTCGACAACGCGGCAACCACGCCGTTGCGCGCGGAGGTCGCCGGTGCCGTACGGGAAGCCGAGGAAAATTATAACCCGAGTTCACTCCATGCCGAAGGTCGGCGCTCGCGCGCCGCGCTCGATGCCGCGCGCGAGCGCGTTGCGTCGTTGCTGGAAGTGCGCCGAAACGAGATCGTCTTTACCGCGAGCGGCACTGAGTCGGATAACCTCGCCTTGTTGGGCGTCGCGCGCGCGGCGTCGCCGGGCGCGCACGTCGTTACCACCGCAATCGAGCACCATGCCGTTTTGAGCGCGCTCGAGCAGCTCAAGGTGGAGGGCTTTGAAACCACCGTCCTGCCGGTCGGTTCCGACGGTCTGATCGATCCCGGCGAGTTTGAAGCGGCGCTGCGGCCGTCGACGATTCTCGCCTCGGTTATGTACGCCAACAACGAGATCGGCACGGTCCAGCCGATCGCGGAGTTGGCCCGCATCGCCCGGAAGCGCGGGGTCTTCTTTCATACCGATGCGGTTCAGGCGGCAAGCTGGCTGCCGCTTGGCGTTCCGGACCTCGGAGTCGACCTGCTGACGCTCTCGGCTCATAAGTTCGGCGGCCCGCGCGGCACCGGTCTGCTCTATGCCGCCTCTGGGGTGCCGCTCGTCCCCACGATCTACGGAGGGGGCCAGGAGTTCGGGCGGCGCTCTGGCACGCAGAACCTCCCGGGAGTCGTCGGAATGGCGCTGGCGCTCGAACTCGCAGCCTCCGAACGCGCCCGCGCCAGCGACCGCGTAGCGCCCCTGCGCGACCGCTTGGAGGCCGGCATCCTCGAGGGGATCCCCGACGTTCGCGTCAACGGAGCGGCGCCGCGCCTGCCCAACTACCTCAACGTCAGCTTCGCAGGCGTCGACTCGGCGGCGCTGCTCATAGCCCTCGATCTGGCCGGGATCGCCGTCTCGGCCGGGAGCGCTTGCACCTCCGGCAGTCTGGAGGCAAGCCACGTCCTGGAGGCGATGGGCCTGCGGGAACGCTGGCAAACCAGCGCGATCCGCTTTACGCTAGGCCGAGCGACCTCGGCTGCGGCGATCGGCCGGGTCCTCGAAGTCTTGCCCTCGACCGTAGCCGGGCTAAGGAGCCCTGCAACGCGCTGCGGGGGGATGGGTAGAGTAGAGAACGAACGGCGCGCCGCTGGAGGATTAGGTTGAGCAGTACTGCGTGGGGCCCTTTGGTTCTCGACGTGCTCGTCGGGGTTGGAGCCTTTTTGGTCGGTATCGGCGTACTCGTCGCGGCTCTGGCACTGGCAAAAACGCTCGAGCGCGTTCGGACGACTCTCGACGGCCTCGACCGGCAGCTCGAGAACATCGGTACGCCGGCGACGAGTACGCTCGCTCATATCGACGAGGTTACACGATCGCTGGAGGAGACGGCCGGCACGCTTGCGCAGACCGCCGACTTGACGAAGAGCGCGGTCGTTCCGGCGATCGTCAACATCGGTGCGACGCTCGGTGGCGTCACCGCCGGTTTACGTCGTTTGGTTACTGGAAAAGACCGAAAGACTAGGGAGTAAAAACTTAACGATGGCTAAGGGCAATGGCGCAGGCGGTGGATTCCTCGCCGGTTTTCTTATCGGCGCCGTGATTGGCGGTGCCGCGGCGGTGCTCCTCACGCAAGAAGAGACGCTGGACCGGCTGGCGGGTAAAGCGCGCGAGGCGGGCGACTTCGCGATGGGTGCGACAGGCGACATACGCGGCAAAGTCGGCGACGTTACTTCGCAGTGGCAATCGAGTGTCTCCGAACTCTACGAGCGCGGACGCCAAGTCGTCGAGAGCGCGCGCGCGAATATCGATGCTGCGGTCGCCGAAGGCCGTTCGGCGGCCGAAGAGACCGCCGACGACCTCCAGCGGAAAGCCGACGGGTAGCGGTGGACATTAAAGTAAACGTCCGCGAAGCGCCAGGCGACTGCTACGTGGTCGAGCTTAACGGTGAGATCGACGTCTACACGTCGCCCAAGGTGAAAGACGCGATCGGCACGTTGATCGATCGCGGCGTCTATCACTTGGTCATCAATCTCGAGAAGGTGCGCTACATCGATTCGACCGGACTCGGCGTGCTGATCGGCGGCCTCAAACGCGTGCGCGAGCATGGCGGCTCCGTCAACTTGGTCTGCACGAATCTGCAGATCAAAAAGATCTTCGACATCACCGGCCTGGTGAAAATCTTCGGCATCTTCGATAGCGAGGATGCCGCGATGAAGGCGCTGGTGTGAACCAAGCGGTCGAGCAAACCGCACCCGAGTTCGTCGAGCTGCGCATCCCCGCTCGTGCGCAATGGGTCGCGCTCGCGCGCCTCGCCGCAGCCGTTGTGGCGAATCATTTGCACTTTTCGATCGAAGAGATCGAAGACGTCAAACTCGCCGTTGCGGAAGCCTGCGCTGCCGTGATCCAGCACGACGGGCATGGCGAATTCATTTCGCTCACCTGCGAAGCGCTCCCAGATGTGCTGCGCGTACGCGTTCGTGACAGCGGCCGTCATAGCGCTGCCCCGGCCGAGGGGCGGCGCATGAACTTCGACGAGGCTCGCGTCGCAGGTCTTGGGATCTTCTTGATTCGTACCCTCATGGATGAAGTGAGCTACGACGTCCACCCTCAACACGGTACCGACCTGGTGATGGTAAAGCGAGTGACCGGCCGGCCCGAATAGTGCACGAACGGGAAGAGACCCGCCCGGACCGCCAGCGGACGAGGGCCTTATTTGCGGCCTTTATCGTCGCGCGCACACGGCACAACGAACGTCCCGAGCGACACGACCGCGAATACGAAGGGCTGCGCGACGAACTCGTCGTCGTGCACCTCAACCTCGTGCGTTTTCTAGCGGTGCGGTTTGCGAACCGAGGCGAGCCGCTCGACGATCTCGTCCAAGTCGGGACGGTCGGGCTTCTCAAGGCGATCGATCGCTTCGACACCGAACGCGGCGTCGAGTTTACCACCTATGCCACGCCGACGATCGTCGGCGAGATCAAGCGCTACTTTCGCGACAAAGGCTGGGCCGTCAAGGTTCCACGCCGTTTGCAGGAGCTCAACCTCGCCGTCAACCGCGCAAGCGACAAGCTCGCGATCGAGCTCGGCCGAAGTCCGACGGTCGCCGAGCTCGCAACGCATCTCAACGCCGGCGAAGACGAGATTCTCGAAGCCCAGGAGCTCGGGCAGGCCTATAATCTTCTCTCGCTCGACAGCGAAGTCGCGGGCGACAACAAAAAGTCGCAGACCCTCGCCGACACCGTCGGCATCGCCGACGAAGGCCTCAAGCTCTTCGAGGACCGCGCGAATCTCGAGCGCGCCTTCGACGTGCTGAACGGCCGCGAACGCGTCATCATCTATCTGCGCTTCTACGAATCGGTTTCGCAGACGGAGATCGCCAAGCGGCTCAACGTGTCCCAGATGCACGTTTCGCGCCTGCAGGCCAAGGCGCTCGAAAAGCTGCGCTCCATCCTAGGGGAGTAAGTGGGGCGGCAGGAGAGATCGATGCACGCGACATGACGCCGTGGAGACGCTCGTCGCTTCGCCCTCCGGGCTGCGCTCCTGCTGCCGGGCTCCTCGCTCTCGCCATCCATGGCTCCGCTCGTCGTCCCGAGCCTCCACGGCGTCACGTCGCGCGCATCGACCTCTCTTGCCGCAGCGGTTATAGTTGAGAGAGATGAAGAGCCAAGAGTTACGTCAGGCGTGGATCGACTTTTTCGTCGCGAAGCAGCACAAGCTGCTGCCGGCGGCGAGCCTGATTCCGCATGAGATGTCAACGACGCTCTTCACGATCGCCGGAATGGAGCAGTTCGTCCCGGTCTTCCTGGGGGAACAGCCCTCGCCGGCGCCGCGCGCCGTGACCGTGCAGCGTTGTCTGCGCGTTGCGGGCGCGAAGAGCGACATCGAGAGCGTCGGCCGCACGGGTCGCCACGGGACGTTCCTGGAAATGCTCGGGAACTTCAGCTTCGGTGACTACTACAAGCGCGAAGCGATCCTCTGGGCCTGGGAGTTCGTCACGCAGGTCTTGCGGCTAGACCCGTCCCGTCTTTACGTGACCGTGCACACCGGCGACGACGAAGCGGAACGGCTGTGGACCGATGAGGTCGGTCTCGAGCCCAATCGCATCACGCGGTTCGACGAAGAGAATTTCTGGACGATGGGCGCGACCGGACCCTGCGGTCCGTGTACCGAGATCTTCTACGACATCGGAGCCGCGTACGCGAGCGGAGCGGAGGACACCGGCCCGAACCTCGGAAACCGCTACGTCGAAATCTGGAACGTCGTCTTTCAGCAGTACAATCGAACGGCGGACGGCAAGCTGGAAGAGCTGCCGCGTAAGTCGATCGATACGGGTGCGGGTCTCGAGCGAATGCTCGCCGTCTGCAACGGCGTCGCGTCGATGTACCAGACCGATCTCTTCACCGATCTCGTCGCCGCACAGCCGCCGATCGGGCGCACCACGCTTTCGGCGATCGAGCAGACCGCTCGGCAGAATATTATCGCCGACCATATGCGCGCCGCGACATTCCTGATCAACGATGGAATCTATCCGTCGAACACGGACCGCGGTTTCGTTCTGCGCTTCTTGATTCGCCGCGCCATTCGTAACGGAAAGCTGCTCGGGTATCCCGACGGATTTCTTGCCGAGCTCGTGCCCGCGGTCGTGCGTTCGCTCGAATCCGGATACCCCGAACTGCGGCGCAGTGAAGCGCGCATCGCGACTGCGCTGCGTCAAGAAGAGCAGACTTTCGACCGCACACTCGAACGCGGAATTACGATGCTCGATCGGCTGATCGACGAAGCCGTCGAACGCCACGACGGCGTGATCGGCGGCGAGGCGGCCTTTGCGCTCCACGATACCTTCGGCTTTCCGGTCGAGCTGACGCGTGAGATTGCTGGGGAGCGCGGCGCCGTCGTCGATACCGTTGCGTTTGACCGCCTGATGGAGGAGCAACGCGACCGCGCCCGACGCGACGCCGCGGCAAAGCGCGAAGTCGTTGCGCTCGTCGATCTTCCCGCAGTTCGTAGCGAGTTCACCGGCTACGACGAGGGGCTCGAAGCCGATGGCCGAGTCGTCGCGATTCTCCGCAACGGCACGACCGTCGAGTCGTTGCCGTCCGGCGAGGAGGGCACGATCGTTCTCGACCGCACCGCTTTTTATGCCGAGCGAGGCGGGCAGATCGGCGACCGCGGAACGATCAGCACGGATAGCGCGCGGTTCGACGTGCGCGACGCGCAGTATATGGGCGAAGCGATCGCGCACCACGGCGCGGTCGTCGAAGGTGAGATCGCGGTCGGCGACACGGTCCGCACCAGCGTTTTCGAGCCCTGGCGCCGCGAGATTCGACGCCATCATACGTCGGCCCATTTGCTCCAGCGTGCGCTCAAGGAAGTGCTCGGCGACGAGGTCAACCAAGCCGGTTCGTGGGTCGGCATCGATCGCATGCGCTTCGATTTTCGCTGGCCGGGCGGCGCGTTGACGCCCGATCAGAGACGTGCCGTGACGCACCGCGTCAACGAGATGATCCGCGACGATGCACACTTGGTGACCCGCGTGCTGCCGCTCGAGGAGGCGAAGCGGAGCGGCGCGGTCTGGATGGCCGGCGAGAAGTACGGGGAGCATATTCGCGTCGTGCAGGCCGGACCGTCGCTCGAGTTCTGCGGAGGCACGCACTCGCACTCGACCGGCGAGCTCGGTATGTTCGTGTTGCTCTCGGAGTTTTCGATCGGGAGCGGCATTCGTAGGATCGAATCTTGCGTCTCGGATGCGGCCGAGGAGTACGTCGCGCGTCAGAGCGACCTGATCGGGACGCTCTCGTCGGCGCTCGCCACCTCGCCCGACGAGCTAGGCGAACGCGTCGAGCGGATGCAGCGCGACGTCAAAGACCTGCAGACGGCACTCGGACAGCTCCGCGCGCGGCTCGCATCGACGCAAGCCGAATCGTACGTCGAAAGAGCGGAGCGAATCGGCGATCGAACGTTTGTCGGCGCGGTCGTTCGCGAAGCCAATGCCGAAGCGCTCCGCCATCTCAGCGGCGCCATCCGCAACCGGCTGGGGAGCGGCGTGGTCGCGCTCGCGGGCGTCGACAACGGCACCGTCAGTCTGTTGGTCAGCGCGAGCGACGATCTCGTGAGCGCGGGCGTCCACGCGGGGAATCTGGTCAAGGTTGCCGCGCCGCTCGTGGCCGGGAAGGGCGGCGGTCAAGCCGCTCAGGCGCAGGGCGGCGGAAGCGACGCCTCCGGAGCGGAAGCCGCGGTGCGCGCGATTCGCGACGCGATCCTGGTCTGATGCGTCGCGCGCTCCTCGGCGTGCTCGCGTTCACGTTGATCGGCGCATCGCCGCCGACGTTGGATTCGCAGTACGTCCTGCAACGCTACGCGCTCGCGCTCGCATCCCTGATCGTGCCCAAGGTCGTCGTTTATTCGTATACCGTCGCGCAGGTTGGCCCCAGCAATATCGAGCAGCACCACCAGATCTATCGCAGCGGAACGGACGTGCGCGACGAGACGCTCGCGGTCGACGGAATCCCGCTGAGCCGAAAGCTCGTCCGTTTCTCACACCACGAGGATCGCTATACCGTCGATCGCTTCGCGCCGCGCACCGACGCATACGAGCTGCTCTTCTTGGGAACGGCGAAGGACGGGCATCATCTCGATTACATCTACGAGGCCACGCCGTTGAACCGGCCGGCGGGAGCGTGGATCGACCGGATCGCAATCGACGGGCAACGGTTTCTTCCGCGCGCGGTGCACTTCCATAGTAGCGGACTCGAGGCTGCCGGCAGCGGCGATATCGAGTTCGCGGCCTTCGGAGGGTATTGGATGCCGGTCGTTGCGTCGGCTCAAGCTCGCGTGAAGGGCAAGCCCGCGCGCGAACGCATCGTCTGGAGCGATTACCGCTTTCCCGAAAGCCTTCCACCCTCGACGTTCCAAGCGCCCGAGCCGCTTGTGGAGACGACGCCGTCGCCGTAGCGTCGCGCTCGGCGATGGAGGGGTCGAAGCCTGCCTACGCCGCAGCGCTCGTCGCGTTCCTCGTTACGGCGATCGTCTCGCACGTGCGGCCGACGCCCTACAATAACTTCGTCTTGCTTGCGCAAGCGCTCTTACACGGCCATGCGTGGATCGACTGGCCCGGACCGTACATTGACGCGCTCAACTATGGCGGGCGCTACTATATCATCGAAGGGCCGCTACCCGCGCTCCTCATCTTGCCGCTCGTCGCGATCGTCGGGACACATGCGAATCAGACGCTGCTCGCCGCCATCCTCGCCGCCGTCGCAATCGGCGCGGCCTGGGAGTTGGGCGAGCGCTTCGGCCTGAAACGCCCGGCCAACGTCTGGATCTGTGCTTTCTTGCTTGCCGGCACGGATCTGCTTTGGTGCGCGACGCTCGGCGACGTTTGGTTTCTCGCCCACGTTTCGGTGGTCTGCTTTACGCTGCTCGCATTGGTGGAGCTCGCCGGAAAACGGCGCGGCTGGCTGGTCGCGCTCTTTGCGGCCTGTGCGTTCGAGTCGCGCTTTTCGATGCTCGCCGCCGTTCCGGTCTACGCCTATCTTCTCGTCGCGCCCCCATTACGTCAGCCGGATCCTTCGACGCGACGCGACGCGTCTCGCCGCATCATGTCTTTTGCGGGCGTCCTCGCCGGTGTCGGCGTGCTGTGGTTGTTCTATAACCTCGCACGCTGGGGAACGTGGAACGACATCGGCTATACCACCTGGTATCACCAGGACCAGTCCGGTTCGCCGACCGGCTCGCCGTTTCGGCTCGAATATCTGCAGTTCGAACTCTGGTCGTTCTTCGTGCAGACGCCGGTACGGCTGCCGGACTTTCCCTGGCTGCGTCCCGATTTCTCGGGCGTAGCGCTCACCTGGTCGTCGCCCGCGCTCCTGCTCGCGTTTTTCGCGCGCTCCCCGGCCCGCTGGGCGATCGCACTCTGGGTCGCTGCGCTGCTGACCGCAGTGCCGAACTTTCTGTACTACGTCAATGGCTACGCGCAGTTCGGCATGCGCCACGCGCTCGATTTCGAGCCATTCGTAGTCGCACTGATGATGCTCGCGGTCCGCGACCGCTTCCCGCGTTGGGGATACGTCTTGATCGCGTACTCGTGCGCCGTCGGCCTCTGGGGCTGCTGGTACTGGTTGACCTACGTGCGAACCTAACGCGCGGTGAAACAATCGCCTCCCCACTTTGGGTAGGAGGAGCATGAGCGCTAAGGCGAGGGCCCGGTTGGCGGGCGTTGCATACCTGGTCACCGTGCTGACCGGCCTCTTCGCCGAGATCGGCGTCCGCGGAAAGCTAATCGACTACGACAACGCCGCCGCGACCGCACAGAACATCCTCGGATCGGAGAGCCTCTACCGCTGGGGTCTCGCCGCCGATATCGTCGGAGGTGCGGCCTACGTCGTCGTGACGGTCCTACTCTACGAGCTGCTCAAGCCGGTGAGCCGGAGCCTATCGTTGCTCGCAGCCGCCTTCAGCCTGGTCGGCATTGCGATCGGCGGCCTCGCGGCGCTCGGACACCTCGCGCCGTTGCTGCTCTTGAAGGACGCGTATATGGCGCCGTTCGGCACTGCCCAGGCGCAAGCGATGGCGTTGCTTGCGCTCAAACTCCATGCCCGAGGCTACTGGATTTCGCTGGTATTCTTCGGATTCTACGAGCTCGTGCTTGGATATCTAATTTTCAAGTCGCGTTTCTTCCCGCGAACGCTCGGCGTTCTGGTCGGGCTCGCGGGAGCGGCCTTCCTCGTCAATAGCTTTGCGCTCTTCGTTTCTCCCCCGGTCGGAAATGCGCTGAACGTCTACATGCTTGCGCTCGACGGCATCGGCGAAATCTCGCTCACGCTGTGGTTGCTGATAAAAGGTCTCGACGAAGCGAAATGGCAGGCGTGCGCTCTAGCGCGCAATCGCCTCGTAAGCCTCGCGTAACAAGGCGGCATCGGCAACGGGCGCGCCGCACGTGCCCGCGAGGCAGACGTAGGCGGCCGGTTCGGCGGGCATGCCCAGCTCCAAGGCCTCCTGCGCGCCGAGAGTGCGGATCGTCGCAAAGGGCATCGGAAGGCGCAGCGCCGCCTCGCGAAAGGCGTCGGTTTCCACCGGATTGCCGACGATCCGAACGCTGAGCTCGGGCAGCAGATAGCGACGCAGCGCGCGCGCATAGGTGACCCCGAACGGCCCGGCGGAAGGCGCGCTCGCGGCGTAGAGTCGGAGCACCGCCTCGGCGTGCTCGCGGTAGGTCGCGTCGCCGGTGAGCGCGGCGAGCCGCAAGAGCCCGTCGGCGATCAGCCCGTTCTCGGCGATCGGGCGATCGGGGAGCGCGAGGCGCCCGAAGGCTTCGTCACCGACGAGCCGGTCGTAGAATCCGCCGTCCGGCGCCTCGAAGCGCTCGAGGGTGACTTGGGCGATGCGAAGCGCGCGGTCGAGGAAACGCGCCTCGCCGGAGACTTCGTGCGCGTCGAGGAGTGCGCGCAGATACGCAACGTGATCGACCAGCAGGCCGCGTACCTCGGGCTCGCCGCCCGGCACCAACACGCGATAGAGCAGCCCATCGCCGCCGGTGAGTCGCCGGTCTACGTTGTCGAGCGTTTGCAGCGCCTCGTGCAGCAGCGCATCGTCGTCGAGCGCGCGCGCAACGAAGCATTGCGCGCCGGCGAGCCCGCAGGTCCAGCTCGTATACGACGTGCGATCGACGTATGGCGCCTCGCGTGCGTGCCGCTCGTCGGATGTTAGCGCGTAGTACTCCTCATCCGCGTCCTGACTGCCGGCAAAGAATCCGGTCTGTGGATCGCGCAGGACGCGCCGGATGTAGCCCATCGCCGAAATCAGCGTCGCGCGAAACTCGCCGGTCGGCGCGAAGATCGCCAGCGTCGCGAGCACGCGGAGCAGTCCGGCATGATCTTCGGCCATCTTTTCGAAGTGCGGCACGCTCCAGTCGCGGGTCGTCGAGTAGCGAAAGAATCCGCCGTCCACGTGATCGTACATGCCGCCGCGCGCCATCGCGAGCATCGTTCGTGCTACCATTTCGTAGAGATGCTGTTCGCCCGATAGCCGCCACTCCGCGAGCAAGAACTCGTGCAGGTCGGGTTGTGGGAACTTCGGCGCGTCGCCGAATCCGCCGAACTCCTCATCGAACGATCGCTGCAGCGCATCGAGCAGGTCGCGAATCGGTGCCTCGCTCAGCCCGTTATCCGGCTCCGACGGATCGCGCACGATGCGACTCTGAAGCTCGGCGGCGCGCTGCGCAATCTCGTCCTTGCGCTCGTCATAGAATCGGGATATCTCCTCGAGCGCGCGGCGCATCTGCGGAGCCGGCAGGTACGTCGCTCCGGTGAGCGTCGTGCCGTCGGGAGCGAGGAACGCGGTCGTCGGCCAGCCGCCCATGTTGTACCGCGCGTTGACGTCGGGGCGCCGGTCGTTATCGACGCGAACGGGAATGAAGTCGCGATTGATCGCTTCGATGACGCCGGGATCGGAGTACGACGTTTCGTCCATCACGTGACACCAGTGACACCAGACGGCGGAGATGGCGAGGAGAATCGGTTTGTCCTCCGAGCGCGCACGATCGAAGGCCTGCGGACCCCACGTCATCCAGCCGATCTCGGCGGCGCGATTGGGCCGCGGAGAGAATCGAAACTCATTCATCGGAGGCTCCTCGCAAGAACGACGACGCATACAAGACGGCGATCAACGCATACAGCGCGAGCCCGGCGATGCCTGCAGTCTCGAGGTGAAACGCCGACGTCACCGCAAAGTAGATCGCGAAGACGAGGCTCGTCGTCGCATAGCGCCGATGAACCGCTGCGGTCATGCCGTACGCCTCGCGATCGTAGAATCCGCCGGGGGAACGACTGCATCGCAACGCGATACTCGCGACGACGAGCGCGATCGCCAGGCCGCCCAGACTCCACATCATGCGTTCTAAGAGTACCGCGGCGGCGCGTCGAAAGCCAACCGCAATGGCGCCTCGTACGACGTCGACGCGTCCCGGTTCGCTTGCCACGTATCACAAGAAGCGGGACTTCGATCAAACGCCGGAGCCGAGCGGTCGCAAGGCAAAGACCGCTCGATCGCGCGGGCCCGCCATGCGCTTCGTCGTGCAGATGCATCGTGCGACGCGGCTGCACTACGACTTTCGTCTCGAGGCAGACGGCGTCTTGGCCTCATGGGCCGTTCCGAAGGGACCGACGCTCGTTTCGGGCGATCGCCGGCTCGCGATGCACGTCGAGGATCATCCGCTCGACTACCGCGATTTCGAAGGGAACATTCCCGCCGGTCAGTATGGTGCCGGCAACGTGATCGTATGGGATCGCGGCATCTACACGCTCGCCGAAGGCGACGACCCCGCCGACGAGATCGCGAACGGCAAGATCAAATTCATTCTGCATGGCAAGAAACTCCGGGGCGAGTTTACGCTGGTAAAGATCCGGCCGCGCGAGAGCGAAAGCGGCGATCCCTGGCTGCTGATCAAGGACCGCGACGAACACTCCGATCCCGTATACGATCCGGCCGAGCATCCCGAATCGGTGAAGAGTGGAAAGACGCTCGCCGAGATCGCGCGCGATCCGCGCGCCAAGACGTGGCAATCGAAGCCCAGCGCGCGCCAAGCCGCGGCGACGCGACGGCGCGCCGACGTCAAGCGCGATCCGGTTCCGCAACCAAAGTCGCTCATGCTCGCGACGCTCGTCTCCGAGCCGTTCGACGATCCGGCGTGGCTCTTCGAGATCAAGTGGGATGGCTATCGCGCGCTCTGTACGATTGAAGAAGAGAAGTTCTCGCTCGTTTCGCGCAACGGCCTCGACATGCTGCGCCGCTTTCCGGAGCTCAAAGAGCTTGCAGGCGCCTTCGCGAGCGTGCCGGTCGTCGTCGACGGCGAGATCGTCAGTTTGGACGCGGAAGGGCGCTCCGAATTTCAGCGGCTGCAGGAATCGCAGAAGAAGCCGGCCGGGCTAACCTACGCCGTCTTCGATCTCTTGTACGCCGACGGCACCGATCTGCGCTCGAAGCCACTCGAAGAGCGCAAGGCGTTGCTCGAACGGCTGATTCGTGACGACCAGCTCGTGCTCTACTCCAAGCACATCGTCGGGAATGGTAAAGCGCTCTATGAGGTTGCGCGGAAACAGCGGCTCGAAGGCATCATCGGCAAGAAGCGCGACTCGACCTATCAGGAGCGGCGCAGCCGCGACTGGGTGAAAATCAAAACCGGCTACGAGCAAGAGTTCGTCGTGGGCGGCTGGACCGAACCGAAGGGAAGCCGCCGGGGCTTCGGCGCGCTGCTCTTGGGCGTTTATCAGAGGAAATCGCTGCGATACGTCGGCGCGGTCGGGACCGGCTTTACGGCAAAAATGCTGCGCGAGCTGCACGAGCGGCTGCGCGAAATCGAACGAAAGACGTCGCCGTTCGTCAACGACGTCGACGCGAACGCGCCGACTCATTGGGCTTCGCCCGAGCTCGTCGTGCAGGTCCGCTTCGCCGAGTGGACGCGCGACGGTTATCTGCGTCAGCCCGCGTACCTGGGGGCACGTCCCGATAAAGCGGCCCGCGACGTCGTCGCCGAGCTGCCCGTGGACGGGTAATGGCGGAGCCGCGCGTGGCAGCGCGCGTCGGGTCGCGCACCCTCTCGCTTTCGAATCTCGACAAAGTCTTGTGGCCGCACGACGGTTACACGAAGGGCGATCTCATCGAGTACTACGAGCGCGTGGCGCCGTATGCCGTCGCGCATCTCAAGGATCGGCCGCTCACGCTCGAGCGCTATCCCAATGGTATCGAGGGTCAAACCTTCTTCGAGAAGCAGATGCCGCGCGGCATGCCGGAGTGGATCGAACGCGTAACGCAACCGACGCCGGGCGGATCGCGTAGCCACGTCACCTTCCCCGTATGCAACGACGCGCCGAGTCTGGTCTACTTCGCGAATCTGGCGACGATCGTACTGCACGTCTGGACGTCGCGGCTGCCGGCGATCGACGAGCCGGACTTCGTGATCTTCGATCTGGATCCGGGAGAACGGTGCACGCTCAAGACGCTTGCGACGGTCGCGCTCGCCCTGCGGGATCTGCTTGCAACGATCGGGTTGGCGCCCCTCGTGAAGAGTACCGGCGGTTACGGCCTGCACGTCGTCGTACCGCTTGCCTCGGGATACTCGTACGACACCGCGAAGATTTTCGCCGAGATCGTCGCGCGCCGCGCGGCCGGCGAGCTTGGCGAGCTCGCAACGTTGCAACGCTCGATCGCCAAACGATCCCAAACCGCGGTCTACATCGACTACGTGCAGGTCGGTCACGGCAAGACAATCGTCGCACCGTATTCGGTGCGAGCCCGCGACCGCGCGCCCGTCTCCACGCCGCTTCACTGGGCGGAGGTGGAGGCGTTGGCGAGGCGCCGCACGATGGCTGCCCCCGCCGATGAGTTCGCGAAGCATACCATGGCGACGACGCCCGAGCGCCTCGAGCGTGAGGGCGACCTCTGGGGGCGAAAATACTGGAAGAAACAGCGGCTGGAACCGGCAATCGAGCGGGCTAAACGCTTGTGGTAGGCGCACGGCTTGGGTAGAATAATCGGGCTATGGCGCATGCAATCTGGTCGGGCTCCATCAATTTCGGGCTGGTAACGATTCCCGTCAAGCTCTTCACGGCAGTTAAGACCGACGACCTCTCCTTCAATCTCCTTCACGCCAAGGACGAAGGGCGCATCAAGTACGAGCGCACCTGCTCCGTCGACGGAAAGCCGGTTCCCTGGGACGAGATCGTCAAGGGCTACGAGTTCGAGAAGGGCGAGTACGTCTTGCTGACCGACGACGATTTCAAGAAGGTCAATCCCGAGGCGAGGCAGTCGGTCGACATCTTGGAGTTCGTCGAGCTCGACAAAATCAATCCGATGTACTTCGACAAGCCGTACTATCTCGAACCGACCAAACAGGGCCGCCACGCGTATGCGTTGCTGCGTGAAACGCTAACGCAATCCAATCGCGTCGCCATCGCGCGCGTGGTCGTTCGAACCAAGGAATACATTGCCGCAGTCAAAGCCATCGGCGATGCGTTGGTGCTCGAGCTCATGCATTGGGCGAGCGAGATCGTTCCCTCCGATACGCTCGAGATTCCGGGGCGCGAGAGCCTTCCCGAAAAAGAGATGCAGATGGCGCGCATGCTCGTCGACACGATGAGCGTCGAGGAGTTCGAGCCGGAGAAGTTTACGAACAAGTACCACGACGAGCTGATGACGATGATCGAAGCGCGTGCGGCCGGTAAGGAACTGCCGAAGCCGAAGAAGGCGCCGATCCGATCGAAGGTCGTCAACCTCATGGACGTGCTCGCGCAGAGTCTCGAAGCCAGTAAGAAACGCCGCAGCGGCGACAACGGCAAAGCAACGACGACAAAACGCCGCAAGAAGACCGCCGCCTAAGCGCGCGCCGATGGCCGAGGTGCCGAGCATCGAATCGGCGCGTCTGATCTTGCGCGATTGGCGCGACGCGGACGTCGACGAGTGGGTGCGAATGAATGCGGACCCGCGCGTTGCGGAGTTCCTTCGCGGACCGTACCCACGCGAGCGCTCCGAATCGTCGGCGCTTGAGATCCGCCGCGAGCTTGCAAACAAAGGCTACGGCTGGTGGGCGGTCGAGGTTCGAGGCGTCGCGCCGTTTGCCGGCGTCATCGTGTTGCAGGAGGTTCCATTTTGGGCGCCATTCAAGCCCGCATACGAGGTCGGCTGGCGCTTTGGGTTCGAGCATTGGGGCCGCGGCTACGCGACCGAAGGCGCAGACGCGGCATTACGGTACGCGTTCGATCGGCTCGGCTGGCCCGAGGTCGTCGCATTCACCGCAGCGCAGAACCTTCGCTCGCGCCGGGTCATGGAGCGCCTCGGCATGACCTACGATCCCGCCGCCGATTTCGATCACCCAAAGCTCGAGGGGCATCCGCTGTGCCGGCACGTGCTCTATCGAATCAGCCGGTAGGGCAATCAGCCGTCGGCGATTTTCGCGGCCTCGACCTCGGCGGTTAGCGTCAGGAGGGCGTTGCCGTCGCGCTCGGCGTTACGCTCGCCGCGCGCGTTGACCAAGCCCATGACGAGCGCGACGGCAGCGAGCGCTAGCGATTCGATCCCCGCGAAGCGCGGGCCGTAAACGGCCAAGAACTTTGTCGAGAAGGGAGGCGCGAGGATTCCGGAGAGCGAGTCGAGCGAGGAACTCGTTCCGAGCACGGTCCCTTGGTCGCGATCCGACGCGGCGTTGCTGATCAGCGCGGTGATGCCGGTGTTTGTAAGGGCCATTCCGAGGCCGAATAGGGTCATCGTAACGATCAGGAGCGGTACGACGCTGTGTACGAGCGGAACGAGCGCGAAACCGGCGACGAGGAAGGTGAGGCCGATATTCGACATCCATCGGTCGCCGAGGCGTGCCGACAGTCGGCCCACGACCGACATATTGATCACGACGTTGAAGGCCGCAAATCCGGAGAAGAGATAATCCGTTTGCGCCAGCGAGAAGTCGAGTTGCTGCTGCAGGTAGAGCGCGAAAACGGCAAACCAGCCGTAGAGCGCGAGTGAGATCGCGAGCTTCTGCCAGAGGATGCGTCCGAGCCGCGGATTGCGAAAACTCTTGTAGATCGCGCCGATGCCGAGGCGTTCCTCATCGGGCGTGCGCGCGCGCGACTCGGGAAGCATCACGATCGTGAGCAGCAGCGTGACGAACTGCAGCCCGGCCGCCACCAGAAACGGTACCGCGAACCCGAAGCGCGCGTAGAGAAGGCCGCCGCCTGCGGGGCCGAAGACCATGCCCGCGGCGAACATCGCGCCGATGAGGCCGAAGGCGCGCGCGCGTTCTCTCGGAGCAACGAGATCGGCAACGTACGCCTGGGTGATGCTGATATTTCCACCGGAGATGCCTTCGACGATGCGCGCGGCGAAAACGACCGCAATCGGCGCGACGGCAATCGCCGCGGCGATATTCGGTGCGACGCCGAGCATCGCCCAACCGATCGTCGCGCCGATCTGGCTGACGATGAGCACCATCTTGCGCCCGATTCGGTCGGAAACGTAACCCCATACCGGCGCCGCAGCGAGCTGACACGCGGAGAACGTTGCGAAGAGCAGGCCGACGACGAATGCCGACATGCCGAAGTGGGTCACGAAGTATGGCAGCATCGGGATCAGCATGCTGAATCCGACGATGTCGATGAACGTGACGCCGAGGATCGGCAGCAGCTTACGGATCATGCTCGGCCCTCCATTCGAGGCTCCCTAGCGGGACGACTCTACCGGAAGGACGACCCGCGAAAACCGCTCGCTCTTACGGACCAGGTCGAGTTTATACGATCGGCTGAGATCGATGCTCGTCAATACCTTGTAGAGGGCATCGACGCTATTCAACCGGCGGTCTTCGAACGCGAGCAGCACGTCGCCCGCCTGCAAACGCGCGGTGTCAGCCGGGCTCCCCGGCTCGACCGAGTCGACGACGATCGCGCGCCGGTCGTCGAGACCGAGGCGCCGCGCCGCCGGCGGCGCGAGCACGACCTCTTGCACCGCGATACCAAGGTAACCGAGACGAACGCGCCCGTCACGCATCAGCAAGCCGGCTATGTGCTTCGCCGTGTTGATCGCAATCGCAAAGCAAAGCCCTTGACCCGGGAGCACTGCGGTGTTCACGCCGATCACTTCGCCGCCGGCGTTGACGAGCGGACCGCCGGAGTTGCCGGGATTCAGGGCCGCGTCGGTTTGTATGATGTTCTCCATTAGGCGTCCGGAGCGCGAACGAAGCGACCTTCCGAGCGCGCTGACGACGCCGGCTGTGACGGTGTACGCGAGGCCGAACGGATTGCCGACCGCGACGACCAACTGACCGGGACGTAACGCCGCGGAATCGCCCAGCGCGGCGTGCGCGAGATCCGGAGCGTCGACGCGCAGAACGGCGATGTCCGAATCGGGATCGTCGCCGACGAGCACCGCCGGCAGCTCACGTCCGTCGAGCAGTGCGATGCCGATCCGCTTCGCGTCGTGGACGACGTGGCTGTTCGTGACGACGAAACCGTCGGGCGTAAATACGAAGCCGCTGCCGTTTCCGCCGCGCCGGCCGTCGTGCGCTTCGATGCTGACGACGGCGGGACTCACCCGTTCCGCGGCCCCTGTAACGGCCTGCGAGTATGGGTCGAGCGCGCCCGAGTCTTCGGTCGAAACCATTGGAAGAACCATAGAGGCTCCTCCAAACCGCAGCCGGCTTCCGCGGGTTTCGCAGAGAGGCGGGGAGTACGGCGCCCCGAATCGTGGTCATCCCGCGCCCAGATGGCGGAATTGGTAGACGCGCTGGTTTCAGGTACCAGTGGTGGCAACACCGTGGGGGTTCGAGTCCCTTTCTGGGCAGTTGTGTTTCGCACGGTGTTGCCACCACAGCGCAGCGCGAAGCGCGCAGCGGTTTTCGGGCGTGCGGGGTCCCCGGCCGCTTCAGCGGCGGGGGGAATGCAACACCGTGGGGGTTCGAGTCCCTTTCTGGGCAGTTGTGTTTCGCACGGTGTTGCCACCACGGCGCAGCGCGAAGCGCGCAGCGGTTTTCGGGCGTGCGGGGTCCCCGACCGCTTCAGCGGCTGGGGAATGCAACACCGTGGGGGTTCGAGTCCCTTTCTGGGCAGTTAGATAAATCATAGATCGAGTGCGACGGCGGTTGCGGCGTCCTCGTCCCACAGCGCGCCGAGTGCGATGATTTCGTCGAGTCGCTCCCCCAACGCGTTCGCAAGCGCTGCGTAAACGCGCTCGTACTCTTGCCGTTCGGTGTAGTCCCGCAAGGCGCCGAGCGAGGTTAACCGCGAATCGACGAAGCCGAGCAGCATCGCGGCCTTTTCCAACTTTGCTGCCGCGCGGCGATCGCCGGAGCCGCGCTGCAACGCTGCGATTGCTACGACGTGCTGGAGCGCGTAGGCGGTCAGCACGGTGGCGCGCACGTCGCGTGACGCTTCAAGGGCCTGCGATGCGTACGCGCGGGCATCCTCGAAACAATCCAGCGCCACGAGATATGCCGCCATATTGGACAAGTCGACGGCCTCCGAGCGACGATTCTGCGTTGACGCGTGACCGGCCCGAGCCTCCTCGGCTCGCTGCAGGGCGGCAGCCGCATCGCCCGCGGCAAATTCGACTTCCGCAAGGTGGCCGGCAATCGACGCGGCGGGTCTCTCGAAACCGAGCGCGGCGTAACGCGCGAGCGCCTCACTGTAGTGCCGGCGAGCGCCGTGGGCGTCGCCCGCCCGCGAGCGAGCAGTTCCGAGATCACCTAAGACGAGCGCTTGCAGACGGAGATTCTGCAGGTGTTCGGCGGTAACCAGTGCGCTCTGCAAATACGCTTCGCCCTCCGGCAACCTGCCGATTGCGGCGAGCGCGCTCCCGGCCGCGTGTTCGGCGCGAGCCACCTGCAAGTCGTCGAGCACGGAACGCAACCGTAACGCCTGTTCAGCCGACCCAAGCGAAGCGGTCGACTCGCCGAGGGCACCAGAGAGCTCGGCCTCGGCGATGTAGAGCGCCGCGAGCTCGTCGGCCTGAGTTTTTCCGGTAACCGAGTCCGTCGCTCGGCGGACCCAGCGTCGCCCTTCCAGCGGAGAGAGCGAATACCAAAGCCGCGCGAGCGCTCCCGCAAGAAGGCAACCAGATCGCAGATCGTGACGCTCCCCGAGCGACCAGCCGAGCGCGGCGCGAAAATTATCGAGTTCGGCCTCAGCTTCGCGAAACCACGAACGCTCGTCGGCGCCGTACCAATCCCGGTCGAGCCGCGCCGCAACCGCAAGAAGCGAGAGCGCGTGGCGGCGTCCCATCGTGTTTCGTTCGCCCCGCTTCTCGAGCTTCTCCAATGCGTATTGCCGAGTCGCTTCGAGCAGATGGTAGCGCGCACTGCCGTGCGGGAACTCAACCATCACCAGCGATTGGGCAATTAGCGATGAGAGCAACTCCAATACGTCTTGCTGCGCAACGTTTTCGTCGGCGCAGACGGTCGTCGCCGTCTGGAGGGTAAAGCCGCCTGCAAAGACGGCCAGGCGATCGAAAAGAAGCTGCGCTTGAGTGGAGAGGAGCGCGTTGCTCCAGTCGATCACCGCGCGCATCGTCTTGTGGCGCGGGAACGATGCCTGGCGATCCCCAGTTAGAAGGTCAAAGGCCCGATCGAGGTGGTCGCAGATCTCTCGCGCAGAGAGTACGCTCGCGCGCGCAGCCGCAAGCTCGATGGCGAGGGGCAGCCCGTCGAGACGGCGGCAAATCTCGACGACGGGCTGCACGTTATCTTCCGTTATTTCAAAGCGCGAATCGGCGGCGCGAACGCGGTCCGCGAAGAGTGCGACGGCCCCGTACGTTGCAGCCTCTTCGGGCGACATGTTTGGTTGTGGGACTGCTAGCGAAGGTATCCGATAGGTTCGCTCGCCGGTGATGTTCAAGGTTTCGCGACTCGTCGCGAGCAGTGCAACGCTCGGACATTCGCGCAGGAGTGACCCCGCTAATACGCGCGCTTCTGAAACGACGTGTTCGCAATTGTCGAGAATGACGAGCAGGCGTTTCTGCGCGAGATAGGCGAAGAGCGTTTCGAGCAGAGAACGCCCTCGCGGCTCTTGGACGTGCAGCACGGCCGCAAGTGCGTGCGGGACGAGCGTGGGATCGTTGAGCGGCGCCAGTTCGACGAACCAGACGCCCTGGGGAAATCGGTCCAGCGATTGTATTCCGACCTCGATAGCGGCACGCGTTTTTCCGGCACCCCCGGTTCCCACGATGCTGACCAGCGGTGCGCTCTCCATGAGGTCCAGGATCTTTCGAACGACGTCGTCGCGTCCGAGAAACGACG
This sequence comes from Candidatus Cybelea sp., assembly GCA_036732685.1. GTDB lineage: Bacteria > Vulcanimicrobiota > Vulcanimicrobiia > Vulcanimicrobiales > Vulcanimicrobiaceae > Cybelea. Next base: position 343,834 of record DAINBY010000001.1, on the reverse strand, counting down.
TGAGTTGGCGTGGGAGATTGTGCCTCGGCGCCGCCTGCGCTTCGACCATGCGCGCTCCGCGCGAACGCCGCGCGGAACGTTCGAGCGCCTGCCGCTGCTGCGGTGAAAGCGCGAGGGCATCGGCGATGCGCTCCAATGTCGCGCGATAGGGCGCCCTGCGATAACCGCGTTCCAGCGCGCTGATTGCTTGCATGCTGATGAGCGCGCGGTCCGCTAGCGTCTGCTGCGAGAGGCCGGCCTGCACGCGAAAATGTTTGAGCAGGGCGGCCAGTTCGGCGGTCCCCTCCACATTGTGCGGAGACGATCGCGGCGGTTCCAGTTTAGCTTCCCGGTGCGGGTGCGATTCCGAACGGTGGATCGGTAGGTCCGCCGACTACGTCCAACGTGTACTCGATCGTCCCGGTCAGACTGACTGCATCGATATAGCCTGCGGCGTCGGCGACCCATAGATTCTGCGGGTTCGAGTTATCGAAGTTAATGTTCGCCGGCCTGACGAGGCAGCCGGAGCAGCCGATCGCGGTCATAAGCGTGCATCCGGAGAGCCCGTTGCATTGATAAATGCCGGCCAATTGATCGACGTAGTACAGATTCTGATTCTCATCGAATGCAAGTCCGCCGGCCTTCAAGATTCCGGAGACGATCGGCGTGGCGCGGCCTTTGCAGCGCGCGAACTCCACAATCGATCCGGTCAACGTCGTCGGGTCGTTGAAGCTCCAGTAACAGTTGCCGTTCGAATCGATGGCGATCCCCGCGCCTTCGATCGGATCGCTTCCATACGTCAGCGTTCGTGACGGCTCGTCTTGCCGGTTCAGATAGACGCTCACGCTTCCCGCGCCGTCTCCGGTGGTAGAGCCGTTCGACACGGCGACGACACGCCCGTTGGAAGTGACGTCCACGTTCACCGGCACCTCTCCGTCGTCGTGCAGCGTGGCCTCGGGGCCCTGAGGTCCCGTGCGCTTCGTGCGATAGACGAGGACGTTTGAATCCCCGGAATTGGCGACGTACAACCGGCCCGCTGGTGTCGCGACCATGCCCATCGGGGTCGATACTCCATACGTTAGCGTCTCGTAGCTTTTCAGCGTCGTGCCGTTGTCTTTGCGCTTATAGACGGCGACCTGATTCCCGGAAGGCTGAGACGAATACATAAAATCGTTGCCGTAGAGATGGGCGGCCGGCCCGGCGAGCTGTGACGGCGTGGCGAACGAAGAGGGCGCCGGGGCACTGGGCGAGCCATCGGCACAGCCGCTCAGTACCACGACGAACGCTAGCCCACGCATGAACGGTCGAGCCGTGAAGCTAAACATCTTGGTGGCCTTCCTCGCGCCGCGGATTCCAACGATCGGCGTGTCCGCGGAGTTTCTACGAGCTTGCGGGGGTGACCCTCGAAAGCGCGGTGAGGAGGCGGCCCCTTCTAAGCCGCCTCCTCCGCCGTGCCCCGATCTTGAGGAATTTTAGAAGATCGAGTTCTTGATCTGGGTGAGCATGACGCTGAAGTCAACGGAACCCAGACCCGAGGGCTCGTCCCACCCGGGTGCGGCCGAGCTCGGGATGCCATTGGATCCATACAAGATGTCGTGGAACCCGCCTACGGGCGCGGTGGTATCCGGAGCCAACGCGGACGTATCGTCACCCGGCTCTCCTGCCGGTACGCACGCCGTAGAGCCCATCGGACACGGTTCGTAGTAACCGTACACGCCGTAGTAGACAGGCGCGGCGAACCCGAGCTTGTTGTGGAAGTGCGTTTCTAGGCGCGCCCATACTCCCATCGACATCGGCGACGAAAGACTCGTTCCGCCGACCCCCGTTTGCGCGCCGCTCACGAAGACGTCCATCGGGCAACCGTTGTTGTCGCCACACATTGCGATGTCTGCGATCGCTCTGACGCCGGCTGAAGTACACGCCGCACAAATGCCGTTCGATTGCCAGTATGGGGCGGTTTCGAAGGCACTGTAGCCGCCGCCGGTTCCCACCCACACGTGCTCACCATAGTACGTGCCGGGCCCGTTTCCGACCGCATTCGTATCCAGCGTCGTGCCGCCAACGGCGACCACGTAGGGTGACGAGGCGGGATAACAGGTCTCGGGCGCTCCGCTGTTGGGTGCACCCGACGCGAGGATGACCGGGCACCCTGTGCCGTTATCTCCAGTCGAAGCGAACATGGTCTGGCCCTGTGCCGCGGCCTGATTCATCAGCTGATCGTCGAGGGTCATCGATCCATCGGTATATGCCAGACTTTCGGGTTCACCGAAGGACGAATTCCCAGCCTGAGCGAGGTCGTCATCGACCCATTTGGTGTATTCGAGCGTGATGTCGGAGTCGCTGAGCGACGTCGTATCATATACGTAAAGCTGAGCCACGCGCTCCGCCATTCCGCTCGAGATCTGGGTGTCTAAGTCCCATTCATCGAGACCGGACGTATCGGAACTCGGGTCGCCTACTTGGACCGTCGAGTACGGCACTCTTGGAAGGGCCCAGAACTTCTCCGCCGTGCGCAAGTCCTTGACGACCTGCGTTACGTCGCCTTCGGCCATGACCGCAATCGTCGTCTTAGCCCCGGTGTACTGCTTGGCGGGGATGTCGTACGCGACTTGATACTGCGTCGGCCCGTATTCGCCGCCTTCGCAAATGCCATTCACGACTTCGAGGCAGGGCGCCGGCGTGCCCGCGGTCATCGGGCGCATATAACGCGACCTCATAAGGTGAACGTTCATTTGATATGCGTTCGTCAGGCCGAGCACGGCGGCAACGAGTCCGTGGAACTTTTCCGGCACAAAGGCCGGAGTGACGTTGCCATATGCAGCCTTTCCGTTTGACGTCGTTGCGCGGATTGACGTATGAAATGCCGCCTCAACGTGCGAAACGGAACCGTAACCGCTGACGATCAAGTGGTTCGGCTCGATCTTGACCTTGCTGAAGCCTTGCTGCCGGAGATAGGATGCGACTGACTCGGCTTGAGCGTACGTTGGATTGAACATCGCGGTGAACTGGGACGGCGTCAACCACTTGCGAAAAGAGACGTGACCGGGAGCGTATTGGCTCGCGACGAGCTGCCGTGCCCCGGCGCGGTCGCGCATGTATAGACCGACGACGACGTGCAACGGTTTGAGGTTCGGCAGACTGCCGGCCTTGCCCGATCCCGCGCCTACGAGGCTCTTCAGAGGAACGGCATGGGTGGCCGTAGCGGCCCAGCCTCGCGGGGCCCTTTCCGTGGCACCGGGGGCCGACGTTGTCGAGCCCGGCACCGACGCACCCGGCGGTAGGGGTGACGTCGAGATTCCGCTACATGCCGCGGTCCAGATTCCTACGGCCATGCCGGCAAAGAGTAGAGACTTCTTCATGGAGGCTCCTTATCTATGGATGGGGCATTCGCGTGGCGTAGACACGCACCGGTAGGGTATCAGCCCGCGGCAGTTCGCGCGCCATACAGACCGCAGTGTGTCAAAAAAGTGTGTGAATGCGCGGCACGGGGCCCTGGCTTCTGGGGCGATGTTGGAGCCGCGGCATTTCGGGTATAAGGGGCCAATGGCGTATGGTATATCGAAAGGCCTTGCTCGATCCGTCGCCGCCGGTGAGGAAGTTATCCTCAGCTCCGGCACGACGGCCATCGTGCGTCGAACCTATCCCGCGGGCTATCACGGCTCGGTCGAAATTCTTCTCGCCGGAAGCAAGGAAAGCGAGTTGGCAGCGAGTTTGACCTTGACCGGCCCAGACGGGAAGCCGTCGAACTAAGCAAAGGATTTACTAGCCATGCCGCTCGTTGAGATCGTCGTCGTACTGATCGTGGTCGGCGTTTTGCTCTGGCTGATCAACTCATATATCCCCATGGCCAGCGCGATAAAGTCGTTGCTGAATGCAGTCGTCGTTATCGTGCTGATCGTTTGGTTACTGAAGGTGTTTGGGATGTGGCATTACATCACGAGTATCCGTGCCGGCTAGCATTATCGGGTCCGCGCGACGTTTCGAATCGCCGATCCTTGGATAGGCTTTAGGAATCACACGGGGAGGTAAATGAATGAGTAAGGATACGCTCGACAAAGCTGCCGATGCGGTAAAGAGAACGACCGACAACGTCAAGGACGCGATTCACGAGGGGCAGCATCGCACGGCTGCCGAGGCAGAAAAAGCACGTCGTGAAACCTTGGGGGGCGAGCTTAGCGGGACAGAAAAGGCTAAGTCGGTCGTCAACGAGGCGAAGCACCGGACGCAAGCCGAGATCGATGCCGCCAAGCGCGATTTGCGCAATCGCTAGCTAAAACCACTCACCGGTTACAGGGGGCGCGCCGCGGTGCGGCGTGCCCTTCTGCGTTTCCGGCCGCTCCGTGCCGTGGGTTGGAGTAGTGTCGAACACACAGCGGGACTGTAGCCCCGGCGAGCCTTGACTTTCTAGCCAATTGGGCTAGTATAAGCTACCTATCGAGCGCTTTTGGTTGTCAATCGGGCACCTCGAGGGCGCGTCGGCTTACGGGCTTCCGAGAGATTGGAGCACGCACATGAGCATTGCAAACTTTGCCGCCGTTTCGCGTAGCGAGTTCGTTAGGGGCGTCTCCGCTCTCGGTGCGGTCGGCATCGCCGTGTGGGCCGGCGGCTGCGAGCAAGTTGCAAATCGGCCGACGCGACGCAACATCGCCAACCTATCGGCGACGGATCCCGTAATCCAAACCTACAGGGCCGCGATTACCGCGATGAAAGCGCTCTCGCCCAGCGACCCTCGAAACTGGACGAAACAGGCTGAGATTCATAACACCCATTGCCCGCACGGGTGCTGGTTCTTCTTACCCTGGCATCGCTGGTATCTGCTCTATTTCGAACGAATCTGCCGCAAACTTACGGGCGACAACGGGTTCGCGCTGCCGTATTGGAACTGGACGAGCCACCCAGCCGTCCCCGACGTATTCTGGGATACGGCGAGTCCCCTATACGATTCTAATCGCGTCGTGACGCAAGGAGAGCAGGCCGACCCCGGCTGGGTCGGCCCGACCATCATTGAAAACATCCTATCGACTCCCGATTTCTTTGCGTTCGCTAGCGGCATCTCCGGCGGCCCAAACGGCAACTTTCATCTCGGCGGCCACTACGGAATGCTCGAACAGAACCCCCACAACAACATTCACAGATGGATCGGGGGCGACATGGGCGCATTCATGTCTCCGCTCGACCCGATCTTTTGGACGCATCACAACATGATCGACTGTCTCTGGGCCGATTGGAACATCAACCGGAATAATCCGAACATCAACGATTCGGCTTGGACGAACGAACAGTTTACCGACTTCGTCGATGAGAACGGCAATCAAGTGACGGTTGATGTGGCGCTCTCGCCATTGCTCCCGCTCCTCGACTATCAATTCGAGCCGTGCGATCCTGCCGGTCAGACGACTCGGAAGAGCCAGGCTCAGCTGCAAGCATTCTTAAAGGCGGGCGCACCTTCGACACTGCGGTTCACGCAGCGCACCACGCTGCGAACGTCCATTACGACCGCTGTTGGAGAGAGTGCGACCGCGGCGGTGAGGATCCAGATGGCGGCGCTGCAACCGGTGCTTGCGGTCAGTGCGAAGAACAGGGCGCTCCTGATTGCATCCGACGTGCAGATTCCCGCGCAACGCGACTACTTCGTGAGGATCTTCCTCAACAAACCCGACGCAACTGCGAAAACGCCGATCGCCGACCCGCATTATGCCGGCAGTTTCGCGTTCTTCTTCGACGAATCGGCGATGAAGGGCTCGATGGCCATGACGACTCAACCGAAGGCGGGGTATGTCGTCGACGTTACTCCGACGGTTGTTGCGCTAGGGCAAGCATCCGGTCTCGCTTCGGGCCAACTTGCCGTCAGTCTCGTCCCCGTTGCGTACGAGCATCGGAAGGCGACCGGGGAGAGGCTGCAGGTAGGGCGTCTAGAACTGGGGATAGCTCAGTTCTAATCACTCCGGGTTCTGCGCATGGATCTCATCCCGTGGTCTAAGGCCGTTCTTGCCGTCCTGGCGGCATTGGTTCTCTTCGACGCGCGCGATCCCGCGTGGGTCGGCGCCGCGCAGCAAGCGAAAGCGACGTCCGTGATATTGACGAGTACCCACCGCACCGGCTCGCTCCCGGTAAGTTCGCGTGCGCTCCTGGGTGAACAGATTCTAAGCGTCGAGCTTTCAAGCATTACTAACCCGCTGAAGGTTCCGTTCCAGATCAGCGCCGATCTTGCCGTGCATGCCGCAAACGATTCGGCTCGTCCGCGCAGAGTGCACGTAAGTAGCATCAGCCCCTATCCGCCCGATCACGGGGGGACCTTCGAAATGACGACTGCGCCGGTGGTACGCGAGCTCAAAACGTCCGGCGTAGATCTCGATTCGACCAGCTCGGAGCTCGTATTGGAGTTGCGACCGTTGCACGCGGGCGGTTCCTTGACGTCGGTGCAGGTGACGGTCGGAAATCTTCAATGGCGTGACGAGGAACCGGCGCCGCGAAGGGAATAATCCACTCAAACCTCGCCCGCTGGAGATATACGTGAAGAATCTTCCGATCGTTGCCTTATTGGCGCTCGCGCTCGCCGGCTGCGCCCAATCCGCAAAGCAATCGAGTGCGCAATCGTCGCCCGGTACGTACCGCGTCCTGCTCGATACGAGCCAAGGGCCGGTCGTCATCGACGTCGATCGTGGCCTCGCGCCCAACGGCGCACGGCACTTTTACGACCTGGTCGAGGCGAAATACTTCGACGGCGCGCGCTTCTACCGCGTGGTCCCGGGCTTCGTCGTGCAATGGGGTGGCGCGGCGTCTCCGGCCGTAACGAAGAAATGGGACGTCACGATTCCCGACGATCCGGTCAAGACGTCGAACACGCGCGGCACGGTCTCCTTCGCCGCAACCGGCCAGCCGAATAGCCGTACGACCCATCTTTTCATCAACTTGGGTGATAACGCGCGGCTCGATGGGATGGGATTTGCACCGATCGGACGCGTCATCAGCGGCATGAGGGCCGTCGACAATATCTTCCCCGGCTACGGTGAGTCGCCGGATCAAACGCTGATCGGCGAGCAGGGCAACGCGTACTTAAAGAAAGCCTATCCGCAGCTCGACTACATCAAAACGGCCCGCGTCGTCAACGGATCGAAATAGCGCCTACGGGGCAAACTCTGCCTTGAAGAGATAGGTGCCGTCCGTCGGAACGCAGTTCACCAGCCGGGGCGTGTAGGTCGAGTGCTGCGCGGCCGTCACGACCGCTTGGTCGATTTTAGCGTTGCCGCTGGACTGGTAGACGCGTACGGCACCGGGCTTTCCATCCGCTGCAACTTTAACGACGACGACTGTCTCGACTTTGCGAGTCGGCCATTCCGACTTGGGCAGATCGGGTGCAACGGCGTTGAGCGCTTGCGGCTCGGCGTTGGGATTCTTGCAGGCGGCAGCGACGGTTGAGTCGCGACCCGCGTACTGGCCGAGTGCGGTAGCTCGCGCGGGCGCGGGAAGCATTGCTTGCAGGACGATCGCTACAGCGGCAAGGAGCATCGTGATTCCTCCAACGGCGACGTAGTTGAGTCGTAGTTCTTTAGGTGAACGCTCGCTCATGAGCCGTTCGATCCGCGTCACCAGAGAATGACGCGAGCTAAACGCGCTCGGCACCAGCAGCGATTCGGCGGGACCACACAAGCGGCGACCGAGATCGGCGAGGCAACGGGCGTAGGCGCTCGATCCACCGAGGCGGCGAACCGCCCGATCGTCGCATGCAGCTTCGCGTTCGGCGACGAGTCGAGACCCGACGATGCGTACCCAAGGATTCCAAAAGAATACGCCCTCGAACAACCGTGCGACGGCATTGCTTGCAACGTCGCCGCGGCGGATATGCGCGAGCTCGTGCTCGATTGCGCATTGTAAATCGGTGCCGAGCGCGGTGAGTTCGCGAGGCACGATGATCGCCGGAGAGAGGATGCCCATTGCGAACGGGATCGCCGACTCGTCGGAGACCAGTACTTCGACGCCATCGATTCGGGTTAGCGCGTGTGCGTTGCCGCGGATCCGCTCGACGCGAGCCAAGCTCGCCACGAGGCGGCTCAACGCGAGCGCGCTGCCGGCGAACCACAGCGCTGCAAAGGCGACCGCGAGCCAGTGAACCGCGAGCGTTTGCCAGGCGAACCACCGCGTCGCGTCGTCAACCAGCGCGCCGACCGCAACGAACGTAAAGACGCCGCGCTCGCCACCGGAGTGGGGCCGAATCAGGTTGAAGAACTGCGCTCCCACCCGTGTGAACGTCGTGACCGCCGGAACCACGGCGAGTGCGAGCAGCGCGACAAACCACGCCGCATAGCGCGTCGTAGCGTTACGTCGCGGGACGAAGAACAACGCCAGCGCCGTCAGTCCGACGACGATCGCGCCCTGCCAGAGCGTGTTGACTACCGCCGAAACCATCATCGCGATGCCTTTCGTTTTCGTGCGAGCAACGCCTGAATCTGTGCCAGATCCGCCTCGCTGAGCTTGGTATCGTCCAGCAATCTCACCGCGAGCTCTCCGGGCGAGTTGCCGAAGAAACGCCGCAGGAGCTGGCTGACCGCGGAATCGGCCGCCTGCGTTCGCGCGACCAGGGGCCGATAAACGAAGGCTCGCCCATCTTCCTCGTGCGCCACGTACCCCTTTTGCTCGAGCGTGCGGAGCGTCGTCAACACCGTGTTGTACGCCAGCGGAGGCGAACCGACGCGCTCCGTGACGTCGGCAACCGTTGCCTTTCCCGCCATCCACAGCACTTCCATTAACCGGAGTTCGTGGTCGGTCAGGACCGGTGAACGCTTACGCGGCACGGGCGAATCTTCCAACAACTAGATTCATAGGAGTCGATGCTACACGAACCGAACGACTCTGTCAACTAGATTCCTAAGAGTGGCGCTCCAGGGCCGCGCGATCCCAGCCCGCGCAATTGGCCGCGGCCGCGTACGTGCTTTCGAAGAAATCGAGCACGGACCGGTCGGGATCGCTAGCCGTGCGCACCGCTTCGTACGGCAACAAGAACTCGCGAAGGTTCTCGCTCCAGGATGCCGCTGCCGGACGTACGGACGCCTGCGCCAGTCCTTGCGGAATCGGATAGATATATGCGTAGAGCATGGTATCGAGACCGAACCCGCCCGGCCAAAATCCGACGCTGAAGACCTCGCGCGAATAGGCTTCGCGCGTAACCCAGTCGGGCAGGTTTGGAAAGCCGCCGGGATGCGGCGGCGCGGCGCGTCCCGAGAAGAGCGACTGCGCGAGATCGAAGCTCCCCCAGAAGAAATGTACCGGGCTCGCCTTGCCGAGGAATCCCGCACGAAAGACTTTCGACAAGCGGGAGATCTGCAATAGAATCCGCCAGAATTGCTGGACGTACTCGGGGTCGTAGGCGCGATGGAACGTATCTTCGTCCAGTGGGATCGGATCGGCGACCTCGTTTGGCTTCGTATTGATCGCGATTGCGATATCGATATCGGCAAGACTCTTCATCAGGCGAGCGTAAAATGCGGCGACGGTCATCGGCTCGAGTGCGAACGAAACGCGGTTGCCGTCGGAGTCTTCGACGCGCAGCGCGTGGTCGATGAAGTCGAAGGCGATCTCGAACGTGCGTGCCTCGTACGGCATCGTCGACGTGCGTAGGCCGCGCGAGAATGGGTAGAGCGTGACGGCCCACCAGTGGTTGACGAGCGGCTCTCGTTTGAGCCGGATTTTGCCGACGATCTGCGTCCAGAGCTGGAGCGTCGTCAGCGTCTCCTTCCAATCGTCGTAGTGAAGCTCGGGCCACCGCTCCATTTACATCCTCCGTTCGGCTCGGCGTAGGTTCGCGACGAAGGCGCTACTTCCGAGCAACGCCGGAACGATGCCGACCGCGGCGAGTCCCGCCAACGCGCGCCAAGCCACGACGAAGCCGTGGGTCTGGCCGATCGCGCCGAAGATCGCCGGTGTCAGCGTCGCCGCCAAGAGCGTCCACGTCAAGCCGACGCCGAGTGCGCTGCCCGAGTGTTCCTCGCCACCGATCTCGGCGAAACCGATGACGCTGACGCCGAGCCAGCCTTCGGCCGTGAAGCCGAGGACGATTGCCAAGAGCGCCGCAAGCCAGAGCGGCGTCGTGGCCGCGACGTTTGCGACGGCGAGTGCGACAAATGCAACGAGCAGGCAGACGACGGCGAGCGGCAGCGTGCGGCTGCCGCCAAAAATGTGATCGCTGACCCAACCCCAGGCGAGCCGGCCGGCAATCGCGGCGACCTGTGAGAGCGTGAAGAGGCCGACTGCGACCGATACCGGATAGCCGCAGACGTGAACGAAGGTCAACGTCAGAAAGCCCATCAACGCGAACTGCGTGCAGATCAAAATCATCGAGGTGATCGTCAGCAAGATCAGCCGGCTCTCGCGAGCGATCGTAACCATCTCGAGCAGCATCTCGCGCACCGCTACGCGCTCGCCTTGGAGTTCGACCGGTTCGCGGTAGAGCGCCGATGCGATCCAGCACGCAACGAGCGTTAGAACGCCGGCCGCCACGAGCGCGCCGCGATATTCGAAGTGCGAAGCGATAGCCGGCAGCAAGATCGAACCGATCGCGCCCGCGATCGGCACGCCGCACTGCCGTACCCCCATCGCTAAACCGCGGTCGGCCTTCTTGAAGAAAAAAATGATCGCGTGGCTGCCGGCCGGCGTCACCGCCGCGTAGCCGATTCCGTACATCAGCAGCCAGAAGAGCAGCCACGAGTAGCTCTGCATCAGCGATGCTGCGATCAGCGAGAGTCCCATGAAGGCGCCGCTCCAGAAGACCACCGCCTTATCCCCGAAACGGTCGGTGAGGAGTCCTGCGACCGAGGTCATCGCGACCGAGCCGAGCATTTGGACGGAGAGGATGAGGCCAAGCTGGGCCTGTTCGAGGTGGAGGGCCGAGTTGAAGAACGTCATGAGCGAGCCGGTTCCCACGATGAAGATCGACGCGCCCACCATTGCAGCGGTGAAGAGCGCGAGCACTTCGTACGGCGATTCGGGGAGCGGGTTATGGGGTCGCGGGTGCCGTCTAGAAACGAGCATCGTTTTGAGGGTTTCTTCGCCGGCGGCCGGCGAATCTGCCGGCGTGAAGCCCCGCGAGGATCGGAACCGGCATCTGGCGATCTTTCTGATCGCGGCGCCGAGTGCCGCGATCGTCTGGTTTGTCTTTCACGCCGTCTACGAGAACTTGAGCACGACGGTGAAGGCCGTGGGTTACGTCGATTCGCTCACGCAGGTCGGAATCGGCCTCGGGTACGTCACGATGATCGGCGGCACGCTCGTGCTCGCGGGCATTGCGGCGTGGTCGGGCGTTGCGTACCTGCTGCTTCTGCGACGCGATCGGTAGCCCGTGCGCGTGCGGCTCGTCGTCAACCCTGCTTCGCGCCGGGGATCGCAACTCGGCGATGCCGTCGGCGCGGAACTGCGGCGCTTGGGCATTGAGGTCGTCGCGGATCAATCGCCGCGAGGACTCGACGCAATCGTCGTCGCCGGCGGCGACGGAACCTTGGCCGGGGAGATTCCTCGGGCGCTCGCGATCGGCGTGCCGATCGGGCTCGTCCCGCTCGGCACGTTCAACGATCTGGCGCGCGCGCTTGCGATACCGCTCGACGTCGAAGCGGCTTGTGCGGTAATCGCCGCGGAACATACGCGTCCGATCGACGTCGCGCGCGTCAACGACGCGTACTACCTGACCGAAGCCAGCATCGGAATTTCGAGCCGGCTCGCACGGCTGCAGCGACCCGAAGATAAACGGCGCTTCGGATTCTTCGCGGTCGTGGCGAGCCTCTTTTACGTGATCCGTTACGCCCGTACGTTTCGCGTCGAAATCGCGAACGATGGCAAGCGCGAACGCCTGAAAGTCATTCAGCTCACGATTGCGAACAGCGAGCACTTCGGCGGCGTCATCACCGTCGACGACGCGGCGATCGACGACGGCTGGCTCGACTGCTATTGCGTCGCGGTGAACGGATTGCTGGACTTCCTATCCGTCGCCGGCGCGATGGTTAGAGGCCGGCGCCATTCCGTGCGAGGACTACGAACGTTTCGGGCGAGGAGTTTCGAGGTGCGGACGCGGCGCGCGCACCGCATCAGCGCCGACGGCGAGCCGGCCGGCACCACGCCGGCGCGATTCGAGGTGCTTCCACGGGCCCTGCGCGTCTTCGTGCCGGAGCGCTAAGCAACCGGGCAACGCGAGAGTGAAAACTTTCCGGCCGCTGGCGCGTATTACCGTTCAGACGGGATCACGTTCACTGTAGGAGTGCCGCCATGAGCCTTTACGAATTCGGCCCATTTCAGCTCGACGAGGCACGCTTGCTCTTGCTCGATCGCGGCATACCTACCCCGATCGGCCCGAAGGTCGTCGAGACGCTCTTAGCGTTGGTCGAACATCCCGGCGAGCTCTTCTCCAAGTCGGAACTGCTTGCGCGGATTTGGCCGGAAGGGTACGTCGACGAGGCAAACCTCGCGCAGAACGTCTACGTACTGCGCAAGACGTTGCGCCGTAGCTGGAACGTCGAAGCGATCGAAACGATACCCCGTCGGGGATATCGCTTCGCGGCCTCGGTCGGGCGCCGCGAAGATCCGCCCCGGCCGGAGCCCGCGGCCGTTCGTCGGCCGCAGCCGTCGCTGCCGCGCGGCGCGGCGCTAGCGGCCGCCTTCGCGCTGGCGCTCTTGGTCGGGTCGGCTCCGTCGGCGCAAAGAGCCGCGGTGGCCCAATCGCCGGCGAGAGCGAGCGCGCAGGATGCGCGCCTCTACGCGATCGGGCTTTACTATTGGAATCTTCGGACGCGCGACGGCGTTGCCAAGAGCCTTCACTACTTCTCGCGCATCGTTGCCGACGATCCGCAGGACGCCCGCGGCTACGCGGGGCTGGCGTCGGCGAACGCGATCATGGCCGACTACAAGTACGGCTCCACTCCGCCGAAGGTCGACGTTGCCCGCGCGAACGTCTACGCGCGTCGCGCGCTGGCGCTCGACGCTCAAAACGCCGAGGCCTACGCCGTACTCGGCTTCATCGCTTCCTGGATGAAGGGTGGCTACAAGCATTCCTCGGTCGCGGTGGCCGATTTCCGGCGCGCGATCGCCCTCGATCCATCGAATGGAACCGCTCATCAGTGGTACGGCACCGCGCTTTTGCAGCAGGGGCGCGTCGCCGAGGCTTACGCCGAGCTGACGAAAGCCGCCCAACTCGACCCGCTCTCGGTCGCGACCACGGCCTGGCTCGGCACAACCGCCTACTATGAAGGCCACTATCGTGACGCAATCGCCTTTGCACGCGAGACGCTCGATCTCTCACCGCAGCGCCCGGACGCCTACGAAACGCTTGGCCTCGCCGATGAGGCGATCGGCGACCGGACGGGGGCCGCGGAGAGCTTCCGCCACCTTGCTCGGATTTGCGCCGAATGCCGTGCCGAATCGGCGGCGCTCCTGAGCGAACTCTATGCCCGGAGCAATCGGATTGCCCTGGCCCGGGCCGAACTGGCGATCGCGAGAGCGAACGTCGACCAAGTCGAGCCCCAGAACCTGGCGATCGCCTTCGAAGCCCTCGGGGAGCGGGGGGCTGCCCTAACGTGGCTGCGCCGCGCCCGGAGCATGAGCGGCTATGCCGCGGCAGAGATCGCGACCGATCCCCGGTTCGCCGCCCTGCGGCGCGCTTCGACGAACGGCTGACGCTTCAGAAAATTTCCTCGGGAGGGTTGACAGACCCGTACTGTTAAGTTATCGTACTAGTGTACTAGTACGATAACTTGATGGTACTAGACGCCTGAAAGGACTTCCGAGATGATTCAGACCGCGTTTGCTCCCCAAGACTCCGTTCGCGAGACGCGGACGCCCGTGCGGCTTCCCGATCGCCGCTCGACCGAGCTCTTCCCCGGCTGGGGCCCCAAGTTCTAGCATCGCCGTAAGCGAGTAGGGTTTCCGACCATGCCGGCCGTCTTAACGGTCGATCCACGCAGCGGCGTGCCGATCTATCTGCAGATCATCGAGCAAATCAAACGTTCCATCGCGCTCGGTATCTTGCAGGCGGGCGAGCAGCTTCCCACCGTGAAGCAACTCGCCGTCGACCTCACCGTCAATCCCAACACCGTGGCGCGCGCCTACCGCGATCTCGAGCGCGACGAAGTGATCGAGACCGCACCGGGGCGAGGATCCTTCGTTCGTGCCAACGGCGTGACGGAATCGCCGAGGGTGGCCGCGGAGATTGGTGGTGACGCGCTCGACGTCGCGCTGCGCGAAGCGAAGTCTGTCGGACTCTCGCGCGCTGAAGTGGGCGAGCTCTTCACAGCCGCTCTGCAACGCTGGTACGGTGACCTAGAGAAATGAGTGACATGAGCATCGCGATTACGAACCTGCGTAAGTTTTACGGCCACACCGCTGCCGTCGACGGATTCTCACTTGAGATTCCCGGGGCCAGCGTCTTCGGCTTGTTGGGACCCAACGGTGCCGGGAAGACCACGACCTTCAAATGTATGCTCGGCATGGCGCGTCAGTCGAGCGGCGAGATTCTATACGACGGAAAGCCGCTCGTGCCGGCCATGTTCGAGCGAATCGCCTACGTCCCCGAACGCAGCGTGCTCTACGATTGGATGACGGTCGACGAGCACGTCGAGATGAACCGCCGCGCATTTGCAAACTTCGAACCAGCTCGTGCGAACGAGCTCCTGGCGACCTTCAACATCGACCGGCGCAAGCGCGCGCGGACGCTCTCCAAAGGCATGAAGACCGCGGTGATGGTCGCGCTCGCCTTCGCGCGCAACGCGGAGATCCTCGTGCTCGACGAACCGACCGGCGGCCTCGACCCGGTGAACCAGCGACACGTGCTCAGCCTAATGATCAATGAAGCCGCGAAGGGCAACTCCGTACTCTTCTCGTCACATCAGATCGGACAGGTCGAGCGCGCCGCCGAGCACATCGCGGTGATGGACCGCGGCCGGCTCGTTCTCCAAGGCCTCGTCGACGACTTGAAGGCCGACCGAAAGATCGTCGAGGGGATATTCCCCGACGTCACCTTCACGCTCGACGGGATCGCAAACGATCCGCACGTGGCGCGCGCCGACCGCACCGAGCGCATCGTGCGCCTGCTGGTCACGGCCGATGCCAACGCGATCGCGGCGCGACTCTCCGCAGCCGGCGCCGTTGGCGTGCGCGTGCTGGATCTCAATCTCGAGGATATCTTCCTGTACGCCGTTTCACCCGCTACCGCGACGACCGATATCGTCGCAAAAGAGAGCTCGTCATGAACTACGTTGAATGGCTGCGCGTCCGGAACTTGCTGAAAATCGTCGCGATTGTATTGGTGGTTCTGGTCGTGCTCGCCGTCATTCTGCGAATCTCCGTCTCGCGCTACATGTCGCCGGAAGCCTGGGTCGCCCACATGACGCACGATCCCGGGACTAGGGTCGCCAACACCGTTCTTCCCGACGGCACCAAGCGCACGATCATCGACGATTCCACCGAGCGGACCCACGTGATCATCGACGATCACGGGTATGCCGGAAAGCACATCGTCGTCACCGAGCCCTCGAGTCGCGCGCACTCGGACCATTCGCATATCAATGTGGGCAGCATTCGAGTTGTTGAAACGAACCATGGCGACACCACCACGACCGTGATCGATACGAACGGTTCGGTTCCAATGATGTACTACATGGCGATCGCGGACGTCGTCGCGCTCATCGTCGCGACGATCTTAGCCGCGCCTTTGGCGCGCGAGATCGACGGCCACCTCGAAATAGCGCTCACGAGACCGTGCTCGCGCCTGCGCTTCGCGCTCGGGGTTCTCGCCGCCGACGTTGCCGGCATCGTTGCGGCCTCGGTCTTGACGGTCATCGCCTTTTACGTCTGTCAACTGCTCTTCGAATCGGCGCGCCTCGATTTTAGCGGAATCAACGCGCGAGCCATCGCGATGGGGGTCATGATGCCGCTCGCCTGGTACGCGATGCTCTGCGCGGCAACGACGTGGATCAACCGGTCCTACGGCGCGGTACTGGGTTTCGCGTGGCCGGTTGCGATTCTCGTTGGAGTCCTCACGCTCGTCCATCCCGTCAACGTGCTGGCACTCTTCGTTCACGACATCGCCTGGGTAATCTCAAGGCTCGACCCGCTCACGTACGTGTCGTTCGCAGCGCCGAACGATGACGGGACGCTCGATTACGCCAGCTCGAACTTCGGGCTGCGGTTCTTGGTAGAGGTACTGTTCTTCGTCGTCTATGGCGCGCTCGCCATCGTCAAGTGGCAGCGCGTGGAGGCTTAATCGTGGAAATCATTGGAACGAATTTTACCCTCTCGCTCGGCGCCTGGCGCCTACGCTTCATGCTGGCGATCGAAGAGCAAGATGAGCGTCCCAAAGAAAAAGTTCGTCCGCCGCACCGGCTGCGCGTCGTTCCCGAAGACGAATACGTTCGCTAGCGACCGCGTGGCACGCTGAACCTAATACACGAAGCCGTTACGGATGGCGGGGCGCGCGAACTTGAATCCGTCGGCATCGACGGTGTAGAGAAAGATGTTCGGAATGAGCGGATCGCCGCTGATGTTGAAGGCAAACTGCCCGACGAGCGTCGTGAACGTGCCGCCGAGCTGCAGCGTGCGCAGCAGCGATTGGCGCGAGGTAGCGTTTCCGCGTTGCGATGCGGCGATGACTACCTGCGCGGCGGCATAACCGAAGGCGGATTGCGTGGTGATCTGGCTGACCTCACGCTCGAAATCGGTGACGAGCTGGACGGCGCTGGGAACGCGATCGAGGGGCGGCATCGGCGAGGCGACGTACGCTCCCTTGAGCGTTTTGGCATAGGTCGAAATCGTCTCGGAGTTGTAGAAACCATCGGCGGCTCCGAACTCGCCGGTATATCCGAGCGTGCGCATCGCGTCGGCGACCGGGCCTAGTTCGGCCGACTTTCCGGCGAGGAAGACGTACCCGGGCGCACGGTCGAGCACCGTCCGTGCCGCTTGCGTGGGATCGGTCTTCGCGAGCGGAAAGAGCAAGACTTGCGCGGGGTGGTGGTCGTTCTGCGCCTGAGCGACGAAACCGCTCGCAACCTCGTAGCCGTAATCGCCGTCGAAGGCAACCGCGACTGCGGTGACGCCGCGCTTGCCGTCGAGCGCGACTCCGGCAAAGAGCCGTCCGGAGGTGCTGTCGCGTGCGGGAAGGCGATAGACGTTGTGATAGCCGCGCTTGGTTACAGAGTCGGCGGTGACGGTCGGACAGATTACTGCAAACCCAACGTTTGCGTAACGCGAGAGCGCGGCGAGCGTCATCGGCGCGGTTAAATTGCCGACCACCCCGATGCAGTTGAAGTCCGCGGCGGCGACGCTGGCGTTCGAGGACGCGACGCCGGGATCGTTGCGATCGTCGTACGCACGCATCCCCCAGACGTTGGAGAGCAAGGTGTTGAAGCGATTCTGCTCGTCGACCGCGGCCTGGACGCCTTTGACGACTTCCTGACCGTATTTTTGCAGCGGACCGGAAAGCGTGACGTTGACGGCGATATTGATTTGCGGCAAGTAGCGCTGCGGCGAAACCGGGGGACCCGGGGCGATCTGCGCCCGCGAGGGTGCGGCAACGCCGCTTGCGGCCGCAGCCGCAGCCGCGGCGATGAATCCGCGCCGTTTCACACGTACCCGCCGACGGTCGTGATCAAGAAGAAGACCGAGAACGTCATGTTGGAGATGAAGATCCGTTCGTTGATGACGAAGAGATTGGCCCCGCTTCGGAAGAGATACTCTTCGTAGATAATGAGAACTGCGACTGAGAGCACGCCGAGAAAATAGGTCCGGCCCGCGCCTGCCAGCACGCCCGCGGCGCCCAAGAGGAGCAGCATGACGGCGTGAAGCACGATCGGTAGGACGCGCCCGCTCGCTTCTCCGAATCGCACCGGTAGCGAACGGATCCCTTGGGCCCGGTCGATGCCAAGATCCATCAGCGCGTAGATGATATCGAACCCCGCGACCCAAATCGTGACGGCCGCGAACAGCAGTATCGCCGGCAGCGTGATTTTCCCAGCGATCCCAATATATGCGCCGAGCGGCGCGAGCCCGTCGACGGCCCCGAGCACGAAGTGGGTCGTCCACGTAAAGCGTTTGCAGAGCGGATAGATCAGCACGAGTAACGCTGCGATCGGCATGAGCTTCACGCAGAGCGGATTGAGCATCCACGCCGAGACGAGCAGCAGTGCGAGCCCCGCAGCGCTCGCCCAGAGCATCGTCGCCGGCGGCAGCGCTCCGCTCGCGAGCGCGCGGCGGGCGGTCCGCGGGTTGCGCGCGTCGATCTCGCGATCGAGAAAGCGATTCGCCGCCATCGCTGCCGTACGCGCGCCCAAAACGGCGAGCGTGATCCAGAGCAGGGCAACCGGCGAGGGAATGCCGCGCGCCGCTAAGATCGCGCCGACGTAGGCGAACGGCAGCGCGAAGAGCGTATGCTCGATGCGAATCTCCCGCAGGAAAAGCGCGATGGATTTCACTCGGTCCGGCTCGCGGGTGCGCGAACGAGCCGCTCGTAGGCTCGCGCTCCTTGTCCCGACCAGTCGTCGGGCTGCAACGCCGTCGTGGCGGCATCGATCCCGTACGAGGTCCATCGCTCGCTCACGAGCCGGCGCGTCGTATCGTCCGCGATCATCTCCGGCGGCCACTCGCGGCTGTAACCTTCGGACTTATCTTTACGCGTTGCATCGATGCCGATCTTCGTTCCGTAGGCGACGCTGTACGAGCCGTGATCGAGATCGTCGACTGGACCCGGCATGGTCACGACGTCGCGTTCGGGAGCCAAGTTGTTGAGGACGAACCACGCGACCGCACGCGGATCCGCAACGTCGACGTCGGCGTCGACGATAACCAAGACTCGCGTCAGCATCATCATGTGCCCGAGTCCCCAGAGCGCATTCATCACCTTCTTGGCTTGGCCTGGATAGGATTTCCGAATCGAGACGAGCGCGAGATTATGGAAGCCGCCCTCGACCGGGAGATTCATGTCGACGACTTCGGGGAGCATCGCTTGCAGAATCGGAAGAAAAATTCGTTCGGTCGCTTTGCCGAGCCACGCGTCCTCCATCGGCGGCTTTCCCACGACGGTCGCCGGGTAGACCGGATTGCGGCGATGCGTCAGGCACGTGACGTGGAACGTCGGGTATCGGTCTGCCAAGCTATAGACGCCGGTATGATCTCCGAAGGGTCCTTCGAGACGAAGGTCCTCGTTATCGACGTAACCTTCCAGCACGAACTCCGCCTCGGCGGGTACGACGAGGTCGACGCTCTTCGCGCGCACGAGCTCGACGGGCTTACCGCGCAAGAGTCCGGCAAATGCGAACTCGTCCAGCATCGGTGGCAACGGCGCCGTTGCGGCGTAGGTAAGCACTGGATCGGTCCCGATCGCAACGGCGGCGGGGATTCGCGCGCCCCACGCGTCGGCGTGCGCGCGCCCGTGTTTGTGGCGCTGCCAGTGCATTCCGGTCTCGGTCGCGTTGAAGACCTGCATTCGGTACATGCCGACGTTGAGTCGCTTCGTCTTGGGATCTTTGGTGATAACGAGCGGAAGCGTGATGAATGGACCCGCGTCGAGTGGCCAGGTCGTGAGAACGGGAAGTTTGGTGAGATCGGGTTGCGTCGTGACGACCTCCTGGACGCTTCCCTCCCGGACGATCTTCGGAATCGCGTTTGCGAAGGGTGCTAGCTGCAGCGCTCCGCGCACCTTTCCGAGCAACGATGCGCCCGGCGGCGCGAAATCGATCAGCTTACGAACGCGCGCGCCGGCTTCGTCGAGCGTCGCGGCATCGAGGGCCATCGCCATCCTCCGGCGCGTCCCGAATTGATTCGTGAGCACCGGAAAGCTCGAGCCCCTTACGCTCGAGAAGAGCAAGGCCGGGCCGCCGGATTTGACGACGCGATCGGTGATCGCGCCGATCTCCAGGCGCGGATCGACCGTCGTGCCGACAACGTGAAGCTCGCCGGCGCGCCGCAACGCGGCGATGAACTCGCCTAAGGACGCAAAGGGCATGGCGTCCTGACTTACGCGTTAGGGCGGCATTACTCTTTGTGGGCCGGAATCGCCGCTACGAAGCGCGCACCACCCGTCGGGCCTTCGTCGACGGAGACGGCGCCATCGTGTGCGCGCGCGATCCAGCGCACGATCGCAAGTCCCAGGCCCGTTCCGCCGCCGTCGTCCGCGCGGCGGTAGAAGCGCTCGAAGATTCGCTCGCGTTCCTGGGGGGGAACGCCATCGCCGTCATCGTCGACGACGATTTCGCAGAGCCCGCCGTTCCGGCGCGAGGCGATCGCGACGCTCCCGTGGGCGTGCCGGATCGCATTGTCGAGCAGATTGCGCGCGAGCTCGCGCAGTCGCCGCCCATCGCCGTCGACGATCGCGCTGCTCGGAGAGCTCTCGAGCCGTATTCCTCGCGCGCTCGCGATTGGTTGCGTCTCGCGTGTGGAGTCGGAGACGACCGCCCCGAGATCGACCGGCTCGCAATGCAGCGCGCCGCGGGCAGGATCGCGCGCGAGCGTGAGCAGGTCGGTTACGACGGCGGAGGCTTCGAACGCGCTGCGCGCGATCGCTTCGAACGCGCTCGGGGCCTCCTCGGGAGCTCGGATGCGTGCAGCCTGCGCAATTGCGGCGATCGTTGCAAGCGGCGAGCGCAGCTCGTGCGCCGCATCGGCGGCAAAGACGCGTTCGCGCTCGCGCGCGGCTTCAAGCGGCGCAATCGTCGCTCGCGCTAAGAAGTACGAAGCGATGGCGACGGTTGCGACGATCGGCACGTCGAGCGCCGCGAGCGTCGCTGCGACGCGGCGCATCGCCGCAGTCAGCGCCTGCGAACCTTCGGGCGTTCCGAGTGCGGGCGCAAGCAGCGATGCATACTCGCGCGCCATGAACGCGTACGCCCCGGCATTGAGCGCGAGGAGCACGCAGACGAAGATGGCGAGATAGAGTGCCGCCGCGCGAAGAATCAACCGGTTTTTAGGCGGTATCCGATACCCCATACCGTTTCGATGACACCGCTCGCTCCCAGCACCTTGAGCTTTCGCCGGAGCTGGCTGACGTAGACGTCGACGATGTTGCTGGAGCCTTCGAAGTCGTAATCCCAGATACGCTCGACGATCTGCGTGCGCGAGAGCGCGATCCCGGCGTTACGGGCGAGAAACTCCAAAAGACGGAACTCGGTCGCGCCTAGGACGACCGGCCTGCCGTTGTAGAGCACGTTGCGCGCTGCGAGATCGATGCGCAAGGCGCCGGCCTCGACGACGCCGAGCATCGGCCGGTCCCCACGGCGCAGAATCGCGCCGATCCGCGCGACCAACTCGTCCTCGACGAACGGCTTGACGAGATAGTCGTCGGCTCCGCACTCGAGCCCGGCGACCCGATCTTCGACGGCGTCGCGGGCCGTGAGCATGAGGATCGGCGTCTGCACGCCCTCCGCCCGAGCGCTGCGTGCGAGCGAGAAGCCGTCCAGGCCCGGCAGTCCGACATCGATGACGGCCGCATCGTAGCAGCGGCGCAGCAAATGGTCGAGTCCGGCCGCCCCGTCCGCGACGACGTTGGCGGCGTACTTGCGCGCCTCGAGCATCATCCGGATCGATTCGGCGACCGGAGCGTTGTCTTCGACTACCAGAACTCTCATATGCCCTTACGCTAGTTCTTCAACGGCCCCGGGATTGCTACTGTCAGCGCGGCACTAAAAAATGGATGCTGGGCCGGCGGCTGCACCTCTTGGGCGAGTATGCGGAACGGCGCGATCTGGACGGCGGCATAGTAAACGAAATCGCGGTTGATGAACGGATTGGCATAGGCATCGTAGCGCAGGCCGAAGTACGCGTGCGGAATCGGATAGTACTTCAACCGGACGTACCCGCCGGTCGAGTGTTGGTTGGTGAGAAAGCCGTCGGCGTCGTGGTCATCGCCGTACCACTGCTCTGCTTGAAGGTCCAGGTTCCCGTACCCCGCGTGAGCGAGTAGACCGTAGCGCTCGTAGAGGTCCGCGTAGGGAAGGCGCCCGGTTTCGAGCACGCCCAGCGTTCCCCCGAGTGCGGTGGCCCCCAGATCGACCTCGCCTTTATTCTTTTGGTAGAGCGTATCGCGCAGCCAGATGCTCATCTCCGGACTCTTCATCCAGGTATACTCACCGGTCGCCACCGGCTTGCCGCCGTACGCCGAGCCGGCGTAGAAGCCAAAGTCGACGACGCCGTCCACGCGGAAGTTTCCGAAGGTTCGTTCTGCCATGAGGCCCCAGCGCGGCGACGAGAGCGGAAGGTTGTTGAGGCCGACGTGCGCGCCGTAGTAGCCGTACTGCTCTAAATCGTCGAGACGCTGACCCGGTGATTGCGCGAGTGGAAGCTCGAAGAGGCCTCCACGAAAGAGCGTCTGGGTGTGCGCGTTATACCCGGCGGCAAAAAGCAAGTAAGTCGCCGCGGGACCGCCGCCGGAGCCGAAGTTATAGTGAAGGTAGGCCGTGATCGGGCCGATGTTGCCGCTGCCGAGCAAGATGCCGCCCTGCGAGTAGCGCGGGCCGTCGGGCGCCGGCACTTTGTCGTATTCGAGCTGATACCGGAGCGCAAAAATCGTCGTGCCGTGTTCGGGGAGCGGCAAGCGATAGCCGTGGGACCGGAAATAGTTTCCGAACGCGTTGAGTTCCGGCAAAACGCTGTGGCATTGGCCGCACTTGAAATGATAGCGCTGCGCGAAGATTGGAATCGCGCGCGCCGGCGCGTTGGTCAATGCGGCGAAGAGCAGCGCGAGAGCCGCGACCCTGAGTTTACTGCGCAACGATCGCCGCTCGCATACCGGCGCCGTAGTGGAAGAAGCAGCCGAAGAGATACGTTCCCGGCCGATCGGCGGTAATGTTTTGCGACGACCCATTTGGCTGCAAAGCGCCGCTTGTAAATCCCCCAGAGAGCGTGGTTCCTGTCTGCTGTAACGCCTTGGCTGTAAACGGCGAGGTGCCCGGAAAGGTCGTTGCCCCGGGAATCGCGGTCGCAGTGTGCGCGAAGGTGTCGACGTTGACGAAGTGAATTTGCGTGCCGACCGAGACGGTTGTCACGGCGGGTGAGTAGCCGAGGCTCGTGCCGTACGGCGTTGGTGTTTGCGCAAACTGGGTGAGACTGACGTTAATGGTGACGCCTCCGCCTCCGCCCGACGACGAAGGAACGCCGCCCGCCGTGCAGGCGGCGAGCACGAGCGCGACGAGCGCGGCAGATCGGCGAATCATCGCGATGCCACCAGTTTTGGATCGCGTACTGCATCGACGATCGAGTCGCTGAGCGCGCTCGACGCGAGCATCGTTTGGGCGAGCCGGCCGTTGCTATTCATGACGTAGACGAAGGTGGTGTGTTCATCGTGATATCCTCGCTTACCCTCGACGGAGAGAACGCCGAACTCGCGCATGACGGTGCGGACGTTGCGAATCGAGCCGCCCGCGAGCAGCCAGTAGTGCGGATTTGCTTCGAAACGTGAGGCGAGCTCGCGCATCGTACTCGGCGAATCGTGCTCGGGGTCGAGGGTGATTGTAAGCAATCGTGCCGCGAGATGGGCCCGTTCGATTCGGCGCGCTGCGTCGGCGAACTGACCGTCGATCAGCGGGCAGGCGTCGGTACAGTGCGCGGAAATGAACGTGATGACCAGCGGCCTGCCGCGCAGCGAAGCGAGTGTGAACGAGTCACCGCGCTGATCGACGAGCGGCGGTTGCGGTGCGCTCGGGGCGGTGGTTCTTGCCGCAGCGCGCCGCTCCGCATAGCCGCCCGGTCCCGGCGATGCCGTCGGCCCGGGCGTCGCGCCGGCGACGACCTGGATCACGTCGCGCATGTTGTTCGATACGTAGTGAAAGGCGCAGCCGATGAGATACATTCCGACCTTTGAGAGCGTTACCGTCACCGACGTGCCGGGATTGACGATGCCGCTCGCGTAGCCGACGCCGAGTTTGCCGTTTCCGTTGGCATAGAACGATAGGCTTGGGCTCGCCGGCCATTGCGGCGGCGGCCCGTTGGTGGCCGCAATCACGTTGAGCGTGTGCGGCGTGTTTTTCGAAAGATTTTCGATCGTAATCTGCGCGCCCGGAGCAAACGCGAGAACTTGCGCGGTCTTCTCTTGCGTGTAGCCGCTCACGGTGCCCCAGACGGGATCGTTCTCGACACCGATCTTTCCGGTCGGTATACCGAGGCCGATCGCCGACGAGGAGGGCAGCGGCGAAGGCGAACCTCCGCCTCCGCCGCCGATACTCCCCAAGCCGCCGCCGTTCGTGCAAGCCGTAACTGCGGCGATTGCGAGCGCGCCGAGCCAGAATGCCGGGCTGCGAAGATTCATCGAGCCGGAGCGGTTGCCTGCGGTCCGGGCGTCGCGCCCGTTGCGATAACGATGACGTCTTGCATTCCCTCGTGATAGTGGAACGCGCAGCCGAACAGATAGATTCCGGGTCGCTTCGCGGTGACGCTTACCGACGAACCCGGATTGATCACGCCGCTGGCATAGCCTTTCTTCAACGGGCCGCCCGAAGCCATCATCGACAGCGTCGGACTCTTCGGGAACTTCGCCGGCGGTCCCGTGATCTTCTTGACGACGTTGAACGTGTGGTGAATGCTCTTCGAAATGTTCGTAATCGTCAGCTTCGTGCCGGGCGGAAAGCCCAGCGCTTGTGAAAATTGTTGCTGCGTGAAACCGCCGAGCGTGGCACTCCAGTTCGGATCCTTAATCGTGCCGAGGCCTTCTGCGGGAAGTTCTTCCATGACCGAGCCGGTCGATCCGTCCGGAAGCGTGGCAGTGATTTTGAGTTCCGGCGTTCCGGGTAGGGCGGACGTGCCGCTATTCGCGCTGCCGTAGTGACCCGCGCACGCCGCGAGAGCGGCGGCGGCCAGCGCCACCGCTGCTGCCGCAAGTTTTCTAGACATATAACCTCCAGAGAGCGTAGGAATGTGGCTTAGGCTAGCGTTCGATGATGAAGAAAGTCTAAAGCGCTACGGGGACTTGATCGAGTCGCGCATCGCGGCCGCGATATTCTGCAGCGCCGGGTCGCCCGCTGCGTCGAGCGTCGCCTGAGCGAATTCATTGCGTGCGGCGGTATGGTCTCCCTCTCGCAGAAGGACGACGCCGAGCGCGAACCGGGCGCGAGCGTATGCAGGGGCAAGCGAGAGTGCGGTGCGGAGTTCGCGTTCGGCCGCTTGATAGCGCTCCAGGCGTTCTTCGGCGAGCGCGAGATCGTAGTGCGCGACCGCGTACGATGGATTTCCGTGCAGCAGCTTGCCGAAGTCGTCGCGCGCGGTCGCGGCATCGCCGTTTTGGAGCGCCACGATTCCGCGCGAATAGAGCGCGCGTGCCGAGTCGGGTGCGAGCGTTACGTAGCGATTGGCGATGCGCCGCGCTTCGGTGAGATCGCCGCGCGCGATGTCGACCGAGATGAGGTTTGCCATTGCGGCGAGGAAGCCCGGATCGAGCGCGAGCGCGGCGCGCAGTTCGCGAGCCGCGGCGTCGTATCGCTTTAGGTTCGCGTAAGCGATCGCAAGATCGTAGTGCGCCGTCGAGCCTTGCGGCTCGGCCGGCCGTAGCGCGACGATGCGCTCGAACTCAAGGCTCGCATTCGTCCAGTCGCCGCGCGCCTCCGCATCGATGCCGATAACGAAGCGCTCTTCGATCTCTCGTCGAACGGCCAGTGCACGCAACTGCGGGACGGATGTCGTCCGGGGTGCGGGACTCTGCGTCGAGTAGGTCTGTGCAATTCCGAACCCGGCCTCGACTTGGGTAAGAAGGGCGACGAGCAGCAGAACCCGCATCGTTCACTGCGTGCCGTCGCGAGGCAATTCGGCGTCGTTCCAAGTGCCTGCCGCGGCTGCGCGCTCCGGTTTGCACTCCCATCCGACCCGCCCGGCGGCGGTGATCGGTCCGAGGAGTGCCGGCGCGGCCGACGGGGTTAATGCCCCCGAGAGCAGGTCTTCGAGCGAAGCGGCGCTCGCTACGGCAATTCGGCCGCAGAGGAGCGCGCCGGCGAGAAGACCGGTCGCGAGTAGGCGTTTCAGGGTTGTTGACACTTCCTCTCATCATAGCCGAAAGTCTAAAGAATCCGTGAATCGCGCGCTCGCCGGCCTCTGGATCGTGATCTTGGCCGCGTTCGCGGCGTCGCCGGCAGGCGCCCAGACCCCGCTGGTGGTCGGATCGGTACGCGATCAGCATGGGGCAGCGGTCGCCGGCGCCGCCGTGACGGGCTTGACCGCTGCGGGACCGGGCTCGGCCTCCACGACCGATGCGGCTGGTACCTTCGCCCTTCACGGCTCCGGTATCGGCTCGGTCCGCATCACCTGCCGGTACTGCCTGGCGGCGGTCGTGGCCGTAAAGCCCGGCGAGCCGGTCGTCGCCATCGTCCGGCGATACGATGCGCTCGCGAGCGAGTCACCCTCGGCGGCCGACCTGGCGAACCTGCCCTACGCCCACGTCGAATCGGCAGTCGCCTTGCATCCGTTCAGCCTCCTGGAGCAGACGACGACCCCCTATCCCGGCTCGACCATAAGCGATCGGGGGCTTGCGTCGAGCGGTTCGCTGCTCGTCGACAACGGCGCGCCGAACTACGACGTCGTCAATGGAGAATCGCCCTATTCGCTCATTCCCGCGTTCTACGAGCAGGGCGCCGCGCTGCGAAACGCAACCAACGCGTTCGCCTACGGCGATCAGGCTGCTGGGGGCGTCGTCCAGCTCGATCCGTTCGTCGCCGGCTCGAGCGCCGAAGTCGCGACGCTCGGCAGCGACGCAATCGCTCGGGGAGAAATTGGAACGGACTCGTCGGCGCTCGCGTTTGGATCGTTCAGCAACAATGAAGAGTCGCGCCAGCGCGGCGACCTCTTTGCGACGGTGCCGTTGGGAGCGGAGCAGTCGTTCAGCATCGCCGGCGGCAGCGAGCAAGGCCGCGATTACGAGTCGCCCGCCTCGGCGTTCGCGGGGAGCTTCTCGTTTGCGGACGCGAACTTTAGCGCTCCGCGCGCGCTCAACCTATCCCTCTCGGCGGTGATGGATCGCGGCAACTACGTTGCGAGCACGTACCAGTGGCCGACCTCGACCGGTTGGTCGGACACGGGCTTCGATGCGGGTATTCATACCAGCGGCCCGATCGTCGCGTTCGCCGATGCGGCGGTTCGCTCGTCGACCGGCTTTTACGACGCACAGTCGCTCTCACTCGCGCGCGTCGGAGCGTCGCTCGACCAAACGCGCGCCGACGCAGGCCTGACCGCAACCGGAACCGATTACGTGGTAACGGCGGGAGTCGGCGCCTTCTGGTTCGATTATGGAGGGGGCACCTACGGCGTCTCGCAGCCGGCGCGAACGGCGCTAGCGGTGCCGTCGCTCGAAGCGCGGCTCTTTCCAAACGGCAAGTGGAGCCTCGACCTCCAGGGAAGCGGCTCTTTTACGCTCCCAACCTTCGTGGAACAGTATCTCTACGCCGAAGCCATGCCGGCGCCGGTGCAGCTCTCGCGAAATTCGTTGCAAGCGGCAATCTTGAGCTATACGGACGGCGCGCGCGTCCGCCTCGAGGTCGAGGGGGCATCAGAGAACGTCAGCGGCGCCTCGAGCGGGAAGATCTCGTCGGTCGGGTTCTCCGCGGTCTGGCAGGTCGCGCCGGCAATCTCGTTACGCACGTGGACGATGCACGTCAACGACTCCGCACCGAACTACGGAACGGTCCTTCCTTACGGAGCTGCTCCGACGGTGAATGCGGTGTGGTTGACGTACGACACCGGCACGGCGATCCGCGCCGATGCGATCTACCGCCGCGATCTCCTCGACGGTCTTCCGTTTTACCATTTTGACGGCGCAATCTCGGGTCCGGCCGGCAGCCGATTGCGCTGGTACGCGGGCGCGGAGGACAGAATGCGGCGCACGTTCGTCGACGCCGGACTCCGTTTCTCCGCGCGCTGATCCTACGCTGGTACCAGAGCTCTGAGTTCTACGCCTCGTCGCGTCGCGTCTGCGGGCGGCGTCGGCGCCGCGTCGGCGGTGCGCCGGCTTCAGCCGGTGCCGCGGGCCCTACTGGTGCACCGGATCCTACCGGTGGCCCGGATGATGCCGGGGCCGGGCTCGGCTCCCGCACTTCGCGGCGCGGAGCGCGGAAGTCGCCGTTCCCCGATACCCCTCCCAGAAGCGCTTTTCGCGAGAGATTGATCCGTCCTTGACCGTCGATTTCCATCACCTTGACGGTGACCTCGTCACCGAGTTTGACGACGTCTTCGACCTTGTCGACGCGGTTCGGCGCGAGTTGGCTGATGTGCACGAGCCCTTCTTTGCCCGGCAGAATCTGGACGAAAGCGCCGATGCTGATGATCCGCGTCACCGTACCGAGATACGTTTCTCCGACTCTGACCTCGCGAGTTAGGTTCTCGACGATCTCCTTCGCCTTGTCGCCGGATGCGCCGTCGAGCGAGGTGATAAAGACGCTGCCGTCGTCCTCGATGTCGATCTTTTGGACGCCGGTATCGGCGATGATCTTGTTGATGATCTTGCCGCCGGGACCGATGACGTCCTTGATCTTCGCCGGGTCGATCTTGACGACGATCATCCGCGGTGCGAAGTCCGAGAGTTGCTCGCGCGGCTGCGCGATCGTTTCGATGAGTTTGTCGATGATCGCGTAACGCGACTTGCGCGCTTGCTCCATCGCTTCGCGCATGATTGCGATCGTAACGCCCTGCACCTTGATGTCCATCTGGATCGCGGTGATGCCTTTTTTGGTGCCCGCGACTTTGAAGTCCATCTCGCCTAGGGCGTCTTCGAGGCCCTGAATATCGGTGAGAATCGCGTACTTGCTGCCTTTGAGGATCAGCCCCATCGCAACGCCCGCAACGTGTTCGCGAATCGGAACGCCGGCGTCCATGAGCGCGAGCGTCGAACCGCAGACCGAGGCCATCGACGAGGAGCCGTTCGATTCGAGCACTTCGCTGATCAAGCGGAGCGTATATGGAAACTCTTCCTTCGGCGGAAGAACTGGTATGAGCGCCCGCTCCGCGAGATGACCGTGACCGATCTCCCGGCGACCGGGACCGCGCATCGGCCGCGTCTCACCGACCGAGTACGGTGGAAAGTTGTAGAAGTGCATGTAGCGCTTGTTTTCGAGGGCAACGATGCCGTCGAGCCGCTGGGCGTCGCTCGTCGAACCGAGCGTAGCCGCGGTAAAGACCTGCGTCTGACCGCGGGTGAAGACGCCCGAGCCATGCACGCGAGGAACGTAATGCACCTTGCACCAGATCGGACGAACTTCGTCGGGTTTGCGGCCGTCGGGCCGAATCTTCTCGTCGACGACCATGGTGCGAAGCTCGTCTTCCTCCATGGCCTTGATGACCTTGCCGAACTCCTTCGCGGTAGCCGGAACCTCGAGCAACGCCTTGACGTTCTCGTCCTTCTTGCCGCAGCGCGCCAGCGCTTCGTCTACCGAGAGCGCGTTGAACGCGGTTTCGCGCTTCTGCTTATCGACGGTGCGCATGGCCTTGGCGACGTCTTTCGCGAAGCTCTTGCGTACCCAGCGGTCGAGATCCGCATCGACGGCGTTGACGGGATACTCCCGCTTCGCTTTGCCGGCTTTTTTCGCGAGCTGTTCGATCGCTTTGACGATCTTGCGAATCTCCGCGTGCGCAAACTCGACCGCGCCGAGGAAATCCTCTTCGCTGATTTCGTTTCCGCCGCCCTCGACCATCATGACGCCATCGGCGGTGCCGGCGATCACGATGTCCATTCCGCCGCTCGCGCATTGCGGCAGCGTCGGGTTGCAGGCGTACTCGCCGCTCTCGTCACGACCGACGCGCACCGCGGCGACCGTTTTCTCGAAGGGGATGTCGCTCAATGCCAGCGCGGCACCGGCGGCACAGACGCCGAGAACGTCGGCATCGAGTTCGGGATCGATCGAGAGCACGGTGGCGACGATCTGAACGTCATTGCGGAAACCGTCGGGAAAGAGCGGACGAATCGGACGATCGATTTGACGCGAGCTGATGATCGCGTGTTCGGGTGGACGCCCTTCACGCTTTATGTAGCCTCCCGGGATTTTTCCGGCGGCGTACATCTTCTCTTCGAAGTCGCAGGTGAGGGGAAAGAAGTCGATGCCTTCGCGAGGTTTCTCGGAGGCAGTTACGGCGCAGAGCACGACATTTTGATCGCCATAACGAACCAACGCGGAGCCGTTTGCTTGCTTCGCCAGTTCGCCAGTTTCGATGGTCATCGTGCGCCCGCCGACCGTTAAAGTTACGGAATCGGGCACATTTTCTCCTAAATTCGGACTATTTTATTGTTTTGATTTGCCTGACCAGGATTCGGCGGGGCCGAGCCGCGACCTCCCCCAGCGGGCTGCCGCGGAGCCCCAGGCGCACGCCAGGGGTTTTTTTGCGGCCTGCTAATCGCCCATTCCATGCCATCGCTTACCCCCGCAGGCTTGACGGAGCTCAAGCTCAAGGCAAATGACGTGCGCCAGGGCATCATTCGAGCGCTGCTCGCCGCCGGCTCCGGACACTCCGCCGGCCCGCTCGATATGTCCGACATATTTGCCGCCCTCTACGGGCACCTGATGCGACACGACCCCGCCAATCCCGAGTGGCCCGATCGCGATCGTCTCCTGCTCTCGTGCGGTCACATCGCGCCCGTACGCTACTCCGCGATGGCGAACTTCGGATATTTTCCACTCGAAGAGCTCTTGACGTTGCGCAAGTTCGGAACGCGGCTGCAGGGCCACCCCGAGCGCGTGCGTCTGCCAGGAGTCGAAACGACCTCCGGTCCGCTCGGTGAGGGTTTGGCGCAGGGCGTCGGGATGGCGTTGGGCGCGAAGCTCGACGGCAAGGCGTTTCGCGTTTGGGTCGTCACGTCGGATGCGGAGCATCAATGCGGACTCCATTGGGAAGCGGTGATGACGGGTGCGAAGTTCGCGCTGGATAACCTCACCGCGATCGTCGATCGCAACTTCATTCAGATCGACGGCAGCACTGAGGACGTCATGCCGCTCGAACCGCTTGCCGATAAGTATCGGGCCTTTAACTGGGAAGTGCTCGAGTGCGACGGCAACGATCTCGCCGCGTTCGTCGAGACGGCCGAGCGCGCGACGCGTTGCACCGGGAAGCCGCAGGTGATCATCGCCCACACCGTCCCCGGCAAGGGCGTATCGTACATGGAAGGTGACTACACGTGGCACGGCAAGCCGCCCAACGCACAGCAGGCGGAACAAGCGTTGCGCGAGCTCGCGGCGGAGCGCGAAGGAATCGCGGCCGATGCATAGCGGTACGAACGTCGCCGATGCCGCGGCCGCAGCAATGCACTTGGTCGATTATCGCAACGGCGAGCTCAAGCAAGTCCCCACGCGCAACGGATTCGGCGAAGGATTGATCGAGGCGGGTGCACGTGACCGCAACGTGCTCGGCATCTGCGCCGACCTTTCGGAATCGACGCGCTTCGAGGGCTTTAAAAAAGCCCACCCCGAGCAGTACGTCGAGATCGGCGTCTCCGAGCAGATGCTCGTGGCGATGGCGGGCGGCCTCGCGGCGGTCGGCAAGATCCCCTGGATCGCGAGCTATGCCATGTTCAACCCGGGGCGATCGTGGGAGCAAGTCCGCACGATCATGGCGCTCAACGAAACGAACGTGAAGATCGCCGGCGCACACGCCGGGGTTTCGGTCGGGCCCGACGGCGCGACGCATCAGGCGATCGAAGACATCGCGATCATGCGGGTCATTCCGCACATGATGGTCGTCGTTCCGTGCGACGCAGTGCAAACCAAGAAGGCGACGCTCGCGTTATCGGCGACTTGGGGTCCAACGTATCTCCGATTCGGGCGCGAAAAGTCAGCGGTGATAACGACCGACGAGACGCCTTTTGAAATCGGAAGGGCGCAGACGTTCCGCGAGGGCGGCGACGTCGCGATCGTTGCATGCGGCATCTTAGTCTATAACGCGCTGGTCGCGGCCGACCGCCTCGCGCGCGACGGCATCGAGTGCCGCGTCGTCAACAATCACACCGTCAAGCCGATGGACGAAGCGGCGATCCTCGACGCCGCGGAGTCGTGCGGTACGGTCGTGACGGTCGAGGAGCATCAGAAGCACGCCGGCATGGGCTCGCGCGTCGCCGAGATACTCGCCCAGCATCGTCCGGTCCCGATCGAGTTCGTCGGCGTCGAGGATACGTTCGGACAGTCGGGCGATCCGGTCGAGTTGATCGAGTATTACGGCATGGGAGCCGGCGCAATTGAGGCCGCCGCCCGCCGTGCCTTTTCTCGCAAGAAAGCCCAGATTTAGCGCATCTCTTTGTCGCCTCGGGCCTCGTTTACCGTAGTAAACTTCGGCCGTCGGCTCCTCGAGCTGCATCTAAATCGGGGCTTTCGAAAGGTGTTCCCAAATCAGGGATTTCCGTTTGGCGCGAAAATTAGCGCGTCGGGATATGCTTTCACTGCCGGGATCGTGCGGATGATTGTGTTCGTGCCGGCGGCGTATTCGACGACCGTGCTGGTATTCTGATTGGCGACGTATAGGTTTCCCTTGCGGTCGTAGACCGGCGATGCCGGGGCGTGAAGGCCGCGTTCGATCGAGAGAATCGGCTTGCCACCGCCGCTCGCGTAGACGACGATCTTCGGTGAATCCACGACGGTCAGCTCGTCCGATGGACCGAGGACCGGAGTTCCGGGGCCGCCACCGCCGGTAAGCCCGCGGGTAATGACACGCGAAGGTCCGATGCCGCCCGGCGGATAGACCGCGACGGAACCCCACGTTCTTCCATTTCCACCGCGGGCATTCGTCACGAACAAATTGCCCAGCCGATCGATCGCCGCTCCGTCGGGATAATCGATGCCGCGCTCGATGGTGCGGGCCGGTGTCGAGCCGCCGGGCGGATAGACGGCAACGTCGTCCGACCCGACGTTCGCGACGTATAGATTGTCCGACGCGTCGAGCGCGAGCGCGCACGGAAACGCGATGCCTTTAGAGATCGTGCGCAGCAACGTCTTGCTTGCGTGAGCGTACACGGTAATCGGCGCGTTTTCGTACGGACATCCGCTCGCCACGTAGAGGTTCTGCGCCCGGTCGAAGCCCAACGAGTAGTTCGCTCCATGAACGCCGTTGACGATGGAGAGGAACGGTTTCGATTCACCAGGCGCGTAGACGGTAATCGCGCCACCGACCTCGCTGCCGCCCTCGTTGCCGTAGACGTTTGCAACGTAGAGATTACCGGCTCGGTCGAACGCGAGCGCCGAGGGGCTTGCGATGCCTTTGGTGATCGTCCGAAGCACGTCGCTGCCCCCGGGGGCGTAGACGGTAACCGTCGATTCGTACGTATTGGCGGCATACAGGTTGCCGTTGGCGTCCAAGGCGAGAGCCTGCGGGTCTTCCAAGCCGGTTGCAACGCCGATCGTTCGCGACGGTTCCAACCGGCCGGCCGGATAGACGGCGACGTCGTTGTGAGAAGAGTTGGCTACGTACAAGGCGTTATCGTTCGCGTCGATCGTGATCGCGCCGGGATTGTAGATGCCCTTCGTGATGGCGTATGACGGCGTCGTCGCTCCAGGCGGAAAGACGAAAACCCGCCCTCCGCCATTGTCGTACTTTCGCTGTGCCGAGAACAGGTTGCCTGACGCGTCGAAGTCGAGCATGCCGGCCGCTCCGCTCAACGTGCGAAGCCGTCTCGTTCCGTGTTTTTCGTAGACGTTGATGGAGAGATCGACGTTGACGTACGCATTCCCCGTCGCGTCGAACGCAATGTTTCCGGGCAGGTGGTACCCGGTTCGTATGGTGCGTAACGGTTTGGTGCTTTTGGGCGCGTAGATCGTGATCGTATTATAATGAAAGGGATCGACGCAGCGCACGCAGTTCGACACGTAGAGATAGCCTGACGGGTCGACGGCAAGTCCCAATGCCCCGGCGACGCCTTGAGCGATCGTACGACCGAGGGTTTTGCTTCCCGGCGCGAACTCGTAGACGGCGTCCCCGCGCAAGTTCGCAACGAAGAGATTGCCCGACGGTCCGACCGCCATCAACGAGAGCTCCGTGATTCCGCTGCTGATTCGGCGCGCCGGCTTCGTTGCGCCGGGAGCGTAGACGCTCACCCAGCCGTGTTTGCGCAGCGGCGAGTTCGCAACGAAGAGATTGCCCGTAGAATCCTGCGCTAGCGCGATCGGCGAGGCGATACCGTCGGAGATCTTGCGCGACGGGCGGTCGCTGCCCGGCTCGTAAACGAAGATCGAGTTGCCCCAACGATTCGCCACGTAGAGCGCCGTCGACCCCGCGTGCTGCGGCGGCGCGGGAGCCGGCGGCGCCAGAGCGGATGCGCCCCATCGGCCGGAACACGCTACGGTCACGAGTGCCGCGCCGAGTGCGAGCCGATGCAGGCGGGTCGACACGAGCGTTACCTTACGGGCGCCATCGTCGGATCGGCGGCTAACGGCGTAGGCCGAGTGCCGAGATCAACGTGCGATAGCGTTCGAGGTCTTTTTCGTGTAAGTAGTTCAACAGACGGCGCCGTTGGCCGACCTGCAGCAGGAGGCCGCGCCGGCTGTGGTGGTCCTTCTTGTGAATCTTCAGATGCTCGGTAAGCTGCGTGATCGAGCTGGTGAGCATCGCGATCTGTACTTCGGCCGATCCGGTATCGTTCGATCCGCGGCCGTATTTGCCGGCGATGTCGGCCTTTTGTTCCTTGGTGAGCGGCACGATGAAAACTCCTTGAACAGGATGGTCTCGCCTGGGTACAGGCTTTTCACCCGTCCCAACGACCGGCATAGGATAACAAACGCGGCGGGTCCGCGCAAGGTTCCCTCCCGCCTCCGCAAAAATCGGACCACGCAATGGATCTTGGAATTCGGGGGCGGACCGCGCTCGTCACCGGCGCAAGCGCCGGAATCGGCGAGGCGATTGCGCTCGCGCTCGCGGCCGAAGGCGTCAAGCTGGCGATTGCCGCTCGCGATCAAGAGAGAAGCGCCGCCGTCGCGCGCAAGGCAGAGGCACTCGGGGCGACCGGGGCGCGCGCCTTCGCGCTCGATTTGGCCGATCCGCGCTCGATTACCACAATGCTCGAGCAGGTGCGTGGAGTCTTCGGCGAGGTGGACATCGCCATTCTCAACGGCGGGGGCCCCAAAGCGGGCCGATTCACGCAGATGACCGTCTCCGATTGGGATGCCGCCTACGGCCTCATCATGCGGAGCATGCTCGTCTTGGCGGAATCGCTCGTGCCACCAATGCGTGCGCGACGATGGGGGCGCATCGTCGCATTGACCTCGACCTCGGTAAAACAGCCGATTGATACGCTCGTCCTTTCGAATGCGTTTCGAACCGGGCTCGTTGCGGCGCTCCGTACGCTGGCGGCCGAAGTGGCGTGCGACGGCGTCACCGTAAACTGTATTGCGACCGGGCGTATCGAGACCGCACGATTGCGGTCGCTCTACGGCGACGACGAACAGAAATTGCGTGAGGCCGCGAGCGAAGTCCCGATGGGGCGCATCGCGTCGCCGGAGGAGTTTGCGGCGATGGCTGCATTCCTTTGCAGCGAACCGGCGCGTTACGTTACCGGGCAAACCATCTCCGTCGACGGCGGACTCGTTCGAGGACTCTTCGGGTGAAGCACCTGGCGGTCGTTCCGACGCTGCTCGGTGCTGGCGAGCACCTCTTTGCCGGGACCGACCTGCCCGCGCTCGGCTACGCCGTTGCCGCGACCTTCCCCGCGGAGCGTGCGACGCACGTCGTAATACCGAAGGTGCGCTAGGGACCGGCGCGAATGACCCGGCCGATATGCAGGGAGTAGAAGGAAAGCGCGTCGCCGCTCTTATCGGCGACGGGTTCGAAGAGATCGAGATGGCGGAGCCCCGCCGAGCCCTCGAAGAGGCCGGCGCGATCGTTACGGTCGTCGGTCTCGACGAGCGGGCGCGTCAGCGGATTCGCGGCAAACGGGGCCTCGACGACGGACAGAGCCTTCGTGCCGAAGAGCTCGTCGCCGATTGTACTGCCGAAGATTTCGATGCGATTCTGATCCCCGGCGGATCGTCGCCCGACCGAATTCGAACCGATCCGGAAGTGCAGCGTTTCGTCCGCGAGTTCGACGCCGTCAAGAAGCCGATGTTCTCGATCGGCCACGGAGCGCAGGTTCTGATCTCGTCGCAAATCGTCCGCGGCCGCCAAGTCACCGGCGTCCATTCGATCGCCGACGACATTCGCAACGCCGGCGGCCTCTATCGCGATCAGCCGACGGTCGCCGATTCCAACTGGGTCTCCTCGCGCGGCAGCGACGATATGCTGCAATTCAACCGGGCCATGCTGGAGAAGCTCGCGACCGCGATTCCCGCTCAAATCGGATCGTAACGAGCCAGCGCCTCGCCGTACTGGCGCAACGCGAAGAACGCAACGATCCCGCAAAAGAGTAGCTCGGCCGGAATCGAACGCGCAGCCGCAACGAGCACGTACGCGACGCCGCTCGCGGCGGCGGCAAAGACCACGTAAAGCACCCGCGATCCGCCGCGCCGGATCGTGGCCGATAGTGCGATCAGCGTAGCGGCGCCGACAGCGGCGATTGCAATCAGCAGCGTCAGCGGCACGGCCGGCGCGTTGCGAAGAGCTTGCGCGCATGCATACGCAAGCGCTGCGAGCGTCGCGGCGACGCACGGCACGACCGCTTTCGCTCGCGCGAGCTCGCGCCCGAAGAGCGGCGCGCTCTGTTCGCACCGGTCGAGGTGCGGGTGAAGTCCGGGACTCTGCGCGAGAGCCATCGCGATGCCGAGGAGCGAGAGCAGAAAGAGCGGCGCCGCAACGCCGTCCGGTTGAAAGAGTCCGGCGACGAATGCTGCCGCGCACGAGTAGAAGACGATGCGCCGCTGCGCGTAAAGACGCGCGCGAAGAACGCCGAGTAGCGTGCGCGCCCTCACGCCCCGGTTACCCGAAGTCCGCCGATCGCACGCGGCGAAAAGGCTCGCACCGCCGCCGCGTCGGCGTGAACCGAGAGCATCGCACGGTCGCCTGCCGCCGCGAGGATCTGCCGGGCGTAGGCCGGTTCGGGGCGATCGAGCACGAGCAGTTGCGGCATTCCGATCAACGCGCCGATCAGCGGATAAGCCAGCGTTTCGTGCATCCCCGCGAGGCGTCGGCGCAAGAGTGCGGCGTGCGTGCGCGCCCGCTGCGGCTCGAGATTCCAGAGCGCGGCGCGATACGCGACGTAGCGCTCGAACTCGCTTTCGTCGATCGCGAACGGCTCGTGGGGCACGAGAGCCGCGATGCGCTTGCACGCAACGGACTGAACCCTGGGATCGTAGTCGCCGATGAGTACGAGCCCGCTCGATGCCTTCACGATGCCGGTCGCGAGCAATGCGACGATCGTGGCCTCCTGCGGAGAAGCGTACTGCAGCGCCGCACGTTCGCCTCGCTCGAGGTCGAGCGTCACCGGACCGGCGCAGCGCGCGCCGCGCGAGAACGTTGCCTCTCGCATGCGTAAGAGCGGCATTGCAGGGAGTACATTCGGCGCGCCGGAGCCAAGTCCACCGTACGTCTCATGTTGACCAATAGCGAAGTCGCACAAAAACTGCTCGAGATCCGCACGCTCATGGAGATGGCGGGCGATTCGTTCTACAAATACATGGCTTACGAGAAGGCCGCAGCCTCGGTCGAGAACGCGCCGCCGCTTCGCGATCTGGTTGCCTCCGGCGAGCACTTGAAGCTCCCAGGCATCGGCAAGTCCATCGGCGGCGTTGTCGAGCAGCTCGTGCGTGACGGCCGAGCCGACCAGCTCGATCAGCTCCACGAGCGGTTTCCACCCTCGCTGCTCGAGGTGCTCGGCGTGAGCGGGATCGGTACCAAGACGGCCGGGCTGCTCTTCACCGAGCACGGCATCGCTTCGCTCGCCGATCTCGAGGCCGCGATCGAGGCGGGAACCCTCGCCGGCGTGCCGCGCCTCGGAAGCAAGACGATCGAGAACTGGCGCCGGGGAATCCTCGCCTATCGCGGCCGCCAGCGGCGCACGCCGCTTCCGCTGGCGCTCGTGATCGCTGGCGAAGCGATGGATTACGTACGCGAAGGACCCCCGCTCGACCGCCTTTGCTACGCGGGAAGCCTGCGGCGCGCCGAAGTGACCGTCGGTGATATCGATCTGGTCTGTACGTCGCCGCACGCAGCCGACGTGATCGCGCACTTCACCGGGTGGAAACGCGCGCAAGCCGTGCTCGCGGAGGGTCCGACGAAAGCGAGCATCTGGCTTCCGGGTGGCCTGCAGATCGATTTACGCGTGCTCCCCGACCATCTCTATGGAAATTTGCTGCAGCACTTCACCGGTTCGCGCGAGCATAACATCAAGCTGCGCGAGCAGGCGGTGCGCGCGAGCCTGCGCGTCAGCGAGAACGGCATCCTCAATCTTGAGAACGGCGAAGTGATCACCTGCACCGACGAAGCCGGCGTCTACGAAGCGCTCGGCATGCAATACGTTCCGCCGGAGCTGCGCAGTGGGCTCGACGAAATCGACCTCGCGCGCGCCCGCACTATTCCCGACCTCGTCGAGCGGACCGATCTCTGCGGCGACTTCCACATGCATACGACCTGGAGCGACGGCGACGACACGCTCGAAGAAATGATTGCGGCTGCCGCCGCACGCGGCTACGCGTACCATGCGGTCAGCGACCATTCGAACTTCCGCGGCCGCCGCCACGGGCTCGATGCGGCGCGGGTTCTCGAACAACGCGCCGCGATCGAAACGCTCGGCAGGCGCTACGGAATCCAGACGCTCTGTGCAAGCGAGGTCGACATTCTTCCCGATGGCTCGCTCGACTTCGACGACGCCGTGCTCGCGCAGCTCGACGTCGTGATCGCATCGGTTCATTCGGCGACGCGGCAATCACGGGACGAGATGACCGCACGAATCATCCACGCGTGCGAGAATCGGTACGTGACGATCATCGGACATCCGACTGGGCGCCGCTTCGATGCTTCGCCGGGTTATGAGTTCGATTACGACGCGGTCTTCGCCGCCGCAGCGCGAACCGGTACGGCGCTCGAGATCGACGGACAGGCTGCGCGGCTCGATCTTCCGGCGCCGCTCGCGCGTAAAGCCAAGACCTTCGGCGTTACCTTCGCGCTCGACAGCGACGCGCACCGCACCGGCGATCTGGCCGCGATCGAGTTCGCGGTCGGACAAGCGCGCCGCGCTGGGCTGACCAAAACCGACGTGCTCAACGCGCGGCCGCTCGAGGCGGTGCGCGCGTTCGTCGCGCGCAAACGCGAGGCGGCGTGATCGCGGGGGCCCGTCTTGCGGGCCGGTCCAAAGCAAAAAACGGAGCGTCGGCTCTGCTCTTCGTGCACGGCGTCGGCTCGACCGCGGCGATTTGGGACCGTCAGCTCGAGTTCTTCGGCGGCAGCCGGCTCTGCGCGGCGATCGAGCTGCGCGGGAACGGCGCGGGCAAGCCGGATCCCGATCCCGCGACGATCACGCGCGCTGGGTTC
Source organism: Candidatus Cybelea sp. (assembly GCA_036732685.1). Lineage (GTDB taxonomy): Bacteria > Vulcanimicrobiota > Vulcanimicrobiia > Vulcanimicrobiales > Vulcanimicrobiaceae > Cybelea. The sequence goes on along the minus strand of DAINBY010000001.1, from coordinate 304,501 downwards.
GCAGAGGACGTCCTGACCGTCGCGAATGCGTTGGGTGCCGAGCGCTCCACGCTCGTCGGCTGCAGTCTCGGCGGCGTGGTTGCGTTCGAGCTGTGGCGGCGAGCGCCGCAGCGTATCGCGGCGATGGTTATCCTCGGGAGTTTTGCCCGCTATCCCGACGGCGAGAGCGTCGCGCAGCGAATTTCGGCCGAGGCGCGTACCGCCGGCTCGATGCGGGCCTACGGCGAGCAGCGCGCGGCCAAACTCGGTTTGCCTCCAGATCGCATGTACGAGACGGTCGAGCAGTTCGCATGTAAGTCGGTCGACTGTTTCATCGCATCGACGCACGCGACGTGGACCGGCGATTACCGCGATATTTTGTCGAGCATCGACGTACCGGTGCTCGTTGCGTACGGCGAACGCGACGTCGTCGCGCCGCGTGTGCTAGCGCAGGAGATCGCCTCAGGGATTGCCGGCGCGGAGCTCGTTGAGATTCAGGGCGCCGGTCACGTCGCCAGCGCCGACGCGCCGGCGGCATTCAACGAGCTGGTGAGCAAATTTTCCGAGCGAAGTTCGCACCTGGGTTGATCAGCCATCAAACTCTGGCGCATTCGCCGAGCCTTATGTAAACCGGTCGCCTGGGCGGCTTTCGTCGAGGGATGCCACACAAGAGCCCCAGCAGTTCCGGTCCGGGTTTCCCGGCGGTGGTTGGGACGTATCTATCCCCCTCAGTATGAACTATGGCGAGAACACAAAAACCGTTCCATTCCCGTTCGTGCCGCCCTCATCGGTCGTGCCGTAAAAGCTGCCTTTTACCTCAATTAGGGCGGCCTCCGGATAAGCGCCATCGGTCGCGCCGCTGCCGAAGCTGTGAAGTACTTTCTCCGTGCCGCTCGGCGTGATGCTAAAGACCGTTCCGCAGCCATAGCCCGCGCACGAGTATGCACCACCTCGGACAGTGGTGCCGTAGAGCGTGCCATGCAAATCGATCAGCGACGCAACAGGCGCACTCCCATCGCCTTCGCTTCCGAAGCTGTGCAGCACCGTCTCCGAGCCGCTCGGCGTGATGCTAAAGACCGTTCCGCAGCCGTAGCCTGCGCACGAGTATGCGCCACCGCGTTCCGTCGTGCCGTACAGCGTGCCGTTCATGTCGATTAGCGATGCGAAGGGAGCCGCGCCATCGGTTCCTATGCCGAAGGCGTGAAGCACCTTCTCCTTGCCGTTTGCTGTGATGCTAAAGACTGTGCCGGCGTGGTGCGCGCCGCCATCAACAGTCGTCCCGTAAAGCGTGCCGTCCACGTCGATGACGCCGGCAACGGGGGCAGCGCCCTGACGCCCGCGGACGAAACGATGCAGCACCTTCTCTGTTCCGCTTATCGTTAGGCTAAAGATCGTACCACGCCCGCCGCCACCGCGTTGTGTCGTGCTATCTAGCACGCCTTGAACATCGATAAAGGCTGCCGAGGGCCAAATGCCGTCGGACCCATCGAAGCTGTGCAGTACGTTCTCCGTACCGCTCGTCGTGATGCTAAAAGCGGTCCCGTCGCCCGATCCACCCAACATTGTCGTTCCGTAGAGCGTGCCGTTTACGCTGACCAAAGGCGCGATTGGATTAGCACCGTCAGGCTGTGCGGTGAAGTTGTGGAGCACGCGTTCCGTGCCGCCGGCTGTAAGGCTAAAGACCGTTCCGCAGCCTTGGAAGAAGTCAATATTGCATTGGGAATCCGAACCGCCTCCGCTCGTCGTGCCATAAAGGATGCCGCTCACGTCGATGACGCTCGCGCTCGGGTTGGCCCCGTCGGGAGGTGCGCCGAAGCTATACACGACTGCGTAGCCCTTGCTGTCGGCGCGTGCGGTCGACGCTGAACTTTGCGGCATCACTCCCGGCGCGCCGATCGGCGACTGCGATCCGCCGCAGGCTGGGAGGAGTGCTGCAGCGACGCCTATGCTTAGAGCGAAGCGGCCGAAACTTAAATCCTTCATCTGCATTGCTCCTCGATCCGCGAACGAACTAGCCGATGAGAACGTTCGGGCTCAGCCGGTTAGTTCCGTCGCAGTAGCCGCGGAGCCGACCAAAAATGGCTGGGATCGTAGCATTTATGGAACATGGATCAACCCGACACGATCCGCTCGGGTGCCGCATAGAGATTCGCGCGGCCGTCGCGGACGAATCCCGCGAGCGTGACGTTGAACTCGCGGGCAAGATCGACGGCGAGGCTGCTCGGCGCAGAGACCGATGCGACGATTGGCGCGCCGGCCATCACCGCTTTCTGCAAGATCTCGTAGCTCGCGCGGCCGCTCACCATCAGCGCGCAGCCGCGCAGCGGCAGGCGCGCGTTGAGCAGCGCCCAGCCGACGAGTTTGTCGACGGCGTTGTGGCGGCCGACGTCCTCGCGCACGACAACGACGTCGCCATTGGTAGTGAAAAGCCCGGCCGCGTGGAGGCCGCCGGTCGCTTCAAAAACGCGCTGGGCCTCGCGCATTCGCTCCGGCAGCGAGTAGAGTATTTGCGAGGTCAGCCGCACGTCGTCGTCGATCGGCAGCGCACCGAGCTCGCGAAGCGAGTCGAGCTGTGCGCGTCCGCAGACCCCGCAGGCACTGCTCATCGTAAAATGGCGTTCCAGGCGCTCGAGATCGCGCACGCTCGCCAGCGAGCGCAGCTCGATGCTGACGATGTTGTAGCGCTGGTCGGGATCGACCGCCGGATCGAGGCAGTAGGTCAGCTCAGCGATCTCGTCGCGGCTTCGCACGATACTCTCGCCGTAGACGAACCCGGCGGCAAGCTCGAAGTCGTTCCCGGGCGTGCGCATCGTCACCGCAAGCGTCTGCGTCGCCCCGTTTGCGACGAGGCGCAGTTCGAGCGGCTCTTCGCCGACGACGCGATCGTTTCGCGGCGTTCGCGTATCGCCGTCGAGCGAAACGATTGCAGCTTCGACCGTGCGGCCGGCTCTAGTCGCGTCCATCATCCTCGGGCGGCCGGCTTTGCACGTACTGGTAGCCAAACCGGCCTTTGATGCAGAGGTGCCCGCTGGTCGTGCCGTCTTCGATCGGCGACATAACCTTGACGATCGAGTTATCTTGCACGTGCAGCGAGAGCGTGCAGCCGACGCCGCAGTACGAACAGATGGTGTCGGTAACGCTCTGCTGCTCTTCTTTCCATTCGCCGCGTTCGCGCAACTCGTGCTCCGAGGAGAACATCAACGCGCCGGTCGGACAGACGCCGATGCAGTTGCCGCAGTAAACGCAGGCCGAATCCGGCAGCGGAACGTCGAACTCGGTCGAGATGTGCGCGTCGAAGCCGCGTCCCGCCACCGCGATCGCAAACGTGTTCTGCGCGTCGGTACCGCAGGCTTCGACGCATTTATAACAGAGAATGCACTTGGAGTAGTCGCGCACGTAGAGCGCGTTGTCGATCTTGACCGGCTGCGCAACCGTGGCCGAACCTTGGCCATAACGATCGGGATTGGCGCCGTAGCGTTCGCAGTAACCGCGTGCATCGGGTGCGGTCGAGAGATCGACCGACGAAGCGAGAAACTCGAGCACCATCTTGCGGCTATGGCGTACTCGCTCCGAGTCGGTATGCACGGTCATTCCCGATTCGACCCGGCGCGCGCAGGCCGGTACCAGGACGCGCGAGCCTTCGAGCTCGACGACGCAGACGCGACAGGCATTGACCGGCGTGAGCGATTCGAGGAAGCAGAGCGTGGGCGTCTCGATGCCGAGGCCGTTGCACGCGTCGAGAATCGTAGAACCCGCAGGGGCGCTCAGGGCAACGCCGTCGATCGTTATCTCGACGAGCCGCTCGGGCGCGCGCGCCGGTGCCGCAGGAACGGGACCGCGGATCATCGCGTTCCCTCGGCCGCCAAGATCTTGAGATTGCTCAACGCAGAAGCGATCACGTTAGCCGCGGTCTGACCGAGGCCGCAAATCGACGCGTCGCGCATGGCGCGGCCGATCTCGTCGAGCAGCACGACGTCCCGCCGCTCCAGTGCCTCTTCCTGACGAACCGTTCCCACGCGGCACGGCACACACTGGCCGCACGATTCGTCGCGGAAGAATCGCGCGATGCGGCGCAGGATTCCGATCAGGTCGACGCCCTCGGCGAAGAGCATCACCACGCCCGAACCGAGCGTCGCGCCGCCGGCGCGCGCGTCTTCGAACGTGAGCGGCATCGAGAGCGCGTCGGGCGAGACCATCGCACCCGCCGCTCCCCCGAGCAGAATCGCCTGCAGGCGCTCTTCTTCGGAGACGCCGCCCGCCAGTTCGATGAGCGCGCCGAGCGTCGTTCCGTGCGCCACTTCGTAGAGGCCCGGGTGCTCGATCGCGCCCGAGAGGCAGAAAAGCCGCGTGCCAGTCGAACCGGGCGTTCCGGTGCGCGCGTAGGCGGCGCCTCCCTCGAGCAGGATGAGCGGCAGATTCGCAAGCGTTTCGACGTTGTTGACGAGCGTCGGCTTACCGAAGAGCCCCGCCTCGACCGGAAACGGCGGTTTGCTGCGCGGCTCGCCGCGCATTCCTTCGATCGAGTTGAAGAGCGCGGTCTCTTCACCGCAAATATAGGCGCCTGCGCCACGGCGAATCTCAATGTCGCAGCGCACGCCGCGCCCCATCACGTCGTTGCCGAGCAACCCATGCTTTCGTGCCTGCACGATCGCGTTGGCGATGCGTTGCGCCGCGAGCGGATACTCGCCGCGAATGTAAATGTAGCCTTGCTCGCAGCCCGTGGCATAGGCGGCGATCGTCATCGCTTCGACGATCGCGAAGGGATCGTGCTCCATCAAGATGCGGTCTTTAAACGTGCCGGGTTCGGATTCGTCGGCATTGCAGATGAGATAGTGCGGCCGTACGGGCGCGTGCGCTACCGCTTCCATCTTGCGCCCTGTCGGAAAAGCTGCACCCCCACGGCCCAGCAGATTCGATGCCTGTACCTCGGCGATGACGCGCTCCGGTCCGAGTTCGAGCGCCTTACGCAGCGCGTGATAGCCGTCGTGGGCCCGATACTCGTCGAGGCTCTCGGGATCGATCTTGCCTACCCGTCGAAGAAGCCGAAGCTCGGTGCCGCCGAGGTGCGGAGTCGGCGGCTCGCCCGCGTGCGCCTCGCTCGTCATCAGACTAGTCAGGCGGTGCGCGTTGACCGGTGCGAACGTGCGAGCCGACGGGGGGTGGCCGGCTGCAATCACGAGTGCGGCCGGGGCCCGATCGCAGAGACCGAGGCACGGCGAGCGCAGCCAGCTCGTCTGGCTCTCCGCGCCGTCCGTACCCGGCGGACCGAACGTCGATTCGAGTGCCGCACAGAGCGAGTCGGCGCCGGCGCACATGCACGCAATGTCGTCGCAGACGTGCACGACTCGCGGCGCACGCGGCGCCGTCGCGAAGAGTGCGTAGAACGATGCGACGCCGTACGCCTCGGCCGGTGCGACGTCGAGCCGCTCGCCGGCATAGTTCAGCGCTCCCGGACTGATCCAGCCGATGCGATCTTGCAGCGCGTGCAGAACGGGGAGCAGCAGATGGCGGTGCGCGCGTGCAGCCGCACCCGTGGCGCCTCCGGCCGTGCCTTCCAGTGCGTCGTCAACCGCCGCGCGTTCGGCCTGCGTCGGCGCATCCGAAGTGAAATGCAGGTCCACTACGGAGCGTCGATCCGCACGGCGCAGGCCTTGAACTCGGCGGTTCCGGACTTTGGATCGGTTGCGTCGATCGTGAGCAGATTCGTCGCGACGGCGTCGTTGAAGTGAAACGTCGTAAAGACCAGGCCCGGTCGCAAACCCGGATCGATGCGAACGGGCACGACGATCGAGCCGCGGCGCGAGGTGACGCGAACCGTGTCGCCGTTGCCGACGCCGTAACGGCCCGCGTCCTCGCGCGAAATGTCGAGCGTCTCGCCGCGCCGTAACGGCGACGCGTAGCCGCCGCTCTGCACGCCGGTATTGAACGAGTCCAAACGCCGGCCGGTCGTCAACCGCACCGGATACTCGTCGTCGAGCGCTTCAACCGGCGGATCGTGTTCGACCGAGGCAAACGGTGCGCGCTCGCCTTCTATTGGGTCTTCCCAGAGGCGCGCGTGGAGAAAGAGCTCGCCGGGGTGGTTCTCGTCGTAGCACGGCCACGCAAGTCCGGCATGCTCCTCCAGCCGCCGGTAACTCATGCCGGCGTGCCACGGCGAAAGCGCGCGGCATTCGTCCCACGCTTGTTCGGCGGTATACTCCGGCCACTCGTTGCCGAGTCGCCGCGCGAGCTCACACATGATCGCGATATCGTCGCGCGCTTCGCCGGGCGGATCGAGCGCCTTGCGGCAGCGCTGCACGCGGCGTTCGCTGCTCGTCACGGTGCCTTCCGATTCGCACCAGCTTGCCGATGCGGGAAGGACGACCTCGGCTAACTCGCCGGTTTTCGTCAGGAAAATATCCTGCACCACGAGGTGTTTGAGGCTGCGCAAAAGTCCGACGGCATGTTCTTGATCGGCTTCCGATTGGGCCGGGTTCTCGCCGATGATATAGAGCGTGTCGAGCTCTTTACGCTCGATGGCGTGGAACATGTCGGTGAGATTCCAACCGCGCCTGCGTGGCAGCGTCGCGGTCCAGGCACGCTCGAACTTGGTAACGCTCGCCGGATCTTCGACGTCTTGGCCGCCGGGAAATTTATTGGGAATGGCGCCCATGTCACCGCCGCCTTGAACGTTGTTCTGGCCGCGCAGCGGACAGACGCCCGAGCCGTAGCGCCCGACGTGGCCGCAGAGCAGCGCGAGATTGATGAGCGCGCGGACGTTATCGACCGCATTGTGATGCTCGGTGATGCCCAGCGTCCAACAGAGCTCGGCGCGCTCGGCGAGTGCGAAGGCGTGAGCGAACTCGCGGATCGACGCTGCGGGGATGCCGGTCGTTTTCTCCGCGTACTCCAGGTCGTAGGCGTCGACGGTCTCACGATACTCCTCGAATCCGCTCGTTGCCCGTGCGATGAACTCGCGGTTCTCCAATCCCGCAGCGATGATCTCTCGCCCGACCGCATTGGCCAGCGCAATATCCGATCCGACGTCGAGCCCGAGCCAGCCGTCGGCCCATTGCGCGCTCGACGTTCGTCGCGGATCGACGACGTAGAGTTTCGCGCCATTGTGGAGCCCGCGCAGGACGTGATGGAAGAAGATCGGATGCGTCTCGCGCGCATTCGACCCCCAAAGCACGATCAGGTCGGTCTGCTCGATCTCCTCGTAGGAGCTCGTGCCGCCGCCTGCCCCGAAAACCGCCGTCAGACCGACGACGCTAGGGGCGTGTCAAGTACGGTTGCAGCTATCGATGTTGTTGCTCGCCAGCACCGTCCGAGCGAACTTCTGCGCGATGTAGTTCATCTCGTTGGTTGCTTTCGAGCAGCTGAACATCCCGAAGGTCCGCGTGCCGCCGCGATCGCGTGCGTCGCGCAACCCGGAGGCGGCACGCTCGAGTGCCTCGTCCCAGGATGCACGGCGCAAGCGCTCGCCGTCGCGTACGAGCGGATGCGTCAACCGAAGGTAGGGTTTGCTCACGGGCAAGGAATTTCGAGCGCTGCCCAAAGGCTCCCCACCATTTCTCGACTTTTGGCCGAAGGAGCTTCGCAACGCCGAAGGCAAGACCCGGGCCTGAATCCGCAGTTAGGAGGGCGAAGCGTGAACCTTTCGTCGACGACCGTCTATGCCGGAGGACGATTCCAGCAGTACGACGACGCGAAAGTCGGGTTGCTCACTCACGGACTCCAGTACGGAACCGGCTGCTTCGAGGGGATTCGAGGCTATTGGGTGCCGGAGGAGAGCGAGCTTTTGCTGGTGCTGCTGCGCGACCACTTCGAACGTCTCGCGACGTCGTCGAAGATCCTCACGATGGAGCTTCCCAAGAGCGTCGACGAACTGGCCGAGATCACCCTCGAGCTTTGCCGGCGCAACCGATTCGAGACGCACGTCTACATTCGTCCCTTCGCCTACAAAGCTGCCGAAGACGTGGGCGTGCGTCTGCATAACGTCCCTGACGGCTTCGCGATCGTGCCGATTCCATTTGTGCAGTATATCGATGGTGACCGGGCGCTCGACGTCTGCGTTAGCTCGTGGCGTCGCGCCGACGATACGATGGCGCCGCCCCGGGCGAAGATCACGGGACTCTACGTCAACTCCGCGCTCGCCAAGAGCGAGGCCATTCAGAACGGTTACGACGAGGCGATTCTCTTGTCTCACGACGGCCATGTCGCCGAAGGCTCGGCGGAAAACATCTTTCTGGTTCGGCGCGGCGTGCTCTACACGCCCGACCCGTCGCAGAACGTGCTCGAAGGCGTGACGCGTAGAGCAGTCATGGAAATCGCTCGCGACGAACTCGGCATCGCTACCGTGGAGCGCTCGATCGACCGCGGCGAGCTCTATGCCGCCGACGAGATCTTCTTCACGGGAACTGCCGTGGGCATCTGTCCGGTTGCGTCGGTCGACCGGCGGCAGGTCGGCGACGGAGCGATTGGACCGGTCACTCAGCGCTTGCGCACGTTCTACGATCGTATCGTGACCGGACGCGAGAGTCGTTACGAAAGCTGGCTGACGCGAACCTACGCGTCGGTGAAGATCAACGCGTAGCGCGCTCTAGAACGACCCCGGCGGAGGTGCCTGCGTGCCTGGCGGCACGTCACCGCCCCAATATTGCGTGTCGGGCGAGACGTCGCCGCCCTGCGGTGCAGCGTAAGCCGCGCGCCAGCGCGCCAGGCGGAGCTCGTCGGCATACGCCATGCGCGAAACCGAGTGAATGAAGGAACGGCCGAGCTCCTTGGAGCGCAGCCCGGTCGTCATGACGGCGATCGCATATGGCGCGTCGCTGGCGAAGACGATTCCGGCGTCGTTGAGCGTGTCGTTGAGCGAGCCGGTCTTGTGCGCGACCTCGATGTCGGGCGGCAGCGGCGCGGGAAGGAGCGTGTTGAACTCGTCCGCCTTCAAAATCGCGATCATCTCGTTCGACGACCACTGATCGATCAACTCGCCGCGCGCCATCAGCGAGAGTAGGCGGACGAGATCGGCCGGCGAGGTCCGCAGCGTTTCGCGAATCGCCCAGCCGTCGGTCCGGACGTCGCCGGAGAGGTGCGTGCGGTCGAGCCCGAGGTCGTTCATCTGCCGGTTGATGTTGCGCCGCCCAACCAGCCGAATCAGCATGTTCGTCGCGGTATTGTCGCTGATGTCGATCATCTTGGCGAGCAGGTCGGACACCGGATAAGTCGTGCCGGCGGGTGCGTCGCAGAGCTCTCCGGATCCGTAATCTTTATCCGTCGCTTCGAGCATAACGCGACGCTGCAAATCGAAGCGGCCAGCCTCGAGCTGGGCAAAAACGTCGACCATGACCGGAAGCTTGATCGTCGAGGCCGCCGGCATGCTCCGAGCAGCATTGAAACCGGCGTTGTAGCCGGTGCTGATGTCGAGGACGTCGAGTGCGATGGCGGCTGGGAGATGCCGCGCGAGCGTGCGCACTTCGTGGTTCAGACCGGCAAGCGGCGGCGGAAGATATGCCCGCGCCGGTGGTGCCGGCACGATAGCAATCCAGAGAGCAAACGCGACGATTGATGCGCCAGGTCGCACCATGGCCGTCGATTGTCTGCTCAAGCTCTCCGGCTCCTGCCGCTCGGCCGATACGAGGCTTGCTCGCCCGCATGGTGAAGGGCAACCCATGAGGGGCACCTCGCGCAATCCGTGGCGTTGGATGACGGACGCGCGCGTGACGTACGCCTTAAAAGTGCTGATGCTCCTCGTCTTGGCGTTCTATGCCGGCGAGTTCATTCTCGAGATTCTGGTGCGCATTCGCGCCGTCGTCTACATCGTGATCGCCGCGATCTTTCTCGCGTACCTCATCTATCCGGCCGTCGTGCGCCTACGGCGGCGTATGCCGCTCGTGCTCGCCATCGTCGTAGTCTATGCCGGCATCGTGCTCGGCATCGTTGTGGCCGCGCTCTTTATCGTTCCCCACGTGATGGACGACGTGCAGAGGCTCGTTGCGCGCTATCCCGATCTCGCATCCAAGTTTAATTCGCTCGTCTACAATCCCAACGATCCTTTGGCTGCGAGTCTGCCGTCGTGGCTGCGCGCCGAAATTGCGCAAGCACCGGTCCAAATCGCGCAGTGGGTTCAGCTGCGCGGCTTGCAGACCGCCGGGCACGTCGTGGTGGTCCTTGCGGGCACGATCGCAATCGTCGCCGTCTTCATCGTGGTGCCGGTCGTGACGGCTTATCTGCTGCTCGACTTGGAACAGCTCAAGGAAAGCCTCGCGGCAATCGTGCCGGCGGACCGCTGGCGCGACACCATGAGCTTGCTCTCGGAGATCGACGGCGTGATCGGCGGTTTCATCCGCGGTCAGCTGCTCGTCGCGCTCTTCGTCGGGGTGTTGATCACGATCGCGCTGATGCTGCTGCACGTCCCGTATCCATATCTCTTCGGGTTGCTCGCCTTCTTCGGCGATCTCATTCCGTATGTCGGCGCGGTGCTCGCGTTCTTGCCCGCATTCTTCTCCGCGATCTTGACCAACGGCTGGGTGAACGCGCTGCTCGTCACCCTGGCTTTCGTTGCGATCTTCGAGGCGGAGGGTCATCTCATCGCGCCTACCGTGGTCGGACGCCAGGTCAAGCTCAGCGCGTTTGTCGTGATCGTCGCACTGCTGATTGGCGGCGAAGTTGCGGGGCTTTTCGGCATGTTGATTGCCGTGCCGGTCGCGGGCGTCGTGCGGGTCGTGGCAACGCGGGTGGTGGAGGCGGCAAAATCGAAACCTCCGCCGTCGTGAGCACAACGCTTTCTCCAATGCGCCGGGTCGACATCGTGGGCGTGCCGATGGACCTCGGCGCGAGTCGCCGCGGAGTCGATATGGGTCCCTCCGCGGTGCGATATGCAAAACTCCACGATGCCTTGGGAAGACTTGGCATCGAAACCATCGTCGATCGCGGGAATCTGCACGTGCCGATTCGCGAATCGGCCGACGCGCTCGACGTGACGGCAAAGTATCTCGAGGTCATTAGCGAGGTTTGCAACGAGCTCGCGGCGGTCGTCGACGAAGCGGTGAGCGCCGGGGGACTGCCGATCGTTCTCGGCGGCGATCACTCGATTGCGGTTGGAACGCTCGAAGGTCTAACCCGCGCGTGGGGAGCGCCGCCGGGACTCGTTTGGATCGACGCGCACGCCGACATCAACAGCCCGGATAGCTCGCGCACCGGCAACGTTCACGGCATGCCGCTCTACTTCGCATTGAACAACGGATTCGCGAAGGCCGACCAGACCGTGCAGATCGGCCTGCGCGACGTCGACCCGGTCGAGAAGCGTTTGCTGCGCGAGTTTGGCGTGAAGGCGTTCACGATGAGCGACGTCGACAAGCTTGGGATGGTACGCGTGATGGAGGAGGCCCGCGCGATCGCCGGCGGGCAAGACCGCCCAATCCACGTTTCGTTCGACATGGATGCGATCGATCCGAGCGAAGCACCCGGTACCGGAACGCCGGTAAAAGGCGGCTTGAGTTACCGCGAAGCGCACCTCGTGATGGAGATGCTCTACGATAGCGGCCGGCTCGGCTCGATCGAAATGGTCGAAATCAATCCGATCCTCGACCACCGCAATCAAACCGCCGCGCTCGCCGTGGGACTCATTTGCTCGGCCCTCGGTAAGTCTATTCTCTAACCTGTCACCCTGAGCTTGTCGAAAGGCGCACCGTTCCCGCTCGCTAGGGTCGAAACTCGTAGATCGTGCCGCACCCGAATGTACAATACGCCCCGCCGTACATGGTTACGCCGTAGAAATCCTTGCCCTCGTCGATGACCGGACCGCCGGGGTCCCAGCCGTCGCTCCTACCCCCGCCCAACGAGTGCACCATCGTCTCGGACCAATGTGAATCACGTCGCGGAGGGCTGAGATGAAAGAGCGTGCCGCAGCCCCAATAGCGATTGCAATAACCTTGGCCGCCGAACGCGCTCGTACCGTAGAACCCACGACCTTCGAACGTGAGGTTGTCGGGCGCTCGCGCATCGGCCGGAGCGCCTTTGAAGAGATAGAGGATCGATTCCGTCCACCGAGTGCGATCGCCGGAGGCGGTGGGCTTCAGAAGAAAAAACGTGCCGCACCCCGACCAATCGTATCCGTGTATGTAGCAGCGGGTCTGCGGACCGCCGTACGCCGTCACGCCGTAAAGCGTACCGCTTGACGTGAGCGTGAGGCCGCCCTCGGGAACCTCACCGTCGTTTTTAGGTCCCTTCGCCGTCCTGAATGCGTGGACGATCGATAAGGCCCATCCCGAACCGTGCCGGCTCGGCGCAAGGGCGAAGACGGTGCCGCATCCCTTGTTATTGCCGCACGCGCTGGAAGGGCCGCCGGTGTTCGTTTCGCCATACAGCGTGCCGTTCGGAGCAAGAGTTAAGGAGCTCGGTCCCGCGCCGTCGGGTGCCCCGGCAAACTCGTGCAGGACGGTTTCGCGCCACTCGCCGTTCCCTGCAGGCGGCGGTCTGAGCATGAAAACGTTGCCGCAGCCGAGTGTGCACTTTTGCGACGGGCCGCCGGCTCCGGCCGCGCCGTAGATCGTCCCCGACGCGTCGATGATGATTTGGCTTGGATAGGAGCCGTCACGGGGAGGGCCACGGAAGCGGTAGATGATCGCTTCGTTCCACGTGCCGCTTGCGCTCGCAGGGGGCGTGATTTTGAAAACGGTACCGCTGTCGTGCTTGCCTCCATTCTGCGTGGTTCCGTAGAACGATCCGTCGTGGAAAAGAATGAAGTTCGGATATGATTGCGCGTCGCGGCGCGTTCGTCCAAAAGAATACAGCACCGTTTCGCGACGCGATGATGGATCGAAGCTGAAAAATGTACCGCAACCGCCGCTGCAGGTTTGCAAGTTCCCGCTGCCATAGGCGGTTATTCCGTAAAGGTGCCCGGAACCGTCGGAAACGAGACCGCCCATCGGCACGTACCCATCGGAGGGGGGACCCCGGAAGTTATAGACCACCGCGTAGGAGGACGTCGTGCGCGAGGTAGCCTGGCTGCTATTCGGTAGCGATAGCGCAGTGCCGCCGGCGCCGCACCCGGCCAGACTCCCCAGCAACGCAACAGCCAATGCGTGCTTGAGAGGCATCACCGGTCAGAGTTTGATCGTGGCGCGCGCTTCGCACGAGACGCCGCCGCCGCACACCGCGGGATCCCAATTTGCGTCGGCGAGCAGCGAGCGAATGCGGCCTTCGAGTTGCGCGTCGAGTGGCGGCAGAAAGACGATACTCTCGGTGCGGCCGTCTTCACCGACGGTGACGACGAGCGTGACGTGCGTGCCGAGTTCGTCGAGCTGTTTGCGCACGTCGGGGTCGAGCACCGGGTCGGGCTGCTGCGCGCCAAAGGGGAGATAACCGCCGTTCTGACGGTTTCCGACGCTTGCGACGGCGCGAACGGCCGGCGAGGGCGTTGCGTCCGGTGCGGGATCGCTATCGGCCTTGCCGCTTCCGGCGCGCGCCACGGCGCCGACGGCCGGCGCGGCCGGCGCATTTGTTGCGACGTGCGGCGCTGGCGAGGCGTTGCGATGTGCGACTTCGGCGACGAGCCGGATGTGATCGGCGAAAGTCAGATCGGGCTTGGGGTTGTGATGCGGCGCGACGGCTCTCGGCGGTGCGTGACGAGCCCGCGGCGGCGGAACGATTTCGACGTGCAGGATATGCGAAAAGCTCACCGTCTCAACGGGTGGTGCAGTCGAGGCGGTCCAGGCGAGCGCTGGGATCGCGAGCGCGACGAGAACGTGAAGCGTCAACGAGGCGAGTGTTGCTCGCCCCATCCGAACCCGTGCTCGTGCCATCGCAGCCATCGTCGTGTCCTCTTCGATTTCAGCGCGCGGCCGACCCCGCCCGTGACGCTTGAGCCGGGGCGTCCCGGCGAGCGGCACCTAGCTCCGCTCCCCAAACATCCCAGCCCCTAGCACCTTCGCGTGCGAAGAGCTCGATACGAGGGCGCGGTCCGCACAGCATCTCGATCTGCTCGCGGACGATCGCGGGTTTGCGGCTATGCGCCGAGCGCGGCGCGAAGAGCACCTGGGCCTGACGAAGATCGAGAATCGGAAAGGGTCTACCGGCCGGCATCGTCGTCGCGGCCAACACGAACTCCGTCGTCGGTTTGGTAAAGGTTGGAGGCACGCCTTGGCCGCGAATCGGTTCGCCTTTGGCGTTGATCTTGACCCAGACGTACGCGACGCCCCGATAGTGGAGTCCCCATCTCTCGATCAGTTCGATCGCAAAGTTGAGGCGCGGACCGGTGCACCATAAGAAGAGCGCGGCCCGTTTCGTCATGATCGATCGAACGGGAAGTTCTGCCAGCTCTTGCTGGCTCATCAGTGGGTAATGTTTCGCCGCGGCCGCATCTTTGATTTGACTTCCGTAGTAGAACCAGGGCGGGTCGGCGTAGACGATGTCGTACGTTTTAGTCGGAAACGGCGGAAGCTGTTCGTGGCGACCGGCCGCGCTCCGGCGCGCGAGCCGCGTGAGATGCTCTCGATTCTTTTTCGAGTAACCGTCGAAGCGATCGCGGTGTGCGGCCATGCTGGTTTGACGATATGGTGCGGCGCAGCTAGAGCCCTGCGGCAATCGCCCCGACGGCCGCGCCGCAGAGCGTCGCCGCAAAGTTGACGCCGTCGTTCTCGAGCCATCCGGCACCGCGTCGCAGCGTCGTCCGCGCGCCGCACGCGTGGTGCAGCGTCTCGCACTCGCACGCACACGCCGGGCACCAGCGCAGTGCCTGGAGACTTGCGCCCAAGACTGAGTCGGCGACCGCGCCCGCGATGCCGCCGAGCGCGACGCTCCAGAACGGCGCCACGCCGGTGATCGCGGCGACCGCCGCAACGCAGAGCGAACCCGCGCACGCGGCGGCGCTGCCAAGCACCGTGATACCGCCGGAGCGTCCGGCCTGCAGCCGGCGAAACGTCAAGATCGAGACCGGCGGCGTACGCGAGAGCATGCCGATCTCGGTGCCCCACGTATCGGCCGATGCCGCCGCAAAGGCTCCGGCGAACGCAGCCGCAAGCGTAGCGCTCGCGCCGATGCCGCCAAGCGCGCAGAGCGCCGCAACGCCGCCATTGGCGAGTACTTGCCAACCGCTGCGCGGCCCAATCCGTTCGCCGGCAATTGTACGTTTGCGCGCCGAGCCGGCACGCGATAGCAGACTCGACGGCAGAAAGAAGGCGAAGAGCACCGCTGCGGCCGGCCATCCTCCGCGACCAAAGATCGCGGCGCCCACCACGAAGGCAGCTACCGCGCCGCCGAGTGAGAGCGCGCGCGTGCGATACGCGAGCGCGGCGACGATCGCCGCAAGCGTAGCGCCAACCGCTGCTTGCGTCACCGGTGTTGCGCGAAGTGCGCGTCGAGTGCGTCGAGCAGTCCGGCGGTTGTGTAGCGGCTAGCGACCACGTCGACGATCAGCCCCATATTCGTCGCGGCTCGCGCCGTGATCGGGCCGATGCAGGCGACGCACTTGCCGCGCGCGGCCTCCGTCGCCGCGTCGGGTCCTCCAAGCAGATCGGCGAAGCCGCGCACCGTGCTCGCGCTCGTGAACGTGAGCACACCGGCTCGTGCGATTTTCTCTGCGAAATCGGGAGCGGCCGGCACGACCGTCTTATACGCCGCCGCGATCGTGACGATCAAACCTGCCTCACCGAGCATGCGCGGCAGCACATCGCGCGCTTCTTGCGCGCGATAGAGCAGGACGCGATCTCCGGGCTTCGCCCGTTCGATCACCGCGTTCGCAACCTCTTCGGCGACGAACGCTTCCGGAACGACGTCGGCAATAACGCCGGAGGCGCGCAGCCGTTCGGCGCTCCGCTCGCCGATCGCCGCGACCTTCACGGTACCGATCGCGCGCGCGTCGGCGTTTCGCGAGGCGAGCCGGGCAAAGAACGCGTCGACGCCGTTGCGCGAGGTGAAGACGAGCCATGCAAACGAGGCGAGCACGTCGATTGCGCGCTCGGCGGCGGTCGCGTCGTCGGGCGGCAAGATTGCGATCGTGGGCGCGAGTACCGGCTCGGCGCCGCGTTGGAGCAGCGCCCGCGCGAAGCCCTCCGATTGTTCGCCGGCTCGCGTGATTGCCACGCGCTTGCCGAAGAGCGGGCTCGTATCGAACCAGCGAAGCTGCTCGCGCAGCCGTGCGACCTCGCCGACGACGATGACGGCGGGCGGTGCGACCTTCGCAGTCGTCACATCTCGCGCGATCGTCGCAAGCGTTCCGAGCACCGTCCGTTGGCTCGGGCGCGTGCCGTCCTGCACCACTGCGACGGGCGTCGTCGCGGCGAGTCCGTTGGCGACGAGCTTCTCGGCGATTTCGCGCAGGTTCGCGGTTCCCATCAGGATGACGAGCGTGCGCTTGGGGTCGGCAAGCTTTGCCCAGTCGAGCGTGGAGGCAGGCTTCGCGGGATCTTCGTGACCGGTGAGCACGGTAAACGATGCGGCGAACTCGCGGTGGGTCAAAGGAATGCCCGCGTACGCCGGTGCCGCGAGGGCCGAACTGATGCCGGGCACGACCTCGAATGGAATACTCGCCGCTCGCAGCGCTTCCGCCTCTTCGCCGCCGCGGCCAAAAACGAAAGGGTCACCGCCCTTCAAGCGGACGACGAAACGGCCCTCGCGCGCCCGGGCAATCGCGAGCGCTTCGATATCGTCCTGCGCCATCGCGTGGTCGCCGGCCCGTTTGCCGACGTAGATTCGCTCGCACGTCTGGGGTGCGAGCGCAACGATCGCATCGCTTGCCAGCGCGTCGTAGAGCAAGACCTCTGCCTCACGCAGCAGTTGCGCGCCTCGTAACGTCAGCAGGCCCGGATCGCCCGGGCCCGCGCCGATCAGAGCGACCCGGCCGGTCATCCTTCCGAGGTGAGATTGAGTTCGAAGAGGTCCTCGAGTACGCGCGCGCTCGACAGCGCCTCTGCGCGATCGCTCGTCGCCTGTTCGCGAATCTTCAGGATCGCCGAGTGCAGCAGCTTCGAAACGATCGTCATCGTCATGCCGGTCACGAGCATCCGCTCGCGCTCGCCGAGGCCGGCACAGCGCGCAAAAAGCCGCTCGAGCTCGGCCACGCGAATCGCTTCGGCCTTTTGCGTCAGCCGCGCGATCACCGGCACCGCGGCGCGCGAGCGATACCAGTTCTCGAAACGCTCGACGTACTCGGCGATGATCTCTTCGGCCGCGGGAATCGCTTCGCGTCGCAGGTCGAGCCGCTCGTTCACGACCGATTTGAGCCCATCGATGTCGACGAGCGAAACGTTCGGGACCTCCGTCACCGCAGGATCGACGTCGCGCGGAACCGCGATATCGACGATGAAGAGCGGTCGGTGCGGGCGCCGTGCCATCGCGGTGCGCACGCACTCCTCGTCGAGAACGAAGTCGGACGAGCCCGTTGAGGCGACAATGACGTCTGCCTCGGCGAGTGCGCCGGCGATCTCCGGCATCTCGACCGCTTCGCCGAAGCCGGCCTCATTGACGAGATCGCGCGAGCGCGAGAGCGTACGGTTGACGACGATGACGCGTTGCGCGCCTTCTTGACGAAGGCGTTTGACCGCGGCGCGTCCCATCTTCCCGGCGCCGAGAACGAGAATCGAAGTGCCCTCGAGCGTCTCCAGCCGCGCGCGTGCCGCCTCGACGGCGGCCGTTGCGATCGAGACCGACTCGCCGCCGATGCGCGTCTGCGCTCGGGCCGTCTTGCCCGCGGCGATCGCCTCGAGAAAGAGCCGGTGCAGCGTGCGTCCGAGCGATTTCGCGCGCGTTGCGGCGACGTACGCGTCCTTGACTTGTCCGAGGATCTCGGCCTCACCGATGAGCATCGAATCGAGCCCCGTGCAGACGCGGAAGAGATGCTCGACCGCCTGATGCCCGAGCAGCGTATAGAGATACGACTCGATATCGTAACCGGTCGTTCCGTGACCGAAGTTTGCGAGAAATGACTTGATCTGCGCGACGCCCTCTTCGTAATCGTCGAGCGCGGCGTAAATCTCCAAACGGCCGCAGGTCTGGAGCATGACGGCCTCTCGCACCGCTTCGTAATCGCGCAACGCGACGAGCGCCTCGGCCATGCGCGAGGCAGGGAAGGCATGGCGTTCGCGCACTTCTACCGGTGCCGTGCGGTGCGAGAGTCCGATGCAGGTGAGGGGCATCGCCGCTACTCCAGACTCAACCGGTGCGTGAGAATCGCCATCTCACCAGCGAGATCGATGTTGCGCACGATCACGGATCCGCGTAGCTGGAGCGGCATCGGTGCGAAGTTAAGGATCGCGCGAATGCCCAGATCGGCGACACGCTGGGCGCTCTCTTGGGCGGCCTCGGCGGGGACGGAGATCACGGCGATGTTACAACCCGTTTCGGCGAGCGTCCGCTCCAAATCGGCGACGTTACGGACGACGATGCCCTGCCAGCGCTGACCGATGACCTCAGGCGAGCGGTCGTAAATGGCGGCGACGTTGAAACGCTGCTCGCGCGCGGTGATGAAGGCGGCGAAGGCTCGTCCGAGATAGCCGAAGCCCACGATCGCGATCCGCCAGTCATGCTCTAATCCTAAGACCCAGGCGAGCTGCTCGACAAGCGCATCAATCGCATACCCTTGGCCGCGCCGGCCGAGCGGCCCGAGGGCGCAGAGATCCTTGCGAATCTGCGTGCTGGCGATGGTATGACCGAGCAGTGCGGCGAGCCCGTTTGAGGTGATCGTCCGCTTTCCGCTTCCGAGCGCCTGCCGAAGCGCCCGATGGTAGGCGTAGAGGCGGGGAATCGAGACCTCGACGAGCGGTTCGGCCGTCTCGAGGCGGCTCGCCTCGAGCTTCGGATCGATCATGCGGTCGCCACGAGCGTCGCGAGCGAGGCGTCGGCGGCCGCGAGCGTGCGCTCGACGTCGCTCGCCGTATGGGCGGCCGAAAGAAAGTTCGTTTCGAACGGCGAGGGTGCGAGATAGATACCGCGGTCGAGCATAGCGCCGAAGTACTTCGCGAAGAGCGCCCGATCGGACTTTCGCGCCCCCTCGAGATCGCGAACCGGCTCGGGGGTGAAGAAGATCGAGAACATCGCGCCGGCGCGGGTGCAATGATGCGGGATATGGTGGCGGCGCAGGACCTCCCCGAGCCCGTCGCAGAGAGCGGCCGCCGTCGCCTCGAGGCGGGGGTAGAGCGTGGCATCCGCCGCGACGGCGCCGAGCACGGCGAGTCCCGCGGCCATCGCGATCGGATTACCCGAGAGCGTTCCGGCTTGATAGACGGGCCCTTCGGGCGAGAGATAGGCCATGACGTCGGCGCGGCCGCCGAAAGCGGCGACCGGCAATCCGCCGCCAATCACCTTGCCCAGCGTCGTCAAGTCGGGAACGATGCCTTCGCGAGCCTGCGCGCCGCCGCGCGCGACGCGAAAACCGCTCATCACTTCGTCGAAGATCAGTAATGCGCCCGATGCCGTGCAGAGCTCGCGCAGCGTGCGCAGATAGTGCGGCTCCGGCAGCACGAGACCCATGTTACCGGGATAGGGCTCGACGATGACGGCGGCGATCGCATCGCCCTCCGCTTCGAACGATCGTTGCGCTGCGGCGGGATCGTTGAATGGAAGAACGATCGTATCGCGGGCGACGCCGTCGGTAACGCCCGGAGAATCCGGAATGCCGTGCGTCAACGCGCCGGATCCGGCCGCGATCAAGAACGAATCGCCGTGACCGTGATAGCAGCCGGCAAACTTCACGATCTTCGGGCGTCGCGTGAAGCCGCGAGCCAGCCGAACCGCCGAGATCGTTGCTTCGGTTCCGCTCGAAACGAAACGCAGCCGCTCGATCGACGGCATCATCGACACGATCGTCTCGGCGAGTTCACTCTCCGTTTCCGTTGGCGTCCCAAATGACGTCCCGCGCGCCGCGGCGTTTGCGACGGCGCGCGTCACCGCGGGGTATGCGTGTCCGAGGAGCAGCGCCCCCCACGACATTACGTAGTCGACGTACTCGTGACCGTCGAGGTCATAGAGCATCGCCCCCGTCCCGCTCTTCATGAAGACCGGCGAGAGTCCGACGGAGCCGAGCGCCCGAACCGGGGAGTTCACGCCGCCGGCGATGACGCGTCGCGCACGCGCAAACGCGGCTATCGAGCGTTCGAGTCTCATGGCGGAGCGGCTTTCATGGCAAATCCCCGATTCGATTCACGTTGCGAAAGCGTTGCGCGTCGCACGGGACGAAACGCGCGGCGAGGCGATCTATAAGATCGCGCATCGCGTTCTTGCCGCTGGGGAGCCGGAAACCTTCACGAATCGCGGCAGTGCGTCCGTAGAGTGCCGCGAGCGGTTCGATGCCGCCTTCGTGCGCCGGCACGACGGCCTCGTCTCCGGGGCGCCACGACGCGGCGATTCGCTGGAGGTCGGTTGCGTCGATCGCCGGTTGATCGGCGGCGACGGCGAAGATGCGCTCGGCGCGGATCGAGAGCGAGGCATCGAGGAACGCGGCGAGCGGACCGCGTCCCGGCCTGCGATCGATCAGCATCGGTGCGTCGAGCTGCGAATCGAGCTCGCTGGCAAACGAGCCGTTCGCAGAAATATAGACCGGCCATCCCGTTGCACGCAAACGCCGGTAGCAGCCGGCGAGCATCGGTTCGCCGTCGATCGAATGTTCGAGCTTGCCGGGAAAGCGCCGAGCTCGACCTCCCGCGAGCAGAAGGATCGCGGTGCTATCCAAGACGCTGCGCGTACTCCCGGGCGAAATAGGTGATAACGATATCGGCGCCGGCGCGTACGAACGAGGTCAAAACCTCGTCGACCGCAGGCTCCTCGTCGAGCCAGCCGTTCGCGGCGGCGGCTTTGAGCATCGCATACTCGCCGCTAACGTTGTAGACGGCGAGCGGGACGTCGAAACGCTCGCGCGCCGCGCGCAGCACGTCGAGGTAGGGAAGCCCCGGTTTGATCATGACGATGTCGGCGCCTTCGGCGACGTCGAGTGCGATCTCGCGCAGCGCTTCGCGCGCGTTCGGCGGGTCCATTTGATAACTTCGTCGATCGCCGAACTGGGGCGTCGAGCCGGCCGCTTCGCGAAACGGTCCGTAGAATGCGGAGGCGTACTTGGCGCTGTAGGCCATGATCGCGACGTCCTTGGCGCCGTCGCCGTCGAGGGCGGTGCGAATCGCCGCCACGCGGCCGTCCATCATGTCGGAAGGCGCGATGACGTCGGCGCCGGCCTCGGCATAGGTACGGGCGATCCGGCAGAGGAGCTCGACGGTCGCGTCGTTATCGACCTCGCCGCTCGCGTTGCGAATGCCGCAGTGCCCGTGCGCCGTATATTCGCAGCAGCACAGGTCGGCCATCACGACCATCTGCGGCACCGCGTCCTTGATCGCGCGGATCGCGCGCTGGATGATTCCGTCGCGATCGTAGGCGCTCGAGGCACGGTCGTCCTTGGCGGCAGGAATGCCGAAGAGCAGTACGCTCTTGATGCCGAGCGCGAAGAGCTCGCGAGCCGTAGCGACCGTTTCGTCGAGTTCGAGGCGCGCGATGCCGGGCATCGCGTCGATCGCGCCGGCTTCGTCGCTTCGTTCGGCGACGAAGAGCGGCTGCACGAGCTGTTCTATGTGGACGCGATGCTCGCGTACGAGCGCGCGCACCACCTCGCTGCGACGCAGGCGCCGCGGACGTACGACGATCAGCGTTCGACTCCTAAGGGCATGACGGAGGCTTTCAAGCGTTCTGCGACTTCGGCCCCGAGCGCGCGCGCCTCTTGCAGTGTGGAGACCGGGCGTTCGAGCTTTGCGCGAGTCAGAATGCCGTTCTCCGGTGCGAAGACGCCGTGCACGGTCATCTTTCCCTCGCTCAGCGAGGCGTGGATGCCGAGTGGCGCGCTGCATCCCGCACGCATTGCGCGAAGCCCTTCGCGCTCGCACTCAACGCACAGCTCGCTCTCCAAATTGTTGACAGCGTCGCGCAGCAGAGCCGCGAGGTGGTCGTCATCGGCGCGCGTCTCGACGGCGAGCGCACCTTGTCCGACCGCGGGCACCATCCGCTCGATTGGAAAAGGCACGACGTGCGCGGCGGATGCGCGGAGACGTTTCAATCCCGCCAGCGCCACAACGATGGCGTCGTATTCGCCGTTTGCGAGTTTTCGCAGGCGCGTATCGACGTTGCCGCGGAGCGGATCGTAGCGCAGATCGGGGCGCAGCGCCTCGAGCTGGACGCGGCGGCGTGGGCTCGAGGTGCCGACGACCGCGCCCGGCGGTAGCGACTCCAAATCGCGATAGCGTGCGCTGCAGAAAACGTCGCGCGGATCCTCGCGATGTGAGATCGCGGCGAGCCGCATGTCGTCGGGCAGCAATCCGGCAAGGTCTTTGCAGGAGTGCACCGCGTAATCTGCACGCCGTTCGCGCAGCGCGCTCTCAAGTTCCTTGACGAAGACGTTTACCGCGCCGAGTTGCTCGATCGGCGTTCGCTGGTCGCGATCGCCGGCCGTCGTGATGCCGAGCAACGTCGTCACGACGCATCGTTGCGCCAGTAGCGCGGCGACGCTGCGGCTCTGAATCGTCGCGAGCTTGCTTTCGCGCGTCGCGCAGACGAGGGTCACGGGCGCCGCGGCGAGCTGGTCGATCGGATGCTCCGCGAGGCCGCGCAGAATCGGCGCGCGTTCCTCCGGGGCGAAGGTATCCTTGACGTACTCGCGCATTTGCGCGAGCGTCTCGAGCGCGTCGGCATAGGGCGCGCCTAGAGCGGCGGCGAGGTCGCGAGCGACGCGCCGCGAAAACGCCGGCGCCCTTCCGCCCGAATCGACGCCGATCGTCAGCGTTCCGAGGCGCTCCGTCGCGGGCATCGTGAAGTCGCCGCGACCCGGACTCTCCGCATCGCACACGAGAACGCGTGCCGCACGCGCGTCGGCGACGATACGAGCGTTGACCTCCGAATCGTCGGTTGCGGCCACGACGAGCGCTGCATCGGCCACGTCGCGTGCATCGTAGGACCGCTGCTCGTGTGCGCTCCCGCTCTCGATCAGCAAGGCGCGCAACCGGTCGCCGATTCTTTCGGCGACCACGAAGATGGGGAATCCGGCGGCTGCAATCGATTCGGCTTTGCGTGCGGCGACGTCGCCTCCACCGACGATAACGGCTCGGCCACCATTCGGCTGGAGAGAGATAGGGAGCATACGAACGCACAAAGAGTTCCGCGTCCGGCCGCTAAAAGCCGCTTGGGTGACGGGTCGCTGGTGACGAAGACCGGGAAGGGGGCTGCCCGAGCGGCTTGGGTCGGTGCATTCGTCGCGGCGCTCATCACGGTGCCGGGTCTGTGGGTCGGCACGCTTTGGGACAACAGCGAAACGGCATATGGCGAGGTCGCGCGCGAGATATTGCTGACGCACGACTGGATCGTAATGCATCTCAACGGCGTCCCGTACTTCGTTCAGCCGCCGCTCTATTTCTGGATCGGTGCGGCGTCCGCGTTCCTTTTTGGCCCGACCGCGTTCGCATTGCGGTTGCCGTCGGCGCTCGCGACGATCGCGCTTGGCGCGTTTACCGGCTATGCGATCGCGCGACGCGCGGGGACGCGCGCCGGAATCTACGCCGCGGTCATTCTCTCGACGTCGTTGATGCAAGCGGTGATCGGACGCCTCGCGATCATGGATGCGCTGCTCGACTTGACCGTCGCGATGTCGATTCTCTGGTGGTTCGAGTCCCTCGAAACGGGTCGCGGTCGCTACGCAATCTACGGCTGGATCGCCGCGGCCGCAGGCTTTTTGGCCAAGGGGTTCGTCGCACCGGTCGTCGCGCTCCTGACCATCGTGCCGTTCTATTTGTGGAACAGGCGCGGCGAGGCGATGCAGCCGCTCTCCGTGCGTGGCTGGCTAACCGGCGCGGCGATATTCGTCGCGATCGTGGTTCCATGGCCGCTCGCGCTCGTGCTGCATTCCAACCTTTTTCCGCTTGAGAAGTTGATCGGCGAGTATACGATCGGCCGATACACGGGCGTCATCGAGAACCAATCGGGGCCGCTCTGGTACTACGTGCCGGTCGTCATCCTGGGTTTTTTTCCGTGGATCGCGTTTCTGCCGATGGCGATCGTTTACGCCGTCCGCCAACTGCGGGGCAACTCGCTCGCGCCCGAGCTCGTACCGCTCGTTCGCCTCGCCATCGTCTGGATCGTGGTGCCGCTGCTCTTCTTCAGCTTCGCGCGCACGAAGCTCCCGAACTACGTCGCGCTGGAGTTTCCGGCGCTCGCCGTGATCACCGCACTCTACTTCGATGCCGTGGCGCGCAAGGGGGGAACCCGCTCGGCGATCCTCTCCGCGGCGACGGTGCCTTTTACGATTGGTGCGCTCGCTCTGGCGATCGCGTTCTTCACGCGCAACAACCGCCTGACGGCGGAGGTCGCCGGCGCCGTTCCGGAGCTGCTCGCGATGGCGGTCGCGATTTTTGCAGGTTCGCTGCTGACCGCGTTGCTCGTCGCGCGCGAGAGCACCGCGCGCCTTGCGCCGTACGCGCTCGCGCTCGCCGCGATTGTCGCCGCCGACGTGCTCGCCGTCGGTGTTCTGCCGCGTACCGAAGCCTTCAAACCCGTTCCGCGACTGGCGGCCCGCATCGAGCGCGAACGCAAGCCCGGTGACGTCGTCGGGATTGCGAACGTCTCCGGCACAAACGCGCTGCTCTTCTATACGCGGCCCGTGGTACGAGTGCTCGCCGAGCCGGGTGACGCCGATCCGCAGAGCGACGGCCTCGACCGGCGCAGGTTCGTCTGCGAGGCATCGCGCGCATGGGTCATCGTTCCGGCGGAACGCGCCGCGATCGACCCGTCGTACGGGCGCCGGCGTCGCGTCGTCGCGGTCGACCGCAAGGCCGCGCTCGTGCTCTACGACGGCGCGCCGTGCCGCTAAGCCGCGAAGTCTACGGTTTGTAGCCCGCCACCTGCGCCTCGGTAACGGCCGAGGCTTTGTTATTTCCGAGCGATCCGCGAACGTACGTGATAACGTCGGCGATCTGCTTGCTGGTGAGCGTGCCCTTCCACGCGGGCATCATCCCGTTGTAGGATTGTCCGTTCACCGAGATCGTGCCGTGCAGGCCGCCGGTGACGATGCCGATGACCTTGTTCGGATCGCCGGTCACGACCGGATTGTTCGCCAGCGGTGGAAACGCGCCCGGAACGCCTTGCCCTTGTGCGCCGTGGCAGCTCGAGCAGTTGTTGGCGAAGACCGGTGCGCCGGCACCGCTCGTGGCCGAACCCCCAGCGGCCGTCCCCGGAAGAGTTGCCGCTTCGGCGGGCGCGGCCGCGAGCACGCTGGATTCGGGGGGCGACGCGGGCGCGGCAGCCTGTTTGATCATCGTCGTAATCTGTCCGTATGCGGTCAGTGCGATGATGCCGACGATGACGACCGTGGTGATCCAGAGTAATCCCGAACGCGAGGCGAAGCTGCGTCCCTTGCTGCGGTCGAGCCACGGAATCAAGAGCACGACCACGAGGAAGAGCGTCGGCCCGACGATCGTTGCGATCAGTTCCGTGCCGATCGTCAACGGGCCGAGGTGAAGCTCCGGCGGAACGAGCGCCAGCAATCCGAAGAGCGACAAGAAATACCAGGCCGGATACGGGACGAAGAACTTCGTCGGGTCGGCCTTTTGATCGAGATATGGCGGTGCGACGAACGAGAGAAAACAGATGATGATGAAGATGACGAGCGAGAAGGCGCCGTCCATGAAAAACTGATCGGGCCAGAAACGTCCCGGTCGCAACGTGCGCGGATCGTCAACCACCGGGCCCGCGGAGCCGTTGTGGCGGAAGATCGCGAGATGCGCGCCCACGAGCGCGACCAATACCGCCGGCATTAGCCAAACGTGCAGGCCGAAGAAGCGGTTGATGGTGGCCGTTCCCATGCTGCCGCCGCCCTGCGCGATGTGCTGCATGAGCGGGCCCGCGATCGGCGCGAGGCCGACGATGTTCAGCGAGACCTGCGACGCAAAGTAGGCATCCATATCCCACGGCAAGAGATAACCCGTGAGACCGAGCACGAGCGTGACCAGCAGCAGGAGCACGCCTACGACCCATTGCAGCTCGCGCGGCGCTTTGTAGGCGCCGAAAATCAGCACTTGCAAGAGATGCAGGAAGACCAGCGCTATCATCGCGGACGCGCCCCAATAATGCACGGCGATGAGGAAGTGCGTGTACGGGTTGAGATAGATCGCGCGGGTCGATTCCCACGCAGTGGCCGCCGACGGCGCGTAGAAGAATGTAAGGAAGATGCCCGTCACGATCTGTATGATCATCGTGAAGAGCGTCGCGCTTCCGAAGACGTACCAATAGCTCGCTCCTCCCGGAACGTCTTCCGTGAGGAAGTCCTTCGCCAGCGAGACGAAGCCGGTACGCTGTTCGATCCAATTCAACATCGGCAGTTACCTATGCCTGATACGAGACGACGATGCGCGAGGGAGTATTCGACTGGTAGACGATCCACATGACTTGCGCGTTGCCGCTCTGCCCACGCATGGGCAGGGGATCGAGACCGCGCGGCGCCGGTCCGGCGACGTGCGTGCCGTCAAAGGTGTATTGCGACCCATGACACGGACACATGAAGCGATTCTGCTCGTCGTGCCAGCTATAGTAGCATCCCAGGTGGGGACAGATGGGGCTGAAGAGGACGAAGTTCATGTTCACGACGTCGTACGGAACGTCGGCCTTCCCCCCGGGCTGGTTGAAAATATCGGGACGTGCCGCCGCGAACTTCGCATTGTTGTCGACGCGGATGCCCCAACAGTACTCGTCGG
The DNA here is from genome assembly GCA_036732685.1 of Candidatus Cybelea sp. Lineage (GTDB taxonomy): Bacteria > Vulcanimicrobiota > Vulcanimicrobiia > Vulcanimicrobiales > Vulcanimicrobiaceae > Cybelea. Next base: position 277,835 of record DAINBY010000001.1, on the reverse strand, counting down.
CCGATTGCTCGGGTAAGTACCCGTCGGTGAACTTCAGCGTAAACGTCAGTTTCACCGGCTTGGCCGTCGCTTTCGCAAGCGCGTCGAGCTCTTGCGCGCTCAGCGGCGACCAGCTCCCCGTCGCCGAGCTTTTCGGCGGCAAGAGCGAACCGACGATCGGCACCGCGAGCGTCAACCCCACGATGCCGCCGATCGTCAGCGTGGCATTGGCCATGAAGGCGCGGCGCGTGATTTCGTCCTCGGTTTGAGGGAGGTCGTACGCGCTCGCTACGTGACGAGCGGCGCTTTGCGAAGCGTCGCCATGCGAATCGGACAAGATCGTTCTCCACAGGAAGCGTTTACTACGGGTCGCAGGCTCATTTGCTGGTAGTCTAAGCCGGCCCTCCTCACACCTTGTAGCTATGCAGGCCGGAGATCCAGATGTTGACGCCTAGGTAGCAGAAGATGATCGAAACAAAGCCGATGACGCTCACCCAGCTCGTCCGCAGGCCGCGCCACGTGTGACGGGTATGGAGGTGCATGTACGCCAGGTAGATGATCCACGAGAAGAGCGCGGCCGTCTCCTTCGGATCCCACTGCCAGTAGGCGCCCCAAGCCTCCTTCGCCCACATCGCTCCGGTTATGATGCCGACCGAAATCAGCGGAAGGCCGATAGCGACCGCCCGATAGATGATGACGTCGAGCTGCGGAAGGCTTGGCAGGGCCGCGAGCCATCGGGCGACCGGGCCCGGCTCGCTCTGCTCGCCGTGCACCTTCGTGACGCGGCGCTGCGCGTAGTACTTTAACAAGTAGACGCACGAGAAGACGAACGAGACGAGAAACGCAGCATACGAGGAGACGACGATCGGTACGTGGATCTTCGCCCAGTACGATTGCAGCGACGGTACCGGCGGCATCGTTCCTTCGTACCAGGTGACGCCGTAAGCGAGAAAGATCGCAGCGAGTCCGAGCACGAAGCCGCCCGCGAACCAGAGGTTATACCGGAACGCGAAACCGATATAGATCGCAACCGACATCGCCGAGAAGAGCGAGAGCGAACCGTAGAGGTTGAGCAGCGGCCAGACGTGGGTCAGCTCGAATCGCACGCCCAATTGCGCAAACTGCGCGACGCATCCGAGAACCGCCAGCGGTATGCCGACGTCGCGGAGCCATTTCGTCCGCGAGAAGAAATAGATCAGGAGCGCGAGCGCCCCGAGGGCATAGGCAGAGAGCGCGACGGCGACCAGCAGTTCATCGGGCGGCATTTTAGGCTTTCTCCTCCCTTAAGAATACCATCAGGCGCCCGAACTCGCCCTCGAAAACGTCGTATCCCTTGACGGTCGTCGCCGCGGCTCCGACCCGCGACCGGCCCGGCGCAATCGGATCCACGCGCACGTAGAGCCGCGCCGGCAGAAAGTAGAACGAGATTATTAGTCCCGCGAGCAGCACGAACGCACCGATTCCGACCAGCGGAACGCCCGGATCGTACCGGTATTGAAAGCCGCTGTAGAGCACGTAGCGCTTCGGAACGACGCGCCATCCGCCGCCGGCGTCGACGGAAGCGCCGAGCGGCACCAGCGCATCGCCGAGTGAGGTTCCGCCGTCCGAGGCGCCGAGCAAGACCGCAGGATCGTTGACGCGCGGATCGGCGGTCGGCATCCCGCTCTGCTTGTCGACGGTCGGGGCGAATCGCTCGTAGACCAGCGTGCGCCGCGTCCCGGGGAGATCGAACGAATCGCCCTCGAGCAGCGTGCGATTCGAGAGCGTTGCGTTAGGCGTCCCGAGTCGCGAGACCAGAAACTGCATTCCGAATCCGTAGCTGGCTTGGTAGTAGAGCGTGCCGTCGATATCGATCGGGTGGTTCACGCGCACGGTCAAGTGCTTGGGAATGCCGTCATTTCCCGTCACGGTGACGTGCGATACGTAATCGATCGGCTGGTAGACCATGCCGCTCTTGGTCATGATCGGGGCGATCTTATAGGCGAAGTCGTCGAGCCGAATCAGCGCGTGCGTCTGAGCGATCTGCGCCGTATGACCGGTGAGCAGCGGCACGTCTCCCGAGAAACCGCGGGCCCAATAGAGCGTCGTCCCCGCCGCGATAATGACGAAGCCGGCGTGCGCCACCAGAACTCCGCGCCGCGCCCAGTTATGCTTGTCGGCAAAGGTCCACTCGATCCCGCCGAAGAGCCGCTCGCGCATCTGCCAGCCGCGCGCGGCGAGCAGCTCGGAGAGCCGCCGCCGCACGTCGTCCGCATCGCCTTCGACGTCGAAGACGGCGTGGAGCGGCATCTTGTCGACGCTTACCGGGCGAAGCGGCGGCAGCCGCGCGGGAATCACTCGTTTGAACGTGCAGACTGCTAGCGACAGCAAGATCAAAGCGACGATACCGACGTACCACGGCGAGTGGTAGATGTTGTCGAAATCCAGACGCAGAATCGCGCGCGCGATTGGGGCGGCGTAACTCTGCAGGTAGAGAGTGGGATCCTCTCCCTGTTCGACGACGACTCCGATGAGCGTCAGCAATCCCCAGACCACGAAGAGCGAGACCGCGAAGAGCACGTTGCCGAACGTTCGAACGAACTCCGCGTACAGATTTCGAAAGGCGAGCGTCAAGCCGTCGACCGCGCGATCGACCAGCGCCGCTCGAGCGGCAGAATGATCCAGATCGACATCTCGTAGAGCAGGTACATCGGCACGGCGAGCAGCGCCATCGTCAGCGGATTGCCGTCGGGCGCGGCGAGGCCGCCGGCAATGAAGAACGCGAAGATCGCGTGACGGCGATACTGCTTCAGCGATACCGCGCTGACGATTCCGAGACGCGCCAGCCCGATCAGCACGATCGGCGTTTGAAAGATGATCGCGAAGAGTGCTAGCAAGATCATTACGAAGTTGAGCGTCGAGGCGATGCCGAAGGTCGGCGTCGCGACCGCATCGGTGATGTGCAGCAGCGCCGCGACGACGCGCGGGATTACAACGAAGTGCGCGAAGGCCAGCCCAAGCGCGGCGAGCAGCAGCGACGGAACGATGAAGGAGTAGACCATCGCGCGCGTGCGTGGATGGACCGCGGGCACCACAAAGAGCCAGATCTGTTGCAGCAGGGCCGGCAAGCCCACGACGATCCCGCCAATGACCGAGAACTTGAACTCGGTGAAGATGACGTCGGCCGGGCCGAACGCGTGCAGCTCGATCCCGTGGAAGTACTCGTCCATCATCCAGCGGATGACGTACTGCGACGGCCAGAAGAGCAGCACGGCGATGGCGCCGACGGTCGCGAGTGCGATCAACAGACGATTACGGAGCTCCCGCAGGTGCTCCGTAAACGGCATCTCCTTCTGATCCCAGAGCGCCTCGCTGGCCTCGACTTCGCTCACTGCGCTCGCTTCGCTGGGGACGACACTATCTATGCGAACGCAAGGGTTACGAGCTGGGCGTTCCGTGACCGGGCGTGGGTGGCGGAATGGCCTCGCCTCCGATCGATCCCGCCTCTACGTTGTTCATGACGTCGGCGCGCGCCGTCGCGGCGCGCTGGCGCGCCTCTTCGCGCGCTCTCTCGGCCGCTTCGTCGGCCTCGGCTTGCCCGACGAGGAACTCTTTTTTGGCCTGCCCGGCGCTGCGCGCCAGCTTCGGGAGCTTATCCGCTCCGAAGAGCAGCGCGCCGACGACGAGAATGCCGATGATAATCGGCGCGTCGATGATCGCGAGCATCGGATGTATGGTCATGATTCAAGGGCCTCCGTGAGTCTCAGTAGTTCCGTCTTCGCCATGCCCGGCGCAATCGGCTCCAACGCGCTCTTGGCCAGCTCCACGAAGCGGGCGATCTGTGCGCGGGTCGCGGCCAAACCTCCCTCGCGTTCGATTCCGTCGACGATGGCCGGAATCGATTCGTTGGGACCACCGTCGTAGAACCGCCGAACCTCCGCGCGAAAGCCGCCGTTCCCCGCGGCGAGCGCCGCGATCAGCGGAATCGTCGTCTTGCGTTCGGTCAGGTCGTTAGCAGCCGGCTTGCCGAGCGAGCGTTCGTCGGCGATCATATCCAGGAGATCGTCTCTCATTTGAAACGCGATCCCGAACGATTCGCCGAACTCTGTCAGCGCGGCGATATCGCCATCGCTGCCTCCGCCCATGATCGCTCCGCACTGCGCCGAGGCCGCGAAGAGCGAGGCGGTCTTCTTTCGAGCGATTTCGACGTAGGTCTCGAGCGGAAGGTCGAGGTTGCCGAGCGCCTGGAGTTGCAACACCTCGCCATCGCAGATGTCGGCGAGCGTCGCCGAGAGCACGTTCGGTACGGGGTGCGGATAGCCGAGCGTGACGTTCTTGAAGATCCAGGCGAAGAGATAATCGCCGGCAAGTACGCTGACCCGGTTACCGTAGTCGACGGCCGTTGCGTTGACGCCGCGGCGAGTGTGCGCGTTGTCGACGACGTCGTCGTGAATCAGCGTTGCCACATGGATCAATTCCATGTAGGCGGCGAGATGAAGGTGCTCGACGGCGTTGCCGCCGCAGCACTCGGCCGCAAGCAGCGTGATACGCGGTCGCAACCGCTTGCCGCCGGCCGCCAGCATTCGCTTGATGGCTTCGGTGATGATCGGATTATCGGTCGAGAACGTGGCGCGGAAAAACTGCTCGACGAGCTCTTGCAGATCGCCGGCGGCGGCGCTCGGCGACGACTCGGTCGCGCTCATGCTTGCGGCTTCGTGCCGTAGTGCACGGCGATCGCGCCGCCCATGAGCGGCGCGTAGCCTGCGTTGCGAAATCCCGCTCGAGCGAATCGCTCGCGCAGCTCGGGCGCGTTGGGATGGTGCGTGAGCGAGTTCGGCAGGTACGTGTAGGCGCTCCGAGAGCCGCCGACGATTCCACCCAACAGCGGCACGAACCCGTAAAAATAAAGATCGAAGAGACGTTTGTAGGCGCGGTTCGGCGCTTTCGTTACGTCGAGGCTGACGAATCGCGCACCGGGCTTGAGCACGCGCAGAATTTCGCGCAGGGTCGCGCCGACGTCGACGACGTTACGCAATGAGAAGCCCATCGTCGCGCCGTCGAACTCATTCTCTGCAAAGGGCATCGCCATAACGTCGCCTTCCACGAAGTGCGCGAGGGAGCGCGTCCCGCGCGCGGAGCGCCGCTCCGCGCGATCGAGCATCGGGCGACAAAAGTCGATGCCGGTGACGTCGAGCGTCGGGTCGCTGCGAAGGAGTCCGAAGACGAGATCGCCGGTACCGCAGCAGCAGTCCAGAACCCGGCCTCCATGCGGCGGAGCGAGCAGCCGGATCGCATTCCGGCGCCAGCGCTCGTCCAGTCCCATCGTCAGCAGGCGGTTGGCGAGATCGTAGCGAGGGGCGATGCGCGCGAACATCTCGCGCACGAAGGTGCCTTTTTCGCCGTCAGCGCGGCCGCGCATTGGAGTAGAAGTCATCGCTACCGATGAGGACTTCGACTAGCCGATGCCCGCCTCCGTCGTGATGGCAAGCGCGATGCTTACGCTTACGTCCACCGGTGCCGTAATCGATAGCCTCGCCGGTGCCGAGAACGTGGCAGTGGTGGCCTACACGCTGAGCGGCTCGGTCTTACGGGCGCTCGAAGATGCCGCCGCACGCGGCGCGAACGTCGCCGTTTGCCTCGAAGGGCACCCGTACGACGACGCGCGGAGTCATCTCGGCAGGCTGAACTCGCGAATCGTCGCAGAGTTGCGGCGCGCCGGTGCCGACGCGCGGCTTGCCGATCCGATTCACGCCAAGACGATGTCGGTCGACGGCACGCTCTATCTCGACGAAAAGAATTGGCGAGCCGGTGATCTCGTCTTGCGCGAAGACGATCCGACGGAAGCGGCCGCGATTCAGACGCACAAGGGCGAAGCGTTGGAACAGGAAGCGAATCTGCTCGCCGGCGCGAGAGCGGCCGACGGCGTCATCGTCGAGAGCGAATCGTTTGGAAGCGGCAACGCCGCCTATTTCGCTTTGCGCGCGCTCGGCCGCGCTGGGGCGGCGCCACGGCTGCTGGTGAATTCCCGCGACCTTCGCGGCGCTGCGCACGAACGCACGATTCTCGAGGATCTCGCGCGCGACGGGGTCCGCGTGCGCGTCTGCGACGATTCTTCCAAGTTCGCAGTCGCCGGCGACCGTGCGTGGCTGGGATCGGCGAACGCGACGTACGCGAGCGGCAAGTGGGATATGCCCGATTGGGGGCTCTGCACCGGGAACGCGCAAATCGTCGATGCCGTCCGCACCCGGCTCGAATCCGAATGGAGCGACGCGCGAGAGTTTAAAGCGTGAAGAGCGTAGCTGCGTTTGCGTCGGTCGTCGCGACCAGCTCGTCGAGCGGCATTGCGAGCACTTCGCTCAGCTTCGCAGCCGTATGGGTTACGAACGACGGTTCGTTGCGCTTGCCGCGCACCGGCACCGGCGCGAGGTAGGGGCAGTCGGTCTCGAGCACCAGCTTCTCGGCGCCGGCTGCACCGGCGGCTTCGCGCAGAGCGTACGCGTTTGGAAACGTGAGCACTCCGCCGATCCCAAGATAGAGGCCGAACTCGTCGACGAAGAGGCGTGCTTCGTCGCGCGTTCCGGTGAAGCAGTGGACGACCCCGCGCATGCCGGAGATCCACTCGTCGCGCAGGATCGCGCAGAAATCGGCGACCGCGTCGCGCTGGTGAAAGACGACCGGCAATCCCGATTCACGCGCGAGCCGGAGTTGCGCGCGCAGCACCTCCGCTTGCCGATCGCGCGGGCTGTTGTCGTAGTAATAATCGAGACCGGTCTCGCCGATCGCCACGACCCTCGGTAGGCGGAGAAGTCCGCGCAGCTCGCCGGCGATATCGGCCGGGGCGTTTTTCGCTTCGTGCGGATGGATGCCGGCCGCGGCGACGAGGCCGTATTGCTGCGCGATGGCGATTGCCTGGCGGCTGTCCTCGACGTCTTCGCCGACCGTCACCATCGCGGTCACGCCGGCTTCCCGCGCACGTGCGACGACGGCGTCGCGATCGTCGTCGAACTTTCGATCGTGAACGTGGCAGTGGGTATCGATCACGAGCTAGACGCCGGCTCGAGTTCGATCTTTGGGAAGAGCGGCGCGGCGAGCGCGGTCTGCGTCAGCGGTGGGAGCCCTCCCCATTCGCTCAGTGACGAGGCCCAATCGTCGTCGATCCGGCCCGGCGAACCGAGTTGACTCCACATCTCGCTCATCCGCTCGGGCATCACCGGATGAAGCAGAATCGCGATACGGCGCAAGCCTTCGCAAAGATCGTAGAGCACGGCGTCGAGATCACCAGTCTTTCCGGCTTTATGCAGTTCCCACGGTTTGCGTTCGTCGATAGTCCGGTTGAGCGCCGTAACGAGTTCCCAAATCGACTCGAGCGCCTCGCGAAAGCGCAGCTCGAGAATGCTCTGGCGAACGATCGAGGGCTGCGACGCGAAGCGCTGCGCGAGCGGGCCGGCAGAGTTGCGCGCTGCGGGGACGATTCCGTCGCGGTAGCGCTGCAGCATGGAGAGCGTGCGTTGCAAGAGGTTGCCGAGATCGTTGGCGAGGTCGCTGTTGCGGCGTTGCGCGATCTTCTCTTCGGAATAGGAGAAGTCGCTGCCGAACGGCGCTTCGCGCAAGAGAAAATATCGAATCGCGTCGGCGCCGAATCGCTGCGCGAGCAGAAATGGATCGACCGTGTTGCCGAGGCTTTTGCTCATCTTCCGGCCGTCGACGGTGATCCAGCCGTGCGCGAAGATCACTTCCGGCGCGGCCTCGCCGAGCGCCCACAGAATCGCCGGCCAAATGATCGTGTGAAAGCGCGCGATGTCCTTGCCGACCAGCTGTAGCTCCGCCGGCCAGAAGGTTCGAAAGCGCGTCTCGTCGGTGCTCCAGCCGATCGCCGTGATGTAGTTGAGCAGCGCATCGAGCCAAACGTAAATCACCCCGCCATCGGGTATCGGAACTCCCCAATCGAAGTTCGTGCGCGAAACCGAGAGATCGTCGAGTCCCTCCCGCAGGAACGCCATCATCTCGTTGTAGACGCTGCGCGGTTGAACCCATTGGGGATGCCGCTCGTAATGTTCGATCAAGCGATCGCGATATGCCGATAGCCGAAAGAACCAATCCTCCTCCGAAATCCACTGCAACTCGCGGCCGCAGGTCGGACACCGCCGTTCGACGATCTTTTTCTCCGGCCAGAAGGTCTCGTCGTCGACGCAGTACCAGCCTTCGTACTTGCCGCGGTAGACGTCGCCCGATTCGCGCAACCGTTCGAAGACGCGTGCCACGATCTCCATATGGCGCGGCTCGGTCGTCCGGATGAAATCATCGTACGCAATATGATAGGCATTCAAGAGCGCCTTCCACCGCGGCACGAGCTCGTCGCACCATTCCTGAGGAGCCTTGCCGGCGGCGGCCGCGGCATTGGCGACTTTTTGTCCGTGCTCGTCGCTTCCGGTCAAGAAGAAAGCTGGGCGAAACGTGCGTGCGGTGCGCGCAACCACGTCGGCGACTATCGACGTATAGGCGTGGCCGATGTGCGGGTTCCCGTTGATGTAGTAGATCGGCGTGGTGACGTAATAGGCGCGCTCCATGTTCACGAACGCTCTTTAATCGGGGTTTTCCGGCGCGCCTTCTGCGAAGTCGCGCGCGTGTAGAGCTCGTGGCGCTCGCCGAAGCCGCGCGCCGCCAGCAGCTTCGCGATCTCGCCGACGCGGCGGCCCTCCTCGAGCATCGCGTCGATCGCCTCGGTTGCCGATTCGCCCGCGGGTTCCCGCTCGGGCGCTACGTGATACGGAGCGACGGCAAATGCGACCTCGCCCCGTATCGGGTCCGGGAGTCCATCGATAACCTGCTGCGGCGTGCCCCAGAGCTGCTGCTCGTGGCGTTTTGTGTACTCGCGAACGAGGAAGACCTGCGAGCCGGGCGCGACCGCCGCCAGGTCCGCGAGCGCCGCCCGGATGCGTTGCGGCGACTCGTACCAGATCGTCGTTGCAGCGCCGCGAAGCGCCTGCACGAAGCGTTCGCGGCGGCCCGCGCGCGTCCGCGGCGCAAAGCCTTCGAAGGTGAAACGCCGCAGCGAGAAACCCGAAAGGAGCGCGACGCCGGTTGCGGCGCTCGGTCCGGGGAGCACCTCGATGGCGATGCCGGCCGCCCTCGCGGCGGCGATTAGCTCGGTTCCCGGGTCGGAGACTCCGGGCATACCGGCGTCGCTCGTTACCGCGACGAGGGCCACACGCGCACGCTCGATGATGCCCGGCGTCGCGCGCTCGGCGTTCGCTTCGCGGTAACTCCAAATCTCACGGCCCTCTAGACCGAGGGCGCCGAGCAGTTTTCGCGCGACACGCGTATCTTCGGCGACGATCAGCTCCGCGTCGCGGAGCGCATCTAGGGCGCGCAGCGTCACGTCGCGCAGGTTGCCGAGCGGCGTCGGTACGAAGACCAGCGGCATGGCACGCAGCTTCGACGTCGAGCACATACCTCCGGGGGCAACGCTCGAGCTCTATATCTCGCCGAGCTGTCCCTACTGCCAGCGTGCGATGGCCTATTACGACACGCAAGGCACGCCGTACACGCGGCACGACGCGCAGAACGACCGCGCCGCGCGCGAGCGGATGTTCGCCTACAGCGGCGGAGATCCGACGGTTCCGGCGATCGTGGTGAACGGTGAGTACGTGCAATCGGGGTGGGGCACGCCGCCGCACGGTTGAACGGTTCACTAAGGCGCCGGTCGGCGCACTTGATAAATGAAAGAGGAGACTTACAAATGGATCACAGTGGCGCGGCGGCGGGGTTTTTAGCGACCCTTATCCTCACGTACACGATCGTCATCTTCGCGATTATCGGGTTTACGATTTGGCTCTACTGGCGCATCTTCGACAAGGCCGGCTACAACGGCGCGCTCTCGCTCCTCAACCTGGTTCCCGGCGTGGGACAGCTGATCTGTATCATCATTCTCGCCTTCGGGCGCTGGCCAATCGAGGATCGGCTCGCGGCGACCTACGCCCAACCGTACGGATCGCCGCCTCCGCCGCCCGCGCCGCCGCCGGGCACCTCGGTAATGACGACCTAAGCGTTCAGCGCTTCCAGAGTTCGGCGATCCAGCGTTCGACGTCGCCGGCTCGCGAGGGCAGGCTTGCGGAGAGATTCTCCGGGCCGGCGCTCGTGACGGCGATGTCGTCTTCGATGCGCACGCCGATACCGCGGAATGCTTCGGGTACGGTGCCGTCGTCCGGCTGGAAGTAGCAGCCCGGCTCGACGGTGAGCACCATCCCTTCGCGCAGTTTCGCGTAGCGGTACTCTTGCACGCGCGCGTGCGCACAATCGTGCACGTCTAGCCCCAGCATGTGGCTGACGCCGTGCAGCGTGTACCGGCGGTGGAGCAGGCGATCCGGATCGATCGCTTCCTCGAGCGAAGTCTTCAGAATGCCGAGACCGATCAAACCCTCTGCGAGCACGCGCGTCGCGCACCGGTGCGGTTCGAGAAAATCGTTCCCGGCGACGGCCGCCTCGATGCCGGCACGCTGCGCCTCCCAGACGAGCTCGTAAACCGTCCGCTGTTCGGGCGAGAAGCTTCCCGAGATCGGCAGCGTGCGGGTGATGTCGGCGGTATAGAGCGAGTCGCATTCGACGCCCGCATCGAGCAAGAGCAGTTCGCCGGCGCGCAACGCGCCGTGGTTCTGGGTCCAGTGCAGCGTGCAGGCGTGCTCTCCGGCCGCTGCAATCGTAAGATAGCCGACGTCGTTGGCTTCGATGCGCGCGCGTCCCCAGAAAGCGGCCTCGATCGCGCGCTCGCTCTTGCCGGCGCGCATCGCGCGGATCCCGTCCTCGAAGGCCAGCTTCGAGATCGCGCAGGCCTTGCGCAGCTCGTCGAGCTCGTAGTCGTCTTTGATCAGCCGCATCTCGGAGAGCTGCTCGGCGAGCTCGGCGTCGCCATCGCTCTGCTCGAAATGTCGATCGACCTCGTCGTCGTGACTGCGCAGCACGCGGATCGGATACTTCGCGTCGCGCAGTTCCTGCAGATACTCCGGCAGCGCTTGGAACGAACGGCAGTCGTCGACGCCGAAATACTCGCGGCTCTCTTCGACGCCGCGGTGCCGACCAACCCAGAGCTCTCCATAAACCCGGTCCGTAAAGAATTCGGGCTTGCCGCGATTATGCGCCGTAACAAAGAGAAGTGTACGATGCGTCGCGCCGTCCGGCTCGAGCACCAGGACCGAGCCCGGCTCGCCTATGCCGACGAGATACGCGAAATCGCTCGAGGGACGAAAACGGAAGGATGTGTCGTTAGCGCGCACGCGCTCGCGGCCGGCCGGAATGACCAGATACGTTCCCGGATAGGCCTTGCTGAGAGCGTCTCGCCGCTGCGCGAACCGTTCGGCCTGCGGATGCGCCCCTCGGGCGGGGGTCCGATCGATCCAATCGCGCGCCATGAAATCGACGAGCGGTTGTGGCGGCACGAAGTCGTAGCTGGTCCTCGACGGATCCGCGGGGAGGGGGGCGTCTCGTTCGGCAGACATGGTTTGCGCAAGATTCGCTGAAGCGACGACGGGTCATGCCGGAGCCCGTTCGCGCCACCGACACGCTCGCCAACGAACGCACCTACCTCGCGTACATCCGGACCGCCCTCGCGTTTATCGCGTTCGGGTTCGTGATCGCGCGTTTCTCGCTCTTCGCCCGAGAGTTTTCGGTCCTCGTTCACAGCGGTAGCCCCGAACCGGGCGTTTCGACGGCCTTCGGAACGGCGATGGCATGCTTCGGCATCGTGGTTGCGCTGCTCGGCGCGTGGCGCTACGCGCGAACCGATCGCGGCCTGCGCGAGGGCCGCGTCGTCACGCTGCCGGGGCTGACGGGTTACGCGCTCTCGCTCTTCGTCGTCGCCATCGGCGCAGTCGTCGCGTTCGCACTCATCTCATACCACTAACCTGGGTTGACGCTAGCGTGACCTGATGCAACGGGTTGCCGAAGAGCCGCTCGTCGCTCCGCCCTCCGGGCTGCGCTCCTGCTGCCGCGCTCCTCACTCTCGCCCTCCAGAGCTCCGTTCGTCGTCGCGAGCCTCTTCGACAACCCGTTGCATCAGGTCACGCTAGCGTCAAGCGCCAACCATCTCTAAGCTGAAGTCGAGCGCGGGTGCGCTGTGCGTCAGCCATCCGACGCTGATGACGTCGACGCCCGTGCGCGCGATCTCAGCGACGTTGGCCGCGGTTACGCCACCGCTTGCCTCGGTGACGACGCGGCCGCCGACGATTTGCACTGCCTCGGTGAGCTGGGACGGCGTCATGTTGTCGAGCAAGACGGCGTCGATCGGCTGTTCGAGCGCTTCGCGCAGCTGATCGAAGTTTTCGACCTCGGCTTCGATCTTGACCGTGTGTCCGACTCGGGCGCGTGCGCTCGCGATCGCGGCGCGGACCGAGCCCGCGAGTACGAGATGGTTGTCCTTGATCAGCACCGCGTCGTCGAGTCCGAAGCGGTGGTTGCTGCCGCCGCCGCGCGCGACCGCGTATCGCTCGAGCGCGCGCAGGCCGGGCGTGGTCTTGCGAGTATCGGCGATCTTCGCGCGCGTTCCCGCGACGAGATCGACCATCGCTCGAGTAGCGGTCGCGATTCCCGAGAGGCGGCAGAGCAGGTTGAGCGCCGTGCGTTCGCCGGTGAGAACCGCTCGTGCGCGTGCGGAGATTTCCGCTACCACGTCGCCAACCTCGACGCGCTCGCCTTCGGCGATGGTCACGTTCGATTCGACGCCGTCGTCGAGAATTCGAAATGCGAGGAGTGCAAAAGGTAGGCCCGCGACGATGCCCTTTTGACGCGCGACGATTCGTGCCGTCGCGCGGCGGTGTGGATCGACGATAGCCTCCGTCGTGAGATCGCCGCCGTGGCCGATGTCTTCGAGCAGCGCGGCTCGAACGACCGACTCGGCGACGAGCTCAGGCGACGCTGCGTAACCGCGTGAAGGAGCGCTTCGCAAAGGCTTCATCGCTCTGCGGATAGTCGCTGCGGTGGTGACTGCCGCGGCTCTCGCGCCGCGCGATCGCCGCCTCGGTGATCAACCGTCCGACGACGAGCAGGTTGCGCAGGTCGCCGGTCTCGCCGAACTCGGCGGTGAGATCTTCGATGCGCGCCAGCGCTTCGAGCAGCGAGGCTTCGTGGCGGACCAGGCCGACGTTGGAGTACATCACGTTGCGCACGTCGCTGAGTGCCTGTGCCGAGGTCGTGCTCGCGCGGCGCGGGCGCATTCGCTGCGGCATTTTCACCGAGCCGGGGATTCGATCCGACAGGTGTGCGTTGGCGATGTCGCTGGCGACGCGCGAGCCGTAGACCAGTGCCTCCAGCAGCGAGTTGCTTGCAAGCCGGTTGGCGCCGTGCACGCCCGTCGCGCTCGTTTCGCCGCACGCCCAGAGCCGTTCGATCGAAGTTCTCCCCCACTCGTCGACGGCGATACCGCCCATGTGGTAGTGCGCAGCCGGCGCGACCGGAATGTTCTGCACGCGCGGATCGATGCCGGCGGAGACGCAGAATCCGAAGACGGTTGGGAAGGTCTGCGGAAACTTCGCGCCGATCGCGGTGCGAGCGTCGAGTCCAACGGTGCGGCCGCGCTGCTGCTGCTCGAAGATCGCACGTGCTACGACGTCGCGCGGCGCGAGTTCGGCATCGGGGTGCAGGGCGAGCATGAAGCGCTCGCCGAGGTCGTTGACGAGCGTCGCGCCCTCGCCGCGCACCGCCTCGGTGACCAACGGCATCGGATCGCGCCCGATGGCAAGCGCCGTCGGATGGAATTGGACGAACTCCATATCGGCCAGAAGCGCACCGGCGCGCGCGGCCATCGCAATTCCGTCACCGGTCGCTTCCATCGGATTGGTCGTGTAGCGATAAAGGCGTCCGATGCCGCCCGTCGCGAGCACGACCGCCTTGGCGCGAAACGCAATCACGGCATCCGTCGCGTTGTCGCGTGCATAGACGCCGCCGGCACGGCCCGCGTCGATGATGAGATCGGAGGCCGTCACCTCTTCGACGATCTCGATCGATGGGTGGGAACGCACCGCCTCGATGAGCGTTTTGAGAATCTCGTGTCCGGTCGCATCGCCACCGGCCTTGACGATGCGGCGTCGTTGATGCGCGGCTTCCCGGCCCAACGCGAGTTCGCCGGCCTCGGTGCGATCGAAGGCCGCCCCGAGTTCGAGCAGCTCTTCGACGCGGGCAGGAGCGTCGCGCGTGAGGATTTCAACGATCTCGCGGTCGCTGATTCCGGCTCCCGCACGCTGCGTATCGATCGCATGGAGTCGGGGCGAATCGTCCTTGCCGATCGCCGCCGCGATTCCACCCTGAGCCCAATCGGTCGCGGCGCCTTTGCCTAGGCGCGTCTTGCAGAGCACCGTTACCTTCGCGGGTGCAAGCTTCAGCGCGGCGATCAATCCGGCGATGCCGGCGCCGACGACGAGCGCGTCGCTGCTGTGCGTCTCCATGGTTCGTTTCAGTCGCGCGGTTGGCGGCTATACTCGAGCATTCGTTCGACCGCGCGACGGGCGCGAACCGCGATCTCCGGCGCGATGGTCACTTCGTACTCCATCGCTTCAAGACAGTGGAGGATCTTGGGAAGGGTGTTGCGCTTCATGTGTGGACAGAGATTGCACGGGCGCACGAACTCGACGTTCGGATAACGTCCCGAGACGTTGTCGGCCATCGAGCACTCGGTCATGAGCAGAACGCGCGCATTCGGACGTTCGGCCAGCTCGCCTACGTACTCGGTCATGCCTTGCGTCGAACCGACGTAGTCCGCTTCGGCGAGCACCTCGGGCGGGCATTCGGGATGCGCGAGTACCACGAGCGACGGATCCCCTTCACGAAAGCGCCTGATGTCGCGGCCGGTGAAGCGCTCGTGCACTTCGCAATGGCCCTTCCAGGCGACGATCTCAACGTTCGTCTTCGACGCTACGTACTGTGCGAGGTACTCGTCGGGAAGGAAGACGACGCGCGGCACGCCGAGCGCCTCAACGATCTGCACGGCGTTGCCGCTCGTCACGCAGACGTCAGATTCGGCTTTGACCTCGGCCGAGGTATTGACGTAGGTGACGATCGGTGTGCCGGGATAGCGTTCGCGTAAGAGCCGCACGTCGGCGGCGGTAATCGACTCGGCGAGCGAGCACCCGGCCTTCAAGTCGGGCACGAGGACCGTCTTGGACGGGTTGACGAGCTTCGCCGTTTCGGCCATGAAGTGGACGCCGCAGAGGACGATGACGTCGGCATCGGTCTTCGCCGCCTGCATCGCCAAAGCGAGCGAGTCCCCGACGATATCGGCGACGGTGTAGAAAATCTCGGGCACTTGATAGTTGTGGGCCAGGATCACGGCATTCCGCTCGCGTTTGAGGCGATTGATCGCCGCGACGTAGGGTGCGTGCAAGGGCCATTCGACACGAGGAATCACGCGCTGCGCGCGGTTGAAGATCGCTTCGGTCTCAGCCGCGATGCTCTCGGTGTACGGTAGTTCGATGACGCCCATGTGCCTGTGGATGATTGCGGGCCTCGGCGCCGCTTCTCCCCTTTCTACGACCCGCCGCCCGCGCGCGGGTTTGCGCGACGGCGCTTGGTGCGAGCGGCCGCCCGGTGCGGCTTCGTCCCGGAGGTTAGGCCGCCTACGGTGCGGGTACGAGAGGCTCGTGGGCACATGCAGTGCAGCGCAGAGAAGGGAGTTTGGTCTATGAATCGATGGTTCGCAGGCATCGTTCTAACGGGGGCGATGATCGCGGGGGCGGCGACGACACTCGCCGCAGGCGCGCAGACGGTCATGACGCCTTCGCCGATGGTTTCACCGATGGTCTCCCCCACGCCGACGGCCGAAACGACGATGCAGCCATAAGGGGGCGTTGGGCTTGCGTCGGCTGGAATGTCGATAAGCCTGTGGGTAACGAAAATTTCTTGTGGACGCGTTGTGGACTCAACGTTAAGCATCTTGAAAACCGTTTATTGGGTTTGCTAGCATGCAATCACTTCGCCCAATGACGAAGTGCGGATTGTATCGAACCGCGGAGGGCAGCACGTAGACGATCCGCCGCCACAAGCGGCATATCCGAGTGAGGTCACTCCGAAACTGGATCGACACGTCGGTGGGAGGCTTTCAACGGCTTCAAACAGGCGAAAATGACCGGCGGTACAGCAAAGCCCGCAGCGTAGGTGCCGCGGGCTTTGTATGTAAGAACGTTTCGTGGATAACCGGGCGGAGCTTACCCTTCGCGGGTTCCTGTTAGGCGCAGCGATCACGCTGGTCTTTACGGCGGCGAACGTCTACCTCGGTCTCAAGGTCGGCCTGACCTTCGCATCCTCGATTCCGGCCGCAGTCATTTCCATGGCCGTGCTGCGTGCGTTCCGTAACGCGACGATCTACGAAAATAACATCGTCCAGACGATTGCCTCAGCCGCCGGGACCCTCTCGGCGATCATCTTCGTGCTGCCCGGGCTCGTGATGATCGGCTGGTGGAGCGGCTTTCCGTTCCTCCAATCGTTTGCGATCTGTGCGATCGGCGGCGTCCTCGGCGTCATGTACAGCGTGCCGCTTCGGCGCGCGCTGGTGACGGGCTCCGATCTTCCCTATCCCGAGGGCGTGGCCGCCGCCGAAGTTCTCAAGGTTGGAACGGGGGCGAGTTCTTCGGGCGAGCGCAACCGGTCCGGGCTGCTCGCCCTGCTGGCCGGCACGGTCGCGTCGGCCGGGTTCGCGGCAATCGTGGCGACGCGAGTCTTTGCAGCCGAACTCGCCGGATATTTTCGGGCCGGGGCCGCGGCGACGGGCGCCGGCTTCTCGTACTCCCTCGCGCTCGTCGGCGCGGGCCAACTGATCGGCATATCGGTAGGCGCGGCAATCTTCGTAGGCCTCGTTATAGCATGGGGCATCGCCACGCCGGTGCTGACCGCGCTGCATCCGGCGGCAGGCGCGGCCGCCGACGTCGCGACCGCGGTTTGGTCGCATCAGGTGCGCTTCATCGGCGCGGGAGCGATTGGCGTTGCGGCGCTCTGGTCGCTGGGGCGGCTCGCACGTCCCGTCGTGCTCGGCGTTGCCTCGGCGCTGGCAGCGTCGCGCCGCCGTCGCGAGGCCGGAGCCGATCTGCCGCGCACGGAGCGCGATTTGCCGATCGGCATCGTCGCGCTGGTTAGCGTCGCGTGTTTGATTCCGCTCGCCGTGCTCTTCTGGTGGTTCCTCTCCGGCGGAATGCTGGCGCCGCTCGCGGTTGCGTTGACGATCGCGGGCATCATCTACGTCGTCATTGCCGGATTCTTCGTTGCGGCCGCATGCGGGTACATGGCGGGTCTGATCGGCTCGTCGAACAGCCCCGTCTCTGGGTTGGCGATCCTCTCGGTAATCGGCGCCGCGCTCGTCGTTCTTGCAATCGGCGGCGGCATGGTGCACGTCGCGGCGTTACCGATGATTGCCTACGCCCTCGTGGTGACGGCGGTGCTGCTCTGCGTCGCGACCATCTCCAACGACAACCTGCAAGATCTCAAGACCGGACAACTCGTCGATGCCACACCGTGGCGTCAGCAGGTCGCACTCGTCGCGGGCGTGGCGGTCGGGGCGGTGGTGATCCCGCCGATCCTCAACTTGCTCAACAGCGCATACGGCTTCGCGGGTGCCGTCGCACCCCACACCGCCACCGCGCAGCCGCTGCCCGCGCCGCAGGCGACGCTAATCTCGGCGCTGGCGAAGGGCGTGATCGGCGGCCAGCTCGACTGGCACCTCATCGGAACCGGCGCGATCGTCGGCGCGATCATCGTTGCGATCGACGAACTGCTGCGCCGGCGCAAGCTGCAGCTACCGCCGCTTGCGGTCGGCCTTGGTATTTATCTTCCGATCTCGACGACCGCGCCCGTCGTGCTGGGCGCGGTGCTCGGCTGGGCTTACAATCGCTGGGCCGCACGCCAACGCGACGGCGAGCGCGCAAAACAACTCGGCGTACTCATTGCGTCGGGGCTGATCGTTGGTGAGAGCCTCTTCGGCGTGTTGCTCGCCGCGCTCATCGTCTTCAGCCGAAAGGCGGAGCCGCTCGGAATCGTCGGCGACGCGTTTGCACCGGCGGCGAACGTGCTCGGCGCGCTTGCGTTCGTCATCGTCATCGCCGCGTTGTTTCAGAGCGCACGCGGGCTGCTGCGAAAAGAAGACGCGGCATAACGTCGCGTCGCGGGAGTGAGGAGCTGCAGCTTACGCTCGCTCTCCGAACCCGGGGCGGCCGTTAACACCACCATGTGAACGTCGCCATCACCGTGCAACGCGAACGCGGTGTAGTCGAGGGTGAGCTCGCCGAGCTCCGGATGGACGTACCGTTTGAGCCCGTCGACCGACCCCAGCACGTCGTGCTGAGCCCAGAGCTCGTTAAATTCGCTCGACGTCGTGCGCAGTTCATCGATGAGTTTTGCGAACGCGGGATCGCCGGGATACTTCGCGGCAACGGCGCGAAACTGCGCCACCACGCGGCGCTTCATGCAATCCGGGTCTCCAAGCCGGCACGCTACGGTTGGGTCGCAAAAGAGGCGCCAGACGAGGTTTCGTCCGCGTCCGTCTTTGCTGGAAAAGGCGGAGAGCGCATCGGCGCTGCGGTTCCAGGCCAGCACGTCCCAGCGCCGGCCGCGCACGTACGCCGGCGCGGGCTCGAGCGCGGTCAATACGCGCCGCACGAGATCGCCGACCACTTCTTCCTCCTGCGGCGGCGGGAGCTCGAGCGCGACACCCGCGAGCAAATGGAGATGACGGCGCTCTTCGGAGGTGAGCCGAAGCGCGCGCGCGATTCCGCCGAGCACCTCGGGAGAGACGTTGATCGGCAGCCCCTGTTCGAGGCGCGTATACCACGTAGTGCCGATATTCGCGAGCAGCGCGACTTCTTCGCGGCGCAGCCCGGGCGTTCGGCGGCGCGCGCCGTCGGCGAGGCCCACATCGGACGGGACGATCTTCGCGCGACGGGTCCGCAGGAAGTCCGAGAGTTCGGCGCGGCGTTCGGGGGTCGAATTCATTACGAGCGCTCCGGAGGGTAGTGAGTTCAGTGCTAGGATAAACTAGGTCCTAGTCATAGTATCTCACGCGGGGGTATCTTAGTTGCAACTCCTCCTCTTTAGAGACTGCACGAGACCTAATGTCGGTTGCTACCAGGCCCGCCGGGATTACCGGCCTTGTTCCCGCGCGTCCGCGCGCCGTCACCTCCTCTCCGGCGCCGGTGGCTCTGACGTCGCTCGTCGAATACGGCGCGCGCCGCTACCTCGTCGTCGCCGGCGTTATGCTCGCCGCGCTCTTGCAGACCGTCGACCTGACGATCGTTAACGTCGCGTTGCCGACCATTCAGGGTAATCTCGGCGCGACCGTCGACGAGGGCACCTGGGTGCTGACCGCCTACGTTATTGCTAACGTCGTCGTGATCCCGATGGCGCCGTGGCTCCAGCTGCGCTTCGGCCGCAAGAACTACTTCTTGGCGTCGATCGCCGGATTCACCATGGCGTCGATGCTCTGCGGCATGGCCACTTCTCTCGACGCGCTGATCTTGCTGCGGGCGTTACAGGGCGCGTTCGGCGGCGGATTACTCGCGACGGCGCAGATCGTACTGCGCGACACGTTCCCCGCCGCGGAGCTCGGAACGAGCCAATCGATCTTCGCGCTCGGCACGATCGTTGGCCCCTCGATCGGACCGACGCTCGGTGGAATCCTCGTCGACAATCTCTCGTGGCCGTGGATATTCGACGTCAACCTCGTTCCCGGCGTGCTCGCATTCGTTCTCCTATGGCGTTACCTGCGAGAGAACGCGCGCCCCCAGCGGGCTCGCGTCGACCTCGCGGGGATCGCGTTGCTCGTCGTCGCCGTAAGCTGCATGCAATACGTGCTCGATCAAGGTCAGCGCGACGATTGGTTCTCCGATCGATCGATCCAAGTCTGCACGGTGCTCGCGCTCGTCGCGACGAGCGCGTTTGTCTGGTGGGAGCTGCACGTCGCGCAGCCGATCGTCGATCTGCGTCTGCTGCGGCAGCCGGCGGTCGCTGCCGGACTCGCGATCGCCGGCGCCTTCGCGGGCATCATTTTTCCGGCGCTCCTGCTGCTGCCGCAGTTTACCGTCGAAACGCTCGGATTCACGAGCACGCTGGCGGGCGTCTTGATCGGCATTCGCGCGCTGCCGGTATTGCTCTTGACCATACCGGTGGCGCGTCTCACCGGCATGGCGCGATTCGATCTCCGGTGGGCAATCGGCGGCGGCATGGTGGTTGCCGGGCTTGGCACGCTCTGGCTCTCTTCGCGCGTGACGACCCAGAGTGAGCTAAGCACGCTCGCATTGCCGTTGCTGGTGATCGGCACGGGCGCTGCGTTCGTCTACTCGCCGCTGCTCGTCGCGACGATGCGCGCCGTGCCCCACGAAGCGGGGGCGAAGGCGTCGTCATTCATCGTCCTGTTCTTTCAGTTGGGCGGGTCGATCTCGGCGGCATTGATCGTCGCCTTCCTCGACCAGCGGCTGCAGTTTCACCAGACGATCCTCGCCGCACAAATGACGCTCTCGCGACTCCCCGTCACGCAGTTCTTGCAGCAAAACGGCAGCGCCGCGCTTGCGGCGCTGGTCGCCGCCCAGAGCTCGGCGCTCGCCTATGCCGACGCGTTTGTCGTTGCCGGCATATTCGCGCTGATCGTCTCGCCTGCGGTGCTGCTCCTAGCCCGCAAGAAAAGTTAATGCCAATGAAGGAGGCTATTTTGGAATACGAACTCGCCTGCGAGCACTTGCGCGACGACATCGCGAGCGCACTGTTCGAGCTAGAACGGCCCACGCTCGTTGCAACCTCACGTGCCGCTGCTGCGACGCGCGACCTTGCCGATGCCATACATCACGCAGCGGGTCGCCCGAGCGACGCGCGCTGGGGCGCGGCGTTGGCCAGTCTGGAGAGTTTTATCGACATCTGCAGGCACTCACCGCGGGTTTCTCGCTCGCACGCCCTCGCCTCGTTGCGCGCTTTTCTCAAAGAGAACCTCGCCGCATCGCTAGTACGCAAAGCGCCTCAGAGCAGACTCGAAACCTCGGCGGAATCGCCATCACTCAGAATCGTGACCGCGGCGTTTTCATCGGTCCGGTAGATCGTCGCGCCGAAGCGCTCCAGCGTCGCCAGCGTGCTCGGTGCCGGGTGGCCGAACATATTGTGGCGGCCGACCGAAACGATCGCGTATCGCGGGCGCACTGCGGCGATGAACGCCGCCGTTGACGAATAGGACGAACCGTGATGACCGACCTTGAGCACCGTGCATCGCAAGTCGATGCCTTCGGATAGGAAGCGCTCTTCAGCGGCCGCGCCGGCGTCGCCGGTAAAGAGCATGCAAAAATTGCGGTAGCGCAGCGTAAATGCGACCGAGTTCTCATTGATGTCGTTGCGCGAGCCGCTGATAAACGGCAGCGACGGTCCGAGAAAGCGCAACACCACGCCGTCTTCCGTCTGCCAGACCATCCCCGCACGCGGGAAGACGAGCGGGATGCGTTGAGCGTGTGCCGTTGCGAGGGCATCCTGATACGCGTGTCCCGAATACCGCTGGCCGCCATCGGCAAACTCGGCGACGGAGAGCCGGCGTAAGACCGGGGCGACACCTCCCACGTGATCGCCGTGCGGGTGCGACAAGACGATCGCGTCGAGGGCGTGGATCCCGTGACGCAGCAGAAACGGCACGACAACGCGCTCGCCCACGGCTTCCGCTACCGATCCGCCGGCTTGCGTGTTGCGCTCGAGACGACCACCCGCGTCGACTAAGAATGTGTGACCTTGCGGCGTTTGAACGACGATGCCGTCCGCCTGCCCGACATCGAGCACCGTGATGTGCAGCCGCGTATCGAACGCCCGCGGGGGCCAGAGCACGTACGCGGTCGCGAGCGCAATCGCTGCAACCGCAAGCGTCGTTGCGCCGCGCCGCCAGAGCAGCGGTGCCGCAAGCAATGCGGCGTCGTATGCGGCGATGCACCAAGCAGGCGCCGGCGTCATCGGGAGCGCAGCCCCCGGCAGCGCGCTCACCGTTGCGACCACCGCGAGGATCCAGGCGAGGAGCCAAGAGTTTAGGTTGGCGAGGGCCTGCGCGAGCGGCGCGCACCACGCGAGAAGAAGCTGCGCAGCACCGAGTGCCATCGTTAGGGCGACGCACGGCACGACTGCAACGTTCGCGGCGATGGCGTACGGCGTGAACTGGAGAAAGACCGACGCTCCCAGCGGCCAGATGCCGATCTGCGTTGCCAGCGATAGAACGAGCGCTTCGCGCGCGCGGTCGGGAAGGGCTGTGTGCGCTTCGATCCACCGCTCGATTGGAGCGGCGCAGGCAAAGATCGCTCCGACGCACGAGAAGGAGAGCGCGAACGAGGCGGTCGCAACGCTCGCCGGACGCGAAAAGGAAACGGCAAGCGCCGCGATTGCGAGCGCGTTCCACGAAAACGTCGCGCGTCCGCACGCACGCGCGGCGAGTGCCGCGGTTGCCATCGTCGCGGCGCGGACGGCGGGGAGCTGCGCGCCGCTCCACCAGACGAAGGCCCAAACGAGCGCTATCGCGACGGCGCACGTCGTCCAGCGCGGAAGTACGAGTAGCGCGAGCAACGCGGTGCAAAGCGCGGCGACCGCGCCGAGGTGCAGGCCGGCAGTGACTAAGACGTGCACCGTTCCGGTCTCTTGAAACTCGGTGCGCAAATCGGGTGGAAGCGCCGAGCGTTCTCCCCACAACTCGCCGGCGACCACCGAGGCCGCCGGCTCGCCGAGCCGGTCGCGAAGTTGCGCGTGCGCCCAGTCATGCAGTCGCGCAAGGGCAATGCGTGCTTCCCAACCTGTCGTCTCGCGGGTCGACAGAATGGTCGCAGCGTCCAGGCGCGCATCGAGACCGCGCTCCCGTTGTATATCCCGTTCGCTCGGCTCGCCGGGATTCCGCGCTTCGTCGAAGGGCTCGAGCCGCCCACGCACGACGACGCGCGAGCCGGCGGCCGGCGCCGGCGCGTGGACGCGCGCGAGAACGTGTAGGCCGCTATCGAGTGCGACGGTCAGTGACGTTGAGCCGTCATCTGCCGTCGATGCTTCCAGCACGGTGCCGACGTATCGCGCGGTACGCTGCTCGACGACCTCGTAAGCGGCGCGCTCGCGCAGTGCGGCATTTGCCGCAGCGCCGAGCAACGTCACCGCCAGCAGCGCGACGAGACGTGCCGGCAAGCGTCCCGAGAGGCCGGCGACGAAGAGCGTCCCGAGCCCGAGAGCGACCACGAGGCGCAGGTCGGGCCCGAGCGGCGTCACGGCGAGCGTTCCGAGTACTGACGCTACCGAGCAGAGAAGAAGCGCGAACGAGGGCATTGCCGTTCTCCTGCGACGAGCCGGCACACTATCAATACTCTTCAGAAGGGAGCGCCGTGCGCATCATCGTCACCGGAGGTGCCGGCTTCATCGGATCGCACGTCGTCGACGCATATGCGGCGGCGGGGCACGAGTTGCTTGTGATCGATTCGCTCTGGGAGCACGGCGGAGGTCGCCGGGCGAACGTGCGCAGCGGCATCTCGCTCGTGCACATGGATATCCGTGACGAAGCGATCGGCCGGATATTCGCCGACTTCAAGCCGGAGATCGTCAGCCACCACGCCGCCCAGCACTCCGTCGCGATCTCGGCACGCGATCCCATCTATGACGCTCAAGTCAACGTCGTCGGCTTGCTCAACGTGCTCGAGCACGCTAGCCGCAACGGCACGCGCAAAGTCATCTTCGCGTCGAGCGGCGCGACCTACGGAACGCCGGAGCGTCTCCCGATGAACGAGGCCACGCCGCAGCACCCCACCTCGCCGTACGGCATTAGCAAAATGGTCGCCGAGCACTACCTGCGCTTCTATCGAGAGAATCGGGATCTCGACTTCACCGCGCTGCGCTACGGTAACGTCTACGGTCCGCGGCAGGATCCCAACGGCGAGGCCGGCGTCATCTCGATTTTCATCGGAAAGTTTCTCGCGCGTCAACCGGTTCGGATTTTTTCCGACGGCGAGCAGACGCGCGATTACGTCTTCGTTTCCGACGTTGCCGGTGTCAACGTCGCCGTGCTCGATCGAGGCTCGGGGCAAGCCTACGTCATCGGTACCGGCGTCAAGACGAGCGTGAACGAGATCTATCGCAACCTCTCCGCAATCGCGGGTTACGAGGTGCCGATCGAGCGCGCACCGCGGCGGCCGGGCGACGCGCGCGACGCACAGTTCGATTCGTCGCTCGCGAAAGCAGAGCTCGGCTGGGTTCCGTCAACGCCGCTCGCGGACGGAGCGCGCGCTACGTACGAATACTTCGAGCGACTCCCGCCGGGGTTCTAGTCGCCTCCGATGGAGCTCTTCGCAGCGACCGCGGAACACATCGCATCGCACCCCGCCAAGCTCGAGAAGATCGCGTTGCTCGCCGAGTACCTTCGAACGCTCGACGACGCAGATCTCGTCGCGGCGACGCGGTTTTTCACTGGTTCCCCCTTTGCGGCACGCGATCGTCGCGCGCTCTCGGTCGGCGGCCGCACGATCGTCGAGGTCGCGCGACGCGTCTGGGGATTCGACGAGGCGGCGCTCGGAGCGAGTTATCGCGAAACGGGCGACTTAGGTGCCGCGCTCGGGCCGCTCGTGCGTCCGCCGCGCGACGCAATGCTCTTTGCCGACCAGCTCACGCCGGCGTCGCTGGCGGCGCTCTTCGGTGAGATCGCCGACGCGTCGGGCAAGCGGTCGAATCGCCGCCGCGAAGCGGTGCTCGAGCGGATTTTACGCGGGTGCTCCGATCCGATCGTTGCAACGTTCGTCGTGAAGATCGTTACCGGCGATCTGCGGGTCGGTTTGCGCGAGGGCCTCGTGCTCGATGCGATCGCGCGCGCGTTCGACGCCGATGCCGCCGCCGTTCGGCGCGGTGCGATGGCCGCCGGAGACGCCGGTGCGGTCGCGTTGGCGGCAAAGCACGGCACGCTTGCGGAGCTGCGCGTCGAGTACGGCGCGCCGATCGGGTTCATGCTCGCGACGCCGATCGCGTACGGCGATGCGTACGAAGAACTTGCCGGAACGCAGTGGCACTTTGAAGATAAGTACGACGGCATCCGCGCACAGGCGCACGTCCGCAACGGCACGGTGCAGATCTTCTCGCGCCGGCTCAACGAGGTGACGGCCACGTATCCCGAGGTGCGAGAAGCACTCACAACGTTGCATAGCGACGCGATTCTCGACGGCGAGATCGTCGCAATGCGTGACGGCCGCGCGCTCCCGTTTCGTCAGCTCCAGGCGCGCCTGCAGCGCAAGATCGTCGACGAATCTTTGCGGCGCGAGATTCCGATCGCCTACGTCGTCTTCGACGTGCTTGCGGCCGGCGACGAGCTGCTGCTCGATGAACCCCTGGCGACGCGTCGCGAGCGGCTGGCCGATCTCTTCGCACCGAACGCGTACCTCGTGCATGCGCCCTTCGAAGCGGAGGGCGAACTCGCCGCCGCCGACGTCAACGAGCGATTTGAAGCGGCCCGCGCGCGCGGAAACGAAGGCCTCATGCTCAAACGCGCCGACGCGCCTTATGCGCCCGGACGGCGCGGCAAGTGGTGGCTCAAACTCAAACGCGAACTCTCAACGCTCGATGCAGTCGTCGTCGCGGTCGAATGGGGACACGGGAAGCGCGCCAACGTACTCTCCGATTACACCTTCGCAGTGCGCGGGAGCGACGGTAAACTGGAAACCATTGGGAAAGCCTACTCGGGCTTGACCGATGCCGAAATCGCGCAGCTCACGCCATGGTTCTTAGAGCACCGATTGCCGGTGAGCGAACAACGCGAGAAGGCACGCGCGTGGGAGATTCCCGTCGAACCGAAGATCGTGCTCGAGGTCGCCTTCGATGTAATTCAGGAGAGCGATTTGCACGAGAGCGGATTCTCGCTGCGTTTCCCGCGCATCGTACGCGTGCGCGACGACAAGCCGTCGGAGGAGATCGACACGATCGAACGCGTGCGCGAAATCTATCGCGAGATGCTGGCGCGCGAAAGCGCTTGAGCGCCGGCGATTGCCGTTATTTCCAGCTGATCACAACGAGACCGTCGCCGGTAGCGTTCTTCCATCCCGACCAGGTGCGAGATTTGATGGCGCCCGCCTCGACGTACGACGATCCGCCGCCGCCGCCCGCTCCGCTGAGCCCTTCGGAGGGCCATCCGCCGGCACCGCCGCACCCGCTGTAACCGGCAGCCTCGCCTCCGGCGCCTCCCTGGTGTAGAGTCCCCCTCCGACCCGGATCACCGTCGTCCTTACGGTAGATGCCGGCGCCGCCGTCGCCGCCCGCGCCTCCCGCGGTTTGCGTGCCGCCGGAACCGCCGCCGCCGGATGCGTTGCCACCAGTTCCGCCGTTCGTGCCGCCGCCCGCGCCGCCCGGACCGGGTTCGAAGCCGCTTCCGCTATCTTCACCGATGCCGCCCGAGCCGCCGCCGCCCGCGGCAACTAGGATGCGGTCGCGCGACTTGTCGCCATCGAGCCTTAGATCGGATGCGCCTCCGCCCCCGCCGCCATTGCTTCTAGCGCAATACGTGGCTGGAAATATTCCAGCGCCCCCGTTTGCGCCCCCATTGAAGCCGCCAACGTCTCCCGAGCCGACGCCTCCGACAAAAACGAAGATCTTCTTGCCGGGAGTTACCGGAAGAATCGCGTAGACGCGTCCGCCGTTACCACCGTTGACGCCGTGCACGTCGCCCCGTTTCGAACCGGCTCCGGCGCCGCCTCGTGCCACGACCGTGATGCTCGTCACGCCGGCCGGCACTTTGAACGTCTGCTCTGCGCCGGTGTAGTAAAACGTTCTACTGCCTGAAGCAGAGTCGGCAGAGCCGTTTGCGCTGGGGACCAGCGCGTTGGGCGTTTGCGATCCGCCGCAACCAGTCAGTAGTGCAGCCATGGCGCAAAGCGCGATTTGATAACGGCCGAGAGTTGCAAGCTCCATTTTGCTCTCCTCGTCGTAGGCGGGCTTCTATAATTCGAGTTTACCGGCGGCGGCTCATTCCGAAACGCGAGCGAAGTTAGGAGGCGTAGGCGTCGGGGGTATGCACGTGCTCGGGGCGCACGCCCATGCCGATCAGTCGTGCGGGCAGCCGGCGAAGGAGTGGAAATTCGTCGAGCAGCCGCATGAGAAACGGCGGCGCGTCGACTCGTGCGCCGTGGAGCAGCGGATCGATCGCCTTGTCTTGGATGAAGACCTGAAACGCTTGCGTCACTTTGGTTGGAAAGATCCGGCGGTCTTGCACACGCTGTAAGTCGGCGCCGCTGGGGATCTTGTCTGCGCGCAGCGGTTCGGCGAGAATGTTCGCCGTCGCGACGGCGTCTTGAATTGCGAGATTGATGCCGATGCCGCCGATCGGCGACATGGCGTGCGCCGAATCGCCGATGCAGAGCAGACCCGGCCGGTGCCATCGCTCGAGCCGATCGACGCGAACCTCCAGCATCGAGACTTTCGACCAATCGTCGAGCAAGGTGACGCGGTCGGCGAGCACCGGCACCAGCTCCACAAGCCCCCGCTGCAGGGCGCCGATCCCCGCCGCCTTGAGCTCGTCGAAGCCGCCCTTGCGAATGATATACGCGCATTGCCAGTAATCGCCGCGATCGAGCATCACGAGCATATGGCCCGTTTCGACCGTGCCGAGCTGACGCACCGGGTCGTCCGCGCGCTTTGGAAGACGCATCCATAGCACGTCCATCGGCGCGCCGAGATCGTCGACCGTGAAGCCCGCCAGGTCCCGAATCGTCGAGCGGCGTCCGTCTGCTCCTACGACGAGCTTTGTCGCGATCTCGACCTCACCATCCGGCGTCTTCGCGCGCACGCCCGTTACCCGGTTCTCGTCTTCGATCAGACCGACGCCGTCGGTCTGCATCATTAGGTGGAAGGTCGGATAGCGGCGCCCGCGCTCGGCCAGGAAGTTCAAGAAGTCCCATTGCGGCATGAGGGCGACGAACTTGCAATGCGTCGGCAGATGCGTGAGGTCGGCAATCTGCACCGCTTCGCCGGCGATGGTCGCGCTGACGTCGCGGATCTCGTTGTGGGGAAGCGCGAGAAAATCGTCGAGCCATCCCAGCTCAAAGAGTAGCTGCAGCGTCGACGGATGGACCGTGTCGCCGCGAAAGTCGCGGAAGAAATCGCGATGTTTCTCCAGCACGATCACGTCGACGCCGGCGCGCCCGAGCAGCACGCCGAGCATCACGCCGCACGGGCCGCCGCCGACGATGCAGACTTCCGTCGAGAGTCGTTGCGTATCGGTCACGCTGCCACGACGTTGAGGAGTTTATCGGCGACGTAGATACGTTTGCGGATCTCCTTTCCGTCGAGGTGGGCGCGTACGTTGGAGTCGGCGAGCGCGAGTTCCATTGCCGCCTCCTCGCCGATTCCGGCCGGGGCCGCGATGCGCGCGCGAACCTTGCCGTTGATCTGGACGACGAGCGTGATCTCGTCGACAAATAACGCGCGCTCGTCGGGCTCGAGATACCGCTCGAGATGCACCGACGTCTCGTGGCCGAGGCGCTCCCAGAGCTCCTCGGCGACGTGCGGCGCGAACGGCGCTATGAGAATCGGCAGCACGTTCACGGCATAGAGCAATGCCGGCGACGCACTCGCCGACGCTGCCGTCATCAGATTAACGAGCTCGTCGAGCTTCGCGATCGTCGTGTTGTAGTGAAAACGCCGCGTGAGCGTTTCGTCGACCGCCGATTTCGCGACGACGTGCACGGCGCGCAACAGCGCTCGGTCCTCGGCGCTCTCCACAGGCGGCAAGCCGTCGACGGCTCGGGTAGTTGCGAAATGCGGCTCGCAAGCGCGCCAGATCCGGTTGAGCAGACGAACGCGGCCGCTAATAGCGTCGTCGCTCCAGTTGCTCGTCTCTTCCGGGGGCGTGACGTAGAGCAGGAAGAGGCGCATCGCATCGACCCCGTTGCGTTCGGCGGTCTCGTCGATGCCGACGACGTTGCCGTGCGACTTCGACATCTTCTCTCCGTCGAGCAGCAGCAGCCCCTGATGGAAGAGACGCTCGAAGGGCTCGTCGGAGCCCCGCACCCAGCCTTGGTCGTGAAAGAACTTATAAAAGAAGCGCGAGTAGAGCAGGTGCAGCACGGCGTGCTCGGCGCCACCGATGTACTGATCGACGTTCATCCACTTGGCCGCGCGCTCCGGGTTCCACGGCGCCGTGTCGTTGTGCGGATCGAGGTAGCGCAAGTAGTACCACGACGATTCGAAAAACGTGTCCATCGTGTCGCTCTCGCGCCGCGCCGGACCGCCGCACTGCGGGCAAAGCGTCTCGATAAACTCTGAAATAGAGTCGAGCGTCGAGCTTTGGCCGGCGACGTGCTCGCGCGGCGGAAGCATGACCGGGAGCCGATCTTCAGGAACGCCCACCTCGCCGCAGGTGGCACAATGCACGATAGGAATCGGCGTGCCCCAGTACCGCTGGCGCGAGATCAGCCAATCGCGTAGCTTGTAGCCGACGCTCTTCTTTCCGATCCCCATCGTGACGAGACGCTCGGCGATCGCGTCACGTGCGCGCCCGCTCGACATCTCGCTGAACTCGTCGCTCGCGACCAGCCGCCCGTCTTCGGCGTACGGCGCAGCGAGCGGTTCGGCGCCGGCCTCGTTGGGTGGCACGATGACCTGCGCGACCGGCAGCGCGTGCCGCTTCGCGAAGTCGAAGTCGCGCTCGTCGTGAGCGGGAACGCCCATGACCGCGCCGCCGCCGTATTCGGCGAGCACGTAGTTCGTTAGCCATATTGGCACGCGCTCGCGCGAGAGCGGATGGATTGCGTAGGCGCCCGTGAAGACGCCCTGTTTCTCCATCAGGCTCGTACGCTCGAGCTCGGACTTCGACTTCAAGCTTGCGGCGAACGCTTCGATCGCCGCGGCGTCGGTGCGCGAAACGATTCGTTCGATCGACTCGACGATCGGATGCTCCGGTGCGACGGCGAGAAACGTCACGCCGTAGAGCGTGTCGAGGCGCGTCGTAAAGACTTCGATCGTCTCGTCGAGCCCGTCGACGCCAAACCGCACCTTCGCGCCCTCGCTGCGGCCAATCCAGTTCCGCTGCATCGTTCGCGTACGTTCCGGCCAACCGGTCAGCTTCTCGAGATCGGCGAGCAGGCGATCCGCGTACTCCGTGATTCGTAAGAACCACTGCGAAAGATTGCGGCGCTCGACAAGGTGGGCACAGCGCCAGCAGCGTCCGTCGATGACCTGCTCGTTGGCGAGCACGGTGCGGTCGTGCGGGCACCAGTTTACCGGTGCCTCGCGCTTGTAGGCGAGTCCGTGCTTGAAGAGTTGGAGAAAGAGCCACTGGTTCCAGCGATAGTACTCGGGCTCGCACGTGGCGAGCTCGCGCGACCAGTCGTAGCTGGTTCCCATCAAGCGGATCTGCCGCCGCATGTTGAGGATGTTCTCGGTCGTCCACGCGGCCGGATCTATTCCTCGATCGATCGCCGCGTTCTCGGCCGGCAAACCGAAGGCATCCCAGCCCATCGGATGGAGAACGTTGTAACCGAGCATCCGCATCATGCGCGCAACCGCGTCGCCGAACGTATAGTTCTTTGCATGACCGACGTGCAGGTCGCCCGACGGATACGGCAGCATCTCCATGCTGTAATACTTCGGCTTCGCGCTTTCGTCGGGCGCGCGGTAGAGGCGCTCGCTCTCCCAGCGTTGCTGCCATTTCCGTTCGATCGGGGCGAACTCGTACATGAGGAGCATCGTACACGCTCGCCGGCCGCCCCGCTACCCTTTCGGTGTGCGATTGCCGCGTGATAGAGCGGCATGCTACCGAGATACGCGCTCGTCGCTGCGGCGCTCGCGCTCGCCGCCCTTCTGATCTGGCATCCGGCGCAAAGGCCGGTCGTGGCGCAGGCCGCGGCAACCTCGCAGCCGCCCCTCGAGCTCGGGGCCGACTCGGGTGACGGGTCCGCCGGCCGGCTGCGCCACCGGCGCGTGCGGCTCGACCCCGGCGACGGCGAGCTCGTTGTGTACGTCGCCGGAGCGGTCAAACGCCCAGGCCTCTACCATCTGCGCGCCGGCGACCGCGACGCACAAGCCGTCGCGGTCGCGGGTGGGCTGAGCGCCGCGGCCGACGCGGGGGCCGTCAATCTCGCGCAGCGCGCGAATGACGGCGACGAGATTTACGTCCCGGTGGCCGGCGAACCGACACGTGCGCGTTCGAGCGAGCGGCACGGGCGCCGCCGCCCGGCGCATCCGCCGCCGGCCGGTGGAGTCGACGTCAACCGGTCCGACGCGGCAGAGCTCGCCGCGGTTCCCGGGATCGGGCGCGCGATTGCGGCCCGGATCGTCGAGCTGCGCGAACGAGAGGGGAGCTTCGCGTCGCTCGACGAGTTGCTCGACGTCGCCGGAATGACGCAAACGCGGCTCGAGCGGGCTCGCTCGTATCTTCGGCAACCGTAAGCGCGACAGGGGAGCCCAGCACGCGGAGCGCATTGGGCTAACCCTGTGCAATCATCGGCGCTTCCCGCGAAGGAGACGCTGCCGAGCTTAATTCGGCGAGCGCTCGCGGAGGCGCGCGACGAAGTCCTCCTGGAGCGCGCCGGCAAAACGTGGACGCCGATTTCAAGCCGCCGATTGATCGAGCGCGCCGAGGACGTCGCCTGCGCGATCCGCGACGCAGGTTTGAATGCGGGCGATCGCGTCGCGCTGATCGCACACAACTGCGTCGATTGGATCGTCTGCGATTTCGCAACGTTTTTCGCCGGCTGCGTCGTCGTGCCGATCTATCCGACACAAGCGCTCGATCAGACCGCGTATATCCTGGAGCACTCCGGTGCGCGGCTGCTCTTCGTCGATTCGCCGGCGAACGCAGCGCGCATCCGCGATTCCGGCGCGGCGCCGTTGCGAACGATCGTCTTCGAATCGCAGGGCCCCGATGGGTTGGCGGCCTTCGAAATGCGCGGGGTCGACATTCGTGCGTCGCGGCCCGAGCTTCCGAGCGCCTACGAAGCGACGCTGCTCCCCGACGACTTGGCGGTGCTGATCTACACGTCCGGGACGACGGGATCACCCAAGGGCGTTATGCTCTCGCACGACAATCTCGGTTTCGACGCGCAAGTCTCGCTCGAGTGCGGGTGGGAGGGAATCGAAGCGGGGCGCGACGTGCTCTCGGTGCTTCCGTTTTCGCATATCTACGAGCACACGGTCGTCTACATCTATCTCATCGCTCGCGCGCGCTACTCGATATGCCACGATCCGGGCGAGCTGCTCGACGACCTGCGCGACGTCCGCCCCACCGGCATGACCTCGGTGCCGCGCATTTTCGAACGCGTGCTCAGCGGCGTGCGCGGCCAAGCGCAGGCGGCGGGTGGCGCAAAGGCAAGACTGGTGCCGTGGGCGCTTGACGTCGCGCGCCGGTATGCAGCGGCGAAGACCTTTGAGGGCGGCGTCTCGCCGTGGCTTCGCGTGCGATACGCAATCGCGCAGGCGCTGGTGCTTTCAAAGATCCGTCACGCGCTCGGGCTCGATCGGGTGCAGTTTCTCAACAGCGGAAGCGCGCCGCTCCATATCGATACGACGATGATCTTCCTCGGGCTCGGCATACCGATCATGCAAGGGTACGGTCTCACGGAGACCTCACCGGTCGTTTCGGTCAACCGCCTCTCCGAGAACGCCTACGGAACGGTCGGGCGGCCGATTAGCGGCGTCGAGGTGCGCATCGCCGAGGATGGCGAGATCTTGGTCCGCGGCCGCAACGTCATGCAGGGGTACTACCGCGACACTCCGGCAACGGCCGCCGCGATCGTCGACGGATGGCTGCACACCGGCGACATCGGCGAAATCGACGCGGCCGGCTTTCTGCGGATTACCGATCGTAAGAACGAGATCTTCAAAACGAGCACCGGTAAGTGGGTCTCGCCGGCGCGCATCGAGGCAAACGTCAAACGGTCGATGTTCGTTACGAACGCGATGGTAATCGGCAGCGGCCGTCCGTATCCGATCGCGCTGATCTCCCCGAACTGGCCGCTCGTGCGCCTGGAACTGCCCGCGCTTCCCAAAGATGTACCGCCCGCTCAACTTGCCGCGCGCGCCGACGTGCACGCCTTCTTGGCACGCGAGGTTCATCGCCAGACGCACGGGCTCGCGAGCTACGAACAGATCCGCCGAATCATCGTGGTTCCAGCGGACTTTACCGTCGACGGCGGCGAGCTTTCGCCGTCGATGAAGGTGAAGCGCCGCGTCGTGGAAGCGCGCTACGCCGGCCAGATCGAAGCGGCGTACGGAGGCGAAGTGCCGGTGCACGCGACGCTCTAGAGACCATGGTACATCGCATCGACGAGTTCGTTCGCGGTCCGGTCAAGAGCAAGACGCTCTTCCCGGCGTTGATTCTCCACTTGATCGACCGGCATCCGGATCACGGGTACGGTTTGATGCAGCGCATTACGGAGGTATGCGGCGATCTCGTCGCGGTCAATACGAACAAGATCTATCCCTTGCTCCGCCGGCTCGAAGAGCGCGGCTTCCTCACCGCAACCTGGGAACATCCGAGCAAGCGTTCGCGGCGCGTCTACGCGATCACGGAGCAGGGCCGGGAGCGGCTCGAGCGCATCAAGGGCCTGATGCTGCCCTATCTCGAGTCGATCTCTAGTGCGATCGAGCGACTGAAGTCAGAACTGTACGAACAGCTTTGAGGGAACTTTGATGGCGGCTGCATTGCCGAATGGCAGGATCGATGCGGT
Organism: Candidatus Cybelea sp.; assembly: GCA_036732685.1. Taxonomy (GTDB): domain Bacteria; phylum Vulcanimicrobiota; class Vulcanimicrobiia; order Vulcanimicrobiales; family Vulcanimicrobiaceae; genus Cybelea. Next base: position 244,233 of record DAINBY010000001.1, on the reverse strand, counting down.
TCGTCGGCAATAGTTGGCGTTCGCGTTGGAGGTTGTTCTATTGCCGTTGAAAGCGTTGCGCGTTCTGCTGTCCGCCGTGCTCGCGCTGGGAATCCCCAGCCAAGCCGTTGCGAAGCCTCCGGCTATTCCGGCACTCACGCCCGATGCGGTTACCCACCACACGATCGTGCTGGGTGGCCGAACGCTCGCGTACACGGCGCGCGCGGGAACCATTACGCTGCGCAACGGTCGGGACGAACCGATCGTGCGGGTCTTCTATACCGCCTACACGCTCGACGGCGCCGATCCGTCGAAGCGCGCGGTGACGTTCCTCTATAACGGCGGTCCCGGCAGTTCGACCATGTGGCTGCGGATGGGATCCTTCGGACCGGTGCGCGTCGCCACCGCCGACGGAGCGATCACCGGACCTCCGCCCTACCGGCTCGTCTCGAATCAATACTCGCTGCTCGACCGGTCCGACCTCGTCTTCATCGATATGCCGGGCAGCGGCTACGGACGGCTCATCGGCGCCGGAACGCGCAAGGATCTGTGGGGCATCGACGAGGACGTCGCGGCGTTCGGACAGTTCATCCAGCGGTACATTACCAACTTCAACCGCTGGAACTCGCCGCGCTTTCTCTTCGGCGAATCGTACGGCACGATGCGCTCGTCGGTGCTCGCCAACTACCTCCAGAACGAAGGAATCTCCCTCAACGGCGTGGTGCTGCTCTCGTCGTTCTTGAACTCGAACATCGATTACAACGATGGCGCGCCGATCGGCGGTGGAGACTGGGCCTACATCCTCTACCTTCCGACCGAGGCCGCGACCGCCTGGTATCACGGTGCGCTGCGCGGAGGACCGCCATTATCCGCTCTATTGCCCGAGGTCGAGAGTTTCGCGCTCAACGAGTACCTCGACGCACTCGGTCAAGGCGCACAGCTCGCGCCGGATCGCTATAACGACGTGGTCGCGAAGCTGCACCGCTACACCGGTCTATCGGATCAATACATCCGCAACTCAAACTTGCGTATTCCGTACGACCGGTTCGAGAACGAGTTGTTGCGAGAGCGCGGAATGACGGTCGGACGCATCGACGCGCGTTTTCAGACTTACGTGCTCGATCGCCCCGAAGTCGCCCCCGATTGGGACGCGACCGATGCCGCGATCGACTCGGCGTTCGTCTCGACGTCAAACTACTATCTGCGGCAGGTGCTCAAGTATGATACCCCGCTGCTCTACCGTGGCGAGATTTACGACCTCATCTATGCCGACGGCGAGTCGTGGGATTTCAAGCACGGCAACAACGCCCAGGTCGTCAACGTCACGCCCGACCTGGCGCAGGCGATGACATATAACCCGCGCCTGAAGATCTTCTCGGCCGGCGGATACTTCGATTTCGCGACGCCGTTCTTCGCGACGGTCTACGCGCTCGATCATCTTTACCTCGCGCCGGCGATACAGCGCAACATCACGTGGGGACTCTATCAATCGGGACACATGGTCTATCTCCATCCGGCGGCGCTGGCGCAGTTCCACGCCGACCTGGAGCGCTGGTACGCACGGGTGCTCTCCAATGCGTAATCTGATCTGCGCGTTTGCGGCAGCAATCCTGATCGGCGCGGCGCCGGCGCCCGCGCCCCAAGAGACTCCGGGTCCGATCGCGCACGACGCGGTCACGCAGCACACGATCACGCTCGGGGGCAAGATCTATCCGTATACGGCCCGCGCCGGGACGATCGCGCTCGAGGACGAGAAGGGCGAGACGAACTGCCGGATGTTCTATACGGCCTTCACCGCAGACGGCGTCGATCCGCGCACGCGCCCGGTAACGTTCCTCTACAACGGTGGTCCCGGGAGCTCGACGATTTGGCTGCGGATGGGTTCCTTCGGACCGATGCGCGTGCTCGTCGGCGACGGCGCGCCGACCGCAAACGCGCCGTTCAATCTGGTCGAGAACCAGTACTCGCTGCTCGATCGCACCGATCTCGTCTTCGTCGACGCCCCCGACACCGGATTTAGCCGGATCGTGGGATCGGGAAAACCGAGCGATTTCTTCGGCGTCGATCCCGACGTGCGCGCTTTCTCGCAGTTCGTTTCGCGGTATATCTCGACGTTTGGGCGGTGGAACTCACCGAAGTTTCTGCTTGGCGAATCGTACGGAACGCCGCGTTCGGCGATGCTCGTAAACGCATTGCAGCGGCAGGGCATCGGCATCAACGGCGTCGTGCTGCTCTCGTCGGTGCTCGACTTCTCGCTCGATTGGGACGTCAACTTTTCTCCGACTGCGATCGGCGGCGGCGATTGGGCTTTTCCACTCTATCTTCCGACCGAGGCCGCGTCGTCGTGGTACCATCACGCGCTGCCCGGGCCGCCAGCGACGCTCGACGCGTTGCTGCCGCAGGTCGAGAATTTTGCGATGCACGAATACCTTAACGCGCTCGCACAAGGTGCGAAACTGCCGCCGAGTACGTACGACGACGTGGTCGCAAAACTTCACCAATACACGGGCCTCTCCGAGAGCTATATTCGGCTTTCGAATCTGCGCATTCCATACTGGCGCTACTCGACCGAGCTCTTCCGCAACAGCGGCGTGATGACGGGCCGGCTCGACGCGCGCTTCACGTCGTACAATCTCGACCGGATCAACGACCGGTCCGATTTCGACCCCGCGGATAGCGCGATGGACGCAGCCTACGTCGCGACCGGAAATTACTTCATGCGACAGGTACTCGGCTATCAGACGACGCTGATCTACCGGCCGTTGACCAACGTCTTTGCGCAATGGGATTGGAAACACAACGGCGCATTGCCGGCGAACACGGCGCAAGACCTCGCCAGTGCGATGGTCTACAATCCGAACTTGCAGATTTTTTCCGGGAACGGCTACTACGATTTCGCGACCCCGTTCTGGGCGACGGTCTACACGCTCAATCACTTGACGCTGCCCCCCGCTCTGCAGAAGAACATTACCTACGGCTTCTATGAGTCGGGACACATGGTCTATCTGCACACGCCGGCACTCGCTGCCTTCCACGACGATCTCGAGCGCTGGTACGCGCAGACGCTCCAGGCCGGCCGGTAGCGAGCGGCTCTACCGCGTCGTCGCCTCCGCGCGCGCCGCGGTCTGACGATAGATCGCCTCGAGCTTCGCGTATGCGACGCGCATCTCCAGTGTCGGTCCGACGTCCGCGCTTTCGATCGCGCTCTCGAGGTAGTCGAGCTGGTTCTCGAGATAGAGGAAGCTGCTGAAATCGTGCGAGTACGAGCCGACCGAGTCGTCGGGATTCGCCGGCGGTTCTTCGCCGATTACGTCCCGGCGGTACGTCTGTGCGCGCTCTCCGGAGAGCCGTTTCACGCTCTGCTCGGCCTTCGCGCGCGCGGCGGCGACTCCGGCACGCAAGGCCGCAACGCGCTGCGCGAGCTCGTACTGGGCGCGTAAGTCGGCATTAGATGCCGCGATGCGCGGATCTTTGACGACGAATGCTTCGCGCGTATACGTTTTGCCGTTGACGCTCAGCGCAATGGTATAGGTTCCGGGTGGAACGAGGGGTCCGTCGTGGGCGCTCGCGTGGAAGTCCCAGACGAAGCGATGCGCGCCCGCTTCCGCGACGGGCACGGGGTGCTTCTCTACCCAATTCGTCGTGTACGGAATCGACTTTGGATCGAGCGCTTTGGGTGGATGTGCGCTCGACCAGCTTCGGATGCTGCGGCCGTCGCTCGAACGTACGTCAATAGCGACCGCCGTCGAGGGCGCGCCGGGCAAATAGTAGTCGATGTAGAGTCCGGCGGCCGGATTCTCGGCTTGCGGCTCGTCGAGCGGAAGCGGCGTCCCCTCTTCGTTGCCCTCTTCGAGACGATAGGCCGTCGCCGGTGCGAAGAGGTAGGCACCCCCGTTAGCGACGGCTTCGGGCATCTGTCGCAACGGTGTGACGTTGTCCATGATCCAGAAGGCGCGCCCGTGCGTCGCGACGACGAGATCGTCGCCGTGCACCGCGATATCGCGAATCGAGGTGACCGGCAGATTTAGCTGGAGCGGCTGCCAGAACGCACCGTCGTCGAAGGAGACGTAGACGCCGCGCTCGGTTCCCGCGTAGAGGAGACCGTGGCGTTGCGGATCTTCGCGGACGACGTTGACGAACGAGCCGTTTGGAATCCCGTTCGCGATCGCGGTCCAGCTCGCGCCGCCATCGTGCGTGCGATAGATGTACGGCGCGTAATCGTCGAGGCGGTGCCGATCGATCGCCGCGTAAGCCGTCGCCGTATCGAAGTGGCCGGCCTCAATCGTTCCAACCTTGCTCCACGACGTCAGCGCCGGCGGCGTAACGTTATGCCAGCTGCGCGAATCGTCTCTCGTGACCCACATGGAGCCGTCGTCGGTTCCGGCCCACACCACGTTCGCACGCAGCGGCGAGGGCGCGATCGTGTAGACGACGCCGTGGCGCGCGATGCCGTTATTCTCGTGCAGCGTCGTAGCATCGAGATTGGACGGCGTTTCTTCATTCGCGCGCGAAAGATCCGGACTTACGATCGCCCACGTCTTCCCGCCGTCGCGCGAGCGAAAGATGTTTTGATGCGCGAAGTAGAGCGAGGTCCGATCGGCCGGCGAGAAGGTTAAGGGCAGCGTCCACGTATTACGCCAGATCGTTCCCGGACGCGCGAGCACGGGATCGAGATTCTCCTCCCAGCCGCTCGCGGGAAGCTCGCGCGTTACCGTGGGACCGCCTTGACCGCTGGAGTCGCCGTAGACGACGCCGGGATGCTTGGGATCGGGCGCGAGCATGCCGTTTTCGCCTCCCGCGTCGAGCGGACGAAAGTCTTGCTGCGAGATCGTCGCGTACTTCGTGCGACTCGGCGCCATTGCCGCGCCGGAATCTTGCTGTGCACCGTAGACCCAGTACGGAAAACCGTTGTCGGTCGCCACGTGGTAGAATTGCGCCGTCGGCTGGTTGTACCACGAACTCCAGGAGCGCGCGCCGTTGACGCTCACGATCACGCCCTGATCGGTCCCCAGAATCATGTGGGTCGAGTCGTTCGGATTGATCCAGAGCGCGTGATGATCTTCCCCGGTCGGGTCGCCGAGAATAGCGTCGAAGCTCTTGCCGCCGTCGGTCGAACGGTACGTTGCGGTATCCATCACGTAGACGACGTCGGGGTTGCGCGGGTCGGCGGTGATGCCGCTGAAATACCAACCGCGCTGCCAGATGCGCTCTTCGGAATCGGCGTGCGTCCAGGTGGCGCCGGCATCGTCGGAGCGATAGACGCCGCCTTGACCGGGTCCGCTGTCAACGTTGGCATAGATGCGGTGAGGTGCAGCGGCCGAGATCGAGAGTCCGATGTGTCCGACGTGTTGCGGCAGGCCGTTCGTGAGCTGCGTCCAGGTGGCGCCGGCGTCGGTCGACTTAAATAAGCCGCTCCCGGGACCGTTCGAAGGCGGATAGACGTTCCAGGGCGGCCGGCGCGTCTCCCAAAGGGCCGCGTAGATGACGTTGGGATTTCCCGGCTCCATCGCGAGCGAGATCGCACCCGTGTCGGGATTCTTGTAGAGCACTTTGTTCCAAGTCTTGCCGCCGTCGGTCGTCTTGAAGACGCCGCGTTCGGGGTTCGGTCCGTACGGATGTCCGAGCGCCGCGACGTACGCGACGTTGGCATCCTGCGGATCGACGACGATTGCGCCGATCTGCTTCGTATCGGTCAGACCGAGATGCGTCCAGCTCTTACCGCCATCGCTCGACTTGTAGATGCCGTTACCGTACGCGATATCGGAACGCATATCGGCTTCGCCCGTGCCGACGTAGATGGTGCGCGGATCGCTCGGCGCGACCGCAATGGCGCCGATCGATCCGATATCTTGGTCGTCGAAGATCGGATTCCACGTGCGTCCGGCGTCGAGGCTCTCCCAGATGCCGCCGTCGACGGCACCGAAATAAAAGTGATTCGGTTCGCCGGGCACGCCGGTGACCGCGAGCGCGCGTCCGCCGCGAAACGGCCCGATCAAGCGCCAGTGGAGCGCGGTAAAGTATGAAGCCGGAAGCCGTTGAGCGCCGGCCGCACTAGTTGTGAGGGCCGGCGCGGTCAGTGTTAGGGCAAAACAAAAAGCGAAGAGGCGTCGCATAGACGCCTACCATCCGCCGCCGCTATCTCCGCCTCCCCCGCCCAAGTCTCCACCCCCCGCATCCCCGCCGAAGCCGCCGCCGCTAAAATCGCCGCTGCTCGCTCCGCTCACGTCGGCTTGGCCGGCATCGCTCTGCCATCCGCCGGAATCGGCCGGAGTGCCCCAACCGCCTCCGGTGTCGGGCGGAAGCTGACCGGCTTGTGTCGGTGCGATACCGCCTCCGCCGCGGAAGAGCTCGTTGCCGAGCCACGCGCCGCCGAGCCCGCCGAGCAGCCCGGTCCAGAAACTGCCCCCGCCTCCGTACCCGCCGTAGCCGGGACCGTAGCCCGAACCGTAACCAGGGCCGGGCGACGTTCCGGGCGGCAGCGCGCCGGGGGCACCGCCGTAAGGGCGCGGTGCGGCGAGCGCGCGCAGGATCGAGCGCAAGAGCAAAAATGCGACGACCGCAATGATTACCCACCAAAACATCGAGATGTGAACTCCTCCAGAGGAAGGTCGTTGTACGGGCAGCGCCGCGCCGTTGCTCGCACGCTGCTGCAGGCTGCCCAGATGTGCGCGATAGACGTTGAGGATCGCGTCGACGGCGCCGGTGATTCCGGCGTCGTAACCCTCGCTGCGAAACTGGCTCTCCATCGACGTGCGAATCGAGCGAAGCACGTCGGGCGTAAACCAGCCCGCTTGCCGGCCCGCCCGATCGGGCACGAGAATGTCACGCCGGTCGTCGCGGGCGACGAAGACGAGGACGCCGTTGACGTTCTGCTGTGAGAAAGCCGAGGCCGCTGCGTCCTGCAGGGTTGCGCCGCCGAGTGAGGGCGTCGTGACGACGACGACCTCCTTACCGGTCTGCGCGTTGAAATTCGAGATGCGCGTGTTGAGCTGGGCAACCGTAGCCGGCGAGAACATTGCGGCTTGGTCTTGCACGAAATCGCGTGCTCCGGCCGGTAGGGCCGCCGCGCCAAGCAACGCTGCGAGAACCCCCGCGACGGCGCCGCTGCGCGCCGAAATAGCCTTCATGCCGGGTCCTACCATAGCCTCAAGGCGAAGTTTCGACTTATGAAAGCGGGATCGTTGAGCTTTATCGAGGTCCTGGCGACCTCCGTCGCGCTGATTGGGCCGAGCATGACGCCGATCTTGATCGCGCCGTATATGTATGCGCTCGCGGGGAACGGGACGTGGCTCGCCTACGTCTTCGGCAGCATCATGCTGATCTTCGTCGCGTTCTGCATCAATCAGTTCGCACGCCGCTCGAGCTCGGCTGGTTCGATGTACGGCTACGTGGCCGACCATCTCGGGCCGGTGGCCGGAGCCGTCGGCGGCTGGACGCTGCTCTGGGCGTACGGGTTCGTCGCGACCGCGGTGCTTGGAGCGATGGCCCTCTTCGTGCAAGGTCTGCTTTCGGACGCGGGACTGCACGCGCCGGCGCTCCTCATCGTCGTAGTGCTTGCGGCAATCGCGTGGCAGGCCGCCTATCGCGGAGTGCAGGTCTCGGCGATCCTGATGCTGCTGCTCGAGCTGGTATCGGTCAGCGTCATCTGCGTTCTCGTTGCGATCGTTCTGCACGCGCACGGCCCATCGCTCGATCTCAATCAGCTCCACGTCAAAGGCGGCTTTCCCGGCGGCATCGGGTTCGCCGTCGCGTTTGCCGTCTTCAGCTTCGTCGGCTTCGAAAGCGCAACGGCCTTTGGCGCCGAGGCGAAGCATCCGCTCGTGACGATTCCGCGTGCCGTGATCGGGAGCGTCATCTTTGCCGCGGTGTTTTTCGTGATCGCGACCTATGCGGAGATCGTCGGTCTCTCACATCTCGGCAAGCCGCTCGACAAGGAGCAGTTTCCGCTCCAGACGCTGGTGCAGGGGTACGGGCTGAGTTACCTCGCGATCCCGATCACGATCGGTGCGATCTGTAGTGCTTTCTCGGTATGCCTCGCCTGCATCACGACGGCCGGACGCATCGCCTACGCGATGGCCGGTGCCGGGCTTTTCCCCGCATCCTTCGCGCGGATCGAACCAAGGCACGACACGCCGAACGTCGCCGTCACCGTGGTGACCGCGACGGCGCTCGCGGTTGCACTCGGCGCGCTCGCCTTCGGCGTCGCACCAATCGATATATTCGACTATTGCGGCACGCTCAGCACGTTCGGATTCCTGCTCATCTATATGCTGATCGCGATCGGGGTCGTCGCGTTCTGCAAAGAACTGGGCGAGCTGCGTGCGATCGATATTACGGTCTCGAGCATAGCGGCGCTCCTGCTCCTTCTCGCGGCCGTCACGCTCTACTACCCGATTCCGGCACCGCCGCAGCGCTGGTTCGGCTACGTCTTCGTGCTCTTTATCGTCGCGGGCTGGGGCTGGTTCCGCGTCAGGAAGGCCAGCGGCTGATCACGACGCGCTGCTGCGTGTAGAACGCGACGGCGTCTTTGCCGTGGCACCGAAGATCGCCGAAGATCGAGTCCTTCACGCCGCCGAACGGAAAGAAGGCCATCGGCGCGGCGATCCCAACGTTGATGCCGACCATTCCGACCTCGATGCGCGACGCGAACGTGCGCGCGCTTCCGCCATCGCGCGTAAATATCGATGACGCGTTGCCGTAACGCGAGCGGTTGGCGACGGCGATTGCTTCGTCGAGCGTTGGGACGCGAACGATCGCCATGACCGGCCCGAAGATCTCGTCGCGGGCGAGTTCGTTCGCAGGGTCGACGCGATCGAAGATGACCGGCGACGCGAACGATCCGGCGCCGGGTACCGTGCGCGAATCGAGCAGCACTGCCACTCCGGCGTCGCGCGCGCGCCGCACGTAGCCCTGGATCCGTGCGAGCGCCTCATCGCTCACGACCGGTCCCAGCTCGACGCCCTCCTCGGCGCCGTGACCGAGTCGCAGCTTCGCTGCCGCCGCGACGAGCATCGGCGCGAGCGCATCGCCCGCGTCGCCGACGGCGACGACGACCGAGCCGGCCAAACAGCGTTGACCCGCGCCGCCGAACGCCGCACCGATCACCGCATCGCAGGTTGCGGCGTCGACTGCATCGGGCATCACGACGAGGTAGTTTTTCGCACCGCCGAGTGCTTGAACGCGCTTGTGATGCCGGACCGCACGTTCCTGAACGAGCCGCGCCGCGTTCGAGGAGCCGACGAACGAGACCGCCGCCACGCCGGAATGCTCGATGAGCGACTCCGCGGTCTCGGTGCCCCCGTGAACGACGTCGAAGATTCCGTCGGGAAACTTGCATTCGCGCGCAATCGCGAGCAGCAGCTCCGAAGTGAGCGGCGTCTGCGGCGAGGGTTTGAGGACGAACGTATTCCCCGCCGCAATCGCGATCGGGAACATCCAGAGTGGAATCATCGCCGGAAAATTGAAGGGCGTGATTCCCACGCAGACGCCGAGCGGGTAACGCACCGAGATCGAGTCGATGCCGCGTGCGATGTCGGGGAGCGAATCGCCCATCATCAGCGAGGGCATTCCGCAGGCAAACTCGACGGCTTCGATCCCGCGGCGCACCTCGGCGCGCGCGTCGGAGAGGATCTTCCCGTTCTCGCGCGAGACCGAGAGCGCGAGTTCTTCGCGGCGTCGCTCGAGCGCATCGGCATACCGGAAGAAGAGCCGGGCGCGTTCGACGACCGGAATCTCGCGCCAGGCGAGAAAGGCCTCGTGCGCGCGCGTTACGGCGCGATCCGCTTGCGTTGCGTTGGCAACCGCGAGCTCGCCGATGAGCTCGCGCGTCGCCTTATCGTGGACCTGCAGCTGCATCAGCCTTCGCTCTCGAGTCGCTCCAGCGCGGCGTCGAGTATCGCGAACGCTTCGTCGAGCTCCGCGGGCGCGATCGCCAAGGGCGGCGCGACGATTGCAACGTTATAGCGTCCGAGCACGTAGAGCCCGTGCGCGAGCAGATCGTTGAAGAAGCCCTGGAGCGAGGCCGATCCTTGCCACGGGACGAGCGGCGTGCGGCTCTCGCGGTCGGCGACCAGCTCGAGCCCGAAGAAGGCGCCGACGCCGCGCGCTTCGCCGACGATCCGCCGGCGGCGAGCGAGTGCGTCGAAGCGCGTCCGCAGCTCGCCTTCGAGCGCGCGTGCGCGTTCGAAAAGCCGTTCGTCGCTATAGGCGCGCAGCGCCGCGACGCCGGCCGCCATCGCGAGCGGATGGCCGCTGAACGTATGGCCGCTCGGCAGAGCGTGCTCGTCGAAGTGCGCGGCGAGCGACTCGCGAACCGCGACGCCGCCGAGCGGAACGTATGCCGAGGTGACGCCTTTGGCGAACGTAAAGATGTCGGGCGTCACGGCGAAGCGTTGCGCGGCGAAGGCCTCCCCGGTGCGTCCGAATCCGGTCATGACCTCGTCGAAGATCAGCAGTATTCCGTAGCGATCGCAGAGCTCGCGAAGGCGCGCGAGATACCCCTCCGGATAGACGATCGCGCCATTCGATCCGACGACCGGCTCGATGAGGAGCGCCGCGATGTTCGCCGCGCCCTCGTAGCTGACGATCGCTTCGAGATGCTCGATCGCGCGCTCGACCTCTTCGCGCGGATCGCGCGTGTGAAACGGACTGCGGTACGGAAACGGCGCGAAGAAGCGAACGACGCCCGGAATACCCGGTTCGTTCGGCCAGCGGCGATTCTCGCCGCTCAACGTTCCGGCACCCGGTGCGGAGCCGTGGAACGAACGGTACGCGGTAAGTACTTTGTGCCGGCCGCGCAGCGCGCGCGCGAATTTGATCGCATCTTCGTTCGCTTCGCCGCCGCCGGTTGTGAAGAAGACGCGTCCGCCCTCGGCCCACGGCGCGATTTCGACGATGGCCTGCGCGAGTTGCGCGCGGCGATCGTTCGCGAAGGTCGGAGCGACGTAAGCGAGCCGGTGCGCCTGTTCCGCGATCGCCGCTGCGACTGCGGGGTGGCCATGTCCGAGGTTGACTGCGACGAGGCCCGCCGAAAGATCGAGGTAGCTCGCGCCACGATCGTCGTAGAGGCGCGCGCCCTCGCCGCGCACGATCACGGGCGGATTGCGGCCGCCCTGACTCACCCATGGCGTCAGGACGTAGCGCGCGTGCGCCGCGCCGGCTTCGTTCTCGATCGTCTTGACGCCGGTCATTTCGGGCGTAGTTCGGAGAGTGCGATCACGCCGCCCGCCACGCTCAGTGCGAAGAAGACGATAAAGATCCAAACGCCGAAACGCTTCCAGAAGTCGATCCGAGCTCGCTTCGCTCGCGTCTGATGCGTGGGACGCCGCGTTTTCACGATCCCTGTGCTTTCCTTTCCGCTATGGACGACCATAGACGTTCGAGATTGTAGAACGAGCGCTGCTCCGGCGTGAACAGGTGCACGATGACGTTGCCGAGGTCGATCAGGATCCACGTTCCGTCCGCATATCCCTCTACGCGCGAAGGCGTGTAGCCGTTCTCTCGGACCGCTTCGATAATCGCATCGGCGATGGCTCGCGTTTGAACCTTCGAGCGGCCGGTTACGATCGCGAACGTATCGGCGAGGATCGTCCGCCCGCTCACGTCGAGCGCGGTGAAGTCTTCACCCTTCTTGTCGAGCGCGCTCTCGCGCACGACCTCGATCAGCTCGCGGATGCCGGTGCCTCCCGGGTCTCGCGCTTGCGTGCCTGATGCTCCGCCGCTAGGCGCATCGTCTCGCGCGTGGCGCCGGCGAGATCGCGCAGCGCGAGCTCCCAAAGCTCGCCGCGTTGCGAAAAGCGGCGGTTCGGTTCGAGCGTGTCGGCGAGGTAGACGACGCAGTCGAGCGGCGACATTACTTCGGCCCCGGTCGTGTGCTTTTCGATCGCCGAGAGTACCTCGGGATCCTCGATGCCGAATGATTCGCGCGCGATCGCCGCGCCGAGCCGGGCGTGGAGCAGCATCGGGTGTTCCCGCTCGGCGGGATCGATCGCAAAGCCGCGTGCCTTGGAGTCGGCGAGCAGTCGTTCCGGCGTATAGAGCCGGGCGAGGTCGTGCAGCATGCCGGCGAGCCGGGCTTTGCGCGAGTCGACGCCGTGGCGACGCGCGAGCGTTTCGGCGCAGCGTGCGACGCGCACGCTATGGCCGTACCGATGCTCTTGCCCGATGTGCTCGCGAACTCTGCGTGCGAGTTCCGTAAACCTCACCCGCGGCCCGAGGCGTCCTCGACGCGCGAGCGCAGCACGGCCAGGCGGTTGCGATAGAGCTCGCTGCGCAGGCTTCCGGCCCACATGATGAGCGCGCTCTCGTTATCGTCGCTGTAGTATCCGCTTCGCATGGTCACCGTCGTAAAACCGTACTTGCGATAGAGACGTTGCGCGACGGTGTTGCTCTCGCGCACCTCGAGCGTCATCCAGGCCGCCCCACGTTCGATCGCTTCGTCGATCAGCGCCAGGAGCAGCACTTCGCCGAAGCGCCGGCCGCGATGGGCCGGATCGACGGCGAGCGTCGTCACGTGGGAGTCCTCGAGGATGACCCAAATGCCGCCGTAGGCGACGACCCGCTCGTCGATGCTTCCGACGAAGTAATGCGCCAGCTTGTTCGTGCTCAACTCGTTGTAGAACGCATCGGAGGGCCAAATGGTCGAAAACGAGGTGCGTTCGATCCGCGTCACCGCCGCGATGTCGGACGTAGCCATCGGGCGAACCGAGAACCGGCTGGGGTGTTGCGCCGGCCGGTCGAGTTCCATCTTCAAGATTGAACGCTACAATCTCGGCGGTTTGGCGGCGGGCAGCTCGCCGTAATCGGCTCGTACGGCATGTGGGGTCTCCGGGGGCGTGCGCGTTGCGGCAGCCAGTGCGGCGGCTGCAGCGGCGGGAGTGACGAGCGGGTCGACGGAGCGCACGACCATGCCGCGTTCGGCGAGCGCGTGGAGGACGTCCTTCGGCGCCCCGACCACCTCGAGCGCACGCGGACCGGCTGCCGGCAGCACTTCGCACAGGACATCGGCGATTCGCCCCGAGGCGCGCCGCATCTGCGTCCCGTCGCGGTACCGCGCCGAGATCACGCCGGGACGGCCGACGACGACCGCGAGCACGCGCTCGAACTCGGCGCCAAATTCGAGAATATCGAAGGAATCGACCGGGACGAGCGGGCGCCCCCACGCCGTCGCGAGTGACTTTGCGTAGGCGATGGCGATCCGCAAGCCGGTGAATCCTCCGGGCCCGATGCCGACCGCCAAGCGTCCGATTTGCTGCGGCGCGACGCGAGCCTGGGCGAGCACCCCCGAAACCATGGCGAGACCACGCTCGAGCGCGACGTTGCCTGACTCGCTGCGCGATGCGACGATTTGGCCGCCGCTTGCAACCGCGGTCGAAAAGGCTGCAAGCGCCCCGTCCAGGGCAAGAACGATCATCGCGGCAGTCGAAGATGGAGCGTGCGTGATTCGTCTCCGGCGCCTTCGATTTCGATTTCGTACCGCCGAGCCGGAATAGCCTCCGGCGCGTTGCGCCACCACTCGATCAGCGCGATCGAACGTCCGTCGAGGGCCTCCTCGAGGCCCAACTCGGTCAATTCGCGCGGGTCGTCGATGCGGTAAAAGTCGATGTGCTCGATCGGCGGATCGCCGTCATAATGGTGGCGAAACGTAAAGCTGGGGCTGCAGCTTTGGTCGCTCCCGTGGAGCGCGCGCACGACCGCCCTCACGAACGCGGTCTTGCCGGCGCCGAGCGGGCCGCTGAGCGCAACGACGTCGCCGGGGCGGAGACGTCGCGCAAAATCGGCCGCGAATTTACCGAGGTCGTCTTCGGTGGGAAAGTTCAGTCGAAGGTCGTCCTCCATCAGTACAGGTGATTATTGAACAACGATATCATAGCGCAGGTCAACGTCGAAGACGAAATGCGGGAGAGCTATCTCGCATATGCGATGTCGGTCATCGCGTCGCGAGCACTTCCCGACGTACGCGACGGTCTCAAGCCCGTGCAGCGCCGGATTCTCTATGCGATGCGCGAGATGGGTTTCGATCCGAGCAAGCAGCATCGCAAGTGCGCCGGTATCATCGGTGAGGTTCTCAAGAGCTACCATCCTCACGGCGATAGCTCCGTCTACGACGCGCTCGTGCGCATGGCCCAGGATTTCACGCTGCGCTATCCGCTGGTCGACGGTCACGGCAACTTCGGTTCGATCGATCCCGATCCGCCGGCGGCCTACCGGTACACCGAAGCGCGGCTCGCGCGCTCCGCGCTCGACGTCCTGGCCGATATCGATAAAGAGACCGTTCCGTTCGTTGCAAACTTCGACAACCAGGGCGTCGAGCCGAGCGTCCTTCCGGGACGCCTCCCGCAGCTGCTCGTCAACGGATCGAGCGGTATCGCGGTCGGCATGGCGACGAACATCCCGCCGCACAATCTCAACGAAATCGCCGATGCGATCGCGGCTCTGATCGACGATCCCAAGACGGACGACGACGCGCTCTGCGCGATCGTCCAAGGCCCCGACTTTCCAACTGGGGGCACCATCTTGGGGCACGAAGCGATCCGCGAAGCCTATCGAACCGGGCGCGGCTCGATCGCGATTCGCGGCAAGGCCGAGATCGTCGAGGACCGCGGAAAGCACAAGATCATCATCACCGAGATACCCTATCAGGTCTACAAGGGGCGGATCGTCGAGGCGATCTCGGAGGCGTACGCCGAGAAACGGATCACCGGCATCTCGCGCATGGACGACGAGTCGAACCGCAAGGGCATGCGCGTCGTGATCGAGCTGCAGAGGAACGCCATTCCGAAGATCGTGCTCAACCAGCTCTTCAAGCACACGCCGTTGCAGTCGACGTTCGGTTTCAACATGCTTGCGCTGGTGCCGGTGGGCTCGCCGCGAGCCAATGGCTCGGTTGCGCTCGAGCCGCAGGTGCTCACGCTCAAGCAGCTCCTCGAGCACTTCATCGCGCACCGCAAAGACGTCGTCGTCAAACGAACCACCTACGATCTGCGCAAGGCCGAGGAGCGGGCACACTTGCTCGAGGGCTACCGCATCGCCCTCGATCACATCGACGAGGTCATCGAGATCGTCCGCGGCAGCCAGACGACCGACGAAGCGAAGGAGCGTCTCTCCAAGCGCTTCGCGCTCAGCGAGGTGCAGGCGCAGGCGATCGTCGACATGCGACTGCGGGCACTCGTCGGCCTCGAGCGCAAGAAGATCGAGGACGAGTACGCCGAGCTGATCAAAACGATCGCCGAGCTTCAGGACATTCTGCGCAGTCCGCGGCGCATCGCGAGCATCGTCAAGCACGAGACGCTCGAGGTCAAGAAGCGTTTCGGCGACGAACGGCGCACGACGATCGAGCCCGCCGAAGATGAGATGTCGATCGAGCAGATCACGCCCAACATCGACGTCGTCGTCACGTATACGGTCGGCGGCTACATCAAGCGCGTCACGGTCGACACGTTCCGCACGCAGCTTCGCGGCGGGCGCGGCGTCACCGGCATCTCGAATCTCAAGCGCGAGGACGTCGTCCGCAACTTCTTCGTCACCAAGACGCACGATCACGTGCTCTTCTTTACGAACATGGGCCGCGTCTATAGGCTGCGGGGGTACGAGATTCCCGATACGACGCGCCAGGCGCGCGGAACCGCGCTCGTCAACCTGCTCACGCTCCCGCCGGGCGAAGAGGTTACGGCCGCCTTCCCGATCGACCGCTTCGAAACCGAACGGTATCTCGTGATGGTCACCAAGCGCGGCGTCATCAAAAAGTCGAAGCTCGAAGAGTTCGCAAACGTCCGCCGCAACGGCCTGATCGCGATCAATCTCGATCCGGGCGACGAACTGCTCGCAGTCGACCTCTCCGACGGTTCGCGAGACATCATTCTCGCATCGACGCAGGGCATGGCCGTGCATTTCAACGAGAAGGGCGTGCGTCCGATGGGGCGTGCGGCGCGCGGCGTGAAGGCGATGACGCTCGAAAAGGGCGACACGGTCGTGGCGATGGACGTCGTCGAAGACGAGCGTCGCGAGGTCTTGCTCGTGACGTCGCTCGCTTTCGGCAAGCGGACCCCGATCGACGATTATCGTCACACGGCGCGCGGCGGCAAGGGGGTCAAAGCGTTCGCGCGCCAGCGCGACGACATCGGACAGGTCGTCGACCAGATTCTCGTCGCGCCCGACGACCAGATCCTCATGATCACCTCGGGTAACCAGGTGATTCGCCTCCAAGTGCGCGATATTCGCAAGACGGGACGCGACGCCAAGGGCGTCCGGCTTCAGCGTTTGGGCGAGGGGAGTGAGGTCATCGCGATCACGAACCTGGGCAAACAGGCTAAGCAGATCACCGAAATCACCGGCGAGCCGCAACAGACCGAGCTGTAGGAGTGTTAGAAGGGTGTCATGAGTGCATTACCAGACGTCACGCAAACGAACTTTGAAACCGAGGTGCTCAAGAGCGCCCAGCCGGTGCTCGTCGATTTTTGGGCGCCGTGGTGCGGGCCGTGCCGCATGCTTTCGCCCGTCGTCGAAAAGGTTGCCGCGGCAAATGAAGGCAAAGCGAAGTTCGTCAAGCTGAATACCGACGAAAACCCCAGCCTCGCCGGCCAATATCAGGTCTCGGGCATACCCTGCTTGATTCTCTTCAAGGATGGCGAGCCGGTCGATCGCATCGTCGGATACGTTCCCGAGAACGTCGTGACGTCGATGCTCGGCAAGCACGTAGCCTAAGCCCTCAATGACGATCCCGGCGATGCACCGGGTTCTGGCGGACGAACGGATCCTTCCGTACGAAGGTCTGCTTGGCAGAAATTTAGTGAGGCAGGCGGCCGACGAGGTATTCGGCCGCGTGCGCGCTTCCAACGGCGAGACGGCGTACGACGCGATCGTCGACGACGTCGCCGCACGCTTGGAGGCGGCGCGACGCGCAACGCTCCTTCCCGTCATCAACGCGACCGGGATCATTCTGCACACGAATCTCGGTCGCGCACCGCTGGCGGCCGAGGCGCTTGGGGCGGTCGGCGAGCTCACGCGCGGTTATTCGAACCTGGAATACGATCTCGATAGCGGCAAGCGGGGATCGCGCTACGAGCGCGTTTCGAATATCTTGACCGATGTAACCGGCGCCGAGGATTCGCTCGTCGTCAACAACTGTGCCGCGGCGGTGCTCCTGGTGCTCGATACGTTCGCGAAGGGCCGGGAAGTGATCGTCGCGCGCTCCCAGTTGGTCGAGATCGGCGGAGGCTTCCGGATTCCGGATGTGCTCGAACGCAGCGGTGCGAGGCTCGTCGAAGTCGGCACGACCAATCGCGTCAACGTTGAGGATTTCGAGCGGGCGCTCTCGCCGCGTACGGCGCTGCTGCTGCGCACGCATACGTCGAACTATCGCATCGAAGGGTTCACGCACGACGCCAGCCCGCGCGAGCTCGCCGACCTCGGCCGTCGCGCGGGCGTACCCGTCGTCGAAGATCTCGGCGGCGGCGCGCTCGTCGATTTGGCGGAGTACGGCGTCGCGCACGAGCGCACCGTGCAAGAGTCGCTCAGCGATGGGATCGGTCTCGTGACCTTCTCCGGCGATAAGCTTCTCGGCGGTCCGCAGGCCGGCATCATCACCGGCACGGCGCAGCTCGTAGCGCCGCTGAAGAACAATCCGCTGCTTCGCGCCTTGCGCGTTGGAAAGATGACCCTAGCCGCACTCGATGCGACGCTGCAATGCTACCGCGGCGGTGGGAAGGGGGAACGCCTGCCCGTCTACCAGATGCTCGCTGCCACGATCGCCGAGTTGCGCGCGCGAGCGAACGCCTACGTCGAAGCTCTTACGGGCGTCACGGTCGTCGAGAGCGTGGCCTACGCCGGCGGCGGCGCGCTCGCCCAGGAACGCATTCCCTCGGTCGCGGTGGCGATCGAGGTGGAAAAGCCCGACCGTTTAGCGTCGCAGTTGCGCGCCGGAGCGCCGCCCATCGTCGCGCGCGTCGAGGACGGGCGGCTGCTGCTCGATCTTCGGACGATCGCGCCGGAAGAAGACGCGACCGTGATCGACCGATGCCGGAGCTGCCTGACGTAGCGGCCTACGTCGCCGCGTTGGAGTCGCGCATTCTCGGCGAGCGGCTCGAGCGCGTGCGCGTCGCCGCCGTCTCGCTCCTACGTACCGCGCAACCGCCATTGAGTGCGGTGGGAGGTCGCGTCGTGCGCCAGATACGGCGCATCGGCAAGCGGATCGCGATCGGGCTCGAGGGCGACCTCTGGCTCGTTATCCATCTCATGATTGCGGGACGGCTCCATTGGCGGGCGGCGGGCGCGAAGCTGGGCGGCCGTCAAATGCTCGCGGCGTTCGACTTCGCCGGCGGCTCACTCGTGCTGACGGAGGCCGGTAGCAAGCGTCGCGCCTCGCTCGCAATCGTTGCCGGCGACGAAGCGCTCGAGGCGATCGATCGCGGCGGTATCGACGTCTTTAGCTGCGATCTTGAGACGTTTACGCGCGCGCTCGCCGCGGAGAATCGCACGCTCAAACGCGCGCTGACGGATCCAACGCTCGTCGACGGCATCGGGAACGCGTACTCCGACGAAATCCTCCACGCCGCTCGGCTCTCACCGCTCGCGCAGACGGCGAAGCTGCAGACGCCAGAGTGGGAGCGACTCTTCGACGCGACGCGGGCGACGCTGCGCGAATGGATCGATCGCTTGAGCGGCGGCGTTGCCGAAAAGTTTCCCGAAGGCGTGACAGCCTTTCGCGACGGGATGTGGGTGCACGGGCGGTACGGAAAGCCGTGTCTGCGTTGCGGCGAAACGGTGCGCCGCATTCGATATGCGAATAACGAGACGAACTACTGTCCGGCGTGTCAGACCGGCGGTAAAGTGCTCGCCGACCGCGCCCTATCAAGGCTCGGCATCAGTCCTCTGCGAGCAACGCCGCCGGCCCGACCTCCCGACTAGCTCTTACGGCAGAGTGGTTCGACCGGCTGTGGCGACGCCATCGAGAGCGTAACCCCCCAGGTCTTGCCTTTGGAGTCCACGTCGAACTTGTGCGGTATGGGCAGGCTGAAGTTGGGGCTTACGACGGTGCATTTATAGACGGTTTTCCCGGTGCAGGGCGCAGACGGCGCCATCTGCTCGACGATGAAGGACCGATGCAGCTGGGAAGTGATCGCCAACGTTCTGATGCGAGCCATATCGCATGACTGCGGCAGCGTTACGTAGGCCTGGATTTGGAACGTCGACTTGCTGGTAACCCCCGCATTGACGCTCGTTGCCGTTGCGGTTTGCCAGCCGGGCGTGGCGGCCGCGACGATCGCGGGCGGGAGAACGAGCAGCGCGAACGCTGCGAGACGAAGATGACGCATGGGTGAAGTACCTCCTCACGGCCGTTGTTCGCCGTGGGGCTGCTCGGTTACTCGCTAAACCAGCCCGAGGGCTCGACGTCGAGATTGACGTTGATCTGCTTGACCTCGGTATAGGCATCGTAGCCGTACGTGCCGAGCTCGCGTCCGATGCCTGATTGTTTGTAGCCGCCCCAGGGCGCTTCGTTATACGTGGGGTGATAGGTGTTGATCCAGGTGATTCCGGCGCGCATCTTACGGATGACGCGGTGGGCTTTGGCGATGTTCGTGCTAAAGACGGCCCCGGCCAAGCCGTAAATCGTGTCGTTCGCGAGTGCAATCGCCTCGGCTTCGTCCTCGAAGGTCTGCACGACGAGAACCGGGCCGAAGATCTCTTCCTTGACGATGCGCATCTCGCGCGAGGTCTCGTCGAAAATGGTCGGCGCGATGAAGTTGCCTGCGGCGAGCGCGCCGCCGAGCCGCGTGCCGCCGCAGAGGAGTCGCGCGCCCTCCGCTTTGCCGCTTTCGATGTACGACTCGACCCGCTCGCGATGAACCGGCGAGACGATCGGCCCCATCTCGGTCGCCGGATCGAATCCGTCGCCGACGCGAATCTTCTGCGCCCGCTCGACGAGACGCTCGACGAAGCGGTCGTGCAGCGGGCGTTCGAGAATCAGCCGCGAGCCGGCCGAGCACACCTGCCCCGCGTTGGCGAAGATGCCGAAGAGCGCGTAATCGATCGCCGTCTCGAAATCGGCGTCGGCAAAGACAACGTTCGGCGATTTGCCGCCGAGCTCGAGCGAGATCTTTTTGAGGTTCGTGGTGGCGTCGTGCATGATGCTGCGCCCTGTCTTGGTTCCACCCGTGAAAGCGATTTTATCGACCCGCTCGCTGGCGGCGAGTGCGTGACCGGCGACCGCGCCCGAGCCGAGCACGACGTTGACGACGCCCGGCGGAAACGCCAGCTCTTCGAAGAGCGCAGCGAGCCGAATTGCGGAGAGCGGCGTAAGCTCCGATGGCTTGAGGATGCAGACGTTGCCCGCAGCAAGCGCCGGTGCGAGTTTCCACGTCGCCATCAAGAGCGGATAGTTCCACGGAACGATCTGGCCGCAGACGCCGATCGGCTCTCGCACCGTGAACGTCTGCGACGGCGCCGGAACGTCGAAGGTTTGTCCGTGCGGTTTCGTCGCTAGGCCGGCGTAGTACCGGAAGCAGTTCGCCGCGTCCACGGCATCGTACTCGGTTTCGCGCAGCGGCTTGCCGTTATTGAGCGTGTCGATCCGCATGAACTCGTCGCGATGTGCATCGATCGCATCGGCGAGCTTGAAGAGCAGAGCGGCGCGATCGGCGGCCGAGAGCGAGCTCCACGGTCCCTCGTCGAATGCGCGGCGCGCGGCGGCGATCGCCGCTTCGGCGTCGGCAATGGTCGCCTCGGCGACGGTCGCGATCGTACGGCCGTTCGCGGGATTCTGCAGCTCGCGCGTTCCACCATCGCTTGCAAGCCGCCATCTGCCGTCGACGTACATCGGAACGATGCCGTCGACGATCGGCAGATGCTTGAGGACCTCTTCGGAGCTCGCGGCCGGGTACGCAGTCGTTTGCATGATCGTTACGCTCCTGTCTTGGCCAACGATGCCATGGAGTTCAGGCTCTCTTTGAGGGCACGGCAGACATAATCGGCCTCGTCCTCCGTAATCGTGAGCGGCGGTTCGACGCGAATCACCCGCGCGTTGACGAGCGTTCCCGAAACGAGCACGCCGCGGTCGAGCATGCGTTTCCCAAGCTCGAAGCCCGTTGCATGATCGCGAAATTCGATCGCCATCAAGAGTCCCATGCCCCGAGTGTCGACGACGAGATCCTCATGCTCGGCGACTGCTTCGCGAATGCCGGCGAGCATGCGCTTTCCCAGAATCGCGGCGCGCTGCGGCAGGCGGTCTTCGATCAGGACGTTGATGGTGGCGAGCGCCGCGGCGCACGCGAGCGGATTCCCGCCGAAGGTCGACGTGTGCAGGAACGGGTTGTCGAAGAGCCGCGAAAAGACCTCGCGCCGGCCGACCACCGCACCGGCAGGCACGACGCCGCCCCCGAAGGCCTTCGCGAGGCACATCAAATCCGGCGCGACGCCGTAATGTTCGCAGCAGAACATCGTGCCGGTGCGTCCCATTCCGGTCTGCACTTCGTCGAGGATGAAGAGCGCGCCGAACTCGTCGCAGAGCGCGCGTACGTTCGGCAGATAATCGTTGTCGGGAATGTTGACGCCGCCCTCTCCCTGAATCGGCTCGAGCAGCACCGCGCCGACGTCTTCGCCGACGGCTTTGCACGAGGTCATCATGTCGCGCAGCGCGGGAACGTCGTTGAACGGAACGTGTTCGATGTTCGGCAGCATCGGTCCGAACGGCCGGCGGAACTCGGCCTTCGCGCTTGCCGAGAGCGAGCCGTAACTCTTGCCGTGGAAGCCTTTGGTTGCCGCGACGATCGTCTGTTTCGCGGGATCGTAGGCGCGCGCGAGTTTGAGCGCTCCCTCGACGGCTTCGGTGCCGCTGTTACAGAAGAAGCTGTATTCGAGACCCTCGGGCGCGAGCATGGCGAGCGCCTTTGCAAGCATCGCGCGTAGCGGATCGAGCAGATCTTGACTGTGGAGCGGCTGGCGGCGAAGCTGATCGCTGACCGCTTTCACTACCTTCGGATTGCGGTGGCCGACGTTGAAGATCCCGAAGCCGCCCAGGCAGTCGATATAGGTCCGGCCGTTGAGGTCGCGATAGGAGTTCGGCCCGGCATCGGCCCATTCGACGACCGCACTCGCGTTCTGCGCGTCGGTCGCCTTGCGATACTCGAGAAACCCGGGATTGACGTGTTCTCGAAACGACTCGACCGTCTCACGCGCGATCCACGCGGCATCCGCGGGCGTGATCTCGGTCTTTTCGATCAACCCTAAAACGGTTTTGGTATATTCGTAAACCTTTTGCTCTTTAACACCGGTAATTTTCGGTCACCTCGTAAAAACGTCGTGAAGGCTAGCTCGCAAAATCGCGAGTCCTTCGTCGAGCTCGTCGTCGGTTGCGACGAGCGGGACGAGAATCCGAATCACGTTGCGCTTGCCGGCCATCATCAGAAGGAGTCCCCGCTCGCGCGCGGCTTCGACGATCTCCGGCGCGCCTGAAGATAACTCCATTGCGAGCATCGCGCCGAGCCCGCGCACGTCTTCGATTTGCGCGTACTCGCGCTGCATGGAGCGCAAAGCGCCGGCGATTCGTTCGCCTATTGCGCGGGTGCGCGCCAAAAAGGCCTCGTCGATCAGGTCGAAAATCTGCAAGGCTGCGGCACAGGCGACTGGATTCCCGGCGAACGTGCCGCCCAATCCGCCCGGTTCGGGCGCGTCCATGATCTCGGTCTTGCCGACGACCGCTGCGAGCGGCAGGCCGCCGCCGATCGATTTTGCGACCGCGATCAGGTCGGGTTCGATGCCGTATTGCTCCGATGCGAAGAACGTGCCGGTGCGGCCGAATCCCGTCTGGATCTCGTCGGCGATCAGCAGAATGCCGTGCTCCGCGGTAATGCGTCGCAGCTCCATCAAAAAATCGCGGGGCGCCGGCACGAAGCCGCCTTCGCCGAGCACCGGCTCGATGATGACCGCGGCAATCCGTTCGGGCGCGACCACCCCCGAAAACAGCTCTTCCAGCCCTTCGAGCGCGCGCCGCGTCGTGACGCCGTGGTGCTCGTACGGGAATGGCGCGTGATAGATCTCGCTGCAGAACGGCCCGAAGTGCTGCTTGTAGGGTTCGTTCTTGCCCGTCATCGAGAGTGCGAGCAGGGTACGGCCATGGTACCCGTGCGTAAAGGCGACGATCGCGGGGCGGCGCGTATACTCGCGCGCGATCTTGACCGCATTCTCGGTCGCTTCGGCTCCGGTTGAGAGCAGCAGCGTTTTCTTCGGCGACGCGCCCGGCGCGCGCCGGTTCAGCTCCTCGGCCACGGCGACGTACGGCTCGTACATCGCGACCTGAAAACAGCAATGCGTGAATCGCCGGGCCTGCTCTGCGATGGCGGCGACGACGTTCGGATGGGCGTGGCCGGTGTTGAGCGTCCCGATGCCCCCGATGAAGTCGAGGTACCGTCGTCCGGTCTCGTCCCAAAGCGTTGCGCCGGCCGCGCGCTCGACCCAGATCGGATGCACCGTCGCGACGCCACGCGCGACGCTCGCTCGGCGCCGCTGCGCTAGCGAGGATTCGACCACGGAGCTGGAGGGTTTTTCGCGTACGGTCATGGTGGGGCGAGGAAAGCCTATTCGGCGGGTTTAAAGCGCATCTTCTTTATGATACAACGCATCGCCGCAAAGCCGATCGCCGCGCTCGTCGCAGTTGCGCTCCTTGCAATGCCCTGGGAGGCGAGAGCCGGCACGACCGGTACGCTTCGCGGCCGCGTCGTCGACGCGGCGACCCACGCGCCGATCGCCGGAGCGGTCGTCACCGCGGCCTCGCCTTCGCAAACGGCGCAAAGCCTCTCCGACGCCGCGGGCGCGTTCTCGTTCATCTCCTTGGCGCCCGACGCCTATACCGTGAGCGCGAGCAAGGCGGGTTACGATCCGCAGTCGCAGCCGGGCATCGCCGTCGTGGCCGATCAATCGGCGAGCACGACGCTCGAGCTGCAAAAAACGCTCAGGACGATCGCGCGCACGACCTCGCGCTCGACGCAGTCGCTCGTGCACTCGGGCGTTACCAGCGACGTTTATTCGGTCAACTCGGCGGGGCAGAAAGCGGCATCGACGCTGGGCGGCTCCGGTTCGATGACGCAGGCGTACGGCGCGATCGCGAGCGCTCCCGGTGTCAACATTCCGTCGAACCAACAGGGCTGGTATCAGAGCGTCTACATTCGCGGCGGTGACGTCGATCAAGTCGCCTATGAGTTCGACGGCATCCAGATGACGCGTCAGTCGGATCTCGCGCCGATCGGGACGCTCACGTCACTCGGCAATCAAGAGGTGCAGGTCTACACGGGCGGCACCCCGGCAACCTCGAACTCGTCGGGCCTCGCTGGTTACATCAATCAAGTCATCAAGAGCGGGACGTTCCCCGGTTACGCCGCCGCGGATTTGGGCATCGGTGGACCGGCCTTCTACCATCAGGCGACCGTGGAAGTCGCCGGTGCCACTCCCGACCGGCTCTTTTCGTACTACGTCGGCCTCTCGGGAACGAATCAAACGTATCGCTTCGGCGATCAGTACGGCGGGGTCAGCGATCCGCTCTACTTCTATCCGCTCAACGTTCCGACGAACAACAACGTTTACAATATTCTAGACGGCTCTGCGGCAAAACAGCCGAACTACGGCTTCCTCTCCTCTCCCGGTTTCGCGTACGCGCAAGGCACTAACTTCGACCGTGAAAACGTCGTCAATCTCCATATCGGCATCCCGCATCGCGATTCCGCGCTGCGCGACGACGTACAGCTGCTCTACGTGACCGGAGGCATTGCCGACCAGTTCTACAGTTCCGCCAACGACGTTTGGTACACGCCGTACGCCGGCAAGAAGACCGGCATCGGCTATCCGATGCCGTACCTCGACTCGCTCTATTACGGCGGCCCGCTCATGCAGTCGCCGCGGCAGCAAGATCTGTTGATCGGATTCTTCCCGAGCAGTCCATCCGGGCGTGCGCCGGGCTCGCCGGTCGGCCTCACGGACCGTGATGGAAACTGGAACGGCTACTCGATCGAAAAGCTGCAATACCAGAAGAATCTCGATCCGCATTCGTACTTGCGCGCGCTCGTCTGGGGCGCATATTCGAACTGGTTTATCAACGGTCCTCAAAGCGCGCAGCTCGTCTTCGGGTCGGACCCTGCCGATTACGAGGTGCTCGAGCACGGCTTCGGCGGAACTCTCATCTACGCTAATCAGCTGTCGACTCAGAACCTGCTCACGGTCGAAGCCTCGTACATGACGCAGCGCCTGCAGACGTATAACGCCGCCTTTAGCTCGACCGATCCATCGACTACGAGTCTTGCCGCCACGGGCCTGGGAACGATCCTCTCTAACTACGGAACGCCGAGCGGCAAATGCTACAACTACCAGACGGGTCAGCCTTGGAGTTGTTTCGACGCCGGAAGCCAGGGGGGATGCCTTACATCGTCGGGATGCTACCCCGGCGAGGGCTCGTACAACTTCAATTTGACGCCCGGTTATGCGCCGAAGGGTTCGCCTGCGGCAAAAGCCGGCGCGCGCTGGATGATGACCGAGAACGGGCAGAGCGCGCAGGTCGACGACGTGACGCCGCATTTCGGTTCGGCGGCCATTACCGATCTTTGGCAGCCCAACGACCGGCTCGTCGTCAATTTCGGAGCGCGTATCGATCGCTTCGAGTACACCACCAATAATCTCGAGGCGGGGTACCCGGCACGGCAGTTTTGGTTCGACGCGTACAACAACGAGTTTTGCGGCGCTCCCGGTAAGGCGACGTCCTGGGCGTGGAACTCGACGACCGATTCCTTCGGCACGTGTGCGCCGGGTTTGGAGCCGCTGAGCAATCCAGGAAATGGGTTGTACAACACCACGGGCGCGGACTTCGCCTCCTACGTTTTTCAACCGCGCCTTTCGTTCACGTATACGATCAATCCCGATACCGTGATCCGTGGCTCGGCCGGCAAATATGCCCGGGCCGAAGGCTCGTCGTACTATCAGTACAACACCTTCCAGCAGAACCTGGCTTCCTTCATTTCGCAGTTCTATCCGCTCGGCTACCACACGCCCAATCACGACGTCTCGCCCGACACCTCCGACAACTTCGATCTCTCGCTCGAGAAGCACGTAAAAGGAACGCAGCTTTCGTACAAGATCACGCCGTTCTATCGGAACACGAGCAACCAACTCCAGTTCCAGGCGATCAATCCGGTCCAAGGGACGCTCGCCGGATTGAACGTGGGGACGCAGGAGTCGTACGGCGTCGAGCTCTCGTTGCAGTATGGTGATTTCAGCCGCAACGGTCTCTCCGGGCTCTTATCGTATACGCATACCGAGAATCGAATTCGCTTCAGCCCGATCAACGGCGTGAGCGTCATCGACGCGCTCAACACGCAGATCGAGCTCTACAACTCCTACACCGCGGCCTGCGCGGGCGTAACGAAGAGCTCGGCCAACTGGCAATCCTGCGGCAGCGGAGCCTACGCGAACAATGCGATGCCGGTGCTGCCGAACGACCAATCGGGAACTCACAATCAGGGTAAACTGAAAATTCCTAATCCGTACTATCACGACGGGCTCCAGCCGCTCTTCAATACGTCGGCGTGGTACGCACCCTACGACGTGATCCCCAGTCCCTTCAATGCCGCCAACGGCTATTCGGTTCCCGACGTCGCCTCGCTCATCCTGAACTATCGGCACAACCGGTTTGCGGTGACCCCCTCTGTGCACTACGCGAACGGGTCGAACTACGGATCGCCGCTCGTCTGGCCCGGATACGTACCCCAATCGTGCTCCAAGGAACCGGCGTCTACGCCCTTAACGCCGGGTGCGAGCTGCCCGGGCGGTTCGATCGGTGCGGTCTTCCTGCCCGACCCGTACAGCGGCAAGTTCGACAATCTCGGCGCGTTCATGGAGCCGTCGGAGCTCTCGGCGAATCTGCAGGCGAGTTACGACGTGACGCCGCGTATGACGCTGACCGTGCAAGCCGTCAACCTTTACAATCAGTGCTTCCAGCGCGGCTATGCGTGGGACAACTCGGTAACGTGCGTCTACTCGACTCTGCCGTCGAACATCCTCGCGCCGTCGGGTAACTTCGTGAAGAATCCGCCGCCGCAGTTGCGCTATCCGTACGGAACCTTCTTTAACGTTACCGAAGTCGGAATCTCGTCGGTCCGTCAGCCCTTTGGCTTCTTCGCCGATCTCAGCATCAAGCTCTAAAATGAATCGCGCGCACTTCGTACGCGGTGCGGGAGCGGCCGCGCTCGGAACCGCCGCGATCCCGTCGTTCGTAGCGGGCGCGACCTCGGCGGCGCTCGGGCGCGAGCGGGTGGCGATCGTTGGAGCCGGGATCGCCGGCCTGGTGGCCGCGATGCGGCTGCGCGATGCCGGCATCGACGCGACCGTCTATGAGTCGTCGGCGCGCATCGGCGGCCGGATGCATTCCGAGCGCAGCTATTGGGATGCGGGGCAGCATACGGAGTGGTGCGGGGCGATGGTCGATTCGACGCACGCGAACATCCGCGGGCTAGCCTACCGATTTCGCCAGGGGCTTCTCGATACGCACGCGGCTCGTCCGCCGCGCGCGCGAGATACGTGTTACTTGGACGGTCGGTATTATACGATGGCGCAGGCCGACCGCGACTTCGCGCGGATCTATCCGATCCTGCAAGAGCAGCTCGGAAGCGTCGCCCCAAACACGACGTATGCGAACGCGACGCCGACGGCGCGCCGTCTCGACGCGATGAGCATGCGCGAGTGGATCGCGCGTTACGTGCCGGGCGGCCTCGATTCTGCGCTCGGGAGGCTCGTCTCGGAGTCGTACCGCAACGAATATGGGCGCGAGATCGGCGAGCTAAGCGCGCTCAACCTCGTCGCGCAACTCGGCGTGCAGAAGAGTTACGGCGAGAATCACGAGATGAACGTGCTCGGATACTCCGACCAGCGGTACATCCTTGCCCACGGGAGCCAGTCGCTTCCCGAGGCAATCGCGGCGTGGCTTCCGGGCGGCAGCGTTCTCCTCGAGCGTCGTTTGCTCGCGATCCGTCGGATGCCCCGCGGATCGTACGAGCTGCGATTCGATCACCGCGGCGCGCGCGAGACGATCGCTGCCGATCGCGTGATCCTCGCGCTCCCTTTTATCGCGCTGCGGGCACTCGATTATTCGGGCGCCGGATTCGATTCCGCCAAGAACAACGCGATCGAGAATCTCGGCTACGGTTATCATACGAAGTTGCACCTGCAGTTCGACCGGCGCGCATGGATGCGCCCCGACCATCCGTGGCCGGACCCGACGACCGGCCAGATTTGGACGACGTTGCCGGTGCAGAGCGCGCTCGACTATTCGCTCGGCCAGCGCGGCGAGCAGGGGCTCATCGAGGTCTTCACCGCCGCAGATCCGGCAATGATCGAGACGCCGCCGATGCCCTACGCGAAAGTCGGCGAGGCCGCGCCCGTCGATTGGCACGTTCGCCGCTTCTTCGATCAGCTCGACCGCGTTTGGCCGGGCGTCGCGGCGACGTGGAATGGCAAAGCGACGTTCGGCAACGCGCAAGCCGATCCAAACATTCTCGCAAGCTACTCATGCTGGCTCGTCGGGCAGTATACAACGATCGCCGGACACGAAGCGCGTGCGCAGGGCCGCGTGCACTTCGCCGGCGAGCACACCTCGGTCGCGTATCAAGGTTTTATGGAAGGCGGAGCCGAGTCGGGGTTTCGAGCGGCCGACGAAATTCTTTCCGAGTACCGGATTCATTTAAAACAAGCCGGTTAGGCCGGCGCCGTGCACATCATCGGAACCGCGGGACACGTCGACCACGGAAAATCGGCGCTCATCGCCGCGCTTACCGGAACGAATCCCGATCGCCTGATCGAAGAGCAGGTGCGCGGGATGACGCTCGACCTCGGCTTCGCGCACTTGGTCTTCGACGACGGCCTCGAAGGCGGCATCGTCGACGTTCCCGGGCACGAGCGCTTTCTGCACAACATGCTTGCGGGCGCTGCCGGCATGGAAGTGTTGCTCCTCGTCGTCGATGCGAACGAAGGCGTGATGCCGCAGACCCTCGAGCATCTGCAGATTCTGCAGCTGCTCAACGTGCGGCGGGTGCTCGTCGTCGCGACGAAGATCGATCTGATAGAGCCGCCCGAGCGTGAGCCGGCGTACGAACGGATTCGCCGCGAACTGCAAGGGACGATCGCGGAAGACGCACCGCTCTTCGCAGTCTCGTCGGTCACCGGCGAGAATCTCGACGCATTGAAGCGTGTGCTCCACGACGAGCTCGCGACGCTGCCGCCGCCCCCGCTCGATGCTCCCGCGTACTTGCCGATCGATCGTGCCTTCCCGTTGCCCGGGCTCGGTACGATCGTTACCGGCACGCTGATGCAAGGCAGCATCACCGCCGGTGAGACGCTTGCGATCGAGCCGGGCGGCAGAGCCGCGCACGTCCGCAGCATCGGCGTCTTCGACTCGACCCGCAAGCACGTCGAGGCCGGCTCGCGCGTCGCGCTCAATCTGCCCGGCGTCGATCGCACCGAGCTCGCGCGCGGCCACGCGATCGTGGGCCCGGAGCTGCGCGCGATGCAAAACTTCGGCGTGCGCTTCTTGCCGCTGCCGAGTGCGCTCGCGTTCCTTCGGCGACGTACGCCGGTGCGCGCCTACATCGGATCGGCGGAGATTCTCGGCACGCTCGTCCTGCGCGAGACGCTCGCCGATGCGCGCGAGATACGCGCGGAGCTTCGCCTGCGCGAACCGGTCGTCACATTCCCGATGCTGCGCTTCGTCGTCCGCCGGCCCTCGCCGATGACGCTCCTCGGGGGCGGATACGTCGAAGGCGTCGAGCTCGCGGCGCCGGCCGGCGGCAGCCACACCGCCGACGAAGAAGCGGTGCTCGCCGTTCTGCGCGAAAGAGCTCTCCAAGCGATCGAGCTTAGCGCGATCGCTTTTGCCGCCAATCTGCGCGAGCAAGCGGCGGGTAAAGCGGCCGACCAGCTCGTCGAGCAAGGAGAGGTGATTCGCGTGATGAGACCGCCCGCATACGTCGACGCTGCCGCAAGCGACGCGCTCTTCGCGCGGATGCGTGAGGCACTCGAAGAGGCGGAGCGAAACGAGCCGTGGGCGATGGGTATGACCTCAATCTCGCTCGCGCGCGCTCTCGCCGTGAGCGAGACGACGCTCGTTCGCGTCGCCGAACACTTCGTCGAGAACGGACGCATCGCCAATCGCGGCGGCTACTACGCTACGCTCGAACACCAGCCGTCGTTCACACCCGAGCAGGGCGTCTTCTTCGAGTACCTCGTTCCGATCGACGAGACGCGCCCGTTTCTGCCGATTCCCTTTGCTGGAGTGGCCTCGGCCGTGAAGCTCTCGCACGTAACGGGCCTGCCGAAGGCCTTCGATACGATGCTCGCGCGCGGCGCGTTCGTGAAGATCGGCGAGGATCTCTATCGCGGCACGCAGATCGCGCAGATTCGCGCCCGCGTCGAGACGCATTTTCGGGAGCACGAGCGCATGATGGCCTCGGAGTTCCGCGACATGCTCGGAACGTCGAGAAAGTATGCCGTGCCGCTGCTGGAGTGGCTCGACACCCACGGCGTGACGATCCGCAATGGCGATTATCGGACGCCGAGAAAGAAAGAGGCGAAGTGAAGAACCTGACGTCTATTGGACGCGACGAAGGAGCGCAGATCATGAATCGACTCGCATTACGGATCACGGCCTTGATCGTTGCGGCGGCCGTGCTTGCGGCCTGCGGAAACCCGCCGCAGTCGTTCGCGCCGCCGGTGCAGGGGGCACAAAGTCTCTCGCATGAGCAACTCACAGTGAGCGCCGGCGATGAGGCGAGCGCGCGAGGTGCGCGCATTCTTTCGTACCACCTGATGCGGCTGCGAACGGGCGGAAGAGAGAGTATCGCGCGCGCCGTGAGAAAGAAATACCCGGCCGACCTCGTTCGCAAGAAGGGGCCGATCATGAAAACCGCGGCCTCCTTCAACATCTACGTGAACTGCAAGCAGAGCGGCGAAGTCTGCTGGGGCGATCCGGAAGGCTTTCAGAAGTCGCTCACCGGAAGCCGCTTCGCGGCCTTGTTGCAGCAATACACCAACTCGGCGCCCAGCTCGTATACCTTCGGGGGCGCCTTCTCGGTGAAGTACCACACGTATACGAAGCTCTTCTACGCAAACGATCTGCTCTCGGTCGTTCATGCGGCACTCGAGAAGAATGGTGGGCAGGCGGGCTACTCGACGATCTACCACGTTTTTCTGCCGAAAGGTACCGATACGTGCTTCGACCGATCGCGGGTCTGCTATTCGCCCGACCATCCGCACACGTTCTCGTTCTGCGCCTATCACGAGAGCGTCGCGTTCGAAGACGTTTCGGACGAGGTGATCGTCTCGGTCGAACCCTTCCAGAAGGTCGCGGGCTGCGAGTCGAATGCGTCGGCGGGCGCGAGCGCGCTCACGAACTCGACGGCCTCAACGCTCGCGCACGAGACGTTCGAGTCGATCACCGATCCCGGTCCCGCGTTTGCGTGGTTCAACTTCACGTTCTTCGAAGAAGTGGCCGATCTGTGCGAGACGTTCCAATGGAAGTTCTCGGTCGGCGGGACGGCGTACAGCTTGCAGCCGATGTACTCGAACAAGTATCACGCCTGCGCCGACGGACCTTGAGATGCTACGGCCGCTTGGCTACGGCGTAGCGTCGATCGTACTGCTCGCGTCGGGCTGCGTTGCGGTTGGCGAGCCGGTCGCGCCGTCGCAAGGGCTTGCGTCGCACGATCGGGGTGGCATGGTCATCCGCAACCAGCATCACCGCACCTATACGGCCTTGCGCCTTTCGACCAAAACGGGTGATTGCCTCGAGATCGTGGACTCGACTGAGATTACGATCGAAAACGCGCAAATCGGTCCGTGCGGCGGCAACGGTATTGCCGTTAGAGGCGGCGATTCGATTCGCATCTACGACAGTTACGTGCATCCCGAGACGCGGGCCTCGGGGTGCTGCGATACCAACGACGGGATTCTCGTCGCGCAGACGCGCGAGGTAACGATCCGGGGAAACGTCGTCGCTTACGGCGAGTCGAACGTGGAGGCGCCGCAGCAGGTTGCGGGCCTGACGGTCGTCGGAAACTTCTTGCTGAACCCGCGCGGACCGTATCCGCGCGGGCAAAACGTTCAAGCTTGGAATAGTACGAGTGTCAGCGTTCGCGGCAACTACACGCTGAGCAGCGGCAACGCAAAGCGGTTTCTCTATCCCGACGATCAGGAAGACTCGATCAATTTCGGCGAGGGGACGGATTTTATCGCGGAGGGTAATTACGTGACCGGTGGCCATTCCAAGTCCGGATGCGGACTCATCGCCGACGACGCGGCGAACCACGTTCGCATCCTCTCCAACAGCGTTGTGGACTCGGGCCAGTGCGGAATCGGTGTCGCGAGCGGTACCGGCCAGAGCGTCGAAGCGAATCGCGTGCTCAACCGTACGCCGGTGCGCGGAGGTGGTAACACCGCGATCTACGTCTGGAATCAGTATCGCGGCGTCAAGTGCGGTCCGGTCGCGATATCGAAGAATGTCGCGACGGAGATTCGCAAGGACGGCACGCAGGCGGGATTTTGGAACGGCGGAGGGTGCGATCCGGTCGGCCTGCACCGCAACGTGTGGAACGGCGCAGCGCAGCGACGGCTTACGCCCGTCAAGGTGATGATGCGGGCGCCGCCGATTCCGCCGCTGCCGGAGCATTGCGTCGCGCGCTCGCCCTATTCGACGCAGAAAAAATGGCCTGCTTGCAATAACAAGTAGAGCTCCCGTGGGTCACGCGACCGAATGGTTGCGCGTTAAATTTATTCCAGTGCTCGCCACGATATTGCTTGCGGCGCTGACCGCAGATGCCTTCTATCAGCCGCCGGCAACGCTGCCCTCGAACGACGAGGGCACGGTGATTCGCATGCAGGCGTTTAGCGGCGGTTCCGCGTTGCCCTCGGCATCGGCAAACTACCGCGTCCTCTATGAGAGCACGATGCCGAACGGCACGCTAGTCGCCGTCTCCGGAACGGTTGCATTGCCGCAGGGCACGCCCCCCGCCGGCGGATGGCCGCTGATCAGCTGGGCCCACGGAACGGTCGG
The DNA here is from genome assembly GCA_036732685.1 of Candidatus Cybelea sp. Classification (GTDB taxonomy): domain Bacteria; phylum Vulcanimicrobiota; class Vulcanimicrobiia; order Vulcanimicrobiales; family Vulcanimicrobiaceae; genus Cybelea. The sequence goes on along the minus strand of DAINBY010000001.1, from coordinate 211,184 downwards.
AGACGCTCCCCAATGCGCGCCGTCACGGGCGGCCGAGCCGAACGTCGAGCAACGGATGCTCGACGGGTTCGTTCGGCGCGGTTATGCGGTGGCGCAAACCGATTACAACGGCAACGGCACGCCGGGGATTCATCCCTATATGGTTGCAACGGTCGCCGCGCACGACGTTACGGACATGGCAATCGCTGCGCGCAAAGTCGATGCTCGAATCGGGAGCAAGTGGATCGTGATGGGCCACTCCGAGGGCGGCGCCGCGGCACTTGCGGCCGCGTCGATCGGACGGCAGATCGCACCGAATCTCGATCTCGTCGGAGCCGTTGCGTTCGCTCCCTATGCCTTTCCCGAGTCGACCCTGCTCTACGAGCTGCACAACCAAACGCCAAACGAAGGATTGACGATCCTCGGCCTGCTCGTCGACGGCTTCTCGACGGTCGACGCGCGAATCGTGCTCTCCCAGATGCTCGAACCCAAGGCGATGGGGATGATCCCCGAACTGGCGCAGGAATGTCTTCCCGAACTGATGCAGCGCTCGGACTGGGCGCAGCTACCGCCAAATCAGTTCTTCAAGCCGCAAGCCGAGAGCGCCATCAACGCGCTTTACGGCGATTTGGTCGAGAACGACGCGGCATACTTCTCGATCGCGGTTCCGACGATGCTCGTCCAGGGTGTTGCGGACGTCCAGGTAGCGTCCGAGAGCACGATTGCGGTTGCGCAGCAGTTGCGCCGCCACGGGACGCAGGTGGAATTCAAGGCCTATGTCGGCGCGACCCACGGTTCGGTTCTTGCGGCCGCCGCCGCCGACGTCGCCTCCTGGAGTGCCGATCGCTTCTCTCAAGCGCGACCAACGGTTAGCCGCTAAGGCCCGCTCTTACACTCTCTCGTACACTCGCCCACACAGTCGCGAGTGCATGATTTCGAGGCACTGGTTCGGTGGTATGATTCCACGGCGCGCGTCAAACCACGGGGCGCGCGCAGCACTCTTGCTCGCGGTTCGCCCCCAGACACGTTATTGCGAACTCGATCCGAGTGGGCTTGTCAGCTCCGCACAGGTGCCCGTCTCCGTCTCTCTCACCTCGCCGAGAGACGGAGCGGGTCCATCGGCAAGGACAAGACTTCGACGGCGGGAAGAACGACGATAACGATGGCCACTCGCACGCAGACGTATTCGATCCCGTCGCTCCTTTTCGTCGCCATGCTCGCCGGCTGCGCGGGCGGCGCTTCGAACGGTAATCCGCAGGGAGTCTCGGCGTTGCCGGCCGCGCTCACGAACGCGTCGCTGGGAGTGGCTCGCCCCGCCAGATCGCTGCCGTCGATGTGGATCTATACGGCGCAGCTCTATGGCGAGGACGTAAAGGTTTACCAGCGTAACGGGCTCTCGTTGACGTATTACGAAACGTTGACTCCGGGGGTCTCCAGTCCGTACGGAACGGTGACGGCACCCGATGGCAGATGGTACGTCGCAAACGGCGGCCATTCGAACGTGCTCGTCTACCAAACGACGAAGCACGGTCCGCAGGGACCGGTCGAAGTGCTCGACGACTACGGCCAGATGCCGGTGAACGTCGACGTTACGCCCAGCCGGCGTCTCGTCGCCGTCTCGAACGCTCATACGATGACCGGCGGTGCGGGGAGCGTCAGCATCTATTTGAACCGCGATGCCGAACCCGCGCGAGTGCTTACCTACGGTGCGCATGCGCTTGTGGGGGCCGGCATAGCGCTCGACCATCACGGCAACTGTTACTGGAGCTTCAACGATCCCACGAGCATCGCCGGTTCGATCGTCGAGTTTGCAGGCTGTGATGGAACTGGAAAGCTCGTCGTCTCCGCAATCGCCGGGGTTGGCGGAGTCGCGTTCGATCAACACGACGACCTCTACTACGTGGATCAAACCAGCGGCATCTATAAGTGCGAAAAAACGTCGAACTGCGCGCTCTTCGCCAACGGCTTCGGAGCTCCGGAGAACATCAATTTCGATCATAACCATGGGCATCTCTGGGTCGCCGACGCGACCGGCTACATTGACGCCGTCAGTCCGAAGACCGGCGCGATCGAGTATAGCATCGAAGGAGCCGGCGGACCGAGCGATCCGCCCTTTGGGATAGCACCCGCGCCCGGCACCTAGAACCGAAGCTCGCATGGACTCGCCTGCGCGGGCACGAAGCCCGACGCTGGTGGAACCATCGCGAGTCGCCTGGAGCGATCCGGCCGCGACCGCCGGGCTGGCGACGCTGCTGCGCACACTTCGGGTTCAGGCCGGCCTTTCGCAGCAGATGCTCGCGGATCGGGCATTGATCAGCGTCCAAGCGGTCAGCGCACTCGAGCGAGGCTACCGTAAAGTCCCGTATCGCAAGACCCTCGAACGCATTGCCGATGCGCTCTCGCTTCCAAACGAGGCTCGCGTCGCTCTCGAGCTCTCGGCTCGCCGGGCGCGTGGGGAACGCCTTGCCGAACAGAATGCGGCGCCCGCGCACAACCTGCCGCGCCAGCTCACCTCGTTCCTCGGGCGCGAAGAAGTCGTGCGCGACGTCTGCACCCTCGTCGAGACGGCGCCGCTCGTCAGCATCGTCGGCACCGGCGGAGCCGGGAAGACACGCGTCGCGATCGAGGTCGGCGCGCGGTTACTCGATCGCTTCCCCGACGGCGTGTGGTTTGTCGAGCTCGCACCGATCGGCGACCCCTCGTTCGTAACCCACGCGCTGGCGGCCGCGCTGCGCGTACCGGAGTCGCCGCAGCGACCGTTGCTCGAGACGCTGCTCGCGTATTTGGCGCAGAAACAACTTCTGATCGTTTTCGATAACTGCGAGCACCTGATTTTCGAGGCTCGCCGCGTCGCCGGCTCGTTGCTGCGCGAGTGTCCCTCGGTCGCGCTCTTGGTCACGAGCCGTGAAGTTCTCAGCGTTACGGGCGAGCGGGTCTATCGAATTCCTCCGCTCGCCGTGCCCGCGGAGCGCGTTCCCACTCCGGATCAAGCGATGAAATATGGTGCGGTCGCACTCTTCGCCGATCGAGTAAAGGCGGCGGATGCGCGCTTTGCGGTGACGCACGAGAACGTGGAGTCGGTCGTCGAGATCTGCCGGCGCCTGGACGGCCTCCCGCTCGCGCTGGAGCTTGCGGCGGCTCGGGCCGCGGTTCTCTCGCCGAAGCAGATTAGCGAGCGCCTCGACCTGGCCTTCGAACTGCTCACCGGCAGCGCTCAGACGGCGGTTCCGCGTCATCAGACGATGCGCGCGGTGATCGATTGGAGCTACGAGCTTCTCTCATCGCAGGCGCGGCTGCTCTTCGACCGGCTTGCGATCTTCGCCGGCGGTTTCACGCTCGAGACGGCGGCGAGCGTCTGTGCCGACGAACGCCTCCCCGCCGAGGACGTGTTGGAGCTGCTCTCCTCGCTCGTCGCGCAGTCCTTGGCCACGGTCGATTTCGAAGGCGGCGACGCGCGCTATAATTTTCTCGAGGCCACCAGACAATACGCCCTCGAACGGCTGGTGAAGCGCGGCGAGCGACAGGCACTCGCACACCGCCACGCGCGCACCTTCCTCGAGCTCGCGCAGCGGCTCGATGCGGATTGGTACGCCGCGCGCGAACGCTCGTGGTTCCGCGAGGCTCGTGCCGAGCTGGACAACTGCCGCGTGGCGCTTGCGTGGTCGCTCTCCGAACGTCACGATCTCCGTTCCGGGTGTTTGCTGGCCGGTGCGCTCGCACGGGTCTGGTACTCGCTCTCGTCGGTCGAAGGCCGCCGTTGGGTGCGGTTGGCGATGGAGTCGGTCGATGAATCGACTCCCGGCGACGTCTTGGCCGCACTCTACATCGCCGACGCGCAGCTCTGCGGCGCGCTCGGTGAGTATAAAGCATCGCTCGCATCGGCGGAGCACGCGCTGCTCTTGCAGGGGATCCTCGACGATCTTCAGATTGCGCGAGCGAAGCAACTTGCGGGAAGCGCGCTCGGAGCAATGGGTCGCGCGTTCGAAGGCGAGAAATTGCTCGGCGACGCACTCGCCGCGGCGCAACGTCTCGACAATCGGCGCCTGGCGGCGCTGGTGCTCGGCGAACTCGGCACGGCGCGCACTCGCCGCGGCGACGTCGACGGCGCGCGCCGGTTCTACGCCGAGGCGCTTGCCTATTACGTCGCGCTGGGCCTCGAACGGCCTGCGGCGTCGATCGCCGGACACCTTGCGGAAGTCGAGTTCGCGGCGGGCGATCCGGCTTCGGCGCTGCATCGGGCCGAGGAGGCTCGTGCCGGGCACGAAGCCACGCAGAACCGTCGCTCGGTGGCGATCGACCTCTGCAACATGGCGGCCTATCTGGTCGCACTCGATTGCTACGACGACGCGCGGCGCCATGCGTCCGAAGCGTTGCTCGCGGCCCGCGACGTGAAGTCGACGGTGCTGACGGCGTACGTCCTGCAGCATTTGGCCGCCGTCGGCGCGCTGGCCTCGTATCCCAGCAAGCGTCGTGCAGAGGAGGGTTCGGAGCGTGCCGCGATGCTGCTCGGATTCGTGGATGCACGGCTCGCATGCCTCGAAGCGCAACGCGAATTTACCGAGCAGCAAGAGTACGACCGTATCTCGTCGACCCTCGGCGCTATTCTTGGAGATCGCCTCAAAGCGGTGATGGCGCTCGGTGCCGATTGGACGGAAGACGGCGCCGTCGCCGTTGCGCTGGAATTGTAACGCGCGTGCAGCGGGCCGTCGTTCGAGCGATGCTCTTCGGAATCGTCCTCGCCGCATTCGCCGGAACGCAGCCTGCGAGCGCGGATCTTAGTTCAAGTACGTTCGCCGGTCTACGGTACCGGGCGATCGGTCCGGCGATCAGCGGTGGACGCAGCCCCGCGGTCGCGGGGAGCAATCACGATCCGTTCCTCTACTATGCCGGCGGCGCGGGCGGCGGCGTTTTCAAGACGACCGACGGCGGAGCCTCATGGCTTCCCGTCTTCGATACACAGCCCGCTGCGCCGGTCGGCGCGATAGCGATCGCGCCCCAAGACGATCGCGACGTCTGGGTGGGAACGGGCGAATCGAATCCGCGCAACACGATCGAATCGGGCAACGGCATCTACCACACGACCGACGGTGGAGCGCACTGGCGGCGCTGCGGTCTCGAACGTTCGGCGCACATTTCGCGGATCAGCATCGATCCGCGCGACCGGCGCGTCGTTGCCGTCGGCGTTCTCGGCCGGGTCTCGGCCGACGACGCCAATCGTGGCGTCTATCTGACGCGCGACGGCGGCGCGCACTGGAGCCGAACGCTGTACGTGGGGCCGTCCAGCGGCGTCTCCTCGCTCGTGCGCGTTCCCGATCGTCCGTCCACCCTCTTCGCCGGCGTTTGGCAAGTGCGGCGATTGCCGTGGCGTCTCGATAGCGGCGGCTCACGCGGCGGAATCTATCGATCCGACGACGGCGGCCGCACCTGGCGCAAACTCGAAGGAAACGGTCTGCCGCCGGCGCCGACCGGGCGCATCGGCTTAGCCGCCGGAACCCGCGGACGAATCTACGCGATCGTCGAATCGCGCCAGGGCGAGCTATGGCGTTCCGACGACGGCGGCTCGACGTGGAAGCAGATGCCGCACAGCCCGTATCTCGGCGCGCGCGCCTTCTATTTCAGCAGCATCTACGTCGATCCGGCGAATCGCGATCGGCTCATCAACGTCTCGTTGATTCTCTCGATGAGCACCGACGGCGGGCGTTCCTTCCACCCGATTGCGAACGGCGCGGGATGGGATTACCACGACGTCTGGTGGTCGGCCGACGGGCGGCGCATCATCAACGGTAACGACGAAGGCGTTATTCTTTCGGCGAATGGCGGCAAGGATTTTTGGCAGCCGTACGATCTGCCCTTCGCTCAGCCGTATCACGTCGGCTTCGATCGCGCGATTCCGTATTATCGCGTCTGCATCGGATTGCAGGACGACAACACTTGGTGCGGACCCTCGACCAGCGGAAACGACGTGGGCGTGCTCAACCGAGACTGGTATCAGGTGGGGCCCGGCGACGGGATGTGGGCGCTCTTCGATCCGAAGGACTCGAATCTCGTTTGGTCGACCTCGACGAACTCCGATACCGGTCAGGTCTATCTCTTCGACGAGCGCACCAAACAGGTCGACGAGGTCTCGCCCGATGCCGAATCAAACGGCGAGCTCGCCGCCCGCGCGCTACGTTACCGCTTCAACTGGGAGACGCCGATCGCGTTTACCAATGACGGCAAGGTGCTCGCCGGCGGCAACGTCGTCTTCGAGAGCGGCGATCGTGGGCAGACGTGGAGCGTGATCAGTCCGGATCTGACGCGCAACGACGCGAGCAAACAGCGCGAAACGGGCGGCCCGGTTGGGAACGACGAGTCTGGCGCCGAGATTTACGACACGCTGCTCTATCTCGCGACAACGAAGCTCGACGATGGCCTCATTTGGGCCTCGACCGACGATGGCGTCGTGCAATTGACGCGCGATCGAGGGGCGCACTGGCGCGACGTATCGCCGCCCGAGTCGCTCGTTCCGGCGTGGGGGCGCATCACGTGCGTCGATCCCGGACGCTTCGCGGCAGGCACGGCATTCATCGCGGTCGAGCGCCACCTGCTCGGCGACGAGCGCCCCTACGTCTTTCGGACCGATGATTTCGGCGCGAGCTGGCATTCGATTGCGGGAAATCTTCCCGCCGATCAATTCGTTCGCGCGATCCGGCAAGATCCGCGCAACGCCGATCTCTTGTATGCGGGAACGAATCGCGGGGTCTGGGCGAGCTTCGACGGCGGCACGCGGTGGGAGTCGCTCCGTCTGAACATGCCGGCGAGCGCGATCTACGATCTCGAGATTCAGCCCGATGCAAACGATCTCGTCGTCGCGTCGCACGGCCGCGGCGTCTGGATACTCGACGACTTGGCCGCGCTGCAAGCGTGGTCGCAGAGCGCCTCTTCGGCGGTTGCGTTGTTCGCGCCGCGCGATACGTATCGAATGTGGCAGTGGGCGCCGCTCAATACGTTCACCGAACCGAAGATTCCGCCGAACGAGTACGTCGGCGAGAATCCCGATTACGGCGCGATTCTTACGTACTACTTCGCGCGCAAACCGCAACGCGCGACGATCGAGATCCTCGACGCGCAAGGGCGCGTCGTGCGGCGCCTAACCGGCGACGACGTTCCGAAGGATGCCGGCCTCAATCGAACGTCGTGGGATCTGAATGAGGAGGGTCCGATTAAGTGGACCGGCACGTACAAAGAGAATCGAGGCCCCGAGACCGGGGCCGAGGTCGTGCCCGGCTCCTATCAGGTCCGCCTCGATGTCGACGGCGTCGTGAAGATGCAGCCGCTTACGGTTAGACCCGATCCGCGCGATCCGGATCCGGCGCGCGCTCGCAGCCGTTACGATTTTCTCTCCGCGCTCTTCGCGCAGCTCGGCACGATCGACACGATGCTCAACGCGATCGATGCGCGACTGAAACGTGCTTCGGGCGCGCGGGCCGGCGTGCTGCTCGACGTCAAGCATCGCTTGACGTACGATCCGCGCAACATCGAAGACCTCAGCGGACCGGCCCAGATTCGCGAGGGCGTGCTCGATCTGATCTCGCGGCTGAGCAGTTCGTTCCAAGCTCCGACCGCCGCGCAACTCGCGCAAGCCGCGGCGTATACGAAGCAGCTCGACACGCTCTCTGCGGCGTACCGCAACCTGTAAACAGTTTACTTGAAACCAAAACCCAACCGGCGCTGTATCATGAGTGAGCGATGAACGTAGAGAAGATGACGGAGCGCGTGGGCGACGGGCTCAACGCCGCCTATGCGCGCGCGCTGCACGAACACAATACGCAGACCGCGCCCGAGCATATGCTCGCCGCGTTGCTCGAACAAGAGCGCGGCATCGCGCCGGACATCATCGCCAAGGCTGGTGGCGATCCCAAAGCCGTTGCGCGCGCGACGGACGAGGCGATCGGCCGTCTACCGCGTCTCACCGGCGCGAGCGCCGATAGCGCCCAGGTGACGCTCTCCCCGGAGCTCGCGCGCATCATGACCGTCGCGGAGAACGAAGCGAAGGCTCTGCAAGACGACTACACGTCGGTCGAGCACGTTTTGCTGGCGATGGCGCAATCGTCCGGCGCGATCGGGCGCCTCTTCCGCGATGCGGGATTGACGAAGGATACGCTGCTGCAAGCGTTGCGCGACGTCCGCGGCAACCAGCGCGTCACCACTAAGGATCCCGAGGGCACCTATAAAGCGCTCGAGCGTTACGGGCGCGACCTCACGCTCGAAGCCGAGCGCGGAAAACTCGATCCGGTGATCGGGCGCGACGAAGAGATTCGCCGCATCGTCCAAGTGCTCTCGCGCCGCACGAAGAATAACCCGGTGCTCATCGGCGACCCCGGCGTCGGCAAGACGGCGATCGTCGAAGGGCTGGCGCAGCGGATCGTGCGCGGCGACGTTCCCGAGGGATTGAAGAACAAGCGCATCGTCTCACTCGACATGGGCGCGCTCATCGCGGGTGCCAAGTATCGAGGCGAGTTCGAAGAGCGCCTCAAAGCCGTGCTCAAAGACGTCGCCGCCTCGGAGGGGCAGATCGTGCTCTTCGTCGACGAGCTGCACACCGTCGTCGGCGCGGGGAAGGCCGAGGGCGCGATGGATGCCGGAAACCTGCTCAAGCCGATGCTCGCGCGCGGCGAGCTGCACATGATCGGCGCGACGACGCTCGACGAATACCGCAGGTACATCGAGAAGGACGCGGCGCTCGAACGCCGCTTCGCTCCGGTCGTGGTCGATCAGCCCAGCGTCGAAGACACGATCTCGATTTTACGCGGGCTCAAGGAGAAGTACGAGGCGCACCACGGCGTGCGTATCAAGGATTCGGCGCTCGTTGCCGCGGCGACGATGAGCAGCCGGTACATAAGCGATCGCTTTTTGCCCGACAAGGCGATCGACTTGGTCGACGAAGCGGCCGCCAAGCTGCGCACCGAGATCGACTCGATGCCGCAGGAGCTCGACGAAGTCTCGCGCCGCGTGCTGCAGCTCGAGATCGAGCGCGAAGCGCTGCGTAAGGAAGAGGATGCCGCAAGCCGGCGCCGTCTCGAGCAGCTCGAGAAAGAACTCGCCGAGTTGCGCGAGGATCAGACGCGCCTGCGCGCCAGGTGGGATGCCGAGAAGAGCGCCGCGATGAAACTGCGCACCATCCGCGATCAGATCGAGCAGGCAAAGGTGCAGATCGAGCAGGCCGAGCGGCAGTACGATCTCAACCGCGTTGCCGAGCTGCGTTACGGAACGCTGCCAAAGCTGCAGCAAGAACTCGCCGCAGAGGAAGAGCGTCTCGCACAAAAAGACGGCGCGCGGCTCTCGAAGGAAGAGGTCGACGAAGACGACATCGCCGGCGTAATCTCACGCTGGACGGGGATTCCGGTGACCAAGCTCATGGAGGGCGAGAAGCAGAAACTGCTGCACTTGGAAGACGAGCTGCATCGGCGCGTCGTCGGTCAGAACGAAGCCGTCGACGCGGTCGCGCAAGCCGTGCTGCGGTCGCGTTCGGGTCTCGCCGATCCGAATCGTCCGATCGGCTCGTTTATCTTTCTCGGACCGACCGGCGTCGGAAAGACCGAGCTCGCACGGGCCCTTGCCGAGTATCTCTTCGACGACGAGCGCGCGCTCATCCGCATCGACATGTCGGAGTATCAAGAGCGCCACACCGTCGCGCGATTGCTCGGCGCGCCGCCCGGATACATCGGTTTCGAAGAGGGAGGCCAGCTGACCGAAGCGGTGCGCCGACGCCCGTATTCGGTGATTCTCTTCGACGAAATCGAGAAGGCGCACCCCGACGTCTTCAACGTCTTTTTGCAGATTCTCGACGACGGACGGCTGACCGACGGTCAGGGCCACACCGTCGATTTCAAGAACACGATCGTCATCATGACCTCGAACATCGGCAGCCATCGCATTCTCGATTACAAGGGCTCCGTCGACGGCGCCGATTACGCGGTGATGCGCGCGACGGTGCTCGACGAGCTGCGCCAACATTTCCGGCCCGAGTTTCTCAATCGCGTCGACGAGATCATCGTCTTCCACGCGCTCGACGAAGAAGAGTTGCTGACGATCGTCGACCTGCTGATGCAGCGCCTGCGCAAACGCCTCGCCGAACGGCGCATCGCGCTCGAGCTCTCCGATGCGGCGAAGCGCCACATCGTCAAGGTCGGGTACGATCCGCATTATGGCGCGCGACCGCTCAAGCGAACGATTCAGAAGGAGCTCGAGACGCCCATCGGGCGCAAGATCCTCGCCGGCGAGATCAACGACGGTGACGCGGTCGACGTCGGCTTCGACTCCGATCGCGGCGAGCTGACCTTCACGGTCGGGGAACGGGCCACCGCGACGGCGTAGAGAGCGGCATGTTGCTTGCCGTCTTTACGCTCGTCCAGATTCTCAACTATCCGTTCCCCGAAGGGCTCGTGCGCGACGACCGGGGAACCGCAATCGCCTACACCCTCGTCCAGCAGGGCGTGCGAACGATCTGGTTCGCCAAAGCGCCGCAATGGGCGCCTCTGCAGCTCTTCTCATCGGGCGCGGACGACGGTCAAGAGCTGAGCAACCTCGCGATCTCGAACGATGATTCGCACGTGGTCTACGTGCGGGGCGGCGATCACGACGCGAACTGGCCGCAGCCGCTGCAGCCGAATGCTGCCTCGAGCCCGCAAGAGCCCGAGATGCAGGTCTGGTCGGTGGCAACCAGCGGCGGCCCGCCAAAACTGCTCGGAAACGGCGACGCTCCCGCGATCTCGCCCGACGGCACGCGCGTTGCGTTCACGACCGACGGCAGCGCGATGATCGCCCCGATCGACGGCGGCGCGGCAGCACGCAGACTCTTCTTCGATCGCGGTCAGGTATCCGATCTGCGGTGGTCTCCTGATGGATCGGCGCTCGCGTTCGTTTCGACGCGCACCGACCACAGCTTCATCGCGATCTATCGCAACGATGCGTCGCCGATTGCGTATCTCGCGCCGACGACCTCGCAAGACTTCATGCCGCGCTGGTCGCCCGACGGCACGCGCGTTGCATTCGTTCGGCTGCACGGCGACGGCGGCCCGCCGCAGAATCCGCTCGACTGGAGTCCGACCCCGTGGGAAATTTGGGTCGCCGACGCGCGCGGCGGAGCATCGAATCGTGCGTGGGCGAGCACGGAGTCACCGCGCGGCTCGTTGCCGCAGAGCGGCGGCGGCCCATTCTTGGAATGGGTCGCGGGCGACCGTCTGGCTTTCAGAAGCGAGCAGGACAACTGGCCCCATCTCTACGCGGTCTCCGCAACCGGCGGCGCCGCCCGATTGCTGACGCCCGGCGCGTTCGCGGTTGAGGACGTTTCGGTCGCGCCCGATCGTGCCTCGATCGCATACAACGCGAACGCCGGATCGGCTGCGGGCGACGACGACCGTCGCCACGTCTTTAGGGTCGACGTCGAAAGCGGCGCGATCGCGCCGCTGACCAGCGGGGCGAGTAGCGAAACGGCGCCGGTCGCGCTCGCGGACGGAGCCGTCGCCTTCAATCGCGCCACCGCGCAGCAGCCTTTGCTCGTGACGCTACTTGCCTCGGGCTCGCAGCACGCGCTCGACGGCAACTTGCTCGCGAGCGACTTTCCGGCGTCGCAGCTCGTCACGCCCGAAGAAGTCGAGTTTCACGCCACGGACGGCCGGCTTATTCACGGACAACTCTTTCTGCCGAGCGGCGGCGGAAGGCATCCGGCTATCATCTTCGTGCACGGCGGCCCGCCGCGCCAGATGCTCCTGACTTGGCATTACATGGATTATTATTCGAACGCGTACGCGGTGAATCAGTACTTGGCGAGTCGCGGCTTCGTGGTGCTTTCGGTGAACTATCGTCTCGGCATCGGATACGGTCACGATTTCAACTTTCCGCCGCGCTGGGGTCCGACCGGCGCGTCGGAGTATCAAGACGTCGTCGCCGGCGCGCGGTTCTTGCAGCGCGTTACGCGCGTCGATCCCGCGCGCATCGGCATCTGGGGCGGCTCGTACGGCGGCTATCTCACGGCGCTCGCGCTAGCTCGCAACTCGAACATCTTCAAAGCCGGCGTCGATTTTCACGGCGTTCACGACTGGTCGCTCGACGTCGAGAACCCCGTTTGGGCGGGGACGCAGCTCAAGCGCTATCAACAGTACGATACCGCGGCAATCATGAAGGTCGCTTGGGAATCGTCGCCCGACTCGGCGATTGCCAAGTGGAAATCGCCGGTCTTGCTGATTCAGGGCGACGACGACCGCAACGTCGAGTTCCATCAGATGGTCGATCTCGTCGAACGGCTGCGCATCGCGCACGTTCCCTACGAGCAGATCGTCATTCCCAACGAGATCCACGGCTTCTTTCGATATGCGGCGTGGCTGCAAGCCGATACTGCGGCCGCAGAGTATTTGAGCCGGATGCTCAGGCCTTAGCGGCCTCGCGTTTTCGCAGCTTGAGCCGGTCGCCCTCGTCGAGGATGCGCTTACGCAACCGGATCGAGGCCGGCGTGACCTCGACGAGCTCGTCGTCTTCGATGAACTCGACCGCGCGTTCGAGCGAAAGCACTTCGGGCGGCGGCAGCTTGACGTTCTCGTCGGAACCGGCAGCGCGCATGTTGGTGAGCTTCTTTTCCCGAACGACGTTGATCGCGACGTCAAAGTTGTCGTTGGCGCGGCCGACGATCATGCCTTCGTAGACGTCGATGCCGGGCCCGACGAAGAAGCGGCCGCGCTGTTCGAGACCCATCAGCGCGTAGCCGGTCGTCCTGCCGGTATCGCTCGCGACGAGCGCGCCGATCGTCCGGCCGGGAAGCTCGCCTTGCCACGGCTGATGATCGTAGTAGGTGTGCGAGAGCACCGCGGTGCCACGCGTCAGCGTGAGCAGCTCGCCGCGCAATCCGAAGATCGCGCGTGTCGGCATGGTGTATTCGAGACGCTGCGAGTTGCCGACGCTCAGCATGTTCGACATCGCGGCCTTGCGCTTTCCGAGCGCCTCGATTACGGCGCCGGCATACTCCTCGGCAACGTCGACGACCACGTACTCGACCGGTTCGTAGCGCCGGCCATCACGCTCGGTGATGATCACCCGCGGCTTTGAGACGGCCAACTCGTAGCCTTCGCGCCGCATCGTCTCGATCAGGATCGCGAGATGCAGTTCGCCGCGTCCGCGTACTTCGAAGGTATCGGGCGATTCGGTCTCCTCGACGCGCAGCGCGACGTTCGACTCCAGCTCGCGCATCAAACGTTCGCGAATCTGGCGTGAGGTGAGAAACTTGCCTTCTTTTCCTGCAAATGGCGAGTTGTTCACGCTGAAGAACATCGAGACGGTCGGCTCGTCGACCGAGACCGCGTGAATCGGTTCGGGTGAGTTCGCGTCGGCGATGGTATCGCCGATGTTGAGATCCTCGATTCCCGAGATGCAGACGATGTCGCCTGCCGCGGCCTCCTCAACGTCGATTCGCTCGAGTCCGGCGAAGGTGAGAAGGCTGGTCAGACGCAGTCCGCCCGCAACGCTGCCGTCGCGCGCAATCTTTACGATCGGATCGTTGCGCCGCGAGCCGCCGCGAAAAATGCGCCCGATGCCGACGCGCCCGACGTAGCGGTTGTGATCGATCGCCGAGATCAGCAGTTGGAACGGCCCTTCCTCGGACGGGGCTTCCGGGACGCGCGCGACGATCGTTTCGAAGAGCGGCTCGAGCGAATCGCCCGGGTCGTCGAGCGATCTCTTTGCGATGCCGGCCTTGGCATTGGTGAAGATCACCGCGAAGTCGGCCTGCTCGTCGCTCGCGCCGAGTTCGACGAAGAGGTCGAAGGTTTGGTTAACGACCTCCCGAGCGCGCGCGTCCTTGCGATCGATCTTATTGATGACGACGATCGCGCGCAGATCGAGCTCGAGCGCCTTGCGCAGCACGAATCGCGTCTGCGGCATCACGCCTTCCGCGGCGTCGACCAGCAGGAGGACGCCTTGAACCATCTGCAGCACGCGTTCGACCTCGCCGCCGAAGTCGGAGTGGCCGGGCGTGTCGACGATATTGAACTTGACGCTTCCGTGGCGGACTGCGGTGTTCTTCGCCAGGATCGTAATGCCGCGCTCGCGCTCGAGCGGATTGGAGTCGAGCACTCGCGTCGCGACCTGCTGGCCTTCGCGAAAGACGCCGCTCTGTCTGAGCATCGCGTCGACGAGCGTCGTCTTGCCGTGGTCGACGTGCGCGATGATCGCGACGTTACGGATATCGGAGCGGGTCTTCACTGTTGCCTAGTTCGCTGTCGCGGCCGCCCGCGCTCTTCTTTAAGCGCACCGCTTGCCGAAAGAACCGGCCGTACGGTATGATGGCGGGTAAGGAGGGTGCCTCGGAGGGCGCCCCTGTTTAAGGAGAGGTGACCATGGAAGGTCGTTTACCGCGGCTGCGCCGTTTATCGGCCGGGCCTGCAATCATTTTGTTCGGCGCCTCGATCGCCTCAGGATGCGCGTCGCAAGGCACCCCAATAACCCCGATTTCGCAAGCAAGCTTCCAGCGAAGCGTACGTCCTGCGCTCGCCGTGGTCGTCTCCACGACCAAAGATTCGGGCGCGGGCTCGCTGCGCGCGGCGATTACGCAGGTCAACGCCAGTCACGCCGCCCACGCCGTCGTCACGTTCTCGGTGCGCGGCGTGATAACGCTCGCATCCGACCTCCCCGACGTCGCGCGAGCCGTGACCATCGATGGTACCTCCGCTCCGGGATACGCCACGCGGCCGGTCGTCGAGATCGACGCGAACGGCCACGCGGGATTAACCTTCGCCGGCGGATCGACCGGATCGAAGCTACTCGGCCTTGCGATTGCCAATGCACGAGGAAACGGCGTGACGCTCGACGCCGGTTCCGTGACGGTAAACTTGAACTACGTCGGATTGAACCTCGATGGAGCGCCATACGGCAATGCCGGCGACGGCATCTATCTCTCCGCGGGTTCGTCGAGCAATACGATCGGCGCGAACAAGTCGGGCGCGGCGGGCGCGATCGCCAACGTCGTTTCGGGCAACGCGGGTAACGGCGTCAGCCTTCACGGGTCGTCGGATAACGTGATTGCGGCCAATCGCATCGGGACGAGCGTCAACGGCAAGTTTGCGATTCCCAACGGCAAGAACGGCATCTGGATCACCGCCGCGTCGAGCGGCAACGAGATTGGCGGCACGCGGTTTGTGGATACCGCGACCGGCCAGGCGAACAATCCGACCGGTGACAAAGGAACGGTAACTCCCGTTTTCGTGGTCCCGCCCGATGGCAATCTCGTTTCGGGCAACGGTCAAAACGGCATTCTGATCGACGCCGGCTCACAAAAGAACGTGCTCAACGGAAACTTCGTCGGGACGTCGCAAAATGGCGACGCCGCTATCGCGAACGACGGCGACGGCGTGCGAATCGTCGATTCGGCGGAGAACGCGCTGATCGGCTGCAAGTTCGTGAACAACCCGTTCGTCTATTACAACGTCCTCAGTGGAAACCGCGGAAACGGCCTTGCGATCACCAACTCCGACGACGCGGTCGTTCAGGGGAATTTCTTCGGCATCGGCGCCAACAACGCGAATGTCGTCGCCAACAATCGCGACGGCGTCCTGATCGACGGTTCCTCGAGTAACCCGCAGGTTGGCGGCGTGATTCCCCTCGGTAACGTGTCGGCGGGGAACGTGCGCAACGGCATCGAGGTCGCGGGGAGCGTCTCGGGGTTCATCACCTTCAACACGTTCGGCGGGCTGCTCGCCTTTAAGGGCGCGGCTCCGAACGGCAACGACGGGGTGCTCATCACCGCAACCGGCGGCAATCAAACGGTGCGCACCAACGTGCTCTCCGGCAACATGAACAATGGTCTCGAGATCGGTGGCGATGCGTCGGGAGTCACCGTCGGCCCGAACATCATGGGCTTGAACACCAAAGGCAGCGGTCTGCTCCCCAACGGCAACGACGGTTTGCTCATCGATGGGAGCGCGCACGACAACGCTATCGGCGACTATTACCACTCGGTAATCCCGCAGAACACGTTCTCGGGCAACCTCGGCTATGGGTTGGCCATCATGGACGGCGCGCACGACAACAAGGTCTTCAACAGTTACGTCGGCGTCGACGTTCTAGCGCGGTTTGCGCTCTCCAACTACCTTGGCGGCATCTACGTCGGAGCATACGCCGTGCACAATCGCATCGGCGGCGTCACGACCGATCAAAATCAGCCCAAGAAGAACATCATTAGCGGCAACGTCGGCAACGGCGTAACGCTGGGGCCAGGCAGCGGTTACACGGCGGTGGTCGGCAACTGGATCGGCTTGGACCGCGGCGGCAATAAGACCCTGCCGAACTCTCGGCGTCCGATCGTCGTGAAGCCGGGCAGCGTTCACAACAAGATCGCCGGCAACGATATGTAGCCTAGTAATCTCGCCAGAGCATCGCCGCGATCGCGCCCTGATCTTGAAAAACGCCGATGAGGTCGAGAATCTTCTCGATCGGGATGTTGTTGACCACGAGCTGGAACGTGAGGTGATGGCCGCGCTTCGTGGTGATGTAGCCGCCGAGGGCTTGCGCCTTGAGTTCCATGCTGCCGGTCGCGGAAGGTCCGACGTAGGTTCCCGTTTTTGCACGCACGTTTCCGGCGGCGCCCGCCAGCGTGGGATCCGATTGAAAATCCTTCACGAATCCGAGCGATCCGTCAACCCCCAAAATCGGCAGCGCGTCGACGAACGCTTGTGAGGCGGGGCTCTTGGCGAGCTCGTCGAGCATTTTCGTGACGGCGATGTCCCTCGCGGTCGTTTCGCCGCCGCCGCTTCCGTCGACGAAGTGATATTGATCGCTCGCGATGCCCCATCTCGCGGCGAGATTCTTGCGCTCGAAGGCCAGCGCGGAATCCATCGAATTGGCGCCATTCTTGACGCCGAGCAGCACCAGGCTGGTGTCGGCACCAATGTTGTAACTGATCTTGAGCACGAACTTGGCGTCTTGACCGTACCGCATGCCGGTCAGCTCGGCGACCTTGTCAGCGGCTTGGTAGGAGCGTTTGGGCGGCAGCAATGCGACGGGATTCTGCGCGGCCACCGGCGCGGCCACCGTAACGCCCGCCGCTCGCAGGAGTTCGATGAAGACGGAGCGCGCGTAGTTCGCGGGTTGGACGATGCGAACCGTCTGCACGAGCGCCGGCTGCCCGGTGAGCGGGGGTTTGTAGTCGCTTGGAAGCGCGCCCGAGATCGTCGCGGTACAGCCGGGCTTACCGATACAGGCCGGTAGTTCGGGGTCGATCTTAAGCGTATCTTTGGTTTTCGGCGCACCGACGCGAAGTCGGTTGACCACGCGCAGCGCCGCCGAAATCGGACGCGTCGTGAGGTTCGCCGGCGAACCCGGCGTGCCGCCGGGAACGATCGAGACGTCGACGACGTCGTCGTTGACGAAGACCGGTCGAACGTAGAACTGCCCCCGGAAGAAGAACGGCTGGAAGAGGCGATCGTCGATGACGACGTTGCCGGTGACCCGCTTGATGCCGGCCGCGCGCACGGCACGCGCAAGCGTCGCGTAACCAGCGAGCGGGTTTGGCTTGGTTAAGATGGCGTTCCCCAAACCGTCGGCCTCGTTGTGATCCCAGTCGCTGACCGCGATCGTTCCGTCGGGATTCTTGCGCCCTCCCATCGTGAGATCGGCGGAGGCAACCACGATCAGATTGCCGTGCAAGACGCCGTTGCCATCGAGCGCGCCCGACCGATAGACCGGCGTGTCGTAGGTGTGATCGGGACCGACCGCATTGAGCAACTGTCCGACGCTGAAGATCTTGCGAACGGAACCGATATAGAACAACCGTTGCGAGTTGAGATCGAGCAGGACTCTGTCGCCGTCGAGAACGCGCAGCCCCCAGACGCCGTTCTTGTAGCGCGGTTTGTCGAGGATTGCGCGGATGTCGGAAGGCACGCCGCTCGCGGCCGTACTCGGCGCAGCGCCGGCGTCGACGGGAACCGTCGACGCGGCAAAATTCGAGAGCAGTGCGAATGCCGCCAATGCCGCCGTTACGCGGACGAAGCGCTGCGAACGTTGATGCATGAATGCCTCCCGCCGTGCGCCGTTCGGGTGTGGCGGTACGCGCGCCTTCCGGCGCGCCGATCCGTGGCAGGGCGGCGAAGAGATTGGAGACAAAAGGACTGCGTGCACAGACATTCGTTGTTGTTTGCCGCGTTCGTCTATGGATGCGTGCTCGTCGCGTCGGCCGGCGCTGCCGCCCAAGGGGCGATTTCGGTAACGAGCCGGGCCACTCAATCCGCGATCGTGGCCGCGATCGAAAAGGATCGCAAGCGCTTCGGCGGCCAAACGCCGCTTCCGGCAGCACTGATCGGCATTTGGGATCGAGACGGCGGCAGCTTCGTGCGCGCGTTCGGCTATGCCGATCTTGGCAAGCGGGTGCCACTGAATACCGCCGATCATTTCCGAATCGGCAGCAATACCAAGACGTTTGTGGTCAGCGTTCTGCTCCAACTGGTCGGCGAAAAAAGACTTAGCCTCGACGATCCGCTCAGTCGCTTCGCGCTGCACGTGACGATTCCGAACGCAAAGAACATCACGGTGCGCGAGCTCTGCGACATGCGCAGCGGCCTCTTCGAAGCGTACGATACGCCGGAATTCGCGGCGCTGAACTGGAGGGTGCCGAAGAATTACGAGCCGCGCGTGCTCGTGGGGTGGGCGGTGAAACAGAAGCCGTATTTCGTCCCCGGTAAAGGCTACCGCTATAGCAATACCAACTACATTCTGCTCGGCCTCATCATCGAAAGCCTAACGCACGACACCGTTGGAAATCAGATCCGCAAGCGGCTTTTGGTGCCGTTTGGATTGACGCAGACCTCGTTTCCGCTCACGGAGGCAATGCCCAGCCCCTGGGCGCGCGGCTACACGCTCGACGAGCAGCGCAACTGGCAAGACGTCAGCAATACGGTTCCGGTCGCGTTCATGTGGTCGGCCGGCGCGATGATCTCGGATATGAGCGATATCCGGCGCTGGATCAAGCTCTACGCGACCGGTAAAGCGAGTGGGGCGTCGACCTACCGCGACTTGATCGATTGCATTCCGTTTCTGGGAAACACTTCGTTTGGTTTGGGCATCACCTGCAGTGAAGGCTGGTACGGCTACACCGGGGCGCTTCCGGGCTACAACACCGCGGATTATTATTCTCCCGCTACCGGCGTCACGATCGTTGCGTGGATCACCTATCAGGCGCCGGAGCCGGTCGAGGGCGTGGCTAGCGTCATGGTGCGCGACATCGCTCGAATCATTACGCCGGCGCACGTCCCGTTCGTCTACGGATCCATCAAAGGCGGTTCGCCGCCGTAATCTTGGCGGGTCACCGATTCTAGGGCTTCTCGGGGTAGGTCGCCAATGGTCGCGGTTCGACACTTCAAAGCTTGACAGAAAGCAGAACGATGCAACTCGAACCCTACCTCTTGTTTAGCGGCAACTGCGAGGAAGCTCTCAACTTCTACAAGGCAGCGTTTGGCGGCGAGATCGAGGGTCTTTCGCGCTGGAGCGAAATGCCAAAAGACGCCGAGGGACCTCCCGTTACACCGGAGACCGCAAATCGCGTAATGCATGCGAGCTTTAAATCGCCCGGCGTTTCGTTCATGGCGTCGGACGCTTCTCCAGGCAAAACATACGGCGAAGGGCCAATCTCGCTCTCCATCGCCACATCGGACCTCGCGGAAGCGGAGCGTGTTTTCAACCACCTCGCGGACGGCGGGCAGGTCGAGATGCCGCTGACCGATGCGTTCTGGGGCGCGAAGTTCGGAATGCTCACCGACAAATACGGAATCGACTGGATGGTCAGCTGCCGAACCTAGTAACCACTCCAATCACCTCGGAAATCCCGTCGGCGTTGCGGCCTTCCCCGCCTAAGCCGCCGACTTAGTGTACGGCGATGCCCCAGGCGCAGCCCGCGCCGGCGATATCGGCATTGCTATACTCGATCGACGGTGCGAGCTTCGAACCGAACTGCTTGCTGCCCAGCGGGTAGACGTCGATGCCGGCGCTTCCGGTGTTCCCGCAATTAGCGACGTACAGATCGCCTTTGGCGGTGAAGGCGAGCGATGCTAAATACGAGCTGGCCGGCAAGCCGGCCGAATCGACGATGTTCGGTTTGGCGCCCTTTTTGAGATTGTCCGCATTGTAACGTACGAGCGCCGTCGTTGGGGAGGTTCCGTTGATCGAAGCGTAGAGATTGCCGTTCTTGTCGAATCCCAAGCCACCCGATTTGGCGAGCCCGGTCAGGAAGTAGGGCTTCCCGTTGTACGGCGGCTTCAGGACCGCAATGGACTGATTCGAGCTGCCGTTGACGACTGGAGCGTAAAGAGCGCCAGCCTTATCGATTGCGATTGCGTACGAAAGAAAGTTCCCGCCGTTGATCGTTTTCACGGGTTTCAACGTGCCGCTCTTCGTAAACGGCCCTTTGTATTCCACAATCGTGTGGTAACCGGGGGAACTCACCCAAAGACGACCTGAAGGATCGAAGGCAAGCGCATCGGCCCCGTTGGTATTGCCCAGCACGAACGTGTAACGCGGCGCGGACGTATCCTTGAGCGGCAGGTCGAAGACGAGCACCGAGCTCGGCTGCCCGCCGCTCTGACCGAACGACAAGATCCAGAGCCGGTTATCGTGGAACGTAACGCCACTGGTATAGATGAGATCGTTCTTTGCGCTGCTTCCAACGTTGACGACCTTCGATTTCTTCGTGAGCGGGACGGCCCCAATCTCGACCTGCGGATGTTGCGAACCGGCAAAGAGCGTCCAGTATACCTTTTGCTTTGTCGCTGCCGGCAGAGCCCACGCCGCCGGCGCGGCAACTCCCCCAGGGACCGCGGGAGCCAGGTTGCTCCCCGAGCAGCCGGCAAGCAATGCAAGCGCGAAAAGACGCGCGACATACGTGCGAATCATCGGCACCTCCTCCAGGCACATCATAGCGCAAACGCGCTCTCTAATAAAAGAGCGTGCCGCTCCAATTATCTCTGTAGGTGCCCCTCTTCGTTCCGCCGCAGGCGAAGTGGACCGTGCCGCTACCCGTGGACGATTCCCTGAAGACGGCCTCGCCTTCGCCGAAACCTCCTTGGACGACGCCGCTTTCCCTACTCGAACCGAGGAAAGCCGCGCTTGCAGAGCCGTGGAACTTCCATCGATCGCACAACGTTCGCACCGACCTTTTGTGGACGTTCCAATCTCCGGAGTAACTGGCTTTGAACGAGCCAGCTTGCGAAGTCGAACGCCGGACGAGATTCGCGGACTCGCAGGGGGCGGGAAATATGATGAGGGAACGGTATTCCAACACGACTTATACGTTCGGCTCTATCACGCTAGGTGCCATCTGATAGATATATGATTCCGCGGACCGCACACATGGGAGCGTACGGGTCTGGTGGCCCGCACGGTCTTCAAAACCGCTGAGGTCGTCGCAAGGC
Organism: Candidatus Cybelea sp.; assembly: GCA_036732685.1. GTDB lineage: Bacteria > Vulcanimicrobiota > Vulcanimicrobiia > Vulcanimicrobiales > Vulcanimicrobiaceae > Cybelea. The sequence goes on along the minus strand of DAINBY010000001.1, from coordinate 189,783 downwards.
GACTGGTAGGTTCGATTCCTACACGCTCCCGCCAAGTCAAAACGCTCCCGCCGCCTTAGCCTTTTGGATTGAACCGAAGAGCAACGATCGCCGGCATATAAAGCTCTTTACGACTGCGCGAGTTGCCGGTCTTACAAAGCCCAGGACGGCCATGAATGGAGGTTCCGGAACGCCAGTCGCGTTGACGGGTACTCATTAAACGCCAACAAGCGCAAGTTCCGGTTCACCGAATATCAAATCGTCGGCGTCGTGGGTCTCGGAAAGACCTACCGTCAAGACGCCGAAGATTCTGCGATCGAATGGCCTGAGTTTGGTTTAGCGCCAAAGTATAAGGAGCAATTTGTCCGTGAAGATTTCTGGTTGGACCCGATACACAGTTTGCCTTATGCTGGCCGGCGCTCTGCTCGTCGCCTGTAGTAGCGGCGCCTCGCAACTCGCTCCCTCGACCGCGATGCAGCAGAGTGCGGTCGGCCTCCCACCTTGGAGCGTCGCGGCGTCGGCCGCGCATCCGGACCGTGGCCGTTCGTGGATGGCCCCCGACGCGAAGACGAACGACCTCCTCTACCTCTCCAGCTGGCTTAACGGCGACGTTTACGTATACTCCTATCCGCACGACAGGTTGAAGGGGACGCTGACAGGCTTCTCGTCCCCGGCCGGTGAGTGCGTCGACAAGAGCGGGGACGTTTTCATCACAAGCAAAAGCGGTATCCTCGAGTACGCGCACGGCGGGACGACGCCAATCGCGACTCTGAAGGATGCGGGCTTGGCACAAGGGTGCTCCGTCGATCCAAAGACCGGAAATCTCGCCGTCACGAATTATTCAACGACTTCTAGCAACCGAGGCAACGTTGCGATCTATAAGGACGCCAAGGGCAGTCCGACGTATCGCACGGATTCGAAGATCTACCACGAAGAGTATTGCGGCTACGATAATGCGGGGAACCTCTTCGTCGACGGGCAAGATATCAGCAGCGGTGGATTGAAATTCTCCGAGATTCCAAGCGGGAGAACTTTTTTTAAGAAGATCACGCTGAACCAAACCTTTAGTGGAGCGGGCGGCGTTCAGTGGGACGGCAAGCACCTGGCGGTCGGAAATAATACCGAGGGAGCGGGAACAATCTATCAGTTTGCCATAAACGGAGAGAAGGGCACGAAAGTCGGCTCGACGCCACTGAACGGTTCCGGTGGCTCCGAACAGTTCTGGATCGAGCAGGCAAACGTTATCGTACCGGAACCCGTGACAAACGACGTTGGAATCTGGGCGTACCCGGCAGGAGGTTCGGCGAAGAAAACCATCACCGGCGGTTTCGATTTTCCATTGGGTGCGACGGTCAGCAAGGTGAAGATATAGTCGCCCTAGCCGCCCCGCCGCTGTTCGTGGCGCCACTGCAACTGCGAGCGCCTCGCAGCGCAGTCTTGTAAAACCGGAGTTCATTCGCCGACGAAGCCTCTCGTTCAAACTCGATCTTCTCGAAGCGTTAAGCTTGCTCGTGCCGGATCATCGCCAGTTGCTTCAGGCAATTATTGATATGCGAAACCGCATCGCGCACAATCTAAAATATAAGGTGAGCGAGTCTGATCTCGAACGTTTGCTTAATGGAACGTCACCACGGAAAGCATCGTATCCGGCTCCCATGAAGGTAGCTCCTGGCCCACCACATACCATAGTCGGGTTCGTTATAGACCTGGGTCATCGTTTGGAGTACGATTAACTCGCGGCGAACTGCGATGGCGCCGAGGGAGAGAACATGAAGAGCCTCATTTGTCTGCGCTGTGCCTTTAGCGGAGGCGTGATTGCTGCGTTGTTGGCGGGCTGCGGAGGCGCGCAGAGCGCCGCCGATGTTGCGCCTTTCGGGCAACGCGGCACCTTCGCGTCAAAACAGACGTTTGCGTATACCGGCAGCGAACAGAAGTTCAAGGTGCCGGCCGGCGTAACGCAGATCACCGTCACGGTTGACGGCGCGAGCGGCGGCCCAGGCTACGACTATGGATACGGCAGCTATGCGTCCGCGGGCGGCCTGGGGAGTCGCGTGAGGGCCACGATATCCGTGACCCCGCGAGAAACCTTGGCGATCTTCGTTGGCGGGAGCGGCAGCAACGGCGGCTTTAACGGTGGCGGCCCGGGCAGCAATTATGGCGGCTACGGCGGCGGCGCCTCCGATGTTAGGCAGGAAGGCGATCAACTTGCGAACCGCGTTATCGTCGGCGGCGGTGGTGGCGGCGGGGGCGAGGCAGGCGCCTGTATCACTACCAGTTGCGGATACAGCCCAGGCGGCGACGGCGGCATCGGCGGAAAGCGGCGGGGCGGACTGGGCGGTGACGCTCGCGGCTCCTTCGGTGGAAGCGGCGGCAGCGGCGGCAGGCAGGGCGCCGGCGGGCGTGGCGGCGCAGGCGGGGCCATTATCTGCGGCGGCTCAAACGGAGAGTTAGGCATCGGCGGCGCTGCGGGCGGAAAGCTTAGCAGTTGCGGCGACCTCGGCGGCGGCGGAGCAGGCGGGTATTACGGCGGAGGCGGGGGTGGCGGCGGCGGCGTCTACGGCAGCAGCCCCAGCGAATACGCGGCAGCGGGCGGTGGCGGTGGCGGCGGTTCGTCGTTCGTAGAAAAGAGCGCCGGCAACGTGTATATGCACCCGGGCAAACACTCGGGTGACGGAGAGATCGTCATCTTGTGGTAGAGCCGCCGGCGCCGCGTGATGGGGCGGCCGTTATGGCGCGCACTGCGTACAGGTCCGAGAGGCCACGCCACTCAACAATTCCGCCGCCGTCAGAGTGTAGGTCATTTGTTGCGAAGTGAAGGCGGAGGTCCCAAACTCAACGGTTAGCTGCTTATACTTTGAGGAATCAAAGAGGAACGTTCCAGAGAACGACCCGTCGCGATCCTTCGTAAGCCAAAACCAGAGACCGATTGGACTTACGCTCACGAGGACACGCGTTGCGGCGCTGGGTGGATAGATTAGGGTCATCTGCTCGAGTACTGGAAATGGCCCCGTGACGGAAAGCATGCTGCTGCCGTGGAGCGCCGCGTAGATCGTCTCCTTTGGGTAGTAGTAGAACGCGGAGTTGACTTGCTCGGTCAACGTACTACCCGCCGAAGTCACATTGTTGGTCACGTTCAGTGGCATCCAGTCGATACCCGAATCGCGGGAGAATGCAAGGCCGCCAAATTCAGACGTCGCGACGCGCAGCGTCGGGCTAAACGGGTCGAACGACATACCGCTCAACGCGCAGCCACCACTGTACGGACTGTACGGCGGTCCGCTGTCACCGCTGGCGCAGCCGAAGGAATAGGCGTTGCCCGTTCCCACTTGACTGTTGGTTGCAAACTGGGTGAGCGTCCACTGAAGGCTCCAGCTTTCTCCGCCGTCGGTGCTCGCCTTTATAGTGTTGTCGCCGGCGTCGACTGCGTAAAGCTCTTTGGGTGCGTACGGGTTCACGAAGAAATTGACTGGGTTCTTCAATGACGTGGTACCACTACCGTTTGCGAGCGTCCATGTAACCGGTAGGGTGCCGGCCGGGCTGCTGCGCCAAATCTGTCCCGGGTGCGGATCGTGAAGTCTCGGCGTTAGCACGTAGATCACCGGAGCGGCGTGTCCTCCGGATGCCAGCACCTTGGTGATACCATAATCGAAGTGAGACGACGGTGATTGGTCGGTCCAACGAAGACCTGGTCCACTGCACGCCTGCCCCTCGCATCGTAGAACCATATCTGGCCCACGCGACGGCGTCGGCACCGGCGACGCCGCAACGTTGACCGCCGCGACGGCGACGAAGTCCGCCGCATATGTTGGTACGTCGGGCGCGCCGGGCAGTGTGAGCACCGCGGCAATTCCGCCGTTACCTGGGGCTCCGAAGACCCCGTTTTCGTAGCAAGTTCCGTTCGCACTGGTACAGGGCGCATTACTGGGCGCCGGTACGATGTTAGCGGGTGTCGGCTGTGTTGGGGAACTCACGGCCCCCAGCGCGAGACGGTAATCGTTGTTGCGAGATCCTTGCACGTATTCCGGTGCCAGCGGGTCGACGAGCGTTTGGCCCGCGTCGCCCAAATTGTCACGCATTGGAAACCACATGGATTGTGAGAAACCTACGGGATAGGGTCGCGCCCAGACGTCATTGTCGCCGGTTGGGAGGAAGAGATAGGCAGTATTTGGGTAGAGCGGCAACGGGATTCCACCCATGGTATTGCTGCTTAGCGCATGCAACCCGGATTGTGCGAAGACCCAGTCCGATACGCAGCCGCCCGCAGACACGCGAGCTGTTTCGTCGCTCGCATAAACCCCTCCATCGGTCGATGCGTAGGCGGTGCATTTTCCGCTGGGCGGATCGTAGTTTGGGCCAAAGGCCATGTCCCACGCGTCGGGGTGTATACCCGTCGCGCCGGTGCACTCGCCGGTTCCGCGCGGCATGATGGGATTCCAACTTGCGGACGTCGGCGAGGCACTCGGAGTGAATGCGAACCATCTACAGCCATCTGTCGCGTACACATCGTACGCGACACCGGGCAACAAGCCTGACGACGCGCTCGCAACCTGCGCAGTCCGCACCTGAGGCCGACCGCAACAGAGTTCGGCCAGGTCGCTACCGAGAAGCTGCGACCCTCCGGTCTCCAGATCCAGGACGGCGACCTCGACGCACTCGTTTGGCGGATGGGGCTGACAAGATTGTTGATTGGGAATTTGTGGCGTAGTTTTATAGGCGACAACGACCGAGTCTCCCGCAGTCCCGCTTCCGGTCGGGGCGGGCGCCAGCGAAAAACACTCGCCAGGCAGCGCTCGCGGAGTAAATGACGCGGCAGGGAGATTTGAAATTCGATAAATGGTCGTACCGGAGCTCGTCGCAGCACACGTAAAGACGGTCCCGTTACCCCCGTTGGCCATCTCCCGAATCTCCGTGTCTTGCGGCCAGTTTGAAAGCTCGGTCCAACTCCCCGTCGCCATGTTCGGGCTTGTGGTCGTCCACAAGCCGCACTGCGTCGCGACGTATGGCTGGCCCGAGGCAAAGATCACGCTTCTAATTATCGTATCGCCTGAGCAGAGTTTGACGTGAGCCCAAGTTGCGGCGGAGTCGTTCGAGACCCATAGACCGCCGTAAGGATGACCAGGCCGTCCGTCATCGGCGCCGCTCGCATAGAGCAACCGATTTGAACTTTGCGCATCAACCGCAAGCGAAGCGTGGCTCGCGGTCCTTCCGTTTAACACTCCGTTGCTCGCGTGCGTCCACGTATGTGCTCCATCCGTTGACTTCCATACGCCCGAGATCTCCGCAGCCGCGTAGAGAGTCTGGCCGTCCGGAGCCATTATTAGGCTTACTATGCGCCCGGCGCTACCCATCTGGCCGGCGGCGGGCACACCGAACTTTAGATCGGGAGAGGGATCGCCGATCGTGAACAGACCCGGTTGCACCGCTTGACCCTGCAAGAATAGGCAGGAAGTGGTGAGCGCGACCACTGTCATCGCAAGACGGGTGAGCCTAGATGCCGGAATCATACAATCGCCTCCTTTCGAGCGGTTAATGAAGCATTACGAAGGCGCGGGAGGCAGGCGTTCGAGGATGCGCACCAGCAGTTCACGCACTGAAGGTTCGTCTCCATTGCGGCTTGAGAGCGTCGCCAGCATTGCGCCGACACCCTGTGCCATCGCTTGCAGCGCATCGGACTCGTCGGGTGCGTATGCCTCGCCGTCACGTTTTGGTTTGCAGACGAGCGTGCCTAGGAGCTCGCCGCGCAAGATCATCGGGAACGCGAGTTCGCCATGCAACCGTGAATCACCGATGCGATGCAGGTCGACGGGTCTATTCCACGCGTGCATCGCAACGATGGCGGGATCGTTTTCGCTAACGATGGTTCGTTCGCCGTTGCCGGTCGCCGATACGTAGGTGCCGTCGCCGCCGAAGGTCAGGATCGAGGCGTCTTGCGCGGTGGTGTGTTCGCGGACTTTCTGCACGGCTCGATCGAGCAGTACGTTGCGATCCGTGATATACGAAGCCTCGTGGGCAAATTGTCGCAGCGCCGCCTCGTCCTCGTGCCGCTTGCGAAAGAAGACCCGGTCGACGAAACGGTCCACGTATCTGTGGATGTAGCGCATCGAGAGGCCAAGTGCGAGGGCGATGGCCGCACCGGCTACGACGCCACTGCTGTGACTAGCGTTAACGAACCACGCGCTTGCGATCCATTCGGTCAATACGAAGGCCCCTACTACGATGCTCGAAACTATGCCGAACACAACCGCGCGGTTGAGCACGAATCCGACGTCCATCAGCCGCCGGCTCAGCGCGGCGTATGTCAGCGCGACGGGCGTTGCAAACACGGCGGCCGTGGCCGCGAAGTTGATCGCGAGCCACAAGGCGTACGACGCCGTCAGCGACTGAACGTTCTGTCCGACGTAAACCGCGATGAAGAGTACGGCCGGAGGTACCATCAACCAGGCCGATCGCAGTCGATCGGTGCGGCCCGATGCCGCAATCGCTAGCATGCCGCACGCGAGCGCGCTAAGAATGGCCAGGAGCAGGATGAGTCTCGTCGCGGGCCGGGAGAGAGCGATGGGGTCGATCCAGAGCGTGAAGATGCCGGCGAACCTCGCTGCGTTGAGCGCAATCGAAGCGGCGACGAGGACGTAGCACGTTTGTGCCGCCGCCCGCCGCAGCGGTGAGAGCGGAGCGGCAAGCGAGTTCGCACAAGCCGCCCAAATTGCTACCGCTATCGGGCCAAAGACGTTGAGGGAACCGACCGCAACATAGATCCAAAGCCACGGCGCAGCATACGAGAAGCTGTTGGTTAGGAACCAGAACGCCAACGAAACGAGGGTCAAAGAGAGCAGCCGCATCTCGCGAACGTGCGGTCGCCGCCACGCGATCACGCCGGCGAAGAAAACGCACCACACCATGCCCGGCCACGTGAGAAAGGTGTCCCAAAACGGGGCGGAACGCCCGAGAGGCAGCGGCGTTACGGTCGCCGACGTCTCCGCCGAGCCGCGACGAACCCAGAGCGTAACGGACCGTCCAGCTAACGGCTGCCCGAAAAGGCCGAAGCGCTCGATCGGTGAGTTTCGACGAATATCAACGAGATCGCCCTGGCGCAGACCGGCGCGGGCCGACGCGCGCCCCGGGTCGATGGAGCCCACGCGAAAATAAAACGGCTCAGAAGAAGTCGCCAGCGTGTTGCCCCAGATCCCCATCGAAGAGGCTGGCCGCCCTAGGCCGCTCGCGCCGAAAAATTCAACGACGGCGCCGATCGCTGCGATCGCGCACAGCGTTAGGATCACCGCACGCCAGGCGGCGGTACTCATGCTCGCCTCTTAAGCGAGCCAGCCACAGGTTCCCTCGGCGAACGCCGCCCGGCGGCCTTCGCCGCATCCCAACTCGCGCTACAGGCTGCGAACCTGTGCGAGATGGCGAACCGCCGCGAGCGACCGACGATCGCGAGGATCGACCGCTACGCGGCTTCCCGGCGCGGCGAAGCGATATCGCACCCCGGAGACCGGCCCGATAACCGTCAACGCGGTCTTACCGTTGTACTCAAAGTAGGCAACGTTGCTGCGCGGTACACGTGCGGGAGGCGATGCGTGATCCGCCCTACGCGCCGGTAGAGAAAGCTTGCTCTGGGAGAAGAGAATCGGATTCCTGCCGCAGCACATCGTCTGACTCCTTATCTTCGAAGTACGTTGCCGGCGGATACGTTCCCGTCGCAAACGCCGCCTGATGCAACAGGATACTTCCGCCCGATAGCGCCGGCCATAATAGCAGCCGCTCTTTCCAGTTCCGGCCGATGACCCAGGCAAAGGGAAGCGCGACCCACACGCTCAGACAGTAGAAGCAATCGAATAAGCCGTGAGAAGGCTCCGGCTTCAGCGTTCGCCGTAACCGCACGAGCAGATCCCATGGGCCGTCCTCGGCGTGCAGCAAGTGCGTCGTTCGCCACACGCCGAGACTCCCAAGGATCAGCCCGTAAGAGCTCCGCCGCAACAGCGCCGCCCTAGCACGGCTCTGCCTTGATGACCGTCAAGCTCAATTGCGTGAGGTTGTAGTAGTAGTTTTCGTCGTCGCATTCGACGACATTGCGCTTGTACGTCCAGAGCTGTAGCTCGTAAGCACACGCCGACGGACACGGCTCCGGGAAGATCGCGCCAACCGTCGTCGTTAACGTCAGCGTGCCGCCGTTCCAAATCGGCGAGGTAGCGCCTTGCCCTAGCGCCGAGCCGTAATCCGGTCCGATTTGGGCCGCTGGGCCAACCCAACTCGTCACGAAGCTCGCCGACGGCCCCGGAACGATGCTCCCGGGCCCGGTCTCGATTCCCATGCTGGCCGTTGGTACGCCGTTGTTGGAACAGACGAGGTCTACGACTTGGTCCAGACCGTAGTTGCACGCGAGCGCATAATACGCAAGCATGCCGGCCGAATCGTGGACCATGAAGTTGATCTCGACCGGATCGGTATCCTTGGCGTTGACGATCGCGCACGGACCAACGGTCTGACCGGCGATCGTCACTGAGAAGATGTTGTTGTCCGGTTCCGTCGTGCAAACGTGTACCGTTCCGGAGCCGCACGGATGATCGGTGGGGTGTCCCGCTGCCGGTCCTGTATCCACGCGATTTTCGATCGTAATCGCGACGTAGTTCGGCTCCTCTTCGGGGCCGCAGAAGGGCACGATCCTCGGATCGGTCAGGTCGCCCGTTTCTCCCGGCCTCGTCCAAGCCTTCAGGCGCAGGTAGTACGTGCCGTTAGAAAGGCCGGTATTGTCGGTCAGCCACCACATCAACGTATTGAGGTTGTAGGAGTCCCAGCCGATTCCGATTGAGTTGTTTGCTGCGTAGTGTGCCAGGCTCTCGAAGACGTTGCGCATCCCCTCTGAAGAAGAATTGATCGGCTGCGCACTAAACCAAACGCCATGCGAGTTGAGTGAGGTATCCCAATAGTAGCGTTCGAAACCGCCATCGGCCGGGGGCGGCATCGCTTGCCAAGAACTCGGAATGGAAGGCGTCATCGTCCACTCGAATTCATAGTAGTCGCCGTCGAACGTGTCGCCGAAGGTTGCCGAAAGAAGGACGCCTTCGGAGAAAGGCCGGTCGCCGAACGGGCTGCCCGGTGTCGCGCCTCCGGGGTTGCCATATCCGACGGTTGCCGGTGTCGCGCTCGCGCCGGGGTTCCCACCTACTTGTGCCGAGGTGTAGTTGCAAACGTCGATCGGCAGCATGCAGTTGCCGGGTGGGCAATCCCCATCTTGGCAGGGCTGCGCGAGGCAGCACGCTTGATCGTTCGCTACCAAGTTGACGTTGAGTTGTGTGGGGATGTCGAAACGCGTCTGTAAGATGCTCTCGTCGACAATGACGGTACTCTGCCCTTGGCAGTTCTGCGTGGCACGAAAGACGATATTTGCGTTGCAGTTCCACCACGGCGTCCACGGACACCACGGCCACACGCAGAGCCGTTCGAACTCTGGCGACGTTGGTAGGACCGAGAGCAGCTGCGTCCGCAGCCCTTCAAGCGCACTCGGATTGATGGAGCCTCCAACGGCTGCCCGGCGAGATGGTGCGGCGTTGAGGCGCTGCGATTGCCCGGTCTGAGCTAAGAGCGACTGGAAGACTTGAAAATCGGGGGCGGGGTCGGGAAGCGGAACCCTGCGAATGCCCGGCACTTTTTGCAACAGCGGTACGATCCGGTCGGCGAGAACCTCGTTGACGCGCCAAATCCGTTGCTCCCACCACCACCACCAAAGCCATCCGCAACAACGGCGGAAGCTAATCTGAAACGAGCCGTCGGCAGCGGTGACCGCGCAGCCAACCTGGCTTTCACTCGACCACCACCACCACCAGTCCACGTCGTACGCGCAGACCGTCGCGCCCGGTACCGGACTACCGTCGGCGCAGACGAGCCGGCCCGTGATCGTGTAGTCCCGGCACCACCAAAGCCACCACCACCAATAGTACGGAGAGATCACGATCGACGGGAGATGCGCAATCGCGCCCTCTTTAAACTGGTTGGGAGCGACGTTGATGCTGAGGGTTTGAAGGTGCTTGAGGTCTTCGTCCGACGCATTGTGGGGCCCGACCACAACGCGAATGCCTCCAGGGTGCTCGGCGAACGCAAGCGTCGCGTGACCGGCTCCTCGGGAGTCCAGTTGAGCCACCGTCGAAGCGACGGTGGCCCCGTCTCGGCTGAAAGCTACGACCTTGAGCGGCCGATCCGGCTTGAGATCCTTGATTCCGGATGCATCAAGCGGTACGAGTATCTGAAATCTTCCGGATTTGTCTGCCATGGAAAGCCTCCGCGTGAGCCATTGCCCAGCCTGGTTGATTCCCTACGTCAGAACTTCAGTTTTTAATCAATTTGGCCAAGCCGTTTGGGCCACTGTAATCGAGTTGGGAGAAGACTATAGCACGTTCCGCAGCACCGGAGCAAGCAAAGGATTCCATGATCTAAGTGCCCGGGTAGCGCGTTAGATTTTGCGCTATCTAAGCCGATGCAAAAGCGAAGGCTCGCTTATCGGCTACTCAGGATTTACGTTCGCCCGATTGGCAGCTGCGTCGGTTATTGCACGGCGTTTGGGCCGTCGACCGCTGCCATCGGAACGGCAATGCCTTCGCGTACCGTGACGTTTCCGCCGGTCGTGTTCGCCACGTACAGGTTGTCGGCTATCGCTAGCTACGAGGAACTGCGGCGTTAACGAATGCGGTGCCTCGACGAGTCTACGGTAACGCTGACCGGCGCCGATGGAATACCGTTTGCGACGACGACCAGGGTGCCGCTGCCCGCCGGGGCGCTTGACGGAACGTCAAACGACGTCGATACGCTTTGGCTCGAACCCACGCCCATGAAGCTGGTGCCGTGCGTGCGGCAGTAGGTGACGATACCGCTTGCGGTGTTGACGATGCGCACGAGCGGATAGTTCGTCGCTTGTTGAGCATCGTCGCCATACATGCTCGTCTGTGAGACTCCGTTAAAGCCCGTTCCAGTGACGGCGAACGTGCCGCCGGCGTTCAGCGTAGAAGGCACCGATGCAATGACGGGGGCATATCGTCCGCCGCCCGCGCGGCTCGTATAAATCTCGATGTCGTGCGAACCGTCGGTCTCCATGACTTGTCCCGTCGGGAGCACGAGAAGCCGCGTATTATACGTCGAGTCGTTCGGCGCATTGGGCGGTGCCGCAATGCTCGTAAGCGCGGTTCCATCGAACACGTAATAGAGGGCCGGCGCGTTGTACAGGCCCGGGCTCGCAGGAATCATCACGTCACCATTTGTGAGCAACGCAGAAGGCCCGTCGGCGACGTCCAGCTGCATACCGTTGACGACCGGGAAGCTTTGCGTTTGAGTCCAGGTTCCGCGCTTTACGTTATAGGCGACGTTTGCTCCGGTCGCGCCGGCCACGAAAACGGTGTTATTGGGGCGCAGCGTCGACGGTCCGATCTCATCTCCCGCCACGATATTGACCGGAAGTTTGCCAGCCGACGTCCATTTGTTCGTGCTCGGGTTATAGAGTTGCGCGAACTGCGCCGCGACTACGTTCACCGTCAGCACGTTGCCGTTGGGTAGCAGCGCCCAACCTTCCTCACTGTTCACGTCGCCCTTTCCATTGCCGGGGCCGGTTTGCGTCCAAGTCGACGATCCCGCGTTGAGCAACGCTTGGTAGACGTAGCAGCAGTTCCCGAGCATGTAGGTGCCGCTGGACAGTACGACACTCTGCGCGTCGCCGATATCGGCCCAGCCGGAAGGCCCGGTAACGGATGCCCAGGTGTCGTTGAATGGATCGTAAATCGCGCCGAGATTCGTCTCGCTGCTGCTGCAGCCCGAGCCGTTATACTCACCGCCGTTGACCATCAAATATCCGTTGGGGAGCACGGCCGAAGCAAAATAAAGGGGAGAGTACCCGGACGGCATCGAGGCGGGCTTACTCCACGTTCCATTGACGTAGCTTCCGGTCTGGTCCGGAGTCAATCGATGCCAGTTCGACGTGCAAGAATCCTGAACCATCACCGTTCCGTCGGTCATCAGGAGTTGCGTTCCCGGCCCGCTGACCCAGGTGACGTGCGCCGTGACTTGTTGCCACCCGCCCGCGCGAGCGCGTGACCGCTCGGCGGCGGTGATGCTATGCCGTATCGGCGGAGGGAAGGGCGGCGTGTGCTTGGGGTGCTGAAGTCTCGAGAGGTCCCCGGACGCGAGGGCACCCGGTGGTTGAACGGCGCCGCCGCAGGCCGCGGCGAGTAGCGCTACGGCGATGACCCAAACAGCGAGAAGAAGACGTCGCATATTACCTCCCAACGCGTCGAAGGGGAGAGAGATTGGCCGCCGCGGGCCGCATTTCCGTTTTGGTGCGCTCCGAGTCTGAGATGGATGCGAACCCGGCGTTCGAATAAGGCCCGCATGCAAAAAGCCGCCCTTCTCGTTCTTGCCATGCTCTGTACGGTCGGCGCGACGACACCGCCGGCTGCGACACCCGGCGGCATCCCGCTCGATGCGCCGTGGAAGCAGAAAATCTTCGCACTCGCGCACGGGCGCTTCATTCATCCGGCGTGGGGCTGGCAGCACTCGGAGCGAAACTACTTGCTCGCCGTCGAGCTGGCCAAAGACGATCGCCTCACCGTCGATCTCGACGTGCTCTTTGCGGCCGCATTCCTGCACGATATGTCCGCCTTTATGCCGTGCGCCGACAAGCAGATGGAGCACGGCGACTGTGCCGCGCAGCAAAGCGGCGCGATTCTGCGCGACGCCGGCTTTCCGATGGCGAAGCTCTCGGCGGTTCAGGCCGCCGAACGCGGCCATATGTTCTACAGCAACCCCGGTTCGCAACCGGAAGCGATCGTTCTACACGACGCCGATTCGCTCGATTTTCTCGGATACATCGGCGCGGCACGGATGATTGCGCTCACGGGTGAAAAAGCTGCGAGCTTCGACCACGCCGTCGCGACGCTGCAGACCTTCGCCGAAAAAATTCCGCCGCGCCTGATCACCGCGACGGCAAAGAGCATCGGAGCGCAACGCGCCCAAGAGCTGCGCCTCTTTATCGCGCAGTTGCGCCGAGAAGAAGCTGCCGAAATCGACGTGCCCTAGCCGCGTTGCCTAGACGATGTCCTCCGGTTCGCCGTGGTGCTCGTCGCGCTGGTCCCCGCGGTTTTCGTCGCCAGTGCTCTCCCCGTACTTATCTTCTTCGGCGTGCACGGCCCGCGCGGGATCGATCGGGTGCTCCTCGCGCGGCGCAACGTCGGGCCCGATCGCGTCGTCGTCGGTATCGTCGTAAGGCAATTGGCTACTCATATCTCCAGTCTACCCGGCTTTTTGGTCGGCGACCTGGGGGCGCGCAGCCTCATGTCGGGCGCTCCGGCGCTGCAGGTATGGCTCCCGGCTGGAAGGAAAGCCGCCACCTGCTTACTTCATAATTCGCTAGGGAGAGAGAACCGCATGAATGTCTTCGGTCGCCTGTCGGCGGCAGCGCTTGTCACCATCGCCGCCGCGACGGCATCGATCGCGCCGGCGCAAGCTGCCGCGCCAGTCCTCATCAAGAGCTGCACCGTCAACAAGCCGAAGCCGATGAGCCACATGGCGAGCGGCACGAACATCGTCTACGTGAACCTCGGCAAGAAGACGGCTGCATCGGTCACGTTTTTGGTCGGATACCGAAACGCGTCCCAGCATTACCTGCGCCGCGTTCAGGATGTCGGATCGTTCGCGCCCGGCGCGACGATCAATCATAACCTGAGCCTCTACAACGACGTCACCTACAGCGGAGCGCAGACCACGCAATGCGCCGCGGTTGAAGTCAAGTGGGCAGGCGGGACGCTCTGGATCGCGCCCTCCTCGCACTAACCGTCCGGTACCTTACCCGAGCGGGCCGATCGTGCGATCGGCCCGCTTCCATTTGAGTAGGATGGGTATCCGCGGCGTCGAAGCGCGAGGCGTGCGCGTCGGATTTCGAACGATCGTTTCCCTCGCATTGTGCGCCGCGGCCGCCGGGGCGGCGCTGGCTCATCTCGCGATCGACGTCATCGGCGACTATGCGCTCGCTCGCGATAGCTACGATCATCTGCGCCACGGCTCGCGCGAGCTGCTGACCGGCATCGCGCTGGTGGCCGCCGTGCTGCTCGCTGCGCGCGGCTTGCGCATTTGTTGCGAGATCGCGGCGAAGAATCGCACGCGCTTGCTCCGTCCGGCGTTGCGCCTTCACGAAACGCTCGGCATGCTCGCCGGAGCCGTTACGGCAAGCGTCGCGCTCGTTCCCACGATGGAATATCTCGACGGCCGGCTCGACGGCGTGCCGGTGCAACGGATCGGCGACGCCTTCGGCGGCTCGATTCCGCTCGGTCTCGGCACGACGCTCGTTTGCGCCACCGCCGTTACCATGCTCGTGTACGCGGTTGCGCGTTGGCTGATCTCCCATCGCGACTCGGTCGCGAGCATTATCGAAACGCTGCTTCGCCGGCGCAACCTCGGCGATACTTCTCACGAATACGACCTTATCGCGCAGCGGGTAACACCGCGGCGTCGCACCCCTCACGCGCTGCGTCTTGCCAAGCGCGGACCTCCTCAGACTAGCTTCGCGTAGCCCTTTTACAACCGAAGCACTCGTCTACAGGAGCACTCCATGGGAATTCCAATTGCATGCGTTCGCGCGTGCGTCTCCTTGGCACTGGTAGCCGCGATCGCGACCGCCGGTTTCGGGGTCGCGTCGGCGCAGAGCGCCGCACTCGACGTCACCGGCTCCGTCGTCGCGAACGACGGAACCCCGATCGCCGGCGCGTCGATCGTCCTTTCGGCTCAAAACGTTTCGCACGGCACTCGCAGCGACGCGCACGGCCGCTTCGTCTTGCACGGGGTGAATGCCGGCACGTATGCGCTTCACGCGGCGGCGCCCGGGTACGAGACGATATCGCAACGCACCGTCACCGTCGACGCTTCTAACTCGAAACTCGAGATCGCAATGTCGGCGGCGACGAACAACTCGCTCACGGTCATCGGCACCGTGCAAGCGTCGGCCGGCGAAACGGTCTCGACGGCGTCGGCACCGAGCACTACGCTCAACGCACAGAGCGCCGCCGCGGGAGGCGTCACGGCGGTCTCTTCGATGGTCTGGCCTCAGTTATCGGTGACGCCGGTACTTCCGCTCGGCGGCGGCAGCAACGCGACGGAGACTTTCGCAGTGCGAGGACCCGACCCGACCGAAACGCTGGTCGACATCGACGGGCATCAAATGAACAACGGCAATACGGGCGACTTCGACCTCTCGTTGCTCGATCCGGCGGCGCTGCAGGACGTTCAGGTGCTGTACGGCATCGCGCCGTCGTCGCTCATCGGACCGAACACGATCGGCGGCGGCATCAACATCCTCACGTTAGAGCCGACGATCGCGCCGCACTCGCTCCTGCGATTCTTCGGCGGCTCGTATGGAACGTTCGGCGAAACCGTTCAAACCACTGGAACCGACGATCGTTTGGGCTATGCCGTTTCGTTTCACGCGACGAGCTCCGGGGGATCGGTAAATCAGAGTATCCTCGCGCCTCCGCCCGGCGGAGCCTCCGCCGGGGGCGACGCACGGCCGTTGGACGGTAGCGACGAAACGCTGCAGAGCGTCGGCAGCAGCTCGAACGGCAACTCGATCTTGACGAAGCTGCGTTACCAACTCGGCGGTCCGACCGGTTACGGCTACGTCCAGTTCGACTATCGGAACGAGAACGTCAGCAAAGACGAATCGGCGCTGCTGACCAACTACACGCCGGCCGGCTTCAGCGGCGGTGGCGGCGACGCGGTTGCGCGCGGCGGCACCCTCTCTCCGTTCGACGACAACGCCACGGGCAGCGGATACCAAAGCTTCGCCGGCACGTGGCTCGGCGCCCATCAGTCGAACTACGGTCTCGACGCGCAGATCCCGCTCGGCAACGAGCAGCTCGACGGCGCGCCTGCGACGCTCGTGCAGTTCAGCCATCTCACTACGCTCGCATCGCAATCGGTCGCCGGTCCGGGAGCCGAGACCCAGCAGTACCTCTACAATCAACACGACTCGCTCGGTGACGATTGGCTCGAGCTCGACCACCATTTCACGAGCGGGGTGCTCTCGTTCAAGTACGATCTCGGAACCGAGAACCTCACCACGAACTACGTCCAAGGGCAGGTCGTCGCGGAAGCCCAGCCGATCGGCGGGCCGTTCGGACCGAGCCCGCAGACGATCGTGCCGGCCGGCATTCTTCCCAGCGCCGTCCCGCCGGTCCAAACGCTCCCGCTCTCGCAAACGCAGCGCTCGGCGGTGCTGCGCTATAATGGCGATCCGTCGAGCCACATCCACTATTCGCTCGCCGCGTACCAGAGCAACTTCAGCTCCTTCGGGACGAGCTTCGATCCGCGCGCGGGCTTCGTTTGGACTCCGACTGGAAATACCGCGGTGCGCGCCTCCGTCGGCACGACCTTCCAAACGCCGCAGCTCTCCGAGCTCGTCGTTCCGCCGGCGGCGGATCGCGTCCCGGTCGGCGGCGTTATTTACACGGGTAATCCGAATCTGCAGCCCGACCACGCGACCGAGTACGACATCGGTATGGAACAGATCTTCGGAACGGCGCGGGACCCGCTCCACCTCTCGATGGATCTCTATCAAACCAATCTGCGCGCGCCATCGAGTCAGCTCAACGTGATCCCGATTCCGCATTGTCAGACGAAACGCAATCCGGTGGCGTGCCCGATCAGTATGCCGGTCAACGCCGGAAACGGGGTCTATCGCGGCATCGATGTTCATGCCGATCAACAGCTCGGGCGCGACATGCACCTGCGCGCCGGATGGGACGTCGACAGCTCGTTCCTCACCGTGATCCCGGTCTCGATTCAAGACGGCACGCTGGCAGCCGGCGAACAGACACTCGGCCAGCCGCTCCACAAAGCCTATCTCGCGCTCGAAGCTGAGCCGCCGCTCGGCTTGAACTACGGTGCGGAACTCGACTACGAAGGCTGGTACAACGAGCTGAACCGCTCGCCGTACGCCACGCTCAACGCGCACGTGGCATACCGGCATGCTGGATTCGAGTACGGGCTCTACGGAACGAATCTCACGAACGTCTATGCAAATCCGTTCACCGTGATCGGCGGCGGGTTCGTCTACGGGGGCACCCCGGGCCAACCAGTGATTCCCACCGACGCCCTAATCTTGCAAGGCGCGCAAGTCACCTTCGTCGTTACTCGATTGATTTGACGCTGGAGGAAGCTCGTGCCAGACGAAACGATCAAAGTCACATTTCAAATCAGACCGGCGGCAAAGGCGAGGCTCGCGTCGTTGAAACGGCGGCTGCTCGACGAGGGATACCGAGAATCGGAATCGAGCCTCGTCGAGCGGCTTCTCTCGCCAGGCTTCATTGATGCACTCGAAGCCAACGTCAAGCAGGTTCCGAGGGTACATTTGAGTTGACGACGGCGCGGGGCTCGAGCGGTCCTCCCGTTCGCGTCGGCCTTGGCACGCTGGGGCTGCTGGCGCTCTGCGCTGCCGCCGGTGCCGCCGCGCTCGCGCACTACGTTATCGACATCGTCGGAGATTACGCGCTTCCGCACGACACCTACGACGACGTCATTCACTCGTCGCGCGGGCTGGTCTCTGGGATCGCCCTCGTGCTTGCGATCGTTCTCGCTTCGCGCGGCTTGCGCGTTTGCTGCGAGCTGGCGGCCTCATGGCGAGGGCGTCTCCGAACGAGGACGCTCGATCCGAAAGCGAGCATGGCGTTCGCTCTCATTTCCACGATTGCGACGGCCTGCTTCGTTCCGGCGATGGAATGCTTGGACGGCCGCCTTGCCGGCGCACCGATAACGACGCTTGGCGATGCGTTCGGCGGGTCGCTCGCGCTCGGCCTCGGCTTGACGCTGCTCTGTGCCGCGGCGATCGGCGCCTTGGTTTACGCCATCGCGCGCTGGCTCATTTCGTATCGCGACGCGATCGCCACGATCATCGGAACGCTCTTGCGCCGATCCTCCGGCGCGCCCAGGCTCTGCGGCCGGGACTTCTGGCGTCAGGTTTTGACGCCGCGGCGTCGCCGGACGCCGCACGCACTTCGACTCTGCAAACGCGGACCTCCGAATGGTGGCCTCAACCACGGTCATCACTTTCTGCAGTCTACTGAAGGAGATTCGCGTGAATTTTGCTTTTATTCGCGTTACGCGGGCGTTAATCGCGCTCGTGATAACGCTAAGCTTCGCCGCCCCAGTATGCGCGGCGCCACCGCCTATTGCGCCCCAAGGTAGCATCGTTGGCACGGTCGTGGATGCCGCGAACGGCGTCGCGATTCCCGGCGTGCGCGTCGTGATCATCGGCACGAGCCGCGACACGGTCACCGATTCCGCCGGCCACTTTAAGTTCGACTCTGTTCCGGTCGGCCACTATAAGCTGTCATTGACCTGCACCAATTATCAGCCTGCCGTATCGGAGGCGATCGCGGTTGGCGGCGCAACCATCATCGCCACGCTGTCGATGCACAAAGGCACCGGCAACCTCACCGTCATCGCGGAGACCTCGGCACGTGCGAGCGATTCGCTCCAGCAGTCGAGTACGTTCACCAAGACGGTCAATACAGAGGAGCTCGAACGCCAAGGCATTACCCGCGTGGCCGACGCGCTGCGAACGCTGCCCGGCGTCAACAACGGAATCACCGGCGATACCGCGTCGCTTGCCGACGACATCAATCTGAACATTCGTGGGATCGGCACGCTCGAGACCGAGGCGGCTCTCGACGGACATCCGATCGGGTACGGGGTCAAGGGCGGCTACAACTATAACCTCTCGCCCGACTACGGACTCCGCAATGCCACGGTCATGTACGGATCGGCGAGCGATCTCGTCGGAGTCGACGCGATCGGCGGCGTCATCAACTTCCAGACCTTCGATCCGACGCCGCAATTGCAGACCGCCGTAACGCAAGGATATGGCACGTTCCAGCAGCTCTCGACGAGCTTGCGCTCCACCGGAACGATCGGTCACCTCGGTTTCGCGGTCGCGTACGGCGTCGGATATCTCAACGGGCCGTTTCGCAACGCCAACTTCTACCAGCCCGGAGCGGCCTTCGACCAATCGGTCCTGTCGGGGCCGGTCTACAATCTCGGCGTCTATACCGACAGCTCCGACACTACGACGCGCGCCGGCTTGGTGAAGCTGCGGTACGACTTCGATCCCCGCAGCAGCGTGACGTACACGATGTACAGCAGCTCGCGCTGGGAGAACAAGACCGGCAACGGAGACGGCGACTTTCTTCCGTACACCACGGCGCTCGCTCGCGGGAAGCAGCAGCTCGGCGCGTACAATCCCAGCAACCCGAGCGAATATAAGTGTCCGAACGGGACGTTCCCCGCAACCAACGCGCTCGGCGCGCTCAACGGGTTCGGTCCGAACGGCCAACCCGACGGCGGCATTACCTGTCAAACGCCGAGCCAGTACGCCGATTTCAACTCCGGCTGGCAGGGCGCTGGTCCATCGTGGCAGGCCTTTCATCTCAACGACAACAGCTTGACCTACGCATACCAAGGCGACAACTCGATCATCAAGGCGACGTTCTATAACAGCCTCTACGACAATCCGTGGGATCGTACGTTTCAACTACCGTTCTACACCTATCCCGGCTCGAACGCGTCCTGGCGCGATACCGGCGTCAACGAAAGCGGCCTGCTCGTCGGCGACGAGTTCCCGGGGCCGAACAGCGACTTCGAGATCGGTACGTCGTACATGAACAACGCCTACTTCTTGACGACGAACGCGAACCACGGCAGCGGCGTGAGCAGCACGTCGTCCTTTCCGTACGCGTGGGAGCAAGGGTACTTTGCCCGGTACGTCTACCACGCGCCGAACTCACCGCTTGCGGGCTACGCCAACCTCTGGCAGAAGCACGCCAGCGCGACGAACTCGACCTACCTGGACTCGCGCTTCTCGGTCGTCGACCGGGCGACGTCGCACGATGTGGTCCGTTTCTCAGTCGGAAACACGACGACACAGCCGAGCCAGGACATGTTGAACAAGTCGTACGTCCCCAACGACGACATCATTGGAGCGGGCGGCGGTGCCGCGGTCACCTGTGACGGCTTGAACTCGGTCGGAACCGCTCCGTCATCGTTGCTCCAGCCGGAGCAAGGCGTCGACGAGGAGCTCTCGTACACGCATCGCTGGTACGGCGACTCGACGAGTCAGCTTCTCCTCTATAACACCAATATCTACAATAAGCTCTATTCGACGATCGTTCCGCTCAGCCAAACCGGCACGAGCTTTATTCCGCCGGAGTTGCTCGCGCAGTTCGTTCAAGTGGTCGGGGCAAAGTGCGGCGTGGCCGTCGCGCCTTCGCTGCTCGGTTCTACCGGTAACTTTAACGTCGGAACGATGCGAGCAAAGGGCTGGGATTTCAGCGGCCGTCTGCGAGCAAGCCGTAACTTCTACTTCGACTACGACTATGCGTTGACGTCGACGACCCTGCTCGGCGCCAACGAACAACTCATTCAGGACAACGTTACGCTCATTCCGGGCTCGCAGATCGCACGCGTCCCGCTGCACACCGCGAATCTCGCGGCCGACTACACGTTCAACCACGGGCTCGATCTGCGCTACGGGATGTACTTCGTCTCCGCGGGCAATACAAAGTCGCTGCCTGCCTACAACTACAGCGACTTCAGCGCGGCCTACCCCGTGAAGAACGGCGTCATCACCGCGACCGTCCTCAATCTCTGGAACCAATGGGCCTCGATTGCCGGGTTGATCGGTGAGGGTGTTCCCTTGCCGCTCAATCAGTACGCGACGACCTCGAAGTACACGCCCTATATCGGTACGGCGGCGACCGAACAGTTCGGCCTGCCGTTCCGTACCATCTACTTCAGCTACCAGGTCCTGGTTGGACCGCATTAGGCAGAGCCGTAGCGAGCGCCGGTCCTATCGAGTTCCGGCGCTCGCGAATCCCTCATTGAAGGAAAGGTCACGTCATGTTCAGGTTCGCTATTATTTTCACGCTCGCGCTCTCTCCGTTCGTCGCGTCCGCGGCGACGACGACCGTTTGGGAAGCCGACCTCAACCACTGCCGCGCCGAGTTCACGGTTTCACACATGGTCGTCTCGAAGGTTTGGGGACACATCCCCATCCGCGAACTGACGGTCGTTAATACCGGTCGTACGCCGGTGCCGCAGCGGATCGACGCGCTTCTCGACGTCAGCCACGAAGACACGGACAATCGCGACCGCGATGCCGATCTTCGATCGCCGACGTACTTCGACGTTGCGAAGTACCCGACGCTGTCGTTTCGCTCGACCTCAATTACCGCAAAGGACAACACAAATTTCACCGTCACCGGCGACTTGACGATCAAGAACGTCACCAAGCCGGTCTCGTTTCCGGCGCAAGTCGTGGGCATCATTCCCGAAGGAAAGGGATGGCGCGTCGGTTACAGCGGCCAGCTGACCATCGACCGCCGCGACTGGGGAATCGTGGATGCCCGTCTTACGCCTGCCGGCGTGCTGCTCGTCGGTGATACGGTCAACATCGGTCTAACCGCGGAGATCGTTACGAACGATCCGTGGCTACGCGCGAAAACCTAACCCTGTTGCCAACCGTCCTTAAAAGGAGCCCCGCAATGAAGAACGCTCTTCTTGCCTTCGCATTCCTCCTCGCGAGCGCCGCCGCGTTTGCGATCGGAGACGTGACCGCCGCCAGGAGCGCCGCTAACGATATCAGCTCGGCCCTGGGTCAAGACCCGAAGACGGGGTTGCCATACCTCCGCGTCTTCGTGGTAAATGCCGCGACCGCGCGCACTGGCGACGCGGCGCTTTCCGCCGACGGCGCTCCCACAGCCCACACCGCATTGCTCGCCGACGGCGAATCGTTTCCCATCAACGGCACGTTGACATCGGCCGCTGCGGTCGACCGCCCGTGCGATCTCATCATCTTCGAGAACGGGCAGAGCCGGATAATTCTCACGAGTCCCTCGGGGACGGCGCTCAAGGATCTGGCGGTCAACGGCACCGTCTCGGCTTCGGGAAATCCGCTGGGTTACACGTGCTCCGTCGAGCTCAAGTACACGACCCCGTAAAGAGTCGTTCCGCACAAGCGGATTTTAGAAGAGCATCGTCTGAAAATCGCCGACGTGCTCGAAGCCGACGCGGCGATAGAGCGCGATCGCCGCGTCGTTGAAATCGTTGACGTAGAGCGATAGCGTCGGCGAAACGTCGAGCAGGCGGTCGCAGAGTGCGGCGAGCGAGATCGTTGCCAGGCCTTGGCCTCGTAACTCGGGTGGCGTCCAAATGCCTTGCAGCTGAATCGTCTTCGCGCACCACGGGCCGACGTTGCAGAAGAAACAGATGCGGTCGTTTGCGACGCCCACCCACCAGAGCTTGCGCTCGATCATCTGACGGATCCCGGCGCCGAACTCCGGGGCGCCGCGCCGCGGGTCGTACGCGAGCTCCTGGCGGATCATCTCCGCCGAACCTTCGGCGACGGCTCTCCATTCGTCGAGCTTCGCGTGGCGTACGGTGATGCCGCGACGCTCGTATCCGCGCAGACGCGGGCGATCGACCACCATCACGAGTTGGCGATCGCGGACGAGGCGCGGCGGGGCGTGCCACGAGGCCACCGCCTCCCAGTATTCGCGCACCGTTTCGCGCGGCCCGACGATCATGCGCTCGCCGCGCCGGCGCTTGGCGTACTCGCCGAACTCATCGATCGTGGCCGGTTCGGCGGCGAGCACGAGCTGACGTCCCCAATAGGCGACGCCGAGAACGTTTCCGTCTTCGATCGCAACGGCGAGGTGCTTGCCATCGGCGGATGAACGATCGTGCAAGAGCACGTGGCTGAGAAAGACGTTGAGATACGGCGAGCGCGCGAGATACTCCAATGCCGGTGTGTGCGTCGCGCTCGAAATGGGTTCGATCACGGGTTCGTGAAGGCCGCGTCCATCAACGGTTTGCCGCTCGGGTCTTTGCTGCCGCCCTCCGGCTCGAGCGTAACGGAGACGTCGGCGGTCGTTCGCGCATCGGCCGAGAGAACGATCAAAGCGACGCCTCGCGCATCGGGCACGAAGGTCGACGAGGCGAGCGCTTTCGTAGCGCCCTTCGCGGTCGTCCACGCTTGGTAGACCTTGCCGTGGGGCGGCTCCGGCAGCGCGCGCAGCGCGAGATAGATTCGGCTGCCGTGGGTCACGGCTTCGCCTTCGCCGAGCTGGTAATGCCGTGCGTGCGTGTCGAGCACGTCGAGGAGGGCGGTGCGCTCGCCGGCAAGGTTTCGCGCGAGCGCCGTCGAGCGCTCGGAGAGATTCGCGAGCTCGCGCTGTTGCTGTTTGATTTGGCCGAGCAGCGAAATGTTGGCGATCGATGAGATCAACGCGATCGCAAAGCACGCTGCCGCGACCAGATATACAGGCCATGCCGTCGCCGGCTTCATCCGAAGTATCTTCCCACGGCGCATTCGAGGCCCTTCGCCGGGGCGCGTCGTAAGTCTGCGCCCATGGAACCGCTCGAAGCGCTGCGCGCAAAGATTTCCGGTTTTCCCGGCTACGGCGGCGAACTCGAGCGGCGGCGTGCCGACGAATACGTTCGTGCATACCTTGGAGAAGCGCTAGCCGGCTTGGGCGCGCGAGCCTCGCTTGCGCCCGAACTACGCCAGCGTCTCGACGAGTTGACGCTGCGGGTCGCCTTCGCCGATCAACGGGCCTTTGCGGAGCACCGCGGCGCGGCCGAAGAAGAGGGCGGCAATGGCGCGGTGGCGCGAGCCGATGCCGCGACCGTCGCGCTCGCCGATCGCGCAAACGGCGTCGATGCCGGTTCCGCGCCGGGCTTTCTCGATGAGGTCACGGCGCTGCTCGACGAGCGCGAATCGGCGATGCGGGCGGCTGCACTGAAGACGGCCTAGTGCTGCTCGCGGCCGCGGCAACGTTGCTGCATCTGATCCCCCGTCCGCTTTACGTCGAAAATTTACCGTGCGCGTCGCGCGTGGAGAGCGTGCCGCGCAGCGTTTCCTGGGACTTCGACCCCGCGGCGCGCGAAGAGCTCGACGAACGCTGGCGCGCCCTGCGCATCGGCGCGATTCGCATCGTTGCGTCGCGTGACGCGGCGATCTCGGTGCATCGCGACGCGTCGCTGCCCCCACAAGCCTATCGTCTTACGGTCAACGCCGGCCACGCCGCGATCGAAAGCTCCGATACGGCCGGCGCATTCTACGCGGCAATGACGCTCGCGCAACTGCCGGTACGTGCGAATGCAACGTGGTCGATACCCTGCCTGCGCATCGAGGACCGGCCGGCGTTGCAGTGGCGAATTCTCTCCGACGACGTATCGCGCGGACCGCTCCCGACGATGCAGTACTTCGAAGAGCGGATTCGCACGACCGCCGCATTCAAGATGAATGGCTACTCGCCGTATATGGAGCACGTTTTCCTTAGCCCGACCGATCCGCTGCCCGCTCCGCTCGACGGCATCACGCCGGCCCAACTCCATGCGCTCTCGGCGTACGCGGCGCATTTTCACGTGGCACTGATTCCGGAGCAGCAGAGCTTCGCGCATATGCACAACACGTTGCGCGTCGAGCAGTACGCCGGCGCCGCCGAGCTGCCGCACGGCTTTCTCCTGGCGCCGAACGTGGCGCTTTCGATGGAGTACCTCGAACGCATCGTCTCTGCGGAGCTGGCCGCGGTCGGTCGTCCGCCCTTCTTTCACATCGGCTCCGACGAGACCGCGACGCTCGGTCTCGGCCAGACGCAGGCGTACGTCGCGCAGCGTGGCCGCTCCCAGGCCTACGCCGACCACATCGTCGCGATGAACCGTCTGATCGCTCCCTCGGGTGCGCGGATCATGCTCTGGGACGACGGCATCGAGAGCGATCCGGGCATCATGAAGCTGATTCCGAAGAGCGCGGTCATCGTCAACTGGCATTACGGCAACGAGGCGACGTTCGAGCCGTACATTCAAACGATCGCGCGCGGTGGCTTCGAGCAAATGGTAGCGCC
Organism: Candidatus Cybelea sp.; assembly: GCA_036732685.1. Lineage (GTDB taxonomy): Bacteria > Vulcanimicrobiota > Vulcanimicrobiia > Vulcanimicrobiales > Vulcanimicrobiaceae > Cybelea. Next base: position 164,878 of record DAINBY010000001.1, on the reverse strand, counting down.
GGGGGCGAGCAACTGGAACGAGATCTTTCCCGCAATCGACACGGCGATTGCGAACGAGCGCCGTTTCGTAAACGAAGGGAAGGCGGCGCGCGTCCTTGGACTCTTTCAGACCGTTTGGCACGACGATGGTGAGACGCTCTACGAAGCGGCGTGGTATCCGGTAATCTATGCTGCCGCCGCGGCGTGGCAGCCCGGCGACGTCGCGCCGGAGGCCTTCGCCCAGGACTTTCCAAGCGCGTTCTTCGGCGTCGACAACGCATCGTTTAGCGCCGATACCGTCGCTCTCGGCGGCGTGCTGCGCGACCTCGAGCCGGCCGGGTACACCTACGGCCAAACCGACGCGCTCTTCTGGGCCGATCCGTTCGACCCGGCGGCCGCGGGCCAAGCCACCGGCGTCGATCTGCGCGCGGTGCGGCTTGCCGCGGAGCGCGTCGAGCAGAATCGTTACTTTAGCATTCCGCCGCTGCACGCAAACGCCGCGTTTGTGGTATTTCTGGCGGCGAGGCGGTACGACGCGCTCGGGCGCAAGTTTCAGATCGGGTCGGAAGTGCGCGCCATGTACGCCGACGCAGTCACACACGCGGCGACGGACCCCGACCGCACCGAGCGCGATCTCTTCTGGTGCAAGTATTGGATGTGGGAACTACGCGATGCCTATGAAGAACTCGCGCCGCTTTACGAGCGCGCGTGGCGTTACGAGAGTCGCGCCGGCCACTTGGCGAGCAACCTCGAGCGTTATCACCTCGCCGCGCAACGTGCGATCGCGTATGCCGACGCGTTCTATCGCGTAACGCGGGAGTACGTGAAGACGAAAACCCTTCCGCCGTTCGAGAGCGTCGTTCCGCCGGTCATTTCGGCGCCACGCTGACGACTGCGCCGGTAGGTCTGGCGAAGCCCGTCATGGTCTTGACGGGCCTGCCTCCGGCGGGATAAGCGTAGAACGCGACGTCGCCCTTCCCGTACGGGGCGGAGTTAGGAACGATCAACTGGTCGCCCTCGAGCCATATATTCGAGACGTTAGCCGCGTTCTCGAGCATTGCTTTTCCCGCAAGCCGGCCTTTGTGACGGAGAATTTTGAATCGATAGAGATACTCGGCACCGTCGCTTAGCACAACGTCCGTACCGTCCCACTGCACGCCCGCGGTAGCACTCGGTATCGTTGCGGTTGCGCCAAGCGAAACGGTAAAGACGTCGCCTATTCGTGAGAGTTCGCCAAATACGAAGCCCTTCGAGTCGCCAAAGCCCGTAACGAAGAGATTGCCGCGATCGTCGTAGACGCAATCGATGGCCTGGCCAACGCTGGGAGGAGCTCCGTACATTTTGGGTATGCCTGAAGCGTTCGGGTAAACGTAGAGAGCGGGTGGGTACGAGTTCGTAACCGCGAGATTTCCTGACGATGGATCGACCGCGCACGATTCGGGATTCTCGTCGGGATAGTTCAACATCCGGATCGGCATGGTGCCGCCGTGCGCATATTCTGCGATTGTCTTGAGCTCCACGAAGAAAACGTCGCCGTTGGTGGGATTCGTACACATGCCTAGCACGAAGGGCGTCGGCTTGATCGTCCCCACGAGCTTGGTTTTGGGATAGCCATAGATGCGCACGAGCGGCGGGTCGGAGACGTAGAGCAGGTCCTCGTTCTTCGCGCCACGCTGCATCTTCGAATCTTCGCTTCGTGAATCGCTGCTGCGCTCGCTAACGGCGGCGCCGAACGGCTCGTTGATGAAGTTGCTGTTCGTGTAGTGTTTGCTCGGACGACCGCCGGCGGGATACGGCCACTCGTCGATGCTAGGCTCCTGGCTTCCGCACCCGGTCGGGTTATTGCCCCCGAGCAGCAGCGTGCCGCCGTCGGGATCGATCGCTCCCTGCACGAGATCGCAGAGCGGGCTTCCATTGGAGAGCAGCGGTTTGGTCGAGCCGATTACGCGGCCGCTCTCGCCCGAAATCGAGACCTTGTAGATGCAGCTCGTGTTCGAGCCGGTGCAATGCGGGTCGCCGACCGCGAGATATTTGCCCGGCGCGTACCAGGCAATCATCCCGGGAGCGTTGATCGTCACGCCGGAAATCTTCACCTCGGAAAGCGTGTCGTCACCGTCTCGTCCTCGGCAGAGATGGAAGTGACCGGCGTCGTCTTCTCCGTCGACGAAAATGTCACCGTGAGGATCGTAACCGACGAAGTAATAGGCGGTCAGCGCCGTGCAGCGCAGCCATCGGGCATATCCGGATGCACCCCCGGGATAGAGCGAGACCATGCCGGGCTGGCTGTTGCCCTGGATGTTTCCGATCGCCAGGTCGCCGTTGCGCGGATTCACGGCACACCCGGCGGGATAGGCGTCAAAATCGCTGACCGTACGCAGGATTTTGCCCGCGTGCGAAAGCTCGATCGCCTCGAACGGATAGAGTTGCGTCACCACGTAGACGTCGCCGCTGGAATCGGAGCACATGCCCACGCCGCCTTCGATGCCCGTGATCACGCCTTTGCGCTTCAGATCCGGCAGCGAGAACATTTCGACGCTGTCGTAACCGGGGTCCGACTCGAAGAGCAGCTCGGGCGCCTGTTTTGCATCCGGCGAGATCCACGACGTGCGGCGCGCGGGAATGCGGAGCGTGCCGCTCGCCGCGTTAAGGCCGAGCTGCGACGGCCCCCCGCAGCCGGCAGAAGCGCTCAGGGCGAGCAGCCCGAGCATGGCCAGAACGAACGGGAATCGTTTCACGAGCCTGCTCCTTCAAACGTCCTATTTCGCTGCGGAGCAGGGTAAACCGGCCAAGCCAACCTTAATTGGCGTGAAGGATGAGCGCCGCGCTGATTCTTTTCGTCTTCGCCGTCTTTGCCGTGCTGATGTACCTGCGGTGGGTGCCTGCGCTCGTCGCCGTTCCCGCGATGGCCATGCTGATGCCGATCGTCGCCGGCGTGCCGGCCTGGAAACTCGGTGGGATCGTTACCGGCGGCGCGGTGCAGCTCGCTCCCGTCTACGTCGCCGTGATCTTTGGCGCGTTGCTCGGTCGTGTGACGATCGAGACGGGTATCGCACGGGCGATCGTCGATCTCGCCGCCGAGTACGGTGGCGAGCAGCCGCTCTTACTCTCCCTGGGCTTCTGCGCGATCGTCGCCGTGCTCTTCGTTTCGCTTTCAGGTCTGGGCGGCATCATCATGGTCGGTTCGATCGTGCTGCCGATCATGATGACCGCGGGCGTTCCGCGAACGATCGCCGCGACGCTCTTTCTGATGGGATTTGCGCTCGGATTCATTTTTAACATCGCAAACTGGACGTTCTACACGAAGTATTTCGGGGTGGCGCCGCAGGAGCTGATTCGCTATGCGATCGTGCTGGCGATCGTCGATGCCGTCGCGCTCGTAATCTACGCCGCGATCTCGCTCCGGCGCGAGCGCGCCTACGCGACCTGGGCGGTTCCCGCCGAACCCCAAGAGCGTGCGCGTGTGCCGGCGATCGCGCTGATCACGCCGTTGCTTCCGCTCGTGCTCTACTACGCGATGCACATGGAGGCGGCGCCGGCTTTTCTCGTCGCGGCGATCTTCGGTGCAATCATCACGCATCCCAGCGAGGCCGTACAGTGCCTCGTTGCGGCAGCGATTCGCGGCGTCGAAGACGTTGCTCCCGCGGTCTTGCTCTTCATGGGCATCGGGATGCTGCTCGTCGCAACGAGCGAACCGCAGCTCACCGCGGCGCTGCAGCCGCTCGTCGGCGGAGGATGGCTGCGCAACCCGGTTGCGTTCGTGCTGCTCTTCGGCCTCGCCAGCCCGCTCGTGCTCTATCGCGGACCGCTCAACCCGTTCGGGGTAGGAATCGCTATCTTCACCGCGCTCCTAGCCGCGCACGTCTTGCCGCCGGTCGTCATCGTCGCGGCGATCATGGCGGTCGTTCAAGTGCAGAACGTCTGCGACCCGACGAATACGGCGAACGTGTGGATCGCCAACTTTACCGGCGTGCCGATCGACGCGATCACGAAGCGTACGCTCCCCTATCAGATGGGCGTCGCGATTGTCGCGACCATCGCGGTCGTCGTCGCCGCGCCGGCGCTCTTTGGCGTCCGTCCCTTCGCCGCGATCGCGTCGGCCGCGGCGGCGGCCGAGACGCTGCCGGGACTCGACGCATCTCCCGCGGCGCGCAACCGCGTCGCCATCGACGACGACGGTACGCCCCTGGGGCGCGCGGCGGCCGATACCGTCGGCGCCGCCCTCGCCGGCGGGCCGCTGCAGACGTTTCACGCACGGGAAGACCCCAACGGCAGCGATTGCGCGCAGAAACGATATGCTGCATACGTATACGTCGCCGCTACGACGTTTTCGCTGACCGAGGGCGACGATCTCGACGTCGGCCTGCGCCTGCAAGATTGCGGAGGCTGGATCGTCTCGGAGTGGCACGATCACGAGATCGTCCCGCCCCCGCCCGACGGCGGCGCGGCGCGCACGCTCGCAGCCGAAGGCGTCGCTCGACTGCGCGCGTGGGCGCGCAGCGATCCCGCGCGCAGCACCAATCTCTTCAACACCGGGGTTGCCGCTCGCGCGGGCGACAAGCCGACGTATTTCTATGCGTTCTTTCGCGGCGCGGACGGCAATCTGCGCGCCTACGTTCGCGCGGGCGGCCCGGCCTACGTTGCGGGTCTGCGTTCGGGAGACGTCATCGAAGATATCGACGGGCTACCGTGGTGGCAGTACGGCACGTTTGTGTCGGAGCGGCTGGCCTATGACGGTAAACCGCACGTATTTGAGATCGTGCGGGGAAACCGGCAGATCGAGATTCGGCTCGGCGCGCCGTTTACGGCATGAAGTCGACGGAGCGTTTCAGCGCGCGCGCGCAAGCATACGCGGCATTTCGCCCGACCTATCCGAGTGGCGCGATCGACGCGGCGCTCGATGGGCTGGGCGATCCGCGCCGGCTTACGATCGCCGACGTCGGCGCGGGCACCGGAATCTCGTCGCGGCTCTTCGCGCAGCGCGGTGCGGCGGTCATCGCAATCGAGCCCAATGCGAAGATGCGCGGCGCGGCCGACGCGCACGAACGCGTCACCTGGTGCGAGGGTACGGGCGAGCAGACCGGGCTTCCCGACGCGAGCGTCGACGCGATCGTTGCGTGTCAGGCGTTTCATTGGTTCGCGACGCCGCAAGCATTGCGCGAATTTCGTCGCGTGGCGCGCCGCCGCGCGGTCGTTCTCCAATACGAACGCGACGAGCGTGACGGCTTCACGAAGGCGTATGGCGATATCGTGCGCGCCTACGCTACCGACGACACCGAGGATCTGCGCCGCCGCGCGCTCGAGTTTTTTGCCGCCTTCCCGAACGTACGCGTTACGATCGGCGAGCATCTCTCGCGCCAGCGTCTCGACCGCGAGGCGCTGCTCGGGCGAGCCGCCTCGGCGTCGTATCTGCCGTCGTCGGGTCCGCAGCATGAGCGCCTGCGCGACGACCTGCGCGCGATCTTCGAGCGGTACGAACGCGGCGGGCACGTCGATCTGGCGATGGTGACGTACGCGGCCGTCGCCGACTGGTAGCGTGGAACGAGCGCCGGAGCACCGCATTCGGGTCGGGATCGACGTCGGCGGCACGTTTACCGACGTCGTCGCGATCGACGCCGCGACGCGCGAGCTGATCGCTAGGGTAAAAGTTCCGACGACGCACGATGCGCCGGGCGGCGTTGCCGAAGGGATCGTCGCGGGCATCGCGCGTCTACTCGGCGATGCCGCAATCGATGCGGAACGCATCGATTTCATCGCGCACTCGACCACCCAGGCGACGAACGCGCTCCTCGAGGGTGATCTCGCTCGCGTCGGCGTGATCGGTCTACTCGACGGGCTGGGATGGCTCTCGAAGCGCCAGATGCGTTTCGGAGTGGTACCATTGCCCGGTGCGGCTCCCTTCGCGCCGGAGTTTGCTTTTGCGTCCGCGAGCGACGAGGCATCGGTGCGCGCGAGCGTCGATGGTTTGATCGCCGGCGGCGCGCAGGCGATTGCGGCGAGCGAGAGTTTCGGCGTCGACCGGCCCGCGGCCGAGTCGCTCGCGGTCCGATACGCTCGGACGCGCGGCGTCGATGCAACGAGCGGTCACGACGTGAGCGCCGCCTACGGGCTGCGTGCGCGCACGCGAACTGCCGCGCTCAATGCGGCGATTCTGCCAAAGATGGTTCGTACCGCACGCCTCACGGCGACGGCAGTCGAGCGCGCGGCGATTCCCGCGCCGTTGATGGTGATGCGCAGCGACGGCGGCGTGATGGACGTGCGCGAGATCGAGCGGCGGCCGATCTTGACGCTGCTCTCGGGACCGGCCGCGGGGATCGCGGGCGCGCTGCTCTACGAACGCTTGAGCGAGGGGATATTCATCGAAGTCGGCGGCACCAGCTCCGATTGCTCGGCCATTCGAGCCGGACGGCCGCAGATGCAGCCGGCACGCATCGGCGGCCATCGCACGATGCTGCGCACGCTCGACGTGCGCACGCTTGGGATCGGCGGCGGCAGTCTGTTGCGAGTCGACGGAAACGGCCTGCGCGACGTCGGACCGCGCAGCGCGCACATCGCCGGCTGCGCGTACGCCTCGTTCGTTTCAGTCGAGCAGCTCGACGGGGCGCGCGTCGAACGCCTCGCATCGGTGCCGGAGCAGAAGGCCGAATATGCGGTGCTGATCGCGCGCGATGGGCGCCGGATCGCGCCGACGGTAACCTGCGCGGCGAACGCGCTGCGAACGGTTCCCCAGGGCGCCTTTGCGCAGGGAAACGCCGAGGCTGCGCGACGCGCGTTCGAGCTGCTCGCGGAGCATTTCGGCGGCGATGCGACGGCGTTAGCGCAAGACGCGCTGCGGATGGCGGCGCAGAAGGTCGGCGCCGCGGTCGATCGCCTCATCACCGAGTACGAGCTCGAAGCCGGCACCATCGCGATCGTCGGCGGCGGCGGCGGCGCGGGCGCGCTCGTACCCGCCGTGGCGCAGGCAATGCGGATGCCCTATCGGATCGCCCGCGACGCGGAGGTTATCGCACCGATCGGCGTCGCGCTCGCGCTCGTGCGCGACACCGTCGAGCGCACGATCGTCGCACCGTCGCCGCGCGAGATCGCGCGGATTCGGCGCGAGGCGGCAGACCGCGTCATTGCGGCGGGCGCGGCGCCGGAACGCGTCGAGGTCGAAGTCGAAATCGATACCCAACGCAGCCGCGTGCGGGCGACCGCTTCGGGCGCTACTGCGCTCGTCGAGTCGGCGGTCGCGCTCGCGTCGACCGAAAGAGAGCGGCGCGCCGCCGCCGCCGATTCGATGGGTTGCGCGCCCGACGAGCTCGACGCGGTCGAGTTGACTGCATCGCTGGCGGGCTACCGTCGGCGCCGCTACGTGACGACGGCGTTGGGGCGCCGATGCGCGATCTACGACCTGCACGTCGTCGACGAACGGTCGGCGGTTCGGCTCGCGCTTCGCGATCCCGACGTGACGCTGACGTCCGTCGTCGAGTTAACGGCGCACGTCCGCGGCGCGATAGAACGAGCGACGAGATTCGGCGACGTCGGACGCGCACTTCCAGCACTCTATCTGCTGCGCGGCGGACGTATCGCGGCCTTCGAAGGGTTGACCAGCGCCGATCAGGGTGCCGAGCTCGCGGCCGAAGAGACGCACGGCTGCGATCCCGAAGATCGAATCGCGCTTCTACTCGTCGCTCGCGACGCTTAGTTGGCGTGCGGTTGTCGAACCGCTAAACCTTCGGCCTCCTCGAGGGCCAGCGTGCTCTTGTGGCGGCCATACGAGAAGTAGAGAATCAAGCCGATGACGAGCCACGTGAAGAATCCCAACCACGCGATCGGGACGCCCAATACCACGGGATTGCCGTTCTTGAGGTAGTACATCATCGAAAGCGAACTCACTGCGGCGAGGACGGGTATGACGTATGGGCCGAACGGAACCTTGAACGATCCTTTCAGCTCCGGATGGCGTGCTCGCAGCAACGGCAGCGCCGTTGCGACGAGAATGAAGGCAGCGAACGTTCCCATATTGGCCAAGGACGCGAGTAAGCTCACCGGAAAGAACGCCGCCGCCGCCGCGATGAGCAGGCCGAAGATGATTTGCGAAATCCAAGGCGTGCGCCACGCCGGGTGCAGCTTGGCAAAGACCGGTGGAATAAGGCCATCGCGCGCGACGGCGTAGAATATTCTGGTCTGACCGTACATCGCGACGAGCAACGCGGTCGTCAGCCCACCAATCGCGCCTAGCGAAATAATCACTCCCGCCCAAGCTAAGCCGGCGCGGTCGACCGCGAATGCTACCGGGTAGGCGACGTTGAGAAGGTTAAACGGCACCATTCCGTTGAGGATCGCGACGACAATGATGTAGAGTATCGTGCAGATGATCAGGCTCACGATGATGCCGAACGGAAGGTCGCGGCCGGGATTGCGAGCCTCTTCCGCGGTCGTCGATACGGCATCGAAGCCGAGGTAGGCGAAGAACATAAACGCCGCGCCGCCGAACACGCCGCTCCAGCCGAACGGAAAGAATCCGCCCGCTCCGGTCGCCGGCCCCGCCGGCAAATGGTAGTTTGCGGCATCGATGCGCCCCACGCCGATGGCGATAAAAAAGAGAACGACCGCGACTTTGATCGCGACAATGATCGAGTTGACCGTTCCGGATTCGCGCGTTCCCTTTACCAGCAGCGCGGTGATGACCAGAATAATTGCGGCGGCCGGCAAGTTGGCGATGCCCGGCGTCGGATCCCAATGACCGTGTTGCCAGGCTTGCGGAATCTCCCAGATGTGGAGCGTGCGAAGAATGTAGCTGAAGTAGCCCGACCAGCCGACGCTGATCGTCGATCCAGCCAGCGCGTATTCGAGCACTAACCCCCAGCCGACGATCCACGCGAAGAACTCGCCGACCGTGGCATACGTGTAGGTATAGGCGCTTCCCGAAATCGGCACTTTACTAGAGACTTCGGCGTAACAGAGCGCGGCAAGACCGGCGACGATGCCGCCGATAACGAATGAAATCGTGAGTGCCGGACCGGCCCGCGTCGCCGATCCTACGCCTGTGAGAACGAAGATGCCCGTGCCGATAATCGCCCCGATGCCCATCGCGGCCAGGCCCCAGGGTCCAAGCGTACGCTTCAAACCGCGCGTTTCATTACCGCCTTCGGCGAGGATTCGCGCGAGCGGCTTAACGCGATTCATCGAGGCTGCGCGAAACCTAGTTGACGCGCGGCTGTCGAATCGCTAAGCCTTCGGCCTCCTCGAGGGCGACAGTGCTCTTGTGGCGGCCGTACGAGAAATAGAAGATCAGCCCCGCACCGAACCAGATCACGAATCCGAGCCAAACGAGCGGGAAGAAGCCCCAAACGAGTGGGTTGCCTTGCTTGAGAAAGTAGATCAAGAAGAGCGCCGTGATTGCCGAGAGCACGGGAATGGCGTACGGGCCGAACGGGACCTTAAACGACCCTCGCAGCTCCGGATGGCGGCTGCGCAAGACCGGCACCGCGACGGAGACGAGGACGAACGCCGCCAGCGTTCCCATATTAGTCAGCGATCCCAGAATGCTGATCGGAAAGAGCGCGCCGGCGGTCGCGATGATAACTCCGAAAAGGATCTGCGAGATCCAGGGTGTGCGCCACGCCGGGTGCAGCTTCACGAAGAGCGATGGAATGAGACCGTCGCGCGACATCGCGTAAAATATGCGGGTTTGCCCGTACATCATAACGAGCATGACCGTCGTGAGACCGGCAATGGCGCCGAACGAAATGATGACGCCCGCCCAGGCCAACCCGACGTTGTCGACGGCGAAGGCGACCGGAAAGTTCACGTTGAGCGTATAGAAGGGCACCATGCCGTTGAGTATCGCGACGACGACAATATAAAGAGCCGTGCATATCACGAGGCTGGAGATGATGCCGATTGGGAGATCGCGGGCGGGGTTCTTCGCTTCTTCGGCCGTAGTCGAAACGGCATCGAATCCGATGTATGCGAAGAAGATAAATGCCGCACCGCCGAACATGCCCGCTAAGCCAAACGGGAAGTACCCGCCCAAACCGGTTTGCGGTCCCGGCGGGAGGTGATAGTTCGCCGGATTGATGTGCCCGACCCCGATCGCAATGAAGAAGAGCACCACGGCCACTTTAATGGCTACGATGACGGCATTGACCGTTCCGGACTCCTTCGTTCCGCGAACGAGCAGCGCAGTGATCAGCAGTACGATTGCGGCTGCCGGCAAGTTCGCAATTCCGGGAGTTGCATCCCAATGGCTGTGTTGCCAGGCCGTGGGAATGTCCCAGTTAAAGAGCGTGTGCAGGATAAACGTAAAATAGCCGGACCATCCGACGCTGACCGTTGACGCTCCCAGCGCGTACTCCAGCACCAGACCCCATCCTACGATCCACGCCAGCAACTCGCCCATCGTCGCGTACGTATACGTGTACGCGCTCCCGGAAATCGGAATCTTACTCGAAACCTCGGCGTAACAGAGCGCGGCGAGTGCGCTGACGATTCCGGCGACTACGAAGGAAAGCGTCAGCGACGGGCCGGCGCGCGTGGCCGACGCAACGCCGGTCAGCACGAAGATGCCGGTACCGATGATCGCGCCGATACCCATCGCGGTGAGCGCCCACGGTCCGAGCGAGCGCCTCAGTCCGCCCTTTTCGTCGCTGCCTTCGGCAAGAATTCGCGCGAGCGGCTTTACGCGTTGCATCAGCATGTCGGACCCTCTCTAGCGGAGGAAGCGGATGGCGAAGGGATAGGTATACGTGCGGCCCTCGCTCGCGGCCAGCGTCCCAAGAATAACGAAGAGGACCGAGGCCAAGAGCACGACCAGGCACGCAACGCCGAACGCGATCCAGAGCGTCGCGAGATTGAGGCTCATCGTCGGCGAGCTCGCTTCCGAGAGCGGAACGATGAATCCGAACGTTGCCGCTACCGCAACGATGACGCCCACGATCGTCAAAATGGAGAGCGTGATTTGAAAGTTCAGCGACGCTCTCGCATGCTCGCCTACGAACTCCGACTCGTGTCCCTTGATCAGGTAGACGACGAGCGGTCCGAGCACGTGCCCGAAGGGTATCCCCGCGATGGCAACGAGCGCGCTCAAGTGCGCGGCCATCGCCCAATTCCGTTCCTGCGCGACGACTTGAACTTGCATGGCGGGTTATTTTGGAAGGCGCGGAAATGGCCTGCATGCCCGATTGCGACGTCTTGGTCGTCGGTGGCGGCAACGCCGGTTGCGCAGCGGCAATTGCCGCCGCACGCCACGGCGCTCGCACGCGGCTCGTCGAGCGATACGGCTTTCTCGGTGGTACGGCGACGGCGGCGATGGTCGGCCCCTGGATGACCTTTCACTCCGCCAAGGAGCGCATCGTCGGCGGCATCGCCGAGGAGATGGTCGAGCGTTTGATGCGCAAGGGTGCGTCGCCCGGGCACCTCCACGATTCGTCGGATTACGTGCCGACGATTACGCCGTTCGATCCCGAAGTGCACAAGGCGCTGCTCCTGGAGATGATGCGCGAGGCCGGCGTCGCGCTGCTGCTGCACGGATACTTTCTTACCGCGGAGGTCGACGGTTCGACGGTGACCGGGGCAACGTTCGCGACCGTCGGCGGAATGCGCGGGTATACCGGAACGATCGTGATTGATGCGACCGCCGACGCACTCGTTGCCGCGTCGGCGGGCGTTCCGACGCAGCAGGGCGACGAGCGCGGGCGAGTCCAGCCGGCGACACTGATCTTTCGGCTGAGTCACGTCGACCTCGGTGAGCTCGCGGAGTACGTGCGCGCGAACCCCGACGAGATGCGCAGCTCGCTCCCGCCCTCCGAGCGGACCGCGCAACGGCTCACGGCCGTCGCCGGCCTCTATTCACTCTGGGAGCGCGCGCGCGCCGACGGTATCGTCGACGTTCCGCGCGAGTTCGTCTCGTTTTTCATCTCGCCCTATCCCGACGAGGTGACGGTCAACATGACCCGCGTCGTCGACGTCGATCCGCTCGACCCCGACGACTTGACCCGCGCCGAGGTCGAATCGCGTTTGCAAGCGATGCAGCTTTTCGAATTCTTTCGCGCTCGCGTTCCGGGCTTTCGCAACGCGCGCATCGCCGGAAGCGGTACGCAGGTCGGTATTCGCGAGTCGCGCCGCATCGTCGGGCGTTACACGCTCACGCGCGACGACGTTCTGGGCGCACGTAAATTCGACGACGCCGTGGCGCGCAGTGCCTATCCGATCGACGTGCATAATCCGCGCGGTAGCGGAACGACGACGGAGCGCCTCGCGCCGGGCGAGAGCTACGAGATTCCCTATCGCACGCTGGTGCCGGTCAACCGGGAGCAGCTGCTCGTCGCCGGACGCTGCATCTCGACGACGCACGAGGCGCTCGCCTCGACGCGGCTCACGCCGACCGTAATGACGCTCGGCCAAGCCGCCGGAACCGCAGCGGCGCTTGCCAACGCGCGCGGCGTTCGTGCCGGCGACGTGGATACCCGCGAGCTGCGCACGCAGCTCGTGGCTGACGGAGTCTTGCTGTGAGCCACGCACTCGCACGGGCGCGCGCGTACGGGGTGGCCGTGCGCTTCGACGATTTAGGCGATTGGGGAAGGGACGAGCTGCGGTCGGAGTACGATCCGGCCGTACCGGAAATTCGCCTGAACATCCGCGTCGCCGCGTCGCTCCCGATCGAAGCGCTCGGCGAGTTCGTTGCGCTTGCCGTCGGCCACGAGCTCTATCATCACCGCGAACGGATCGGCGAGGTCAAACCGATCGGCGATCCGCATGCGCGAGAGTCCGCCGCCGCCGATTTTGCGCGCGCGCTCATGGAGCGCTCGACGTGACGCTCGTTGCCGGTATCGACGGCGGACAGAGCTCGACCGTCGCGGTCGTCGGCGACGAAACCGGGCGCATTCTCGGGCGCGGGGTCGCGGGACCCGCCGACGAAGTCGGAGTTGGTCGAGAGTCGACGCGGCTGCGCGACGCGTTGCACGGCGCGCTCGAAGCCGCGGCAAAAGATGCGCAGCTTCGCGCAACCAGCCGCTTCGATGCGATCGTCGCCGGCGTCAGCGGCTTCGACGGACGCGTCTACGGTCATTCGCCGGAGCTTCCGTCGTCGCGCGCGGCGCTGATGCACGATACGCCGATCGCCCACGCCGGCGCGCTCGGCGGCACCGCGGGCGTGATCGTCATCGCCGGAACCGGCTCGGTCGTTTACGGCACCGCTGCGAGCGGCTGGTCGTGCACGCTTGGCGGCTGGGGCTATCTCTTCGGCGACGAGGGGAGTGCGTTTGCAATCGTCCGCGATGCGCTCGCACTTTTAATGCGCGCGCACGACGAGGGCGATGCGTCGTTTGAGGACGAGACGCGCTCCGCGTGCGAGTACTTCGGAGTCTCGTCGCTGCGCCCGCTCGTGCACGCCTTCTATAAAGGAGAGGTTACGCGCGATCGGCTCGCCTCGTTCGCGCCGACTGCGCTGCGCTTCGAGAGTCTTCGACCGATCGTGCAGGGAGGTGCCGGCCGGCTTGCGGCGCTCGTGGCTCGAGCGATCGCGGCGGGCGCCGCGCCGCGCGTTGCCTTCGCCGGCGGCCTCTTCGCCGACGAGGGTTTCGAGCGGACGCTGCGAGCCGCGATACTCTACGAGATTTCGGAGGCGACGATCGTCCCGGCCCGCTACGAACCGGCGTTGGGAGCGCTATTGCTCGCCTATCGCGAGGCCGGGATCGACGTGACGGAGCTGCAGCCGTGAGCCTGCTCGAAAGAATGCGCGGCGGACTGATCGTTTCGGTTCAGGCGTGGCGCGGCTCGGCGCTCGACGATCCGCACGTGATTGCCGCGATGGCTCGCGCTTCCGAGGCGAACGGTGCGGTCGCCCTCCGCGTTGCCGGCAGCGAGCACTTGCGCGCCGTGCGCGCGTCCGTCGCACTTCCGATCGTCGGTTTGATCAAACGCGAGTATCCCGGATTCGAGCCGTACATCACACCGACGCTCGACGAGGTGCGTGAAATCCTCGCTTCGGGCGCCGAAATCGTGGCGTTCGATGCGACGCCGCGCCGCCGGCCCAAAGGGGCCCAACTCGGCGATCTCATCGGGGCGATCCACGCACAGGGACGTCTTGCGCTCGCCGATTGCGCCACCGCCGACGACGCGCGCGCCGCGGCCGGGTTGGGCGCCGACGCTCTTGCGACGACGCTCTGCGGCTACACGGCCGAAACCGCCGGCCATCGGCTGCCCGCGCTCGACCTCGTAGCCGAGTTCGCAACGTTGCCGTGCTTCGCCATCTGCGAGGGCGGCGTCCGGTCTCCCGGCGACGTGCGCGCCGCACTCGACGCCGGGGCCGACGCAGTCGTCGTCGGCAGTGCGATTACCAACGTCGACTGGCTCGTGCGCGAGTTTGCAGGGGCCGCCGATAGAGTTTCTTAAGAGCACGCCGTGTGAGGAGAGCACGTTCCGTTGGTTGAGAATAAAGCGCAGAGCGTCGGGTTTGGCCGCGGATTTTGGACCGCAACGGCGGTGCTGGCAATGCTTTCGATTGCCGCGATCGTCTTCTGGTCGACTTTTCCGCTCGAGACGTATCTGCCGGCGGCGATCGTCACCGCGAGACAAGTCGATCACCTGTTCCGCTTCATGGCGGCGACGGGGAGCGCGCTTTGGATTTTTGTCGCAGGGTACCTGGTCTACTTTGCGATCGCGTTCCGCGTCAAGCCGGACGATCCGCCGGATGCGATCGGACTCCAGGTGCACGACAACCACAAGCTCGAGTTCTGGTGGACGGTCATTCCCACTCTCTTCGTCGTTCTGCTTTCGATCGTGAGCGTCCGGATTTGGTACGAGGTGATGCTCGAGCCGCAGAACGGTCTGGTCGTCGAGGCGATCGGCCACCAGTTCTACTTCTCGTTCCGCTATCCGCAGATCAACGGCGAAGTGACCGACGAGATGCATCTGCCGGTCAACGTGCCGGTGACGCTCAACCTCACCGCGGCCGACGTCATCCACGGATTCTGGGTGCCGGCGATGCGTCTCAAGAACGATACGGTCCCAGGTCTCGTAACCACGATCAAGTTCACGCCGCGCCTGGTCGGGCGCTACCACATCATCTGCACCCAGTTCTGCGGCGTGCTCCACAGCGAGATGGACAAGCAGTACCTCGTGATCGACCAAAAGCCGGTCTTCGATCGGTGGTTCAAGTCTTGGCAGGAGAAGAACGCGCACGTCAGCAACGCGCTGCCCGCGGCAGGCGGTGGCGCGATCGCCCTTCAGGGAGGCAACGCACCGGCCGGTAAGGCGCTCTTCGCCCAAAAGTGCACGGCCTGCCACAAGCTGGCGCCCTTCAATCAAACGCTCGTCGGCCCCGGGCTCGCGAACGTTCTCCACGATCCCGCGCACCCGAACCTGGTCAACGGTCAGCCGGCGACGCCCCAGAACGTGGCCGTGATTCTGCAGAACGGATATACCGGCAGCATGGGAACGATGCCGAATGCGACGGCGAACGGCCTCTCGTCGCAGGACATTGCGAACTTGGTAGCATTTCTTGCCTCGCTGAAGTGAGAGAATCAAAGGGATTATGGCAGTAGCAGCGTTACCGGCCGGCGGCATTGCCGACCACATCCACCCGGAGCCTCAGGGGTTCGTCCGGCGATACGTCTTCTCGCTCGATCACAAGATCATCGGCATCCAGTACATTGTCACCGCGTTCGTCTTCTTCATGCTCTCGGGCTTGCTGGCCGAAGCGATCCGCACGCAGCTCTACAACGCCAACGGCGGCTTCATCGCCCCCGACACCTATAACGAAGTCTACAGCGTTCACGGCAGCGCGATGGTCTGGCTCGTGATCATCCCGCTGCTGACCGGCGGTTTTGGCAACCTCGTCTTCCCGCTTCAGATCGGCGCGCGCGACGTGGCCTTTCCGTGGCTGAACATGCTGAGCTTCTGGATCTTCCCGGTATCGGGATTGATGCTCTTCTCGTCATTCCTGTTGGGAGCGCCGACCGCGGGCTGGATGGAGTATCCGCCCGTTTCGCTGCAGGGCGCGGCCGGAACGTCGATGTGGTGTGCCGCGATCTTCTTAGTCGGCGTCAGCTCGACGATGACGGGCATCAACTTCGTCGTCACGATCCTAAAAATGCGCGCCCCGGGCATGACGTTCACGAGGATGCCGCTCTTCGTCTGGGGCCAGTTCGCGACGGCGCCGCTGCTGATGATCGCGACGACCGCGCTCGCCGCGGCACTCGCGGCGCTCTTCATCGAGCGCCAGTTTGGCGTGCCGTTCTACGATCCGACCAAGGGCGGTAGCCCGGTGATGTGGCAGCACATGTTCTGGTTCTATTCGCATCCGGCGGTCTACATTATGATTCTGCCGGGCTTCGGCATCATCTCCGAAGTGTTGCCGACCTTCGCTCGCAAGCCGGTTTTCGGATACAAACTGATCGCGTTCTCCTCGATGGCGATCGCGCTGGCCGGTTTCATGGTTTGGGCGCACCACATGTTCACCTCTGGATTGGCGCCTTTCTTGCAACTGCCGTTCATGATTATCACGTTCGTCATCGGCGTGCCGACCGGCATTAAGATATTCTCGTGGACGGCAACGCTTTTCGGCGGAAAGATCCACTACACGACGGCGATGCTCTTTGCGATCGGCTTCATCGGGCTCTTCACGATCGGCGGCATCACCGGCGTCTGGCTCGCCGCGATTCCGTTCGATCTGCACGTGCACGGCACGTATTTCGTCGTCGGTCACCTGCACTACGTGCTCGTCGGCGGGAGCTTGATGGCGGTATTCTCCGGGATGTACTACTGGTTCCCGAAGATGTCGGGGCGCCTCCTCAACGAGAAGCTCGGCCACCTGCATTTCTGGCTCTTCTTCGTCGGCTTCAACGGGACGTTCATTCCGATGCACTGGCTCGGCGTTCTCGGTATGCCGCGCGAAGTCGCGACCTACGATCCACAGTTCGAATTCTGGAACCGCTTCGAGACGATCTCCTCGTATCTGATGGCGATTTCGATTCTGATCTTCTTCGTCAACGTGATTTGGAGCATCCGCAACGGCAAGCGTTCCGGACCCAATCCGTGGGGAGCGCGTACGCTCGAATGGCAGATTCCTTCGCCGCCGAATTACTACAACTTCAAGCATATCCCGACGGTCTACGGGTTGCCGTACGACTTCTCGCAGCCGCTGCCGTATAAGGGACTCGACGACGAACTGAACGATACGCCGCCCGTTATGGCGGGAGCGCACTGATGGCCGTCGCGTCGCTCGCGCACGACGCCCATGGAGAGGCCGATCAGCTCTACATCGAAGTCCGAGAGCTGCGTCTGCAGGGCTTCTTGCTCTTCCTGATCAGCGACTGCGTGCTCTTCTCGTCGTTCATCTTCGCCTATCTCTACTTGCGCAACAGCGGTCAGGGATGGCCGCCGCCGGGAATCCATCGGCTCGACGTTCCGTTTGCCGCCTGGAACTCGGTCGTGCTCTTCGGTTCCGGCGCGACGATGCATTACGCGCTCGAGAACTTCAAGCACGGATACTGGATGCGCTACGTCTGGTTCTTGCTCGCGACGATCGTACTCGGCGCGGGCTTCCTCGGCGGTCAGGCTTACGAGTACACGCATCTCATCTACGGCGAGCACGTGACGTGGGCGGGCAGCGGGATCTTCGGCGCGTCGTTCTTCACGCTGACCGGCATGCACGGCTTTCACGTCTTGCTCGGCGTCTGCTATCTGACCACGCTCTTGCTTCAATCGGCCGCCGGCGTCTACACGCGCGGGAAGTTCTTCGGAATCACGGCGGGAACGCTCTACTGGCATTTCGTCGACGTGATCTGGGTCGTACTGTTTTCAATCTTCTATCTGATATGAGGAGCTAGCGAATGAATCCGGCAGTCGTTGAGCGATCGGGAGCGGTCGTCGCCGGGATCGCCGTTGCGGTGGTTTCGTTCTACTCGCTCTACAAAGATTGGAAGGCGACCGGCGTCGAGAACAACGTCTTCAAGATCATGCTCTTTCTGCTTGGGCTGGGCGCGATTCTCGCGATCCTCGCGGGGCTCAACGTGATCGGCTCCGCGCCGCCGTCGAAGGGAGCGTAGCGCGATGATTGTTAGAGACGACGAATATCTCGATTTTAGTAGCGTCCCCGAAAGCCGCGGAGTTCCCGAGGGACTCTACCGCGTCGCCATCGTCGGCCTGCTGATCATCTTTGCGATCGGCGCTTCGGTCTGCCTGCTCTCGGGCTACGGCCATCACTGGCCGGCGGACACGACGCTGCGCGTCCCCTTAAACAACTCCGCGCAGCCCTAGAGGTCGGCGCGATTGCCGTGGCGCGTCGCGATCCCGATCGCGAGTAGCGGAAGTTCGCCGTCGGGAAGTAATCCGGTCGGCTTGCCGTCGATCTTGTGAATCCCCGCGTAGAGCGAGAACTCGACGAGCGCCGGGAGCGTTAGGTTCGGCAGCGGTTTGTGGCCGAGCCATTCCCACTCGTGCGCGACGCTCCGATCGGCGAAGAGCGCGGCCGCGTAGCCGCAGCCGTCGATTCGCGACCGAGCATCCGGTTCGCGGTAGCGCGCGTATCCGTCGAGGATATAGATCGGTCTGAACGTCTGCAAATAGGCGACGATCGGCGTCAGGAGCACCGCGACGAAGTAACCGCCGAATGCGACCGCGCCGACGGCAAAGATCCAGGCAATCTTGATGAGCGTCGCGTCGGCCGGGACGTGCTGCGCTCGGTAGACGATTCCCCAAGTGAGCGCGCACATGAAGAGCAGGCCGATCAGCGGCTCGATCGCGAGCGCGAAGCGCCCCGTGAGCCCGCGCCAGACGATCGCGCGCTCTGCCTGAGTCCAGCGTCGCCGCACGACCGTTTGCCAGTGCGGATCTGAACGATCGATCCTCACGGCGTCACCGTTTGCGGCACCGGCGCTGCCCGGTCGACGATCGCGCGCAGCGCGGTGCCGCGCGGGAGGGTTCCGAGCGTGCGCCCAGAGCGCCCTTCGATTCGGCTCGCAAGAAAGGCATCGCTGACGACCGAGGGAGCGTACCTCGCGAGCAACGCCGCCTGCCAAAGCAGCGCCATCCGCTCGCTGAGCTCCCGGCCCTCCGCTTCGCTCGTCGCGGCGTTCGCGAAGTCGGTTTCGAGCCGCCGCGCGGCGCGCGCGATCCGCGGCTCGCTTGCGGCAGCGTCGATCTCAGCGCGCCAGGCAGCGAGCGCGTCGGGTTGCTTTCGAAGAATTCGCAGAACGTCCAACGCATTTATATTACCCGATCTTTCCCAGATCGAGTTCAGGGGAGCCTCGCGATAGAGCCGCGGCGCGATCGATTCCTCGACGTAGCCGTTTCCGCCCAAGCATTCGAGCGCCTCGGCAACGAGTGCCGGCGCTCGCTTGCAGATATAATACTTCGCGAGCGCGGTACCGATGCGTTTGAGCGCGGCCGCGGCCGGGTCGTGCGCGGATTCGTCGATTGCGCGCGCGACGCGCAGGCAGAGCGCGATTGCGGCCTCCGACTCGAGCGCCAGGTCCGCGAGCACGTTCTGCATGAGCGGGTGGTCGATCAGCCGCGCTCCGAAGGTGCGGCGATAGGCGGCGTGATGGATCGCTTGCACGAGACCGGCGCGGACGAGCGCCGCGGAGCCGAGTGCGCAGTCCATGCGCGTATAGTTGACCATCTCGACGATCCGCGCGAGGCCTTCGCCTTCATCGCCGATTAGGCGGCCGTGCGTTGCGTCGAACTCGACCTCGGCCGACGCGTTGCTGCGATTGCCGAGTTTGTTCTTCAGGCGCGCGATCGCAAATGGATTGCGCGTTCCGTCGTCGAGCACGCGCGGCACGAAGAAGCACGAGAGCCCTCCTGCGGCTTGTGCGAGCACCAAGAACGCGTCGTTCATCGGCGCGCTGCAGAACCACTTGTGTCCGGTCAGCAGATACTCACGGCCCGGTCCGGCGTGCTCGAGCGCAACGGCCCGCGTTTGGTTGGCGCGCACGTCCGAGCCGCCTTGTTTCTCGGTCATGCCCATCCCGCAGAGTGCGGCGGATTTCTCCTCGACCAGAGCGAGCCGCGGGTCGTACTCGCGCGCGCAGAGCGCGGGCAGCCAGCGTTCCGCGATCTCCGGCTGCATCGCGACGACCGGTACCGATGCATACGTCATTGAGATCGGACAGCCGTGTCCCGACTCCACTTGTCCCCAGACGTAAAACTTTGCGGCGCGCCGCACGTGCGGCGACGGCGCGCGGTCTTCCCACGGCGCGCCCGCGAGGCCTGCGCGCGCGGCGTGGTGCATGAGCCGATGCCACGAGGGATGAAATCGTACCTCATCGATGCGATGGCCGAAACGGTCGTGCGTCTGAAGTTCGGGCGGATGCTCGTTCGCGTCGAATCCGAGCGCGATCGCTTCCGCGCTGCCGGCCAGCGCGCCGAGCGCGACGAGTTCTTCGACCGGCGCGGCCGGCGCCTCGCGCGCTAGCGCTTCGGCGAGCGCGCGGTCGGAGCGCACGACGTTGTAATTCTCAAGCGCCGGTGGTTGATTCTCCACCGCGTGGGTGGTCATGCGGTGGACTTCGCTCTAGAGCGCTCCGGCTGCTGCCTTCTCGAGCGGACGGCTGCGTTCGTCGCGCTGCGATTTGAGCGTCGCCGCGAGGATCAGCGCTACGAACGCGAACGCGCAGAACGCAAGATAAGCGTTGCGGTATCCGGCGACTTCGCTCGAGGCCGCACCGATGAGAGCTCCGGCGATCGAGCTTCCGAGGATCTGGCCGACGATGAGCGCCTGGCTCAAGAGACCGACGGCCGTCGCGCGCGCGGCCTCGGGCGTCTCATTCGTCACGATATAGCGCGTCGGCGCGCCGAGCAGCGCGCCGAATCCCGCACCCGCAACGATCATCGCGAGCAATACCAGGGGCAGCGACGCAAAAGCGAGCGCGAAGATCGCCAGCCCGAGTTCGGTGAGAATCGCCCCGGCGAGCAGCACGTCGCGGCTGCCGGCACGGTCGAGCGCGCGTCCTGAAAACGGAATCACCGCGACGAACGTAAACGCGCCGAGCGCGGCGACGAAACCAGCCGCGGCGTACGAAAGGCCCTGGACGCCGACGAGCACGGTCGGAATGAAGAAGAGCGAGCCCTCCAAGACGCCGATGACGATTTCGAGAATGTACGTCTTCACGAGCTGCGGCGCGCGAAGCAGCTCGAGCGCAACGATGGGGTGTGCCGACATACTCTCCCAAACTGCGAAGGCTGCGAGAACGAGCATGCCCATAATGCCGATCACCAGGCGCCCGGCGATCAATCCGTCCATCAGGCCGAGCAGCCCCATGCAGAGCAGCGCGAGCCCGAGCACATCGAGCGGACCGCGCCGTCGCGGTGCCTCGGCCGGCAGGTCAGAGAGTGCGAGCAGAAAGACCACGGCTGCTAATGGTACGTTCGCCGCGAAAATCCAGCGCCACGAGATGAAGTGCGTGATAAGGCCGCCGATACTCGGACCGATGACGGCGGCAAGTCCCCAGGTTGCCGCAACCATCCCCAGTGCGGCGCCGCGGCGTTGCGCCGGCACGACGTCGCCGATCGTCGCGGTCGCGACGGGAAAGATGCCGCCCGCCCCGAGCGCTTGAATCGCCCGGGCTCCGAGAAAGACCGCGTAACTCGGCGCCGCGATCGCGACCACGCTCCCCGCCGCGAAGAGCGCGATGCAGGCGAGATAGATCGGCCGGCGGCCGTATCGATCTGCAAGCGTGCTCGCCAGCGCAATCGAAAGCACGGTAACGAGCAGATAGAGCGTGAAGACCCAAGCGAGGTCGCCGGTCTGCACGGCAAAATCGTGGCCGAGCGCCGGCAGCGCCGGCGAGAGCACGCTCAGGTCGAGCGCTCCGGCGAAGACGCCGAGTGAGAGCGTCCACAGCAGCCGGTTCATTACGAAACGATGCGGTCGATCACCATCACCGCGCACATGAGCGCGAGATAGAGCAGCGAGTAGCGAAAGAGTCTGCGTGCCTGCAGCGTGCTCGAGTGTTCGCGCCATGTGCGGAGCGCGTCGAGCAGAAAGATCCCGCCGAGCACTGCAGCGGCCGCGAAATAGAGCGCTCCCATGACGTGCAGCGGATAGAGCGCGAGCGAGGCCGCTACCAGCAAAATACTGTAGTAGACGATCTCGCGCTTCGTGCGCTCGCGGCCGCAGACGTTCGGCAGCATCGGAATCTTCGCTTTTTCGTACTCCGTCTCAGTCATCAGCGAGAGCGACCAGAAGTGCGGGGGCGTCCAGAGAAAGATCAGCGCGAAGAGCCCGAGTGCCGGACCGCCGATCGTGTGGGTGACCGCGGCCCAGCCGACGAGCGGCGGCACCGACCCCGCCGCGCCGCCGATCACGATGTTCAGCGGCGTGATGCGCTTGAGCCACATCGTGTAGATTACGACGTAGTAGAGGTTCCCGGCGAGCGAGAGCCACGCCGCGAGGGGGTTGACCAGCGTAAAGAAGAGCGCGAACGAGAGCGCGCCGGTCACCAGTCCGAAGACCGCTGCCCGCGTCTCCGAGATGCGCCCCTGCGGAATCGGCCGCGCCTGCGTCCGTTTCATGATCCGGTCGATATCGGCGTCCCAAACGCAGTTGAGTGCGCCCGCGGAGGCGGCGGCGAGCGCGCCGGCGATCAGCGTCCAGCAGAGGAGCGGCAACGGCGGAATACCGCGCGCGGCCATGACCATCGAGGCCGCGGTCGTGATCAAAAGCAGAACGATGATTCGCGGTTTCGAGAGCTCGTAATAGTCGCGAAATCCGGCGAGCGCGGTCATCGTGTGGCCTCTTCGGCAAGCGAATCGGGCCGGAGGCGCGGCACCGCATCGAGCACCGCAAAGACCGCGGCAACGAAGAAGGCGAGAAAGACGAATGCGGCATTCACCGCGTGCGCTTCGCGCAGGTCGGTCGGGAGCCGGAGCGCGACGTTGAGCAGGCCGAGAAGTACCTGCGTCGCCACGAGCGCGACGCCGAGCAGCACCGCCGCCCGCACGCGGGTGGAGGCTGCGTAGGCCCAGGCGAGCGCGAGTGCCGCCGCGGCGCAAACCAGCGTCGCTCCGGCGGAGAAGCGGTGCAGCATCTGCACGAACTGCCCGTGCGTATACACGACGACGTTGCCCGCGCATCCCGGGATCGAGAGACAGGCGAGACCGGCGCCGCTCGAGCTCACGTACGCGCCGATGCACATCGTCACGAAGGCCACGGTGGCGGTGACGGCAAGCGCCGCCGGCATGACGTAGGAGGTCTCAGGCGCGCGGCGCGCCGGATAGCCGTCGGGCTCTGAGGCGGCAGCGAAGACCGCCATCGCCGAAAGCATGGCGATCAACGCCATCGCAGTCGCCCAGTGCGCGACCACGGAGAACGGTGTATTCGCCAGCCGAACCGTCTCGGCGCCGAGGAAGACCTGCACCAGAAAGATGACGGCGATCGCGACCATCGTGGGCGCGACGAACGGCGAGCTGCGGCGCTGGCGCCACGCCACGGCGATCAGCGCCAGCACCAGCGGCGCAACCGCAAACGCCAGCAGGCGGTGCGACCATTCCCAGAGTGTCCCGCCGCCGAGTGCCGGGAGGAGGCGGCCGTGGCAGAGCGGCCAGTCCGGGCAGGTCAGGCCGGCCCCATTGATCCGCGTCCAGCTTCCGAGCATCAGTGTCAGGAGGGCGACCACGTCAGCGGCCAGCGCCAAGCGCAGCAGATGCTTCATCGCGCTCTCAGCGTAGCCGTACCGGTGCCCATCGGCAACTACATTAGCGAGATAAAAATTTGATGCCTTGAGGAGGCCGCCGGTTGGTGCGGGCGAAGCGGTCGGCCGTGAAGCGCTGGTCGGCCCTGGCAGGTCTAGCCCTGGGGCTCGTCTTGCTGGTCGGATGTCGTGAAATTCGCGTGAACACGCTTGCAGCGGGTGCAACCGCCGTTCTAGGAGGGAACCAGATCATCGTCGTACGGGACAGCGCCTCTTTGAGCAAGCTGGGGATTCATGCGCCGGTTCACTACAAGAGCGAGTTCGGCGTCGTCCTGCTCATGGGCCCACACGACCGTACCGGATACAAGCAGATCGTCGAATCGATCCGTGCGAACTTGCAGCGCGTGCGTGTCGTTGCCTTCGAGCAAGAGCCCGCGGACGGCGGCGAGCCTGCAGCTCAATATCGCACGTACACGCTCTGGATCGTTCCAAACAGCGTTTATCGGCGCGGCGTGCGCGTCGAGGTCGTTACGCCGAGCGACGAGCCGATCGCGTCGACGTATCTGCCGTAAGCCAATGATCTCCTCGCGTAAGCAACAGCCTGCATTCGAGCCGATCGAACGCCTCGATGCAAGCGCCGAGCGCCTCGCCTTCGTGCTGGAGCCCAACGGCGATCCGACCGAAGCCGGCGGCATCTTGAACCCGGCGGCGACGCGCGACCCCGGCGGCGAGCTCGTGCTCTATCCGCGCTGCGTCGCCGATGGAAACATATCGCGGGTCGGAATGATTCGCATGCCCGAGCCAGCGAGCACCACCGGCATGGAACGCCTCGGTTTCGCGCTCGAGCCGCAAGCGCCGTACGAACTGCGCCCCCATCCGGGATATGGCTGCGAAGATCCGCGCGTGACCTACGTCCCGGTGCTCAAAGCCTACGTGATGGCGTACACCGCGTTCGGCCCCGACGGTCCGCGCATCGCAATCGCGATCTCGGAGGATGCGCGTCGGTGGGAGCGGCTTGGCCTCGTTCGTTTTGCCGGAAGCGCAAACGTCGTGGGCGACGACAAAGACGCCGCTTTCTTTCCCGAGCCGGTGCTCTCGCCGAAGGGCCGGCGCTCGCTGGCCTTCTACCATCGTCCGATGCTCCATCTCTCGAGCGTGGACGGGCGCGCCGCGATTCCGATGATCGAGCGTATGCCGTTCGAAGACCGCGAATCGATTCGCATCGCGTACGTACCGCTCGGTGCGGTTTTGAAAGACCGCGCTAATCTCTGCAGCGTCTCGGAAAGCGTCCAGGTGCTCTGCCCCGACGCGCAGTGGGGATCGATCAAGATCGGTGCCGGAACGCCGCCAGTGCGCGTCGCGCTCGACGGCGTCGAAGGGTGGCTCGCCGTCTTTCACGGCGTCGATGCGATCGGCGGCAAACGCGGCCGGCCCACGCTGCGTTACAGCGCCGGCATCGTTATTCACGATCTCGAACGTCCCGATCGAATTCTCTACCGTTCGCCGGCGCCGATTCTCTCACCGCAGGCGCGTCACGAGCGCCGCGGCATCGTCGACAACGTCGTCTTTCCAAGCGGAATCGATCCGCGTCCCGATCTCGGCGAGCGCACCTACGACGTGTACTACGGCATGGGCGATTGGGCGATTGGAGCGGCCCGGCTACGCATCAACGGTTCGTGATTGCGAGCCTATGCCGCGCGACTCGGACGCTCGTCGGCGGCATCGGCGCGTGATTACGGGACTATGCCGCGCGACTCGGACGCTCGTCGCCTACATCCTGTGGGCTCCTACTCCGCCGTTTTTCCGCAACACCAAAGGAATACGACATCCTGTCTTTTGCGGAAAAATCGGAGGCCTCGCTGCGCGGCATAGACCCGTAATCACGCACCGATGCTGCGCTATCTAGTCCTTTCCGCAGTAATCGTTGTCGGAGCGACGGCGATCGTTGCGGGGTGGGCGAATCGCGATCTCATTCGGATCAAGATCGCTTCCGTCTACGCGCGCGTGCCGTCGAAACCGGGCGGTCCGAATTCCGGCGAGGGCGGTACCGCGGCGCCGCTGAGCGGGGACGCGACGTGGGCGCTCTCGGCGCTGCCGGAGTGCTTGACCCAAACGGTCGTGTCGAGAGGATCGCCGGCGTACGTGCGCAGGCATCTGCCGGCGGGTGCGGTGCGCGTCGTGCCGCCGGCGGTCCTCGTATACGCGGATTGCAGCATTCGCATCTCCGGCGACGAAGCATACGTGCGGCGGGGACCCGACCGGCTCCGAATCCCCCCTCACGCGGAGTTTTATCGCGCGGGCCGCCTCCTCGTGCTGGTGCGCGAGGCACCGGCCAACGCCGAACTGCGCGTCTACGAGCCGGCACAACGATGACGGAGTAGAGGCTCTAGGTGACGATTCAAGATGAGGTGAAGCGGCGGCGCACGTTCGCGATCATCTCGCATCCCGACGCCGGCAAGACGACGCTTACCGAGAAGCTGTTGCTCTACGGCGGTGCGATTCACGTCGCCGGCCAGGTCTCCGCGCGCAAACGCCAGCGCCAGGTGACGAGCGATTGGATGGCGCTCGAACGCGAACGTGGGATTTCGATTACCTCGACGGTATTGCAGTTTCCGTACCGCGAGCATATCCTGAACCTGCTCGATACGCCGGGCCACCAAGATTTCGGTGAGGATACCTACCGCACGCTGCTCGCGGCGGACAGCGCGGTTATGCTCATCGATGCCGCCAAGGGCGTCGAACCACAAACGAAAAAACTCTTTGCGATCTGCCGCGAACGCGGCATTCCGCTCTTTACGTTCATGAACAAGCTCGACCGGCCGAGCCGCGATCCGCTGGAGTTGCTCGACGAGCTCGAGAAGGTACTCGGGATCGGCGTCTTTCCGATGAACTGGCCGCTCGGCAACGGGGACGATTTTAAAGGCGTCTACGACCGGCGTACGCGTACGGTGCATTGCTTCGAGCGCGCGGCACACGGTGCGACGCGCGCGGCCGTTTCGGTTACCGACGTCGGCGATCCGCAGCTGCGCGCGATGGTGAGCGAGCCGGTCTACGCGCAGTTTCGCGAAGGTATCGAGCTGCTCGACGGTGCGGGCGAAGAGTTCGATCGCGCCGCGATGTTGCGGGGGAGCACCACGCCGGTCTTTTTCGGAAGCGCGGTCACGAACTTCGGCGTGCAGCTCTTCCTCGACGAGTTTCTCACGATGGCGCCGTCGCCGGTCGAGCGCGCCGGCGTCGAGCCCACCGCCGCCGAGTTCTCGGGATTCGTTTTTAAGATCCAGGCGAACATGGATCCGCGCCATCGCGACCGCATCGCGTTCGTGCGCGTCTGCTCCGGAGAGTTTGCTCGCGACATGTCGGTGCGCAACGCGCGCACCGGCGCGACGCTGCGCCTCTCGCGTGCGATGCGGCTCTTCGCCGACGATCGTGAGTCGTTGGAGACGGCCTACGCCGGCGACGTCGTCGGGCTCGCCAATCCGGGTGCTTTCGCGATCGGGGACTCGCTCTACGAAGGTGCGCCCGTTGCATTTCCGGCGATACCCTCGTTTGCCCCGGAACATTTTGCGGCAGTTCGCAGTATCGACGTATCGGGTTACAAGTCGTTTGGAAAGGGCATCGCGCAGTTGCGCGAGGAGGGAGCCGTGCAAGTCTTCTTTCCGTGGAATACGCCGAGAAACGAGCCGATTCTCGGTGCGGTGGGCGAGCTGCAGTTCGAGGTAGCGAAGTACCGGCTCGAATCGGAGTACAACGTGGAGACGCGCTTTGACACCCTGCACTATACGGTAGCGTTGCAGGCCGAAGGCGACCCCAGTCAGATCGCGAGGGCGCAGCTTCCCTCCAACGCGAAGCTCGTCGAAGACTGGGAGGGACGCCCGGTCGTGCTCTTCGAGAGCGAGTGGAGTGTTCGTCTCGCGCGCGAATGGAATCCCCAGCTCGTGCTGCGGCCATTCTCCGCGCAGCTCGGCGACGAAGCGATGGTATCGTGAGCGCGCGCAAGGCCGCCGCCCTGCTGGTCGCGCTGCTCGCGGCGGGGTGTTCCTTCCAAAATCGTAACGAGCGCGAGGCCGATCGCATCACGCGCGCGGTCGTCGCAAATAACTTCAAGCCCGTCGAGGACGACGTCGCCAAGGGCATCGCGATCACGCGCGTCCAGATTGCGGAATGGTCCGACGAGCTCAACGCTCAAGGCAAGCTTCTCTCCGTCAAGGAGACGACGGCAAGTTGTTCGCCGGGTTGGCATTGCTTCGACGTGAAATTTCAAAAGCACGAGTACGTCGAGCGGCTGCGTTTCGACGAGAACGGAAAGGTCGTGAACTGGGAATTTCACATGGCGCCGAAACCGTAGACTTCGCCGACATCCGCGCGGCGGCGCGGCGTTTAGCCGGCGTCGCGCATCGCACGCCGGTCGTCACCTCGCGCGCCCTCGACGCGAGCTGCAACGCGCAGCTCTTCGTTAAGTGCGAGAACCTGCAGCGTATGGGCGCGTTCAAGTTCCGTGGGGCATACAATTTCCTGTCGTCGCTCTCGCCGGACAAGCGGCGCGGCGGCGTCGTCGCATTTTCGAGCGGGAATCACGCGCAAGGCGTCGCGCTGGCGGCGCGTCTGCTCGGCATTGGGGCCACGATCGTGATGCCGTACGACGCACCGGCCGTTAAGCTCGACGCGACGCGCGAGTACGGCGCGGAGATCGTCTTTTACGAACGCGCACGGGCGGATCGCGAGGAGATCGCGCGCGCGATTGCAGCGCAGCGTGGCGCGACACTGGTGCCGCCGTTCGACGATCCGCGCATCGTCGCCGGCGCCGGCACCGCGGGTCTAGAACTCCTCGAAGACGCGGGCCCGCTCGACGCGATCGTGGTGCCGGTGGGCGGCGGCGGCCTGATGGGGGGAACGGCAATTGCCGCCCACGCGCTCGACCCGGCGATCGCGATTTACGGCGTCGAGCCGGCGGCGGGTGACGACTTCGCGCAATCGCTCGCGCGCGGCGAGCGCGTCACCATCCCGGTACCGGCTACGATTGCCGACGGGTTGCAGACGATTTCGCCGGGCGAAGTGACCTTTGCAATTGCGCGCGAGCACGTCCGCGCGGTCGTCACCGTCGGCGACGAGGAGCTCCGCGAAGCGATGCGCTTTGCGTTCGAACGGATGAAGCTCGTTATCGAGCCGAGTGGCGCCGCGGGACTCGCCGCGCTGCTGCGCGGGCGAGTCCCGGACGTCACGGGGAAACGCGTCGGTGTCGTGATCAGCGGCGGGAACGTCGACGCCGAACGCTACGCGCGATTACTTCGCGATGTTCCCGCAGGAGACGTACTTGCCTAAGTTCGCGGCGCTTTCGTGGACGTTGATTGCGTACGTACCGCCGAGCAGTTTGTCGATGGTGACGCCCTTGACCGTGGTGGTCGACTTGCCGCCGACGACGTTGGTGAGCGGATAGACGACGCCCTTGAGGTCAGCGCACGTTCCGTCGTGAATGTGCGCGGGCTGCGGCGTCGTCGCCGGCGAGCCCGTGAGCGCAATCTCGACCTGGACGTCGCTTCCCATCTGGGTGAGCGTCGCGGTTCCGCTCTCACCGGAGCCGTTCTGCGCGTTCATCGTCACTTTTGCGGTGGAAGTCGCGGCCGATGCCGTCGAGAGCGCGCCGGTCAGGACAAAAGCGAGGGATGCGAACAGCAGCGTGAATCTTTTCATGGAAGGAGCTCCTTTCATCGAATGAATTACGGGCCCGTTGCTTTCGAGCTTTCGAGCGTCCGAACCGCTTCCAGCGCTTGTTGGGTCGGCGGCGCGTCGGCCCCGTCCACGATATCGAGCAATGCCGCGGCTTCGCCGTTGAGCCGCGCGAAGGCCGCGGCGGCCTTATCGTCTCCGGCGGCCTTCGCCGCCGCCGAGCGAGCGTAGCTGCGGTTCATCAGGGTCGCAAGGCCGGCCGCAACCTGATGCTGCTGCTCTAGCGCCGCCGGTGAGATCGTGACCCGCGGGTCCATCAACACGTCGAACGACTGCCCGAACGTTCTTCCGTCAACGTCGAGACGAACGGTGTAACGCCCGGGCACGACGAGCGGCCCTTGCGGCACGCGCGGCGTCTCGTGCGGTACCGCCGAGATCGGGAGATCCTCTTGAAACGACCGCGGCGGCGCCTCGCGCAGATCCCAGACGAACCGATGCATGCCGGAATTCGTCGCCGGTCGTCCAAACGCTCGCTCCCAATAGGCCGGCTTGTCGAGGTTGGGAATCGGCGCGGGCGCGGCGTCGTCGCTTGCGTAACGGCGCACTTCCGTGCCCGCAGCGTCGTAGACCGCGATCGTGACTCGCTTGGCCGGAGCCGCGAGCGCGTAATCGAGAATCGCACCGTCCGGCGGATTTTCGCCGGCCGGTTCCTCCGGTGGAAGCGGCGTATCGGTGTTGAGACTGCGCCGCACGCGATAGGCGAGCGCCGGCGCGAAGAGATGCGTTCCCGAAACGCCGGCACGCGCCAACTCCCGCAACGGTTCGACGTCGTCGAGAATCCAAAAGCCGCGGCCGTGAGTCGCGACGATCGCGTCGTTCTGGTGGATGATGATATCGCGGACCGACGTGCGCGGGAGGTCGAGCTGCAACGGTTGCCAGCGCACGCCCGCGTCGAACGACACGTAGACGCCGTTCTCGGTCGCGGCGTAGAGAAGGCTCGGCTCGACGGGATCTTGACGTACCGCGTTCACCGGCTGATTCGGCAGCCCGTCGACGGCAAGTCTCCACGTAGCGCCGCCGTCGCGGGTTACGTAGACGTACGGATGCAGGTCGTCGAGTCGGAAACGGTTCACCGCGACGAATGCGGTATCCGCGTCGAAACGTGACGCGTCGATCTGCGAAACCTTGCTCCATGGCGTAAGTGCGGGCGGCGTGACGTTCTTCCAATGCGCCTGCCCCGAGCCTGTCGAGGGGCCGTCGGCCGTAATCCAGACCAGACCATCATCGGTGCCGGCCCAGATCGTTCCCTTGCGGACCGGCGACGGCGCGAGCGCGTAGACGACGCCGCGATGCGCGCCTTGCTGCGGATCGTCGCTCTCGAACGCTCCCAGAACCGGAGGCACGCCCGGGTGCGCACGCGTGAGATCGGCGCTGATCTTCCTCCAGCTCTGACCACCGTTCTCCGTAGCGAAGACGAAGTTCGCTCCGAAGTAGAGCCGGCGTTCGTCGAAGGGATCGAAGGCGAGCGGTTCGGTGCGCACCACGCGGCGATCTTTCGAACGAAAGACGATCGGCGAGACCTCTTGCGACTGCCCGGTGCGCTCGTCGAACTTTCCAACCTTTCCGCCGAAGAAGATACCGGGATGCAGCGGATCGGGTACGACGTAACCGTACTCCTCGGCGCCCGCGGTATGCCAGTCGCGTTGCGTCGTTTGGCCCCAATCGCCGCGGCTGCGCACGCAGGCCGAGCCGCTCTCTTGCTGGCCGCCGCAGACCCAATACGGAAAGCGACGGTCGGCATTCACGTGGTACATCTGCGCGGTGGGCTGGTTGTACCACGAGCTCCACGTCGCACCGCCGTCGACCGAGATCGTCGCACCCTGATCGCTTGCGAGCCCAATGATCTTTGGATAGCGCGGATTGATCCAGACCGTATGATAATCGTCGCCGCCGGGGGCCCCCTTGATCGCGACGAGCGTCTTGCCGCCATCGGTCGAGCGGTACGTCGACGTGTTCGTCAGGTAGACGATCTGCGGATTGCCCGGGTCGACCGCCAGCGAGATAAGATCGTCGCCCCGCTGCGCGATTTCGTCGGCGTCGTTGACGCGTGCGAAGTGCGCGCCCGCGTCGTCGCTGCGGTAGAGTGCGCCCGAATCGCTGCCTTTCGCCTCGACGTCAGCGTACGCGTATACGACGTTGGAGTCGCTGGGCGCGATCGAGATTTCGGTGCGCCCAATCTGTCCCGGCAATCCTGCCGTCAGCTGCGTCCAAGTCGTCCCGCCGTCGCTCGACTTGTAGACCCCGCTCCCTTGCATTTCGAAGGATGCGCCAATCTCCCACGGCGCCTGCCGGGCGGCCCAGAGCGTTGCGTAGACGATCTTTGAATCGTGCGGATCGAGTGCGACGGCGAAGCCCCCCGTGTCATCATTCTTATAGAGCACGCGCTGGAACGTTGTACCGCCGTCGAGCGAGCGGTAGATCCCGCGCTCCGGATTCGATCCGTACGGATGACCTAAGACGGCGACGAAGAGCCGGTTTGGATCGTTGGGATCGACCGCCATCGAGGCGATCTGCTCGCCGTCGCGCAGCCCCAAATGCGTCCAGCTCGCGCCACCGTCGGTGGACTTGTAGATCCCATCGCCGATCGAAAGATCGGGGCGCTGCAACCCCTCGCCGCTGCCGGCATAAACGATCTGCGGATTGCTCGGCGCGACGGCAAGCGCGCCGATCGAACCGGTCGGCTCGCCGTCGAAGATCGGCGTCCAAGTACGGCCGGCGTTATCGCTCTTCCAAATTCCGCCGTTGACGGCGGCGATGTAGAAGAGATTCGGCTGATTTGCCACGCCGTCGATCGCGACGGTACGCCCGCCGCGCATCGGTCCGACGAACCGCCAATGCATGGACGCATAGAGCGATGGCGAGACGGTTTGCGCCGGCGCCTCGATTGGAATCGCGGCAAACGCCAGTGCGACGCACCCCAGAGCAAGTGAAATATGATGACGCATGCCGGGCTGCTTACGACGCGAATTTTCGATACTCCGCTTGTGGCGGCCGGGAGTTTAATGCTATGCTGTGGACATAAAATATGACCAGAAAAAATCGACCCAAGGAGCGCTCGTCTTCGCGCGTATCTCTTCTCATGCTCGCGCCAAAGGAGGTCGGCGCCGCGGAATTCAAGGCGCGATGTCTCGAGTTGGTGAGCGAGGTCGAGCGGTTGGGGACGGAGATCGTTATTACGAGGCATCGCAAACCTATTGCGCGGCTCGTTCCAGTGGAAGCAAAGGCCGGCTTTTGCGGATGTCTCAAGGGAGCGATTCTCAAAGAGGGCGACATCGTAAGCCCGATCGACGTCGAGTGGACGGCCGATGAATCCAATCTTGCTTGACACCCATGCGGTGATATGGGCGGCGGAGAACGCGTTAAAGCCCGAGCTAATTCGCCGCGTCGAAGCCGCGGCAGCCCGGAGCGAACTGCTGATTTCTCCGATAAGCGCCTGGGAGATTGGTATGTTGATTCGCCGAGAGCGGCTCTCGCTGTCGTTCGCGCCGGAGGAATACGTTCGCGTACTCTTTAGTCAGCGTGGCGTAATTCTCGCCGCGTTGACGCCAACGATTGCGCTGGCCGCCGCACTGCTGCCGCGCAAACCGATCGCCGATCCGGCCGATCGGATTCTCATCGCAACGGCAATGGCCTACGGCGCACACCTCATGACCGGCGACCGCAGGATCCAGGATTACGCGAAAACGACGGAGCTGCGCTGCATCGCCTGCTGACGGCTACTACAACCTGCGGGCTTTCCCGTTTCGGCGGACTCCTCGGCGCTTCGGCTGGAAGGCCGCCCCGATCTTCCACGACGTCTTGCGCGGAAGTGAGTCGTCGACGTCGTCGCAACCGATCGGCGTGAACTCGCGGCAGTCGCTCGGGCGCGCCGGATAGATACCGCAGTAGTAGCGTCCGCTGCGGGAGCCCATCAAAAAGACGCACTGATCGGCGATGTCGTCGCCGACTTTGCGCAGCCAGCCGACGTGGTAGCCGTCGGCCGAGTGGCGCTCGACCACGTACTGGCGCATCGTCTCCTCGTAGCTTATGCCGAAATGATCGGCGATGCGCTGCACGTCGGCTTTGCTAACGAACGGCTCGTATCCACTGCAGCATTCGGCGCAGCCGGGCGGGCAGGCGACGTTCTCGGGCATCTCCGTGAGACGCCCGCGCGCGAGCTCGATGACGCGTCCGATCGCCTTCACGAACGTCGGATCGTCGTTGTACTTGAAGACCCATTCGCGTTTGGTGATTTCGTTGGTGTTGTAATAGCGCGTCGTCTTCTCGTCGAACTCAATCGTGATGTGCTCTTCGTCGATTTCGATGCGGTTGACGTGCTCGAGCGGACGTGCATCGAGAAGCTCGGGATGCGTCGGTTGTCCGGTTCGGCGCGAGTAGTTGCGTAAGTTAATAAGGTCGATCGTCTCCATAACGAGGCTTCGATTCCCGCGCCTTGCGGGTACCGCCTCCGCAAAGAGCAAAAGATAACGGGTATGCGAACGGCTATCGGCGTCGATCTCGGCGGCTCTCACGTGACCGCAGCGGTGGTTACGGAGGACGGGGCGATCCACCGCCAGCATGAAGAGGACCTGGAGGACCTTCGATTCGAGGCCGTCATCGCGGCGCTCGACGCGACCATTGGGTTGGCGCTCAAGGAGGCCGGCAACGTTGTCGGCATCGGAATCGGCTCGCCGGGAAACATTGACGGTGCCTCGGGTGCCGTGCTCTACAGTCCGAACTTCGGCTGGGAAGACGTGCCACTCGGCGAGACCCTGCGAAAGAAGTTTGGAGTGCCCGTCTTCGTGGCAAACGATGCACGTTGTGCAACGCTGGGCGAGTACACGTTCGGAACGGGCAAGCTCACGAAGGATTTCGTGCTCTTGACGCTCGGCACGGGCATCGGCGGAGGAATCGTCGCCGGCGGCGAGCTCGTGCTCGGACATAAATGGGGAGCCGGTGAGATCGGGCACCATCAGATCCGCCCAGTCGACGGTTTCATCTGCAGCTGCGGGAAGACCGGTTGCTTCGAGGCGCAGGCTTCGGGGACAGGGCTCATCCGTCACGCCTTCAAAGTAGCGCCCTCGTTTCCGCGCAGCGTTCTGCTCGACGTCGCCCGCGACAAACTCAGTTCGAAGAAGATCCGGCGCGCCGCGCAGGCCGCCGACGGCCACGCGCTCGCCGCCTGGAAAAACTACATCGCCGATCTCGCGATCGGGCTTGCCAACGTCATTGCCTTCGTCAATCCGGAGAAGATCGCGCTCGGCGGCGGCGTTTCGAGCGCCGGAGACTTTATGCTCGACGCGGTTCGTCCGCAGGTCGACGCGCTGACCACGATGGTTCCGAAGGGCACGACCGAAATCGTCGTGGCCTCGCTCGGCAACGATGCGGGTCAGGTTGGGGCGGCCACGGTCGCGTTCCACGGCGGCTTGGCCGCGAGGGCGCCCGTTGCGCTATAAGCTGCTCGCCGTCGCGTTTTTGGCAGTGCTGGCGGCGCTACCCGCTCGGTCGCAAGGCGGCGACCCGATTCACAAGATTCGCCACGTCGTGATCATCATGCAAGAGAATCGTTCCTTCGATTCATACTTCGGAACGTTTCCCGGCGCCGACGGCATTCCGATGCGCGGCGGTGTGCCCACGGTCTGCGTGCCCGATCCGCAGCAAGGGAACTGCGTGCGTCCGTTCCACGATACGAACGATCGCAACGGCGGTGGACCGCACAACGCCAACTCCGCGGTCGACGACATCAACGGCGGCAGGATGGACGGATTCATTACCACGGCGCAACGGCGAACGAACCGTCGTTGCGGCGGCGTCAATCCCAACTGCGGGGGCGGTCTCGACGTCATGGGGTACCACGACGGCAACGAGCTGCCGAACTACTGGAAGTATGCGCGCGATTTCGTGCTGCAAGACCGTCTCTTCGAGCCTAACGCGTCGTGGAGTCTGCCGCAGCATCTATTCTTAGTCTCGGAATGGTCGGCGTGGTGCAAGAAGATCGGCGACCCGATGAGCTGCGTCAACGAGCTGGAGGCGCCCGACTTTCCACCGGACTTCCGCTCGCACAGCGCGCGATTCAAGCCGCCTGCGCCCGGTCGTCCCAATTATGCGTGGACTGACTTAACGTACCTTTTGCACGCGCATCACGTGAGCTGGGCGTACTACGTGATGGCCGGCGACCAGCCCGACTGCGCGAACGACTTGAACGACTGCGGGCCGGTGCAGCAGAAAGCCCACACGCCCGGTATTTGGAATCCGCTGCCCTATTTCGATACGGTGAAGCGCGATGGCGAACTCGGCAACATCCGGGATCTGCGCGATTTTTATGCGGCGGCACGCAGCGGAACGCTGCCGCAGGTCGTCTGGCTTTGCCCGGCCGGTCCGTACAGCGAGCATCCGCCGTCACTGGTTAGCCGTGGTCAGGCGTATGTCACCGGCGTAATCAACGCGATCATGCGCGGCCCGGATTGGAACACCACCGCGATCTTCTTGACGTGGGACGATTGGGGCGGATTCTACGACCACGTTGCGCCGCCGCGCGTCGACGAGAACGGTTACGGTCTGCGCGTGCCCGCTATGGTGATCAGCCCGTACGCGCGACGCGGCTTCATCGATCATCAAACGCTCAGCCACGACGCGTACAACAAGTTTATCGAAGACGACTTCCTCGGCGGAGCGCGCATCGATCCGAAGACCGACGGCCGGCCGGATCAGCGGCCGACCGTTCGCGAGAGCGTTTCGATCCTCGGAGATTTGCGCCGCGATTTCGACTTCGCGCAGCCGCCGCGGCCGCCCGAAATATTGCCGGGCGGAATCGTCTGGGACGGGGCGCCGGCGCGGTAGCTGAAGGCTAAACCGCGGCCGCCGCCCGCAAGGAAAGACCGGTCACGTCGTTCGATGCCGGAATCGTGCCGTTCTCGGTGATCGACGCAATCAGCGCGGCGATGCGACGCGAGCTGCTGCGGGGCGCGACGATCTCTTGATTGTGGCGGATCTCGGCAAGACGAGCCGGGTTGGAAATCAACGAACGAACCGCTGAGACGACCGTCGACGCGCCTTGCAGCGCGATCATCCCGAGCCCGTTGCTTCGCACGAAGTCGACGTTCCCGCGTTCCTGACCCGGGACGAAGTCGTAGACGACCACGGGCAGCTGCGCCGCGTTGGCTTCCGCGAGCGTTCCCGGTCCGGCCTTGGTGACGAGGAGATCGACGGCGCGGAAATACTCGGGGATCTTATCGGTAAAACCGAGCACGTGCATCGGCGTCGGCAGCGTCGCGGAGAGCTCGCCGAGTTTTTGGGCGAGCGGCTCGTTTCGTCCACAGACGACGACCAGCTCGATCGGCAGGCGCGCTCTTGCCAGCGCGAGCGCCGTTGAAAGCAGCTTGCCGCCGCCTTCGCCGCCCGCCATCAGCATGACGATCGGCGTCTGCGGCGGGAGCCCGAGCCGCGCGCGGAGGTCGGCCTTGCTTCCGGTCACGTCGTCGAACTGCGGATGGATCGGGTGACCGAGCAATCGTAGGCGTGACGGAGAGACGCCGCGCGCCAGCGCCCGCGTATAGACTTCGCGCGCGGGCACGACGACCGCGTCGGCTTCGGGGACGAGCCACGATTCGTGGACCTTACCGAGGTCGGTGATGACGGTAACGACGGGAACGTGCTGCATCCGCGCGTCGTCGCGCGCGCGAAGCGCTGCGTGATTGAGCAGCGGATGAATGGAGACGATGACGTCGGGCCGATAGCTGATAAAGAGATCGCGAAGGCGCTCGCGGTAGAGCGGCTCGCAGAACCGCACCAGCGCGCGGTAGCGGCGCCGGCCGTTGGTTGCGTGGTAGAGGGCGCCGTAGATCGGGGGGGCGTACCGTAAGGCCATGCTGTAGCCGAGCCCGAGCTGGGTGAGGGGGAAGGCGCAGTGGGCGGCGACGTCCTCGATCCGGGTCTCGTAGTGGTAGGGCGACTTCGTCTCGTCCAGCGCTGCGGCAATCGCGTTGGCCGCGCTGCGATGCCCGCCTCCGGTATCCGAAATTAAGAGAAGCGCCCGTTTGGTCATTCAGTCTCCCGATTAAGCTCTGGCAGGTACCCTCCTGGTCGCACGTCTGCCGGCCTTACGCGCTCGGCGGCTGGTGTGAGCAAGCTTGGCCAAGAGCGCTCGAGCCGGCGCGTCGTAGAAGCGGAAGATATCGCCGAACTCGACATCGGGGTTTCGGTGGTGGTCATCGTGGTCCTCGGGGAGCACCACGGCGAGGGGGCGGAGCAGGGCGCGCAGCCGTGGGGGCGTGCGCCATCCGATTTGGCCGGTGTGGCGCCACCAGACGTGGAGCTGACCGAGCGCTAGCCCCGTCACGGCCCCCGGCCACGAGAGGCGCCAGAGGAGCCCGGCAACGATAAGGTAGGGCACGGAACCGAGGAAACCGTCGAGCAGCACCATGGGATCGGTCGAGAGCACGGCATGGTCGAAGTAGGAGCGCCGCTGGTCGTGATGCGTCCGCAGGTGCAGCGTGAACCAAAGATGCTGTGGGACGTGATAGAAGAACGTTGAGCCGAAATCTCCGGCGACGAGCGTGACGATGAGAGCGGTGATAAACTGCATAGCTGCGGCAATAGTGTGTGGGTGCACGGTCCACCCCATATACCACACGACACGCAAGAATGTCGCATCGGCGCACCTCACCCGTGCCCTTAACGCCGTGTTAAGCTGGCCGGCGCCTGCAGCGGTCGACGCGCTCAAAGGCGCGGTCTTGATCCGCGACGGACCGCCGGTTGCGCATTGCGAACTTGCGATCGCACGAGCGATTCTGCACACGAATCCGCGCCTTACTGCGGCTGCGGCCTTGCTCTTCGCGGGTGTGACGGCGAGTGCCGCGCGGGCGAACTCGCTTCCACCGGAGTTTGTGGGGGCGACGCTCCTGCAAGAGTCCGCGTACGATCCGGAGGCGCTCTCATCTGCTGGTGCGATCGGGATTGCGCAGTTCATGCCGGAGACGGCGGCGGACGTCGGCGTCGATCCGCACGATCCGTTCGCGTCGATCGACGCGGCGGCGGCGCTGCTGGGAGGCTATACGCGCGCCTATCGCAATCGGTACGCCGATGCGTACGCGACGGCGCTTGCGGCATACAACGCCGGACCGCTTGCCGTCGAAGCCTATCGCGGCGTGCCGCCGTATCTCGAGACGCGCGAGTACGTTGCGCTCATCTACGATCGCTGGGCTCGCATCGCGTCGTACGAGGTCCTTGAGAATGACACGGGGCGCGAACGGAAGAACAGCCGGAAATGAGACTCTCGCATTGGGGGGTGGCGCCGCTCGTCCTGGGCGCGGCCGGGTGCGCGTTGAACGCAAGTCCAGCCGACGGACTGCGTTTTGCGGCCCCGCCGGGTTGGCAGTCCTCGCCCGGAATCATGGGATTCATGCAGTTCTGGCGGCCGCAGGCCAACGACCACGAGGCCCTCATCCTCTTTAAGTCGCCCAAGCCGATACAGGTGAGCGACGTGGTCTCGCAGCCCGGGGTTGGCGACACGTTGAAAAGCGCGACGGTCGAGCGGCGCGAGAGCATCCTGATTTGCGACCGGCAACCGGCCACGTATATGGAGGCGCGGGGCACCTCGTCGCGCGGCGAAGAGTCGCGTGTGGAGATGGTGATGACCAACCTCCGCGGGAATACGTACTTCGCGTTGTACGTGCGGCCGGCGGCCGCATCGCCGAATCCAATGGCCAAAGCCGCGCTGCGAGAACTCTGCCCGAAACCCTGACGTTTGGCGCGCCGAAGCATCGTCAAACAGCTCCTTGCATGCCAGCCGTTAGGCTGGAGCGTTGGCGAGGGCCAAGGTCCGAAGCTGCGGCGCGTCTTGGGTTGGCCTGCGCTCACGGCCATCGGTTTGGGAACGATGCTCGGCGGCATCTTTCCCACGATCGGCGCCGGCGCGCACGCGGCCGGTCCCGGCGTTATCCTCGCCTATGTGATCTCCGGATTCGTCAGCCTCTGCGTGGCGCTCTGTTACGCGGAGTTCGCATCGATGGTACCGGTCGCGGGGAGCGCTTACACCTACGCGTATGCGACCCTCGGCGAGCTCGTCGCGTGGATCATCGGGTGGGACTTGATCTTAGAGTACGGGCTCTCGCTAGCGCCGACTGCGTCCTCACTCTCGGACTACTTTCAGCACATGCTCGGCAACGTTGGGATCGTCTTTCCGGCCTGGGCACAAACGGCGAATCTACACGGCGTACATCCGCAGATCGACCTCGCCGCCGCGATCGTCACCGTAATGGTAACCCTGCTCGTAGCGGCAGGTATCCGCGAGTCGGCGAACGTCAACGGCGCGCTCGTCGTGGTGCAGATCATCTCGATGCTGGTATTCATCGTCGCCGTCGCTCACGCAATCCGTCCCGGAAATCTCCAGCCCTTCGCACCATTCGGCTATCACGGCGTGGTCGCGAGCACCGCGCTGGTATTCTTTGCCTACATCGGCTTCGACACCGTAACGGTCGCGTCGGAGGAGGCGAAACGTCCCGAACGCGACGTTCCGGTCGGGATCATCCTGGCGCTCGCCATCGGCGGCATTCTATACGTTGCGCTGACGCTCTGTACGGTCGGCGTGCTGCGATTCGACCGGCTCTCCGACGGCGCGGCGATGCTCGACGCGCTCGGCGCCGTGAGCAAGAGTCACGGACTCTACTGGATCGTCGCGATTGGCGGCCTCGCAGGAAACGCGACGGTCATGCTGACGTCGCTGCTCGGACAGGTGCGCATCTTCTACGTGATGGCGCGCGATCGCATGCTGCCGCCGGGCGTCGCGCGCATTCACCACGTCTTTCGCACGCCGGCGCGTATGACCGTCGTTACCGGAGCGATCGTCGCGGTCTTCGCCGCCGTCTTGCCGTTGACCACGCTGTTGCAGCTGGTGAACATCGGTACGCTCGTCGCCTTCGGGATCGTTTGCGCGGGCGTGCTGGTGCTGCGCGTGGCGAATAAATCTGCGCCGCGGCCATTCCGCGCGCCGGTGCTGCCGCTCTTCTCGATCGCCGGCGTGATCTCGTGTTTTTATCTCATTACCGCCCTGCCCGATACGACGCTGAAGCGGTACGTGATTTGGTTCCTCATCGGGATGGTCGTCTACGGGATCTACGGCTTCCGTAACTCGCGCCTCCGCGTCCCCGTAATCGAGCCCTGAGAGGCTCGCTAACGCCATAGGTCTCAAAAAAAAGGGTTGCTCCTCCCCCCGGCGGGAAGCGGCGGTCCTTGAGTATTCACATTGCGGCCGGTGACCGCTTCGAGCTGATTACCGTGCCGCGCGCCCGCGGCGTGCCCTCGTTTGCCGAAGACGTCGCGCGCGGCCTCACGTCGGACCCGAAGCGTCTGCCCTGTAAGTATTTTTACGACGACATCGGCTCGGCGCTCTTCGACACAATCACCCGGCTGCCCGACTACTACCTCACGAGCGCGGAAGCGGAGATCCTCTCCGAATGGGGATGGCAGATCGTTAGACTCCTAGACTCCCCGGTCGATTTCTTGGAGCTCGGGAGCGGCAGTGCCGTAAAAACGCGGTTGCTGATCGGAGAAGCGCTGCGCGCGCAAACCGAACTCTGCTATAGCCCGATCGACATTTCGAAGGAAGCCCTACGCACGTCGTCGCTGGCGCTCGTCGAGAGTTATCCCACGCTACGCGTCCGCGCATATGCCGGCGATTACTTCGACGTTCTCGAGTCGCACGCGGTCCGGCTCGAACGTAAGACGCTCGCGCTCTTCCTGGGCTCGAACATCGGCAACTACGAACCGTCCGACGCAGCCGAGCTCTTGCGTTTGCTCGGCGGTGCGCTGCGCCCGGGGGATGGTCTTCTGCTCGGCGCCGACCTCAAGAAGGATCGGGCGACGCTCGAACTTGCCTACGACGATCCCGGCGGCGTCACCGCGGCATTCGACCGCAACGTCCTTGCCCGCATCAACCGCGAGCTTGGTGCCGACTTCAACCTGCGCAACTTCGACCACGTCGCGTGCTACGACGAAGCGCGCGGCTCGGTCGACTCATTTCTGCAGGCGCGCGAGAGTGCAACCGTTTCGATCGGCTCGCTGAATCTGCAACTAAGCGTTCGCTCGTCGGAACGAATTCACACCGAATCGTCGTATAAGTTTACGGACGAAGAGATCGTTGCGCTCGGTTCCGCTGCGGGCTTTCGGCCGGAGTCCGCATGGCACGACCGCGCGAATCGCTTCAGCCTGCACCTTTTGGTACGCGAACAGGAGTAAACCCATGTCCCCGAGCCACGCGTGTTCCCGGATTGCTTCGGCACTCTGCGCCGTTGCCGTGCTCGCGACCGCCGGTTGCGGCGCGGCAAGTCTCGCGCCGGTGAGCAGCGCGAGTGCCGCTCAATGGATCGATGCCGGCGGCGTCACGTACCACCGGCCGCACTACGCGGCCACGCGCGCCATGGCCTCGCAGATCCGGCCGGCGCTCTTTGAGGTGCCGTACCTCGGCGGTCCGGTCATTCTTGCGCCAAAGGTCTACTTCGACTTCTGGGGTTACAAGAAGTACGGGGATCCAGATAAAGTAGAACCGTTGCTGACCGGATACGCGAAAGTCATGGGCGGCAGCGGTCATAACAACATCGAAACGCAGTATTATCAAGAGACCGGCAGCACGAAGATGTATATCGGCAATGCGGCCGGCCAGTTCGGCGGGAGCTGGTTCGACACCGCAGCGGTACCGAAGGTCCCCACCGATCCGCAGATCGCCGCGGAGGCGCTCAAGGCCGTGGCTCACTTCGGTTACGATCCGAACGGCGTCTATTTCGTCGCAACGCCGCCCGGTCACAGCGAGGCCGATTTTCCGGCGCACTGGTGCTCGTACCATAGTGCGACGGTTCAGAAAAAGAAGACGGTCGCGTACGTGTACTTCCCGTACGTGCCCGACGGTGGTCCCTCGTGCGGTGCAAGCATCGTGAAGCCGCCCGCCGGTGAGAGCGCGGTCGACGAGGGCGTGACGATCATGGCCGGTCACGAGATCGGGGAGACGATTACCGATCCGACGCCGTCCACCGCATGGGATGGTCCCGGCGGCGAGATTGCCGACGTCTGCGCGTTCAATCACGTCGCCAACGATAAGTTCGGCAAGAAGAAGTACACGATGCAAGAGATGGTCAGCGACGCCGACGACAGCTGCGTCCAGACTTATCCGTAGCGCGCACGCCGTTCCATAAGGCGTAACAGCGCATCGGCGGCGATCGCCAGCGCCGATGCCGCGACGCTGCCCGCGACGATCATCTGCGGCTGATGCAGGGTTAGGCCGTTGAAGATGAGGACGCCGAGCCCGACGCCGCCGACGTAACCGCCGAGCGTTGCGATCGCGATCATCGAGATCGTCGCGATTCGCACGCCTCCAATGAGTACCGGCAGCGCCTGCGGGAGCTCGACGCGCCGCAGCACCCCAAGCGGCGACATGCCCAGTCCGCGGGCCGCGTCCACTTGTGCGGGGTCGACGCCCGCGATGCCGGCTGCGACGTTACGCGCGAGCATGAACTGCGCGTAGAGTACGAGCGCGACGAAGATCGGCGCGAAGCCGAGGCCAAACGCTTCGACGAAGACCGCGAGCATCGCCAGGCTCGGAATCGTGTAGACTGCCCCGAGCGTTCCGAGCAGCCACGGGGCTATGCGGGGGCGCCGTACGGCGAGGATGCCGAGCGGAACCGCGAAGAGCAGTGCGGCGGCGAGCGCCATTGCGACTAGCTCGACGTGCGCCGTCGCCAGCGATGCGACGCGCCAGGGATGCGAAACGAGATAGTTCATCGCGACCGCAACAGCTCGCGTCCGCGCATGAAATATTGGCGGTAGACGTCGTCGCCGGCGTGGATGAGTTCGCGCACGTAGGCCGTCGCGGGGCGTTCGAAGAGCTCGAAGGGCGCGCCGCTCTGTTCGATGCGACCGCCCCGAATCACGACGATCCGGTCGGCCAAGCGGAAGGCTTCGTCGACGTCGTGCGTGACGAAGAGCGTCGTCGTCTGCAGCTCGGCGACGATCCGCACGAGCTCGCGCTGCAACGAGGTGCGGACGACGACGTCGACCGCGCCGAACGGCTCGTCCATGAGCAGAGCGCGCGGCTTTGCCGCGATTGCGCGCGCTACGCCGACGCGTTGCGCCTCGCCGCCCGAGAGCGCACTCGGGCGGCGAGCCCGGTACCGCGCGGGATCCAGGCCGACGAGCCTCAGCAGCTCGTCAACGCGCGCGTCGATCTC
Source organism: Candidatus Cybelea sp. (assembly GCA_036732685.1). Lineage (GTDB taxonomy): Bacteria > Vulcanimicrobiota > Vulcanimicrobiia > Vulcanimicrobiales > Vulcanimicrobiaceae > Cybelea. Next base: position 121,362 of record DAINBY010000001.1, on the reverse strand, counting down.
CCGGCCGTTCCAGCCGAGCAGCGAGGGAACGACGGCGACGTTCTGCGCGACCGTCATGTTCGTGAAGAGGCCGACCGCTTGAATTACGTATCCGATGCTGCGCCGCAGCTCGACGGGATCGAGTTCGCCGATGTCGGCACCGTCGACCAGAATGCGTCCCGCATCGAGTGGAACGAGCCGGTTGACACTGCGCAAGAGCGTCGACTTGCCGCTGCCCGATGGACCGAGCAGCACGACGAGCTCGCCACCGCTCACCTCGAGCGAGACGTCCTCGACTGCATACCGGTCGGAGCCCGGATATCGAACCGTCACCCCGTCAAAACGAATCGGCGCGGGATTCATCGGCGTAAGAACGCGGCGGCGACGTCGGCGGGATCGGCTTGCGCGTTCTCCACGGCAGCGTTCATCGCTTGGGCGGCACGATCGGTGATTTTCGGCGAGATCTTATCGAGCACGCGGGCTATCGCCGGGCGGGCGGCGAGCGTCGCCGCGCGAACGAGCGGCGCGACGTTATATGCCGACCAAAAATGCCGGTCGTCGCGCGGTAGGACGAGCGCGTCGGTCACGATCGCGCCGTCCGTGGAGAAGGCACTCGCGATGTCGGCCTTTCCCTCCAGGAGCGCGCGGTATTTCAACGCGATGTCGTACGTTCGGACCTCACGAAACCGGAATCCGCCGTAGAAGCGCTGCAGACCGGGCAGTCCGTCGGGGCGTGCGAGAAACTCCTGAATCGTCGCGAAGCGCAGCTCCGGCGCGGCGCGGGCCACATCGGAGAGCGTCGCGAGCCGAAAACGCGCGGCCACTTCGCGCGTCGTTGCAAGCGCCTGTGAGTCGTTCATCGGCGATGGCGCGAGCCAAACGATGCCGTAACGCTTTGCGAAGGCGCTCGAGACAACCGCGTATGCTTCACGAGCGCTGGCGATCGGCGCGAGATGAAGCACGTCGATCAACGCCGTGCCGGTATACTCGGGATAGAGGTCGATGTTGCCGCGCTCCATCGCTGCGATCGCGATCTGCGTCGAGCCGAGATTGAAGAGCCGTTCCACGCGCATGCCCGCCGCTTCGAGCGATTGCGCGTAGATCTCGGCAATGACGAACGATTCGGTGAAGTTCTTCGATCCGACGTGGATCGCAGAAGGGTCGAACGCGCAGCCGGCCGCAAGCGGAGTTGCCGCGACCATCGCGAGCGCTCGGCGGCGCGAGACGGCTTGCGCCGGGTTGCCGGAACGAATCACGCGCGCGCCGCCGCACTTCGCTGCGCAAATCCCAGCAACAAGTCTGCGCCCAGCGCGAGCACGGCGACCGCGAGGGCGCCCTCGAAGAGCAACTCGGGATCGCCGGTCTGCAGGCCGCGAACGATTTCATCACCGAGGCCGCCCGCGCCGATGAAGGTCGCGAGCGTCGCGCTTGCGATCGTCTCGGTTGCCGCGGTGCGAAGGCCCGCAAACGAGACCGGAAGCGCGAACGGCACGACGACGCGCGCGAAGCGCTGCACCGGTGTCATACCCATACCAGCCGCCGCGTCGAGCGCGGCGGCTGGGACGCCGCGAATGCCGAGATCGACCCCGATGACGATGGGGGGTATGGCAAGCAATGCAAGCGCGACGATTGCGGGCGCGGCGCCGACGCCGAGCCACGGCAGCAGGAGCATCAGCACGGCAAGACTCGGAAGGGTCCTGCCGATACCGGCCAGCGCCAAAACCGCGCCGCGCAGCGGGGCCGACTCGGCCGCGAGGACGCCCAGAGGGAGCCCGGCCGAGAGCGCGAGCGCGAGGCCCGAAAGGGCGAGGACGAGGTGCTCGGCGACGTGCGCGGTGAAATCGGCCATGCAGCGCAAGTTTTTTGCCGCTCGGGAGGCGAAACCCGGCATATACCCATGATTGCCCAGCCGCATCCGAAGCGGGCCACGGTTCCCGTTGCGACGCTTGATGATCCTTCTCTCTACATCAGTCGCGAGTTGTCGTGGGTGGAATTCAACGATCGCGTCCTTGAAGAAGCGCTCGACGCGCGCAATCCGCTGCTGGAGCGGCTCAAGTTTGTCGCGATCTACGGAACGAACCTCGACGAGTTCTTCATGATTCGCGTCGCCGCGATCAAACAGCAGATCGAAGCCCAAGTCGTGCGCCGTTCGGAGGATGGCCGAACGCCGACCGAGCACCTCGGCGCGATCTCGGAGCGTCTGCGGGCATCGTTGCCGCAGCAGATGCACCTGCTCAACGACGACCTTCTGCCGGCGCTCGACCGCGAGGGCGTGCACTTGCTGCGCGTGAGCGAGCTCGACGACGATACGCAGGGCGTGCTCGAGCGAACCTTCGACGAGAGCGTCTTTCCGGTGCTCACTCCGCTGGCCGTCGATAGCGGCCATCCATTTCCGTATATTTCGAACCTATCGCTCTCGCTCGCCGTCGAGCTCGAAGAGACGACCCGCGAGGGCGTCGAGTTGCACTTCGCGCGCGTCAAAATTCCGCCGACGCTGCCGCGATTCGTACCCGTTGAGGGTGGCGCCCCCAACGAGCGGCGTTTCGTGCTGCTCGAGGATCTGATCGCGCACCACCTCGACGGGCTTTTTCCCGGCATGCACGTACGCGATTCGTATCTCTTCCGAGTAACGCGCGACGCCGATCTCGATCTGCAGGAAGACGAAGCCGACGACCTCTTGCGCGCGATCGAATCGGAACTGCGTCGCCGTCGCTTCGGCGAGCCGGTGAGAATCGAGATCGAGCGCGGCATGCCGGAGTACATGCGCGACTTTCTCTGCAGCTCGCTCGAACTCGAAGCGGTCGATTGCTACGAGATCGACGGCATCATGGCGCTGAGCGACCTCTGGCAGATCGTCAACCTGCCGGATTACGAGAACGCGCGCGACAAACCGTTCATGCCGGCGATTCCGCGGCGGCTGATCGGCGTCACCGACATCTTCGCGCAGATTCGGGACGGCGACATTCTGCTGCACCATCCCTACGAATCGTTCGATCCCGTCATTCAGTTCGTCAGACAAGCCGCCGAGGATCCGAAGGTGCTCGCGATCAAGGCGACGCTCTACCGCACCTCTGGAAAGAACTCGCCGATCGTGCGCGCGCTGCTGACCGCGGCCGAGAACGAGAAACAAGTCGCCGTCGTGATCGAGCTCAAGGCGCGCTTCGATGAAGAGAACAACATCGAATGGGCGAAGCGGCTCGAGCGCGCGGGCGCTCACGTCGTTTACGGCTTCGCCAACCAAAAGGTCCACGCCAAGACGCTCCTGGTCGTGCGCGACGACGAGGACGGACTCCGCCGCTACATGCACTTCGGCACCGGCAACTACAATGAAAAGACCGCGCTCCTCTACACCGACTTGAGCCTCTTCACGTGCCGTCCGGAGCTCGGGACCGACGACGCTCAGGTTTTCAACGCGCTGACCGGATTCTCGAAGGTCACCGATTACGAAGATCTGTGGGTCGCGCCGGTCACCTTCCATCGCGAGCTCATCGCGCGGATCGAGCGCGAAACGGAGCACGCACGTGCCGGACGCACCTCCGGCATTCGAGCGAAGGTCAACGCTTTAACGGAAATTCAAGTCGTGCGCGCGCTCTACCGGGCGTCGCAAGCCGGCGTTCCGATCGACTTGCTGGTCCGCGGGATGTGCGTGCTGCGTCCCGGCGTACCGGGCGTGAGCGAGAACATTCGCGTGCGCAGCATCGTCGGGCGCTTCCTGGAGCACTCGCGCATTTACGTCTTCGAGAACGGCGGCGAGCGCGAGACGCACATGGCGAGCGCCGACTGGATGGGACGGAATCTCGACCGGCGCGTCGAGCTCGCCGTACCGGTGCTCGATGCGGTCATCGCCGAAACGCTCTCGTCGCACGTAATGACCGTGCTGCTCGCCGACAACGTCAAGAGCCGCGAGCTGCAAGACGACGGGAGTTACCGGCGTCTCTCTCCCGGACCCGGTGAGATGCCGGTCGACGCGCAGCGCGTTTTTCTCACTCAGGCGCAGGCGCTCGGCTAGCAAGCTCCAACACGATTTTCCACTCGTGCGGCATCACCGGCTGCACGGAGAGGCGCTGTCCGCGGCGCAGCAGGGGCATCGCGACCAGCCGTGGATCGGCGCGCATGCTCGCGAGCGTCACCGGATGTGCTAAGGTCTCGACGTATGCGACGTCGACCATGAACCAAATCGGTTTATCCGGCTTCGCGCGACCGTCGAAATAATCGCCTTTGCGATCGAACTGCGAGAAATCCGGATAGGCCTCGCGCACCACCTTGCAGATGCCGACGGCCGCGGGTTGCGCGACGCTCGAGTGATAGAAGAGGGCGAGATCGCCGAGCCGCATCTCCATCATGTTGTTGCGTGCTTGGAAGTTGCGCACGCCGGTCCACGGCGTCGAGCCGTCGGCGCGAAGCTGCTCGAAGGAATAGGCGCTCGGTTCCGTTTTCATCAGCCAATATCGATCCATTAGCGGGCGCGGTTAGGGCCGTGCGCGCGTAAATCCTGGCCTGGTTGCGGGTGATGTGCTATCGTGATGCGGCATGCGCAAAGGTGTGATACGAGCAACATCTCAGGGCTGGGAGGGCGTCGAGCCCGCCGGCTACACGCCCGACGCGCCGGGAACCGGCGTCGCGCGGCACACGCTCGTCGGCACCCGCAAGAGCGGCCCGAGCGAGCCGGGACCGCGCATGGAGCTGCGCTACTTCGAAGTCCAGCCCGGTGCCGCGTCGCGTCTCGAAAAGCACGAGCACGAGCACTACGTCATCGTCCGGCGCGGCCTTGGCTACGCCGTTATCGGCGACACTGCCACCGAAATCGGTCCCGATGACGTCATCTACGTCGGCCCGCTCGAACTGCACCAGTTCGTCAATCGCGGCAGCGAGCCGTTCGGGTTCTTCTGTTTCGTCGATACGTGCCGCGATTTCTCACAACCGCCGACGACTGACGAGCTCGCGCGCCTCGAAGCTTCGCCGGCAGGCGCGGTCGCCAAGCCGAACGCGGTACCACCGCCCGTAAAGCGCTAAGGGCTCGAACCGCTCGCGTCAGCGACGGCGAGCGTTCCGCGTAACTCGGCCGCGAGCCGCGCCGTACCGGAACCGACTCCGAGCCGGCTCGCCGTTTCGTACGCTCGGCATAACGCGTAGGGGTGTCCGTGCGCTTCGAGCGCGGCAACTGCAATCTCGGCCTCGTCACGTGCCGCAGCACGATTGCTCAGTGCGCTGTGGGCGTCGGCCGCGAGGCGTGACGCGGTTCCTGCATAGCGCAACATACCCCGAGCTCGCGCGTAGCATCCCGCCCGCTCCGCAGCGTCAAGCGCCTCCGCTGCCGAGCCAAGCTGCAAATACGCCTCGGCAACCGCAATCGGTCCGCGTACTTCGAAGAGACCGCCTTGGGCTGCGGCGCACGCCTTGCGCGCAAGCGCAAGCCCTTTCCGTGCGTTGCCGCCGAACGACTCGGCCAGCGAGAGAATCAACGCTTTGTCGGCGAACTCTGCCGCACTGCCGGTAGTTAGCGCGATCTGCAACGCCGCTTTTCCAAAATACCGAGCCCGCGTAAAATCGCCGCAGGCGGTCAGATGCGAGCAGAGGATCGCGGTCGCACCGGCGACGCCGCTTGGATCCTGCCCGGCCTCGAAGATCGCGATCGCCTCCAGCGCGTACTCGATGGCGCGCGACATACCGCCGGTGACCAGCGCTTGCACGACGCTCAGCTCGAAGAAGAGCTGTCCGAGCAGGTTCGCTGGCTTATGCCGCGTGCGGTCGAGCAATCTGCGCGCGCGGCCGAGCGAGGTCAACGCCTTGGAAGCGTCGCCGTTGAGACACGCAATTTCGGCGTAGCGGAAAAGGACGCCGACGGCGGCGCGAATCTCGTGTCGATCGGCCGCGGGCGGCAAGTGTTCGACCGCGATCGCCGCTCGCTCTAGACTCTGCGAGGAACGCGCCACGTCGGTCCCCTGCCAAGCGACATACGCCGACGCCATCGCAATGTCGAGCTCCGCGGGCGCGGGATCGGGCGCGATCTCCGATGCGAATGTCAAAGCCCGCTCGAAGAATCGCCTGGCTCGCTCGTCGTCGCCGACGTCGGCGGCAATCGCGACGCCGTAGCAGAGCGCGCGTACGCCTTGTTCCGGGGTGCTTGCCTCGCGCGCAATCCGCTCGAGCTGGGTGAATATTGCCTTGAAGTCGCCGACGAGGCGCAGGTTTGCGACGTGATCCATGTCGAGCTCGAAGCGCGTCGGGAGCGACCGGGCCGGCTGTTGCGGCGGCGCGAGATTCGATCGGATCAACGTCAGCAGGCGTTCGAACGCACGCCGCCGCTCGCGATAGAATTCGCGCAGCGATATGCCGAGATCGCGCGCCACGGTCGCATGCTTTTCGCCACGCAGGTCGCATCGAGTTACGATCGCGCGCTGCCGTGCGAAATGAATGTTTGGCGGGTTGGCTTCAACGTTTAGCGTGGCAACCGCCGAAAGAATCGCGGCGCGCGCACGCAGCAGCGCGGTGCTCTCGGTGGCACGGTACGATTCGCCCTCCCCCAACTCAGCGAAGAGGTCGTGGAGCAGCGCGCTGCTGCGCAGACTTACGGCGTCGTCGACCCGGCGCAAAAGCCTCGCAAGTTCGACGACCTCAGCCGGCCGTGCATTCACACGAGGCTACTTCTTCGCTGCGCTCACCACCGCTCCAAAGGGATCGGCGATACCGGAAAGCGTCTTAGTGGGGTTGCCCCCCGCCGGATAGCTCCAGAACATCGCGGTCGTGCTGTCGACGTTCGGCCCGATGAAGGTCGTGCCGTGGATGAAGAACTGAAAGATGCCGTCGGAACCGCTCAGCGTCATGGTCCCTTTGACCTTGCCGCCCGCCCCGTTGGTGCGATAGACCTTACCGCCCGTCGCGTCGCCGACGGCCACGTACTTGCCGTCCCACTGCACCCCGCCGGGCGTGGCGATCGTGACTTTCAAGCTAATTTCTTTAAACGTTGTGCTGCCGTTCGGTAGCTCGGCAAACTCGAACTGGCGCGAAGCATTAACACCGTCGAGAAACAGGTTCCCCTTGTTGTCGTAGCCCAGCTGATATCCCAGCAGCAAGTTTGGGTCGGTCAAGACCGTTGGACTGCCCGACGCATTAGCGTAGAGCGAAACTCCGCCGTTGCCGCTGCCGCTCATCGGGGCGAAGTTGATCACGGCGAGTGTGTCGTTTGCAAGATCCACCGAACACCCTTCCATATATTCGCCGGGGTTCTGGAGGGTTTGGATCGGGCTCGTGCCGCCGTGCGCGTACTCGAGAATCTCCTGTCCGCCGAACGTCGTGACGAACACGTTGCCACTCTTGTCGACGCACTCGCCTTGTGGATCGGGAAGGCCCGTCAAGGTTCCTTTGAGCTTGCCCTTTGGAAACGAGAAGACGTCGACATCGCCGGTCTGCTCGGAAATATACAAAAGATCCGATCTCCTAGCGCCGGGAGCCATCCACGAGCGCCCACGCGTTTCTTGCATGGCGCCCAGGGGCGTGCCGGGCGATTGTGACCCGGCGCTGCAGCCGGCGAGCATAACGATTGCCGCCGACGTCGCGAATCCATATCGAGCCAAATTGGAACCGATCATGACGGGAACGCTCCTTTGTTGGGAATTGCATTGCTTCTCTGCCGTCTCCCTTTTCCGGCAGCTCGAATCCTGGAGTCGGCACTGACGAAAAGATGACCGTCGTGACCTCGCCGCTAAACGGCGCCTTGAGCCCTATCCACTGTGATAGCTTAGGGAACGCTGGAAAATATGTCAGCGTCAACCGGTTTGGCACCGAACCAAGAAGCCGACCTTGCAATTGGATAAGGGCACGGCTCCAGCCCTGTAGAAGATGCAGCCCACCTGTTATCGATGCGGAGGACGGCATTTAGTGGGCAGTTTTCGCTTAGCAACAGCCTTGGGACTCGGTATTGCGCTGTTAGCAGGGTGTGGAACGAATCAACAAATTGGTCCATCGCAGGCGATACACACGCAGAACGTTACGCGGGTAGGATCTGTAAAACCCGATAGCACGATTTATTGGGAACCGTCCAAGATAGCTTTTAAAGGCTCGGAGCATGATAACCCCGTGCTCTATCTTCCGACCGGTCATAAATGGGGCTTGGGCGGTGACACCTGCGGCAAAAGGGTATTCGCAGCAACGATCAGTCAAGGAACCTCCGGCAGCCTTACCTGGTACGAATGGGATTTTCACACTACAGCGCCGGGCCCGTTTCGGTGCGTCTACGTTGCCCACGATCGGGCAACAAAGGAGAACGGGAGACTAATCGTCATCGCTCGATAAGCAGAGCGGCGTTGACCCTGCAACGAATTGGCGCATTTGCGGTGACGCGGTCGACATACCAGCCGTCGTGTTGCTAGTGGTTACTCTCCCGTGGCGACGGGGCGTGAGGGGTCGGAGACCCACTCGCTCCACGAGCCGTTGTAAATGCGCGAGCCTTCGAGACCCGCGTGGTGCATGGCGAAATGTCCCACTGCGGCGGAGACGCCGGAGCCGCATTGATGCACGGTGCGCTGTGGATCGAGGACGGCGCGTTCGAACTCGGCGCGCAGCCGTTCACGCGACTTGAGGCGGCCGTCGGGCGCGAAGTTCTCCTTGAACCAGCGGTTGAGCGCCCCTGGAATGTGTCCCGCGATTGGATCGATCGCCTCAGTTTCGCCGCTAAAGCGTTCTCTTGCACGCGCGTCGAGCAGCTGCATCGCGGGATCGTTGAGGTGCGCGCTCACGTACGCTGCGTCGACGAGAAATTCGGGATGGAGATGGAGCGTGAGGTCACCTTCGTTCGCGGGTAACGATACCGGTGCGGCATCGACCGGAAATCCGGCGAGATTCCACGCCGTAAAACCGCCGTCGAGTACGGCGACGGCATCGTGACCGATCCAACGCGTAAGAAACCAAAAGCGCGGCGCGAACATATCCGCGCCGGCATCGTATGCGACGACTTGGGTAGAGTCGCCGACGCCACGCGCACGCAAGAAGCGTGCAAAGGCTTCGGGCTCCGGCAGAGGATGGCGTCCGTTCGTTCCGGTTTTTGCGCCGGCCAAATCGTTCTCGACGCCGGCAAAAAAAGCGCCGGGGATGTGAGACTCGTCGTAGAGCCGCCGGCCGAGATCGAAATCTGCGAGCGCGTGACGGCAATCGAACACGACCAGATCCGCCGCACCGAGTCGCGCGCGCAGCTCTTCGGGCGAGATGATCGTCCTGAAGGTCACTGATGAAGGTCGATCGTTTCTTTCACCGCGGGCGGCGCGCCGAAGGCCTCTTGCAGCGTCGTTTGCAGCTCGCCGTTCTCTGCCATCGGTCCGAGAATATCCGTATCGCCGTAGAACTTCCCGTTGATGAAGACCTTCGGGAGCGTCGGCCAGTTGGTCAGCTCGGCGAGCGCCTCGCGCTTGGGCATATTCTCCAAGACGTCGATCACCTCGAACGGATAGCCGAAGCGATTGAAGAATTCGATCGTCTCGAGCGTGAAACCGCAGCGCGGCATGCTCTTGGTGCCTTTCCCGTAAACGACAATCGCGTTCTCCGTGATTTCGCGCTCGATCTCTTCCTTGTAATTCATGGCTGATTCAACCCTCCGCAACGATCGTTTTGAGTTCGACGGCGTGAACGCGGCCGTCTTTGAGTGCACCTTTGAGCGCGCCGTACACGAGCTGGTGTTGCTCGATCAACGTCTTTCCTCGAAACGCTACGGAGCGCACCGTCACGTTGAAATGATCCATCGTTCCGGTACGGTCGAAGATGCCGACCTCCGCATCGGGGAGTTCGGCACGAATGAGATCGGTCAGCGCGCCGTCTTCGATCACGAGCGCAGCCTCGGTGAGGAGCCCGAGCCGAGCGCTTCCGCCAGCCCGCGCGCTTCGCCGAGCGTCTCGGGGAGGCGAGTCGCGCCCTTGCTCAAGGCCGCGGTGACGCCGCTTGCGAGGACGATGCCGGTAACGCCGAGCAGAACTGCCGGTATGCCACTTGCGCGTAGAGGCCCAATCTCGATCGTGAAAGTGCGCTGGACGCGCGCGAGACCGCGAAAGAACGCGCGAAGGGAACGGCCTGGGGTATTCATCGGCTCGTTCTACGGCGCATCTGCGCGGAAGGCCTGGCTCGGGCCACTCCGAAAGCGCGCATGAGGTGACCGGCACTTCTCGTTCGCTCCTCGCATTGGTAATCGCCGCGGCCGCGGCCGCGGCCGTGGTTGCGCACGGGACGATCGACGTTATTGCTGACTTTCTGGTCGCGCATGCAAGCTACGACGACGTTTCTAGCCACGACTCGCGCGGGCTCGTCGTCACCATCGCCGCTCTGTTCGCCGGTGTCGTCGCCTTGCATGGCTTGCGGCTTTGCTGCGACGTGGCGGCCAATCGAACGCTTGCGTCGACTCGGGCGCCGAGTTGGCGGAGCGCACCCTTCTTCGTCGGTGCGACGATGCTGCTCGCGTCGATAATCGTTCCTGCGATGGAGGTATTCGACTCGCGATTGGCCGGTACGACGCTGACGAACCTCGACGATGCGTTCGGCGGATCCGTGTTCCTCGGGCTGGTCACGACACTCGCATGCGCAGCCGTCACTGCGATCGCGGTGTACGCATTGGCCCGCTGGATCCTCTCGCATCGACAGCGTATTATAGCTGCGATCGTCGGGATTACCCGCTCCCGTTCGCAATCGCTTACCGGCCTTCGGCGGTCGCGCACCTTCGCCAACGCTCCAATCTGCCCCCGCAGGCTTTCCGCACTGCGGCGCGGCAAGCGCGCCCCTCCCCGTCATGCCCTACGCCACCCAAAAACACTCCATCCACATTGCGAGGGCAGATATGCTTCATATGCTCATTGCGGCGTGCTGCATGATTGGCGGCACGGTGCAGACGCCCGGGGGCGCGCCAATTGCTCGAGCTGCGGTCTCGCTCCGCGGTCCGGCGTCAGCGCACGCTACGACCGACGTCACAGGAAACTTCTCGGTTCAGATCCCTCCCGGACGATACGATCTCACGGTGGTCGCGCGCGGATACGCGACGGTTACCGTTAATACCGGCGACGTTGGCGATGGCGCGCGCATCGTCGTCGTGCTCGAGCCGAGCGATACCCCGAAACTGCGCACGATCGGCGAGGTTACCGTCAACGGCGGCTACACACTCGATCGCAGCGTCATACCGGAGATGAGCGTCTCGCGCGAGCAAATGGACGCGCTCGGATACACGCAGGTGCTCGAGGCTCTCCAACAGGTGCCCTCGGTCGTCATCCAGCGTCCGGACGCCGGCGCTCCGACCGCTCCTGCCGTCGTTTCGTTGCGCGGTCCCGATCCTTCGGAAGCCATGGTCACGATTGACGGTCAGCAGCTCAACGACGGCAACACCGGCGACATCGACCTCTCGCAGTTCGCGGTGCCCGCTTTCAACAGCGTCAGCGTCACGGAGGGACTGGGGCCGACCGATTTGGAGGGAAGCAACACGTTCGGCGGAGCGGTGAACTTCATCTCGCTGCGCCCGACGCAAGAGGATCACTTGAACTTCTCGGCCTCGGCCGGTTCGTACGGCTCGACGCAGAGCTGGCTCAACGCGACCGGGTCGATCGGCAAGCTCGGCTACGCACTGGCGGGCGACAACATTCAGCAGATCGGCCAGGTGAGCCAGTACGCCTCGGTGGTGCCCGCAAACAATTTACCAATTTACTGCGGGCCGGCGACGAAAACGAAGACGCCGAACTGTCCGTTTGAGGCGCACCTCGGCTCTTCGATCGCGGCGCGGCTCGGTCTGATCAATCTCGACTACAACTTCTCGCAGCGTTCCGACGTGGGCTTCCGCGTCTTCACGCTTGGCGACAATCGCGACGAATCGAGCGCGCTTAACGGAATCGCCGGCAACTCGACCTGCGTCTTCAGCGGGCCCGGTCCGGGCTGCGGTTTCTCGCCCTCGGGATCGGAGAGCTCAAACGAGGTCGCCAACCCGGTCTACGGCGACCACGTAGGCCAAGGGAGCGCGAACTTCGCGCAGAGTATCCGCGCATACGACGGTTACGCGCGGACGCCGATAGGATCGGGTATCCTATCGGCCGATTTCTATGCGACCGATAACAACATCGACTTCCAAGGCGGCGCGGTCTCGCCGTACGACGTATCGCATCTAGATACGCGTTACAACGAGGGTCTCCAGTGGGGACGTACTTTCGACTCGAGCGAGTTCTCGTTCGGCGGTTACTTGCGGCAGGAAGCGCTCTCCGGCTTGGGCTTTTCCGACACGCAGGCGCAGAGCATTCAATCGTACTTTTTCCGCGGCGCGCAGCAGCTCGGGCCGGATATTCGCCTCTCCGGCGGTCTCTACGACTCGACCTATTCGACGTTCGGCGATACGCTGAACTGGCGCCTCGGGCTCAGCGGTGACATCGGAACCTCGAGCGTCGTGCGCTTTTCTGTAGGAACCGGCTTCCGTGCGCCGCTCTTAGCCGAGCGCTACTTCTTTCCGGCCGTCATCGTGAACGGAAAGCTGGAGCCGAACCCGGCGCTTGGTCCACTCGATCAAAACTGCGTGGTCCCTAATGGCAATCCGAACGAGCGCCCGGAACACGCGACCGAGTACGAGCTCGGCTTCTCGCATCTTTTTTCGAGCAGTTCGAATCTCGACGTCTCGATCTATCGCTCAAACCTGCGCGACACGATTGAGAATTTCTATCCGGGCGGAGGCGCGCAGAGCTTCTGCGGCACGCCGCCCGGCTTCGCGTACGTCATCCCGATCAACATCGGCAACGCCGTCTACGAAGGTGCCGAAGCCCGTTATAAAGAGGCATTTCCGCGCTTGAATCTCACCGCGACGTTTTCGTATGGGCTCAACGTCGCGTATCCGTACGCGCTCGGCCCGTTCGTTTCGAACCCCACGTCGGGCGGCACGCTCGTCGATTACCAGCAGTTCTTGGGCGTTCCGCAGCAGCAAGGCTCGGCGATGTTCACGTGGGCGCGAGAAGGGTGGCACGCTTCGACGGCCTTCACCTTCGCGGGCCGGAACAACACCCTGAATCAACAGCCGTACACGCTGGTCGACGGTGCGATCGGAAAGAACTTCGGACGTCTCGACTTTACGATTGCGGCGACGAACATCTTCAACTCGGTCTCCGGTCCGTTCACGCTCTACGACGCCGGAGCTCCCTATCGGGGGCTCTACTCCGGCCCAAACAATACGCAGTATCTCGCCAACACCCCGACCGACGCACTCTTCGTCGAGCCTGCCTCGGTGAAGTTCATCTTGACCTTCCACGAATAATGGAGCCGATGCGGGCGCTTCGGCTGCACGCGATCGGCGGCCCGAAGAATCTGCGCCTTGATAGCATCGACGTCGCGGAGATACGCGACGACGAAGCGCTCGTCCGCGTGCGCGCGGCGGCGCTCAATCGCCGCGATCTCTACATCACCGAAGGTCTCTATCCAAATATTCGGCTGCCGGTCACGCTCGGATCGGACGGCGCGGGCGAGATTGCGGCACTCGGCTCGGTCGTTGCGGGTCTCCACATCGGCGATGAAGTCGTGATCGACCCGATGCTCTCCTGGGGAGAGGATCCGCGCGTCTGGGATCCCGCAAAAGCAACGATTCTCGGCATGCCGCGCGAGGGAACGTTCGCGCAGTACGTAGCGGTGCCGGTCGACAACGTCTATCCTAAGCCGAGCGGCCTTTCGATCGAAGAGGCCGCGGCCATTCCGCTCGCAGGACTCACCGCGTATCGCGCGCTCTTCACGCGCGGCGCACTTCAAGCCGGTGAGACGATTCTTATTACCGGCGTCGGCGGCGGCGTGCAGACGTTCGTGCTGCTCTTCGCCAAACGCGCCGGCGCGCGCGCGATCGTCACCTCGAGCAGCGAGGCGAAGCTCGAGCGCGCGCGGGCGCTCGGCGCCGATCTCGCGATCAACTACGTGACGAATCCGGATTGGCCGAAGCTGTTGCGCTCCACCGGGCCGGTCGATCTCATCGTCGATTCCTCAGGTGGCGAAACGCTGCGAAAGGCGATCGACGCCGTGCGCCCCGGCGGACGCATCGTCGTCTACGGCGGCACGAATGGCGACGCGACGATCAAGCCGTTTCCGCTCTTCTGGAAGCACCTGACGATCTTGGGCACGTCGATGGGGAGTCCGCAGGATTTCGCTGCAATGCTCACGCTCTTCGACGATGGTCTGCGGCCGGTCGTCGACCGCACCTTCGCGTTGGACGACGCGGTTGCAGCCTTCGAGCATTTGGCGGCCGCGGACCAGTTCGGAAAAATCGTCGTTCGGGTCGATTAGTTCTCGGGCTTACCGTCGCAGCTTCCGTTGGGCGGCGGCGCATTCCGATAGATCGGCCCCGAATGCGCGACCGGCATTCCGTCGTGCGGCCACAGAATCACCGGCACCTCGCCGCCGGGCGTGAGCTTTCGTTCGCATTCGATCACCGCGTGCGACTTCGACGTCGCGTTTCCACCGACCCAGAGATCGAACCAGAGCTTGTGACATCCTTGGCTGCCGCTGCCGCTCTTCGGACCCGACGCCGCGCAGAGATCTTCGCGAATGAAGTACTGCTTGATGACCGGGACGTAGATCTTAATGCCGTACGGAATCGTCTTGTTGTTTGCGTGCTCGGTCGCAAAGGTTGTCGGATTGCAATACGTTCCGTCGCCGCCCGCGTGTTGGTGAATGACCGGATGCGCGATCTGGTTTCCGGGCGGCGAGTTATCGGGCCAGCCGTAGAACGTGATCGTCGCGCGAACGTGCGTTGGATCGATCTTCGCGACGTAACACGATTGCGGCCCCGCAACGCCGGTGGACGAGTTAGGAGCCGCGGGGTTCGTTGCGGATTGCGGCGCGCACGACGCCGCCGCGACGATGCTTGTCAGACCGAAGAGCCAACGTTTCATAGCGAGTAAACGTTCAGCGAATCGAGCCGGAGTTCCGTTCCGAGCTCCGCGACGATCACCGCCGCCTCTTGCGGACCGACGATCTCTTCGATGCGCGGATTCAGGATTGCGGCCTCTTGGGCGGTCATCGGGCGGCCGAGCGGTCGTGAGACGACGCGGCCCTCGCTTTCGAGCGCGAGCAGGTGTGCGAGAATCTGCCGCGCCATCGCCGGCCAGAGCACTTGACGTTGCGGCGAGTAGATGCCCCGGACGAGATCGGGAATGGTTTGCGGCTCCTCGCCCAGCGCGTCGAGAATCTGCCGCTCGCGCATCTGCCGGTGCTCGATATACTCGGCGATTTTCGCGCGCGGGTCGGTGACCACCGGTCCGTGTCCGCCGTAGATGACGCGCGCATCGCCGAACTCGTCGGCGAGTCGTTGCAGCGTGCGGTGGTACGGGCGCATCGCACCGCCGGGCGGCGCGATCACGGTCGTGCCTTCGCCGAGAATCGTGTCACCGGTAAAGAGCGCGCGCTCAAGCGGCAGATAGAAGATCGCGTGATCGAAGGTGTGCCCGGGCGCGTCGACGATCTGCAGCGCGATTTCGCCGGCGCGCAGATCGCCTTCAAGCGGCAAGTCGGCATCGTGCGCTACCTTGCATCGCGGGTGAGCGTAGAGCGTCGCACCCGTTGCGGCGACGAGCTGCGGCGCGCCGAGTGCGTGATCGGGATGTCCGTGCGTCAGCAGGATCGTGCGAATAGTCAAGCTTCGCGCCCGTGCCGCGTCGACGATCGCGTCGAGGTGTGCGTCGATCGGGGGTCCGGGATCGATGACGAGCGCCTCACCCTCTCCGCAATCGATTACGTACGAATTCGTGCCCTGCAGCGTCATCGCCGAAGGGTTGGGCGCCCGCACGAGCGTTACCATTGGTTTTCGAGCGCCGGCGGAATCGCAAAGTCGTCGCCCCCGTCTCGCGGTACGATCGTGAGCACCGGCTTGCTGCGCGCAAACTCAAGTGCCGCATCGACCGAATCGAACGAGGCGAGACGCACGAGGTGTTTGATCGTGGGATAGACGAGATGCAGCGTTCCGGCGCTCAAGCGTTCGAGGGCCGCGGCCGGCGAAATCCATATTCCGTCGTGCGTTTCGAAGGCATCCGCGAGCGCGGCTTGACCGGGCGGAGCGACCGCGAAGAAGAAGTGCGTGTTGTAGCGGCGCGGCTCGCTGGGCGGCGTGATCCAATGCGAGAAGAGTGCGAGCTCTCGCGCGTCGGCGTACCAATCGTGCGCCGTCAAAAAATCGGCGAAGGCAACCGTGCCGTCGCGCACGGCGACGCGTTGCGCGGCGACGCGCTCCCAATCCACCGGGGATGCCCCAATCGGAAGCCCACTGCCCGTGCGAGCGAGTAGCACGCCCGCCTCCTCGAAGAGTTCGCGGAGCGCGGCGACGACCAGTGCCCGGGCCGACTCGCGATCGATCGGCGGCTCGTCACTGCCAAGATCGGCGGGAATCGCGGCGCGAAATTCACGGTCGAGCCGCTCGGCGTCGAGGCCGAGGGTGCGTGCGCGCGCCGCCTCGGAAGCGTCTTGCGCCGCGATCGTTCCCCCGGGAAAGACGAACGCGTCGGGCGCAAACGCGCTGCTCGCACTTCGGCGCGCGAGGTAGACCTCGAACGGCGGCCGCGCCAAGATGACGGTCGCCGCCAAACGTACGCTGTTCACGGACGGCTAGTCTGCCCGCGGCGCACGGCGAATACCTCTCCATGCGAATCGCGCTCGGCAGCGATCTGGCCGGCGAACTTCCGGAGGCCATCGACCGGTGGTTGCGCGGACACGGTCACGAGGTCACACGGTTCGGCGCGCTCGCGGCGGGCGCAGACGATGCGTGGCCCTCCGTCGGCCGTGAGGTCGCGCGGTGCGTCGCGCGGAGCGAGGCCGAGTACGGCGTGCTCTGCTGTTGGACCGGCACGGGCGTAAGCATCGCCGCAAACAAGGTTTCCGGAGTACGGGCCGCGCTCTGCGCCGACGCGGCAACTGCCGCCGGAGCGCGTGAATGGAACGACGCCAACGTGCTCTGCATGAGCCTGCGCGCTACCTCCATCCCGGTCGCACAGGAGATGCTCGAAGCCTGGTTCGCCAGCTCTCCCACCGCCGACCCCGCCTATCGCGCCATGATCGCCCAGGTAGAATGAGCAGAGGAGCCGCGCACTCGCGCGGCCCCCTATCAATCTGCCGTTCACCGGAGCGTAGAACTCACGCTACGACTCCGGCCCTCTCTCACGGCGGTGTCGAGACTGTCTGTCCCGTCCTGACCCGAGAGGCCGATTCTAGCAAAATCAGGCACCTCGATTCAATACGTTCGGGAGAAATAACCAACATCCGAGCAGGAGCAAGCACCAGTTGACCGCGTGCGAGATCCAACAATACGGGCATGCGCGCCGGGTCAGGTAGAGCAACGAATAGCCTAAATAGAGCGAGGCCGCTGCGGCGGCGAGCATCGCCGCGAGGAGGGCAAGCTCGGTGACCCAGCCGCGCACGAACCAAATCGCAATCGCGACGGCGGGATAATAGAGCGCTCCTATCAGCGAGTTAGGGAGACCGAAAAGGTATGCCCTTGGCGTCTTCACGACGCTTGGACCCTCGATTTCGCCCCGCTCGGCCCGCCGGCTCTTGCGCAGCATGAAAAGCGAGGCGTAGAGCCCAACACCGCACAATAACGTGATAACTCCCCGGATAACCATCGCTTGAACCGCCTCCTTCGCAAGGGTGCGGCTCTCGCTCTGCTCGCCGCTTCGTTTCTGCTGGCATTCTTGGTGATTCGCGACCAGCCGCGCGTCGCACAGGAGATCCGGACGATCGGTCCGTTCGCCTATCCGCTTGCGGTCGCAGTCTTCGTCGTCGTAGCTTCGGCGCCGTTCTCGGTGACCGACGCTCTTGCGATCATGAACGGCGCGATCTTCGGCCCGGTGAAGGGCACCCTCGTCGATATTTTCGGACTGATCGGCGCGGCGTTGCTCGGCTATTGGATCAACCGCCACGCGACGCGGCTCTGGCGCCTCGAAGAGTACCTTCACCGCTTACCGGCATGGGTGAAGCGCTTTCCGGTCGGGTCGCCCGCCTTTCTGCTCGCCGTGCGGGTCATTCCCGGCTTCGGCGGGACGGTCGCGACGGCGAGCGCGGCAGCTTTCCGCGTGCCGGTCTGGGTTCACGTTTGGACGATGTGCGCGATCGCGATTCCGATCTGCGCGCTGCTGACGATCTTTGGCGACCGCGTTACGGTAGCGCTTCACGGCTACGAAGCGCGGGCCCGGCACTACGCGCGCCATTACTGCGAAACGCATCGTTGTCCGCACTTCCACTTCCGGCGCATCGAAACGGTGTCGCCCTCGCCGTGACGACGCCGCAGATCGTCACCGAAAGAAGCGACTTCGAACGGCTCTGCGCGCGCATCGCCGAAGCGGATCGCGTTGCGCTCGATACCGAGTTTCACGCGGAGCGAACCTATTCGCCGCGGCTCATGGTCGTGCAGCTCGCCTTCGACGACGGCGCGGCGATCGTCGACGCGCTCGCGCTTCGCGATTTGCGTCCCCTTGCGCTGGCGTTCACGCAGACGACGGTCGTCGGCCATGCGCTCTCGGCCGATCTGAAGATTCTTGCGGAACGCTACGATTTAGTGCCTCCACGCGTCTTCGATACGCAGATCGCGGCGGCGTTTCTCGGTTACGGCATGCAGGTCTCGCTTGCCGATTTGGTGCGCGGAGTCTGCGGCGTGAAGCTCACGAAATCGCAGACGGTCAGCGATTGGTCGGCACGCCCGTTCTCCGAACGGCAGATCGAGTATCTCGTCGGTGACGTCGCCTATCTCTTACCCATCTACGACGCGCAGCGTCCGCGCCTCGAAGCCCAAGGGCGCTACGAATGGGTTTACGAGGAGTGCGCGGAGCTCGGCGACATCGAGCGCTATCGCGTCGACGAGCGGCGCGCCTATCTGCGCATTCCCGGAGCGATGCGCATGAGCCGTCGCGAGCTCGGCATTCTCAGCGAGCTGGTGAAGCTGCGCGACCGCATCGCACGCGAGCGCGATCTGCCGCTACGATACGTGCTGCCCGACGACGTGGTCGCGGGTCTTGCCGCGCTCAAGCCCGCGACGATCGACGATCTCGGCCAACTGCGCCGGCTCGACGGCGGCATGAAACGGCAGCTCGGCGCGGCGATCCTCCAAGCCGTCGCCCGCGGACAAGCGATCGCCGAAGCCGACCTCCCACAGCGCCCGAACCGTCCGGCTACGCCCGCGCGCGACGCACTCGTCTCGCTGCTCGGCGCGGCGATCGCGGAGATCGCGCGCGACGCCGGCCTTCCGTCGAGTCTGCTTGTGCCGCGGGCGACGCTCGAACGTCTCTCGCGTGAGGTGCCGCAAGATCGGCCGGCATTCGAAGACGTCCTCGCACTGCAGCCGTGGCGGCTCTCGCTCGTCGCCGAACCACTCTGGCGTCTCCTTACCGGCGAGGCTGCGTTGAGAATCGAAGGCTACGCACACGGCGATCCGAAAGTACGGCTATCCGATGAATCGACACGCTAATAGCTTCGGAGCGCTCGACACGCTGCGCGCCGGCGATCGCTCCTGCCAATACTTTCGTCTCGACGCCCTCGAGCGATCCGGCATAGCGACGCTGGCGCGGATGCCGTTCTCGCTGAAGATCCTGCTCGAGAACCTCCTGCGTTTCGAGGACGGACGCATCGTCAAGCGCGACGACATCGAAGCACTCGCGCGCGGCGGTCGTGCAAGCCACGAACGCGAGATCGCGTTTACTCCGGCGCGCGTGCTCTTGCAAGATTTCACCGGGGTTCCGTGCGTCGTCGATTTGGCGGCGATGAGAGATGCAATGGCCGCAATGGGCGGCAATCCGAAAGCGATCAATCCGCTGCAGCCGGTCGAGCTGGTCATCGACCATTCCGTGCAGGCCGATTACTTTGGCACGGACGACGCGCTGGCAAAGAATACCGATCTCGAGTTCGAGCGCAACCGCGAGCGATACGCCTTTTTAAAGTGGGGTCAATCGGCGCTGGCGGGCTTCCGCGTCGTCCCACCGGGAACGGGCATCGTCCATCAGGTCAACATCGAATATCTCGCGCGCGTCGTCTTCGCCCTTCCCTTCGACACGCTTGAGGCAAGCTCGGCTCAAAGTGACACGGAAGCGCCGCTTCTTGCGTACCCCGATACCGCGGTCGGTACGGACTCGCACACGACGATGGTCAACGGACTCGGTGTTTTGGCGTGGGGCGTCGGCGGCATCGAGGCCGAAGCGGCGATGCTCGGCCAACCGGTGACGATGCTCATTCCCGAAGTGGTCGGCTTCCGATTGGACGGCGCGTTGCGTGAAGGGGTGACCGCGACCGATCTCGTGCTCACCGTCGCCGAGATGCTGCGGCGCAAAGGCGTCGTCGGAAAGTTCGTCGAGTTCTACGGTGCTGGGCTCTCCGCGCTCCCGGTCGTCGACCGCACGACGATCAGCAATATGTCGCCGGAGTTCGGATCGACCGTCGCGATCTTCCCGATCGACGAACGTACGCTGGAGTATCTTCGTCTGACGGGACGTCCGCCCGAGCAAGTCGCGCTCGTCGAAGCGTATGCGAAAGCGCAAGGCCTCTTCCGCACCGATGCGACGCCCGATCCGGAGTTCGCCGATTCGCTCGCGCTCGATCTGGGCGACGTCGAGCCGAGTCTTGCCGGACCGCGCCGCCCGCAGGATCGCGTGCCGCTCGCGCACGTGAAAGACTCCTTCCAGAGCGCGCTGCACGAATGGGTTGCCGCGCGCGACCGTCCAAACGGCGCGATCTCGCGTTTCGAGGACGAGGGCGGTGGCGGCACCGCGACGATGGTCCAGACGCTCGACGAAGTCGACGATGGATCGGTCGTCATCGCCGCGATTACGAGCTGCACGAACACCTCGAACCCGTCGGTTCTGATCGGCGCGGGTCTGCTCGCGCGCAACGCCGTCGAGCGCGGTCTGGAAACGAAGTCGTGGGTCAAGACGTCGCTTGCTCCCGGATCGAAAGTCGTCACCGATTACTTGGCGAAGGCCGGCCTTCAAACGTACCTCGACCGGCTCGGCTTCCATCTGATCGGTTACGGCTGCACGACGTGCATCGGAAACTCGGGGCCGTTGCCGAGCGACGTTGCGGAAGCGGTCGCCGACGGTGACCTCATCGTCGCCGCGGTGCTCTCGGGAAATCGCAACTTCGAAGGGCGCATTCATCCGCAGGTTCGAGCGAACTATCTCGCTTCGCCGCCGCTCGTCGTCGCTTACGCGCTCGCCGGGCGCATGGACGTCGACTTGACGACCGAACCGATCGGCATTGGGAGCGACGGCGCGCCGGTCTTTCTGCGCGAGATCTGGCCGAGCAACGACGCGATCGCCGCTACGATGGCGCAGTGCATCAGCGTCGAGATGTTCGAGCGCGAGTACTCCGACGTTTTCAAAGGCGACGTGAACTGGAACGGGCTGAACGTCGCCGCGAGCGAACGCTACGCATGGGATCCGAACTCGGAGTACGTCAAACGGCCGCCCTACTTCGAGGGGATGCCGGCGCAGCCGGGGCGGTTGCAGGACGTTCTCGGCGCGCGAGCGATCGCCGTGCTCGGCGACTCGGTGACGACCGATCATATTTCGCCGGCGGGCAGCATCGCGCGGCAGAGTCCGGCCGGGAAGTATCTCACCGATCGAGGGATCGAGCCGCGCGACTTCAACTCATACGGCGCGCGCCGCGGCAATCACGAGGTGATGGTCCGCGGAACGTTTGCGAACGTGCGCTTGCGCAACGCACTCGTTCCCGGCGTGGAGGGCGGTTTCACGCGCTATCTGCCGAGCAACGAGGAGCTTTCGATCTTCGACGCTTCGCGGAAGTACGCGGCCGACGGCACGCCGTTGATCGTGCTCGCCGGCAAAGAGTACGGTTCGGGTTCGTCGCGCGATTGGGCGGCCAAAGGGCCATATCTGCTGGGCATCAAGGCGGTGATAGCCGAGTCGTTCGAGCGAATCCACCGCAGCAATCTGATCGGGATGGGGGTTCTCCCGCTCGAGTACCTGGACGGCGCGGACCGGTCGACCTACGGCCTCGACGGTGAAGAGATCTACGACATCACGGGATTCGCCGGAGGCCTCGAACCGCGCATGCGCCTGCGCGTGAAAGCGACGGATCCGCGGAGCGGCCGGGCGATGGAGTTCGAGGCTCGCCTTCGCATCGACACGCCCAACGAGGCCGAGTACTACCGAAACGGCGGCATCCTGCAGTACGTCCTGCGCCAACTCGCTCGAACCCCGACGTCAGCGTAGCGTTATGGAGGCAACACTCTTTCTTGCCGACTCGGCACAAACGTCGCCCGACGGAAAGCTGCATGCGCTTGGCATCGGGTGGGCGCAGACGAGCAGTCCAGTGACGGCGCCGTCGGCGGTCGCCTTCATCTTGCACGTCCCATGGAACGAGACCAACCGAAGAGTTAGGTGGACGCTCGACCTTTTGGATGCCGACGGCAAGGCCGTAGTGGTGCAAACCGGCTCCGAAAGCTTTACCAGCGTTCATATCGAGAACGAGATCGAAGTCGGTCGGCCGCCGGGTACGAAGCCTGGGGCCGCTATCAACGTCCCGTTCGCGGTGAACATGTCGCCGATGCCGCTCTCGCCCGATCGGACCTACGTCTGGGTATTGAGGATCGGCGAACGCGAGTGGCGCGCGCCGTTCGCGACGCGTCCGTTGCAGCAAGAGTAGTCAAGCGTTCGCGCCGCCCACCCGGCCGGCGCTCGGCAATCTTGACAGCAGATGTCATATTTGCGTAGTTTGATGGTGCCGTGAAGGCCGATCGGCTCATTGCGCTCTTACTGCTCTTGCAATCGCGCCGCCAGTGTGCGGCTCGCGAGCTGGCTCGCCGGCTGGAAGTCTCTGAGCGGACCATCTATCGCGACGTCGACGCGCTCGGCGCGGCGGGCGTTCCGGTCTACGCCGAGCGCGGCGCGAACGGCGGGATTGTGCTCGCCGACGGATATCGGCGCGCACTCACGCATTTCACCGAAGAAGAGATTCGTGCGCTCTTCATCTCTGGTGCGAGCGCGCTTGCCGATTTGGGACTCGATGCCGGGTTCGAGCGCGCGCTCGAGAAGCTCCACGGTGGTCTCGCCGACGTGGCGCAGCGCGCGGCGGAGAAGTCGCGCTCGCGCATTCATCTCGACGCACGGCGTTGGAATCAAGCCGAGCCGCCGCGCGCGCTGCTGACGGCCTTACGCCGCGCAGTCTGGGACGACCGCCGCCTTCGGATCCGGTACGAAGACCGCAACCGCGCAACGTCGACGCGAGCGGTCGATCCGCTTGGGCTCGTCTCGAAGGCCGGCGTCTGGTATCTCGTCGCGCGGTGCGATAGCGAGCTGCGAAGTTTTCGCGTCGAACGGATTCGTAGCGTCGAGGAGCTGGCCGAGCACTTCGAACGACCGGCCGACTTCGACCTGGAACGG
This sequence comes from Candidatus Cybelea sp., assembly GCA_036732685.1. Lineage (GTDB taxonomy): Bacteria > Vulcanimicrobiota > Vulcanimicrobiia > Vulcanimicrobiales > Vulcanimicrobiaceae > Cybelea. Next base: position 98,035 of record DAINBY010000001.1, on the reverse strand, counting down.
TATTGGAGCGAATCGTCGGCACGCTTTGCGCAAGCCTCGCGCAACGCCGACTTCGTGGTGACGTTGCGTGTGCGCAACGATGCCATCGACCGCATCACCGCGTATTGGCCCGGCGAGGTCGTCGCGCGCCGTACGCGCGACTCCCTCATCCGCTTGACTTTTCCGGGCCCCGAGATCGCGATTTTTCAGCTCATCGCGTGGGCCGACGCGATTGCGCTGGTCGAGCCGGCCGATCTGCGCGACGAAATCATCACGCGGGCGCGGCGCACCCTGCGGCGATTCGAGGGCCGGTAGCGTGACCCGGCGCTAGGCTTGCGCCTTGCGCTGATGGATGATGATCGCGTTGCCTTCGGGATCTTGCGCGAACGACATGAAACAGACCGGCGATTCCATCGGTTCGCTCACCTCAAGGCCGCGCGAGCGATAGGTCTCGATCGCACTCCTCACATCGTCGACGGCGAACATGACGGCGCCACCCGTCTCCCCGTCCTCGGGCTTCCACACGCCGAACGTCGAGCCGTCGGCGAGCGTGAACTCGGCGCCGCGCCCTTGATCGTCGATCTCGGTCGGTTTTATGCCGAGCACGTCGCGATAGAAGGCGATGGCGGCCTGCGGATCCTTCACCAGATACGCGGCAATGTCGATTCCCTTGATCATCGTGGCTGGTCTCCTCGTTAAAGTCGGCGGATGATGTGCCATCAGCATACCCACCGATACATGACACAAGCTGTCATATATCCCGAACTCGGAAAATTTAGAGCATCACGCGCCGGAAATCCGCCAGCAGCTCGGCGATGTAGACCAGGAAACGCGCCGCGCCGGCGCCGTCGATCACGCGGTGATCGTAGCTGACGCTGATCGGAAGCATCAAGCGGGGCACGAAGGCCTTGCCGTCCCAGAACGGTTTCGTCGCCGTGCGCGTCGCCCCGAGGATCGCTACTTCCGGCGCGTTGACGATCTGCGTAAAGGCCGTGCCGCCGATTCCGCCGATCGAAGAGATCGTGAAGGTGCCGCCCTGCATCTGTGGGAGCGTCAGCTTGCCATCGCGCGCCTTGCCGGCAAGCTCCTGGGCCTCACGGGCGATCTCGATTAGGCCCTTCGCGTCCGCGTTCTTGATCACGGGCACGATGAGTCCACCCGGCGTATCGGCGGCGAACCCGATGTTGTAATACTGCTTTAGAATCACCTCGTCGCCATCGAGCGACGAGTTGAACTCCGGAAAACGCTGCAACGCCGCAACCGATGCGCGAATGAGAAACGCGAGCATCGTGAGCTTCGGTCCGCCGGACTTGGATTGTTCGGCGTTGACTTCGTGACGAAGCTCCTCGATCGAGGTGACGTCGGCTTCGTCGTAATTCGTGATGTGGGGCACCTGGACCCAATTGCGATGGAGGTTTGGGCCCGAGAGCTTCTTGATGCGCGAGAGCGGACGCCGCTCGACCTCGCCGTACTGGGCGAAGTCGAGCTTCGGCCACGGCGGCAACCCCGGGAAGGGAGATCCGCCGGCGGCGCCGCGGCTCTGCAACGCGCCCTTGACGAAGCCTTGCACGTCTTCCCGAGTGACGCGCCCGTTCGGTCCGCTGCCGCGCAACCCGCGAAGCTCGACGCCGAGCTCGCGCGCGAAACGGCGCACGGCGGGTCCGGCGTGCACCATGCCGTCGCCGGCGCTCGCCTGCACCGCCGGCGCGACCGGCCGCGCCACGGGGCTCGTTGCCGGCTCGGCGCTCTTCTGCGGCGCGCCTTCTGCGTTGAGTCTCGCTATCGGGGTTCCCTTCGAGACCTTATCGCCGACCTTGACCAGGACGTTCGCCACGACGCCATCGGCCTCGGCGGGCACTTCCATCGAGGCTTTCTCGCTCTCGAGCGTGATCAGGGAGTCGTTCTTTTTGACGCGATCGCCGGTCTTGACCAAGACTTCGATCACGGGAACGTCTTTGAAGTCACCGATGTCGGGAACGCGAATCTCAATCGCGGCGCTGCTCGCCGCGGCGGCAGGTGCCTTCGGCGCTTCGGCGGGCGCTTTCACCTGCGGCGTCTCCGAGCCAAGCACCAGTATCGGTGATCCGCGCGAAACCTTGTCGCCGACTTTGACCAAGACCTCCGCGACGACGCCGTCGGCTTCGGCCGGCACCTCCATCGAAGCTTTCTCGCTCTCGAGCGTGATGAGCGAGTCGTTCTTTTTGACGCGGTCGCCGGGTTTGACTAAGACTTCGATCACGGGGACGTCGTTGAAATCACCGATATCGGGAACTCGGACCTCGATCGTTTCGCTCATTGCGTTCGCCTATACCGTGATCGGGTTCGGTTTATTCGGATCGATGTGATACTTCTCGATCGCTTTCTGTACCGTCGCCGCCGGAAGGCTCCCTTCGTCGGCGAGCGCGCGCAATGCCGCGACCGTGACGAAGTGCCGGTCTACCTCGAAAAACCGGCGAAGCTTGCGCCGAAAATCGCTTCGGCCGTAGCCGTCGGTGCCGAGCGCGACATAGCGGCGACCCACGAACGGCCGGATCTGCTCGGCAAACGTGCGGATGTAATCGGTCGCGGCGATGCCGGGGCCCGGCCTTCCTTGCAAGCACGTCTCGACGTGCGACCGGCGGGGCGGCTCCTGTGGATGCAACATGTTCCACCGCGAAGCGGCGACGCCGTCGCGCTGCAGTTCGTTGAAACTCGTCACGCTCCAGACGTCGGCGCTCACCTTCCATTCGTTGGCGAGAAGATCCGCGGCGGCCTCGACCTCGCGAAGGATCGCCCCGGATCCAAAGAGCTGCACGCGCAGCGTCTTGTCGTCGGGCGCGCCTGCATCCCGGAGCAGATACATGCCGCGCAGAATGCCGTCGCGCGCATCGGGCGGCATCGCCGGATGGTGGTAGTTCTCGTTCATCAACGTGATGTAGTAATAGACGTCCTCTTGCTGCGCGAGCATCCTCCGCAGGCCGTCTTGAATGATGACGGCCAGCTCGTACCCGTAGGTCGGATCGAAACTCACGCAGTTCGGTACGAACGAGGCGGCGACTTGACTGCTCCCGTCTTCGTGTTGCAAGCCTTCGCCGTTCAAGGTCGTCCGCCCCGACGTCGCGCCGAGGAGAAAACCGCGCGTACGGCTGTCGCCGGCGGCCCACGTGAGGTCGCCCACGCGCTGGAAGCCGAACATCGAGTAGAAGATGTAGAACGGAATCATCGGCAAGTTGTGGTTCGCATACGACGTTCCGGCGGAGATCCACGATGAGAGCGCCCCGGCCTCGTTGATTCCTTCCTGCAGAATTTGTCCGAGCTTGTCCTCGCGATACCACATCAACTGTTCGGCATCTTGCGGGTGATAGAGCTGCCCAACCGACGAGTAGATGCCGAGCTGGCGGAACATGCCCTCCATGCCGAACGTGCGCGATTCGTCGGCGACGATCGGCACGACTCGTGGTCCGATTTCGCGGTCGCGCGCGATCGCATTGAGGATACGAACGAAGGCCATCGTGGTCGAGATCTGCCGCTCTCCCGTGCTCTGCAACTGCGCATCGAAGACGGAGAGCTCCGGCACGGTCAGCGCGGCCGACTTCTTGCGCCGGGCAGGAACGCTCCCGAGCGTGGCGAGCCGTTCGCGCAGGTAGCGCATCTCCGGCGCATCCTCGGGCGGCTTAAAGAAGGGGATTTTTTCGCTTGCGAGCGCGGCGTCGGGGATTGGAAGCGAGAAGCGGTCGCGAAAGACGCGCATCGCCTCGACTTCCATTTTCTTGGCTTGATGCGCGACGTTCTGCGCCTCACCGGCCTCGCCCATGCCGTAACCCTTGATCGTTTTGGCGAGCACGACCGTCGGCTGGCCCCGATGCTCGAAGGCGGCCTTGTACGCGGCATAGACCTTGAGCGAATCGTGGCCGCCCCGCTGCAGTGCCCAGATATCCTCGTCGCTCCAGTTTTCGACGAGCGCCTTCGTCTCGGGGTAGCGGCCGAAGAACTCATCGCGCACGTACTTGCCGTTGCGCGACTTGAACGTTTGATAGTCGCCGTCGACGCACTCGTTCATGAGCTGGGCGAGCCGCGTGCCCGCATCGGAGGCCAGCAGCGGATCCCAGCGGCTTCCCCAAATGACCTTGATCACGTTCCAGCCCGCGCCCTTGAAGACGCCCTCGAGCTCTTGGATGATCTTGCCGTTACCGCGCACGGGCCCGTCGAGGCGCTGCAAGTTGCAGTTGACGACCCAGATGAGATCGTCGAGCTTCTCGCGTCCGGCGAGCGAAACCGCGCCGAGCGACTCGGGCTCGTCCATTTCGCCGTCGCCGACGAACGCCCAAACTTTACGTCCGGTCGCGTCGTGCAATCCGCGATCGTGCAGATAACGCATGAAGCGCGCCTGATAGATCGACATGATCGGTCCCAATCCCATCGAGACCGTCGGAAACTGCCAGAACTCCGGCATCAGCCAGGGATGTGGATACGACGAGAGACCCTTACCGTCGACTTCTTGGCGGAAGTATTCGAGCTCCTCTTCGGTGATGCGCCCTTCGAGAAAGGCGCGCGCGTAGACGCCGGGTGAGGAGTGGCCTTGAAAGAAGACGAGATCGCCGCCGAACGATTCGGCCGGCGCGCGAAAGAAGTGATTGAAGCCGACGTCGTAAAGCGTCGCGGCCGATGCAAAGCTCGCGACGTGGCCGCCGAGCTCGGAGCTAACCTTATTCGCACGTACCACCATCGCGAGTGCGTTCCACCGGACGTAGTGGCGCAGGCGCGCCTCCAGCTCGCGATCGCCCGGCATCGGCGGCTGCCGGTCGGCCGCAATGGTGTTCACGTAGGGCGTCGTGACGCCGAGCGAGACGTGCGCGCCGCCGCGCTGCGCCTCGTCGACGAGATGGGCGATGAGCTGTCGCGCGCGCTCGTGTCCTTCGACGGTCAGGACACCACGCATCGCATCGAGCCACTCCCGGGTCTCTTGCGGATCGGGGTCGGAATCAAAAATCGACATTGCTCAAACGCTCATTTGAGCCGCCACGGCCCATTTCTTCCCAATGGCCTCATCCAATCGGCAGGCTGGCTGGTTCCAACCTGCCGCGCGATCCTCAAGCTTGCGTCGAAGGCGCGGAGTGGAAGGATGGGGTAAGACCGCTGGAGCGGGAGCCACGTGCTGAGAGGGCGAGTCGCAAAGGCGGCGAGCCGACCGCAAGACCTGATCCGGATAATGCCGGCGTAGGGAGGATGCAATGAAGGTTTACGTTGGGGGATCCGACCCCGCGATGCGCGTGCCGCGTCGTGCCGTAACGCTGACGGACGGCACGGTTCACACGCTCTACGATACGAGCGGCCCGTACGGCGACTCGCAGTACTCACCCGAGATTCGCCGCGGATTACCGCCGCTTCGCGAAGCCTGGATCGCTGAGCGAGGCGATACCGTCGAACTCGAGCGTCCGTCTTCGATCTACCGCCGTGGGCGCGATGCGATGAGCGAGCTCGACGGGCTGCGCTTTCCCGCGCCGCGTCGACCGCGACGCGCCAAGTCCGGCGCGAACGTGACGCAGATGCACTACGCGCGGCGGGGCGAGATCACGCGCGAGATGGAGTTCGTCGCGCTGCGCGAGGGCATCGAGCCGCAGCTCGTGCGCGACGAAATCGCGCGCGGTCGCGCGATTCTTCCTTCGAACGTCAACCATCCCGAGAGCGAGCCGATGATCATCGGCCGTAGATTCCTGGTGAAGATCAATGCGAACATCGGCAACTCGGCGGTGAGCTCCTCGATCGACGAGGAGGTCGAGAAGATGACCTGGGCAACGCAGTGGGGCGCCGATACGGTGATGGATCTCTCGACCGGCAAGAACATTCACGAAACGCGCGAGTGGATTCTGCGCAACTCCCCGGTCCCGATCGGGACGGTTCCGATCTATCAGGCGCTCGAGAAGGTCGGCGGCAAGGCCGAGGATCTCACCTGGGAGCTCTTCCGCGACACGCTCGTCGAGCAGGCAGAACAGGGCGTCGACTATTTCACGATCCATGCCGGCGTGCTGCTGCGTTACGTTCCGCTCACCGCCGATCGCATCACCGGCATCGTCTCGCGCGGCGGCTCGATCTTGGCGAAGTGGTGCCTCGCCCACCATCGCGAGAACTTCCTTTACGAGCACTTCGAAGAGATCTGTGAGATCATGAAAGCGTACGACGTCGCATTCTCACTCGGCGACGGTCTGCGCCCGGGCTGCACTGCCGACGCCAACGATGCGGCCCAGTTCGCCGAGCTCGAGACGCTCGGCGAACTCACGGGCGTTGCTTGGAAGCACGACGTCCAGGTCATGATCGAGGGACCGGGTCACGTGCCGATGCACATGATCGAAGAGAACGTTCGCAAGCAGCTCGAGATCTGCAAAGAAGCGCCGTTCTACACTCTCGGCCCACTCGTTACCGACGTTGCGCCCGGCTACGATCACATCACGAGCGCCATCGGTGCGGCGATGATCGGATGGTTCGGCACCGCGATGCTCTGCTACGTAACGCCGAAAGAGCACCTCGGGCTGCCGAACAAGAAGGACGTCAAAGACGGCGTCATCGCGTACAAGATAGCCGCGCACGCGGCGGATCTCGCGAAGGGACACCCCGGCGCGGCGCATTGGGACGACGTCCTCTCGAAGGCGCGGTTTGAGTTTCGCTGGGAGGATCAGTTCAATCTCTCGCTCGATCCAGAGACGGCGCGCGAGTTCCACGACGAGACGCTCCCGGCGCCCGGCGCGAAGACCGCGCACTTCTGCTCGATGTGCGGCCCGCATTTCTGCTCGATGAAGATCACGCAGGAAGTTCGTGAGTACGCGGAGCGCGGGATGGCCGACAAGTCGCGCGAGTTCCTCGAGCAGGGCGCGGAAGTCTACGTTCCGGCCGCGACCTAGTGCCGCTCCCATGCGCCGTGCTCTTCGACCGCGACGAGACGATCGTCGTCGACGTTCCGTTCAATGGAGATCCGAAACGCGTCGAGCCGGCGCCGAACGCTCGCGCGCTGCTCGACCGGCTCCGCGCGGCCGGCTTGCCGCTCGCCGTCGTGAGCAATCAGAGTGGAATCGGGCGCGGACTCGTCACCGCGCAAGCCGTTGACGCGGTCAACCGGCGTGTCGACGAGCTGCTCGGGCCTTTTGCCGGGTTCTTCATTTGTCCGCACGCGGCGCAAGACGGATGCGAGTGCCGCAAGCCAAAGCCGAAGCTGATCCTCGATGCGGCGCGCGTACTCGGCGTCGATCCAGCCTGTTGCGTGGTCGTCGGCGACCGCGAGAGCGATGTCGAAGCCGCGCGCAACGCGGGAGCGATTCCGCTCAAAGTGGACGGCCCGAACGGGCTGGAGGCGGCCGTCGAAGCCATCCTCCAACAGTTGACTTAAGGGGTGTTGGCGTCGAGCCAGTAGTCGACGTCGAGCCCGTGCGCCGGAAGCACGACGGCGAAAGCGGACGCTGGAAGGTGGACGCTGCGCGTGAGCCGTTCCCACGTGGAGAGCACCCGGACGACGTAGTTCTGGGTTTCGTCGTACGGCGGGATGCCGCCGTACTCGCTCACCGCTCTGGGGCCGGCGTTATAGGCCGCGAAGACGAGGCTCGGGTGCGTCCGGCCGAAACGTTGGATTAGCCCGCGCAGATACCGCGCCGCGCCCGAGAGATTCTGCTTGGGATCGCGCGGATTGACGCCGAGCAGCGCCGCCGTTCCGGGCATGAGCTGCCCCAGCCCGATCGCACCCGCCGAGGAGACCGCATGGGTGCGCCACTGCGATTCGACGGTGACGATCGCCACGAGCATGTTCGCGTCGATCCGCCACCGCTCCGCATTGACGAGCACGCGGCGGGCGAGATCGCGGCTCTGCCAGCCCGGCAACTGCGGATTGATATGCCGTAGTACGGTTGCATAAACGGCAATTGCTGCAGGAGTGGCTGGAACGGGACGGTGATAGGCAAGCGCAGGAGTTGCAGTGAGCGCCAGCGAGCCCCAAACGAACGAGGCTCCAGCCAGGAAGCTGGCGACAGTCCTTCGCATATGGGGCCGGTGGGTTCGCGCCATCATTCAAGGCCGCCTTCCGGGGCAGCGCCGCCCCGAGTAACTCGGTATCGCTGGCGAGCGCTTGCGATCGTCGTTGCGGTATTGGTCGCAATGTGTGCGGCGATTGCGTGGTCGCAGTGGTATGCAATTCACGTCAACGTCCCGAGGTATCAAGCGCAGCACGCAAGCGTCACGGCGCATTGACGCACCGCTTTTGATGGTTCTTTGAGTGGGGCTGCAAAGGAGTCGCCCCGCGCCCGGCGTTAGAGCAAAATAACGGAGGTTTTTGGAGTTGATCGCGCACGCACTTATTCTTACTCTTGTCGCTGCAGCGCCGACCGCGTCGCCGCTGACGCCTTCACCGTCGCCGCCCAAGCCGGTGACGACCCCATCGCCATCACCGACGCCGAGCCTGGGACCCGCGTTCGGCAATATGAGTTGGCGCGCCATCGGGCCCGCGACGGCCGGCGGACGCGTCGCGGCAGTTGCCGGATCGGCGACCGATCCCAAACTCTATTACGTCGGCGCTGCCGGCGGCGGAGTCTGGAAGTCCGCCAACGGCGGTCAGACCTGGGACCCGGTATTTGAGAAGGAGGGCGTCGCCGCGATCGGTGCGGTGACCATCGATCCGACGAACAACGATACGGTCTGGGTCGGAACGGGCGAGTCGAATCCGCGCAACGACGTGAGCTATGGCGACGGCGTCTATAAGAGCACCGACGGGGGCGATACCTGGGAGAACGTCGGGTTGAAAGCGACGCGGTATATCTCGCGCATTCTCGTCGATCCGCGCAATCATAACCACGTCGTCGTGGGGGCACTCGGCGACGTCTTTTCGGATAGTTCGGAGCGCGGCATCTACGTCACGGACGATGGCGGCAAGACCTGGAGGCAGACGCTTTCGGTCGGCCCGGAGAGCGGCGCCTCGGACCTGGCGATGAACGCGCAAAATCCGAGCGTCATGTACGCCGGCGTTTGGAAGTTTCAGCGCAAGCCGTGGACCTTCACGAGCGGCGGTGCCGAAGATGGACTCTATAAATCGACCGATGGGGGCGCGAGCTGGACGAAACTGGAGGGTCACGGTCTTCCCGCGGCGCCGACAGGGCGCATCGGGGTGGCCGTCGCCCCGAGCGACGGAAACCGGGTCTACGCGCTGATCGAGTCGGGCGAAGGGCTGCTCTGGCGGTCCGACGACGGCGGCGCCAACTGGACGATGGTCAGCAAGGATACGCTGATCGACGCGCGCCCGTTTTACTTTTCGCACGTCGAGGTCGATCCGAAGAATCCCGATCGCGTCTATGCTGTCTCCTTCCAAGTCATGCTGAGCAAAGACGGCGGAAAGAACTTCAAAGCGATTGCCGACAGCGTGCACTCGGATTTTCACTCGATGTGGATCGCGCCGAACGATCCGACGCGCATTATCTTAGGTGAGGACGGCGGCTACGCGCTCACGCTCGACGGCGGCCAGAACTGGTTCTTCTCGGCGAATCTTCCGATCGGTCAGGTCTACCGCGTCGGTCTGGGCACCGATAATCCGTACACCGTCTGCGCCGGATTGCAAGACAACAACGGATGGTGCGGTCCCTCGAACTCGCTCGATCCGTCCGGCATCCAGAACAAATACTGGATCGCCGACACGGGCGGCGACGGACAATGGGGCATTCCCGAGCCGGACGATCCGAACTGGATTTGGGCGGATTCCCAAGACGGGAGTCTGGGCGTATTCAACCGTGTCACGAAAGACGGTTGGTCTGCGGCGCCCTACGCGCAGACCTCGAAAGAATCGTGGGTGCCGGCGACGGCCAAGTATCGATTCAACTGGGAGTCACCGATTGCGTTCGCGCCGTGGCGTTCCGCGGGCGGAAGCCTGATCGGTTGGTACGGCGGAAACGTCGTCTTTCAGACGACCGACCGCGGCCGGTCTTGGACAGTAATCAGTCCCGATCTCACGCGCAACATCAAGGCGCATCAGCAGACCGCGGGCGGCCCGATCACCAACGACGTTTCGGGCGCCGAGTACAACGATACGATTCTCGACATCGAGGGCTCGCCGCTCGCGCGCGGCGAGATCTGGGTCGGAACCGACGACGGCCTCGTGCAGCTCACGCGCGACGGCGGGAAGCATTGGACGAACGTCACGCCGCCAGGGGCGCCCGAGTACGGGCGTTTCGCAACTGTCGCTCCGTCGACGCTGACCGGTGGAACCGCGTACGCCACGGCCGATGGCCATTACACCGGTGACAACGCGCCGTACGTGTTCGTCACGCACGACTTCGGGAAGCACTGGACGAAGATCGTAAACGGCCTCCCGACCGATCAGTGGGCGCGCTCCATCCGCTCCGACATTCGTAATCGCGACCTCGTCTATCTCGGTACCGAAGAGGGCATCTGGATCTCGTTCGACGGCGGCTCGACGTGGCAGTCGTTTAAGAACGATCTACCGTCGGTCTCGGTCCGGGACATCCGCATGCAGCCGCAGTACGACGACCTCGTGATCGCGACACACGGGCGCTCGGCCTACATCATGGACGACATGACACCGGTTCAGCAACTCGCGCAAGCCGTCGCCCGTGGAAACTGGCTCTTTACGCCTCGGCTGGCCTACGAGTGGTCGCTGACCGAAAACGACGAGGGAACGTACACGAACTATGCCGCGGATAATCCACCCAACGGCGTGACCATCACGTTCTATCAGAACCAGAAACAGAAAAACGACCCGGCCCTCGACATCCTCGACGCTCACGGACGCGTGATCCGCAGCGTCTCCGGAACGCACAAGGTCGGTGATAAGGACCGGCCATATATCACCAACAAAGTCGGTTTGAACCGGTACACCTGGGACTTCAGCGTGAACGGCCCGGTGCGCTGGAACGGCGGAAACGACTTCTCGAAGGGACCCCAGAACGGCCCCGCCGTCGTGCCGGGCGATTATTCGGTGCGCATGACGCTGGCCGGACACACCTACGTGCAGCACTTCAAAGTCCTGCCCGACACGCGTTCGCGCTTCACGCAAGCCGATTATCAGCGGAGCTTCGACACCGCGATGCGGCAGATGGGCCATCTCTCGCAGGTCGGTACGATGCTCAACACGCTCGACGACCTGCAGAAGTCGATCGATACGGCGCTTTCGTCGGCGAAGAATGCGAACAACGCGGCGCTGACGGCAAAGCTGCAGGATGCCTCGACCGCCCGCCAGACGCTCTTCGATTCGCTTGCGGTGAACATCCGCGGCGAAGGAACCGAGGACGAGGGCAAGCTTCACGAAGATCAAACGGGGGCGTACTTTGCCGCGCAGGGTCTGATCACGCCGGCAGTCGAGGATCTGCTCTCGCGCGTCGAGGCCGAATATCGTGACGGCATCACGCGCTACAATGTCTTCGTGACCGGCGTGCTGCCAGGCGTCGACACGGCGCTTACGCAGGCCGGAATGAAGGCGCTGCCGGCCGTCAAACCCATAAAGGAATGATCCTCTCGACGGTATTGCTCGCGGCAGCGGCCTACGCGAATCTGACGTGGCGCTCGATCGGCCCAGCGGTGGCCGGTGGCCGCGTTGCCTCGGTCGCCGGGACGCCGCAGGACGATCAGCTCTACTATCTCGGCAGCGCCGGCGGCGGGGTTTGGAAATCGGCGAACGGCGGAGCGACCTGGGAGCCCGTCTTTACCAAACAGGACGTTGCGGCGATCGGCGCGGTCGCGATCGATCCCACGAACGAAAGCATCGTCTGGGCGGGAACCGGCGAATCGAATCCGCGCAACGACGTCAGCTTCGGCGACGGTCTCTACAAATCAACCGATGGTGCGAAGACTTGGAGACGGGTCGGACTCGCCGGCGTTTGGAGCATCTCGCGAATCGCGATCGATCCGCGAGATCCGCGTCACGTCGTGGTGGGCGCCTTCGGTGACCCGTTCAAGGACTCGCCCGATCGCGGCGTCTACGTAACGTTCGACGGCGGTCAAACCTGGAGCAAGTCGCTCTATCTGAGCGCGGCGAGCGGCGCGAGCGACGTTGCAATGAATCCCGCGAATCCCAACGTCGTCTATGCGGGCATGTGGCACTTTCGTCGCGTGCCGTGGACCTTCACGAGCGGCGGCCCCGACGACGGACTCTACAAGTCGACCAACGGCGGCCGCACCTGGAGGAAGCTCACCGGCAACGGACTACCGGCAGGCTACACCGGGCGCATCGGGTTGGCGGTGGCACCGAGCCGGCCGGATCGCATCTTTGCGCTGATCGAGGCAAAGGGAGGCATCCTTTGGCGTTCCGACGACGCGGGCGCGCATTGGTCGATGACGAGCAACGACACGCTCGCGGATCAGCGTCCCTTCTACTTTACGCACATCGCCGTCGACCCGCGCGATCCAAACCACGTTTACGCCGTCTCCGAGATGCTCGCCGAGAGCAAGGACGGCGGAAAGAAGTTCACCGAGATCGCCAAGGGCGTGCACGTCGATTACCACGCGATCTGGATCGATCCCAAGAATCCCAAGCGGATCATCGTCGGTGAAGACGGCGGGTACGCGCTTACCAACGATCTCGAGCACTGGTCGTTCTCTCGAAACCTGACGATCGGACAGATCTATCACATCGGGCTCTCTAATGAGAATCCGTATTTGGTCTGCGCCCCGTTTCAAGATAACGGCGGATTCTGCGGTCCGGAGAACTCGCTCGACAACGAGGGAATCCTCGATCGCCATTGGATCGACGTCATCGGAGGCGACGGCATGTGGATCGTGCCCGATCCGGTCGACCCTCGCTACATATGGACCGATTTAGAGGACGGCGCGCTGACGATCTTCGATCGAAAGACCGAGCTGAGCCGGTTCATTCGTCCCTACGACGCATTCCCCGGAAGCTTCCTGGGGCCGTTCGATCTGCGGACCGTTCCGTACCGCTTCAACTGGGATGCGCCGATTGCGTTCGCGCCCTGGGACGGACACATCGGCTGGTTTGGCGGGAACGTCGTCTTTCAATCGAGCGATCGCGGTGAGACCTGGAACGCGATCAGTCCCGACTTGACCCGCAACATCAAAGAGCATCAGGCGCCCTCCGGCGGTCCGCTGGCGAAGGACGTCTCGGGGGCCGAGTACTCCGATACCCTTCTCTATATCGAAGGCTCGCCGATCGATCGCGGCGAGATTTGGGTCGGAACCGACGACGGTTACGTGCAAATGACGCGCGACGCGGGCGCGCACTGGAGCAACGTCACGCCGCCGGGCACGCCGCAGTACGCACGAATCGAGACGACGGCGCCCTCGCCGCTTACCGCGGGCACCGCCTACGCGATCGCCGACAACCATCGAATGGGCGATTACGCACCCTACGTCTTCGTGACGCGCGATTACGGGGCGACGTGGACGAAGATCGTCGACGGTCTGCCCGCAAACCAATACGTGCGTACGGTCCGGCCCGATACGCGCAATCCGTACCTGCTCTATGCCGGAACGGAGACCGGCATCTGGGTATCGCTCGATGGCGGGGCTCATTGGCAAGATTTTCGCCTCAACCTTCCCGCGGTCTCGGTTCGCGACATTCGAATTCAGCCGCAGTTCAACGACCTCGTTATCGCGACGCACGGGCGGGACGCGTGGATCCTCGACGACCTCGGCTCGATTCAGCAACTCGGAAACGCCCACGGCGCGACGCTCTTTGCGCCACGTCCGGCGTACGAGTATCACTACCATTCCAACGATCTCGGAATCTACACGCGATTCGCCGGGGAGAATCCGCCGAAGGGAGCGATCCTCGATTACTATCAGGTTGCGCCGCAGAAAGACGCGCCTACGCTGACCGTTCTCGACGCCGGCGGACGGGTGATCCGCACCGTCAAGGGCACGCACAAAGTAAAGGGTAAGAGCGAACCCTACCTGCCGAACAAGGCGGGCATCAATCGTTACGTCTGGGACTTCACCGAAGATCCGCCTGCGAAATGGTACGGAGCGGCGAAGGAGGATTACCAGGGCCCGAAGACCGGACCGGTCGTGGTGCCCGGCACCTATACCGTTCGTCTCGCGCTCGGCGGACAAATGCTCGACCAATCCGTCGTCGTGAAGCCCGATCCGCGCGACGAGTGGACGCAGGCAGAGTATCAATCGGGCTACGCGTACGCGCAGAAGTATTCGGCGATCTACGGCAAGATCGACGAAGCACTCAACAACCTCGATTCGATCGCGAAGTCGTTGACCGCCGCAAGCACGGCCGCCAAGAACGATCCCGCCCTCGCACAGCAGATCTCGGCGGCGCAAGCGCGGCGGCAGCCGGTCTTCGACGCCTTCACGGCCGATTACAAGAACGACGAAGATTCGATCCAACGACCGGGCTCGCTCCGCGAGTCGGTGCCGCGAACCGGATTGGGCGGCCCGCAGCTGCCGCCGACCGCGGCGCAGCTCGATTACGCAAAACGCTTCGACGCCGCATATGCCGCGGCGATGGACGGCTACAACGCCTACGTGAGTTCGCTCGCGCCGCTGCAGGCTTCGCTCAAGAAGGCCGGCATCAAGCCGCTCGACGGAACGAACTCGCTCGCACCGTAGTTCGGCTATTCGTAATCCGGCGCGAAGTCGTTGCGCTGGTTACGCATGAAAAACTTCGGCGGCAGCGGCGCCGCGATCTTCACGAACGAGCGCGGGCCTTCGGAGAAGTCGAAGCAGTCGCCGGCCGGTGAGGCCGCCCGCGCATCCGCGGCGCCGAGTTGCGCGAGCCCGAACAGATCTTCGGCGAAACGCAGGACGCTCGCGGTTTCGTACTGCACGTGCGTGACGTAGTTCTGCTTCGCGTAGGGCGAGATCACGAGCAGCGGGACGCGGAAGCCGAGGCCGTCGTAATCGGCGTACGGCGGCGCGACGTGATCGTAGAGACCCCCCCAGTCGTCCCACTGCACGAAGATCGCCGTGGAGTTCCAGAACGTGCTTTTGCCGACCGTGTTGACGAGTGCGGCGACCCACGATGGGCCGTATCCGCCGCCGCAGTTAACGTGATCGGAATCGGCGCAGACGGGAGTGATCCAGGTAAAGTTTGCGAGCTTGCCGGCGCGCACGTCCGTGATGAACTTCCAGTTCGGCGAGATGACGTCGGTCTTCCAATCGGGTCCGTCGTAGATATGCTTGACCGCTTGATAGGCTGACCAGACCGTGGCGGTTCCGCTCGAACCGTTGCCGAAGCCGCTTGCATAGAAGCGCCACGATAGTTTCGCGCCGTCGAGCTCGTCGCCAAGTGTTTGATAGTCGAAACAGGCGCGCTCGCCCGGAGCTCCAACGTGGCGCTCCTGGTTGATGGTCGCAACCATGTCGCCGGGACCGCCTTCGCAGCCCCAGAGCTCGTTGGGCAGATTGGCGGCCGCGGCGGCCTGTGCGGCGATGACGTACTGATGCGCGACGAAGCTTTCGTCGAGCTGTGAAGTAAACATACGGTCACCGACGACCCACTCGCGCGCCATATCGAAGTACGGCTTCGATTCTTTATGCGGAACGTAGACGTACTGCGGGTGCTTGATTCCATGGGGCGCGTCTTGAGTCGGCTCTTTGTCGAATGCATCCATCCGGCAGTTCGTTCCCGGCAGGCTCCCCGTTCCGTGACATGCGGCAAACATCGATTGCGCCGAATGGTCGATGGTGTAATCGTCGGCGAGGCTCGCGGGCACGAGCTCGACGGTCTTTCCCGAGGAGATCTGCCCGCTCGAAACCGTATCGGCGCCCGGATAACCTTGGAAAAGGTTGTCGAAGCTGCGGTTCTCCTGCACGATGTAGATCACGTGCGAAATCTTGCCGGCTCCAGTCAAGCGCAGCGAGCGCAGCGGCAAGCCGCTTTGCATGTACGGCAGTCCCGCATCGTCGCCCCGAGCCTGTCGAAGCGCGCAAGCGCTCAGAAGTAACGCGGCCGCGCACGCGGCAATGCGTCGTGCGTGGCTCACCCCATGCTTACTCGTAGTCCGGCGCGAAGTAATCGCTGGGGAAGGGATGCATGAAGAACTTCGGCGGATGCGGCGCGGCGATTTTCACGAACGGGCGCGGCTGCTGCGTAAAATCGAAGCAATCTATCGCCGGAGAGGCGGCGCGTTTGTCGGCCGGGGCGAGCTGCGACAGGCCGTAGAGATCTTCGGCAAAACGCAGCACGCTCGCCGTCTCGTACTGAACGTGCGAAACGTAATCTTTCTTTGCATACGGAGAAATCACGAGCAGCGGAACGCGAAAACCGAGGCTGTCACGATTGAGATATGGCGGCGGAACGTGATCGTAAAGCCCGCCCCAGTCGTCCCATTGCACGAAGATCGCCGTCGAGTCCCAGAATTTGCTCTTGCCGACCGTGTTGACGAGCGCCGCGACCCACGACGGCCCATACCCGCCCGGGCAGTTAACGTGATCTGAATCGCTACAGACCGGCGTGATCCAGGTGAAGTTCGCAAGCTTGCCGGCGCGCACGTCCTTGATGAACTTCCAATTCGGCGAGATAACGTCTTTCTTCCAGTCCGGACCGTATCGAATGTGCTTGACGGCCATGTAGCCGGACCATTCGGCTCCGGCATCGCTCGAGGCACTGCCGTAGGTCGCGGCATAGAAACGCCACGAGAGCTTCGCCTTGTCGAGCTCGTCGCCCAGCGTTTGATAGTCGTAGCACGGTTCGATTCTCGGTCCGTAGAGGCTGCGCGTCGGCGTCACCGTTTCGACTTTATCGTAGCTGCCGTCGCCGCAGCCCCAGGTACCGCCCGGGAGATCGACGCTCCAGGCGGCCTGCGCGGCGATAATGTATTGATGCGCGACGAAGCTCTCGTCGAGTTGTGACTGGAACATCCGATCGGCCAGCACCCACTGATGCGCCATGTCGAAGTACGGCTTCGATTGATCGTGCGGCACGTAGACGTACTCGGGGTTTGCGGGACCGCCGCCCGACTCTTCCTTGTCGAACCCGTTCATGCGGCAATGCGTTCCGGGTAACTTTCCCGTTCCGTTGCAAGCCGCGAACATTGCTTGCGCCGAGTGATCGATCTCGTACCACGCCGAGAGGGACTCGGGTTTCAGCGGGATCGTCTCGCCTTTTGAGTTCTTGCCGCTCGAAACGGTATCCGCGCCCGGGTACCCTTGGAACATATTGTCGAAGCTGCGGTTCTCCTGAACGATGTAGACGATGTGTTGGATCTTCCCCGCTCCGGTTCCATCGAGCAAGTGGAGCGGCGTTCCATTCTGCATGTACGGTAAGGATGATTGCGCACCGATCGAACACGCGGCGAGCGCGAGGGGCGCGAATGCCGCAAACGGCAAAGCCAAAAAGCGCTTCATCGGCTCGCACTATGCCGCGCGCGGCGCGGCTTCCTTCCGGAGTTTGACTAGCCGAAGATGCGTTTCAAAAAGGTCTCGTGGCGATATGACGAGCTCTTGCCGAAATGCACGATCGCGAGGTCGAGCGAAGGCACCAGATAGAGTGCCTGCCCTGCCGAGCCGCTCGCGTAAACCAGATCTTCCGGCGCTCCGGGCGCGCGCAGCCACCAGCCCAACCCATATCGCGCGTTCGCCGCCGAACCTTCGAAACACGGCGCGAGTTCGCTGCGATGAGCGAGCACAAAGCGGCCGTACGCCAGCCAGTCCATCGGAGTAAGCGATGCGCCCGTCGGGAGCGGGTGGGTTCCGTCGGCGAGAGTGCGCCACTTCGCGACGCGAACGGCTGCACGATCGAGAACCCGCTCGCGAAGATACTCGTGCGGCGTCACCTTTCGGGCAGCGAGCTTGTGAGCGAGCACTGCGCCGAAGACCTGCAAGGGAATACCACCGTAGACGAAGCGCGTTCCCGGCTCGTCCCGCAACGCCGTAGCGAGCGCGCGATCGTAGGTCGGAACGCTTGCGCCAAGGCCGCCGAAACTAAAACCCGCCGTCAGCGAGAGCAGCATGCGAAGCGTAATGCGCCGTTTCCACGGATCCTCTCGCCACGACGCGATCGTTTCGGCGACCGGTTCGTCGAGCGCGAGCACCTCGTCGGCGCCGGCGTAGAGCGCGAGCACGCCCCAAAAGCTCTTCGTCCCGCTGTAGAGCGGGTGGGGCGCGTCGGGTCCGAAGCCGGCGCCATACTCTTGGAGCAACAGATCGCCGCACGAGATCACGAGCGCGTCCAAGGCGTGCTTACGCGCGTACTCGAGCGCGGCCGGCGCGTTGAGGGCATGCTCCATTGGAGGAGCGTTCGTTCGCTGCTTGCAAAAGCGCCTTCATGCGGGCGTACGTTTTGTTGGTTGCCTCGGTCGCCGCGCTCGGGGGCCTGCTCTTCGGCTACGATACCGGCGTCATCTCTGGCGCGATTCTCTTCATTACCAAGGACTTCGCTCTCGATACGCGGCTGCAGGCCTTTACGATCAGCGTCGTTCTGATCGGCTGCATGGCCGGTTCGGCCGTTGCCGGCGGCGTGGCGGACCGCATCGGACGACGCTGGACGCTGCTTGTGGCCGGCCTGATCTTTCTCGCCGGCGCGATTGCGTCGGCTCTGACGCCGAGCGAATCGGTTCTTCTGATCGGCCGGTTTGTGGTCGGCATTGGCATTGGGTTCAGCTCGGTCGTCGCGCCGCTCTACATCTCCGAAGTCGCGCCGGCCTCCGCGCGGGGCGCGCTCGTATCGCTCTACCAGTTCGCGATCACGGTTGGAATTTTAGCGGCGTATCTTATCGATTACGCGCTCGCCGGCGGCGGAGCATGGCGTTGGATGCTCGGTCTGGCGGTCATTCCCTCGTTCGTACTGATCGGCGGGATGCTGGGTATGCCGGAGAGTCCGCGGTATCTCTTCAAGATCGGCGTTGGGGAGAAGGCGCGGGCCGAACTCCAGCGGATCTACGAGAATCCTGCCGAGGTCGATCGAGAGGAGCAGTCGATTCTGATGAGCCTGCGCACGAAGAGCGCGGGGATCGAAGCCTTCAAGCAGCCCGCGGTGCGGCTCGCGCTCTTCATCGGCATCTCGCTCGCCGTGTTGCAGCAGATCACCGGCATCAATACGGTGATCTACTACGGGCCGCAAATCTTTCAAATGGCCGGCATTAGCTCGGCCTCCACGTCGATCTTGGCGCAAGCGCTCGTCGGCACCGTCAACTGCGTCATGACGCTTGTCGCGATTTTCTTCGTCGATCGCATCGGGCGCAAGCCGTTGCTCTATGCGGGCCTCTCCGGAATGTTCGTGGCGCTCGCCGCATTGGCGACGGCCTTCGCCGCTTCTCATCTCTCCGGCTCGCTCGGCACGATTGCACTGGTGAGCATGATGGTCTACGTGGGGTGCTTCGCCTTTAGCCTCGGCCCAATCGTCTGGCTGCTGATCTCGGAGATCTTTCCGCTGCAGGTTCGCGGTCTGGGCATGTCGCTCTCGACGCTCGCGAACTGGGTCGGGAACTTCCTGGTTTCGCAGTTCTTTCTCACGATGGTCGAGCGGCTCGGCCGCCCCGCAACGTTTTGGATCTACGCGGCGCTCTGCATCGTCACGATACTCTTCGTCCGAGCGATGGTCCCCGAGACGAAGCAAGAGCTGCTCGAGCAGGTTCGCGTCGGCGCGTAGCTCGTGCAGCCCCCGCAGCTCAGCGTCGTCATCCCCGTCTACGACAACTGGTGGCTCACGGCCCGGTGCCTTCGCGAGCTCGACCGGCTGCGCGGCTCGAGTTCCGTCTCGTTCGAGACGATCGTCGTCGACAACGCATCGCGCGACGAAACGCCGGAGGCGATCGCGACCTTTCCATGGGTGCGCTACCTCCGGCACGAGACGAACCGCAACTTCGCCGGCGCCTGCAACGCCGGCGCGCGCCTCGCGAGCGCGCCGCTCACGCTGCTGCTCAACAACGACGCCTATCCGATCGGCGACGCCTTCGCGCCGCTCGCCCGGGCCTTCGATCGTCCCGAGGTGGCAATCGCTGGCGGCGCGCTCTTCTTCGAGGACGGCGTTACGCAGGCCGCGGGACTCGTCGTACTGCCGAACGCGCACTGGCATTATTTTTGCCGGAATCTGCCGCCGGCACTCGATGCGGTCGGCAGGTCGCGCGACGCGCTCGGCGTCTCCGGCGCTGCGATGGCATTTCGGACTCAGTGGTTTGTAGAGAACGGCGCGTTCGACGAATCGTTCGTCAACGGGTTCGAAGACGTCGATCTCTGTATGCGCGCGCGGATGAATGGACACACCGTCGCATTCGTCGCCGAAGCGACCTTCGCGCACTATGAGGCGGCCTCCGCGGGGCGGTTCGACCGGGAAATGGAGAACGAGCGGCGCTTCTTCGCACGCTGGTCGCACGCGATGGCATCGTTACCGCGCACGGAGCGCGGGAGCGCCGGTGCGATCGCAATGCACGCCGGTCGCAATGAAGACACGTTGCTGGCGGCTGCGCGAGCCGATCTCGAGGGCGCGTTGCGCTCCTTCGGTCACCCGGTCGTGCACGGCCGGATCGCCGCGTGGCGGCGCCTCGACCGGCGCTTTCGTCGGGGCGCGGCCGTCCAGTGGTTTACAAACGGCCCCGGGCTGCCCGGTATCGCGATCGGCCGCGGCGCCGCCGGCGCAACGGCGATTCGCACGCGCGGCGCCGTCGAACTCGAGGTTCCGTGGCTACCGTGCGCGTCGGCGGCACGCCTCGAATCGTTGAACGTGAGGTGCTCGGCCGACCCGTCCTGCGTTCGGGTCGGAATCGGGGGCGAGGCGCGCGACGAATTCGTTTCGCGCGTCGAGGCGCTCGGTTATCCGACCGTGCGCGTCACGCCCGAGATGCTGCTCGGCGGTGCCGAGGCCGAGCTCGCCTGCGTCGTGCACGCCGGGCTTACGGATGACGCTGCGTTCGGAAACGTGCTGCTCGCGCAAACTGGCCTCCCCACCGTCGTCCGCGCGACCCCCGAGTTGCGTGCACTCTTTGCCCCCGACGTCGCGACGATCGCGCAAGAAGGAGAGCTCGCCGCTGCGGTTTCGCGCTTCGTTGAAGATCCGGCGCTGCGCCTTCGTTACGGCGCGCTCGTTGCCGCCGATTCGCGGCGGCGATTCTCGCCGCGCCGCAGCGCGATCCGCGTTGTCGATCTTCTCTGCGCGGCGCGCTTCGGGCTCGAGCGTCCCGGACGCGCTCGCAGCAACACGCCGCTCTAGTCTTCCGGCGTGCCGTAGCCGCCGCCGCCCGGCGTTTGAATCGTCAGCACGTCGCCCGGTTCGAACGCCAAGCTCACCTTCGCCGGCAACTGCGTTTCGACGCCGTCTCGCGTCAATGTGTGCCGGCCGCAGGCACCCGGCTCGCCGCCGAGCGCGCCCGGCGCCCCGCGCGTGTGACGATCGGCGAGCAGCGTCGCGTGCGCCGAACCCTCGACGAGCTCGATCGCGCGAATCAAGCCGTTTCCGCCGCGTCGTCGCCCGGCCCCGCCCGTTGCGTCCGCGATTTCGTAACGTACGACGCGCAGCGGGTACTCGCGCTCGATCGCTTCGATCGGCGTGTTGAGCGTATTGGTCATGTGGCAATGGATCGCGTCGATACCGTCGCTCGTCGGACGCCCGCCCATCCCGCACCCGTTCGTCTCGTAGAACGCCCACGTTTCCCCGCGGCGCGTGCCGCCGAGCATCACGTTGCTCATCGTACCGCCGCTCGAGGCGGGCACCCGTTCCGGAACGGCTCGTGCAAGCGCTTGTAAGACGACGTCCGCATTGCGCATGCTCGTTTCGACGTTACCGCCGGAGACGGGAGCCGGCCGGCGCGGATTGAGCAGCGACCCTTCCGGAGCCTCGACCTCGACGGGACGAAAGCAACCTTCGTTCATCGGGATCGTCGGATCGGTCACGGCGCGCAGTGCATAGTGAACGCCCGAGAGCGTGACGCCGAAGACGGCGTTGAGCGGAAAAGCGACCTGCTCGGAGGTGCCGGCATAATCGACGTGCGCGCGCCCGTCGCGCAGCGTCAGTTTCAACGCGATGCGCAGACGTGGTTCGCCGGAACCGTCTTCGAGATAATCCTCCGCTGCAAAGACACCATCGCCGATGCGACGGAGCGCCGCGCGCATGCGCTGTTCGCTCTCGTCGAGAATGCGTTCAATCGAGGCTTCGAGCCGCTGCACGCCATAGCGCTCGCAAAGCTCGCGCAAGCGCCGCTCGCCGGTATAGTTACCGGCGACCTGTGCGCGCAGATCGCCGCTGCGCGCGTCGGGCGTGCGCGAGTTCGCGCGAAAGAGCCCCACGATCTCGTCGAGAACGCGATCGTCGCGCACGAGCCGCACCGGCGCAACGACGAATCCTTCGGCGAAGAGATCGGCGGCCTCTACGGGCATCGAGCCGGGCACGGAACCGCCGACGTCGGCATGATGCGCTTTGTTTGCCGCATAGCCGATCAGGCGATTACGATCGAAGACCGGACGTACGAGCGTCACGTCGTTGAGGTGCGTTCCGGCAACGTACGGATCGTTCGCGACCCACATCTCACCTTCGCGAGCGCCGCCATACTCGCGCTCGACGATCGCTAGGATGCGGTGCAGACCCCACGGGAGCGAGCCGAGATGGACCGGGATGTGCTCGGCCTGCGCGATCAGCCGCCCGAAGCGATCGAAGAGCGCACACGAATGGTCGAGCCGCTCCTTGATGTTCGGCGAGTACGCCGCATTGCGAACCGCGATGCCCATCTCTTCGGCCGCATAGACGAGCGCGTTCTTGATGACCTCCGTGGTGACCGGATCGGTCATGCCGGGGCTCCTCGTTGTAGAATGAGCAGATCGCCGTCGAGGCTCAACGTCCATCCCGGCGCGACGTAGGTCGTGCTGTCGTAGGCTTCTACGATTGCCGGGCCGTCGATCTGCGGATCGCCACCCAACGCCGCGCGATCGAAGACCGGCGCCTCGACAAAAGCTTCCTCGATCCAGAGCCGGCGTCGGAGCGGGGCGGTCCTTCGACTACGCTCGGGATGACGCGGCATCGGCGGCACCGCCGTCGGCGAGGCGACGTGTCCGTGCGCGGTCAACCGCGCGCCGACGATTTCGACGCTCTCACCCGGTACGTGGTAGCCATACCGCGCGCGATGCGCCGAGTGAAAGCGATCCTCGACGACGTTGGGCTCGCGCTCGTACGCAATTGTCAGCTCGAAGCTCTGTCCGCGGTAGCGCCCGTCGTACTCGCGGCGAAAGGAGATCGTCGACGGGGCGGCGCCTTGCTCGGCAAGTACGCAACGCGCGCGCGCCTCGCTCGCTGCGAATCGACGGTCCATTTCGTCGGCGTCGATCTCAGCGATCGAACTCAGGACCGATCGAACTTCGGTCACGCCGAGCTCCGCGCCGAGTAACCCGCAGGCCGAGAAGATTCCCGGATGCGCCGGAACGATCGCGCGTGCGATGCCGAGTTCGTCGGCGAGTGCACAGACGTGCAGCGGGCCGCCGCCGCCGAAGGCGACGAGCGTGAAGTCGCGCGGATCGAGCCCGCGCTCGATCGTCACGATGCGCAGCACCTTTGCCATCGCGTCGTCGACGAGCGTTACGATCCCAGCCGCCGTCGCCTCGACGCTCATCGCGAGTTGCCCAGCCAACGTTTCGATTGCGCGGCGCGCGCGGCTCGCATCGATTGCGAAGGTGCCGCCGAGCAAATGGTGCGGATTGAGCCGTCCGATCACGAGATTTGCGTCGGTCACGGTCGCGCGATCCGACTTTCCATAGCACGCCGGACCGGGATCGGCGCCGGCCGATAGCGGTCCGACTCGAAGCGACCCGGCCTCGCCGATCCAGGCGATCGTGCCGCCGCCCGCGCTGACTTCGGCCAGGTCGACAAAGGGAAAGCGGACGGGATATCCGCTACCCTTCACGGCACGACCGCTATGCGTGCGACCCGCGGCCTCGTACTCGGTCGCGACCTGCGCGAGGCCGTCAACGATCGCAGCAGCCTTTGCCGTGGTACCGCCCATATCGAATGAGAGCAGTCTCGGCGTCTGCAGCCGCGCGCCGAGCGCCGCCGCCGCGACCGCGCCGCTCGCCGGACCGCTCTCGACGATCGCCGCGGGACGAGCGAGAATTTGCGATGCGTTGGCCATCGCACCGTCGCTGCGCATCACGTACAGCGGCGCTGCGAAGCCGCGGTCGCGCAGGTCGCGCTGCAAGCGCTCGAGGTATCGTTCGACGATCGGTGCGAGCACCGTGTTGACGACCGTCGTCGAGCATCGCTCGTACTCGCGATACTCCGGATCTATCTCAGAAGAGCGCGTGACGCGCAGGCCGGGAATCGCCGCTGTGAGTGCCTCGGCGACGCGCCGCTCGTGGAGGTCGTTGGCGTAGGAGTGCAGCAAGCAGATCGCAACTGCAGCGACCTTGCGGCGCGCGACCTCGTGGCAGACGCGCGCTATCTGCTCGTCGTCGAGCGCGACCAGCACGGCCCCGCGATAGTCGATGCGTTCGCGAACGGTCAGCCGATCCTCGCGTGCGACGAGCGGTCGCGGTCGCTCGACGAGGAGGTTATAGATTTCGCTGCGGTTTTGGCGGCCGATCTCGATGACGTCGCGGAATCCTTGCGTGGTCACGAGCGCGACGCGCGGCAGCTCCAGCCCGAGTTGTCCGAGTAGAGCATTGGTCGCGATCGTCGTCGCATGGCCGAGAAACTCGATTGCCGGCGGCGATTCATAGCCGGCGACGAGCGCCATAAGCGCGTCGACCACCGCGCGGTGCGGCTCGCGCGGCGTGCTCGGCACCTTGCGCACGACCACCTCGCCGCTCCACGACTCCAGCGCGGCAAGGTCGGTAAACGTACCGCCGACGTCGATCCCCACGCGTAAGGCGCGCTGCTCCATAGCCGTCGCTTCGACGGCGCGGCTACGCGTGCTTGGTCGTTTAGAAGGTTATGCTGGAACTTCCGTTGGCCGGGTTGCAGTTCGAGCCCTGACGCGTATCGATGCGGAACTGCATCGTCGTCGTGCCTTTTCCGGCGTCTGCCGACCGCGTCCAATCGTAGCCGAACGTGTACGATTTCCCGGCCCCGAGCGGCGGTATTCCACGGTCGTCGTGCTTGACCGTGTCGGTATAGATGTCGACGAACTGCAGCGTGTTCGACGGCTGCCCCTGGCTTCCGAGATTCGTCACCGTGCCGACCAGGTGGTAGACGTCCACCGTGCCGGTGCTCGTCACGCTTTTCACGACCACCGAAGTAATTGCCGGATTCGGCCCGGCGCAGGTGGCAGCGGGTGCCGCCGTTGACACGAGCGCAAGGGCAAAGAGCCCGGCGGTTAAAACGCGAATCGTCATGGAAAGGTTCCTCCGTTTCCTAAACCGTTATGCCGCCGGACTTCCGTGCGGCGCAATTGCTCGATTGGAAAGCCGTTATCGGACGCACCCGAAAGTCGAGCGGTGAGGTCCAAGCCCCAGCATCGGAGGATCGCGGCCAGATATAACTGACCGTATACGACTCTCCCGGCGCCAGCGGCGGGACGCCGCGGTCGTCGAGCCGGCCGCCGTATTGAACGACGTCAACGAACTGCAGCACGTCGCCGGGCTGCGCCTGGCCTCCAAGATTCGTGACCGTCGCCGTCACGTGATAGAGATTCAAATGCGCCGTATGACTAATCGCGCGCAAAGAGACGGATGTGACGGTGGGATTGGCCCCGTCGCACGTTCCGGCCGCAAGTGCCGCGACGGGCGTCGTTGCGATGGCTAAAACGAGCGTAGCTGCGATGCTATTCATCGGCTGTTTCCTCCAGTAATCGAGCTTCGTCTTGCGCTTATACCCGGGCGGCCCAGCGAGCGAAACACTGCCGCCCCGCCATCCGGGGAAGCGTTAGCCGGGGCCGGTGCCGCCGGCGTCTTCTGCGGCGCGATGCTCGCCCAGAAGCGAGACCCGTTCGCGAAGGATCCCCAGCTCGCGCGACTGACGCTCGGCAACTCGGCGCCAGCGTCCGACGTCGCGCTCGACGCGCTCGGTCTCCAAATGGTCGTAGGCGATCCCGGCGGCGACGCCCATCGCTTCGAGGGAGGCCGCCTCGTCGGGGTCGATGTCTTCGCCGTTGGCATGTGCGCCGTAAAGGGCAACGGCTTGCAGCCGAGCGCGAACGAAGATCGGGACGGCGAGAGCGGGGTCGCCGTCGTGCAGGCGCAGCGAACGGCGATGCCCCTCGAGCTGCAGCGCGACGCGGCGGTCGAGCACCTTGCCGTCGCGGAGAAAACTTCCCGCTTGATCTCGTCGAAAGAGATCGGCGGAGACGAGCGCGTAGGCGTGAACCGGCTCTCCGACGAGCGCCGCCTCAACGGCCGCATCGTTCTCCGCGTACGGAAGGCCCGCGGTGACGCTTGCGATATGGCGTTCGGCGAGATGGCGCCGGCGAAAGAGCGTGCGTTCGACGAACTCTTCCGCTCGTCCGTAGAGCGCGTCGAGCGAAAATGCGATGCCGATCGCGCCAAGCGCGACCACGAAGATCGCGATACCAGACTGCTCGAGCACGTGACCGACGAACCATTCGAGGAGTGCGAAAATTCCGAAGACGACCGCGCTCACGATCGTATAGACGAGCGTGCGGCTGATCACGAAAGAGATGTCGAAGACGCGCTGACGGATGACGGCATAGGCGAGCGCGAACGGCGCGCAGGCGTAGAGCACCGTTGCCGTCCACGCAACCGCGTCCGAGGTTGCGAGCGGATATGCCGTCGACCAGTAACGCGCCCAACTCGACGCGGCGCTCAAGAGCGTGAAGAAGATGCCGGCGATAACCCATTGCAGGCGCTGGCGCTCCCACGGCCTCGCCGCGACGTACGTTGCGACGAGCGTCGCGCCGGCCAGGAGGATGAGCGCAAGTCCGCCCAGCGTCGATCCGTACGACATCCACGCGGCCGGGCTCTCGCCGAGGAAGAGCGCTCGCGCGTCCCATGCGAGGTTTGGAATCGCGAAGAGTGCACCGACGGGGATCGCCAGCCGGTCGATCCATTGGCGCCATCCGGATGCGCGGTCGTCTGGAAAGCGTGCGGCAAAAATTACTAAGCCGATGATTCCCCCAACGTCGAGAAGGTCCGATGCAAAGGCCGCAATGGGCAAAAAGCGTTCCGGAAAACGGTAGAGCTCGACGTTGGTCGCGGAGACGAGATAGAGAAAGAGTCCCCACGTCATGCGGCTCGGCCGCCGCAGCAGAATGATCAGCGCTACGACGATATACGCAAAACCGGCCAACCGCAGGAATGACGCGAGCGGCGAGAAGATCGCGTGCTGCGTCTGCGACGGCGTCAGCGCTCCGGCGGTTAATTGCAGCGGACGCGTGCCCCGCTCGTGCAGCACCACGAATGCGACGCGCTCGCCGGGCCGGGCGGGCTGGTATTCGAGCCCGACGATGCGGTCGTGCAACGTCGAGTGCCGGAAATCGAGATAGTCGCCGGCAACGACGCCGGCGCGCGCGGCCGCCGTTTCCCGATCGACCTCGACGACCTCGAAGCCCTTCGTGTAGGTTAGATGATAGCCGAAGGTGGTCTGCGGGGCGAAGAGCTCGATGGCAGCGGCAACGTTGAGCAAGAGCGCAACTGTGGCGGCGAGGAGTGCCGCGAAGCGCTCCCACGAACGCAAATGCTGATTCCGTCCGCTGGTATCGGGCCGCATGGGAAGCGATTCTTCGATGCTGCACGTTGGCCTTTCGAGTGCAACCCACGTGCGTGCGCCGCCGTTCTTGAGCGTCATGAATACGGCGTACGAACGATTTCGCGAACTCCACGAACGCCGCGGCGCGTTCGTCATGCCTAATGCTTGGGACGCGGCCTCGGCGGTGCTGCTAAAACGCGCGGGCTTCGAAGCGCTCGGAAGCACCTCGTTCGGTCTCGCGCTCTCGCTCGGCCGCCAGGACGGCCACCATGCCGTAACGCGCGCCGAAGCCGTCGCGCACGCGGCACTCTTGTCGAGGGTGAGCGGTTTGCCCGTCAACGGCGATCTCGAAGACGGCTTCGGCGCGGCTCCCCAGGATTGCGCGTCGACCGTTCGCGCCGCGATCGAGGCCGGACTTGCCGGACTCGGCATCGAGGATACGACCGCCGACCCCGCCGCACCGATTCACGAGTTCGACGATGCCGTTGCGCGCGTCCGCGCCGCCGCTGCCGCTGCGCGGGGAAAAATCGTCCTCACCGGCCGCACCGACAACTATCTCAACGGGCGCCCCGATCTCGACGATACGATTCGCCGTTTGACGGCGTTCGCCGAGGCCGGCGCCGACGTGCTCTACGCGCCGGGGTTGCCGACGATGGATGCGATCGTGGCGGTCGTACGGGCCGTGGCACCCAAGCCTGTGAACGTGCTGATTGGGCCCGATGACGGAGCCGTTCCGCTCGAGCAACTCGGGGCCGCCGGCGTTCGCCGGATTAGCGTCGGCGGCGCGCTCTATCTCGTCGCGATGAGCGCGCTGCTGGCGACGGCGAAAAAGCTGCGCGAAGGCGACCTCGGATCGGTGACCGGCGGGATCCCGGGAAGCGAGATCGGCTCCCTGTTGCCGCCATAGCCGAAAGGAACCGCAGGCCGTACCGTCAGAGTCCGTGCGATGCAGTCGCTCTTCGATGGGCCCGCTTCGCTTCGAGAACCGTCGGAGCGTCTCGCCTTCTGGCTGACGGCGTTCTTCGCTCTTCCGGCGGCGCTGGCGATCGGATACGTCTTGCACGAGTCGATCGGCGCATCGCAGGTCGCGCTTTTCATCGTGATTGCGATGGTCTACGTGACGCTCGCGCGGGGTCGCCTCTTGGGTTCGAGCGTCCGCGTGCACCAGCGCCAGTATCCGCGCGTCTTCAGGATCGTCAAGCAGACCTGCGCGGCGCTCGACATACCGATGCCGCTCATCTTCGTGCGCGAGGACAACTACGTCCCGGTCGTCGCGCTCGGTTTCGGCGAGCCGTACGCGCTCGTGGTCTCGAGCCATTGGATCGAGATCTTCGCCGACGACGAGCTCGCCTTTATGGTCGGTCGAGAGTTGGGGCACATCGCGGCCGGACATACGCGCTTTCACTCCCTGCTCAGCGTCAACGGCAACGAGAATCCAATCGTTTCGATGATATTTGGGGGCTGGCTGCGTCGCTGCGCGCTTACCTGTGACAAGGTCGGACTTCTCTGCTGCGGCTCGATCGACGCCGCCATTCGGGCGATGGGCATCGCCGCGTTTCACGAGTTTGGGCGCAAAGTCGACTACGAAGTCTTCGCCGAGCAGCACGCCGAGCTCGAGGACGATAGCGTCTTGCGCTGGGGGGAGTGGCTGAGCAGCGAGCCGTACGCGACGCGGCGGATCGCCTCGCTGCGTCTCTTCATGACGACGCAGCTCTACAGCAACGCCGAAGCCTGGTTTGTGCGCGAACGCACCGCCGAGCCGCCGGCGATCGCCGCGCCCGGCGAGGTGCAGGTCGCGCCGCGGGATTGTGCCGGATGGTGGCGGCGCTTTGCGGCCTGGGGCATCGACGCGGTCGTCGTGACGGCGATCATCACCTCGTTCGGCGGACAGGTGATTGGCCGGAGCAGCGATACCGAGAGCGGCGCGACGGTTACGCCGGGGCACGTCACGGTCACCGCACCGGGGCTGGGAACGGTTTCGATCGACGGAAAGAAACACGCCCGCACAGTCGCGCCGCCGACGCCCGCACCACCCGTGACGTCGCCATCACCCGAGGTAACCTTCGGACCGTTCGCCTTTTCGAATCCCGGCGTTTCGCTGCGCGTCGGTGGTGAAGATGTCCCCCTCAGCGTCGACGGTATCGCCACGGCGGTCGGCGCTGCGATCAACCGGCTCGGCTTCGCATTCTGGTTTCCGGTCTATCTCGCAGCGCTGGTAATCGTCGCCGGACAGACGTTCGGCATGATGATCGCAGGATTGCGTGTGGTAACGACGGATTTCTCCAAGCCGGGCATCTGGCGCACGATCTTCCGGTACCTCATCGTCTTCGTGCTCTGGTGGTTGATCGTTCCGCTGAGCCTGATTTGGCGCCGCATTCTGCTGCACGATCGCTGGACGAAGACGCGTCTAGTCAAAGTCGAGCGAGTCGTCGCGCGCATCACGGGAGCTGCATAAACATGCGAATACCTGCGACCGCCCTGCTTCTAGCTCTGATTGCCTCGTCGCCGGCCGCGGCGGCCGATCCGCTCGCCTCGCTTCGTTTTCTCGTCGGAACGTGGCAGTGCACGTACCAAATGGGGAAGACGCGCCTTATGTATAAGGCGGCGTTTGCCTACGACATGAACGATAATTGGATGAGCGAGAGAGACTCCGGGTCGGCAGGGAGCGCTTTGGGGATGTTTACCTACCAGCCTAAGGAAGGGTGGACCGCCGTGATTCTCGACCAAGAACGCGGCACCACCATTTTCCGAGCCTCGGGAAGCAACCCAAATCATATCGTGTATCACGGCAGCTATCAGGGTACGAACGCGACCGAAGTCTTCGATCGCGTCACGCCGGCGCGTTATACCGTGCATTTTACTCAGACCGAAGGCGGAAAGACGACCTCGTCGACCGATACTTGCGTTAAAAAGTAGACGGCGCCTTTAATATGCGAGCGGCATATCCGAGGCCATGTCGGCCAGGTGCCAGTTTACGTTTGCAAAGAGCGAACTCGCGTCCGCATTTCCGAAAGCCGTTCGGAAGGCGGGATCGGTTCGCTTCCAAAAGGCGATCAACGAGGCCGCGTAGGCGTACTCCCTAACGATGTCGGAGTGCTCGACGCCGCCGGCATCGGTGCCCATGAGGCAGCGAACGTGCGCATCGAGCAGGTGCTTCAGCGCCGCGTCGCCGAGAACGTCGCCGACTTGGCTGGCATCGGCGGGATCACCGATCAAGCTACCGAGCAGATCGTTGAGCTCGAAGTTGGTTGCCGGATTCTGCGCGAGCGGAACGATGCGATCGGCGAGCAGCGTCGTGCCGAGCGGCATTCGCGCGATCGGGTAGGCTCCGGTGGCGACGTTGCTCTCGAGATTAACGTCGGCCTCGACGCCGGCGTCGTGCATCGCTCGCGCTTGCGATGGCGATGCCCAAGTCACGTGCGCTAGGCGGAAGATCACGTAGCGACTCGCGTCGGGATGCTCGCTTTGGAAACGCCGGATTGCAGCCAACAGCATCGAGATGTTCGCTTGCGCCTGCGCGGCGTTCGTCCGGGTCGTGGGGAGTGAGGCAAAGAGGTTCGCGAACGACCACGGCGCTGCGGGAGGAACCGGTGCGTAATCGATGACCGAGCCTTCGCCGACGTGGGTATGCACCAAGAGTTTCCCATGCCAGCCGGCGAGCCGCCGCGCCTTCGAGGCACGATAGACGGCTGCGACGAGCCGTTCGTAATACGCCATGCCCGCGCTCGTAAAGCAGGTCGTCTCCGGCGCCGCCGTATCGATTCCGACGACCTCGCCGAAGTACCGTGTGGCCTCCGTAGCTGGGACGACCGCTTTGCCGGCATTCCAGCCCATCAGCGCGTTGTAGATCGTCTGTGGCGTCGTCGCGATAGCGGCGGGAAGAGCGGTAGCGGTGCAGGCTCCCGTCTTCGACCACTCGCTATACTGCGATCCGCCGGAGAGTGTGCCGAGTTGTGCGGTGTGGGTCATGAAGACGATCTTGATCGACGGCATTGGCTTCTTCATCGCACTCAGCGCGGCGCGCAGGCTCGTATCGTCGGGCGCGTGCATGACGCACTCGATCATTTCGAGCGGTCCCGACTTGCCGGCTGAAAACCTCCAACCGCCCAGGAAGGGAAGGGATTGCTCGGATTCGTCGATGTGCGTCGCCGCGAGCTGGAGGATCGTCGCCCTGCAAAGGTCCGCGCTCAAGCGTTCGTCGCTGCCGCCATAGAAACGATCGCGCAGATACGCGCCGGCGGGTCCGCCGCGAAACGCGTACGCGCTGTCGAACTCCGACCACGGCGTGGCGGTCAGGACGCGTTCGAGGGTGCCGTTGAGCGCGACCGCGCTTCCGGCGACTTGGTTCCGATAGATGACGATCGCGGCTCGCGCGCCGAGCGCGAAGCGCTGACTCTCGGCCGGGGAGAAGAGCCGATCGTCGAGCGCGGCACCCTGGGCCGGGTACCAAACGTCGGCGAGGTATCGGTAGAGCGCCAAGCGGTCCTCGAACGCGACGCTGCGTTTTGGATCGGAGAACTCCGCGACGTACGCGGGCAGGTTGGCATATGCTTCGTACGGCAAAATGCCCGTGATGTGATTGTGCGCGTCGAAGTAGGAAACGGCGAGGAGAACGCCGGCGATCAATTTTACGGTTCGGCGATAACGGTCAAGCGCACGGCAACGGTTCCGGAAACGACGTGACCGACCGAAGCGTTCTGGCTCACCGAGTCGATCTGCAGCTTACCGACGTTCTCGTTGACGTGGAGCATGGCATGGGTCGTAGGATCGACCAGCGACTTCACCTTCACGATATCGAAGGTCTGGCCGGCTTGGACGCCGTTGTTGCTGCCGAGGTCGATGATCACGTTGCGGCCGTCGATAGCCGCTACGTGTCCGGTCAAGAGCGGTGCGGCCGGTCCGGAGGTGAAGCGGCTCGGATCGAGCGATGCGGCGATCTTCGCGGCCTCGTCGTCGATCAAATGCCCCATGTCGCTATTGACAAACTGTTCGTTGCTGTACGAACCGCCGGTATAACCCGAAAATCCGCTGGCGTTCCACGAAGTGCCCGAACGCGTCTCTTCGTCGGAGAAGCTTTGCACGATCTGCCCGGTCTTCGCGTCGATGACGCGGACCGCGACCTTAATGGTCACCCGGTGCGTTGAGACGCCGCCTGCCGCCGCAGAGAAAGGGCCAGGCAGCAAACTGCCTGCGCTCGCGCCGCTCGCTCCGGTTTGATCGAGTTGGAGGATGTTTCCGGTAATGAGATAGTGTGCGCCGATCATGCGTCCTGCCCTGACGGCGGTTTGGGGATCGACTTCGCCGCTGGCGGCGAGCTGGTGCTCTCCCAGCGTCGAGCTCAGATGCGAGCGGTCGACGACGTTGAAGCTGCCGCCATTGACGATTCGGTCGGTGAGCAGGTCGCTCAGCGCGACACCGGGCTGGAACGAACCGTACCAGTCCGAGGTGAGACCGTGGGTCGAAAAGTCGAGAACCGCCACCGTTGGGCGGGAACCGCTCTGCTGCGCGATGCCTGCGAGCGGCGACGCAAAAAATGCAACCACGAGCGCTAATGAAGCAAAGGCTCTATACACAATACGCACTCCTCACGGCTATCTACTCCGCACGCGCAAGCAAGCCTGCCGGCCGGCCGGGCCGAAGCAGGGCTCTTTATGTGCGGTAGATTCACGCTCACCAAGCCCGCGGCGCTCGCCTCCGCCTTTCCGCATTTTCGCTTTCCGGAGTTCAGCGAGACGCGATTGCCACGCTACAACATCGCGCCGGCTCAAGACATTTTGGGCGTTCGCAACGACGGACGCAACATCGCCGAAGCGCTTCGCTGGGGAATCCGCGGCCGCATCAACATCCGCGCGGAATCAATTATGGCGCGCCGCGCTCCGATCCGGCGGCGCTGCATCGAGTTTGCCGACGGATTCTATGAGTGGTCGAATCGACGGCCGTTCTACTACACGCTCAAATCCGGCCGGCCGTTTGCGTTCGCCGGTCTCTGGGACGCGCTCGACGGAACCGTTGCATGCGACATTGCAACCTGCGAACCAAACGCACTCGTTGCACCGGTCCACGATCGTATGCCGGTGATATTAACCGGCTCGACCGTCGACCTATGGCTCGATCCCGAGCCGCTGCCGCCCGAAGTTGCGGGCTCGATCCTGCATCCGCTCGATCCGGAGCTGATGGACGTGCGCGAGGTCTCGACGCGCGTCAACAATGCGAACTACGACGAAGCCGATGCACTCGCGCCGGCGGATCCGCGTCTGCTCTGAGAGATCAGGACGACTCCGGTCGCGATCAGCCAAATCGCGGCCGGTATCGCGCCGAAGAATCCTGGGCCGGGTTGGCCCGGTGCCATGAAGAGATCGGTAGCAAAGATGGAGAGCGTCGCGATTGCCGTGCCGAACGCGGCCAGGTATCCGAGCCAGGCGAGCCAGGCCGGCGCGCGATCGTGCCGGCGCATGCTGTGTGCTGCCGCGAAGAGGAAGATCGAGACCGGCGCATAGCCCAGACCCCCTTGCGCAAAGATGAACGTGTCGTAGATGTTCACCATGCCGCGCGCCTTAAAGACGTCCGGCACCGCGTAGAGCGCGGCGGTCAGCAGGGAGGCGGCCCACAAGGAAGTCGCTACCATCACGACGCCTGCGACGAGTGCGAAAGTCGGAAGGCCTTCTTGGCGTCCCGGCGCGTTGCTCAAATAACTGCGAAGCCCGACGAGGAACCATAGGAAGAACGCTGC
The DNA here is from genome assembly GCA_036732685.1 of Candidatus Cybelea sp. Lineage (GTDB taxonomy): Bacteria > Vulcanimicrobiota > Vulcanimicrobiia > Vulcanimicrobiales > Vulcanimicrobiaceae > Cybelea. Next base: position 63,842 of record DAINBY010000001.1, on the reverse strand, counting down.
GGCGGGAAACGTGAGCCACGCTCCCAAGAGCAGCCCGAACCGATGCGAATCGATCGCAAGCGCGGCGTCGATGGGACGCGAACCCAGCGACGGCATGCCGTTGTTGAGGAACGTCGCGACGACGAGGACGGCGACGTAGCAGAGGGCTGACCAGCCCGCGGAGCGTTCTGCCGAAACGTTTTCCATGACGTCCTACGTCATACCCAAAAGGAAGCGATTCCTTCCTTGGCCCGATGAGTTCGTCGGACTCCTAGAGCCCGTAGTACTTGAACGCGGGCCACATCACCGCGAGCGGTACGCGCGGGCGCGTGCAGAGATAGATCGGCAACGGCCCTTCGAGCATCCAGCGGTAACCGTTGCGGTAGACCGCGATCTGGCGGACGCTGCCGAACCACTGGACGAGCAGGGGATAATCGGTAGCGCCGACGGCTAGGACGGAACGCCCGCTGTAACCGCGCGTGCCCCAGAGATAGTAGGAGTTGTTCGGGCTGATCACCGTCGGCAGACCGTAGCGTGGCCCGTAGTAGTCGAGTGCGCCGGCGTATGCATAGCGATCGGCGAAAACGGCGGTAATCTTGCGCTGCGGCGGCGGCAGCGACCAATAGGCCCCGGCGACCATCGCGCTCATCGTCTTCCACCCGAGCTGGTCGGCAAACATCGGATTGATGAGATGATACGCGCCGTCCGGCGGCTCCGGCCGGCTCAAGTGGATCGCGCGTTCGTACGCCATGTACGCGGGCAGGTTGAGCACCGGAAGCGAGAGCGGAAACATCGGCAGACCGGCGACGACGACGATCGCCGCGATTACGGCCCGGTACGCAAGCCGCTTCGCGGCGACGGCGTGCTCGATTGCAACGGCGCCCGCGGCAAAGAGTGCCGGGTAGAGCCCTTGGATGTAATAGCCGCGCCCGATCGTCAGCACGAGCATTCCGAGCAAGATGAGATACGCAACCGCCAAAAACCGGTATGACCGTTCGGACCATAACCACACGAGTCCCCAAATCCAAACCGGCGCGAAGACGGGGTTCTGATACGCGAACTGCAGGCCGAACATATAGAGCGCGTTGATCCAGCGGTTCGGCGACTCGTCCGCCATGCCGTTGGCGAGCGCGTGGCGGTTGAGCTGATCGTTGTGAATCACCTCGAGCATCGGCATGCCGTGACCGATTTGCCAAACCGCGTTCGGCAGCACGAGCAGGAGCGTCAAACCGACCGCGTAGACAAGCCAAGTGGAGCGCAAGAGCTTCGACTGCCCCGTCGCCAGCAACCCGATCGCAAGCGCGATCGCGCACGCAGCGATCGAATACTTCGCGTAGAGCGCGAGCGTCAGCACCAGCGCGATCGGAATGTACAGCCGCCGGTCTTGGGTCTTTACGAGACGTATCGTCAAGTAGATCAGCGCCGTCCACGATGCGGGCGAGAGAAACTCGGTCGACAGGCCGTACGCGATGCCGATCAATCCGGGGTCGAAGACGATCGTTAGACCCGTCAAGAGCTGCGCGAAAGCGCGCCCGCCGAGTTCGCGCGCGATCGCACACCCGAGCAGCACCGTAACCCCGGCGAGTAGCCCGGGAAAGAAGCGCAAGCCCCAGACCGGATATCCCAGCGGTGCGGTCAGCCAGGTGACGATCGGCGTCAGCGGCGGCTGGTCGACGTAGCCCCATGCCAAATGCTTCGCGCAGTCGATGAAGTAGAGTTCGTCGCGGTAGTATCCGAAACGGTGAGCGCAGGCGAGGTGTAGGGCAACGGTCGCAAGCGCGAGGACGTACGCGCTTGGATGGAGCTTCATGCTTCCTTAGTTAGAGGGAACTCGTTTGCGATCCGGCGAGCAGAAGCTGACTGACGCAAAGCCCAACGATACCGGCTTCGGCGATCGATCCGAAGACGAAGCTCGCGTCCCACCACGTTCCGCCGAAGAGCGGAACGGCGAAAGCAAAGTACGCCGCAAAATACGCAGCCGGCACGGCGAATCCCAAGAACCGAAAGGCATTGGCGTTGCGCGCCGACGGGTGCAGCTTGGCGACGATGACGTCGCCTACGAAGCCCGCAGCGACCGCGGCGAGGACCACGAGCAGCAGCTCCATCCAATCGCTCGAGAGCTCGCCGCCGATCCAGAGCTTTACGGCAACGCTGATCACGATTAGGGCGCCGAAAAGCAGGCGCCGGCGTAGGCAGAGATAGAGCGTGGCCGCAGCGAGCAGCAAGCTCTGCCAGATGACGATCGAGATTTCGAGCGCTTGCCGGTAGAAGAGAAATACGGAGAGCACGAACTGATCGCGCGGAAACGCCGTCTGCGAGAGCGGATGGTCGCGCATGAGCGCTTCGGGATAGAAACCGTACTGGGTGACGAACTGAATGATTTCGAAGGCGAGGCCGAGTGAGATCAGCATCGGCAGCTGGTCGACGAGACGCGCTGCGTTCGGACGCCGCAGCGCACTGCGCAGCGGTCCGGTAATCAGGAAGAAGAGGCCGGTCAACAAGAAGAGGTGCGGCGGGCTGAGGAGCAGATCGAGCTGGTGCTCGAAACCGAAGATCGCATGCCAGACGAAATCGAGCGCGCCGCCGAGCAGTAAGCCGCCGACGCCGAGGACGCTCTGCACGTATCCCTCTGGAATCGCTCGCCAAAACGAGCCGGCGTTCTTGTAGTTTCGCCAGATTTCGACGCCCAGGACCGCGGCGGCGAAAACTGCACCGCTATACATCGTGGCGTGCCACGGATTGAGGAACGACTCGACCGCTAAGAAGAGATGCTGGTGAGCGTCGATAAATAGGCCCGTCATGATCCACAGGCCCGACAGGGTCACCAACCAATCGAGACGGCTGGGTGCCCCCGAACGCTCGAGCGCAAGCTCGAGGCGGGGCAGCGTAGCTTCGCCCCCCGTCCGAGGCGACAGCAAATCCGCGAGGTTCATGTACCGGCGCTCATCCTGCGACTCGCCTCGAAACCCTTTTCTGAGCTTCCTTTTAGCTTTGCCCGTTGGGGCGTGTGCCGTATTGTTTGCTAGTTGTTCGCCCAAACCCGTAGCGGTTCCGCTGAATCTGACCGTCTCCGATAAGCAGCCGCGGGCATGGCCGTCGCCGCCGGTCGCCGCCCCGAATGCGCCGCCGCATATCGTGCGCATCTGGTTTTCGACGTTGAAGATCGAGCCGGGCTCGTGGTTCGACGGAAAGATCCTCGTCAGCACCAACGTTGCGTCCGTGGAAGTGCGGACCGCCGCGTTCTCAATCAACAGCGCGCACGTCGCCCCGGGCGTTTATCGCTTCCACACGCACGTGCTCGAGCTGCCGCCGCTTTCACGGCGCCACTGGTACGAGCTCTACATCATCGCGCGCAACACGCCGGGCCAACAGGAAGTGGAAGAGGCGCCGCTCCGGGTGCAATGAATTGGCGCGCGTTACGATGACCGAGCCGACATGCGCGTCCTGATCCTCGAGGACGACCCGCGCATCCATCAGCCGCTGGCCGAAGACCTGCGACGCCAGCACCACGCGGTCGACGTCGTCGCGGACGGCTTGACCGGACTCGATTTCGCCCTCACCGGCGTCCACGACGTCGTTTTGCTCGACATTCTCTTGCCCGGGCTCGACGGTTTGGAGATCTGCCGTCGATTGCGTGCCGCGAAGTCGAGCGCGTTCATTTTGATGATAACGTCGCGCGACGACGTTCGGGATAAGGTTCGCGCGCTCGATTGGGGGGCCGATGACTATCTCGTGAAGCCCTTCGATTTGGCCGAGCTCTCTGCTCGAGTGCGAGCCATCTCGCGCCGGCAGCGCGAGGCACCCGAAGCGGTGCTGGAACGCGGAAGGCTGCGACTCGACCCCAGCCGCCGCGTCGTCACCTACAACGAAACACCGATTCCGCTGACGGGAACGGAGTATACGATCCTCGCAACGCTCATGTACAATCCGCTCCAGGTCTTTAGCCGCGCGATGCTGCGCGAGAAGATCTCGACGTTTGACGAAAGCGAACGCGATTCGGTCAAGACGCATATCACCAATCTGCGGCGTAAGCTCCGCATCGCCGGCGGAATCAAGGACCCGATCGAAAACGTCTACGGGATCGGATATCGGCTTGCCGATTTCGGTCAATGAATCCGGCCCGGGACTCTCGCTCGAACGTCGTCTCTTAATTGCGTATCTGCTCGCCTTTGCCTCGATTTTCGTCGCGGCGGCGGTAGCCGCGCACTTCGCCTTCGTCGCGGTCATCCAGCACCAGACGACCGCGCGGCTCGAGGACGTGGCGCGGGCCGGCATTCGAAGCGTCATCTTCGTCGGAGACGGTCTCGCGATCGACGAGCAGGAGATATCGAATAAGCAGCTTCTGACGCCCGAGCAGGGCCTGCAATGGTTCGATCGTCACGGCCGGCTGCTGGCGGCGGAGGGCTTTACGCCTGCGGGTGGTCATCGCAAGGTTCATACCGTCACGATGCCGATCTTAAATCCGAAGACGCATCAGTACGTCGGCAGCGTGACTGCCGGCGAATGGAGCGCGCAAGAGCGCGCCGACGTCTGGTATCTCGATACCGGTCTGTTGCTGAGCGCGTTGCTCGCCTCGGTGGCGAGCGCCGCCGGAGCGCTCGCGCTCGCGCGGCGTGCCGTGAAGCCGGTCCAGCGCAGCCTGCAGACGCTGCGCGAGTTTACGGACAACGCCGCGCACGAGCTGCGCGGACCGCTGACCGCGATCGCGACGAGCGCGGATGCGGCGTTGCGCGACGACAAGCGCGAGCCCGAACACGATCGTCACCGCTTCGAGAGCATCGCGGACGGCGCTCGGCAGATGTCGCGCTTAACGAGCGATCTGCTGATGCTCGCCGGCGCCGATCGCTCGCTCGAACGCGAGCTCTTCCTGGTCGATGTTGCGGCGATGCTCGACAAGCTCGTCGTGGACTTTCGCGGGGCCTTCGCCGAGGCGGAGATCGAATTCCACGCCGCCGCACCAGGCGCCGCGTCGCTCTACGGCAATCCGCACCAGATCGAGCGTGTCGTCGCGAATCTGCTCGAGAACGCGCTGCGCTACACGCCCAAGGGGGGGAACGTATCGCTCGAGATACGCCGGCACGGCGGCGAGCTCCAGGTCGTCGTCAGCGACTCGGGCGTCGGCATCGCTCCCGAGCATTTGGAACGAATCTTCGAACGTTTTTGGCGAGCCGATCCGGTGCGTACCCCGGAGGGCTCGGGGCTCGGCCTTGCGATCGCCCGCGCGCTGGCGCGCCGGCACGGCGGCGACGTGACGGTGACGAGCCACATGGGACGAGGCAGCACCTTCGTCGCGTCGTTTCCGGTACGTCCGCGAGCGACCCGTCTTCGTGGCTTGGCTTGACGATTTCTTGACTTTTTTCGACTACGATATGGTCCCGTGTCTTCCACATTCGGAACCTACAAATACTTTGATTGCCGCGAGTTCGACCCTCACGGCGGATGCACGTTTCGCACCGCCGGGACCGAGGCCGAAGTACTCGAAGCGGCAGTCCGGCACGCCGTGTCGGCGCACGGCTATCGGGGTTGGCAGGAGCTTCGCCTCGTTTTACGCGCCGCACTCCAAGACGAAACCGGCGCTCCGGTTGCGGCCCTCTCGAAGGACCGGTACGAGAGCGTAGTCTAGCAGGCTGTCCTTGGTCGGGATCTTCCAACGCAGGGTGCGCCGTTTCGGACGCGGCGCACCCACTTTTTTGCAAAAATACGGTCGGGGTGCCGCGGCGCTCGAACAGCTTCCCCCAGACACTGCCACCTCGCCACGCGCGGCATCCCGACTGCCCCCAAGGTACTGCGCACGCATGAAAAAAGCCTGAAAAGGGGTGCCCCCGCAGGGCGGCGGTCGGCTGCAGTTAAGTCGACCTCGCTCGAAGAACTCTCTACGTTCCCCAAGGACCAGTCTCTCGGGAGCAAAGGAAGATTATGAGAGTTTCCTCAACCGGCGCCGGAACGGTGGCGTTTGCGACGGCGTTGACATTCGGCATTGCGTGCCTCTTGGGTACGCCCGCGGCCCGCGCCACGGGAACCATCCTGATTCAACAGGCCGACGGCCAAACGAACCTTTACCACGACGTCGTCATCAAAGTAATTCATAACGCCCTGTATATGACGTCTTCCGACGGCAGAGGAACGCTGGTCATTAACCGGGCCGCGTGTTCGTATCAGGGCCAGCTGATGGTCTGCTTGCCGACGAGCGCGACGCTCGTTCAGTCGGGCCAAACGAGTCCGCTCGATTTCAAGCAGGGGACGCTCTACGTAAACAGCACGGACGATCCGCAGCCGCTCTCGGCTTCGACGCAAAAGGTCGACGCGCACGGCATCGTGCTCTCATTTACGACCAAGCGCGGCACCTACGTCAACCTCAGCGGCCGAATCGACAAGGTGGTGAAGTAGATGAAATATCTTTGCGTGTTAATGGCCGTGCTCTTTGCGATTTCGCCGGCGGTCGCGTCGGCGGGGCGGGGCGGTGGCGGCGGCGGCCGAGGTGGCGGCGGCGGTGGTATGCGCGGCGGCGGAGGGCGACCCGCGGGCGGCATGTCGCGGCCCTCGGGCGGGTCACGCCCGTCCGGTGGCGGCGGCTTCAACCTCGGCCGCGATACATCGTCGCGGCCGGCGGGTGGCAGCATGGGCGGCAATCGCGGCAGCGTCAACGGCGGTAACGGTAACCGTGGCAACGGGAATCTCAACAACGGGAACCGAGGGAACGGTAACCGGGGCAACGGTAACGCCGGCAATGGTAACCGCGGCAACGGTAACGCCGGCAATGGTAACCGAGGCAACGGTAACGCTGGAAACGGCAACAAAAATAACGGTAATAAAAATAACGGCAACCTAAACAACGGCAACAAGAACAACGGCAACAAAAATAACGGGAATAACAACGGTAATAGGAACAACGGGAATGGCGGCAATTTCAACAACAACAACGTCAACATCAATAATAGCCGGACGATCAACAATCCGGTAAACTATGGCGGCAGCGCCTGGGGTTGGAATCACGGCGCGGCTTGGTACCCCGCAACGGGGTACTGGGGCGGCGGATTCTGGGGCGCCATGGCAATCGGCGTCACTTCCGCTGCAGTTGGCGCGGCTGTCTACGGATCGGTCGTCGGCGCCAACAACGTCACGTATAATTCGTATCAGGTTCAATCCAACACTCCGGGCTACACGTTCCTCTCCAACTATCAGTTGATCCAGGTACAGTGCGGGCCGGCCAACCTCGTCGTCGTGTACGGTCCGGAGAATAGCGTGATTTGCGCGAATCCGAACAACCTCGTCTCGGCCGGCAACTACACGTTGGATACGCAGACGTTATCGCTGAATCCGATGTAAGGAGCCGTTCCGCCAGGAGCGTTGCGATCGTCGCGGCGCTCGCACTTGCCGGCTGCTCCGAAGGTTCCTTAAGCGGCATTGCGTTCTCACCGACCAGTCCGGCAGCGCGCGGTGCCGCTTCTTCGTACGGCGTTTCGAAGGCGTACTCGTTCTTGCGGCTAATGATGGACAAGTACGCCACGGGATCGACGACGCGCCTCGTTCGGAGTTTCGACGGCGGTCCGCTCAAGGATTTCACCGACGCCGTGACCTACGACGACGCGCTCTTCATCGATGCGATGGTAGCGGACGGCTCGGTCGCCGCCGTGGCTCGCGCCAAGGTCGTTGGCAACGCATTTCTCTACGTTCAAGCCCACGACGTGGCCGGCGACGGCCGGCTGCGCGCGGCGTATGCGCCCCAGCCGTTGCGCAAGCCCGGCGATGTCGTGGTCGACGACAACACGAGCGATGTAGGAAACATGGCCTGGGTCGGTCAGGCGCTCGTGCGACTCTACGCCACGACGTCGGATGGCGCGTACTTAATCGGCGCGGTGCAGATCGCGCAGTGGCTCGAGGCTCATACCTACGATGTGCGCGGCGCCGGCGGCTACACCGGGGGCTATTCCGCGCGCGGTAAGAAGATCGAGTGGAAGTCGACCGAGCACAACATTGACGTATTTGCGTTCTTTACGATGTTGGCGACGGAGTCGGGCGAGAGCCAGTGGAGCGCGGACGCCGCGTGGGCCAAGCGGTTCGTCGCATCGATGTGGGACGCCCGCGGCGGCCGATTCTATGTCGGCACGGCGACCGACGGCGTGACGCCGAACAAGTCCTTCAAGCCGGAGGACGTCAACTCGTGGAGCTACCTCGCCTTTGCGAACCCATTGTGGGCTGCCGCGCCGAGCTGGGACGTAACGAATTTGGCCGTGACGAGAAGCGGCTTTAGCGGCGTGAGTTTCTGCAGCGGCGATCGATCCGGCGTGTGGTTCGAGGGGACCGCCCACCTTGCCGACGCGCTTGAATTTCGCAGAGCATCGGGCGACCTGCCCCAGGCTCAAGAATACCTGCGCGACATCGCCTACGCACAGACGAACGGCCCAAACGGTGATGGGCGCGGGATTATAGCCGCTTCCAGGACGATCGGCGACTGCGACGGCGATAAGTACTTCGCGTCGCTTCACGTCGGCGCGACGGCGTGGTACATTCTGGCGGCGAGCGAAGCGAATCCGTTCCTTTTGCGGTGACGTGACGCTGCCACCCATGTGGCACTCTGCGCTCGTACGCTGGCGGCATGCTGGCGGAGAGATACTGCGTGATCGACGTCGAGACGACGGGATTCAGTCCCGTAAACGATCGGATCGTCGAGATCGCCTGCGCGCTGGTCGACGGCGATAGGGTCGTGGACCGGTGGGCGACGCTGGTGAATCCTCGGATGGCGATTCCGGCCGGCGCAACGGCGGTTCACGGCATCACCGATCAGATGGTCGCCGGCGCACCCGGCATCGGGTCGGCGCTGACGCATACCCGTCGCCTCTGCTACGGCCGCATCGTTACCGCGCACTTCGCGCAATTTGATCTCTCGTTCGTCGGAGCGTCGGTGAGTTCGACGGCGCTTTGCACGATGCGGCTCGCGCGAACGCTCTTTCCCGAAGCGCCCAATCATAAGAACCAGACGCTGCGGCGCTACCTGCACATCGATCGGGTCGCGGGCGCGGAAATGCGTGCGCACCGGGCGCTCGACGACGCCCTCGTGACCGCGCACGTACTGATAGCCTGCCGGCAGCGTTTTCGGTTATGCCGCGGCGAAGACTCGTGGGAGCGTTTCGTCCGCGCCGGCATGGTCCGGATTCGAGAGTGCAGTAGAACCCCACATGGCTCGTAGCCCCGCAGGCCGGTTCGCGCAACGCGTCCACGCTGCGATTGCGGCGCGCCGCCGCGAGCAAGCTGGGCTCTCGCGCGGCGAATTTTTGGGAGGCATCGGCTCGCTGACGCTTGCGGGATGCGCAACCTCAATCCCGGCGGCGCCGCTGCCGGCTCTGCCGCTCGCGCGCAATCGCGTCGGCGAGAGCCGGATCGCGATCGTCGGCGGGGGCGCCGCCGGAATCACCTGCGCCTACCGGCTCCATCAAGCGGGCATTGCAAGCCGCGTTTTTGAGGCGAACACTCGCACCGGCGGCCGCACCTGGACCCTGCACGGTTTCTTCAACGACGGTCAGTACGCCGAGCACGGCGGCCAGCTTATCGCGACCTCGCAACACCGCATTCGAAAGCTCGCGGCCGAGCTCGGCCTACGGCTGGTCGACCTCAACGCGCTCTATCCGCGCGATGCCGTCGACACCTACTTTATTTCCGGCCGCCGCTACACGCACGACGAGGCGGCGCACGATTACGATCGCTACGTATATGAGCCGTTGAGCAGAGCAGCGAAGGCGGCGGGCCATTCGACGACCTTCGATCACCACACCCCGGCCGGTGTCGCGCTCGACCGCATGAACGTTGATGAGTGGATCGGCCGCAACGTCTCCGGCGGAACCAGCTCGAAGATTGGCAAGCTGCTACTCTTGGCGTGCGTAAGCGAGTACGGCGGTGAATCACACGTTCAAAGCGCGCTGAACCTCATCTATCTCTTCTCGGGAATGCGCCACGGCCGGCTCGATCTCTCGGGAACCGGTGAGGACGACAAGTATACGATCGACGGCGGCAACGACCAGCTTGTCGGACGGATGATCGCACAGCTGCCTGGGAACACGGTGCAGTTGGGAACGTCGCTCGAAGCGCTCGCGCGCAACGCCGACGGATCGTATACCTGCACGTTCGACTCGGGCGGGGCGCGCAAAGCATTCCACGCCGACGTCGTCGTGCTCTCGATCCCTTTCACCGTTCTACGACTCGTCGATACGAAGCGCGCCGGTTTTTCTGAGCGCAAGCAGCGCGCGATTGCTGCGCTCGATCTGGGATCGAACGCGAAGGTGCATCTGCGGTTCAAATCACCCTACTGGTTCAAAGACCGGTTCAGCGGAACCGCGTACGCCGACGACCTCTACCAAGATTCATGGGACGAAAGCATCGGACAGAGGGGCCGCGCCGGGATGCTCGTCTGTTTTCCAGGCGGAGCGCACGGCAAGCGTTATAGCGGCGAAGTACACGGCGCGGCGCCGGATGCGACGGTGCAGCGGTACCTTCACTCGCTCGAACCCTCGCTGCCGGGCGCGAGCGATGCATTCAACGGTCTCGCGTACCAGGATTTCTGGATCGGCGATCGCTTCACGCGCGGCGCCTATTCGTACTACAAGGCCGGGCAGTTCACGACGCTGTGCGGAGAGGAGCGCATCGCGCAGGGCAACGTGCATTTCTGCGGCGAGCAAACGTCGATCGTGTGGCAGGGCTACATCAACGGCGCCGTCGAGAGCGGCGAGCGTGCCGCGCGCGAGATTCTGCGCGACCTAGGCTTGTCGCGCCGCATCGCAAGCTAGACGGGGAGCGCAGCGGCCGGCCGAAGTGGGGTCGCCCGCTGTTCGAAGGAGCAGAGAAGATTCGCCAATGCCATCTGCTCGGGGGTGCGGCAGCGAATGTCGAGCAGGCGCGGACTGCAGAGCAGGATGCTCGCGGCGCGCGCACGAGAGATCGCGACGTTGAAGCGGTTGCGATCGAAGAGGAACTCGACGTTCCGCGGTACGTCTTCGCCGCTCGAAGTCGCCATCGAGTAGAAGACGATCGCCGCCTCTTGACCCTGAAACTTGTCGACCGTCCCGACGCGGACGCCATGGTCGGCGTCGACCTCGATGCCGGCTTCGGAGAGCTTTCTCAAGATGAGCCGTCGCTGCGCGTTGTACGGCGTGACGACGACGATATCGCGCTCCGTTATCTTGCGCGGCTCGCCGGCGAGGCTGGGCGGCTTCGAGTCGACGAGCCGGCCCTCGGCGAGCAGGTGTGAAATGCGCCGCGCGATCTCGGCGGCCTCCTGCGGCGATGAGGAGCTGTTTGCAGAGTGGTCTATGCCGATGAAGTAGAGCCCGGCGTATTCGTCGGTGTCCGTGCTGACGCGATGCATCGTGGTCTGCGGCGCGGAATGGAGCCGGTCTTCGTACATTGCGTCGGAGATGAACTCGCAGATCTCCGGCTGCATGCGATAAGAGCGGTCGAGAAAGATTCCGCGGCGCGGCCGAACCGTCCGATCGTTTCCGAGGAGATGCTGGAGTACGGAATCGCCGGAGTGTGAGGGGTGGCTTCCCTGGCTGACCTGAGCGAGTTGGGACGGATCGCCAAGCAGCACGACGTTCTTCGCGCAGGGCGAGGTCGCGAGCGCCTCGGCCAGCGCGACCTGACCCGCTTCGTCGATGAAGAGATAGTCGAATTGTGCGTCGAGCTCTTCCCGTGCGAAAAGGTAGCCGGTGCCGCCGGCGAGCTGGTAATCGCTTGCGGAGAAGGCCGTATTAGAGTCGACTGACGCGATGAACGGGCGTTGCAGCGGCGACACGTAGGTCGAACCGGGATTTCCCGTCGTGTGCTTGTAGAGGCCGCGGAAAGCGCCGCCTCGCTCCGCCATGCACTCCTCGACGCGCTGTAAGAGATTGTGGATCGCTTTGTGGCTCGTGCTTGTGACCGCGACGCGTTTGCCGGCCGAGAGCAGATCGCAGATCACCTTCGATCCGATCGTCGTTTTGCCGCTCCCCGGCGGCCCCTGGATAAAGAGGTAGCTGCTCTTCAATGCGGCGACCACGGCGGAAACGGACTCGGCGGTCACGTGCGCCGGTTGGCATCCGTCGACGTCGCTTGCGACGAAGGCCACGCGAGGGTCGCGTTTCGCGAGCAGGTCGTCAGTCGCCGGATGTTCGTTGCCGAGCTTGCCGTCGACAAACGATTGCGCGAGGCGGACTAAGGCGTCGCGTTGCACGGTCGTAGAGAACGGCTGACGCGCGATGAGCTCGTGAATTTCGCGGGCGCCCTCCAGCGAGGCCGTCGTCTTGAGCGTGAGACGATTGGCATCGGAATTGAGTGAAAGAATCGTGCCCGTGCCATTCTTCGTGCGGGGATCGGCGACCGAATCGCCCTCGCCGAGCTTGTAAAGCTGTTCGGGAAAATCGAAGGTGTAGACCGTACTCTTGGCCTCCCGATACGGCGCGACGTCCTCGCGCAGGGCCAGGCCGCCGATCGCCTCCCGGTCGAACTCGAGAAGCCGGTCGACGTTTTCGCGGCGGTCGAAGTACGCCCACCAGGCGGGCTTATCTTCGCGCCGGTGGTAGCCCATGAGGTTGCCGAGCAGATGATGAACGGGCCGATTGTCGGCCAGCAATCGGCGCTCGAGATCGCTGCGTCGCGCCTCTTCGCGCTGGTCTTTTCGCCGCTTCTCGCAAGTGGGGCAACCTTGCATGAACTCGGTGTGGCACGGCGCATCGGGAGACTTGACCGGCCGCAGGGGTAGTGCACGTCCGAACTTTTTTTCCGCTTCCGCACGGCGCTCCAGAAGCCACTCTCGCAGCAAATACGTCGAACGACAGTCGTCGCAATTATAGCGTCCGATGTCATCGAGGATTTGCCGATCGTGCTCGAAGAGCCAGCGCTCGAACATGACGATCGACTCGTCGCCCTTTTTGACATCGGTGGTGCGCGTCAGATCGTAGAAGCGCTCGAAGTTCTTAAGTCCGTATCGTTCCTCCGAAATCGCCACTGCTTGACGCACCACGGCGAAGAGATCGACGAGTACCTCGCCGCGGAGCAAGTCGTCGACCTCGGTTTCACGGGTGCAGTGCTCCTGGGCGAGCCGCCGGAGCGCATCCTTTTCGTAGCTTGCGTAATGATAGACGTGAAGCTCGGGATAGCGGCGACGGCGGTCGAGGATGAAGTCGACGAGGCCTTCGAAGGCACGCTTCTCGTCCTCACGGTTCAGCGCCCAAAACGGACGAAAGTTTGGTTCGTCGTCGGGCATCCAGCAGCCGAAGAGGTACTCGAGGCTGCGTCCAGGCTCGAAGAGCGGATCGCCTTCCATATCGAAGAAAACGTCGCCCTGGGCGGGCTCGGGAAGCATTGTGAAGCCGAGCGGCGGCGCGTGCTCGAGCAACTCGTAGATGGGCTTTGCGCTATCGCGTCCGCGGACTTGGAGCGACGCTTGCAGACGCAGCCTCTCGAACGTTGGCGGATTCATGCCCACTGGCCGCCGCTCGTCGGTTGCGCTTGCCAGGTCGGTAACCCGCGTAATCTGCGCCGATTCGAGCTTTGCGATTTGGTCGCGGCGCATCCATGCGACCAGACTCAGATGGTCGTCGTCCCGGCGTTGCCCTTCGCAGGCGTCATCCCACGGGCACATCGCGCAGTGCTGGCATTCCAACGGATACTCGCGCGGCCGGTCGCCGTTTGCAAACGCGACGTCGCCGGCGAACTCCAAGAACCGGCGCTTGAGGCGGCGATAGTACGCCATGAAGTCGTGGAGCCGAAACGCCTCTTCGTTTGAATCCCCGAAGACGACGTGCCCGTATCCCGGCGGCGTTCCTTGAAGACGTTCGAGGTGCTCGCTGTAGTTGCAGAGCTGGATCAGGTAGTACGGGCGCGGGGAGAGGCCGAGCTTGGTATCGATCACTTCGTAGCCATACTCGCCCAGATTCGACGGCTCGTCGACACGCCGCAGGAAATCCGCGTGGCCGATGAATGCGCCGTCAAAGAACGTTGCCTGATAGATGATGCGCGCACCGCTTCGCATCGCTTCGAGGGTCGCGCGTTCGGATTGCCGGTAGCCTTCAATTCCGCTTGGCGAGCGCCCGAACTCGACGACGCCGTCGGGATAGAGCGACTTCATACGCTCCAAATAACTGCGCTCGTGATCGTCGCCTTTGCGCCGGAGAAGCTTGGCCTGGGGGTCGTCGGTCGCGGCGCGCGGCAACCTGCCGCGCGCGACAAGCGCTTCGAGGTCGGTTAGGCGCTTGCACTCGAGGTAATCGTTGAGATCGCTCGCGGAGTAAACGAGCCGCCCGTCAAGACGCTGCATTGCGCACCATGCGGCCTATGATGCTCGCGGAGAGTGCCATATGCCTGGCAGAGTGCCGGGGGCCGGCACCGGCTATCGCGAGGGCTCGTGTGGGCTTTTACGGCCTCCGGACGCCGCTCGAACCCGGCGTCGCAAGGAAGCCATGCGTGACGCCGTAGCTATCGGTGTAGTAACCAACGAGCGCCTTATGGATGTTCACGCTCGTCGCAACCGTCGATCCGATTCCGTCGGGATCGTCGATCTGCTCCCAGGTGGTGCCGGGCTTCCAGAGCGGTGAAACTAGGAGGAACCCGTGCGTGGCCCCGGCCTGATCTTTGAACGATCCGACGATGTAATCGTGGGCCGTGACTCCGAGAAACTGCGTACTGGCCGCGCCGGGATACGAAAACGTCGTGTAAGTACCGTTCTTGAGCAGAAAACCGACCGTCGTGCTCCCTTGGTTCATGTAGCCAACGACGTCGCCGGTACCGTTGATGCCCGTCGCGATGACGTTGTCTCCTTGCGGAGGAGTGACTACGTCGTACTTTTCGAGTGCGACGTTGAGTTCGAACGATCCGGTACCACTGTTCGATTTATAGAATCCAACCGCCGTCCCGAGATCGTTGATGCTCAGGATCTCGGTGGTCGTCCGTTTCCCGCGAGCGTGCGGGTCTTGATAGGTCCACCAGAGGCCGTCGGTGAGCAAGAATCCGTACGTCTTGCCGGCTGAGCTGACATAATAGCCGGCGAGCATCCTCGCGTTATTGAGGCACGTTGCGATCGTATCGGCAGCCTTGGGATAAACGACGGACTGATAGTTGTTGGCACCGTAGGGCGGAATCGTTAAGTAGCCTTCGCTCGGATCGCTCGGTATGCCGCTGCCGTAATATCCGACGATGCGCCCCCCGTTGTTGAGGCCGAGCAGGCGGTTAACGGTCGAATACGCGCTCGGATCGTCCATCGTCGTGAACGTGTACGGCGTCGTCGAACCGCCCCGTATGCCGGTTCCCGCTTGGCGGAACTCCGGAAGGAGCGGAGCCGAGGTAGAAGCCGCCCCGCTGCACGCGGTCAACGCGGCCAGAGCACAAAGCGCAAGCGCACGGCGATCGAAAGCAATCATCGCGATCGATTATGCCACGAAACCGCTGCGTTAATGCGTGAACGAAGCGCCCACGCGCGATTAGAAAATTCCAGCGTTGACGCGAAGGAAAGGCTTGCAATGAGCCGGCCTTTGTGCTACAAAGTGATAGACTTTGCGCCGCAAAGCAAAAGAGAGGGAGATGGAACTACAGCGCGCGCTCTCGGACCTCGCGGAGGTCCGGGATCGGCTCGTCCGGGTGCAGCGTTTTGAAGGGTATTCGGCCGCGGCCGCGATCGCCAGCGGTTTTGGCGCGTTCGTCGCCGCCTACGTTCAGCGCGCGACGGACCCGCTGCCCACCCTGCCGGATTCCCTGCACCGTTACGTCATCATCTGGATGACCTGCTTGGCAGTCGCTCTGGCCTTGAACTACGGCGCGGCGGCGGTCTGGCTTTGGAAGCATCGCGGCCCGGCGGCCGCAAGCGGATTTCGCTCGGCGGCGCGCTCGATCGCGCCGAGCGTCGTACTCGGCGGCCTTTTGACCGTGGCGCTCATCGATCGCTCGGCGTATTCGCTCTTGCCGGGCACGTGGTTTGCGCTCTACTCGCTCGGGCTCTTTGCGTCGCGCGAGGCGATTCCGGAGTCGACCTTTCCGGTGACGCTTGGCTTCGCCGCGCTCGCCGCACTCTTTTTAGTCTCGCCGCTGCAGCAGGTCGCACTGGCGTGGTGGGTGATGCCGCTCGGATTCGGCGTCGGCCAAATCGTAGTCGGCGGATTGATCTGGAGAGAGCGCACGTGAGCGAAGCGCGCGAAGCGCCCTTCTCCTATCCGGGATTGGAGCGAATCTTTCACGAGCGTGGCCGGCTCGCAATCTGCACGTGCCTGATCGCGCACTCCGAGGGGCTCAGCTTCACCGAGCTCGCAGCCGCGTGCGACCTCTCCGACGGAAACTTGAATCGCCACGTTCACGCGCTCGCCGACCTTGGCATCGTTACCGTCGAGAAACAGCGCGCCACCGGGAGGCCGCAGACGATCTATCGCATCACCAAACGCGGCCGCCAACGCTTTCTGGCATACGTCGACGAGCTGGAAGCGGTCGTGCGTGACGTTCACGAGCGGTCGCAGCGCGCTGCCGCGCATCCGAAACTGGCAACGACGTGACGCCGAAACACATCGCCATCATCATGGACGGCAACCGCCGTTGGGCCTCGGAACGCGGATTGCCGATCGCTTGCGGCTACCGCCGCGGCGTCGCAACCCTGCGTCGAACGTTGCGCGCGGCGAGCGCCGCGGGCGTGCGCGTGATTACCGCATATGCATTCTCTGAGGAGAACTGGGAACGTCCCGCGGGCGAGGTCGGTCTGCTGATGCGGCTCTGTGCGCGGGCCGCGCGCGGCGAGTTTCGCCGCCTCGCTCGAGAAGGCGTGCGCGTGCGGCTATGCGGTCGTACCGAACGCCTGCCGGCGAGCACCAGCAGCGCACTCGAGGCGCTCGTCGCAGAGACCGCGAGTAATGACGGCATCCTGCTCAACCTCGCCATTGATTACGGCGGCCGGCGGGAGATCGGCGATGCGGTACGCGCGCTCGTCGACGAGGTGCGCACCGGCTTGCGCGACGTTGCGTCGATCGACGAGTGCGCTCTGGCGAGCCGGCTCTACACCGCCGGTCTGCCCGATCCCGATCTCATCGTGCGCACCGGCGGCGAGTTACGGCTCTCGAACTTTCTCTTGTTTCAGTCGGCGTACGCCGAGTTTTGGGCGACACCGACCTACTGGCCGGATTTCGACGATGCGCACTTTAAAGCGGCGCTCGACGACTTCGCGTTACGCCAGCGCCGCTACGGAACCTAACCGGCTAAACACCGATTTGGCCCAGCGTCTGAATGAATTGCTGGGTCCGAGGGTTCTCCCACCAGCCGGCGACGATCGCCTCGAGCTCGGGAAACGCGCGCAGCGCACCCGCGTGCTCTTCGATCGCGCGCGGATTCGGCGACGCCCCCGAAACCTCGGCGTGCAGCTTGTCGATTGTCGCATGCGCGTCGTGTCCCTCCGGCAGGGCGGCGTGGAGATCTTCATGCGGAAGCGCTGCCTGTTCTCGTAGGAGTGGGAGCATCGTCTGCGCCTGGGTGATCAGCTCTTCGCCGGCAACGAGCCCGGTGTCGTCTGCACCCTCGATCTCGCTGCGAAGGTCGCTCTGTGAATTCCGATCGTTCATGCGCCCTATGCTGCGGCCTCGTTTGGCTAAATGCCTCCGTCGCCGCGATTTTGAGCGGCCCTTGATGGCGCCGTCCATCGGGCCCGGCATACCATGAGAGCATGCTTGCTGCAGCTCTAAGCGCCGGGCTTCACACCTGGTCGTGTACCACCGGAAAGTCGAAGGCGCCGTCGACTTGCGGCACGTACGCCGTTTACGAAAACCGGGTGGCCGGCGCCGGCCGAACGATCGACCTAAAATTCATCGTGATTCACGCGACGCACCGCTCGAGTCGCGCGATTGCCTGGAATCCCGGCGGACCGGGCGCTTCGGCGACGGCCTTTGCCGGCGGCATCGCCGACGGCGCGGGCGGGGAACTGAAAACGCTGCGCGACCGGTACGATATCTTGCTCGTCGACAACCGGGGAACCGGCGGATCGGCGATACAGCAGTGCGATCTTTCGCCCGCCGATCGGCCGTCGCTCTATTTTCGGCAAATCTGGCCGGACGAGCCTTTGAGCCGGTGTCGTCAGCGCCTCGCGCGCGACGCCAATCTTAGCCTCTACACGACCGCGGTTGCGGCCGACGATCTCGATTCGCTGCGCGCCTCGCTCGGCTATCCGAAACTCGTGCTCGACGGCGCCTCGTACGGCACGCGTTTCTATCTCGTCTACGCGCGCCGCCACCCCGATCGCGTCGAGAGCATCGTGCTCGACGGGGTCGCGCCGCCCCACTTTCTCATCATTCCGCTCGAAGATGCGAAGGGCGCGCAAGTCTCGATGACCCGCTTGATCGCCGAGTGCAAGGCCGACGCGAGCTGCAACGCGCACTTTCCGGACTTAGGCGAACATTTTTACGCGCTCGTGCACCGCTTTGATGCCGGAAGCGTGAGCGTGCCACTGAAGAACGGCAAGACGCCGCGCGTCACGAACGTACAACTCTCGAAGGAAGTCTTTGCCGACCGGCTGCGCCAGCTGCTCTACTTCCCGGAAACCGCCGAGTACGCCCCGTTCATCATCGACAGGGCCTATCGAGGCGACTACGGACCACTGGCGACGATGGTTGATACGATCACGCAGGGCTTCGCGCAGCTCGTCGCGGACGGCCTCAACCTCTCCGTGACGTGCGCCGAAGACATTCCGTTCATCACCGAGAGCGACGTCGTACAGACGAGCGCGAACTCGTTCGAGGGCGACGTCCGGGTTCGAGCGCAGCAGCGCGCGTGCCGCATCTGGAACGTCGAACCGGTACCGGCGACTTTCAACGAGCCGGTGCGCAGCGACGCACCGATACTCATGATCTCCGGAACCGACGACCCGACGAGCCCACCCCAATACGCGCGAGCGGCGCTTCCCTATTTGCCCAACGCTCGCATTCTGCTGATCAAGAACGCGGCGCACACAACCGAGACCGCCTGCTCTGATGCGCTGATCGTCGAGTTTGTACGCGCCCGAAGTGCGAAGGGTCTCGACCTCGACCGTTGCGCCGGCGCGTATCACCGTCCGGCCTTCGCGACGTCGATGGCGGGGTTCGGGAATTGAAGGGAGAAAGCGAGGGGATCATGGCAAACATTTCGTGGGAATCCGACTATCGGGCCGCGCTGGAGCGCGCGCGTGAGGAGCGAAAGTTCGTCTTTTTGGACGTCTTCAACCCTGGTTGAGGGGGATGCCAAGCGCTGGATACCGTGACGTATCCTCAACCCCCAGTCGCGAAGACGATCCTAGACTACAGCATCCCGCTTCAAATCGATAACTCGAAAAAAGAGAACGAAATCTTTCTGCACGGCATCCATCACATCTGGACGCCGGACATACGAATTCTCTACCACGACGGCTTCGAGATGTATCGCTGGGACGGATTTTTGCCGCCACCCGAGTTCATGGCGCGAGCTCTCTGCGGATTCGCCATGGCCCATCTCCGTTTAAAACGCTTCGATCGGGCCGAAGCGGTATACGTCGACGTCCTCACGCGTTTTTCGACCACCTACGCCGCACCCGAGGCGCAATACTACCTCGGCGTCGCGAGGTATCGCCGCGATCCCGATAGTGACGAGCTATTAACGCAGTGGGCGAACCTTCGCTCCCGCTATCCGCTTAGCGAGTATCGCGTGAAGCAGTCGTTCAAGGAGCTTCCATAAGGAAACGCGCGTTCCACGATTCGGGCGGTCATGTTACGACGTATCGGCCGAGCGGCGCGCAGATCGATCCGACGACGGCTGAGGTCGCCGTCATTGCTTGGCGCTAGCCGAACCCCGACTCGATCGCTGCGCGGATTGTTGAGCCTTTCGCGTTCCAAGCTTCCGTGAACGACCTAAGGACTCGCGCGGTAAAGCCCCAAACGTTGCGTCCCTCGTAGTCAAGAGCATATATCGTGTGGCCAAAGGCGGCGCTGCGCTCCGCGTCGCGGCGCACGGCTCCCGGTGCGACGATCGTTTCGAGCGGGATGGTGAAGACGCCGGCCGTCTCGGTGCCGTCGATCCTCAGCGGCGTGTGCGGGGCGAGCAGCGCGACGATCGGCGTAACGAGAAGACGGCTTACGATCTGCCGCCGCGCCGGTAGCCGCCCAACGACGCGAACGTGCCTGCGCTCTACGCCGACTTCCTCTTCGAGCTCGCGCAGCGCCGTCAGATTGAGCTCGCCGCCGTCGGCAGGGTCGGCAATCCCGCCGGGAAGGCCGATCTGACTCGGGTGGCGCCGGAGATGCGCGGCACGCTCGACGAAAACCACGCCGTGCGGTGCGTCGACGAAGATCGCCAGCATGACTGCGGCATTCAACCACGGCGTTACCGGAGTTGGTTCGCGATCCAGATATTACCTGGGTTCTTCTGGTTGTCGTCTTCGCCCCATCACGAACCTCGTCGGCCCAGCCCAGGCAATCCGGAGGTCACGGTGCGAAAGGCAAGCGGACTTCGACTCGCGAGCGGGGCCGAGAAGAGAGCGTGATCTTTGCCCCGAGCGCTTCGATGATCTCGAAACCCCGGCCCCGCAGCGAGTTTGGATGGCGAAAGGCCGGTCGCGTAATGTCGTAACCCTCATCGGTTACGACGAGCGTGAACGCGTCGCGCGACGCGCGCAACTCCACGCCGACGGGAAGCTTCCCATGCTCGCACGCGTTGGCCAGCAGCTCGCCCAAGATGATAGTGGCGACTTCGATTTCCTCGGCGTTGCGCTTGGCGGTGCGCAGCGCGTCGGAAAACTGCGCACGCGTCGTCCGCATGACGCGGGCATCGACGGCAACGACTCGCCATACGCCGACTGGTGTGCCGCGATTTTGCGGCGTCGGCTTAGGCACAGATCATCTCGGGGACTAAGTCGGCTTTGACCGGCACATGCGCGGTTCTCGATTTGGGGAAGCGGATGGTCAGAATGGCAACGTCGTCGACGGGAGGCTTCCCGCGAAGGATTCTCTCGAGAAGGGCGGCCGCAGGGTTGGTCGAGTGAACGTCAAGCTTGCGAAGCGCCTCGAACAACGTGCGCTCGCCCGCCTCCAAGTCATGTGAGTGCTCGACCAATCCATCGGTATAGAGTACAAGCATTGAATCCGGTAAGATCGGCGCCGTCAACGTCTCGTACGATGCGCTTTCCGCGACGCCAAGCGGTAGGCCACCGCCGGCAAGCAACTCAAGACTGCGGCCTTTGGCAAGCTCGATAATAGGTGGGTGTCCGGCGTTTGCATAGGAGATCGTTTGCTCCTCGATGTCGATGATGCCACAGAGCGCGGTCACCATCGTCGCGCCCTGAAGGCAAAGCGCGGCGTTTGTCCGCGCCAGGACGATGCCTGGATCGGTTTCGCCGATGCTGATCGCCAGAATCGATTGTCTCGCGCGACTCATGATGACGGCGGCTTCCACACCGTGACCGGCAACGTCGCCCATCGAGAAAAGAATCCGGTTCGGAGAGAGCTCGAACGCGTCGTACCAGTCGCCGCCGACTTGTGCTTCTAGGCCTGCTGGAACGTAAACGCCGTCGAAGCGCGCCGCCGGAATGCTCGGCAAGTCGTCGCCTAGGAAGGCTCGCTGCAAGACGTCGGTCACGCGCTTCTCTGCTTCGTAAGCGTCGCGCTGCTCTTCGAGTCTAGCGGCGAGACGAAACGCCGCCGTCGCGATCGCCGTAAAGACCAGTGCGAGCAGCACGCCGAGCGCGAGTGATCCAGCCAGTAAGCGAGTGACGAGCGCGGCCGCGGCTGCGTCGGCCTCTGCGGATCGCGCGCTGAGGCGGCGCAAGAGCAGCGAGTCGAGCGTGCGGAAACCGTCGACGAGGTATTCCCCGGTCAGCTGGACTACCAGCTCCGACGAGCGCGGATTTTGCAGCGATGGGCGCGCGACTTGGGTTAGCCATTGCTCGTTGATCGCGGCCTGCTCGCGTACGACCCGATCGTCCATCGAGAGTGCGCGGAGCGTTGCGATGAGCCGGGAGGTGACGCTCCCGAAATGGCGGCGTGCGTTAAAGTACGGCTCGAGAAATAGTTGCTTTCCAGTCGCCACGTACCCGCGGATCCCCGTCTCTTCGTCGAGCTGTAATCGAAAGAGTCGCGCCCGGTCTATCTGGGCGCCTCGAAGAAGCGCTTGCTCCGCGGAGTTGGCTTTGATTGCCTGGTGGATCCAGACTGCCGAAACGGCGAACGTCGCGCAGAGCAAGAAGGCCGTAAATCCGACCAGTGCTGCGACGCGTTCTTTCGACTTCACCCCGCCTGCGCCTCGGCAAGCGTCTCGAACAGGGAGAGCATTTCGCCCAGACCCGAGACGCGGAAGAGGCGCGCGACCTTCGGGCCGACGACGATACGTGGCGCCGCTTTGCCTGCATCCACTCTGCGTCTATAGAGCCATATCAGCTGCGAGAGCGCGGTCGAGTCCATGTACGTGACGTCGGTGAGGTCGACGATTGCACTCTCCGTATGGTCGAGCGCCTTCAGTTTCTCCTGAAACTCTTGCTTACTGGTGAAATCGATCTCGCCGGAGAACGGCGCGATCGAATCATTTCGATCGTTCACGTGAATATGATTTTTCCTCCGCTAAAGTAGCCCTTTTTTAACGTGCTTTTGCCGTGCGTTGCGCGCCGCGCGTCGGCGGTCCGCCGAGAAGATCGTGCACGAGAACGGCAATTGCCGCGCCGAGCAACGGCCCCGCGAGATAAACCCAACTATCGTGCAGGGGGCCGGCGACGAACTGGGCCGCGAGCGAACGCGCGCGAAAAGGGCGGCTCCGCTCTTGGCGCGTCACTTTTGGTAATCTTCCCGGCGGCGAGCGCCGGCAAACTTTTGTAAAACGGCGGGTTTATGCATAGCATCGCACTCCGTGCAGAAAGGGGAGCCATCCGGTGCGTCAAGCCCTATCGCGCGTGCTGTTGGTCCTCGTTACCCTGACCGTCGCGGTGGTCTACTATCTGCCGATCGGCCACGTCGATTTCGCGGAGAATTGGGGCGAGGGCACGTTCGGCCTTACGATGGTGCCCCGCGGCGCTACCGTGGTTTCGGTCGACCGCGGCTCACCCGCGGACCGCGCCGGCGTGCGTGCCGGCGACCGTCTCATCGATCGCGGGGACTTCGAGATTCCGTCCCGCGTTCGCGCGGTCTATACGGGCGAGCGCGAGACGCTGACCTTCCAGCATGGTCGCGCGGCGTACACGGTCACGTTGAGTGCCGTTCCTAATAGAAGCTTTGGCATTTGGCAGCGGGTGGGCGGTGTATTGGCGTACATTCCGCCGACCGTTTTCTTGATCGTTGCCTCTTTGCTCGTGTTCTTGCGGCCCTCCCTGATGACGTGGTCGTTCTATCTCTTTGCGGTCGGCTACTTTGGAACGAGCCCCGTCTTCACGTACTGGTCGCGGCTGCTCTCTCCGCAAGCCTACGTAGTACTTTCGTTCGTGCTGAGCACCGTGTTCGGAGCATGGAGCGTCTTACCGTTGTTACCGTTTCTTCTGCGGTTTCCCAACGGTGACGTTCTCGGGTGGCGGCGCCGGATCGACCCGCTCATTTGGATTTTGCTGGCGCTCGCGTACGTGCTGTACGTCGTGGAGTGGCGCGTCTACTCAATCAACGAATCGCTTCCGACCTGGGACGTCATCCCCAGTGCCATCGTTCCGCTCGGGGCTTTTGCTCTCGCGGGGCTCATTCTCGCCAAGAACGTGGCGACCGCGTCGCCGACCGATCGCCAGCGCTTGGGGTTTCTGGCAGTCGGAACGTTTATCTCGTTTGTGGCCTACGCGGTCTACTTCGTTCCGGGAGTGCCATTCGCGGTCGGGCAGGTCATCGGTTTCGCAGTAGTATTGATGCCGATCTGTATTGCCTACGCCGTTTTTAGACTACGCGTTCTCGACGTTAACTTCGTGCTCAATCGCGCGCTGGTATACGGGATTCTCTCGGTCGCCGTGATCGCGTTTATCTCGATATTGGACTGGTTCTTTTCACGCGTTGTCGCGATCGGGCGGCTGGCGATCGGCCTGGAGTTGCTGACGACCATCGCGATCGGTTTCATGCTGGATCGCATCAACCGCGCCGTCGAGCGTTTCGTCGAGTCGGTCTTTTTCCGAAAACGCCGAAAGGCGGAGTCGCTGCTTCGGCGGGCGGCCTCGGCACTTCCGTACGCGACCGACGAGGCGGCGATCGTGGACGGCCTCGTCCAAGTACCGGTGGACGCAATCGAGCTCGCCGCCGCCGCGCTCTACCGGCGATCCGACGGGGGCGCTCGGTTCGATGGTGTCGCTACCGCTGCGCAAACGACGATCGCTCCTGCTGGTTTTGATGCAAACGACTTGCTCGTAAGAATGCTGTTGGCCGACGAAAGCGTCGTCTGGCTCGACGAGCTTCGCTCGCGTCTCGATGCCGAAAACGCGGCGATCTATACGCTCGCGGTCCCGGTGACCGTCCGTCACAGGCTCGAATCCTTTACGCTGTACGGCGCGCACGTCAACGGCGCGCAGCTCGACCCTGACGAGGTCGAGCTGCTGAAGGAGCTCGCGCGCGAGGCCTCCAGAGCGTACGATCACGTCGAGGCCGAGCGCGCGCGAAGGCACTATACGCAGCTCGTGGCCGCGCAGATGCCGCAGGCCGGGTGAGCCGGATCGGCTAACTCGGCAGCGGCCCTTGCAGGACGGCCTCGATATTGAGCTCGATGCGAACCTCGTCGCCGACCAAGACGCCGCCCGTCTCCAGCGCCGCGTTCCAGTTGAGTCCGAAGTCCTTGCGGTTGATGGTGGTATGTGCGCTGTAGCCGACACGCACGCCACCCCACGGATCGGTCGCCCGGCCTTCGAAGGCGGCCCTCAGCGACACTTCGCGCGTTACCCCATGGATCGTCAGCTCGCCTTCGATATTGAACTCTTCCGGCGTTCCTTCGATGCGGGTGCTGCGGAAGGATAGCGTCGGGTACTTCTCCACGTCGAAGAAATCTGCCGAACGCAGGTGCGCGTCGCGCTGATCCTCGCGGGTGTCGATCGAGGCGGCCTCGATCGTCGCGTCGATCCCTCTGGGCAGCTCGCTTCCGGGCGTTAGCTCGATGTGCCCGTCGACGGCGGTAAAGCTACCCCTGACCTTGGCGATCATGAGGTGCCGGACGACGAACTCGACGGTCGAGTGCGCCCGATCGAGCGTGTAGAGGCTCTTTTCTTGTAGTTGGCTGGTCATATTTGCTTCTTCGGCTCCTTACGGTTGCCGATAGCTCCATAGTGTGCTATCGTTATGTTAGTAACTTTTGCATACTTAGCGGACTCGCGCAAGTACGCACTCCGAAGTAGCCTAGGAACTCTGTGGAAACCATCAAGCTGCCGCCCCTGCCCACCGACGCGGACGTCTATACGAAAAACCAGTGCCCATCGCGGCTCGTCCTCGACCGCATCGCCGACAAATGGACCACGCTGACGATCGGCATCTTGGCGCAAGCCGACCAGCGCCGCTTCAACGAGCTGCGCCGGTTAATCGGGGGCATCTCGCAAAAGATGCTCACGCAGACGTTGCGCGACCTCGAGCGCGATGGGCTCGTACGGCGCACGATCTTTCCCGAGATTCCGCCACGCGTTGAATATGCGCTCACGCCGCTAGGGCGAACCCTATGCGGACCGCTCGGCTCGCTGACCCAATGGGCCCACGATCACATCGACGAGGTCAAACGCGCGCAAGCGGCGTTCGACAAAAGATAGAACCCCAATTCAAGAAGCGCCGCATGCGGCGCAACGGCCTTCGAACGTCACGCGTTCGCTCTCGATCTCGAAACCGTGCTGCTGCGCGAGCGCCCTGATCGTGCGCGTCGGAATCGCGTACGTTACATCTTCGATCTCGCCGCACGCGCTGCAGCGAAAGTGCGCGTGCCGTGGTCCCGAAGGCTCGTAGGTCGCGGCATCGGCGCCCGGCACGTAGAGCTCGGAGACCAAACCGAGATCGCGCAAACGCTCCAGACCGCGATAGACGGTTGAGAATCCAATGCCCGGCCGGCGCTTGACTGCCTTCGTGTAAATTTCCGACGACGTCAGATGGCGGCCGATCCCGCTCTCTTCGACGATTTTGTAAATAAGCTGGTAGTTCTTGGGCAGTGAGGGCTGCGCGGGCGTCACCATATTAACTGTTCACGGGAGCCGTCCGCGGCAGGATTCTTCCCGGTGTGAGAATGATATTCACTTTCAACAGCTTCGCCACTGGAATCTTCGCCTCCGCCTGCGCTGCCGCGGGTTCTCCCGCGAACGCCGAAGACTGCCGCCCACCTTTCCACAGAATCGGAGAAGTAGCACGAGATGGAAAACACGATCGTCGAAATGTCGGAAGCCGACCAAGGCTGTCCTGTAAAGCACGTACCCCTCCGGCCGCGAGTCAACGTCGACTGGTTCCCCGAGTTGTTGGACCTATCGCCGCTCCACCGGCCGTCCGCGCTCTCCGACCCGATGGGCAGCGATTTCAACTACGCGCGCGAGTTCAATAGCCTCGACCTCAAGGCAGTCAAGGCGGACATTCTAACGTTGATGACCACGTCGCAGGATTGGTGGCCGGCCGATTACGGTCACTATGGACCGCTCTTCATTCGTATGGCTTGGCACAGCGCCGGAACGTACCGTATCGGCGACGGCCGCGGTGGCGCCGGCTCGGGCGAGCAGCGCTTCGCCCCGCTCAACAGTTGGCCGGATAACGCGAACCTGGACAAAGCGCGGCTCTTGCTCTGGCCGATCAAGCAGAAGTATGGCCGGAAGATCTCGTGGGCCGACCTCATGGTTCTCGCCGGAAACTGCGCCTTGGAATCGATGGGATTCAAAACGTGCGGCTTTGCCGGCGGCCGCGTGGATGCGTGGGAGCCCGACGAAAACATCTACTGGGGTCCGGAAGACACCTGGCTCGACGACAAGCGCTACACCGGCGAACGCGACCTCGAAGAGCCGCTGGCTGCCGTGCAGATGGGTTTGATCTACGTAAACCCGGAAGGCCCGAACGGGAAGCCCGATCCGCTCGCCGCGGCGCACGACATACGCGAGACGTTCGGCCGGATGGCGATGAACGATGAGGAGACCGTCGCGCTCATCGCGGGCGGCCATACGTTCGGTAAAGCGCATGGCGCCGCCGATCCCGGTCAGTACGTTGGTTTTGGGCCGGCCGGTGCCGGCATCGAAGAGCAGAACCTCGGGTGGCGCAACTCGCTGCGCAGCGGTAACGCCGATGCAACGATCACGAGCGGCCTCGAGGGCGCCTGGACCGCGACGCCCACGCGCTGGAACGGCGAATACTTCAACAACCTCTTCAACTACGAGTGGGAGCTGACGAAGAGCCCCGCCGGCGGTAATCAGTGGACGCCGAAAGGCGGCGCCGGAAACGGCACAGTACCCGACGCGCACGATTCATCGAAGAAGCACGCGCCAATGATGTTCACGACCGATATTGCCTTGAAGGTCGATCCGATCTACGGGCCGATCTCGAAGCGCTTCCACGAGAGTCCGCAAGAGTTTGCCGATGCCTTTGCCAAGGCGTGGTACAAGCTGACGCACCGCGATATGGGACCGGTCTCACGGTATCTCGGTCCGGAGGTGCCGTCCGAGCACCAGCTTTGGCAAGACCCCCTGCCCGCGGTCGATCATCCGTCGATCGATGAAGGCGAGATCGCGGCACTTAAGAACCGAATCCTCGATTCGGGCCTCACGGTTTCGCAACTCGTTACTACTGCATGGGCATCGGCATCGACGTTCCGCGGCACGGACAAGCGCGGCGGCGCAAACGGTGCGCGGATTCGACTCGCACCGCAGAAGGACTGGGCCGTTAATCAGCCTGCTGAGTTGGCGAACGTGCTCCAGCGTTTGGAGAAAATCCAAACGGAGTTCAACGCTTCACTATCCGGCGGCAAGAAGGTCTCACTGGCCGACGTCATCGTTCTGGGCGGCTGCGCCGCGATCGAACGGGCCGCGAAGAACGCCGGCCAAGATGTGAGCGTCAGCTTCGCACCGGGTCGCACGGATGCCACGCAGGATAAGACCGACGCCCATTCCTTCGCAGTATTGGAACCGAAAGCCGACGGGTTCCGCAATTACCTCGGCAGCCGGAGCTCGCGTTCTCCCGAGCAGCGGCTTCTCGATCGCGCGCAACTGCTCACGCTGAGCGCTCCTGAGATGACCGCGCTCGTCGGCGGCCTACGCGTGCTCGGCGCGAACGCCGGAGGATCCGAACACGGTGTCTTCACGAGGCGGCCGGGCGCGCTGACCAACGACTTCTTCGTGAACCTGCTCGACATGACGACGAAGTGGCAGCCGGCCGGCGGCGACTACATCTACGAGGGCCGCAACCGCAGCACCGGCGAGCTCACATGGACCGGGACCAACTACGACCTCATTTTCGGCTCGAACTCGCAGCTTCGCGCGATCGCCGAGGTCTACGCGATTGAGGGCGATCGCTTCGTTCGCGATTTCGTGGCCGCGTGGGAAAAGGTGACGAATCTCGATCGCTTCGATCTCGCCGTCACCGCCTAGGCGCCCTGAGTCTCAAAGCGCTAGCCCTGGTCTTGGCCTGCAGTGCGATACTCCTTGCCGGGTGTGCACCGAAACCGTACGTAATCTCGCAGGCCGACCAGCAACGCTTTGCGCCGGGCCTGATACGCGTCGACCGCCCGCATAAGGCACCGTTGATTGAAGGGCTGCGCGACTGCATCGTCTACAAAGCGCAGTACGACGGCGATCAAATCTCGGGCTGGAAAGCAGCGCTTGGCGCGGATTGGGGCGGCTCCTATCCGGCGTTTTTGACCGGCTGCATGGACGAATCGCTCGCATATCGCAACGGGGAGGTGCGCGTCTATCTCTGCGCGCGTGCCATCGGCGCCGGCGGGGGATGCAACAACGGCGGCTACTATCGCAGCCGTACGGGGGAGCGTCCGTGGCTGCGAAGCTGGGACAACAAGCGCTGGTCGGTGCTGCGGCCCTAGCACTCCCCAAATAAAAGCCGCGGGATAGCGCGGGTGATCTCCGGAAGCCTACTGCCGAGGAGGGACAGACGATGACCCAGACTCAGGCCAGCTCAAACGCGTCCACAAAAACTTACAAGGTGGAAGGCACCTTGCTCGAAGCTTGTTCGTGCCGGACGCTCTGCCGCTGTTGGATCGGCGAAGATCCCGACGGCGGCGCCTGTGACTCGTTTCTTGCCTATCACATCGATAAGGGCGAGATTAGCGGGGTCGACGTAAGCGGACTGAACTACGTGCAGGTCGTGAAGATTCCGGGCAACGTACTCACGCCGCATAGCTGGAAGCGCGTCAGCTATGTGGATGCGCGAGCGACCGACGAACAACGTGCCGCGATTCTCGACGCCTGGCACGGTCGCTTAGGCGGCCCGCTCGCGGATCTCCACGCCTTGATCGCCGAGGACGTCGCGATTGAGACGGCGCCGATCGAACATAACCTTACCGGCGGTGAAGGCACGCTCGTCGTCGGCGACAAGCTTCGTGCGACGATGGCACCGTATCGCAGCCCGTACGGGGCGATCACCACGCTGCGCGACAGCCTCTTCAGCACCATCCCCGGAGCGCCGGCATTTGTCGCCAAGGCCTCCGAGCACGTCGTCAATATTCCCGAACACGGAATGGTCTGGACGTTTAAGGATCGCAACGCGATTCAGGGCGACTTTCTGCTAGAAGCATAGCTCGATGGCAACGAGCGTCGCGCACCGGTACGTACGATTCAATACGATCGGCATTCTCGTCGGCGCGATCGCGGCCGCGTGGGCGGTTTGCGCGTGGGCGGAGCTGAGCGGCAACGCCGCACAGCTGCACCACCACGCGCTGTATGAGAGTGGACGGCCGTTTTGGCTCGCTGCGCTCCTCGTGCTCGGCGCATGGCAGTTCATGACCGCGGCAATGATGCTGCCATCGTCGCTCGGATTGATTCGCCTGTACGAGGTCACGGCGGGACGGGCGCCGCACTTTCCGCTCGCCCTGACGGCGTTCTTGGGCGGTTACTTCGTGGTTTGGACGGCGTTCGCGCTGGCCGCGTTTAGCGGCGATATGCAGCTGCATCGTATCGCCGATGGATGGCCCTGGCTGGCGGCGCACGCAACGCTCATTCCGGCGGCGACGCTCGCTCTCGCCGCCATCTACCAGTTCACGCCGCTCAAGGATGCCTGCTTGAAGGCGTGCCGCCATCCGGGCAGCTATCTCATGCGTCACTACCGGCGCGGCGCCCTCAGCGGCTTGCGCCTAGGTTTCGGTCACGCGCTCTACTGTTTGGGTTGCTGCTGGGCGCTCATGCTCGTGATGTTTGCTGCCGGAGTCGCACACTTGGCTTGGATGGGGGTGCTCGCGACGATTATGTTCGTCGAGAAGGCGACACCGGCGGGTAACCGAATCGTTGCGCCGGTCGGCGCGGCACTCGGCGTCCTTGCCGTCATCGCGCTACTGGCTCCGAAAGCCATCCCAGGTTTTTGAGGACGTCCGTTGACGATGCACGTTGGAATTGCCGGCACCGGAAAAATGGGAAGCGCGATTGCGTGCAACCTGCTCGATCGCGGCTATCGGGTCGCTGTTTGGAACGTCGATCCATGTATGATGGAGGCGGTGGCCGCCGCCGGTGCAACACCCTTCGAGAGCCTCGAATCGATGGTCGCCGGCGTCGATGCGGTGATCGCGATGCTCTGGGACGATGAGGTCGCGCGAGATGTCTCTCTAGGCCGGGTCATTCCGGCTGCGCGCAAAGGCCAGCTCGTTATCGAATCGACGACCCTTTCGCCGCAGATGTATGAAGTGCTCGAGGACGCGGCAACGCAGCGAGGCGTGGATTTTCTCGCCAGTCCGGTGCTTGGCAGCGTCGACGGGGCGCGCACCGGTACGCTGACGCTCTTGCCGGGAGGCAGCAGCCGGGCCTTCGATCGTGGCCGGGAGCTCCTGAGCGCGATGGGTTCGACGATCAAGTTTACGGGTTCGCCGGCCGCCAGCGGGCATCTCAAACTCGCTTTTAACTCGATGCTTTGCGTGAACGCCGATGCGATTGGAGAGCTGCTCGGCATCATGGGACGAGCCGGCGTCGATCGTACCCTCGCCGTCGACACGCTCGTTGCGGCGCTCGAGCGCGTAGCGACCAAACGTCAACAACTACACGAGCGAGACACGCAACCGCGTTTTTCGGCGAACGCGCTGCTCAAAGATCTGCGCTTGGCGCATGCGGCTCGGCAGAACCTGCGCGTGAGCGCGCCGCTGATGGATTGTGCCCTCGCGGAGTTCGAAAAAGCGGTCGAAGCGGGCGCGGGTAATGAGGACTACATCGCCGTAGGGTTGGCATTGGAGCGCGCCGAGGCCGATTGCTTGTAGTTCCGGCGGTTTTGCTTGCGCTGATCTGCGTTTGGATCGTCATTCCGCCTTTCAACGAACCGACGATCGTTCTGGCCGTTGCATCGATCGAACTCAGCCCGTACCTGCTGGCCGCCAACGCGCTTTTTCTTGCAGTGACGGTATGGAGTGCGAGGCGCCGGGGCACCCCAGCGGCCGTGGTATTCGCAGCTAACTGCGTCGTCTGCGCTCTCCCGTTGCTCGCGCTTATTCGCTCCGATGCGCTCCAACCTGCGGCGTATCGCAGCGTCAACGTTCCAATTGCGGAACGTGTCATCGCGGTGAGGCTGGGGCCACTCGCCTCAAAGATCCGAGCCTATTTACCCGGTGCATCGCGGCGCACGCCCGCGATCTTCGCGATCTACGGCGGCGCCTGGAGAAGCGGGAGCCCGCGAAGCGATGCCGCGCTTAATCGAGCACTCGCTCATCAAGGCTATGCCGTATTTGCGCTGGACTACCGGCATGCGCCGGCATATCGCTTCCCCGTGGCACTCCAAGACGTGCGATTCGAAATTTCGCTGATCCGCAAGAATGCGCTCCGGTACAACATTGATACGCAGCGCATGGCAGTGCTCGGACACTCATCCGGCGGCGAACTGGCCGAGCTGATAGCCTTCGGTCCGAAGTCGCCCGTAGCCGCACTCATCAGTTACTCCGGGGCCGTCGATCTCTCGATGGGGTGGAAGTACCCGCCCGTTCCCGACCCTATCGGCGTGCGGGCCGTCATCCAAAACTATATCGGCGACACACCGGCAGGCGCGCCGGGGCGCTACCGCGCCGCATCGCCGCTTGCCTACGTGCGTCGCGGCTTACCTCCAACTCTGTTAATCTACGCCGCGCGCGATCACGTCGTGGATATTCGCTACGCGCGTAAGTTTCGCGACGCTCTTCGTGCGGCCGGCACCAACGTCAGGTTCGTGGAACTGCCGTGGACCGAACACGCTTTTGAAGTTCTTCCCTTCGGGCTACACGCACCGATTGCGTACCGCGCAACGCTGAGCTTCCTGGCGGCGACCATCGGCTCGGAACGATAAACGGTTATTCGGCTACGAAGTCTTGGCGTCGTTCGCGCGACGGATTGCCGGCGCGACGATCCGCACGACGAGCACTTGGAGGACGGCGGCCGCCGGCACCGCGAGAAAGGCACCCCCGATCCCGAGGAGCGTGCCGCCAACAACCGTAGCTAGAATGATCAAGAGAAAACTCAACTGGACGCGCTGACCGAAGATGATCGGTGAAAGCACGTTTTGATCGATGACCTGAACGACCACGAAGATCGTTAACGCGATGAGCATCTTCTCCCAGCCGCTGGTCGCCAATACGACGACGAGAATGATAGGCCCGGAAATTACGGCGCCGACCATTGGGATTGCTTGGAAGATGGCGGCAATGAAACCCAGCAGGAGGGCGTACGGAACGCCTAACACGCCGAGCGAGCCGCCCATGACCACTCCGACGATCGCGCCGTTAAGCACGACGCCTTGCACGTAGGCACTCAGCCGCGCGGTAACGTCGGCGAAGGCGGCCTGCCAATCGTTCCGCACGCCGGGTGGGATCAAACTCAGGATGAATCGCTCGAGTTCGTCCGATGAGAGCATCCAGCCGACCGCGAGCAGCAGAATCAATAGCAAATCGCCGATGGCGGCGGCGACCAGCCTTGGGCCGCCGAGAATATGTGGACCGACCGCGCTCACCGCGGTGCCGGCCGAATTGGCCAACACCGACGCAATCTGCCGCGCCATCTGGTCGTTCTTGAGGTAGCGTTGCGCAGCAGCAAACTGATCTTGCAGAGAGCCCGCATAGCCGGGCACAGCCTGAATCAACTTGACGAGCTCCGCTCCAAGGGGCTGGACCAGCACGAATCCGATAGCGACGACTGCCACGATCAGCACGCAAAACGTTATGCCGACCGCGGCTCCGAACGGCATTCGTTTACTCATTCGATCGACGATCGGCCGTAGGCCGGCAGAGAGCAGCACGGCCGTGAAGAGCAGCAGCAGAGCCGAGAGTGCCCCCGCGAGCACGTCCCAGATCAAGAACGCGCCTGCGAAAACGACTGCGGCCGCAACCCACCCTCGTGTGCCAATCACGCTAGAACCCTTTCTGCGGATCGCTTTGAAGTCATCGCCTACCTCGCCCCACACCCGTAGACGGGTGCATTCACCGCCAGCCAAAGGCCGACGTTCGTCGTCGTGTCTGCGCGCGTATCGGGT
Organism: Candidatus Cybelea sp.; assembly: GCA_036732685.1. Taxonomy (GTDB): domain Bacteria; phylum Vulcanimicrobiota; class Vulcanimicrobiia; order Vulcanimicrobiales; family Vulcanimicrobiaceae; genus Cybelea. The sequence goes on along the minus strand of DAINBY010000001.1, from coordinate 30,348 downwards.
CCCATCGCGTGCGCAGCGTTGGGGTTCGTATTTTCGTAATTGTCGACCGCCCACTCGGTGGGAATCGCGCCGTGCGCAACCAAAACGTCCACGAACTCTTTGGTGTCTTGCGAGAATCCTTGGCGAGTAGGATACGGTGAGACCAAGACCGTCGTGCGAATGCCGCGGGCATTTCCCCAGCGGATTGCCTGCTCGATAAATCGCTGGTAGCCACGGCCGCTTCCGCCTCCGAGGAAGAAGTTCGGCGGCGTATCGAACGCGATTCCACCGCCATACGATGCCTCGAATCGCGCCAGGTCGTAGAACGAGCTGTTCAGATCGTAGTACTCGCGGCGCGTGGGCGGAAAGATGCGGCTATGCGGCTTCCAGTCGGCGTTGGGAGAGACGATTGGGGCCATCGATGTAATGCCCACCGAGCGGGCAGCCTGCACCCACTGCTTCCACGTTCGCACGTTTCTTCGATCGAATTTTATGGCCCGAGGCGGCCGATCCGGAACGTTGACGTTGGCGGCGTTTGGATTGAGGCCGCTGGCGACGTACTGATACTGATAGTAGGCCGGATAGCTTTGCGCAGGCAGCGTAAAATAGTTCGCACCGACGTAACCCAGCTCGGCCTCGCCCGGGCCGGTTCCGCTGAACACGTTCGCGATCGCGTTGAGAATCGCATATGGATTCGAGGCCGGACTATCTGCAATTGCCGATGCGATCGCGTTTGCGTGCTCATAGAGCCGCACCCGCCCGGTGGCGAGCAGCATGGTGGTAAAGTCGCGATCGGCGAGCGCGTTGAAACCGGCAGTACCGCCGACGGAAACATATTGGCTCGAATTGGAACATCGGCCGGCGCCACTCATCGAGATAACGGGCGCTTGCGCGCCGTTACATCCCGAAAGGGCGACCGCTAGGATCGCGGCCAGTGCACCGGGGACCTTGGCCGTTAGCTTGGGTCCCCGTCGCTCCCTCATAAGGTGGTATTTCCTCGCATATACGTCGCGGTGAACTGGGCGCATCCTTACCAGGAGGGCCGTCGCGGCTGCGCAGCCCCATCTTGAGAGGAGTCTATCATGCCCGCGTTTCGACCCATTCGATATTTTCGCAAAGGCAGCGGCCTGCCGTTGCTCTTGGCTTCGGCGCTCATCGCCGGTTGCTCCCAAGGGGGTGCCGGCGTGCCTGGGATTGCCGCGAGTGGCAGCTCGGCACTGGGCACGGCGCACGGTCCACAAACAATGTCGGCACTAAAACACCACAGCATCCCGACCTGCTCGACCGCCTATAATTTCGCAGGCGACCCGGACGGCTCCAGGCCGGAGGCGGGCTTGTTCGACCTCAAAGGCACGCTCTACGGCACAACACCCACCGGCGGGACGAGCGACCTCGGGACGGTCTATACTATCAACGGCGGTTCGGAGAGCGTCCTTTATAGCTTCAAAGGATCGCCGGACGGCTCGAGCCCCTACGCGGGACTGATCGCCGTCAAAGGCGCGCTCTATGGCACGACCATCCACGGAGGTGCGCACGGCGACGGAGCGGTCTTCAAAATCACAAAATCCGGTGCGGTCAGCATCGTCTACAGCTTTAACGGTACTCCGGACGGCGCGGAGCCCGCGTCCGGCTTGATTTACGTTAACGGGACGTTCTACGGCACGACGCCCGACGGCGGGGCGACTGGCAACGGAACGGTCTTCTCACTCACGACCGGCGGCGTCGAAAACGTGCTATACAGCTTCGCAAACGGCTCGGATGGCGCAGGCCCCTTAGCGAGCTTGGTCCATTTCAGGAATGCGTTCTACGGCACGACCCAAGATGGCGGCACCGCCTCACAGGGAACCGTCTTCAAGGTCACCGCGTCAGGCACTGAAAGCGTGCTTCACAGCTTTACCGGTTCGCCGGACGGCGCAGGGCCGGTTGCGGGTCTGGTCGCCGTTAATGGCGCGCTCTACGGCACGACGCCAAACGGTGGAGCAGTCCGCATGGACGCAGCGGGAACGATGTTTAAGATCACGGCCGCCGGCCACGAAACCGTGCTTCACAGCTTTGGAGCGACGGGGGACGCCTCAGATCCGAGTGCAGCCTTGATTAACGTCTCGGGCACGCTCTATGGCACGTCGGCCGAAGGCGGTACGGTGGGTATAGGAACGGTCTTCGCCGCCACGACGTCGGGCGCGGTGTCCGTACTCTGCTCCTGGCCGTACGGATATCTCGGCGAAGAACCGATGGCGAGTCTCATCAATGTCGGCGGCACGCTCTACGGTACCGCCCAGGGCGGCGGCACCGCCTCACAGGGGATCGTTTTCACGACAGCGTTGTGACGTAAAAACCGGGCTCCGCAAAAAAAAACGGGCAGGCGCCGCGGCGCCCGCCCGTTTTCGCGACCTCTACGGTGTACTGCTATGAATCGGGCAGGCTCTTTCAAATAAAAGCAAACCGCGTTCCCCGTCGGGCAAACTACGCATTAATTGAAATGTCGCCGAGACCGCGAAGACCAGAACGGCTGCAACCATTAGGCGCATACTTCTTGAACGCCCCCACTGCCCGGTTCGGATGAACGTACGCGCGCGACGTGGCTCGCGTAACGGGGCTCGCCTCCCTCCTAGAGAAGCCCTACCGGCGGTGACGCCGACGAACTTTGACTACCGCCTGGTACGGCTCGATGAAGTGACGTTTGAATGCTCGAGCGAGCTCGCCGGCATGTATAAGTTGAGCCCGTGCGTTTGGCTGGAGAACGGGCGATTCGAATTGCTCCTACGCGTAGTGAACCGTTCGGCGAATCCCGCAGAGAAAGTAGCGAGAATCCATCACGGCTGGTCTACGGACGGATTGCACTTTGTGCTCGACGACACACCTGCGATAGCTCCAGGCCCCGATGTCCCCGGTGCCTGCGACAGCGGCGGTTGCGAAGATCCCACCGTAGCTCGGGTTGGAGGCGCCTACTACGTCTACTATTCCGGGTGGAACGAACATCTCAAGCGAGGCGAACTTCTGCTGGCGACCGGCCCCGACGTCCACCACTTGCAGAAGAAGGGCATCGCGCTTGAATCAACTGATCACGTCGTCAATCCCAAGGAGGCTACGATCGTGCAGGCTTCCGACGGCACGTGGCGCCTGTTCTTTGAGTACGCCAACGAAAACAGGTCGAAGATTGGACTTGCCCGATCGGCGAACGTCGCTGGACCTTGGCAAGTATTGCGGCCGTTGTTCGAGCGGCGTCCTCAGAGCTGGGACTCGTGGCACCTCAGCACCGGGCCAATCCTCGAATCGGAAACCGGGAATCCCGTCATGTTTTACAACGGCGCAACGGAGAGTGCGCAGTGGCGCATTGGTTGGATCGTGTTCGATCGCGATTACACTGAAGTCTTAGGTAGATCGGACGACCCATTAATTCTGCCGTACGTCAGACGCAGCGTTGACGATTCCGATATCGCCTTTGCCGCATCAAACGTCCGGATCGGCGATGCAGTTTATCTGTACTATTCTGTGGCCGACCAATACGTAACCAGGGCAATCATTTCTTCCGACGTTACCTAGAACGGAAAGTCGCTTTGTGTCAGGCCCACGTTCATTCTTAGATCGTTTACCGATTCGTCGAGCACGACCTGTGACCCCGAGTACATGATCTGCCGGACCGGCCAATGCGTCGCCCTCGAAAGAAATAGGACTTGCTCGCTGATGTCGTGGTTCGACAGCGGGTCGGCGACCTTTAGGTCCAAACGGTCCGTTTCCACGCCTGCGACCTTACCGCCGTCGGTCTGCGTGAGCTTTCCGGGAATGGTCCGGTAATCGTCGACGATGCCCGGCAGCAAACCATCCGGAATCGTAACGCCATGCAGCGAGAGAGCGCGCGGATCGTGCACGCTAATCTTCACGTGGACGCCGTGAAGAATACCACCCGGATGGGCGCTCACCTGATCGCCACCAATCCATACGGCGCCCGAACCTTTGCCGTTGCCGTCTACGATCAGCGTTTTGAGGTAGTGTGGCTTCATGAATGAATACTGATAGACCCGATCCTGCGTTTGCGTTCCATTCACTTCGTAAGAGTGCAAGAGGCATGCGTAGTCGTTGACACCGGCAAACATCCGGTCGAAAGCTTCGATTGCCGGGAACTCTTTGGCCGCGCTTGCCGTGATGCAGCTCGTGCCGACAAACGCGACGAAGAGAGCCAACAGACGCATCGTACCGGGGGTTCCTTCGACTTCGATGGGAATCCTCGGGCCGCCATTTGGCTCTGAGCTGCGTTACGTAGAACCTGACGGTTTCGTCGGCCGGCGCATCGGATTCGGCGTCAGATGCGGAACGCTACATCGTGTCAAGCGAGAAGCAGTGGCCCTTTGGATTAGCATTGACGTCCGGCCGTTCCGGTGATATAGTTTACCAAATGGTTAATTATTTCGGGAACCCGGACCGTGTGTTTGCGGCGCTCGGGGATCCGACGCGGAGACGTATCGTCGAGCGGCTGGCACGCGGAAGTTTGACGGTCGGTGAGATCGCGGCGGGTTTCTCGATGTCGGCTCCGGCGATCACCAAGCACGTCAAGGTTCTCGAACGCTCTGGAGTGCTCGTGCGCGACATCGTTGGACGCGTTCATCACTGCCGGCTCCAACCGCGCGCGATGCGCGCCGCCGGCTCCTGGATCCAAGCGCAAGAGCGTTTCTGGAATGCTGCACTCGATCGTCTCGAAGACGTACTCGCCAAGGATTCAAAAAGAAAGAGGAAATTATGAGCAACGCGAACGCGCCGGTCGTTCCGGCGCTCGTCATTAGGCGCGTGCTGAGGGCGCCGCGCGAACGCGTCTTCGCCGCATGGGCCGAACCGGACACGCTGCGGCGCTGGCTCGCACCCGGTGAAATGCGCGTTGCTCACCTGGACTTCGACCCGCGCGCGGGCGGCGCGTATCGCCTCACGATGCTGACCCCCGACGGCGAGCCGTTCGTCGTGCACGGGGTGATCCGCGAGTTGCGTGCGCCCGAGCGCCTGTCGATGACCTGGCAGTGGGAAGACGATAACGGCGCGCCCGAGGGGAATGAGACGATTCTGACGCTTGATTTCTACGATCGTGACGGCGACACCGAACTCGTGCTCACGCACGAGAACCTGACCGACGAGCAATCCCGCGAGCGGCACGAGCACGGCTGGAACGATATACTGGACAAGATGCCCGGTCTGCTGGGCGGCGCGGGCGCTTCGAGCCGGCATCCGTTCAAGGTTACGGGAATCGATTTGAGCGGATACATGGTCAAGGACGCGGCGCGAGCGATCGATTTCTATCGCGAGCTTCTCGGGCTCGAACCGGTGCTCGTCTATCCAGAAAACCGGGGAGCGGAGTACGAGCTCCCGGACGGCGCGACATTTGGTTTGTGGGGCGGCGGCGGAAGAGTGATGCCGTTCCAGCCCAGCAATGGAATTCTGTTTGCAGTCGACGATCTGGATACCGCCGTGGCCGCGACAAAAGCTCGCGGCATCGCGGTTTTCATGGAGAACGAGACCGCAGCGTGCCGAATGGCCATGATTCACGACACCGAAGGCAACATCGTAACGTTGCACGAGCGCAAGCTGCGTTGAAGGCGCTGCGATTCGCCCAATATGGGCCGCCGTCGGTGCTCTCGATCGAACGCCTTGACACGCCTCACCCGGGACATGGCGAATCGCTCGTGCAGATCCACGCCGCAGCCGTGAATCCAAGCGATGTCAAGAACGTTGCCGGCGCCTTCAAAGCGCCGTTGCCGCGCACCCCGGGACGCGACTACGCCGGCACCGTCGTCGCCGGCGACGGCATAGGGCGCGAGGTTTGGGGAAGCGGCCCGGGCTTCGGCGTGGCGCGCGACGGTTCGCACGCCGAGTTCGTCGTCATGTCGTCCGCGTGGCTTTCAGACAAGCCGCCGCATCTTTCGATGGAGGAAGCTGCCACGGTCGGCGTTCCGTTCGTCGTCGCATGGAACGGTCTCGTACAGGAGGGAGCCTTGAAGGCCGGCGAGGTCATTCTCGTTACGGGCGCGCTGGGAGCGGTTGGGCGCGCGGTGACGCAGATTGCGCACTGGAAGGGCGCGCGCGTCGTTGGCGCCGACATAGTGGAGCGTCCCTGCGATTGCGACGTCTACGTCAACGCGAAGACGCAAGACCTGATCGCGGAAGTTAAAGCCGCCACCGGCAATCACGGCGTCGATCTCGTCTACGATACCGTCGGGGGACCGATGTTCGACCTGTGTCTGCGGTCGTTGCGCGTGCTTGGCCGCCAGATCGCTATGGCGAGCGCCGGCACCCGGCGCGTGTCGTTCGATTTGATCGATTTCTATCACGGCCGCCAACGGCTGATCGGTGTGGATTCACTCCAGTTCACGGGTGAAGAGATAGCGGCCATCATGGACGCAATCCGGCCCGGTTTCGAATGCGGGGCTCTCAAACCGTTCGAGGCAAAACCCTGGCCGCTCGACAAGGCGATCGACGCCTATACGGCGGTGGAAAAAGGCAGCCCCGAAAAGCAACTTCTCGTACCAGCGGTCTAGACGACGCATCGGCCGTTAACTGCTGATGATGGCCTCAAGCGCTTTACCTAGAAGCGCTACGTCCTCGAGCTTCCTCTGCGAGAGAAGTTCTTCGATTCGGTCGAGGCGCGCCTGGCGAGCCTTCTTGAGAACGGCGATGCCGCTCGCCGACGCCTCGCAGATAGTCACGCGCCCGTCTTTCGCGGAACTCTTGAGGCGCACAAAACCCCGCTTTTGCAGCGCTTGAACAATTCGTGTCATCGTCGGGGGCGCCACCTGTTCGGCCGCGGCCAGTTCTCCGATCGTACGTGGTCCTCCATACGTCAACACGGATAACGCCGATAACTGCGCGGGCCCTACCGTGCTCTGCCGGTCGGCCTCTCGCGCATGGCGCAAAACGTAGATAGCGGCCGAGTGAAATTGGTCGGCGACACGACGCCGCTCGCTACTGCGGGCCATAGAGCGATAGAAGATGCCCGTCCGGATCGCGAAAATTCACAGCCCAACTAACGTCGTTGACCGGGCGTGGTTCGTTGAGGAATTCGATCCGGTCTCTCAGAGCAGCATACGCTTTCGTAACGCTGGTTACGGCGAAAACGCATTCGTGGCCTTGAGAATCGCCGTCCTCGCCTCCGAGTTCGGAGGTTAGCGCCAGCTTCGCTTCTCCGGTATCAAAAAAGGCGAAAGCCTCGAATCGCTGCGTCAGCGGAAGTCCGAGGGCATCGCGATAAAAGGTCGCCGCGCGGTCGACATCGCGCACGGCGAGCATCACAAAGGCGAGTCTTTCGAGCATAATGGGGCGCTCCTGTATTTAATAATATTAGCTAGGCTAACTAACTATATGCCGACCCGGTAGCTTTGTCAACCGTTCGTTAGATCGAGCCGCGTCACTCGTCGACGCGGGTGAAGTGCATGAGGCGGTAGCCTTGGCTTTCTATGGTGATCGTGACGTTCGCGACGTCTTCGCGCACGACAACCGTCTCAGTCTCCCAATCATCGCGTTCGGAATTGTAGATGCGTAAGTGATACTTCGCTTTGCCCGTCAGGATCCACGAGAGGTCCACCGGAACGTTTATCGACGTCGTGGTAACGTTGCCAACGAGCAATATGGTCTCGTGCTCGCGTTGGAACGCTATCGCGCGAGCCTTTCGCGAAAAGATCGGGATGTCGTCCGATGCGTCGGTCGTATAGACGGTGTGGGCATGGTCCGTATCCAATTCGCACGTCGTGTAGAGATGGAACGTGCCGGCCACCCGGACCGCGAAATAGCTTATCTCTTCACCATGGTACGGGACGCGACGCAGCGCCAGCCATCGCCAATCGGCCGGTACGAGCGGTTGAATCTGCGGCACATCGCCGGTAAGGGTTAAGCCGCAAACGCCTTCAATTGCCGCCCATAGGAATCGCGGCGGTTCCCAAGGGGACAAACGCATACCTCGATTAACGAGCGATTCACCGTCGAACCACTCGCTAAACTGCCCCGGCACCGTATTGTAACGGCGCGGATCTTCGGCGTAATGTTCGAACGACGAACGCAGTGCCTTAACCATGAACTCCGGATGCGATGGTGCAGCCGCAAATGCATACCACCACGTCAGGCCGGGCCAAACTCCGCCGATGAGTCCGGAAAATGCAGCCGGATCGTAGCGCGGATCTAAATTCGAAGCGGTTCTTAGGCCGGCCGAGGTCCAAAAATCCGTGGAGTTTAGACGACTGATAATGCGGAACGACGTTTCCTCGTCGCACGCGCTGAACATCACCGGGAATACTTCGTCTCCGGTCAGATCGGTGTGGGCCTCGCCATCTAGACCGATATTGAGATAGAACATACCGTTGTCCGGATTGATGAGATGCTTCGCCATGGCGTCCCGAATGCGACTCGAATAGTTCATAAAGTAATCGGCGTCCGCGGCGTTCGCGGGAATCCGTTCGGCAAGATATGCGAGGAAGCGAAGTGCTGCGACGCATTCCGCGTTGATTTCCGTAACGGCGCCATTGATGCTGTAGTTCGGAATGATGTTGCGCCAACTGGCAATTGCCCACACGTTGCCGCGTGGATCGTTCGCACTGCAATAGACCAGATCGCGCGCGTCCATCTGCGAAACGATATACCGACCCGCCTTGGCAAGCGATGCGTACTTCTCTCGTAACCAATCCAGGTCTCCGGTGGCACGATAATAATGGTCGGCCGCCATCACGTACAGCGGGGTATCATCGTTGATGTTCAACCCATCGTCTTCGGCCCGATCCGTGAGCGCATTAGCGAACTCGGGAAGCTTTCCGTTTAGATACTGGAGCGACGCCCATTTGTCTAAAAGCGATCGGGAGAACTGCGGCATGAAATAGTTGTTCCCGACGATAAACCAAGCGCAGTCGCGGCAAACGACGTTCGACGAGACGCCGGGGTCATTGGTAAAAAGCCAGCCGCTCGGGTACTTCGCCATGACGCGCCGCATGTTGACTTTGCTCCACAGCGCGCCATCATTGATTACCGGATCCGGAGTTATCACTTCGCTGCGATGGATCACGTCTTCAAGATTTGCAACTGTGAGGTCGAGGGCATCCAACCCAGATGCCGTGGCGCTATAGGTCGCCCGCGCTTCGTCCGCGCTAGCGTCGTAGACCCCGATCTTGAACGCGAACAGCTTTCGCTCTCCGGTCCGCAGCTTGAAGTCGAGTTGCAGGCTGCCGAGGATGTCGCCGAAGGCCTCGCATGAATTCGAAAGCATCCGCATCTGCGCGGCATCGTACAGGTGACCGAAGTCGAAACTCGTTTCGTACGCGACCGGCTTTTCCGTGCAGGCGAGAATGCGCGTCGGTTTTAGTACGTCCTTGTTCGTTGCGACGAGTCCTTGAAGCGAGGTGTCGTATTCTGCCGTCACGTCTTCGGTGGTGTCGCCGCGCAGGCGAGCGGACCCGATTACGCGCAGGTTACGATCGCCGTCGCTACCGTTCTCGATGTCGATGAGATAGTACAGGATCGGCGGGTCGTTCTGCGCTTCGTCGCGAGCAAGCAGCGAGAGAAAGACCGTTTCGCGCACGTTGAGCGCGGCCGCCAAAACGAAGCGGCGCCGCTGATAGGCCGGATGAATGTCGAACGTGACCGCATCCTCCGTAGCGTCGAACCGCGTATACGATTGTTCGCCGGGGTCGTGCTCGCGCCCGGGCCGCAAGTCGCGTAAGGGACGTCCGACCAAGCCGTAGCGCACCGAGAAGGAGCCCACCAGAGTCTTGCCCACCGCGACGGAGAAGATCCGTTCGATGTCGCCGGTGTTCTTCGTGTTGACCCAGAGCGACGAATTCCCCAGACTCGAGCCCATGCCGAGCCGGCTCGCCGGAACGTGATAGCTCGGAAGCCGCTGCATCTTCATCTATGCGATTTGACTCGCTACGGCAAGTACTCCATTGGCGATCTCGTTACGGTGTTTCCTCGATCGAGTCCACGCGGTCCGGATAGAATGCCAGATGCTCTTTGATTTCAGCGACGGCTTCGTGCGACGCCTCGTACGTCCACACCGCATTCTTGCCGCGGTCACCACCGATCGTGATGCTGTAATAGGAAGCATCGCCCTTGTACGGACAGTAGCTTTGGTGGTCGGTTCGCTCCAACACCGACATATCCACGTCACCGCGCGGGACGTACTGGACAGGCGGATAGTCGCTCTCGCGAAGTGTCAGGGCACGCGCCGTGTCGGCGACAACGCGCCCGGCGACGGTGACCCGAACGCGCGAGCCGTTCCGCTCGACGGTGATGGGATGGTCGGATGAGTTCATGCGGTCTAAGACCGTCGTTAAATCGGCTCAGTTGCGCGAGCATCCGATCGGGATCAAACTCCCGTCGGATGAACGAAGAAAATGGCAAGGCCGGCTAAAGCGCCGGCGCCGATTAGGGCCTGTTCGGGAACGCGCCATTTCGACCAGAGCACGATCAGCGCGGCGGCGAGCATCGCCAGACTCAGCCAATCGTGAATCGAGCTGCGCGCGACCAGAAACGACGTTCCGACCAAGACCCCAACAACTGCAGTGGTGATTCCGCGAATGAACCCTTGGACCCGCGCGTTTTTCCGGTAGCGACGTAGAACGGGCGTGCCGGCGAGCACGAAGATCAGGGACGGCGCGAAGATGCCCGCCGTCGCGACGAGCGCTCCGGCCAGCTGGTGAGTGAGATAGCCCACAAACGTTGCCGTGATGACGACAGGGCCTGGCGAAACGATGCCGACGGCGACGGCATCGAGAAACGCTTGGTTCGAAAGCCAGTGATATTGATCGACCACGTACGCCTTCAAGAACGGCACCACGACGAGCCCACTGCCGAAGATGAGCAGCCCCGTCTTGAAAAAGAACCAAAACAGCTGCGGCAGCGGAACGGTAACGTACGCCGCCGCGACCGGCGCGATCGACAAGAGTTTCGTCTGACCGCTACGCGGCTTATCCATTGCCGGTGCCTCTACGACAGTTGCCGCCGGACGGTAGAAGAGGACGACTCCCAGTGCTCCGGCGACGAGAAAGATGGCCGTGAGTTCTTGTTGGATGACGACGGTAATAGTGCACGCGACGCCGGCGAACGTGAACGCGAGCCACTCGCCGCGCAAGGTCTTCTTGCCGAGATCCCAACACGATCGGACGATCAGCGCGATGACGACCGGGCCGACACCATAGAAGAGACCTTTGAGTTCCCACGTGGCTCCGAAATGAACGTAGAGGGCCGCTATCCCAACGACGATGGCGAAGGGAGCTGCGGCAAACGCAATCGCAACGGCGAACGCGCCGACCATACCGTGAAGAACGTATCCGCAGTAGACGCCGAGTTGATAGGCAAGCGGGCCCGGGCACGCAGTTGCAATTGCGAGGCCCTCATCGTATTCGTCGGTGCGAATCCAGCGATGCCGGTCCACGAGATCGCGCCGCATGTAGTTCGCCAGCGCAACGGGACCGCCGAAGCCGGTTAAACCGAGCCGCAAGAAGTAAAACGTTAGCTCGAGGAGGGAGCTCTTCGTGGTCACGATGCGGGTTCCATCACGTTTGGTAAGCTCTTCCAAAACCTGCTTGTATCCGCCTCTCAGCCGAGAACATTTTACTTCGGGGTTGGTAAATAGCTTCGCAGGTTGGATGCGGCAATTCCAAAAAGTGTTGCGAAAGCAATCGGTGGGTGGCCGACGTCATGCCGTTCAGCCGCCCGCGACCGTCGTTCGATAAGGAGACCCAGTCCATGTCGCGTCCCGACCGAAGCAACGCCCTCGATCACGTGGTCGTAATTATGTTTGAGAATCGCTCTCTCGACAATTTGCTCGGACGCTTATACGAACCGGGTGAGGTGAAGTCGTTCGAGGGTGTGCTCGGCAAGAATCTCAGCAATCCGATCCCGGAGTGGGCCGAGCACGGAGCCGACCGGAGAGTCGTGCCGCATGGCATTGCCAAGACAATGGATACGCCCAATCCCGATTCCGGCGAGGAATACCCGCACATCAATACCCAGATTTTTGGGTTGATCGACCCGCCGGGCAATCGCGGCATTTCGTATGCAAAGATGGTCGCTCCATACAACGCGCCGGCCGACGTCAACGCGCGCCCTACGATGGACGGATTCGTTGTCGATTACATCAGCACGTTCACTTCTGAAATGGGCAGGCAGCCTACCTATGAAGAGTACTCGCAGATTATGACCGGCCACACGCCCGAGCAGGTACCGGTTACCTCTGCCTTAGCTCGCGGGTTGCGACCTTCGATCACTGGTTCTGCGAGGTTCCTTCGCAAACGTTCACCAATCGGTCGTTCTTTCACGCGGGCACTGCATCCGGTTACGTCGTTAACACCTCTCCACCCGACTCATTCCCGGTGCACAACACCGCTGAGACAATCTTCGAACGGCTTGAGGCGAAGGGACTAAGTTGGCGCGTTTACTGCGATCCGCCGACACCGCCGCGATATGTTCTTCAATATATTTCCCGGCCTCCAGACTTAACTAGGGCGCAGACAAAACCAGAGTGGCTAGAGTCGATAGCGTAGACGGATCGCGGCCGTGCGTGCCATCGGATAACCTTGGGGCACGTATCCTCCAAGACCGTACTGCCAAGGTACCGCAGCCAACTGGCCGTCGTTGGTGGGTATCCCGTTGCCGAGCGTGTAGAGGCATTTCTTGCAGTACTGCGCGCCATATGCTCGCTCGTAATAGGCGTTGCCGCCCGCGTATCCAGGCGGACCGATGAGATAAGGGTTGCCTTGAAGTTGCGTCGGCGTAGCGGTGGCAAAGATATTCGTGACGTCGAGAATCGCCATAATGCGTGGCGAAAGGTCGCCCTCGACGTGCAGCGACGCGAGCGTTTGCGGCGTCGTACGCAGCGTATTCGGATCGGCGCCCTCGTTCGTCCCTAGGTTCGCGATGTAAGGGTTCGTTGTGGCGTTGTACTTAAGCGATGGATTTTTCAGGAAGTAATAGTTGTACCCAGGATTGACGTAGTTGTCGTTGGGAACCTGTTCGGGCTTGCCGTCAACGATTTCCCAGACCATCGTACCGTTGCCGTACGGATAGCCGCTCTCGTACGAGAGCATCGGCGTGACACGTAAGCTATGGCGCAAGAAGTCGAGCTCGTAGGAAGCCGTGGCCGTGAAGTTCGGAATATAGTTGGCCGGAAAAAGATGCCCGGCGATAATCGCCGGCGCGTTTAGATCGTTAAATGCAAACTGATAGATGCTCGACGAGAGCGTGTGATTATAGTTGGCATTGAGCGTAAACACTCCGTTGTGCAGCCAGAACTCCATCCCATGAGAGCGTAGGCGGCCGGCATTCGTGGGGACGCCGATTGCGTTGGGGTTTTCACCGGCATTGAGGGCGTCGCGATAATTGGTTGGGAGCACGTCGATGACGTTCTGCTCCACCTCGACGAAATAGGTAAGCCGCACCTGCGTTCGACCGCCTCGCTCGTAGGAAAAAGCGTAGTCGTCTGCGGTCTCGGGCGCCAGCGGATAGCTCGGTACCGAACCGTTGGCGTTCCCGCCGGAGTCATTGCTGCACGCACTCGCCGGTACGCAGGTGCGCTGAACCTCGAGGGGCAGCGGGGGGACCGAGTTGTGGTCGAAAGTCGCGCGAAATCCGTTAAGCCCCGCAAAAGTGTACGCTAGCGCGAGGTGTGGATCGAGAGCGCCGTCGCCGTAGATAACGGGTGGGTCGTCGCTCGTCTGTGTATGCTGACCAACGTAACGCAGGGAGCCCATCGCGGAGAAGTGCGGCGTTACGCTCCACGTGTCGCTTACGTAAACGAGATATTGGTTCAGTCGAGGTGCCGCAGTGACGATTTGCGGCACCGTCGGCACGATCTGGTAGAGGTTGCTCGTATTAACCTCGTATTGAGCGCCGGCACGAAAGTCCGTCTTGTCGTTGGCTTGGTCCTCAAAGTCGTAACCGATCCCGTCCTCGCGCTGGTATTGCGTCGAGTAGAGCGAGATGACGCCGTCGGGAAAGGAGAGGTCATCCCATTCGGGGCCGTTGGCGACGGCCCCGATTTGCGATTGGAAGAGCTGAAGGCGACCCAGTGAATGCTGCCAATCGTGAACCCATTGGAGTTTCTCGACGCCGTACGTTCCTCGCGCGATCGACGGCGTATCGACCTGCTGCTTCGGATTCGCCGGCTGGCCGGGAAACGTTGCGGTGGGACTGTTGAACGTCGACCACTGCAGTCCCTGATACGGCGAGTCGTATTGTTGGTAGGCCGCCGCGCCGGTGAGAAAAACGGCCGACAGATCGTCCTTCGGAGTAGCGGCGAAGTGCACGTTGCCGGCGATCGCATATTGCGCTCGCGTCTGGAAGCCGAGGCCGTACGTGCCGACCTCCGCCGGATAGAACGTGCGGCCGTCGCCATAGGCGAAATACTCGCTCCCGCTCGTTGCCGAGAGCGCATACCGCCAGCGCAGATCGGGCGTTGCCTCCTGCGCGGTGAACTTTACCTCACTCAGCTGCGCACCGATTCCGTCGGCGGCTTCGAGAGTTGCCGTTCCGGGATAGGTCCCGGTGAGCGGCACTTCGTTGACGACGCCACCTAGAGCGTTTTGGCTGACATCGTTGTAACCGCCGAGCGTAACGGTTTCGGAACCGACGCCTGCCGTGCCCAGTTGCGCCCCGACGATGTTGCCTCCGGGTTCGGCGATGAGACCTTGCGGTACGGGAACGGAATCGTAATCATAGACCGTGTCTTGCACTTTTCCGCCGCGCACGATCACGTTCGCGAAGGAGTCTTGCTGGATACCCGGGACGTTCGAGATTGCGCCCTGGATGGAGTCACGCGAATAGTTGGCGAGACCCGATGAGGAGGCTTGCGGCGTCCCGGCTTGAGCCTGTCCACCCTGTACCGTGAAGACGTCGCTTGTGCTGCCGAGCGCGAACGCCCCACCCTTGGCTTCGACCTTCGCGATCTCTTTAAGCTTGGCGAGCAAGACGATGGCGAGACGCTTATGCTCGCCGGGCAGCACGACGACCGTTGCATTGGCCAGTTCGTAGCCGTTCGCTTCAACGCCGACCGCGTACGTATCCGGCGCAACTCCAAGAATCGTGAATCGGCCGCTCGCGTCGGTCGTGCCGGCGTAGTGACCCGACGGCGCGAGCGCCCAGAGGCGCGCGCCGGCGATTGGCGCGCGGGTCGTCGTAGAGACGGTCCCCAAAATCGCGCCCGTGACGAGCTCGGCAGTCTCGGCGCGTTGAAATGAAAGCGCTATCGCAAAAGGTACGAAAAGAATGCGAGTGATCGTTCGCATAGAACTCGCTCCCCAAGCGGCGCGTGACGGCGCACGCGTCGCGGCTTGTTGATTAGGCTAGGCTAGGCCTGGGAGCGTGCGCGGCGGAGCGCGGAGCCCGCGCGACTTGATGATTTCAGGCGCGACGTGAGAACAACTCATGTCCGGATGAGGCATCGTCGCGTGCTTGGGTGTTGCCGGGCGAGAGCGCGAAAGCCGCAGGAACGACGTCAAGAGTACTGCGGCCAACGCTCCACTGCGTGCCGCACAGCGAATCGCCGCTCCGAGCATCATTCGTGCCGCGACCGCGATCGTCACAAAGGATAGGATCAGAATCGGAGCATGTGCGATGACGACGGAGTGTGCGTCGAATGGCGCCAACCCGCCAAAGTGCGTTTCGTAGCCTTCCATCGCAACGACGGTGATGCAACTGCCGCCGAATGCGGCGATCGCGTCAACCGCACGGGCGCGCACATCGTCGAGCCTGCGCACGAGCGGGTCGTCAGGCACGATGCGGGATCCGACGATGTAAGCGGCAAGGCTAAGGGCCAGCGTAAAGGTGATTGCGAACACGGGGAGGATCCCCTGATGGTCAACGTCCCGTGTAGCGCCTGCTAACCAACCAAACGTCGCGGAAAATTCGGTCCCCGCGTCGCCGAGCGCGCCCGCCAGCAGTCCTATGGTGAGGACGGCCCAGATCCGTAGCAACATATATCGCACTGCAGGTGACCCACGACTCCGCTTGCATCTCTGGACCGTCAACATATCCAACTCGGCGTTAGTGATCTACAAATTTGGAGACTTCGCTTAACGTAGGATCGAGCCGGAGATCTTCGTGAGCATATTTGCGTTCTTCATGCCCTCCGGGCACCTTCACTCGCACGAGGATTTCGTGCGGATGAACCTCTCTTACGGTACCCTCTTCCGCGCTCCCATCGATGCGAACGTGATCGCCAACCTTCAGCATTTTTCGGTCCCTTCTTTCGTCAAAGTTACGCGATCCTGAGTAGGATGGTGGGCGTCGAACTCGATTTCTCCTTCTCTAGTGGTGGCGAGGCGCACGGCCGGCGCCCAGGGTTCACGGATCGAGGGCGCCGAGCCCGAAGGGGGACGGCATGGCAATCGTAGTCTTCTTACGCGGCGCGAACGTTGGCGGGCATCGGCGGTTTCGCCCTTCGCTCCTGGCCAAGGAGCTACGGCGATTCGACGTCGTCAACGTCGGAGCCACGGGTCTGTTCGTCGTTCGCAACCCTGGTTCCAGTCAAACGTTTCGCTCGGAGCTCGTCCGCCGTTTGCCATTCGATGCGCAACTGGCGCTGTGCGAGGGTACGGACGTGCTCGCTCTCGAGAGCCGCTCCCCATTCCAACGAATCACGGTCGATCCGGATCACGTACGCTTTGTTAGTATCCTTATAGAACCGGTGCCCGGACGGCTGCCTGCCATGCCCCTCGGAATCCCTTCGAACGACGATTGGTACGTGCGTATCGTCGGACGGAAAGATCAATTCGTTTTCGGCGTCTACCGGCGCCACGTGAAGACGATTTCGTATCTCGGCCAGATCGATAAAGCTCTGGGTGTGCCGGTCACAACGCGAAACTGGAATACGGTCGAGGCGGTGCTGAAGGTTCTGAAGACGTAGGCTGCACCCATCGAGCTTATGCCGTGTTCTGGATACTCAGCGCGCCGGAGAACGCTGCGAGCGCCGTTGCGATGCAGACCACGTTGTTCCGTTTGCGAACGTGACGGCCGAGACGACGCAGGATGTGGCCGCGGTGCTCGCCAGTCGAAGATTATGATCGATGGATACGCCGGGGCTGAAGGTCCCGACGTCGTTGACGGCCGCGCCGTCGTCGAGGGTGAAGGTCACCCGCGAGATCGGTTCGGCAGCGATATCGGAGAAGCGCACGTGTAAAGCCGATGGGCCGACCGTGGAGGGAGCGTCGTCGTTGCTCAGGATGGTGACGGGCGGCGACACCTCGCAACTCGCGAGTTCGATCGGCGGCGCCGAAGCGAATGCAATCAGGGAGCCTAGCATCAGAGAAGTCAACACTTTGCTATTCCTTTGAAGAGTTTGGGGCGGTGAAGAGCTTGTTCATGTAGGTGTATATGCCGCCGCGAGTATGCGCGGATGGGACGGGCCATCCAAAATCCGCCTCGGTGTGGAGAAAGATTGCGGAAGGGGCCGCGGCCGCTTCCGCAATGACGTACGCGATGGCTTGGATCTGGCTTCTTAGGTTGTCGGGCGCGCGATGTGCCAATGACCGCCGGCGAATGGAATGCCGTTTCCGTTTGCTTGATCGGGCCCGCTATCGCCGGAGTAATTGTAGAGCGGATGATCTTTGTAATCCCACTGCATGCTCGTGCCGTCGGATCGATTGACGATCGTAAAGCCGCCCCGTGCCTGCGATCCTTTGCTCGGTACGAGAGGGAACCAGACCGAAAGACAGCCGCCGGTGCACTTGCCGCCGACCGACGTGTCGACGTCCAAGAAATACAGCGTGTGGTCGTTAGAGGGATTGACGAAAGCCGGTTTCCCCGCGACGGCCCGACGAATGGGAACGTTTGAGTTCTGTTGCGGTGGAGACGTCGCGGGAGGGCCGCCATAGGACCCGCCCGCAACGCCGCCGCCGCCGGAACCGCCGCTGCATGCAGCCAGCGCTGCTGCGCCGACCAATGCCGAGATTCCTAAGGATTTTCTAAACATGTCGCCGTGTAAGCCTCCTGTTAAACGAATGGTGTTCGACTTACGTAAAGCGTACACGTTACGGATGAAGGAAGTGTAAAAACGCAAGGCGGAAAAGCAACAACGGCTTCGCGAATCGCGAAGCCGTATGCGGGTTCCGAGGGAGTAAACGTTACTCCGTTAATGCAACGCCGAGTGGGTCGCCAAGTCCCGTGGCACTGCCGGCGATCGTTTGGATCGGCGCAGCGTTGCCGCTTGCAGTCGCTGCAAATCCAAGGATCGCGTTCGAGCCCGGGTTAGAAACGAATATCTCACCACTCTTACTGACTGCTAGCCCGAAGCTGAAGCCATTCCCTCCGTCGAGTCCGGTGTTCGAGCCGGAGATGGTGCGGATCGGCGCGACGTTGCCGGTTGCTCCGGCGGCGAACTCGCTGATCGTCGCAGTCTTAGCATCGAAGACGTAGACGTTGCGCGAAGCGTCAACGGCGACCGTGTCGCTAGGCAACGCAGTGCCGGGAGGTCCCAGCCCGGTGTTGCTTCCGCCGATCTGGGCCTCCATGGTGGACGATCCCGCCGGAAAGATATCGATCGTTGCCGTCTCCGAATTCGCCACGTAGAGAACGTTGTGGCTGTCGATTGCGAGGCCGCCGGCATCGGAAATGGTACGCCTCGGTTTAACGCAGCCGTTCGCTCCGGGCGCGAATACCTCGACGGCGCGGCCGCCCTCTGGTAAGAACGCGGAAACGAAGAGCTCGCCCCTCCTATCGAACGCCACGGCGCTCGTCTCACCGGGTTTGGGAAAGCACGAGATCCCGGTCAAGAGATCGCCCGCCAGCCCGAACGTTTGGAGCCCGGCCTGGCCGCCCGATTCGATGTGGCCGTTTGCAATGCCGATTCCTTCTGTTGAACTGAAGGCGATCGCAAAGGGTCCGTTAATGTGACTGATCGCGGTGCTCGGCGCAACGTTCCCGTTTGCGCTTTCGGCATATTCCAGAACCGAGCCGCCCAAGCCGATGTTTACGTTCGCGACAAGAATGAGTGCACTCGTCGTTTGGCGGCCGGTCATGGAAGAGGTCTGCGGTGCGCCGACCGCCGGAACCGGGTTCGCTATTGAACCGGGCTGCGCGCCGGAGCACGCTGCGAGCGCCATGGCGATGCAGACGGCTCCAATGTGATGGGGTGGTTTCATCTGATTCTCCTCAAGTGATGTTGTGTGTGGGTTGTATTTAGCATAACGTGGCGTTATGAAAAAAGTTTAAGCTACGTTTGCAGTGAGCGATCGGTGATCGTTGCAGCATTGCGTGCGATCTCCACGCTGCGGTATCCGAGAACGCTCAGTAACTTGCTGTCCGGCACCTTTAACGGGCCCGGTTTGTCCGCCGTGCCCGGTGCCGGTTGCGGATACGCGGTGGAAGCGGCGGTTGCGAACCGGATGTTGCCGTCGGTGTGCTGGACGATCTGATGTATATGTCCGTTGAGCACGGTTACCGCATTGAAGCGACGCAGCGCCGCCAGGACGCGCGAGCCGTCTTCCGTGGTCCAGCCCCATGGCGGAAAGAGCGCGTATAACGGAACGTGAGCGAAGACGACGATCGGGGTTGAGTTCTTCTGCGCCGCGAGGTCCTTCTCGACAAAATCGATCTGCTCGGTGCCGAGCTTCCCATCGATTTCGAAGTTGAAGACGTTGACGAGAGACAAGAAGTGCGCGCCGCCTTGGTCCCAGGAGAACCACCCCTTGGGGGCGTCGCTTCGGCGAAAGGCTTGGAAGAATGCATCTGAAGTACCGATGACGTCATGTTCTCCAGGCAGGACAACGAGTGGAGCCTTGAGCGTATCGAGGATTTGCTTGGCCGTATCGAATTGTGCGGGCTTGGAAAGATGGGTCACGTCGCCGGTGTGAACGACGAACGTCGGTTGCACAGGCATCGCGTTGATCGCAGCGATGGTCTTTTGAAGCGTTCCCGTTACGTCCATATTTTCGGGGCGCGCAAAGCCGATGTGGCTATCGCTGATTTGAACGAACGAAATGCCACCGTCGGCGGCCAGTGCCTTTTGAGCATTGAATAGGCCGCCGCTCGACAAGGACCACGCAATACCGGACCCGGTCCAGGCAACGTGTTTGAGAAAGTCGTCGCGTTTCATGTTTTTGGCTCCTTTACTTCGACGTAGGCAGTACGACGATGGTCGCTTTCATATAGGGATGTAGCTCGCAGAAATAGCGGTAGGTGCCCGGCTTTGCGAACACGTGCTGCCACGTGCCGGCGGTGTCGAGACCCTCGGAGTCAAACGACTTGTCGGTGGCCGTGACGGTGTGCGCTTCGTCGTCGTCGTTGACGAATGTGACGCGGTCGCCAACGTGGATGGTTAGCGCCGGTGGATTGTATTTAAAATCCTTGATGTGGACCGTCGCGACGGCGGGAAGGAGAGGCGGGGCGGCAGCGCTGGCGCCGGCGGTGAGGGTGACGGCCAGCAGGGCGATTTGCAGGGTGGCGAAGAGCTTGTTCATGTGGGTGCATATGCCGCCGCGGGTGTGCGCGGATGGGTCGGGTCATCCAAAACCCGCCTCGGCGGCATACCAAGGTCGTGAATCCCACAGAGCCGTATGTCAGCCGTTAGATGGACGAGCTCGTCGAGGCCTTTGCCGAGCGCAAGCCCTCGGGCTTCGAGAGGGTTTACGCGATGTGGGCGCGTCTATTCTTCAGCATTGCTCGCCATATCATCTCTGATAACGCACGCGCTGAAGATTGCGTTCACGACGCCCTCTTGCGCGTATGGCGGTCCCCGAATCAATTCAAGGGCAACCGCGAGATGTTAAAGGCGTACTTGGTTATGTGCGTGCGCAACGAATCGCTCGCGACGCTCCGAAGTGAAAGCCGTCGAGATGCTCGCGAGCTCAAAGCCGCGCGCCTCGCTCCGGTGGCGGCGGTCGATGCACCGGTGGTCGACCCCGTCGAAACGCAACGATTGCAGGATGCACTGCGCCGCCTCCCGGAGGAGCAGCGGATCGCCCTCACGCTCGCCTACTATGGAAATAAAACTCACGTCGAGATCGCGAAGGAGCTCGACGCTCCTCTAGGCACGATCAAGAGCCGCATCTCGATGGCAATGCGCAAGTTGCAGACCGAACTGGCAAGTCCAGGGGGGAGCCGCTGGTGACCACTCATCTGGACGAAGACGCGGAACTCTATCCGCTCGGCTTGCTCGACGACGTTGCGGCGCGCAACGTCGAGCGCCACGTTGCGTCGTGCTCGGAATGCGCCGAACGCGTAGCACAAGCGCAAGCCGTCGCAGCGTCGTTGGCAGCGGCGCTGCCGCAGGCCACGCCCTCTCCGGAATTGGAGCATCGCCTGCGCGAATCCACACGACCGCGGCCGAGCGCGAAACGCCGAGTAAGCCTTTTCCCCCTCGCACTTGCGGCAGCGTTCGCACTGGCTTTTCTCGGGGGGTGGCAGGCGCTCGTGCTCCGTGAACGGCTAGCGGCCGAAGACGTCGCACTCGTAACCATGGTCCACAGCCATTTCAATCACGTCTCGATGAGCCCGGAGTCTGCGAATCCCGTCGCAGCAAAGATACTTTACGCACGAGACGGTTCGTGGATTTACATCATTGCAGATAAGCCCGGCGGCGCCTTGCATGCGATCGCGCAGACGGCGGCGGGCGCCGCCGATCTCGGCGCCTTGGGGAGTGCCGGCGAAACGGCGACGCTCCTCGTGCGTCCGAGCGAGCGTATCCGGTCGATCGTCCTGCAGCGCGCCGGCACGGACGTCGCCTCGGCGAGACTAGCGTACTAAGGCAGATTAGTTGCGAGGGGCCGGATTGTTTGCGATGCCATCTGGGAGCAGGCCAGACAGGCCGTTGGTGTAGCTGTAGAGATAGGTCCCGGCTGGATACGTGTAAATATCCACTTTGCTGTAGAAACCGTTGGAGCAGTACAGTTTGGTTTGGGCGCGCCCCAGGGTGCACATGGTGGGAGCGTTCTGCAGAGGCAGTTGAGCCGTCGGTTTCTTCTGTTTGTACGGCGGCGCGTAGATGTACATAGCCGGAACGCCGGGAGCCAAGGCTAGCATGTTTTTACTTTGATCGAACTGGAGACTGCCGGGGAACCCGAGCGTTATATTGTGGAACAGCTTAGCCGGCATGTTCCCGCCCGGGAACTTTGCGACGTAGGTACCGGTGCTACCGGGATCTCGGTACGAGACCCATACGTTGTTACTCTCGTCGATGGCGAGTCCTTGCGGCGTCGCGATGTCGGCATCCGTCAGCGTCTTAGTGACCGTGGTCCCAGTGTATTGCAAGATGTTTCCTGGCCCGCCGCTGTTCGCTTCAGCGTTTGCAACGTACACGTGGCCCTTCGTATCAAACGCCACATTATCGGGTAGAGTGTCCCCGGATATAGTGAGCACGGTCTTCGGCCGTCCACAATTCGGACCATACTCCGTGACGGTTTTGGGATTGGCACCCTGGTCGGGGACCCACAGATTCCCGGACTGATCGACGCCAATGCCGCCGTTAACGCTTGCGAATGGACCCACGGTGCAGACTGGCGGGTGATTAGCCTGGTTATCGCTCCGGTACCCGTACACGGTAGTGCCGCCAATTGTGCTCACGTAGGTCATGGCTTTGCTATTCGGACCAAAGCTCGATGCCTGCTGCTGCGAATTAGGCGAGATAGGGCTGCCGAATTGCGAGCTTCCTGAGCAGCCGCCGGCAAGTAACATTGCTGCGACCGCGGTGCTCGACGCGAGCCCGGCTAGATTGTAACGAAACATGAAACGTTCTCCCTCGAGCTTGAGCACGGATTACTCTGGCACCCTAAAGATTCAGCATATGCGAAGCAGCACGTAAAGTCCGTACGGTACGGTACCAGGGAGAGAACGGTTACGTCGCCGCTTCGCGCTCGAGCGCGACGGCGATGTAGTCCCGATCGCCGAGGCCCCGTTCGACGGCCCTTTCGAACTCCGCGAGCACGCAATCCATGACCTCGCCGCCTGCGCTCACGCTCTTCCGCGCGTCTCTGGCAAGACGGAGATCCTTGAGCAGGGCGCTCGCCGAGAAGCGAGGCTCGGTATCGCGATCGACGAGTTGCTCGCGCTTTCCGGAGGCGCGCTCGAACGCATGTACGATCGTGTCGACGGCGAGCGTGCGGTCGACACCGGCACGGTCGGTCATACGTAGCAACTCGCCGACGGAGTCGGCGATGACTCCCAAGACCGAGTTGCTCGCAAGTTTCAAAAAACCGCTCGCGACCGGCGATCCCGAAAACGTCACCGTCGAACCCATCGCGGCCAAGAGCTCACGCGCGTGTTCCAATGCGGTCGTCGATCCGCCGGGGAAAATCGTGAGGCTGCCGGTGCGCGCGCTATCGATGCTGCCGACGACCGGGCACGCGAGAAAATCCACGCCGCGTTCCCCCGCAGCTTGCGCCAGCGTTTGATACATCTGCGGCGAGAGCGTCGAGGATTCCACGATGAGCTGACCCGCTTTTGCCGATGGAATGATCCGGCCGAGCGTGATCTCGCGCGCAACCGCATCATCCCAGAGCATCGCGATGACCGCATCTGCGCCGGCGACTAATGCTTCGGGAGATTCGCAGGCGGCGGCGCCGGCGGCGGTCAGCTCGTCTACCGCAGCGCGCGTCCGGTTCCATGCCGAGACGCGGAAGCCGCGATCGAGCAAGTTTCGTGCAATCGCGCTTCCCATTTTCCCTAACCCGGCGATTCCGACGTTCTTCATCGTAACTCCACGTTTGTGTGCTTGTGCCTAAGGCGGACGCTCTTGGGACGCTGCCGAAGGCCTTAATTCATGCCGTCGATCGAGCACCATCTGGAGGCGTTTCAACGGCAGGCGTTTCTCCTGCCTCCATACTTCGACTACGCTGCGACGTTCCTGTGGGCTATCAGCGGCGCGCTCTTGAGCGCGCGCCGGGGCTACGCCCTCCTCGGCATCGCAACGGTCGCTCTCGTCTCGTCAACCGGCGGAGGCTTGTTGCGCGACGGTATTTTCCTGCAGAGGGTTCCGATGCTGGTCAGGACGCCGGTATATCTCTATCTCATCGTCACGGCGGTCGTGCTCGTCACGCTCTTCGGACGGCGCGTACAACGAGTCCCACACCTAAACGTGATCACTGCATTGATCGACGCGATGGGTCTGGGAGCATACGCGGTTGTGGGGATGAATCTCGCGCTGGCGGCGCACCTTCCGCTGATAGGCGTTGGCGTCGTGGGCATGGTTAATGCGGTCGGAGGTGGCATCCTGCGCGACGTCCTCAACCGCGAGGAGCCACACATGTTCAAACCCGGCACGATCGAAGAGAGTGCAGCGCTACTCGGTTGTTGCGTGTTCATCGCACTCATCAACTTCACGTCACTCGGACAGTTCGTCTCTGCATGGGCGACGATTGGCGTGGTCTTTGCGGCCCGGTTGATCGCGGTCCGCTTTCACGTCGAAACAAGATCGCTCACCGCGTTTCAGGAGTATTGGAAGAAGGGCTAGGCCCCTGACGAACGCCCATCGGCCGCCGGCTGTCGCGGGAATGGCTTTCCTTCAAATATCGTTCCCCAAATCGGTATGTCGGCGAGTTGGCCCGGGTCGATGGCGTACGGGTCCTCGGCGAGGACGGTAAAGTCGGCGCGCTTTCCGGAAGTTATGCTGCCGATTTCGTTCTCGAGGCCGAGCATGAAGGCGGCATCCAGGGTAATCGCGCGTAGCGCTTGATCGAGCGTCAGCCGCTCGCTTTCGGCGAGTTGCGCACCGCCGGCGGTGCGCCGCGTGATCGCGATCTGCGCCAGCCGTAACGGCTGGGCGGGCGCCATCGCGAAGTCCGAGTGTAACGCGAGGGGTACGCCTGCGCGTGCTATGCTGCCGATCCGCGCCATCTTCGACGTCCGGTCGCTTCCGAGGCTTTTTTGAAGATATTCGTCGCCCAGCTCGTACATGTAGTACGGATTGGCCGAAACGATGGCTCCCAGGCGCGCCAGCTTCACGACTTGCTCGTCGGTGCCGTAGCCGAAATGTTCGATTGTAAAGCGATGGTCGAAGCGGGGGTTTGCATCTTGCAGCCTTTGCAGCGTGCGTAGCACCATCTCCAGCCCCTCATCGCCATTGGTATGGACGTGAATCTGGTATCCGGAGTTCCAAAATGTCGTCGCGAGCTGCTCGAATAGCGGAAGGGGCGTCATCCACTCGCCCTGATGACCATCGATGTAGCCTGCGCCACCGATTTGCATTCCCAGCGAATAGAAAGCGCCGTCCGCAAAAAGCTTCACATGCCGCCCAAAGCGCAAACGGTGAGTGTTGCGCTGCGGCAGAGCGTCGGTCCACGCGAGGGCTTGCTCCGCGCCCAGTTTCATCGTCGGCGTCTTTGCGTCGGCCACGAAAAAGGTCCGGAAGGGGACGTCGTCGCGATCGAGCACCGCTTTGGGGCCAAGCCATTCGAGATCCGGATCGGTGATGCCGAACGACATCTCGGCAATCGTCGTGATTCCGCCGAAGCGAACGACGTCGCGCGCGCGCCCCACCCCGGCGAGGAAGCGCGTGCGATCGAACATGTAGGGTGCGAGCTTCGCCGCTGC
Source organism: Candidatus Cybelea sp. (assembly GCA_036732685.1). Taxonomy (GTDB): domain Bacteria; phylum Vulcanimicrobiota; class Vulcanimicrobiia; order Vulcanimicrobiales; family Vulcanimicrobiaceae; genus Cybelea. The sequence goes on along the minus strand of DAINBY010000001.1, from coordinate 4,893 downwards.
GAGCTCGACCATGCCGGATTCCCAATAGTGCCCGGCGGAGTAGTCTACGCTCGAATGGGAGCGTGCCTCGTCTTCGGTGAGGTTCCAACGCTGCAGCGCCGCCGTATTGAAGAACATCTCGTGCGCCGAGCGGTGCCACACGACGATCGGGCGGGAGGCGGAGACTGCGTCGAGATCGGCACGGGCGAGCGCGCCGTGCCAAAATGGATGATACCCCCAGCTCAATAGCGGTTCAGAGGGGTCGCTTTTGGCCTGTTCGATTCGGCGAAGCTCGGCTATGTACGCTTCCTTTCCGCGAACTGGTTTGATGGTGGCCCACGGAAGCTCCCACTCGAACGCAGTTACCATGTCGGTCATGATCATCGCCGCCGCCATGAACGGATGAAGATGCGGATCGATCAACCCCGGCAGCAAGACCTTCCCCTCGAAATCGCGCACCAACTCGTAGCGCTGTTCTTGCAACCATGGCTGCAGGTCGCTCAGTGAGCCCACACCGAGGATCGAGCCGTCGCGGACGGCGACTGCCGTCGCTTCGGGGCGGCCCGGATCCATCGTTACGACCTTCTTTGCGGTGTAAACGGTAATGGGTGAGCTCATGCTTCAGAAGTACCTCGCGGCTGCAGCCCTTAAGACCTTCCGCCCCTTTGCATGAGCGCTGCGCGCAAGGGGTTGCAGCGGACGGCGACGATTTCTTCAAGCGGATCGGAGAAAAACGTTACCCACGCGGGTCGGAGTTAACAGGGAGATCCCACAACACCAGTTCACCAACACCCCTCACGCTCAAACGTATGGCCGCAGACATGCGGACGGCGTCCCCCGCCGCAAGTGTGGCCTTCCCAATCGGGGCATCGTCGTCGCCGAATGCCTCAGCGACGACTTCTCCGTCGGCCACGAATAGAAAGCCGAGGCGGCCAGGTTCAAACGTGTGGCGCAAGCTGCGCCCTTCTAGCCGGCTGACCATGCACGAAGCGTCCTGCGTCAACAAGATTCGCCCTTCGACGCTAGGTCGGCCGGAGGCCACGACCAGCCATTTGCCACGGCGCTCCTCGTCGTCAAAATCGACTTGACCGTACCGAGGCTTCTCACCGAGACGTCCTGGCAGTACCCACATTTGCAGAAAATGCAGCTCTTCGGTCTGCGAATGGTTGAACTCCGAGTGACGAACGCCCGTGCCTGCACTCATGTACTGCACGCCTCCCGCCCTAACGACGCCATGGCTTCCGAGACTGTCACGATGCTCTAGTTGACCCGCCAACACGTACGTCAATATTTCCATGTCGCGGTGTGGGTGCGTACCAAAACCTTGGCCGGCAGCAACGCGATCATCGTTGAACACCCGAAGGGCTCCCCAATTGACGTTCTGCGAATCGTAGTAGTCGGCGAAGCTGAAGGAGTGACTCGTGCGCAGCCAGCCGTGATCGTAGAAGGCGCGATCCCCCGCCCGCTGGATCTTGAAAGCCTGTTCTAGAACCGTTGGATTAGTCACTTGGTGCTCCCCTGTTGTTAACGTTGCGCCGATCTTGTCCATTTGAGCGTTACGCTGTCAGTCCATCGCTGAATCCGATGTCGGCATGCGAGCCGTCGCAGAATGGCTTGTTCCGCGAAGCGCCGCAGCGGCAGAGCGTGACGCGATTGCGCACCTCGTATTGCCGACCGTCGGCGCCCTCTACGCGCACGTTTCCGCGTACCCAAATCGGCCCGCTACACTTCATCGCGGGATCCTCGATAAGAGAAATCGACGGCTTGAACTCCGGTTCGATCACCTCGCCTGTAGCGCGGTCACGGACGACGAGCCGCCCCGACGGACAGTGCGTTGCCTCGTGCGCGACGATACGCCTCACTTCGCCGTCGTCGCTTCGCTCGATCAGCTCCCAGATCGTTCCAGCGTTGTCGCAGAAGCGCGCGTATGCGCAGAGCGGGCGATCGTCGTAGAGTGTCATCGCCGGTCCGGCGGTCACTTCCGCTTCGCGATCGAACGGTTCGCGCGAGGCGGTTTCGGCGCCGTCAAAGCCAACGCGTTTGTGCGTTCCATCGCAAAATGGCTTCGTTGACGACTCCCCGCAACGGCACAAGGCGTAGGACTCGGGTGCGTCCAAAGCGCGACCCTGGTCCCACGTCCACGAGCCGCCTTCGTCGTTGGTGCCGATCGTCTCGACGTTCAGCGGAAGACCGCCGTATACGAGGTACGGTCCGTTTTTCGCAATCGTGATGTGGGGCTCGTCCGGCATAGTTACACGCTTTGCGGCGGTCTATTTAACGACAGCGCGCGTTTCGCCGCGGGATTCATAGAGCTGCCAATGCATATCGGCGATGACCGAAGGGTCGACGGAGTCGCCGTCGGTCGAGGGAGTTCCCTTTATCGTGCGGTACACCATGACCTCGCCAACGTAGATCCCTTCGCCCTTTAACCGCTCCGCGAGCAATCCGGCCAGCTTGTGTTTCGCGGCGCTCGAAAGCGCGAGACCCATGAGGTGAAAATTGACGGCGACCCCATCCATCTCCGGCGAGACTACCCCGAACGACCCATTCGAGATGAGCAGCGCGCCGCTGCCGTCTCGTTTGAGGTCGGGAAGGGCTTCGGCCGTAGCAGCGAGCAGCCCGAATACGGCTACGTCGAAGAGTTTGTCTAACGAAACTGTGTCGGCTGTAAGCAGGTCGCCCGCTTCCATGCCTCCGTACGCGTTCCAGTGGAGAACGGTAATCGGCCCGAGTTGCGATCGCACGCTCCGAACCGCCGCACGGATCGACGCTGGGTCCGCGGCGTCTGCGGGAAAGGCGCGCGCGTTGATGCCCTGAGCCTTCAGCGCCGAAGCTCCCGCTAGCAGGCGATCTTCGTTTCGCCCAATAAGCGCTACTGAGAATCCCTCTCTTCCGAATCGTTCGGCTACGGCGGTCGCGGTGCCGGGGCCGAAGCCCACGAGCATAATTGTCTTAGACACGTCATCTTCTCCTTATGCCGGTTGCAGCAACGGATTGAGTCTCGCGCGATAACGCCATGCTACGACAAACCAGAGTGCGGTGACAATCAGCGGCATCGGAAAGATGGTCGCGGGCCACATCGTGATGTGAAAAGCCAGGATGTTGGCGATGACCGCGGCCAGTAGGACGAGCGCGAGAGGCACGAAACGATTGATCACTAGGAGCACGCCCGCGACGAGCTGCACGCCGAAGACGAAGTACGAGAAGTGCGACTGCACCATCGTTCCGAAAAATGTCCCTGCATACTGCGGAATCGAGGGTGGATTGGGAATGAACGGCACGAAGTCGTTCAACCCGAACGCGACGAATGTCGCTCCCAGCAAGATGCGGGCGATGGTATAGAGTGCGTCTTTCATTATGCCGCCACCGCCTCGGGTGCTCCGAGCGTGTCGGCGTGCGCCAAAGCGCGGTCGATCGCGCTCTGCCTTACATCGGCGCCCATCGCGACGCCCTCGGCGCGAACGAACTCAACGTCGGTGATGCCGATGAAGCCCAGCACTGTGCGTAAGTATTGCTCTTGATGGTCGAGCTCGGTCATCGGTCCATCGGAGTAAACGCCGCCACGCGACGACGCCACGATCGCGCGTTTGCTACCGGCCAGGCCCACGGGACCCTTCTCGGTGTAGCGGAATGTCTTGCCCGCCACGTTGATGGAGTCAATCCACGCCTTGAGCTGGCTCGGAATCGCGAAGTTGTACATCGGCGCGCCGATGACTATGACGTCGGCTTCGAGAAACTCGGCGAGGCTGGCCGAGTGCGCCACCTGCGCCTCGGGGGCGAACGTGAGGTGCGGCAGCGGGTCCTGTGCCAGGTCTCGGTACCGGACCGATGCCGCGCTGGTCCGGCGGAGGCGGTTGACGATCCGCGCGGTCAGCTGCCGGCTGACCGACTGGTCCCCGGTGATGCTCGAGTCGATGTGAAGAATTTTCATTGTAGCTATCCTTTGCAGGCGCCTACTTGCCTTGCTTCACAAGGTTTTTAGCAACATTCGTTGTATAGGCGCCGTGTGTCGTGTATAATACGACTGTCGGGAGAGTGCGTCAACCGACAAAACGGCGAAAGTGTCGATTATCCAACGAGAACGGAAAACTGATGGTTAGCAGTGCAATCGCGCAAGAGGCTCGGGTCGACCCCCGGGTAACGCGCACGCAAAAGTTGATCCGTGACGCGCTCAAGTCGCTGCTCGCGGAAAAGAGCTTCGAATCGACCAGCGTGCAAGACATTGCCGAGCGCGCAACGATTAACCGCGCGACGTTTTACGCGCATTTCCCGGATAAGTTTGCGCTACTCGACGCCATCATTCGCGACGATGTCGCTGCCAAACTCTCCGAGGGAGATCCGTTGAGCGCGCCCGATACGCGCGAGTTGCTCGAAGCCGTCGGCAAGAACGTCTTCGGCTTCGTCGGCCAGCACCGTGCCTGTAAGATCGATCGCGATTTCGAGCCACAGTTCGAGACCGCCATCGAGGTCCAGCTTGCCGAGTTCCTCCAACCTTCATTCGATCATTGCACCGCGCTCCTCATCGCCTCCGCGCTAGTCGGCGCTGCGATGAGCTGGCGCCATCAAGCGCCGAAGATGAATCCGGATCCGATCGTCAACAATATCGTCGGTATCCTGGTTCACGGCGTCGAGAAGCAAAAGACCTAACTTCGGGGGGTCTTGCGTTCGCGGATCTCACGACCGCGCGCAAGCGGCGGCTATGCTTTGGGAGCGATGAAATGGGATATCTGCGGATCCCCTTGAAGCAGCTGCATTACGTGCGCTTGCAGCACGTAGTCGGCGTTCGTCACACGCTGATGCTGGCGCAGATGCTCCGTCCACGAGGCCACGAGGAACGTCTCCAGAAACGTGCCCGATTGCGACGTATCTTCGAAGATGCCCCACGAACTGGCGCCGTCCCGCAACCGTTCGTGT